>NZ_OZ244708.1:0-1252500 GCF_965218915.1 Novosphingopyxis sp. | reverse complement strand
TTTCTAATCGGCGTGCGATTCGGCGCTGACGGCCTCGCATGGGGCTGGGTCGCGGCCTATCCGCCGCTGCTCGCCTTCACCGTGATCCGCACGTGCAAACATATCGGCGTCGGTGGCGCCTTGTTGTGGCGCGCGACCTGGCCGGGATTGTCGACCGCGGCGGCGATGGGGCTGATCGTGTGGGGATTGGACCGAATCCTCCCGCCGATGCCCGCGCCCGCCCAGCTGGCGATTCTCACCATCACGGGAGGTCTCGCTTATATCGCGCTGCTGTTCCTAGCGGCGCGCGACACCTGGGACGAGCTGATACGCCTGGTGATCAAGCGCAAGCCGCCGTTGACTGAACCGATTCTCTCGGAATAGCCCGCTCCTCGCGAAATAGAGGTCAGGCTGCGCGCATCATCCGCCGGAGCGCGAGCCGGTCGAACCAGGCTTCGGGCAAGGTGGTGCGCGGGGTCAGCGATTTGCGATTTGCCGTATAAAGCGAACTCATCCGCTCGGGCAAACCGGTTGGCCCTTCCCCGCGCATGATTTGGCTGACCAGGCGATTTTGCAGGTGGCGCACCGAATAATTGATCATCCGCCTATACTGCATGACGAAGCCGCCGGGTTGCCACAGACTCACCGGCTCGCAGTAGAAGCCTGCGCCCCGCACCGGCATCACGCGCTGATCGTCCCAATGATCTTCGTTCTCGAGGTCGGTCTTGGCGAGCGCGCCAACCAGCCCGTCGTCGCCGATCAAATCGACCGGGAGGCGAATCATCTCGACCTTCATCCGTGCAAGGAAGCTGCCGCGAAGTGCGTAGAGATCGCCGAACAGTCCGCGCTCACGCCGGATCGACTCGGTATAATGCGCCGCGCCGCGCCCGTTCAGCGGAAAGCCCGAAGCGGCGTTGGCAAGGGGATTCTTCGCCAGCGCGCCATCGAGCGCCGCGATCGAACCCGGCGCGACCACCGCATCGCCATCGACAAAGACATGGGTTCGTCCGAATTCCGGCAGCATATCGAAGTTGAATCGGTTCCAGCTGCGCGATTTGCCGCCTGGCTGAAGCTCGTGAACCTGAAGCCGCGGAAACAGTCTGGCGACGCCGCGGCCGAGTTCAGCGGTACGGTCGCGCGATCCGTTGACCACCAGATGCACCGCTACACCGGGATCAGCCAGCGGCAGACTTTCGAGGCACAGCGCAATTCGCCGCTCCTCCTGATGCGCCAGCACGGTGATGACGATCGGCGCGGTGCGAATCGGCGGATCATCGATAGCAGCGGCGGTCTTCATCAGCCGTTTCTAGCGCGCAAAGCTTGCCGAAACTTTGCGATTCGCACCGAATCAACGAAAGGCCAGTCACACCGCTTGGATATAGTCGCGCATCGCACTGGCTTCGGCCTCGATCCGGTCGATGCGATATTTCACGAGATCGCCGATCGACACGAAGCCGACCAGTCGCTCGCCGTCGAGCACGGGAAGATGGCGGAAGCGCCGCTTGGTCATCTGCGACAGGGCATTCAGCGCCGGCGTATCCGGCGTCACCGTCACGGCCGGCGAAGTCATCGCCTCGCCCACTTTGTTATTCAGCGCGCCCTCGCCGAGGGTCTGCAGGCATTTGATCACGTCGCGTTCGGAAAACACCCCGACCACCTCGCCATCCTCGATCACCGGCATCGCGCCGATCCGGTGCTCGGTCAATTTGGCGATCGCGGTGCGCACGTCCGTGCCGGGTTCCAGACTGATGATCTCGCTTGCTTCGCGCCCTTCGAGCAGTTTCGCAATGGTCATGGCTCGTTCCTCTCTTCCTGCGTACAAGGATGCAGCAAGCGCGGACGGGTTGCAAAGCGCTTAAGCGATTATTTGGTATCCATTGCGCGCAGCGTCTATGAGGAACGCTTGCCGGCCATGGAGATCGCTTCCGCCTTATGCCCAGACCATCGCAGCTAGACGATCCCGATTATGCCGCCTTCGCCTGGGGGCGATACTGGCGGCTGATGCGCTGGATGACGCTGGCGACGGCGGTCTGTGTGCTCGGCGCGCTGACGGTTTTATATATCAGCAATGGCTGGGTCTCGATCCATCTCTACATCGCAACCGGGCTCGGTATCACCGCGGCGATGCTGTCGTCCGCCGGACTGATGGGGCTGGTGTTCCTGTCCAGCGGCAGCGGCCATGACGCGACCATCGAGGACCCGCTGGAAGGCGAAGTCGATATCGGCGACTGACGCGGCAACAGCCCCGGGCATCTATTCGCGCGGCTTGCGAATCTCGAACGACAGCCGCCGCTCACCATTGGCAGGGATGGTCCCTTTCCAGGTCGGCACCCCGTCGATCTTGTCGAATCCCCTGCCCCGCCGCAGTTCGAACGGCACCTCGATCTCGACATCGACCGCGCGCGCTACGGCGTTGATCAGCAGCAGATCGAAACGACGCGGATGTTTCTCATCGGGCGCGCTGATCGCCCATTGCACATCGGCCCGCGTGCCAAGTTCCAGCTCGATTTCCTGACCCACCGCCTTGTCGCCGAGCCGTGTCTGCCCGACCAGCAGCGGACCATATTCGCTCGGCTCGTAAACCGCGACCCGCCCCTGCGGCAGCGGCAGGCCGAGACCTTCTGCCGTCTCGTTCTGCATGCGAAACACGAGATCGAGCGGGCGCGGCATGCCATCACCGCAGCACAGATCGTTCGTATCGAATCGCCCGCGAAAAAGCGATGCGTACGAGACTTTCGGCTGCACGATCATCGCCACCTGCTTCTGCGCCTTGGCCGCGACGGTGATCGGTTCGGGCACGCGATACAGTTTGAGATCACCCAAATCCTCCTGCTCAGCCCGGATCGCGGCTACCGGAATCGCCGAATCGGCTTTCATGCGAGACCCGGTGACGGTGATCGATTCGCCGGCCATCATCGCCATCGGGGCCGGAGGGGGCGGTGGGGGCGGAGGCACCGCATTGAAATTAGCCTGCCGCCGCAGTGGAATGTCGCTGGTCGTGTCGTCCGGCCAGCATTGCAGACGCAGATAGACCGGCGGGCTTTGCGGCTGCACCGCCTGGCCTTCCTTGTTCGGCTCGCCCGCGACGGTAAGAAGCTGCGCATCGGGAAACCTTTGGTCGCCGCCATTGGCCACGGTGAGCCAGGCGAACAGGCTGAGCTTTCGCGCCGCATCGGGATCGGCCGCCGCATCTTCAGTTGCTGCGCCTGCAGCCTTGACCTCGACAATATAACTGGCCTCCCAGTCGAACCCCTCGGCCAGATAGGTGAGTTGCAGCGTCGCGCGCACCGGCCGATCGCTTTGCGTCAGCACCGACAGCGTCGGGCGCGGCGAAAGATCCTTGGGCACCTCGTCGAACAGCAGCCGTTCGGGCAGTCCGGTGCAGCGCAGCGCCTCGAAACCCTCATCGGTCTCGATCACGATCCCGCCCTGCGATCCGGTGCGCAGGATCGCCGCTTGCGTGCGCACCACGCCGGTCGCCGGATTGGTCCGCTGCAAGGTGACGCTGCGCCGCAAATAGGCGTCGACCAACCCGGCGGGCGACAGCAATCGCGCATCGCGGTTCTTCTCGATCACGCCCTGCGGCAGGCCGGAGATGATCGCGCTTTCGGGATACATGCCCTCGGACACGCCTTCGAACCGCAGCTTCGATTCGCCCTGCGGCAGATCGATCGTGCGCGTTTCGGTGATCAGCGCATAACCGCGCGGGTAATTGCGGTCGATCGGCTGATCCGCACCGCGGCCCGGCGCGCGGTAGATCGCGATCGACACCGAATCGGGCGCCTCCGACACCACCAACTGCTGCGCAAAGGCATGCGCCGGAAGCAGGATCAGAACGATCAGGAACAGCGGCAGCCGCATCGGCCGACGCTCAGTACCGCGTGTCGAATGTCGCGGAGACCGTGGTCGAACCATTGGCCGGCACCGGCACCTGCCAGCGCACGCTGTCCGCCGAGACCCGATCGCTCTCGAGACTTTCCTCGATCACGCGTGCCTCGCCATAAAGCCCGTCCTGCGTCAGTTCGACCGTGATAGCGCGCGCCGAAGCGTTGGTCAGTTCGTAGCGCATGGTCGTGCGCCAATGATTATCTCCCCGCTGGTCGCGCGCTTCGACCACCGTCCGCACGTTCACGTCGAACGCATCGCCGGTCACGATCGAAAGGTCCGATCCCATCGGCGTGGCATCGATCTCGCTTTCGCCGATGAACTGCGGGCTGCCGCTGGCGTCCTTCATATAGACGCGCACCGTACCCTCGGGCAACTGGTCGCCGAGCCCGCTTTGGGCCGAGGTGGAGAATTTCAGCACGCTCGACGCGCTCGCCGGGTCCTGCGTGTCGAAGCCGCTCACGTGGAAATCGTAGCTAG
The DNA here is from genome assembly GCF_965218915.1 of Novosphingopyxis sp. Taxonomy (GTDB): domain Bacteria; phylum Pseudomonadota; class Alphaproteobacteria; order Sphingomonadales; family Sphingomonadaceae; genus Novosphingopyxis. The sequence continues at coordinate 1,248,156 of NZ_OZ244708.1, read as the reverse complement.
CGCGCGCCGGACTGCCCTGCACGTCGAGGAAACTGACCTGCTTCTGCTGCGCATCGAGTACATCGGTGCGACGTTCGAGTGGATAAAGGATATAGTCGCCGAGCCGCTCGCGCGTGCCGGTTTCGGTGCCCGCCCGCACGATGCCGCCGGACGAAGGCTGCGGAGGATAAATCCGCCCCCGCCGATATTGGGGCTGCGCGCCTCCCGCAGGATCGCCCGCGACCAGGAGCAGCTCGGCATTGCGGTAACTCGTGCCCGAATTGTTCGTAAGCGTGACCCAGCCCTCGACATCGATCGTGCCCGCCGCCTGGTCGAACAGCGCGACATAATCCGCGCTCCAGCCGATGCCCGGCGTGAGATAGCTGAGGTTGGTCGGCACCATGCCGCCGCTCGCCGATTCGAGCGTGACCGAAAGCGTCGGCCGCGCGCGCAGGCCGGGCGGCACCTGATCGAAGATCACGCGCACCGGCAGGCCATCGTCGCGCAGCACCTCGATATGGCCGTCGACCTCGATCACCACCCCGCCATTGGCCGCCAGCACCTTGGCGCGCTCGCGGGTCTGAGCGCCGGTCGCGGGATTGGTGCGCAGCAGCGTCACCGTTTCGCCCACCGCCTTTTGTATCAATGCGCCGGGCGTGAGCAGGTCGTAATCGAAATTCTGTTCGACGATGCCGATGCCCGGGCCGGACAGCACCACCGTCTCGGGCCTGATCTGCGCGGAGACATCGGGAAATTCCTGGCGGCTGCGTCCGGCGGGAAGCCTGAGCTGCCGCTGGTCCTGAATTAGCGACTGACCGTTCTGGTAGATGGTCAGAGCGACATCGCCCTGCGCGCTGCCGGCGGTGGGCCGGTCGGCGGGTGGGGGCGTGTCCGAAACGGTTTGTCCCCATAGCGGGACATTTACCGCGGCCAGCAATATCGCAACGCAAAGATGACGCATCGGACCCTCCCCATGGACATGTCCGATGATGCCCAACGAGTCCTACATTACAAGGACAAAGTCCTCTGAAGCTTGATCATTCGGCGGCGGTTGCCTGCTCGTCGTTCAAAGCACGGGGTTTGCGCGGGACGCGGGGCTTGCGCTTGGGCTTTTCATCGTCGCCGGAGACACCGATCGAGGGCGGCAGCATGTCGGCACTCAGCCCGCTATCCTGGCCAGCATCCTCCCTCTTGGCGCGCGGCTTGCGCACGGCACGGGGCTTGGGCGGTTTCGACTCGTCGCGCTCGTCGTTCGCATCGCGATCGCCGCGATCCTCGAACTGGTTGCCTCGCTCGCGGTGCGTCTGGGCGTGATGATCCTGGTCGAAATCGTCGTCGTCACGATCGTCATCCTCGCGCGCGCCCCGGCCGCGCGCATCGTTCTGCTGGTTGCCGCGCTGCTGACGATTGCCGCCGCGACGGTTGCTGTCGCTGTCGTCATGGTCACTATCGTCGTCGGAATCATTGTCGCGATCATTGCTGCCGCGACCGTGCTTTTCATCCTGGCGCGCCTTAAAATCGGCCTGCACGCGGAAATAATGATCGGCGAACTGATGATAATATTCGGTGTTCACCCGATCATCGTTCATCTGCGAATCCTGCGCGAGCTTCTTGTATTTCTCCAGCAGCTGTCCGGCATTGCCGCGGGCGCGATTGTCGATGCGGTTCTGGTGATCGAAACCACCGCCTCCGCCGCGATTGTTCTGCTGACGGTTGTTATTATTGTTGCCACGGCCGCGACGGCGGTTGGGCTGACGATTGTTCATAAAGGCTGTCTCGTCCTAATACCGTAAAAGTTGCGGTCCCCCGGGGCGCCCTGCCATCGGTTATCCGGCATCGGGCACGTCCGCCTTCCCTGCCTCGCGGTGGACCGAGACGTCCGCCGGATCGGCTTGTTCTTTGGAAGGGCGCTCCCGCGAAAGCGTCAAAATCTAGCGATTTCGGGGAACTGATAGCCGAAGTAGCGACTCGGCGCGCGAAAACCAAGCGGAATTTGCAAAACCATCGTCCAGCCCGCGGAAGTTCACGAAAGGCGGCATACGGGGAGGGCCTTTCTCCCCTCACCCAATCCGCGGGGATCGGCAGCGCGATCCTATGGTCACCGGTGTCACGGCAGCAGGACATGATGCGGGCATACCGCATGTCGGCCTGTGTAGGACAGCGGTTATGCGCCGGATGCAGCGCGGCGCAAGATGACGGCGCGGGGCTTGCCGGCCAGATCGCGGCGCAGCGCAGCCGCGAACCCGCAAGCTTCCGCCAGCCCCCGCACCGGCTGCCATTGCTCCGCGCCGATTTCAAAGATCGCGGTGCCATCCGGCGCCAGCAATTCGCCAAGCTGCGGCAGCAAGATGGCATAATCGTCCATCCCGCCCACGCCCGCAAACAGCGCCGGGGCGGGTTCGTAGCGCGCCACGCTGTCCGGCAGCGCGGCGCCGGTCTCGACATAGGGCGGGTTGCACAGGATCAGGTCGACTGGCGGGCCCAGCGCGTCGCGCCACCCCGGCTGGTGCCAGTCGGCCAGCGCAAAGACAGCGCGATCGGCGAGGGCGTTGCGATCGGCGTTCCCCCGCGCGATCCCCAGCGCCGCGGCGCTTGCGTCGATACCGATCCCTTCAGCGCCGGCAAACAGCCGCAGCGCCGCCAGCAGCAGCGCGCCCGATCCGGTGCCGAGATCGGCGATGCGGCGCGGGGGCTGGCTCGCCAGCAATTCCTGCGCGGCTTCGATCAGCGTCTCGCTGTCGGGGCGTGGGATCAGCACGTCGGGCGTGACATCGAGCTCCAGGTCCCAGAAATCCTGGCGGCCGGTGATGTGAGCGATCGGTTCATGCGCGGCCCGCCGGGCGAGCAGCGCTGCGAATTCGTCCGGCACGGAGACCTCGGCCATGCGCAGCAGCATGTCCTGACGCGACATATCCAGCGCATGCGCCATCAGCAGCTCGGCATCGAGGCGGGGTGTGGAGCTGGTTTCGGAGAGGCGCGCGGTGGCGGCGCGGAGGGCGTCGGGGATGCAGGCCATGGGACTATCCAACAATCCCCGCCACCAAGGATCGATGCAACTTCTCCCCTCCCGCCTGCGGGAGGGGCCGGGGGTGGGCGCGAGCGAAGCGAGCGTTGAACCTGTCGATCGCCGCCCCCGGCATCGAGCCGGGGGCGGCGGTACCCACCCCTGGCCCCTCCCGCAAGCGGGAGGGGAACAAGAACTCACCCCGCATTCACCGCCGCCAGCCGCTCGGCCTCGTCCTCGGCGATCAGCGCGCCGATCATCTCGCCAAGCGCGTCGCCGGCGACGATCTCGGGCAGCTTGTGAAGGGTCAGGCCGATGCGGTGATCGGTCACGCGGCCCTGCGGAAAATTATAGGTGCGGATGCGTTCGGACCGGTCGCCCGAGCCGACCATCGATTTGCGAGCATCCGCCTCCTGGCTCGCCGCGCGCTCGCGCTCGGCCTCGTATAATCGCGCGCGCAGAACTTTAAGCGCCTTGGCCTTGTTCTTGTGCTGCGATTTCTCGTCCTGCTGGGTGACGACGATGCCGCTGGGCAGATGCGTGATGCGCACGGCGCTGTCGGTGGTGTTGACGTGCTGCCCGCCCGCGCCGGATGCGCGGTAGACGTCGATCTTGAGGTCGTTGTCGTCGATCCGGACTTCGACTTCCTCGGGTTCGGGCAGCACCGCGACGGTGGCCGCGCTGGTGTGGATGCGCCCGCCGCTTTCGGTCACCGGCACGCGCTGCACGCGGTGGACGCCGCTTTCGAATTTGAGCTTGGCGAACACGCCCTGTCCGGTCACCGAGGCGACGACTTCCTTGTAGCCGCCGACATCGGACGCGCTGGCGCTGATCGGTTCGACCTTCCAGCCATTGAGATCGGCGAAGCGCACATACATGCGAAACAGATCGCCCGCGAACAGCGCCGCCTCGTCGCCGCCGGTGCCGGCGCGGATTTCCAGCATGGCGGGCCGCGCGTCGGCGGAGTCCCTGGGCAGCATTTTGAGCGCCAGCATATGTTCGGCCCGCTCAAGAGCCAGCTGATTATCGAACAGTTCTTCCGAAGCGAGCTGACGAATTTCCTCATCGGATTCCTCCGTCATATGCTGAAGCGTATTGGCTTCGGCGCGCAGCCGCCGCACCTCGCCCGCCGCCAGCGCCACCGGCTCCAGCTCGGCATAATCCTTCGACATCGCGACGAACGCCTCGCCCTCCAGCTGCCCCGACGCCATGCGCGCCTGCATCTCGGCAAAGCGCGCTTCGATCTGCGCGATGCGTTGGGGGGAAATGGCGGTCATGCCGCTTCCCCCCTCCCCTTCAGGGGAGGGGCCGGGGGTGGGGGCTGTCGATCTGATGCGGCGTTTGGCGAGAGTCCCCACCCCAACCCCTCCCCTGAAGGAGAGGGGCTTAAAACTGCGACATAACCTAGCGTGGGACTTGCGCTCATATCGCTCCTGACCGCTCAAGCTGAAAATCTTGAACGATCCGCGCAGCCTGATTGCCGACTTCGTCCGAAAGCGAGCGGATAGAAAATTTCATTTGCTCTCGCCGCGTCGACCTTTGCTCCCGATGCTTCGCCAAGCTGACCACAACGCTGGCCGGAATCTTGGTCGCCTTGTCGAACCGCTTTCTCGGCGATCCACTCGCAATCATTTGGGCCGAGAGACCAGCATCACGCAATTGCCTAAGCAACAGATATGCTTCCGGAAGATACTCATCTTCCTCAAGCGCTAGCACGACATCAATCGATCGGGATTCGACCTCGCACAACATCCCCAACCGCTCGATCCCCGCAGCCCAACCCACGGCCGGCGTCGGCGGCCCGCCCAGATTCTCGATCAGTCCGTCATAGCGCCCGCCCGCCAAAACGGTGCCCTGCGCGCCCAGCCGGTCCGTGACGAATTCGAACGCGGTGTGACGATAATAATCGAGGCCGCGCACGAGGCGGCCGTTGCGGGTCCAGGCGACGCCCGCCGCGTCCAGCCCCTCGCATACCGCCGCGAAGAACGCCTTGGCTTCATCGCTGAGATAGGCGTCGATATCGGGCGCGCTGTCGGCGATCGGCCGGTCGCGTGGGTCTTTGCTGTCGAGGATGCGCAGCGGGTTCTTGCCCAGCCGCTCCTGCGAATCCTCTGACAATTTGCCGCGATGCTCTTCGAAATGCTCGACCAGCGCGGCACGCCATGCCTCGCGGCTGTCCGCATCGCCTAGCGTGTTAAGCTGCAGCGTCACGCCGTCCGCGATGCCCAGTTCGTGCAATAGCTGGTCGGCCATCGCGAGCAGTTCGACGTCCGCCTGGGGCTCCGCCGCGCCGATGATCTCGGCATCGATCTGGTGGAACTGGCGGTAGCGGCCCTTTTGCGGGCGCTCGTAACGGAACAGCGGGCCGTGCGTCGTCAGCTTCAGCGGCACATGCTGGCGCCAGCCGTTCGAGATGAACGCGCGCGCGATCCCGGCGGTAAATTCGGGGCGCAACGTGACACTGTCCCCGCCGCGATCGTCGAACGTGTACATTTCCTTGGACACCACATCGGTGGTCTCGCCCAGCGAGCGCGCGAACACCTGCGTGGGCTCGATCACCGGCAGCTGCGCGCCCCGGAAACCGTAGAGCCGCCGCACGCGATCGAACGTGGCGACGACATGGGCGAAGCGCTCCTGCTCCTCGCCGAAGATATCCTGCGTGCCGCGCACGGGATTGATGCTTTGTGTCTTGGCCATGGCGGCGGCTGTTAGCCGGAATGGCCACGCGGGGGAAGATGCGAGCGCTCTTGCCCGGAAACTCGACATCATCCCGAGAAACTCGACGTCATCCCGGGCTTGATCCGGGATGACGGTTTTGCAAAGTTGAGGCAGCCTTTCCCGCTAGGCTCTGGACCCGCACCGAAATTCCCGCCATCACGCACCCATGAAAAACACCCTCCTCGCCACCGCCGCCCTGCTCACCCTCTTTGCCAGTCCTGCCATCGCGCAGACAGCCAACAGCGCTCCCATCGCGCCGCAGCTCAGCGACGCCACGCCGCGGCCGGTCGACCAGCCCTATCCCGGCACGATGACGCTCGATGTCGACGCGACCGACGTGGCGCGCGGCATCTTTCGCGTTAAGCAGACGGTGCCGGTGGCGCAGGCGGGGCCGCTGACCCTGCTCTATCCCGAATGGCTGCCCGGCAAGCACGGGCCGCGCGGGGCGATCGACCAGCTCGCCGGGCTCAAGATCAGTGCCGGGGGCAAGCCGGTCGCGTGGACACGCGATCCGCTCGACGTCTACGCCTTTCGCGTCGACGTACCGCGTGGCGCCGCCGCGCTCGATATCGAATTCCAGTTCCTCTCGCCGGTCGCTCCCGATGAGGGCCGCATCGTCGTCACGCCGGAGATGATGAACGTGCAATGGGAGCAGGTTTCGCTCTACCCGGCGGGCTATTACACCCGCCAGATACGCGTGAAGCCGACGATCACCCTACCCCAAGGCTGGACCGGCGCCACCGCGCTCGATGGCGCCAGCGGCAAGACCGGCACGATCCGTTACGGTGAGACGAGCTACGAGACGCTGGTCGACAGCCCGATGTTCGCGGGGGCCCATTTCAGAAACTGGGACCTGGGCCAGAACGTCACGCTTAACGTCGTCGCCGACGAAGCCAAGAACCTTGAGGCCACGCCCGAGATAATCGACGCGCACAAGCGGCTGGTGGACGAAGCGGTGGCCGTGTTCGGCAGTCGCCATTTCGACCATTACGAGTTCCTGCTGGCGCTGACCGACCAGCTCGGCGGAATCGGGCTGGAACATCATCGCAGCTCGGAGAACAGCCGCGCGCCCGATTATTTCACGGGCTGGGAGGATAATGAGTGGGAGCGCGGGTTGCTGCCGCACGAGATGACCCACAGCTGGAACGGCAAGTTCCGCCGTCCGGCCGGTCTCTGGACGCCCGATTTCCGCACGCCGATGCAGGACAATCTCCTGTGGGTCTACGAAGGCCAGACCAGCTTCTGGGACATCATCCTGGGCGTGCGCTCGGGGCTGCAGTCCAAGGAGATCGCGCTGGGCGAGTGGGCGCGCGCGGCGGCGAAATACGCCAACCAGCCCGGCCGCGACTGGCGCAGCGTGGAGGACACCACCTTCGATCCGATCATGTCGGCGAGGCGCCCAAAACCCTTTCCGAGCTGGGAGCGCAGCGAGGATTATTATGTCGAAGGCTCGCTGATATGGCTGGAGGCGGACATGATCATCCGCGAGCGGACCGAAGGCGCGCGCTCGATGAACGATTTCGCGCGTGCCTTTTTCGGCATCAACGACGGCGACTGGGGCGAGGTGACCTACACGTTCGACGATATCGTCGCCGGGCTGAACGCCGTCGCGCCCTATGAATGGGCAGACTTTCTCACGGCCCGACTGCGCACCCCTGGCCAGCCCGCGCCGATCGCGGGCTTCGAGCAGGGCGGTTACACGCTCGTCTACCGCGAGGAGCCCAACCCTTTCGACGCAGCGATCGAGAAGGAGGGCGGGCTCGACCTCAGCTACTCGCTCGGCATGTCGCTGAGCGACGACGGGAATGTGAACGGCGTGATGTGGAACGGCCCGGCGTTCAAACAGGACATCGTCGAGGGCACCAAGATTCTCTCGGTCAACGGCAGGGAATATTCCAAGGACAGGATGAAGGACGCGATCACCACCACGAAGGAAAGCGGGGAAATCGAACTGATCGTCGAGCGCGGCGGGCGCTACCGCACCATCGATTTCGACTACAAGGGCGGCCTGCGCTATCCCCATCTGGAGAAGACGGTCGATGGCGAAGCGCCGCTGGACCGGCTGCTGATGCCTTTGGCGCGGTAAGGGTTTCCTTCAAATATTGCGTCGCCCCGGCGAAGGCCGGGGCCTATCCCATGTCGGATCGACCCGCAAAACTCGTCAGGTTGCGCGCGTTTCAACCCGCAGCGTCTCTTGGCTCCCGTCGTTTGCCTTCGGTAGACTGGATAAGCTCCCGCCTTCGCGGGAGCGACGAGGTTTGATGAAGTTGAGAGGATTGCCGCCTTGCTGTCCGCGCACCCTAGCCGCTAAGGCGCAGCGCAAAGCATAATCCCAAGGACCATCTCCCATGGACATCTCCAAAATCCCGACCGGCGACAATCCGCCGGAAAGCCTCAACATCATCATCGAGGTGCCGGTCGGCGGCGAACCGGTGAAGTACGAGTTCGACAAGGAATCAGGTGCGCTGTTCGTCGATCGCATCCTGCACACGCCGATGCGCTATCCGGCCAATTACGGCTTCGTGCCGCACACGCTTTCGCCCGACGGCGATCCGCTCGACGCGCTGGTGGTCGCGCGCTCGCCGTTCATGCCCGGCTGCGTGGTGCGCACTCGGCCGATCGCGGTGCTCAATCTGGAAGACGAACATGGCGGCGACGAGAAGCTGCTCTGCGTGCCGATCGATGCGACCTTCCCCTATTATCGCAAGATCGGCCAGGGCGGCGACCTGCCCGAGATCGTGATGCAGCAGATCGAGCATTTCTTCACGCACTACAAGGATCTGGAGCCCGAGAAATGGGTCCGCGTGGGCCATTGGGGCGATGCCGACGAGGCCAGGCGGATCATTTTGGAGGCGATCGAGCGGGCGAAGGAACAGGGATAGACTCTCCGCCAATCCGTAGTCCTGAGCTTGTCGAAGGACGTTTCTCGCCTTAGCGTTGTTTCTCGACGAAAAGCGCCCTTCGACAAGCTCAGGGCTACGGAGATTTAATAATGGCCCGGTTTAAATTTCTTCCAGCTTTCCTCATTGCTCTGACTTTGACCGCCTGCGCCACGCCGCAGACGCGGGTGCGCAACGGGCTCACCGGGCTCGGCCTGTCCTATCCGCTGGCCGATTGCATGAGCGAGCGGATGGTCGACCGTCTGTCGCTCTCCCAACTGGGCCGCCTGACCAGTCTCGACGGGTTCAAGCACCGCAAGCCCGGCGACATCAGCATCAACGAATTCGTTCGCGTCACCCGCGGGCTGCAGGACCCCGAGGTGCTGGGGGTCGTCGCCTCTTCGGGAGCAATCTGCGCGGTTACCAGTTGATCCGTCGATTTTGCGGGAGACGAATGATGATCAAATGGACGATGATCTTGCTGGTCGGCGTTGCGCTGAGCGGATGCAATTCCACCGAAACCGGCGCACAGAGCAGTGACGCCCGGGCCAAGGCCAGCCCGGCAACCGAGATCGCACCGAGCACCCCCACACCGGCGGCGGTCGCCACGTCGGACAGCGATATCCTTACGTCCGAAGGTTGGGGACCGCTGCGGATCGGCATGACCCGCGCCGAAATCGAAGCCGCGCTCGGCCCCGACGCCAATCCGGATGCGGTCGGCGGGCCGGATCCCGAACAGTGCGAGCAGTTTCGGCCCGTGCGCGCGCCGGAGGGCATGCTCCTCATGCTGGAGGATCAGAAGCTGGCGCGCATCTCGCTGTCCGGCAATCGCGATATCAAGACACCGCAAGGCTTCGGCGTCGGCGACAGCGCCGCACGGATCAAGCAGGCGCTGGGCAGCCGTATCGAGATCGAGCCGCACAAATATGCCGATGCGCCCGCCGAATATCTCACCTTCTGGAACGGCGCCGCCGCCAAGGGCGATCGCGATTATGTCGATGATCCGGCCGCGCGCGGCATCCGCTATGAGATCAATCCGGATGGAACGGTCGGCATCGTCCATGCCGGCAATGACGCGATCCAATATGTCGAGGGCTGCCTCTAGCGCCGCCGCCGCAATCTCGCCTTGGCCCCACCCTCTAGCCACGCCCGCGTGGCTATGCTTAAGCCGCGCGCAAACGACTTCAACGAAGCCCAAGGAACTCTTCCCATGAACATCCACGAATATCAGGCCAAGGAACTGCTCGCCAATTACGGGATCGGCATTCCCACAGGCTATCCCGCGATGACCGTGGAGGAAGCCGTGGCGGGCGCCGAAAAGCTGCCCGGCCCGCTATATGTTGTGAAGGCGCAAATCCATGCCGGCGGACGCGGCAAGGGCACGTTCAAGGAATTGGCCGAAGGCGCCAAGGGCGGCGTGCGGCTGGCCAAATCGATCGACGATGTGCGCAGCGATGCCGCCGATATGCTCGGCAACACGCTGGTCACCGTGCAGACGGGCGACGAAGGCAAGGAAGTGAACCGGCTCTACGTCACCGACGGCGTGGATATCGAACATGAATATTATCTCTCGATGCTGGTCGACCGCGCGTCTGGCCGCGTCGCCATGGTAATTTCGACCGAAGGCGGCATGGATATCGAGACGGTGGCGCACGACACGCCGGAAAAGATCACCACGATCACCATTGATCCGGCGGCCGGATTTACGGATTCCGATGGGAAAAAGACCGCCGACGCACTCGATCTTTCGGGCGATCTGGCCGAGGCCTGCGTCGCGCTGACCAAGAAGCTCTACGAGGCGTTTGTCGGCCTCGACTGCGAGATGATCGAGATCAACCCGCTGGTCGAAACCAAGGACGGCCAGTTGCTAGTGCTCGACACCAAGATGAGCTTCGATTCGAACGCGATGTTCCGCCACCCCGATGTCGAAGCGCTGCGCGACGAGAGCGAAGAGGACCCGATGGAGGTGGAAGCGTCGAAATACGACCTCGCCTACATCAAGCTGGACGGCGACATCGGCTGCATGGTCAACGGCGCCGGGCTGGCCATGGCGACGATGGACATCATCAAGCTGAACGGCGCGTTCCCGGCCAATTTCCTCGACGTCGGCGGCGGCGCGGACAAGGAAAAGGTCACCGCGGCGTTCAAGATCATCCTCAGCGATCCCGCCGTTAAGGGCATCCTCGTCAACATTTTCGGCGGCATCATGAAGTGCGACATCATCGCCGACGGCATCGTCGCGGCGGCCAAGGAGGTCAACCTCTCGGTTCCGCTGGTGGTCCGCCTCGAAGGCACCAATGTCGACAAGGGCAAGGAAATCCTGGCGAACAGCGGCCTGCCGATCGTCAGCGCCGACGATCTGGGCGACGCGGCGAAGAAGATCGTGGCGGAAGTGAAACAGGCGGCCTGAGTGGCGCGATAACATAGCCGTCATTGCGAGCCGCAGGCGAAGCAATCCAGGACAGTTGCAGCGCTGCATCGGTTCTGGATTGCCGCGTCGCCTCCGGCTCCTCGCAATGACGGGAACTCCAACAAAATCTGGCAGCCCTAGCCCGCAACTTCTCCCCGGCCCGCTCGTTACGGGGTGGAATTCAAACTCCGAAACTGCTACGTAACGTTTACGTCAACGTAAAACAGCTGATCCTCCAGGAAGGGAAACCGCATGAAAGTCCTCGTGCCCGTCAAACGGGTGATCGACTATAATGTGAAGCCGCGGGTCAAATCCGATGGCTCCGGGGTCGATCTCGCCAATGTCAAAATGTCGATGAACCCGTTTGATGAAATCAGCGTCGAAGAAGCGATTCGCCTGAAAGAGGCTGGCAAAGTAGAGGAAATCATCGCGGTTTCGGTCGGTCCGGCCAAGGCGCAGGAAACGCTGCGCACCGCGCTCGCCATGGGTGCCGACCGCGCGATCCTGATCGAGACCCCGGATGACGTGGGCTCGACGGTCGAGCCGCTGGCGGTCGCCAAGCTGCTGCAAATGGTTGCCGAGGAAGAACAGCCCGGCCTGATCATTCTCGGCAAGCAGGCGATCGACGACGATTCGAACCAGACCGGCCAGATGCTCGCCGCGCTGATGGACCGTCCGCAGGGTACCTTTGCCAACGCGCTCGAAGTAGATGGCGACAGCATCACCGTGAAGCGCGAGATCGACGGCGGCCTGGAAACGGTGAAGCTGCAACTGCCCGCGATCATCACCACCGATCTTCGCCTGAACGAACCGCGCTACGCCTCGCTGCCGAACATCATGAAGGCCAAGAAAAAGCAGCTCGATATCAAGACGCCCGCCGATTACGGCATCGATATCGCCAATCGCCTGACCACCACCCACGTCGCCGAACCGCCCGTCCGCCAAGCTGGCGAGAAGGTGGAGGACATCGATCAGCTGGTCGCGAAGCTCAAAGCACTCGGCGTCGCCTGACTTAAACATATCCATAGTCCTGAGCCTGTCGAAGGACGCTTCTTCTCTTCGTGAGACGCCCTTCGACAAGCTCAGGGCTACGGAGCAGACATAAGGATTTCAGATAATGAAAACCCTGGTTCTCGTAGAACATGACAATGCGTCGATGAAGGACGCCACCCTCGCCGCGGTCACCGCCGCATCGCAAATGGGCGAGGTTCACATGCTCGTCGCGGGCAGCGGATGCACCGCCGTCGGCGAAAAGGCGGCCAAGGTCGCGGGCGTGGGCAAGGTCCATGTCGCGGACGATCCGGCCTATGCGCATATGCTGCCCGAAGCGGTTGCCGCGCTGGCCGCCGACCTTATGGGCCATCACGACGCCTTCGTCGCGCCCGCCACCACCAACGGCAAGAACATCGCGCCGCGCGTCGCCGCCTTGCTCGACGTGATGCAGATTTCGGACATCCTCTCGGTCGAGGGCGACAAGACTTTCACGCGGCCCATTTACGCGGGCAACGCCATCGCCACGGTGCAGTCTTCGGACGACAAGCTGGTCGTCACCGTGCGCGGCACCGCGTTTGACAAGGCGGAAACCGAGGGCGGTTCGGGCGAAGTCGAGGCCGTCAGCGGCCCCACCGGCAATGGCCTCAGCGAATTCGTCAGCCAAGACCTCGCCAAGAGCGATCGTCCGGAGCTGACCAGCGCCAAGGTGATCGTATCGGGTGGTCGTGCTTTCGGCTCCGAGGAGAAATTCCATGAGCTGCTCGATCCGCTGGCCGACAAGCTGAACGCCGGCGTCGGCGCCAGCCGCGCCGCGGTCGATGCGGGCTATGCTCCGAACGACTATCAGGTCGGCCAGACCGGCAAGATCGTCGCGCCCGAAGTCTATATCGCGATCGGCATCTCCGGCGCGATCCAGCATCTCGCGGGGATGAAGGACAGCAAGACCATCGTCGCGATCAACAAGGACGAGGACGCGCCGATCTTCCAGGTCGCCGATCTGGGTTTGGTCGGGGATTTGTTCAAGCTCGTCCCGGAGCTGACCGAGAAGCTGTGAGTTGAGTTACACATGATAAGCAGGAGCTGCGGAGCGATTCGCGGCCCTTCTTCGTATCAGAATACCTTAATTGGAAACGTCATCCCGGACTTGATCCGGGACCCAGGGTCCAGCGGCAGTGTCATCTCGCCCTAGATTCCGGGTCGAGCCCGGAATGACGTGAAAATAGACTCACGAATTAGCCCACCGCTTCCAAGACCTTGTCCACCCAGGCCGGCACCACCTCCCCCGCCGGCCCATGCCGCGCCTCGTGGAAGAAAGGCGTGCCTTGGCTCGGCTCCAAGTTCAGCTCCAAACAATGCGCCCCCGCTGCTTGCGCCTCCTGCACGAAACCGGCAGCCGGATAGACCGCGCCGCTGGTGCCGATCGATACGAACAGGTCGGCGACATCCAGCGCGGCGTAGATGCGGTCCATCTCGTAGGGCATTTCGCCGAACCACACGACGTCGGGCCGCAGCGTCCCCGCCGCACGGCACACCGGACAGGCTGGCCGCGCAATCAAATCCTGCTCGATCCGGGGCCGCCCGTCACAGGCGGTGCACCAGGCGGTGGCAAGCTGGCCGTGCATGTGCAGCACGCGGCTCGCCCCGGCGCGTTCGTGCAGATCGTCGACATTCTGCGTTACGATCAACAGCCCGCCGGTCCATTCGCGGTCGAGCCGGGCCAGCGCCTCATGCGCGGAATTGGGCCGGACGCCCGCCGCGCCCTTGCGGCGCGCGTCGTAGAAACCCAGCACCAGATCGGGATCGCGGGCGAACGCTTGCGGAGTCGCGACATCCTCGACGCGGTGCTGCTCCCAGAGGCCGCCCGCATCGCGAAAAGTATCGAGCCCCGATTCGGCGCTTACTCCTGCGCCGGTGAGGATCACGATATTACCGTCCGGCTGGATCGCCATCAGCCGCCAAGCGCGGCGCGCACCGCGTCAAGTGCCTCCACCGCCTTCGATCCGTCCGGCCCGCCGCCCTGCGCCATGTCGGCGCGGCCGCCGCCGCCCTTGCCGCCCAGTTCGGCCACGCCCGCCCGCACCAGCGCCACCGCGTCGAAGCGCTCCGTCAGATCGTCGGTCACCGCCACCGCGAACGCGGCGCGGCCGTCGTTGACCGCCGCGAGCGCCGCGATGCCGCTGCCCAGCTTGGCCTTCATGTCGTCGAGGATGCCGCGCAGCGACTTGGGATCGACGCCGTCCAGCGCCTGCCCCATATATTTGGTACCGCCGATCTCCTCGATTGCCGGGCCGTCCGCAGCGCCGCCGCCACCGAGCGCGAGCTGCTTCTTCGCCTCGGCCAGTTCGCGTTCGAGCCGCTGCCGGTCCTTCACCAGCGCGCCGACGCGTTCGGCCACCTCTTCGGGCGAGGCCTTGAGCGCGCTCGCGGCCTGCCGCAGCATCGCCTCGCGGCCGGTCAGATATTGCCGCGCCGCCTCGCCGGTCAGCGCCTCGATCCGGCGCACGCCGCTCGACACCGCGCTCTCGCCAACGATCTTGAACAGCGCGATGTCGCCCAGCGCATCCACATGAGTACCGCCGCACAGCTCAACCGAATAATGTTTTTCCGTTTGCCTGCCCATCGACAGCACGCGGACCTCGTCGCCATATTTCTCGCCGAACAACGCCAGCGCGCCTGCCTCGACGGCATCGTCGGGAGCCATCAACCGGGTGGTGACGTCTTGGTTGGCACGGATTTCCGCATTCACCTCTGCCTCGACCGCGGCGATATCCTCATCGCTCAGCGCGGCGGGATTGGAGAAATCGAAGCGCAATCGCTCGGGCGCCACCAGACTGCCTTTCTGCGTGACATGGCCGCCGAGCCTGTTGCGCAAGGCGGCGTGCAGCAGATGCGTGGCGCTGTGGTTGGCGCGCAGCCGATCCCGACGTTCGCCATCGACCAGCAACTGCACGCTGTCGCCGATCTTCAGGCCTCCCTCCTCGACCAGCGCATGATGCGCATGGAGGCGGCCGAGCGGCTTGGATGTGTCCTCGACCGAAGCTGCAAAGCCGTTCGGGCCTGCGATGCGTCCACTATCGCCCATCTGGCCGCCAGATTCGGCGTAAAAAGGCGTCTGGTTGGTGAGGATCACCGCACGGTCACCCACGCCGACTTCGCCAACTTCAACGCCGTCTTTAACCAGCGCGACGACCGCGCCTTCGCCCTCGGTCGCCTGATAGCCGATGAACTCGCTCCCACCCTCGCGCTCGGCAATGTCGAACCAGATTTCGCCATCGGCGGCGGCGCCCGAGCCCTTCCAGGCGGCGCGCGCGGCGGCTTTCTGCTCGGCCATGGCGGCATCGAACCCGACGCGATCGACGGTCAGCCCGCGCGCCCGCAGGGCGTCTTCGGTCAGATCATAGGGGAAGCCGAAGGTGTCGTAGAGCTTGAACGCGGTGGCGCCGGGCAGTTCGTCGCCCTCGCCCATTGACGCGGTGGCTTCGTCGAGCAGGCCAAGGCCCTTTTCCAGCGTCTGGCGGAAGCGGGTTTCCTCGCGCTCGAGCGTTTCCTGGATCAGCGGCTGCGCGCGGATCAGTTCGGGATAGGCCGTGCCCATTTCGGCCGAGAGCGTGGGGACGAGCCGGTGCATCAACGGATCCTTCGCGCCGAGCAGATGCGCGTGGCGCATGGCGCGGCGCATGATCCGGCGCAGCACGTAGCCGCGCCCCTCGTTCGCGGGCAACACGCCGTCGGCCATCAAGAAGCTCACCGAGCGCAGATGATCGGCGATCACGCGGTGGCTGGCGCGGGTTTCGTCGTTTTCGGGCTGCCCGGTGAGATCGACCGAGGCGGCGATCAGCGTCCTGAACAGGTCGATATCGTAATTGTCGTGCACGCCCTGCATCACGGCGGCGGCGCGTTCGAGCCCCATGCCGGTGTCGATCGAAGGCTTGGGCAGTTCGCCGACGATCTCGCCCTCCTCCTGGCGATATTGCATGAAGACGAGGTTCCAGATCTCGACGAAGCGGTCGCCGTCCTCATCCGGGCTACCGGGCGGCCCGCCCCGGATATGGTCGCCATGATCGTAGAAGATTTCGCTGCACGGGCCGCAGGGGCCGTTGTCGCCCATCGCCCAGAAATTATCCTTGGTGGCGATGCGGATGATGCGGTCTTCGGGCAGGCCGGCGATCTTGCGCCACAGATCGAACGCCTGATCGTCGTCATGATAGACGGTGGCGGTCAGCCTGTCCGCATCAATGCCCCATTCGCGGGTGATCAGATTCCAGGCATGCGCGATCGCCTGTTCCTTGAAATAATCGCCGAACGAGAAATTGCCGAGCATCTCGAAGAAGGTGTGGTGCCGCGCGGTGTAGCCGACATTGTCGAGATCGTTGTGCTTGCCGCCGGCGCGCACGCATTTCTGTGCCGAGGTCGCGGTGGAATAGGGCCGCGATTCCAGGCCGGTGAAGACGTTCTTGAACGGCACCATGCCCGCATTGACGAACATGAGCGTGGGATCATTATGCGGAACGAGCGGCGAGGAGGCCACCATCTCATGCCCGTGGCCTGCGAAATAATCGAGGAAGCTGCGACGGATATCGTTGGTAGAGGTCATGGGGGTCGAGGTCATGCCTGCCATGTAAGCGGGCCAGCCCTCCCGCTCAAGCGCGATCAGCCGCGCTGCCAGACCGCCAGTTCGTTGCCGTCGGGATCGTTGAATTCGAAGCGGCGCCCGCCGGGAAAATCGTAAATGTCCCGGATCAGCCTGCCGCCCGCTGCGACGACCGCGTCGCGGGACGCCGCTACATCGCTGCTTTCAATGACAGGAAGCGGCGGCGCCTTGCGATCGGCATCGAGGCCGAGATCGGTATCGTCGCTGGTGGTCGCGCTGTAGGTCGATCCGAAATCGGTAAAGGTCCAGCCGAAGGAGTTGGCGTAGAATGCACGCGCCCGCGCCGTTTCCGCGACGGACAGCTCGACATAATTGAACCGCGCCTTTGAAGCCTGCGCCATCATCCGCTCCTGCAACATGTCCGGAAGTTCGTAAAGGACGGCATACGCCCCCCCTTTCAGCCCTCCGGTGTCAATCCTCGTCCGGTCCCGCCATCATCTCTTCGGCGACATCGTCCTTCTTGCCGCGAATCGCCGCTTCCAGCTTGTCGAGCATCTCGGGATGTTCGAGCAAAAAGGTCTTGGCGTTCTCGCGGCCCTGGCCGATGCGCACGCTGTCATAGCTGAACCAGGCGCCGGACTTTTCGACGAGGTCCGCCTTGACGCCGAGGTCGATGATCTCGCCGACCTTGGAGATGCCCTGGCCGTACATGATGTCGAACTCGACCTGCTTGAACGGCGGGGCGACCTTGTTCTTGACCACCTTCACGCGGGTGGAATTGCCGACCACCTCGTCGCGGTCCTTGATCTGGCCGGTGCGGCGGATGTCGAGGCGCACACTGGCATAGAATTTCAGCGCGTTGCCGCCGGTCGTGGTCTCCGGATTGCCGTACATCACGCCGATCTTCATGCGCAGCTGGTTGATGAAAATGACCATGCATTTGGACTTGCTGATCGAGCCGGTCAGCTTGCGCAGCGACTGGCTCATCAGCCGCGCCTGCAGGCCGACATGGCTGTCGCCCATTTCGCCCTCGATCTCGGCGCGCGGGACCAGCGCGGCCACCGAATCGATCACGAGGATATCGACCGCATTGGAACGCACCAGCGTGTCGCAGATCTCCAGCGCCTGCTCGCCCGTATCGGGCTGCGAGACGATGAGATTGTCGACGTCGACGCCCAGCTTCTTGGCATAGACCGGATCGAGCGCATGCTCGGCGTCGATGAACGCGGCGGTGCCGCCCTTTTTCTGCGCCTCGGCCACCGTGTGCAGGGCCAGCGTGGTTTTCCCTGAGCTTTCCGGCCCGTAAATCTCGATCACCCGGCCCTTGGGCAGGCCGCCGATGCCGAGCGCGATGTCGAGGCCGAGCGACCCGGTCGAAATCGCCTCGATCTCGATCGCCTCGCGGCTGCCCAGCTTCATCGCCGAGCCCTTGCCGAAGGCGCGGTCGATCTGCGCCAGGGCGGCGTCCAGTGCCTTTTCGCGGTCCATATCGCTGATTCTTTCGTTCGATTCGATGAGTTTGAGCTTGGCGGCCATATCACGTCCCCTGTCCTAGTTCAGCAGCCCCGTCGATTCGTCGGGAATTTTGTTTGTGTACCGCATTTGTTCTGTTGGAACAAGAGGGGAACGCGATTTTGATGGTTTGGAAATTTCTCTCTCCCGCCTGCGGGAGAGGAGCGAGACTTGATGAGTGTAACGAATTTAGTCACAGCGGCGAGGGGCATCGGTTAGGGCGACTGCACAAAACTTGCCCTGCCGATGGCGCTACGCGCCACCCGCCCTCATCCAACTGCGTCTAGCTCCCCCGGACCAAGCCCGGGGTCGACAAGACTTCGTATCCTTCTCCCGCCCAAGTGGGAGAAGATTGTTGCTACTTCTTCCGGCTCCCCCGCAGCACCTCGCCCACCGCTTCGGCGATCTGCTGCACGCTGAACGGCTTGGGCAGGAATGCGACATTGTCGAGATCGATGCTCTGGCGCAATTGCTCCTCGGCATAGCCGGACATGAACAGGATCGGCAGATCGGGCCGGGTCTGGCGCAGCGCGCGGGCCATGGCGGGGCCATCCATGTTCGGCATGACCACGTCGGACACGATCAGATCATAGGCACCCCCCTTCGCGATCGTCTCCAGCGCTTCCTCGCCGTCGCTCGCGGTCTCGACGGTATAGCCCTGCCGCGCCAGCGCGCGCTCGGCGACCGCGCGGACCATGTCCTCGTCCTCGACCAGGAGGATCGTGCCCGTGCCCCAGGTTTCCTCGGGCGGCGGCGCGGCTTTGGGAGCGGCGCGCGCGGGTTGCCCCGGCGCGGCCTTGTGCACCGGCAGATAGATTTCGAACCGCGCGCCGCCGCCGACCACATTGCGCGCGAAGATATAGCCGCCCGACTGCTTGACGATGCCGTAGACGGTGGAAAGGCCGAGGCCGGTGCCCTTGCCCAGTTCCTTGGTGGTGAAGAACGGTTCGAAGATCTTGGCCAGCACCTCCTTGGGGATGCCGGCGCCGCTGTCGGTGACCGACAGACGGATATAGTCTCCCTCCGGCAGCACATCGCTTTCCATCGCGCGGACGTCCTTGGGGCCGATGGCAGCGGTCTCGATCGCGACCGTTCCGGTGGCGGTTGCGTTTTTGGGCCTCGCCTCCAGGATCGCATCGCGCGCGTTGACGCCCAGATTGACGATGACCTGTTCGAGCTGCCCCGGATCGGCGCGCACCGGGCCGAGGCCGCGGCCGTGGCGCACCTCCAGCTTCACCGTCTCGCCGAGCAGGCGCCTCAGCAGGTTCGAGACGTCGGACACCAGATCGGGCAGCTGCAGCACCTGCGGGCGCAGCGTCTGCTGGCGCGAGAATGCGAGCAATTGCCGCGTCAGGCTGGCCGCGCGGTTGGAGTTGTTCTTGATCTGCTGGATATCGTCATAATGGCTGTCGCCCGGCGTCAGGCGCAGCAACATCAGGTCGCAATGGCCGATGATCGCGGTCAGGATATTGTTGAAATCATGCGCCACGCCGCCGGCCAGCTGGCCGACCGCCTGCATCTTGGTCTGCTGCGCGATCTGGCGCTTGAGCTTGGTCTCCTCGCCGGAGTCTTTCAAGCTCAACATCACCGCCGCTTCGCCCAGACCGCGTACGCCAGAGAGGGTCAGCGAGAGCACCTCGTCCGGCCGGTCGCGCGGGCGCACGGCCAGGTCGCCGCTGGTCGGCTGCCCCCCGGCATGGCGGCGCACCGCATCGGCGAGCGCGCCCTTGTCCTCGCGGATCACGAGATCGCCGGGATAAAGCGGCAGGCCGCCATCGGCGAGGCCCGCCAGCTTGGCGAAGCTGTCGTTTGCGAACAGGAAGCGCCCGTCGCGGTCGAGCAGCGCGAGGCCGAGCGGAAGGTTCGCGAGCAGATTTTCGACATGGGCGAGCGCTGCGGTTCGATCCTGCGTCGCGCCGTCCTCGTCGCGCAGCAGCACCAGCGCCGGGCCATCTTCGCGGTCGCTTTCGATCGGCAGATGGACGAGACGCAGCGGCACCCCGCGCCGTCCTTCGCTCTCGAAGAAGATCGCGCCGCGCTCGTCGGAGCGCAGGAAGGCGGTGAAGTCCTTGCCGGTGAGATTGCTGTGCTCGCTGCCCGTCGCGCGCATCGCAAAGGCACCGTTGCTGGCGCGGATGCGGCCCTCGGGGCCCAAGGTGGCGGCCATCAGTCCGGAGCGCGAAAGCAGATCGCCCAGATTGCCCGCCACCAGCTCGGCCGCCTCGGCGGCGAGGCTGCGGCGCAACAGCGGCTCGAATTGCCACACGAGATAATCGTCGGCCGCCCCGGCGCGGCGCAGCGCCAGCCGGTATTCGGCCGCCCCGCGCGCGATGACGGGGACCTCGCTGCGGCCATCGCGCCACGCGGCGCGGGTGGCCCTAGCGATGGCGTCGCCGCTCTTGCCGTCGAAATCGAGCGCGGCGGGCGGGCGCGGCCCGTCCATCCAGCGCGCGTAGAGATCGTTGGCGCAGACCAGTCGCCCGGCGCGGTCGGTGATCGCCAGACCGAAATCGG
Organism: Novosphingopyxis sp.; assembly: GCF_965218915.1. Taxonomy (GTDB): domain Bacteria; phylum Pseudomonadota; class Alphaproteobacteria; order Sphingomonadales; family Sphingomonadaceae; genus Novosphingopyxis. The sequence goes on along the minus strand of NZ_OZ244708.1, from coordinate 1,227,556 downwards.
CGAAATCGGCGGCGGCATGGGTGACCGACCAGTCGGGCGGCATCAGGTCCTGACGCGGCGCGCTGTCCGCATTCTGGCGAAACAGCAGCGCAAAGGCGCCGAGGCAAAGGATACCGACGGCAAAGCCCGCGGACAGGACGATGCTGTCGGTCGCCGCCCACAGGATCAACGCGGAGGCGACGATCGCGCCGCCGACGATCAACCAAAGGGGGAGCCGGGCGGCGGTCAGACCGCCTCTGCTTGCCGCTGCTCCCCCTTCGGCCAATGGATTTCCTTGCTGTTACGGACTTACCAGATGCGCACGCGCTGATCGGGCGCGAGGTATAATTTCGATGTCGCCTGTGGATCGAAGGCATCATACCATTTGTCAAGATTGCGCACGACCCAGGCGCGCTGCTGCGACGGGCTGTGCGGATCGGTGTTGAGCCGCTGCGAAAGATTGCTCTCGCGGTAATTGCGGCGCCATACCTGCGCCCAGCCGAGGAAGAAGCGCTGGTCGCCGGTAAAGCCGTCGATCACCGGCGCTTCCTTCCCGTCCAGCGCCTGCTTGTAGGCGTCATAGGCGATGGTCAGACCGGCGAGATCGCCGATATTCTCGCCCAGCGTGAACTCGCCCTTCACATGCTCGCCCGGCAGCGGCTCATATTCGTCATATTGCGCGACGAGCGCCTTGGTCGCCTTGTCGAACGCGGCGACGTCTTCCGGCGTCCACCAGTCGGACAGACGGCCGTCCTCGTCATATTTCGAACCCTGATCGTCGAAATGATGGCTGATCTCATGGCCGATCACCGCTCCGATGCCGCCATAATTGATCGCCGGATCGGCATCGGGATCGAAGAAGGGCGGCTGCAGGATCGCGGCCGGGAACACCACCTCGGTCATGCCGAAATTGGCGTAGGCGTTGACGGTCTCGGGAAGCATGCCCCATTCCCATGTCCGGATCGGGGTGCCGAGCTTGGCGATGTTGTCGGCATATTGCCAGTTGTTGCCGCGGATCTGGTTGCCGAACAGATCGCCTTCCCTGATCTCCAGCGCGCCGTAATCCTTCCAGCGATCGGGATAGCCGACCTTGACCGTGAAATTGGCGAGCTTGGCCAGCGCGCGCTGCTTGGTCTCGGGCTGCATCCATTCGAGACCCTGGATTCGGCGGCCCATGGCGGCGAGCACATTGTCGACCAGCTCGTTCATCGCGGCCTTGGTTGCGGGCGGGAAATATTCGGCGGCATATTCCTTGCCGACCGCCTCGCCCAGCACATCCTCGGTGAAGCCCACGCCGCGTTTCCAGCGCACCTCGCGCTCGGGGGTGCCGTTCAGCGTGGTGCCGTAAAAGGCAAAGCTCTCATTGGCGATGGCATCGGGCAGCACATCGGACAGATTGTCCAGACTGCGGATCATCAGCTGGTCCTTCAGCGTGGCGAGATCCGCCTCGCCGACGATTTTCGCGATGCCCTGCACCGCGCTCGGCTGCGCCACGAGCAGCTCCCGGATATTCGGGCTGGTCGCCTTGATCATGGCGACAAGGTCGAGGCCCGGCGCCATGGCCTGCAGCTCGGACACGCTCATCTTGTTGTAGGTCTTGGTCGCGTCGGAACTGTCTTCCTTGGTCCAGTGGACCTCGGCGATCTTCTTCTCCATGTCGAAGATCGCCTGCGCCCGCGCGGCGCCATTATCCTCGCCGGCAAGCTCGAACATCTTGGTCAGATGCGCGATATAGGCTGTACGGATGCCGTTGAAACGCTCCGAATCTTCGAGATAATAGTCGCGGTCCGGCAGGCCGAGCCCGCTCTGAACCATGCCGAAAATATAGGTGTCGGGGTCCTTGTCGTCCTGCCCGACATAGCCGCCGACGGGTCCACGCACGCCGTTCCTGGCGGCCTCGACCAGCAATTGCGCATAATCTTCCTTATTATCCAGCGCTTCGATCTTGCCGAGCCACGGCTTGATCGGCGCCAGGCCCTTGGCCTCGACCGCAGCCGTGTCGAGATAGCTGGCATAAGCGCGGCCGATCTTGCTGTCGGAATCATTCTTGGCCTCGTCGAGCACCTTTTTCACCCGCTCCTGGCTCAAATCGGCCAGCGCGGTGAACATGCCGTAATTGGATTTGTCGGCGGGGATTTCGGTGGTTTCGGCCCATTTGCCGTTGGCGAAGCCGTAAAAATCATCGCCCGGCTTGATCATCCGGTCCATGCCCTCCTCGTCGAAACCGAATTTGCCGATCTCGGGCGCGGCGTCGGCCTGCGCTGGCTCGGCCGAGGCATCCGCATCGGCGGACAAGGCGGCTTCTGCCTTGGAGGTGGTGACGGCATCCTCGTCCTGCGCAAAAGCAGGGTTGGCGGCGAGCGCTATCGGGGTGGCAGCCAACAACAGCATGGTACGCAAAGCGGTCATATTCGATCCTCTATAAGTTATTTTCTGACATTCCCGATGCACCGGGAACGGTTTCCGCGCAAGCGCAGGCTGGCACCAATCGGCGGATGTCGATAGGGAAACGATAAACGACGGCAGTTTGCGCTCGGCTGAACGATGGAACCGCAGCTGTGTTTAGTCCGCCGCCTGGCGCTTGCGGCGCAAGGCATAGGCGCGCAGACGCCGACGCCGCTCCCGGCCTTGCCTGAAACGCCAGCCGAAGCTAGCCAGCAGATAACCGATCGAGGCGAACAATATGCCGAGCACGACCATGCCGAAGGCGGTCACGCCCGCTTCGCGCAGGAACCAGCTCAGCCACATGCCGAATTCGCTGCGCACCTGGTTGTTGAGCGGCGCGCCGACCGTCATCGCATCGATGCGCAGGATGAACCGCCCGAGCTTGTTGGCCACCACTACCCAGAACGGATAAGTCAGCGGGTTGGTGATGAAGGTGGTAACGGTCGCGATCGGCACGTTCGCGCGGAACGGCAAGGCCAGCAGCGCGGCGACGAAAATCTGGCCGACCGGGACCCAGAAGCCCGCCAGCATGCCCAGGGCGATTCCGCGCGGCACCGAACGGCGGGTGAAGCGCCACAGATCGGGCCTTAAGACTCGGGCGGCGAAGGGTTTGAGGAAGCGGTTTTTTCCCATGTCGTCGCGCGTGGGCATTTTCATACCCAGGCGATGATGGATCGGCCGCCGCGGCTCCTGGTCAGCCATGCTGGCGCAACAGGCGGCCCTGCTCCCGCTTCCAGTCGCGCTCCTTCTCGGTGGCGCGCTTGTCGGGGGCTTTCTTGCCCTTGGCCAGGGCCAGCTCCACCTTTGCGCGCCCGCGCGAATTGAAGTAAATCGACAGCGGCACCAGCGTCATCCCCTTGCGCGCCACGGCACCGTAAAATTTCTCGATCTCGCGCGCGTGCAGCAGCAACTTGCGCGGCCGCTTGGGCTCGTGATTGTGGCGGTTGCCGTGGCTGAATTCGGGGATATTGGCGTTGACCAGAAACACCTGATCGTCCTTCACCTCGGCGAAGCTTTCGGCAATCGAGCCCTCGCCGAAGCGCAGCGACTTCACCTCGGTTCCGGTCAGCGCGATCCCGGCTTCGAACACTTCGTCGATGAAGAAATCGTAACGCGCGCGCCGGTTCTCGGCGACGACCTTGGTCTTTTCGAAACTGGCGGGGCGGGGACGGGCCATGAAGGGGGCCTATATAGGAACGCTGGGGTGAATGCGAAGGGTGTGAGGGTCTGCGAAATAATTGCAAACTTCGTCATTCCGGACTTGATCCAGAATCCAGGGCGTCAGCAGCGCTGCACACGCCCTGGATTCCGGCTTTCGCCGGAATGACGAAAGTTTTCTATGCTGCGCAGATGGAAACCAGACCGGCAATCTCCAGTGCCTTGTCCACCGTCCGTTTCGCCACGCCATTCGGCTCCAGAATCGGCAGGTTCACCTCGACCGGAAAATCAGGTCGCACGCGCGACAGCGCATATTTCACCGGCCCCGGCGAGGCATCGGCGAACATCGCGCCGTGCAGCGGATAGAGGCGGTCCTGCAGTTCCAGCGCGCGAGAGTAATCGCCCTCCAGGCAGGCGGCGATGAGTTCGGCGCAAAGACCCGGCGCGACATTGGCGGTCACCGAGACGCAGCCCTTGCCGCCCATCGCCATGAAGCCGAGCGCGAGATAGTCGTTGCCGGACAGCTGCACGAATTCATGACCGCATTTTTCGCGCTGCTGCGAGATTCGCTCCATGTCGGCGGTCGCATCCTTGACGCCGACGATCGAGGGGATTGCCGCGAGCGTCGCCATCGTCTCGACGCTGATATCGACGGCGCAGCGGCCGGGGATGTTGTAGACTATGATCGGCAGATCGCAGCCCGCCGTCACATGCTCGAAATGCGCGATGATCCCCGCCTGGCTCGGCTTGTTGTAATAGGGCGGCACCATCAGCCCGGCATCGGCCCCGGCGTCCCTCGCCCGCTTCAGATTTTCCAGCGCCACGACGCTGTCGTTCGAGCCGCAGCCGGCAATCACCGGAACGCGGCCCGCGGCTTGCTCCACACACACCCGCACCACCTCGAAATGCGCGTCCACGGTCTGCGTCGCCGCCTCGCCGGTGGTGCCGCACGGCACCAGCGCGCTCGAACCGCTGTCGATCTGCCAGTCGATGAAATCGCGGTAGACGCCTTCAGCGAACGCTCCGCCGCGAAACGGGGTCGCCAGGGCCGGAATGGAGCCGGAAAACATTGAACTCTATCTCCATCAGGGCCAGAGGGCGGGTCCATGGCGGTGCGCCCGTGTGCCGCCGTTTCCGTTCAGCGCCTGATAAGGAGCCAAGCCCTATCATGTCCAGCATGGTAAAGCGTCTCTGCATCCCCCTCGCCCTCCTTTGTTCCACCAGCGCGCTCGTCCCCGCCGAAGCGCAGCGGCAGCTCGTTCCGGAGTCATTCGCGGTAAACGCCGCGCGCCAACCGCAGTCGCTGCTGCCCGCCGCGACGATGGCGCCGAACGCGCGCGCGCAAGACGGACAGCCATACGCGGCGCCGACACAGTTCGGCGAGCCCAAGCCGCTGCCCCCGCTGACCCGCGAACAGGCCGAGCAGCCCGTATCAACGCAGGCTCCGATCGACTGGACGCCGCACACCGTCACTGCCCAGCCGCAGCCGCCGGTCCAGACCGCGCCGGTCCAGCCGCAGCTCCAGCAGCAGTGGGACGCTGCCGCCGCGCAGCTCGCCGATCCCAGCCAGGGCAATATCCCCGCCGCCTTCCAGCGCTGGAAGATGCTGAGCCAGTCGGACAATTTCACCTTTTCCGACTATGCCGGCTTTCTGATGAGCTATCCCGGCTGGCCGGGCGAAGATCGCATGCGCAAGAACGCAGAGGAGTCGATCGAACTCGGCTATTATCCGCCGTCACAGCTGGTCGCTTATTTTCAGCGGTTCGAACCGGTCACCAATACCGGGCGCGCGCAATATGCCATCGCGCTCGCCAATAGCGGCGATCAGATGCACGCCGCCGAATGGGCGCGCAAGGCCTGGGTCGGCGGACCGCTGTCGGACATCGCCGAAACCACGCTGATCGGCATGTTTTCCAATCAGTTCGGCGTGGACGATTACGACCGGCGCATCGACGCGCTGCTCTGGTCGGGCGCGACCACCGACGCGGGCGAGCTGATCGCCTATGCCACGCCGCGAAACCGCCAGCATTTCCTCGACCGGCTGGCGATCAAGTCGCGCTCGGGCGATCTCTCGAGCGCGCTATACCGCAGCGACCAGGCGTCGCTGTCCGATCCCGGCTATCTGACCGACCGCGCGACCTATATGCGCGCCAACGGACAGAGCTTCGAAACGCGGCAATTGCTCGCCAATCGCCCGCCGCTGGCCGGCTATCCCGAGGACGCGGAGGAGTGGTACGAAACGCTGCTCGTCAACGCCCGCGCGGCCGAGAACGATGGGCAGAACGAGATCGCCTATCGCATCGCCAGCCGAGTCGAGGACGCCTTTCCGGCGGGCACCGACATCAGCATGCAGACCCTCGGCGTGCGCGACGACTATACCAGCCTCACCTGGCTCGCCGGTCAGACCGCCTACTATAAGCTCGGGCGCCCCGCCGACGCGGCGCGCATGTTCGCGCTCTACGGCGCCGCCGCGCGCTCGCCGCAGACCATCACCAAGGGGCTGTACTGGGCCGCCAAGGCCGCCGAACAGGCGGGCGACGGCGCATCGGCGAACCTTTATTACGAGCGGGCCGCCAAATATTACGACCATTTCTATGGCCAGCTCGCGCTCGAACAGCTCGGCCGCCCGATCCCGCAGGTGACCAGGGATGTCGCCAAGCTGACCGCCGCGGGCGAGCCCAATTCGCGCCCGATCTACCTGGCCGCGCAGGTTGCCGGGCAATATGGCAGCTGGCAGGACCAGTCGGCCTTTCTGCGCGCCATCGCCAATGCGGCCAAGAGCGAGCAGGAGCATCTCGCCGCGATCAATCTCTCGACCTATCTGGGACGCCCCGATCTCGCCGTCATGGCCGGGCGCAACGCGCGAGTGAACGAGCTCGACGCGCTCGTCCCCTTCGCCTTCCCCACCGTGCCGGTGCCGGGCGAGGAAGCGTATAACTGGACGATGGTCCACGCGATCGCGCGGCAGGAGAGCCAGTTCGACCGCGAGGCACGCAGCCATGCCGGGGCCAGCGGGCTCATGCAGCTGATGCCGGGCACCGCGCGCGAAGTCGCCGGGCGCCAGAATCTGAGCTACAGCGCGAGCGCGCTGACGAGCGACACCAACTACAATATCCGCCTGGGTTCGAGCTATTTTCAGCGCATGCTTGACTATTATGGCGGCAGCTACCCGCTCGCCGTGGCGGCCTATAATGCCGGGCCGGGCAATGTGAACAAGTTCATCGCCGCGAACGGCGATCCGCGGCTGGGCGGGATCGACATGATCAAGTGGATCGAGGAGATTCCGATCTACGAGACCAAGAACTACGTTCAGCGGGTTTTGGAAAACGCGGTGATGTACGACGCGCTCTATCCGGAGCATGCCCGGTTTGGAAACGCAAACAATCGCACGATCAGCAATTATCTGGGGCGGTAGAGCTTTCTCCACTATGTAGATTGCGTCGCTCCGCGCAGGCGGGGAAATACCTCAACCGCTCGACATATCGTCCCCGGTCGCCTTGTTCCACGCCATGCCGACGCCCTTTTGCACGGCATAGCCGATGGCAAAGGTAAGCATCAGCGGGAAAACCAGCTTCACGCCCTTTTCCGCCACCGTGCCCCAGAGCGCGCCCTCGACGCCGCTGTCGCCGTCCTGCCTGTCCACCAGCGCGCCGAGAATTGCTCCGAACATATATATTCTTTCCTTTTTCGAAAACCGTTCCGGTAAAAGAAGCCTGCGACGCACGCTTTGGTTCCGGCGGCTCAGTCCTTCTCGCCGAAGCCGAGTGCCTTTTTCGCGGCCTTGATCACGGCCTTGTCGAGCTCGGGAAAACCCTCCGGCAGCGCGGCGTCGAGCCGGTCCGCGACCACCGTCATCGCCGCAATGCGCGCGGCTTTCTTGTCATTGCCGTCGATCGCCGTCCACGGTGCCCAGCGCGTGTCGGTGCGTGCGAACATGGCGTGCGCGGCCTCCAGATAGGCGGCGCGCTGTTTGCGGTTGCGGAAATCGTCCTCGGTGATCTTCCAGCGCTTGTGCGGTTTCTCCAGCCGGTCGAGGAAGCGCGCGTCCTGCGCGTCCTGCGTCACATGGACGAACAGCTTGATGAGGACCGTGCCGAGATCGGTCTGGCTCGCTTCGAACTCGTTGATCTCGTCATAGCCGCGCGTCCATTCGGCCTCGGTGGCGAGGCCCTCCACGCGCTCGACCAGCACCCGGCCGTACCAGCTGCGGTCGAAGATCGAGAGATTGCGTTCGCGCGGCAGATCGCGCCAGAAGCGCCACAGGAAATGGCGTTCCTTTTCCGGCGGGGTCGGCGCGGAAATCGGATAAACCTCGAAATAGCGCGGATCGAGCCCGGCAGTGAGGCGCTTGACGATCCCGCCCTTGCCCGCCGCGTCCCAGCCCTCGAGCAGCAGGATCGCGCGTTTGCGGTGCACGATCATCCGCGCCTGCAGACGGGCGAGCCGGTCCTGCAGGTCTTTGAGATCATCGGAATAGTCGCCGTCATAGTCGGCGCCGGTTTCGTAGTCGGAAAGGTCGATGGTCATGGCCGCCTCTTTCTCTCCTAACACCGGTGCAACTCGCCAAGGTCGGCGCCGCGCGGCAGGCTCGATCGCATTTGCGATCGGGGCTAGCCTAAACCCCGGTCCTTAAAAACAGCCTGCCGGCTAGCGACCCAAAAAAGGACGACGGTCCGCACCGCCGCCCGTCCGGGTTCATCCCGGGCGCGGTCGGCGCCGGTCACTCGTCGCCATAGTGGACGGCGATCTGCCGGTCGGCCCGCGCATTCCCGTTCAGACGGGCGATCGCCTCCCTTGCATAGTCACCGCCCCCATCGAGCTGCAGCGCCCGCTCATATTCATAGCGCGCGCTGTCCGTTTTGCCCGTCATCTCCGAGCATAGTCCGATATTGAACACCGAGGGCGCGTGCGACGGATTGGCTTCGGCCAGCATGGCGAACTTCTCGCAGGCGCCGGGGGCATCCGATTTGGTCAGCTTCACCGCGTTCTTGAACATCTCGGCATCCGCCTTCGAAAGGCCCTTGCGGCTTTCCAGGACGCGTATATCGGCGCGCCGTTCGGACGGCACCAGGTCCGCGGCGATACGCGACGCGATCTGATCGGTCAGCCGCGCGATCATCGGCTCGGTCGACGGTCTGCTTTCATCCTCGCAGAAGCGTTTCGACTCGGTGACCGCATTCGCATTGCGATAGATTTCCCGACCGTCGTGATCGATCAGCTTTACGGCCGGCGTCACGGTGACGACCAGGTTGTTGCAGGGAATCTTGCGCTCGGACTCCTTGATGCATTTGCCCTTGTCGTCCTTTTCGGCGCAGCGGCGAACGGTCTTCGGCGTCGTCTCCCTGGCATCGACCCGCAGGTCCGTATTGCCGGTCATGATCGAGTCGGCGTCGGAGGCGAAGCCTTCGGGCACCACGGCGAACCACGGGTCGGGCCCGAAGGTCGCCTCGCGCAGATGATCGGTGATCTTGTCGCGCAAAGCGCCCGAGGCCTTGCCGTCGAACCGTTCGACCGCGATTCGGTGCACCGATGCCGCGCCATCGCTGGAGGCGGGCACGATATAATCGATCGGCAGCGTTTCGGCCTGAACGGATGCACCGATCGCGCAGAACAGCGCGGCGGCCAAAAGACTTTTCCTTCCCATTCCGAAGTCTCCCTGTTTCCCTCGATTGCGCGATCCATCGCCCAAAAACCGGGCAAGTCAAGATTGTTCATGCGGGTTGTGCTTTTTCTGAACGGCGGAAGTTTGCGCCGCCATGCCAGCGGTCAGTCCCCGATGATATCGGTCCGGACCTGTTCGCCCGGCGCGGCCTTGGGCTGCTCGACCAGCCGGAGGTGCACGTCGCGCAGCTGGCGCGGGCTGACCGCCGACGGCGCGCCCATCATCAGGTCCTGCGCGCGCTGGTTGAGCGGGAAGGCGATGACCTCGCGGATATTGGGCTCGTTCGCCAGCAGCATGACGATGCGGTCGATTCCCGGCGCGGAGCCGCCATGCGGCGGCGCGCCCAGCTTGAACGCCTCGATCATGCCGGAGAAGTTCGCGTCGACATCGGCCTTGCTATAGCCCGCCAGCTCGAACGCCTTGTACATGATATCCGGCCGGTGGTTCCGGATCGCGCCCGAGCTCAGCTCGTAACCGTTGCAGACGATGTCGTACTGCCACGCCAGGATATCCAGCGGGTCCTTGCTCTCCAGCGCCTCCATCTCGCCCTGCGGCATCGAGAAGGGGTTGTGGCTGAAATCGATCCGTTTCCGCTCCTCGTCATATTCGAACATCGGGAAATCGACGATCCAGCAGAACTTGAAACAGCCCTGCTCGATCAGCTCCAGCTCCTCGCCCACGCGGGCGCGCGCGGCGCCGGCCAGCTTGGCGGCTTCCTGTTCCTTGCCCGCCGCGAAGAACAGGCCGTCATTTTCGCCCAGTCCCAGCTCGTCATAGAGCTTGGCCATCTTTTCGGCGCCGTGGTTCTTGGCGATCGGCCCGCCAAATTCGCCGCCCTTGCGCGTTACGTAGCCGAGCCCCGCAAAGCCTTCGCGCCGCGCCCAGTCGTTCATATCGTCGAAGAATTTGCGGCTCTTCTCATGCGTGTCCGGCGCGGGGATTACGCGCACACGCCCGCCCCCGCCGACGATCTTTTCGAACAGCCCGAAGCCGGACGTCTCGAAATGGCCCGTCACGTCGCCGATGATCAGCGGATTGCGCAGATCGGGCTTGTCGCTGCCGTATTTCAGCATCGCCTCGGCATAGGGGATGCGCGGGAACTGGCCGGCGGGCGTCACGCTCTTGCCGCCCGAAAACTCCTCGAACACGCCCGCGAGCACCGGTTCCAGCGCCTGAAACACGTCTTCCTGCGTCACGAAGCTCATCTCGAAATCGAGCTGGTAGAATTCCGGGCTGCGATCGGCGCGCAGGTCCTCGTCGCGGAAACAGGGGGCGATCTGGAAATAGCGGTCGAAACCCGCCACCATCAGCAGCTGCTTGAACATCTGCGGGGCCTGCGGCAGCGCGTAGAAGCGGCCGGGATGCAGGCGGCTGGGCACCAGATAGTCGCGCGCGCCCTCGGGGCTGGAAGCGCCCAGGATCGGCGTCTGGAACTCGGTGAACCCCTGATCCTGCATCCGGCGGCGCAAGCTGGAGATCACCCGGCTTCGCAACATGATGTTGGCGTGCATCGTCTCGCGCCGCAGATCGACGAAACGGTATTTTAGGCGGATGTCCTCGGGGTAATCCTGCTCGCCCGCCACCGGCAGCGGCAGCTCGTTCGCCATCGACTGGACCGTGACGGAACGCGCATAAACCTCGATTTCGCCGGTCGGCAGATTGTCGTTTACGGTGCCGTCTGCCCGCGCCTTCACCTCGCCGTCGATGGTGACGACGCTTTCCACGCGCAGCCGGTCCAGCACGTCCAGCGCGGGGCTGTCCTCGTCGACCACGATCTGGGTCATGCCGTAATGATCGCGCAAGTCCACGAACAGCACCCCGCCATGATCGCGCTTGCGATGCACCCAACCGGACAGGCGGACGGTCTCGCCGACGTCGGAGGCGCGGAGCTGCGAGCAGTTATGGGTGCGATAGGCGTGCATGGCGGGTCACTTCGGTTGGCGGGAATATGTATCGGCTAGTATGCGCGGCTAACACAGGGGCTATGCGCTATTGTCAAGTCTCGTTCCCCGGCGAAGGCCGGGGTCCAGCATCGAACCTCACCTGATGGACCCCGGCCTTCGCCGGGGAACGGAAAGAACGAACTTGTCCAGCCGTTCATTCCAACCCCTAGGCACCTCCCAACAACCCGTGTAAGCCTGCGCGCCACATGAAAATACATCCCCTTATTACCGAATCCGCCCCGCTTGCCGAACTGTGCGAGCGTCTGTCCGAAGCCGATTTCGTCGCGGTGGACACCGAGTTCATGCGGGAGAACACCTATTACCCGCTGCTCTGCCTGGTGCAGATCGCCGATGACAAGGAAGCCGCGGCGATCGATCCGCTGGCCGACGGCATCGATCTCACGCCGCTGTGGGACCTGCTGGTGAAGAACGAGGAGGTGCTCAAGGTCTTCCACGCGGGCGGGCAGGATGTCGAAATCGTCTATAATCACGCGGGCGGCACCCCGCATCCGATGTTCGACAGCCAGGTCGCGGCGATGGCGCTGGGGCAGGGCGAGCAGATCGGCTATTCGAACCTCGTTTCGCTATGGCTCGGCCACACACTCGACAAGGGCGCGCGTTTTACCGACTGGAGCCGACGTCCGCTCGACAGGCGCCAGATCGATTATGCGATCGGCGACGTGACGCATCTGGCCGAGATATTCCCGATGATGCTGGAACAGCTCAAGGAGACGGGTCGCGGCGCCTGGCTGAACGGTGAGATGGAGCGGCTGACCGACCCGGCGAACTATGCCAACGATCCCGAAGAGAGCTGGAAACGCATAAAGATCCAGTCGCGCAAGGCCGACGTGCTCGGCCGGCTGAAGGCGCTGGCCGCCTGGCGCGAGCGCGAGGCGCAGGACAAGGACCTGCCGCGCGGGCGGATCATGAAGGACGAGACCTTGGCCGACATCGCCGGGCATCCGCCGCGTGAGCAAAAAGAGCTCGCCAAGAAACGCGGACTGTCGGGCGCGTGGAGCGGAAACGATATCGGGCGACGGATGATGAAGGCGCTGGAGGCATCCACACCGCTCGAGTCGGACGACTTGCCCGATCGCAAGAACCGGCAGGGCCCGGGCAAGGACGGCGCCTTGGTCGCGGACCTGCTCAAGCTGCTGCTGAAAATCCGCTCGCGCGAGATCAACGTCGCCTCGCGCCTGCTCGCCAAGGCGAGCGATCTGGAGCGGCTGGCGGCTGGCGAGCGGGAGGACATGCCGATGCTGGAGGGCTGGCGGTTCGACCAGTTCGGCCGCGACGCGCTCGATCTGGTCGAGGGGCGGCTGGCCTTTGCGGTTACCGACGGAAAGCTGACGATGACCCGCACCGGAGAGATAGCGTGACCAAGATGACGCTGCTTCTCGCCGCCACCTGTCTGCTGGGAGCCTGCGCCGTGAAGCCGCAAAACAATGCCCGTCTGCCCGGGGACCTCACCAGCGAAGTGCAGATGGACGAGGCCGGCGGATTCGGTTGCGAGGCGGACGCGGCGGCCGAACTGATCGGCCAGACGCCTTCGCAGCCGCTCGGCAAACGCGCGCTGGCGCTGACCGGCGCGCGGAGCCTGCGCTGGATCGCGCCGGACAGCGCGGTGACCATGGATTTCCGCGAGGACCGGCTCAACATCTATTATGACGCGGATTACAAGGTGGAGCGCATCACCTGCGAGTGATGCGTATTTATCGCCTGTATAAAACCGTAAGTGCTGAGCCTGTCGAAGCACGGCTCTCGTCTGAGAAACGCCCTTCGACAGGCTCAGGGCTGACGGTAAGGGGGCGGCCGCAGCCTCAGCCTCCCACCGCCTTCGCCTCCAGACCCATATAGCTTGCCAGCTGGCCCAGCCGCTTTTCTACCGTCTCGGACAGCAGCGCGTCGGCGTCGGCGGTTAGCACCAGCCTGTCCTTGTCGACCGACAAGCGGCTTTCCTCGAGCGGCTCGGCCAACCCGCCGCTGATCCGTTGGGCCAAACGCATGGCCAAACCCCAGGCGACTGCGCGGTGCATGGCCTTGTCGCCGGCCAGCGCGCCGCCGCCGGGAAAGGCCGAGGTGCCGCCGCCGAAGCTGGTGTAGAGCGCCTGCCCCAGCATCTCGCGGCCCGCGCCGTCGATGCCGACCCAGTTGCCGTGCAGGCCCGCTTCCAGCCCACGCTCGGCCCGGAAATCGGGGTTGGCGCGCCAGGCGACATCGCCCAGATTGCAGGCCGCGCGGCGCAGGCGCTGCCACTCGGCGCCGTCGTCCGCGAACAGCGGCGCGATCCAGTCGTCGACGAGCCGCCCGTGCACCGGAAAGCGCCCCTCGGCCTCGCCCATGTCCTGCGTGCCCGCCAGCAGCGGATCGACACTGCGCATCTCCGGCGCCAGCGCATCGAAATGAATGCCCTCGCGCACGCCGTAGCCCGAAATCAGCACGCAGCTGGGTTTCAGCCGCTCGGTCATCAGCGCGAGCAGGCGGCTCGCCTCGCGCATATAGGCGACGCGGCTCGATCCGATGCCGGGCGTGGCCGCGATGGCGGCCTCGTCCATCGCCGCCACCTTGTCGGCGAGTTTGACTGCGCGGCCGGGCGAAATCTCGTAATGATGCACCACTTGCAGCGGCCAATCGCCCGCGTCCATATCGATCCGCGCGAGCGAGCGCCAGCTGCCGCCGACTAGGTAGAGCGGCTGCGGTTTGTCCTGGATTTCCAGGCCACTGCGATCGAGATATTTGGCAAAGCGCTTGGCGAGCGCGCCCGAACCCTTGTCCAGGATCGGCTTGGCCCGCAATACGCCGAGCGGCAGCGATACGCCCTGCTTGACCATGTTCTTGCCGAGCCGTGCGATCTCCAGACTCCCGCCGCCCAGATCGCCGACCCAGCCCCTGGCGCCGGGAAAGGCCGCGAGCACGCCCATGCCGGCGAAATAGGCCTCCTCCTCGCCGCTCAGCACGCGCGGATCGAAACCGCGCGCGCGCGCACTTTTCAGGAATTCGTCGCCATTCCCGGCATCACGCACCGCGGCGGTGGCGATCGCCTCGACCTGCTCGACCGCAAAGGCCTCGCACAGCCAGCGGAAGCGCGAAAGCGCACGCAGCGCCCGCTCGGCGGCCTCGTCTCCGATCCGCCCGGTTTCGCTAAGCTCCGACCCCAGCCCCGCCATCACCTTTTCGTTGAAGATCATCGACGGCGCGCGCGGGTGGCCCTGATGCACCACCAGCCGCACCGAGTTCGAACCGATGTCGACGACCGCCGACCGTATGCTCGGCGGTGAATCTGCAGCCACCGCGATGGCTTCTGCCCCCCTGAACATCTTCTTGAACATCACGCGGCGGTCATTTCTTCCGGCGTGGGCGCGTCAGCCGCAATTTCGGCACCGACTTGGATTTCTTGAGCGCCTTGCCGCGGCCGGACAAGGACGGGTTGGTCATGAAATATTGATGCAGGTTGAAGCGCTTACCCTCGGGTTGGATGCGGTGATAATCGCCCTCTCCGTCCATCCACCAGCTCTGTTCGTTGTCGATCAGATTGGCGAGCATCACCTGATCGAGAACCTGGTCGTGCACGGTCGGGTTGGTGATTGGCATCATATATTCCACGCGCCGGTCGAGATTGCGCGGCATCCAGTCGGCCGAACTGATGAACAGCTTCGCGCCATCATTGGGCAGTTCGCGGCCATTGGCGAACGCCCAAATACGGCTATGCTCCAGAAAACGCCCCACGATCGATCGCACGCGGATATTCCCGGACAGGCCCTCAATGCCCGGGCGGAGGCAGCATATTCCGCGAATGATCAGGTCGATCTCGACCCCGGCCCCGCTCGCCTCGTACAGCTTGTCGATCATGTCCGGATCGACCAGCGAATTCATCTTGGCCCAGATCGCCGCAGGCTTGCCGGCCTTGGCATTGGCCATCTCGACATCGATTAGCGACAGCAAGTCCTGGCGCAGGGCGACCGGCGAGATCGAGATGCGCGAAAGCTCGCCCGGCTCGACATAGCCGGTGATGTAGTTGAACAGCTGCGCGGCATCGTGGCCGGCCTGCGGATCGGCGGTGAAATAGCTGAGATCGGTATAGATTTTGGCGGTGACGGGATGATAATTGCCGGTCCCGTAATGGCAGTAGGTGCGGTATCCGCTCTCCTCCTTGCGCACGATCATGGTCACCTTGGCGTGGGTCTTCCATTCGATAAAGCCGTAGACCACCTGCACGCCGGCGCGTTCCAGCGCGCTCGCCCACATCAGGTTCTGCTCCTCGTCGAAGCGGGCCTTCAGCTCGACCACGGCGGTGACCGACTTGCCCGCCTCGGCCGCGTCGATCAGCGCGCGGATGATGCGCGACTGGCGTCCGGCACGGTAGAGCGCCAGCTTGATCGCCACCACGGCCGGGTCCGCCGCCGCCTGCTCGATCATCGCGACCACCACGTCGAAGCTCTCATAGGGATGGTGGACGACGATGTCCTTGGCCTGGATGGCGGCGAAACAGTCGCCGTCATATTCGCGGATACGCTCGGGGAAACGTGGGGTAAAGGCGGGGAATTTCAGGTCCGGCCGGTCCTCGTCGCACAGGATCGCCAGATCGCTGATGCCGATAAAGCCGTGGACGAGCGCGCGAGACGAGCCGACCACCAGCAGATCCTCGCGGATTGTGGTGGAAACGCCGTCGGGCAAACTGTCGTTGAGCTCGAGCCGGATCACCTGCCCCTTGCGCCGCCGCTTGATCGCGCTCTTGAAATAGAGCACCAGATCCTCGGCCTCTTCCTCCACCTCGATATCGCTGTCGCGCACGATCCGGAACGTGCCCGATCCGGCCAGCTCATAGCCCGGAAACAGCCGGTCGGCGAAGGACATGACCGCGTCCTCGATCGTGACGTACCGCGCGTTCGCGTCTGGAATGCGCAGGAAGCGCGGCAGCGCCGACGGCAGCATCAGTAGCTCGCGGATCGCACGGCCGTCTTTCTTGCGCTTGAGATCCAGCACGATGCTGAGCCCAAGATTGGGGATGAACGGGAAAGGATGTGCCGGATCAAGCGCCTGCGGCGTCAGGAGCGGGAAAATCTGATCGTTGAAATGCTTGCCGAGCCAGGTCCGCGCCCGCTGGTCCAGCGTATCGGGAGCAACCAAAGCGACCCCCTGCTCCTCCAGCGCGCCGCGCAGATATTCCCATGCCTGCTGCTGGCTTTCCATCAGCCGGTCGCTCTCGGCATAGATCGCCTCGAGTTGCTGCGCGGGGGTCAGGCCGTCGGGCGAACTCAGTTCGACGCCCTGCGCCACCTGCCCCACCAGCCCGGCCACGCGGACCATGAAGAACTCGTCCAGATTGCTTCCGGAGATCGACAGGAAGCGCAGCCGTTCGAGCAAGGGATGACTATCGTTGCACGCTTCTTCAAGCACGCGTTCGTTGAACTTCAGCCAGCTAAGTTCGCGGTTGATATAGCGCTGGGCGCCCTCCGGCGGATCGGGAACGCTGGGGGTAAGGCGGAATTTCGCATCGCTCTCGGCCATCAGATATCCAGTTCGTTCTGGTGATCGAACATCGCGCGGGCCAGCTTCATGCCGACCGGCCCGCCCTGTTCGAGCGCGCGGGCATTGGCTTCGCGCGCAAAACTTTCGGTAGCGGCATAGCTCCTGTCGATCCGTTTGACGATGTAGGATAGCGTCTCGTCGGTCGCTCCGGTTCCAAGCTTCGTCAGGTGAAGCCTGAGCAGCGCCTCCAGCATCTCGTCATCGGGCTCGCCGAGTTGGACGAGTTGCATCGCGGCAAGGCGCGAGCGCAGATCGGGCAAGGCCGTGCCCCATTCGCCGGGCGGCGTGCGTCCGGTCATGAGCAGCGGCTTGCCGTCCGCCCTGGCCGCGTTCCAGGCGTGGAACAGAGCCTCGTCCTCGGCGCGGTCGGCATCGTCGATGGCGGCGCCTTCATGACTGATCCGGAAATGCTCGGCCATCAGCGATTTGCCCGAGCGCGGGGGACCGGTGAGAATCACCCCGCCATGCGGCCAATAGCCGTGGTTCTCGATCAGCCCGGCCGCGCTTTCATTGGCGGCGGTGACGACCAGCTCGCCGCCGCCGCTTTTCGACCAATCGAAGGGAAGCGCGATCTGCCGCATGGCGACGCGCGCTAGCGGCTGATCCGCAGCGCACCGCTGGCATCGGACACGGTGAAACCACGCGCCGACAGCGCCGCGCGCAGCGCATCGCGGTCCCCGGCGAACGTCACGCGCATCACCGATGTGCCGCCCAACGCCAGGCTGGAGGTGATCGCCGCCTGCACACCGCTGGCCGACCGCACCGCCGATTCGGTCGCGGTGACCGCGGACGCGTCGGGCGTGGCGAACTGGACGTTGAAGCTCTGGATCGCGGCGGGCGCGCTTGGCTCGGTGCCCGGGCCGGAGAGGCTCGGGGCGACCGAGGGGACGTAATCGTCGGGCAGACGCGGGCCACTGTCGGCGGCCATGGCCGGTTCCTCGACATCGGTCAGTTCGCTCTCGTCGATCGGCTGTTGCAAAATCAGCGACTTGTCTGGGGCGAGCAATCCGCCCGATAGCGCGCGTTGATAGATTTCGTTCACCCGGCGCACGCCCTCGTCCATCATCTTGGGGATGCCGGCCGGGCCGGTCGTACGCAGCGCGAACGCGTCCAGATATCGGTTGTCGGGGCCATAGCGCGCGGTGAAGGTCGCCTTGACCGGCCCGCCCGGCCATTGCCGCTCGACCTTGACCACGGGGATCAGGATATCGGCCGCGCCGAACTGATCCAGCAAGATACGCCACCAGATGCGCCCGCGCCGGTCGATCTGCCCGGCGGTCAGCACCAGCGAATCGCCGCCGCCGCCCTGCGGCCGGATATAATCGATCGTGCTCTCGGCGGTGCGATAGCGGGCCCAGGCGCGCTGCCAGTCGGTCTGCTGCTCATACACCATCGGCGCGCCGGCATTGACGGTGACCGGAATGATCATCAGCGGCGCCGAGCGCGTGATCGAACCGCTGACCCCGAGGAGCTGCCCGGCGCGCGCGCGGTCGAACACCACGCCCAGCCGCGCGACATAGCGCCGCGGGCCGATCTCCTCATCCTCGACCACGATCGCGGAGACCATGTCGTTCAGCCGCGAATCGGGCAGACTCGCCTTTTGCCCCCCATGCGTGCGCGCCCATAATTGGGCCCAGGCGAGGCGCTGCGCCTCCATCCAGCCATTGCGGCGCGCGTCCTCGGCATCCTTGCCGGTGACATTGACCTCGACCCCGCTCACCTCGAAATCGCCGGTCGAGGCGATCGGCGGCACACCGCGCTCCGGCCCCTCGATCTGCGCATAGACGAGCGCGGAAGAGCCCGCGAGCGCCATGGCGGCGGCGGCAATCATCCATTTGCTGGGGGCGGATCGGAACGTCATCGGCGCTCTTTTGGCGACAGAAGCATGGAATTCCAAGCGCGATCTGGTTAGCGCTGTCGGCATGGACCCCAAACACTCAAATCGCGAACCCTATAGCTACGAGCAATCCGGCGTGTCGATCGCGGCGGGCAATGCGCTGGTCAAGGCCATCGCCCCGCTGGCCCGCGCCACCGCACGGCCCGGCGCGGATGCGAACCTGGGTGGCTTCGGCGGGTTTTTCGATCCCAAGGCGGCCGGGTTCAGGGACCCGCTGCTGGTCGCCGCGAACGACGGCGTGGGCACCAAGGTGAAGCTCGCCATCGACCACGACCGGCACGACGCGATCGGCATCGACTTGGTGGCAATGTGCGTCAACGATCTGATCGTGCAGGGCGCGGAGCCGCTGTTCTTCCTGGATTATTTCGCAACCGGAAAGCTCGACCATGGCGTGGCCGAGCGCGTGGTCGCCGGGATCGCCGAGGGCTGCAAGCAGGCCGGCTGCGCTCTGATCGGCGGCGAGACGGCGGAGATGCCGGGGATGTACGGCCCGGGCGATTATGATCTGGCGGGCTTCTCCGTCGGCGCGGTCGAGCGCGGCGAGCAGTTGACCGGCGAGGCGATATCGCCGGGCGACATCATCCTGGGGCTGGCAAGCTCGGGCGTGCATAGCAACGGCTTCTCGCTGGTGCGCAGGCTGGCCGCGGACAAAGGCTGGGCGCTGGATACGCCTCCACCGTTTGACGACACACGCAACCTGCTGGACGCGCTGATCGAGCCCACGCGGATTTACGTGAAGGCGCTGCTGCCGCTGCTGCGCGCGGGCCGCATTCACGGGCTGGCGCATGTCACCGGCGGCGGCTTGCTGGAAAATATCCCGCGCATCTTGCCCGATGGCTGCCGCGCGCTGATCGACGCCGGGACGTGGGACCAGCCCGCGCTGATGGCGTTCCTGCAGAGCGAAGGCGCGATCGATCCGGGCGAGATGGCGCGCACCTTCAACTGCGGCATCGGCATGGCGGTGATCGTGCGCGAGGATCAGGCGCGGAGGGTTCGCGAGGCGCTGGAGGCGGCGGGCGATACCGTCCACGCCATCGGCCGCATCGCCGCGGGCACGCGCGGCTGCCGCATCGGCGGCGCGCGCGGCGACTGGGGCGCCGGCGCCGACTGGGAAGCATGCCATGATGCGTGAGCTCGAATCCTCCCCGGAACGGGGAGGTGGCGCGGTGCCGTCAGGCAGCGTGACGGAGGGGCCGACGTGCTACCTCCGGAGGCTTACGCCCCGGCCCCTCCACCACCGCTTCGCGGCGGTCCCCCTCCCCGTTCCGGGGAGGATTTGATGCCCGGCAAGGCCAAAATCGCCGTCCTCCTATCGGGCCGGGGCTCGAACATGGCGGCGCTGCTCTATGCCGCAAAGGCCGACGACTGCCCGTACGAGATCGTCCTCGTCGCCTCGAACGATCCGGGTGCGGGCGGGCTCAAACTGGCCGCGGCCGAAGGCATCGCCACATTCGCCCAGCCGCACAAGGGGCTCGCCCGCGCCGATCACGATGCGCTGATGGACGAGGCGGTGCGCGGGGCGGGCGCCGATTATATCGCGCTGGCCGGTTATATGCGCATCCTCAGCGAGCCGTTCGTGCAGAGCTGGCAGGGCCGGATGCTCAACATCCACCCCTCGCTGCTGCCGCAATATAAGGGGCTGCACACGCATGAGCGCGCGCTGGCGGCGGGCGACAGTCATGGCGGCTGTTCGGTGCATCTGGTGACCACCGAGCTCGACGACGGCCCGGTGCTGGCGCAGACCCCGGTCGCGGTCCTGCCGGGCGACGATGCCGATACCCTCGCCGCGCGCGTGCTGATCGCCGAGCATCAGCTCTATCCGCGTACGCTGGCCGCCTATGTCGGGCGCTTTTCCGATCCGGAATGGATCGTCGCCAAGGTCGGCGAGCTGGCGCTGACGCTGCCCGAAACGAGCGCCCGCGAATCGCATGGTTCGCCCGGCTGGCGCGTCGGCGGCGAAAGCTCCGGTAAATTCTTCGCCTATGTCTCGGTGCGCCATCATGGCGAGGATGCGGTAGCGCTGCTCGCCAAGACCAGCGGGCCGGACGAAATGGCGGCACTGATCGATGCCGAGCCCGAGCTTTATTATCGCCCGGCTTATTATGGCGCGAGCGGCTGGATCGCGCTCAGGCTCGACCGTCCGCAAGTCGACTGGGCGCATGTGCGCGGCTGGCTGGAGAAAAGCTGGCGCGCGGTGGCGCCGAAGCGGCTCACCAAACTGATGGACGCCGCGGAGGAGTTTTAAGCCCCCTCCGTAGCGCTCCCGCGCAAGCAGGAGCCCAGGGTTCGGAAGCGCTATTGGGCCCTAAGGCTCCTGCTTTCGCAGGAGCGCAGAACCATAGCATGAAAACCCATTGATGGATTTTAACTGGTACGTCTCGTTCAGCCGACGATTTCGTCGTCCACGAAGAAGAACTTGATCTCGTTCGCGGCATTTTCCTCGCTGTCCGAGCCGTGGACCGTGTTCGCCTCGATGCTTTCGGCCAGTTCCTTGCGGATGGTGCCGGGCTCGGCGTCGGCAGGGTTGGTCGCGCCCATCACGTCGCGGTTGCGCTTCACCGCATCCTCGCCCTCGAGCACCTGCACCACGACGGGGCCGCTCATCATGAAATCGACCAGCTCGCCGTAGAAGGGGCGCTCGGCATGGACGGCGTAGAAGCCCTTGGCCTGTTCCTCGGTCATCCGGATGCGCTTGGAGGCGACGACGCGAAGGCCGGCCTCCTCCAGCATCTTGGTAACCGCGCCGGTGATGTTGCGGCGCGTGGCGTCGGGCTTGATGATCGAAAAGGTGCGGGTAACCGCCATGATGAGCTCCTGAGGATTTAGGGGGATGTGTTCGGTGTTTGTGCGCGCCCCTAGCGCCCACGCGCGCATGAGGCAAGGGAGGGACGTTAAGCCGCGCGGGCCCAGCGGCCACCGTCCTGCTTCCAGTAATGGCATTGCCAGCCATCCTTGGCCGATAGCGCTTTCCAGACGGTGCGCGCGGCCTCCACCTTGTCCGGCTCGAACAGGAAGAAGATGCGGTCGTAGCCATCGACATCATCGCGCCAGTCGCCATCCGCGATCGCACAATATTGCGCGCCGTTGCCGCCGGTCGCCAGCGCGGAGAGCAGGATCGGCTGGCGCGCCTCGTCGCACTGCCCCGCTTGCCCATGCGCCAGAAAGCTCTCCGGCGCGGCGCTCCACAGCGCCTCGGACAGCGCCGCACGGGCATCCTCACTGGCGTGGGCGATGTGCATGCGATGCCCCTCGGCCAGCGACTTGCCCGCCAGCGCCGGCAGGATCGCCGATGCAGGATCGCGGGTCAGCTGGTAGAAATCGACCTGGGGCAATGGACTTCCCTTAAGAAAGTGGTCCCCCTCCCTCCTGAGGGAGGGGCTAGGGGTGGGTATCGACAAGACGGGCTCGATGCCCGGCCGGCGACCGCTTCGTTGAAGCTCGCTAACGTTCGCACCCACCCCCGGCCCCTCCCGCAGGCGGGAGGGGAGAAAGATACTACCCCTCGTAATTGTCCGCCACGAACCGGTCGAGCAGGCGCACGCCGAAGCCGGTGGCGCCCTTGGCCCAGACCGGGCCGTCCTTGTCCGACCAGGCCATGCCGGCGATGTCGAGATGCGCCCATTTCACGCCCTCCTTGATGAAGCGCTGCAGGAACTGCGCGGCGGTGATCGAACCGGCGGAACGCGGACCGACGTTCTTCATGTCGGCGATCGGGCTGTCGAGCAGCTTGTCATAGGCCTTGCCCAGCGGCAGCCGCCACAACGGATCGCCCGATTGCTCGCCTGCGGCGATCAGCCGGTCGGCTAGGCCATCGTTATTGGAGAAACAACCGGCCTGCTCATGGCCGAGCGAAATCAGCATCGCGCCGGTCAGCGTGGCGAGATCGACGATCGTGTCCGGCTGGTAGGTTTCCTGCGCCCAGTGCAACGCGTCGCACAGCACCAGTCGGCCCTCGGCGTCGGTGTTGATCACCTCGATCGTCTGGCCGCTCATCGAGGTGACGATGTCGCCCGGGCGCATCGCGCGGCCATCGGGCATATTCTCGACCAGCCCGCAAATGCCGACGACATTGGTCTTGGCCTTGCGCCCGGCGATCGCGGTCATCGCGCCGGCCACCGCTCCGGCGCCGCCCATGTCCCACTTCATGTCTTCCATGCCCTGCGGCTGCTTCAGGGAGATGCCGCCGGTATCGAAGGTCACGCCCTTGCCGACGAAGACGAGTGGTTTTTCGCCGTCCTTGCCGCCCATATATTCCAGCGCCAGCAGCCGCGCGGGCTTTTCCGAACCGAGCGACACGCCGAGCAGCGCGTTCATGCCGAGCTTTTCCATCTCCGGCTCATCGAGCACGCGCAACGTGACGCCGAGCGGCTCCAGTTTCGCCCGCGCCCGTTCGACGAAGCTTTCGGGATAGATGATGTTGGCGGGCTCGGACACCAGCTCGCGGGTGAAGGCCACGCCCTCGGCGATCGCGCCGAGCCGCGTCCAGCGATCCTCCGCGCCGTCCTTGGCACCGGCCAGCGTCAGCGTCTCGAGGCTGGGCTTTTCATGGTCCTTCAGCGTGGTGCGATAGGTGTCGATCCGCCAGCTGCGCAGCTTGGCACCATAGGCCATGTCCGATGCGGCATCGCCGTCGAGCCCGTCCGCGATCAGCACCGCGTGCTTCGCGCCGGTCGTCAAAAGCTGCGCGGCGATGGTGCCGCCCGCCCGGTCGAAGCTGTCCTTGCCGGTGCCGACGAGCAGCACGCGCACGGTCTTGCCGCCCTCCTCGGCATAGGTCGAAAAGCTCTGACCGGGCTTGCCCTCGAAGCGCGCCGAACTGGCCGCGGCCGCCACCGTCTTGCTCTGCTCGATCGGCATGGAGGCGGCATCGGCGCCGCCCTTGCCCACCGGAACGACGATGACGTCGGCGTCTTGCGGGCGGTCGGCGGAAAAACGGATATCGATCAAGGTCTGTGTCCTTTGTTATTTTTTCAAGTTGCTATGCGAGTCAGACGGCTCAGCGCCCGCCCCGGTTCCACCTTCTGCTCCACCTGGCGCATTGCGGGATCGGGCGGGCTGGTGCAAGAGGCGCCGCTAATGGCGCCGGTTTGCGCGAAAAGGGTTTGGGTATGCGAAGCGACAAGACGGGACATCACGCCGCCGCGCGCGGTCTCGCGCTTGCGTTCGGCCTGATCGCCGCCGTCCCTGTCGCCGCGCAGCAATCGACGCCGGAAGAAGGCGCGTTCGATGCGCCCGAACAGCCGATCCCGCCGGTCGAACGGCCGGTGGACGAGACCGCTGCCGAAGAGCCTGCCGCATCCAAGCCTGCGTCCGCCGATGCGGCGTCCAGCGACGAAGTCGGTTTTGCCGCCGACGAACTCAGCTACGATACCGGCGCCGATGTCGTTACCGCCAGCGGCAATGTCGAACTGGCGCGGGATGGCTACCGGGTTTTCGCCGACCAGATCCGCTGGGACCGTGGCAGCGGCCAGGTCGTCGCCAGCGGCGCGGTGCGCGCGGTCAATCCCAACGGCGACATCGCCTATGGCGACACGGTCACCCTGTCCGACAGCTTGCGCGACGGCGCGATCGACAATCTGCTGCTGGTGCTGAAGGAAGGCGGGCGGTTGGCGGCGGTGCGCGGCGAGCGCTTCGACGACGGCGTGGTGCAGCTCGAGCGCGCGGCCTACACCCCCTGCGCGGTGGTCGACAGCAAGGGCTGCCCGAAGGATCCGAGCTGGCAGGTCAATGCCGTGCGCGTCACCTACGATCCGAACCGCCGCCGCGTCAGCTACTCGGGCGCGCGGATCGAGCTGTTCGGTCTGCCGATCATCCCGCTGCCCGGCCTGTCGCATCCGCTGGGCAATGGCACCGAGGGCGGGCTGCTGGTGCCCAATATCGGCTACACCAACAACAACGGTGCCGAGCTGCAGCTGCCCTATCTGATCGCGCTCGGCCCCGATCGCGATGTGGTGGTCACGCCCTATATCTATTCCAGGGTGCTGCCGATGGTCAGCGCCAGCTACCGCGAACTCAACGAACTGGGCGCCTATCAGGTGACCGGATACGCCACCTACAGCCGCCAGCAGTCGATCAGCGGCGATGCGGATTCGCGCCAGCAGTTTCGCGGTTATCTCGACGCCAGCGGCGAATTGCGGCCGACCGAGCACTGGACGCTGAGCGGATCGATCCGCCGCGCCACCGACCGCACGTTCCTGCGCCGCTACGACATCAGCCGAGACGATCGTTTGCGGTCGACCCTGCAGGCCGAACGCATCGATGCAAACAGCTATTTCCGCGTTGCCGGCTGGGCGGTGCAGACGCTGCGCGTGGATGCCGACCAGGGCATGGTGCCGCTGGCGCTGCCGGAGATTGACTATCGCCGCAAGCTCGACGATCCGCTGCTGGGCGGCAAGATCATGCTGCAGGCGAACAGTCTGGCGATCGGACGTAGCGAGGGACAGGACACGCAGCGCGCGTTCGCCGCGGCGCGCTGGGACAAGCGCCTGATCAGCGATCTAGGCCAGCTGCTCACCTTCAGCCTGCTCGCGCGCGGCGACATCTACCACAGCAGCGACAACGATCTCACCGACACGCTGATCTATCGCGGCGAGGAGGGCTTCCAGAGCCGCTTCATCGCCACCGCCGCGGCCGATGCGAGCTGGCCGTTCATCGGCGAGGCGTTCGGCGGCACGCAGATCATCACGCCGCGCGTGCAATTCGTCGCTACACCGTCGGTCAGCAATTTCGACGTGCCCAACGAGGATTCTCGCGCGGTCGAGCTGGAAGACCTCAACCTGTTCTCGCTCAACCGCTTCCCCGGTTACGACCGGTATGAGGACGGCTACCGCGTCGTTTATGGCATGGATTATTCGCTGATCACCGACAGCCTGTCGGTACAAGCCAATATCGGCCAGAGCTATCGGCTGTCCAACGAGGAAGTGATCTTCCCTGACGGGACGGGGCTGTCACAGCGTCTATCCGACATCGTCGGGCGCACCGATGTCCGCTACGAGAATTTCGTGCGGCTGACGCACCGCTACCGGCTCGACAAGGACAGCTTCAAGATCCGCCGCAACGAAATCGATGCCACCATCGGTTCGACCAAGACCTATGCGCAGATCGGCTATTTGCGGCTCAACCGCGATATCGCATCGTCGATCGAGGATTTGCGCGACCGCGAGGAATTGCGCGCCGCGGGCCGGATCGCGTTCGCGCGCTACTGGTCGGTGTTCGGCTCGGCAATCGTCGATCTCACCGATGCCGACGAGGATCCGCTCGCCGATCAGGACGGGTTCCAGCCGATCCGCCACCGCCTCGGCATCGCCTATGACGACGAGTGCCTGAGCATCGGGCTGACCTGGCGGCGCGATTACGAGGCGATCGGCGATGCGCGGCGCGGCAACAGCTTTTTGTTCCGGCTGGCATTTCGCAACCTGGGCGTATAAGGAGCGCCGTCCGGGGGGGCGGATGCCTTTCATCCGCGGTTCAGCGCCCGCGGCCTAGCCCGCTATGGTGGGATTGTCCCCGTAACGATATGGAAACGACTGGCTGATCTTATGAACCTATCGAAGCTACTCGGCATGAGCGCGGCCATGAGCCTGATCGTTCCCTCCGCCCTGCCAGCGCAGACCGTGGAGGAGCAGCCGCTGCCCAATGTCGGGCTGGACCTGCCCGACGGGTTGACCTTGTTCGGCAGCGACGACCCCAATGTCCGCCGCGCCACCGCGGTCGTCAACGGCTCGATCATCACCGGCACCGACGTCGACCAGCGCATGGCGCTGATCGTCGCGGCCAATGGCGGCGAGATTCCCGAGGCCGAGCGCGCGCGCCTGCGCCTTCAGGTGCTGCGTAATTTGATCGATGAAACACTGCAGATCCAGGAAGCCGGCGCGAACGACATCGCGATCACCGCCGACGAAATCGGCCAGACCTATGCGCGCGTCGCTCAGCAGAACGGTCAAGGCAACGCCGCGGCGTTCGACAAATATCTCCGCTCGATCAACTCATCGCCGGCCTCGCTGCACCGCCAGATTCAGGCCGAGCTCGCCTGGAGCCGCCTGCTCCGGCGCAACATCAGCCCGTTCGTCAACGTCAGCGATGACGAAGTGCAGTCGATCATCGACCGGCTGACTGAAAGCCGGGGCACGACCGAATATCGCCTCGGCGAGATTTATCTCTCGGCGACGCCGGAGAACGAACAGCAGGTGGTCGAGCAGGCGCAGAATATCGTCAAACAGATCAGCGCTGGTGGCAGCTTCGTGGCTTACGCCCGGCAGTTCTCCGAGGCATCGACCGCCGCGGTGGGCGGCGATCTCGGCTGGGTTCGCCCGGCGCAACTGCCGACATCCCTGGCCGAAGCGGCCCAGCAGATGCAGGCAAACCAGCTGGTCGGCCCGATCGAGTCTCCGGGCGGCGTCTCGATCCTGTATCTGATCGACAAGCGCCAGATCCTCACCGCCGATCCGCGCGACGCTCAGCTGAGCCTCAAGCAGATGTCGATCACCTTTCCCGCCGGGGCGACCCAGCAATCCGCGCAGGGGCTGCTCGACGGCTTCGCGCAGGCAACCCAGGCAATCCAGGGATGCGGCAATGCCGATGAGGTGGCCGCCACGCTGAACGCCGATGTGGTGAACCGCGATGGCGTACGGCTGGGCGATCTTCCCGGCCCCCTGCAGGAGGTCATGTCGAAGCTCGAGATCGGTCGCTCGACGCCGCCTTATGGCTCGCTGGAGGAAGGCGTGCGCGTGTTCGTGCTGTGCGGGCGCGACGATCCCCGGACCGGCGCCGAGCCGTCTTTCGACCAGATCCAGTCGCGACTGGAAGAAGACCGAGTCTCGCGCCGCGCGCAAATCTATCTGCGCGATCTGCGGCGCGATGCGATCATCGATTACAACTGATGCCTGCCTGGACAGTGGGATAATTCATGCCCGGTAAGCAGCAGCCGATCGCACCGTTCGCCATTTCCATCGGCGATCCGGCGGGGATCGGTCCGGAAATCATCTGCAAAAGCTGGGAGGCCCGCGTGCATGCCGGCCTTTCGCCATTTTTCGCCGTCGGCGACGCCGCCGCCTTTGCTCCACACTGGAGCGGACCCGTCCAGCCGATCGACGATCCGGCCAAGGCGCTCGGCGTGTTCGAGACGGCGCTGCCGGTCATGCAGGTGCTCGAATGCGGCCCGGTGACGCCCGGAACGCCGACCGCCGCGGGCGCGCAATGCGCCTATCAGGCGCTCGAAGCCGCGGTCGGCCTGGCGCGCAGCGGCAGCGCGGGCGCGGTGATCACGGGTCCGGTGTCCAAGGCACAGCTTTATGCGGTCGGCTTCACCCATCCCGGGCAGACCGAGTTCATCGCCGAACGCTGCGGCGTCTCGCGCCAGAACGCGATCATGATGCTCGCGGGGCCGGGTCTGCGCGTGGTGCCGATGACCGGGCACATCGCGCTGCGCGACGTGCCCGGTGCCATTACCGCCGAACTGATCGTCGACCGCGTTCAAGCGACCGCGCGCGGCCTGACCCGCAATTTCGGGATCGAGCAACCGCGCATCGCCGTCGCGGGCCTCAACCCGCATGCCGGCGAATCGGGCAGGATGGGACGCGAGGAGGAAGAGTTTTTCCTGCCCGCCATCGAGCGGCTGCTGGCCGATGGCTGCGACGTGACCGGCCCGCTGCCCGCCGATACCATGTTCCACGAGGAAGCACGCGCCGAATACGACGCTGCGATATGCGCCTATCACGATCAGGCGCTGGTACCGCTGAAGTCGCTCTATTTCCACGATGCGGTGAACATCACGCTGGGCCTGCCGATCGTGCGCACCTCGCCCGATCACGGCACCGCTTTCGATATCGCCGGCAAGGGGATCGCGCGGCCGGACTCCATGATCGCCGCGATCCGCATGGCCTGCGAAGCTGTAAAGAACCGCCGGCTGCGGGATTGAGCACGGCACCCACACCCGCACTGCCGCCGCTACGCGAGGTTATCGCGGCGCACGGCCTCAGCGCATCCAAGGCGCTCGGCCAGAACTTCCTGCTCGACGAGCAATTGCTGGGCCGCGTCGCCGCGGTGCCCGGCGATCTGGCCGGACAACGCGTCTATGAGGTCGGCCCCGGCCCCGGCGGACTGACGCGGGCGCTGCTGCGCGCTGGCGCGGAGGTCAGCGTGGTCGAGCGCGATGCGCGCTGTCTACCCGCGCTCGCCGAGATCGCCGAGGCTTTTCCGGGGCGCTTGAATATACAGGAAGGCGATGCGCTGGCCGCGCAGCCAGACCTCGCGCCGCCATTCCACATCGTGGCCAATCTCCCCTATAATATCGGCACCGCGCTGCTCGTGCGCTGGCTGGGCGGCGAAAGCTGGCCGCAGGGCTGGGCCTCGCTGACGCTGATGTTCCAGAAGGAGGTGGCGGACCGCATCGTCGCCGCGCCGGGGGACAAACATTATGGCCGTCTGTCGGTGCTCGCGCAGTGGCGCAGCACGGCAAGGTTGGCGATGAAGGTTCACCGCAGCGCCTTCACGCCGCCGCCCAAGGTGATGAGCGCGGTGGTGCATATCCTGCCCGCCGCCATGCCCGAAGGGCTGCGCTTCGCCGTGCTGGAAAAGCTCACCGCCGCCGCCTTCGGCCAGCGCCGCAAGATGCTGCGCCAGAGCCTGAAGGGGTTGCCGGGCGGACTGGATGCGCTGAATGCGACAGGCATCGATCCGACGCGGCGAGCGGAGACGCTGAGCGTGGAGGAATTCGTGCAGGTGGCGCGAGTCCTCTCGTCCTAAAACTCGTCGCCCCTGCGAAGGCTGGGACCCATCCCCGCTATCATTGGCTGGCAACCGCAGTCGATCTGCCAGAGTTGCCGAACATTTCATCGCAATAGAAGGCAACGCCGTATATCCCACAAACCGGCAATAGGCTCCCGCCTCCGCGGGAGCGACGTGGGTTTTAAATCGGCTGATCCCGCAGCACTGGCCTAGTCCGGCGCCTCGCGCTATCTCTTCGCCATGACAGAGCTGACAACAACCGAACAATGCGCGCTCGACCGGATCGAGCAGGAACCCATGCTCGAACGCACGATGCGCTGGGCGAAAATCAACAGCGGCACCGCCAATCTGCAAGGCCTTGCCGCCATGGCGCAGCAGCTGGGCGATGCCTTTGCAAAATTGCCGGGCGAGGTGGAACTTATCGCACCCGATCCCGTCGAGGCGATGGAACCCGACGGCAATATCAAGGAGTTACAGCGCGGCAAGCATCTTGTCTCCACGGTGCGGCCCAGTGCGCCGGTGCAGCTGCTTTTTACAGGTCACATGGACACGGTGTTTCCTCAGGACAGCACTTTCCAGGAGCTAAGCTGGCGCGGCGACGATATTCTGAACGGCCCCGGCGTCGCCGATATGAAGGGCGGGATCGCCGTCATGCTTCATGCGCTGCTGGCGGTGGAAGCGAGCGATGCAAAGGATCGCCTCGGCTACCAGATCATGATCAACAGCGACGAGGAGGTGGGCTCGGGCTCCTCCGCCGCGCTGATCGAGCGGCTCGCGCAGGGCAAGGCTGCGGCGCTGACCTACGAGCCCGCGCTGCCCGACGGCACGCTGGCGGGGGCGCGCGGGGGCAGCGGCAATTATTCGATCAGGATCGGCGGGCGCAGCGCCCATGCCGGGCGCAATCCGGAGGACGGGCGCAACGCCGTGGTCGCCGCGGCCGATCTCGCGCTGCGGCTCAAGGCGCTGATGCGCGAAGGCCTGTCGGTGAACCCGGCCAGGATCGACGGCGGCGGCGCCAACAACGTCGTGCCCGATCACGCGGTCCTGCGCGTCAATTTCCGCCCGCGTTCACCCCGCGACCAGGTGGACGCCGAGGAGGCGCTGGAGCGCGCCTGCGCCGCCGTCGCGATCGAGCACGACGTGACGGTGCAGCCGCATGGCGGGTTCGGTCGTCCGCCCAAGCCACTCTCCGAGGGTGCTGAAAAGCTGTTCGGTCTCGTCAAGCGCTCGGGCGCGGACCTCGGCCTCGACATAAGCTGGCGCGCCACCGGCGGGGTGTGCGACGGCAACAATATCGCCGCTTGCGGCGTGCCCGTGGTCGACACCATGGGCGTGCGCGGCGACGCGATCCACAGTTCGGACGAAATCCTGATCGTCGACAGTCTGGCCGAACGCGCGCGGCTGTCCGCGCTCACCATCCTGCGGCTCGCCGAGGGAGGCCTCTGATGGGCTATATCATCCGCGCCGCCCGCCCGCGCGACCTGGAAGCGCTCTACGAGATGGCCAAGCTCACCGGCGGCGGTTTCACCAACCTGCCGGCCGACCGCATGTCGCTCACCGCCAAGCTCGCGCGCTCGGACGAGGCCTTTATCCGCGCCGGCGACGAGTTGCAGGACGATCTGTTCGTACTCGCGCTCGAAGAGGTCGAAACGGGTGAGGTACGCGGCACCTGTCAGCTGTTCGCTGAGGTGGGCCGGCGCTGGCCGTTCTACAGCTACCGCCTCAGCACGCTGACCCAGCAGAGCGAGGAGCTGGACCGCACCTTCCGCGCCGAAATGCTCAGCCTCGTCACCGATCTGGAGGGATCGAGCGAGGTCGGCGGGCTGTTCCTGCATCCGAACCACCGGGCCGGCGGCCTCGGCCTGCTGCTCGCGCGCAGCC
This sequence comes from Novosphingopyxis sp., assembly GCF_965218915.1. Taxonomy (GTDB): domain Bacteria; phylum Pseudomonadota; class Alphaproteobacteria; order Sphingomonadales; family Sphingomonadaceae; genus Novosphingopyxis. The sequence continues at coordinate 1,196,337 of NZ_OZ244708.1, read as the reverse complement.
GCTATTTGTTCATCCGCCAGCACCGCGGCCGCTTCGCCGACCGCATCCTCGCCGAGCTGCGCGGGATCATCGACGAGGCCGGCGGCTCTCCCTTCTGGGACGGGCTGGCGGGCCGCTTCTTCGGGATGAATTTTCAGGAGGCGGATTATTTCAATGCCATCCACGGCAACCAGTTCATCGCCGATCTGATGCCCAAGCATCCGATCTATACCGCCATGCTGAGCGAAAGCGCGCGCGCCGTCATCGGCTTGCCCCACCCCAGCGGCCGCGCGGCGATGCGCATGCTGGAGAACGAGGGCTTCGCCTATGAAGGCTATATCGATATTTTCGATGGCGGCCCGAGCATGACCGCGCGCACCGACCAGGTGACGACCGTGCGCGACGCCGAGGAGGCACCGATCGTCGCGATCGAGAGCGGCGGCGATCAGGCGCTGGTTGCCACCGGCCGGCTGTCCGACTGGCGCGGAGGCTATGCGCGGGTAAAGCGCCGTGAAGGCGGCATCGCGATCGATGCGGACGCGGCGAAGCGGCTGAAGGTGGAAACGGGCGATACGCTGAGCTGGACCGCACGGTAAATCCTCCCCGAGCTCGCTCGGGGGGGGACCGCGATGCGAAGCATCGGGGCGGAGGGGCAAGCAGGGCGATTTCCTGAACAAGCGCTCGAACCGATCGAAGCGCTTTTTCCCCTCCACCATTCGGCTTCGCCGAACGGTCCCCCTCCCCCCCCGCTGCGCGAGGGGAGGATTGAGAAAAGGACGAACCCATGACCCTCACGGAAATCAATTACGACGGCATCGTCGGCCCCAGCCACAATTACGCCGGCCTGTCCCCCGGCAATCTCGCCGCGACGAGCAACAAGGGCGCGGTCTCGCATCCACGCGCGGCGGCGCTGCAGGGTGTAGAGAAAATGCGGGGCAATCTGCGGCGCGGGCTGGCGCAGGGCTTCTTCCTGCCGCTCGACCGGCCCAACATTGGCTGGCTGGGGAAACTGGCCACCGACCTCGCCTCCGCCGAGCCGCATCTCCGCGCCGCCGCCTGGTCCGCCTCCGCGATGTGGACCGCCAACGCCGCCACCGTCTCGCCCGCCCCCGACACGCCGGACGGACGCTGCCACCTGACCGTCGCCAATCTCGTCACCATGCCGCATCGCAGCCACGAGTGGCCGGGTACGCTCGCGCAGCTTAAGCTCGCCTTTGCCGACGAAGCGCATTTCGCGGTGCACGACCCGGTGCCGCCACCGTTCGGCGACGAGGGCGCGGCCAACCATATGCGCATGGCGCCGAACCACGCCGCGCCGGGGATCGAGCTGTTCGTCTACGGCCGCGCGGGTGGCGGCTTCCCCGCACGCCAGCATAGCGAGGCGAGCAGGGCGGTGGCGCGGGCGCACGGCCTCGATCCGGAACGCACCGTCTTCATCGAACAGGCCGAGGCGGCGATCGCGGCGGGCGCGTTCCACAACGATGTGGTGGCGGTGGCCAACGAGCAGGTGCTGTTCGCGCACGAACAGGCCTTTGCCGATCCGGGCGCCGCCTATGCGGACATCCGCGAGAAACTGCCGCAGGCCGAAATCGTCATCGTCCCTGCCCAGCGCGTTTCGCTGCAGGACGCCATCGCCAGCTATCTGTTCAACGCGCAGCTGGTGACGCTGCCCGAAGGAGACATGGCGCTAATCGTGCCGCTGGAGGCCGAGGAAACCGCTTCGGTCCGGGACTATCTTCAGGAACTCATCGCGGGCAACGGACCCATTCGAAAAATCGTACCCGTCGACGTGCGTCAATCCATGGCGAACGGCGGCGGCCCCGCCTGCCTGCGCCTGCGCGTAGTCGCCGACCCCGCCACGGTCGATCCGCGCTTTCTGGCGGACGAGGCGAAGCTGGATCGCATCGCCGCGGTGGTGGCCGAGCATTGGCCCGAGGATATTGAACCGGATCAGCTAGCCGATCCGGCGCTGGCGGATCGGGTGCGCGCCGCGCGCGCGGCGTTGCTGGAGGAACTGGAACTGGCGGAACTCCGATAAACCTTCTCCCGCCCGGGCGGGAGAAGGATACGGAAGCTTGCCGGTTTACCGGCTAGCTGGAGTTGGATGAGGGTGGGTGGCGCGTCAGCGCCATCGATGGCGCGGCGCTATCCGGCAGCCCTCACCGGGGTCCCCACAAAGTGGTACTTTGTGGGGTGCCCCCCACCGGGTCCCCACAAAGTGGTACTTTGTGGGGTGCCCCTCACCTCCCGCACGCGGGAGAGGGTTTAGGCCAAAACAGTCAAACCGTCGGCAATCCTTACAACCGTCCCATATTGACCCCGCAACGATCCGCGGCCGCTTGCCCTTGGCACGATGGTTGCTAAACCGTTAACATGTCCTTGCTGCACAAATTCCTGCGCCTGTTTCTCGTTAAGTCGCGCGCCGAGGTGTTCCTCATTACATTCGGCCTGGCACTCGGCGCCACGCAGCGCGGCGCCAATTACGTGACGACCTATCCCGGCTGGCTCGGCTGGACGATGTTCGGCTGCTGCTGCGCGGCGGTATTCATGGCCGGCGCCAAGATGCTGCAGGCGCTCGATCTGGAACGGGCGATGGCCATGATGGAATAATCAAGCCTTCATGTGCCGGGTCATGTCCATCCGAACATGCGGGATCGCCAGAATTTCGATCGCGTCATTGGCTTCGCGATACACGATCAGATGCTGTCGGTGGCGCATCCCGCGCACTCCGGGATGAATGTCTGGCCTCTCCGATCCCAGCCTGGGATTGTCCGCCAATGTCTGAAATCGCTTTTTCAATCCCGTCAGATAGGCCGCCATTGGCTCCGGTCCCCAGGCTTCAAGGCCATAGGCGGCGATGGAGCGCAGATCATCATGCGCCAGACGCGTGAGGCGAAACGACCGCTCACCCGCCAGAGGCGGCGCTCTCGATCACCTCGGTAATGCGGAAATTCTCGACGAACTCGCCCCGGTCGGCCTGTTCGACGCCAACCGCGACATGCGCGCGCAGATCGGAAAAGCGTTGATCGCCGTCCTCAAGCTCCCTGAGCCCCGCGCGAACGACCTCGCTAACCGATCTATACTGCCCGGACTCCACCTTGCGGCGGACGAACGCTTCGAAATGTGAGCCAAGTGAAAGACTGGTAGCTGCCATAGTGCATGTCCGATATCGATATTCATCTTGAATATATAGCAGGCGTGTGCCGTGACAAGGGTTCATGCAATCGGCTATGGTATCGCGACCGGCATCGAGTTTCACAAGAAAGGCTGCTTGCGTAACATTATGGTGTAAAGGCTACAAAGTGGCCGCCGGTGCATTGCCATAACGCGAAACGAAATTTCCTACGATGGGTCGCCTTCGGCTTGAGGCTATTTCTACCATAGCTCATCGATTTCCCAGCATTGCAAGACCGGGTTTGCTATGTTCGGCGTCCGGCGTTCGCGATCCGAGCGCTGTCAGTGCGCGGCTGCCGGCCCGCAACGGTCCAGCCATACATCGCGTTCGTCCTGGGCGGCGCATCGTCCGGCGAGCAGGCGTTCGATCCGCGCCACCCGGTCCTCCAGAGGCTTGTCGGGTGCTTGCAGATTGAACTGCCTAGGAGCGATCAGGACCGCGACCAGTTTGAGCCACTGATGATCGGACAACGCCGCCGGCGGTTTGCCGTAAATCTGCATACTCGCGTCGAACATGCCCTCCATCCAGCCATCTGGACCGGGACCCATCTGCACCGTTTCGAGAGCAAGGGCCAATATCTCTTTTTTGGAAAGGCGCTGCTCCAGTCCAAGAGCATAGGTCGTCTGCCGTATCTTCCCGATGCCGGGTTCAAAATCTTCAAAGGCGAGTCTTTTGGCAAGCGACTGCGTGATCGTGGTCAAGCCCGCACCCTTGGTTTCCACGTCAAATCCGTTGTGCCGCCAGAAAGCGGGGTCTTCGACGGCAAGCAGCTGATGCAGTTTGCGTTGCGTCAAGTCGTCCGGACCGCGCTGGCTGGCCATCAATCCAGCAGCGCGTTGCTTCAAACCGTCAGAGTCTCTCAGCGCATCGAAATATCCAAAGCCCGCATAAGCGGCCAAAGCTAGAAGGATTAGCAAAACCATGGCCGCAAGGGCTTTGAATATCATGCTTGGCCTGAACGGTTTGCTGCGTTCCCCATGCACATGCTTTCTCCCAAATTCGGTCGGCATGATAGATAAGCATGCCGATATGCAACGGTAAACCGCTAATACGCTCCCATCGCACCAAGTCGCGAACTGGTATTTAAGACTGAAAACCGGAAAGAGTCGGGGGATTCTGTTGCCCGGCTCCCCCGGGGCCGCTGTGGTCTTTCTGTTGCCCGGCCGACTCGGCCGCGTTCTATTAGTGTAATGTCAGCCCGTGAGGGCCTCGATTACGCTGCCAGAGCAAGTGCTTCGTTATCGTTGGCACTTATCGGTTTTGAGCCTTTAACGGGTTACTCAGCCCGGGCGAAAGCGCTGTCTTTGAACACACGTCGATCCTGGTTCGGCCCCTTCAGAAACCGCAGAAATCTGCGGGTTTTGGTGGAGCCGCCGGGTACTGCCCCCGGGTCCGCTGCGTCTATTGCACAGAACAATTTATCGCCATAGCCGGCCGAAACCGACAGGCTCTATATAGGGAGTTGGATGTGAATGAAAAGTGAGCGTGTCGTCCGGGAACAGAAACGCTTATCTCCGCAGCTTTGCCCTGCTCCCCCCGGGCGGGAGAAGGATACGAAGCCCCGGATTAAATCCGGGGCGGAGTTGGATGAGGGTGGGTGGCGCGTGAGCGCCATCGATGAGTCGGCGCTGCAACGGCGGCCCTCACCGCTGCGACTAATTCGCTGCGCTCGTAAGTCTCGCTCCTCTCCCGTGAACGGGAGAGGGTATTCCGGCCGCTACGCGCGCTTCCTCAGCTCGTCGCGGATTTCCTTGAGCAGTTCGACCTCGCTCGGACCGGGCGCGGCGGTTGCCTCGTCCCGGTTCTCGAACTCGGCCATGATCCGGTTGGCGTAGCGCACCATCAAAAAGATGATGAACGCCAGGATCAGGAAGTTGAGCACCACGGTGAAGAACTCGCCGTAACCGAGCAACGGCACGCCCGCCTCCTTGAGCTGCGCGTAATTGGTCATCGAGCCGGCATAGTCCGCCGGCACCGGGCCGAGCCGCAGGAAATAGCCGGAGAAATCGAGCCCGCCGAAGATCGCGCCGACCACCGGCATGATGACGTCCTCGGTCAGCGATGTGGTGATCCTGCCGAACGCGGCGCCGACGATCACCGCGACCGCCAGATCGAGCACGTTGCCGCGCAGTACGAATTTCTTGAACTGTGCGAACATCATCACCTCTTCCACGATCGTCGGCGCGCATTAATGCCGCCTTTTCGCCCGCTTGTCGATTGGCGGTGGCGGGCGCGGGCGCTTTGCGTTTAGATAGGCGAACGCATTCACGAAAAGGGGACGATCCCATGCGCCTTGCCTTACCGAAACTGCTCGTCGCCGCGCTCGCCTTCGGCCTGCTGTCCGCCTGCGGCATCAACAGCGTGCCGACGGCGCAAGAGAACGCCGCGGCGCGCTGGGCCGATGTCGAGGCCGCCTATCAGCGCCGCGCCGACCTCATCCCCAATCTCGCCAACACCGCCGAGCGCTACGCCGAGCAGGAGCGCAGCGTGCTGACCGAAGTGACCGAGGCGCGCGCGAAAGCGACGTCGGTGCAGGTCAATGCCGACGATCTGGACGATCCCGCCAAGCTGCAGCAGTTCGGCGAGGCGCAGGGCCAGCTCGGCCAGTCGCTCGGCCGCCTGCTGGCGAGCTTCGAGGCCTATCCGGACCTGAAATCGAACCAGAATTTCCTCGCCTTGCAGAACGAGCTGGAGCGTACCGAGAACCGCATCAACATCGCCCGGCGCGACTACAACCAGGCGGTGCAGGACTATAATACGACGATCCGCACCTTTCCGGACATCATCGGCGCCAAGGTGGTCCACGGCGCCAAGCCGCTGGTCCCGTTCGAGGCCGATGCGGGCTCCGAAAAAGCCCCGGAAGTGTTCGGCAAGAGCTGATGCTACGCGCTTTCCTGCGGCCTTTTCCGCTTCTCCTGCTGTTTGCCCTCGCCGCCCCGGCGGCGGCGCAGGATTTTCCCAAGCTCACCGGCCGGGTGGTCGACGGGGCGGATATCCTGTCGGAGGGCGAGGAGGTGTCGTTGACGCAGGAGCTGGCGGCGATCGAGCAGCGCACCGGCCACCAGGTCGTCGTCGCCACCGTGCCCGGCCTGCAGGGCTATCCGATCGAGGATTTCGGATACGCGCTCGGGCGGAAATGGGGCATCGGCAGCGAGGCGGACGACGACGGCGTCGTGCTCCTCGTCGCCCCCAAGGACAGGCAGGTGAGCATCGAGGTCGGCTACGGCCTCGAACCGGTGCTGACCGACACGCTGGCGAGCACCATCATCGAAGGCGCGATCATCCCCAAATTCCGCGAGGACGATTATCCCGGCGGCATCCGCGCGGGCGTCGACGGCATCGCCAGCCAGCTCGAGCTGCCGCCCGAGGAAGCGCGCCAGCGCGTTGCCGCGGCCGATGCGGCAGCGCGCAAGCGGGACGAGGGCGGCTTTCCCTGGGCCGGGCTGATCTGGCTGGGCTTCTTCGCCTTCATGTTCGTCGGCCCGATGATCGCCGGCGGACGCGGGCGCCGCTCGCGCTATCGCCGCGGCGGGGGCATGGGCGACGTCATCCTGTGGGGCGTCCTCAGCGGCATGGCCAATAGCGGGCGCGGCGGCGGCGGCAGCTTCGGCGGTGGGGGCGGCGGGTTCGGCGGAGGCGGCGGGTTCTCGGGCGGCGGCGGCAGCTTCGGCGGCGGCGGCGCCTCGGGGGGCTGGTAGCGTGGCGCGGGTCATGCAACTCAGCGAGGAGCAGCATCGCGCGGTCAGCGCGGCGGTGGGGGCCGCCGAGACGGGGACCGACGGCGAGATCGTCACCATCGTCGCCGATCTCTCGGACCATTATCAGGACATAGCGAGCCGCTGGGCGGCGGCGATCGCGCTTTTGTTCCTCATCGCGCTGCCGATCGCCCCGCGTTTCTGGCGCGGCGCGATGGACCTGCTGAGCAGCGGCTGGTCGCAGGACTACACGCCCGCCGCGTTCCTGACCGCGATCGCCGCGACCGCCGTCTTCCTCTATTTCGTCGCCACGCTGATGCTCGAGAACATGCCGCTCCGGCTGTTCCTCACCCCGTCCCGGGTCAAGGAGGACCGCGTGCGCGCGCGCGCCGTGCGGCTGTTCCGCGTCGGCACCGAGAGCCGCACCGATGGGCGCACCGGCATCCTCGTCTATCTCTCGACGATGGAGCATCGCGCCGAGATCGTCGCCGACAGCGCCATCGCCGAAAAGGTCGATGCGGCGCGCTGGGCCGAGGCGATGGGCGCGCTGATCGACGGGGTGAAGCAGGGCAGGCCCGGCGACGGCATGGTCGCGGCGGTGGGCCATGTCGGTGCGATCCTGGCCGAGCATTTTCCCAAGACGGCGGGCAACCCCAACGAACTGCCGGACCGGCTGATCGAACTGTGAGCGAAGGTCCGGCGGCCCCGCCCGAACGGACCCTGTGGGAGGGCGACTATCTCGTCGTGCGCAAGCGCGGGACCTGGGAATATGTCGGGCGGCCGCGCGGCATCCGCGCCGCGGTGATCCTGGCGGAGGAGGACGGCGAGGTGCTGCTGGTCGAGCAATATCGCGTGCCGCTGGGCAAGCCCTGCCTCGAACTGCCCGCCGGGCTGGTCGGCGACGAGGATTCGATCGATGAGGACGCGCTCGCGGCGGCGGCGCGCGAGCTGGAGGAGGAAACCGGCTACCGCGCCGGATGCATGGAGGTGATCGGCGAATTCCACTCCTCGCCCGGCATGGTCAGCGAGGCCTTTACCCTGGTGCGCGCGCGCGGGCTGACGAAGGTGAGCGCCGGCGGCGGGGTGGCGGGCGAGGACATCACGGTCCACCGCGTCAAGCTTGCCGAGGTGGAAGCGTTCGTGGCTGCAGCGCGAGCTCGCGGCGTCGCGATCGACGTGCGCGTGATGAGCCTGCTGATGGCTGAATGGTTAAGGTGATGAGCGGGTCGGCCAACGACCCCGATTGCGGAAATTTTACCCACTGTTCTTTGGTTCCAAAAATGGCCGTATATGCTCACATCAAGCACCCCTTCGATCCTTGCAAATTAGATCTTAAAAATGGCGATCATGTGCTTTGCAAACCCAGCCGGATGGAAATTCAGAAACGGCATGGCTCCGCCTTTCTTTGTTCGTCATGCCGGCGAAAGGGCACCGGAAAGCCGGCATCTCAGGCCTCATGGCGATCCCGCCCGAGACCCCGGCTTTCGCTGGGGTGACGAAAAAATGAAACGGGTTTGCAAGGTGCATAATCGCCCTCGTTAAGTTGGTCCGGCCATATAGAAAATTCATAGCCGACCTGCCGGCTCTTGCAGCTACGCTGGAGTTTGACCCGGGGACGATAGCATATGTTGATTTTGAAAGAATAGTCGTAGGTTGGCTGACAGCTGATCCATAAAAATTAGTGCAGACAGCATTCTCAAGTTTGTACTACTCGAGATCGCTCGCCGTGTGGCTATGTCCGGCCAAGAGACATCACTGCCAGAACCTGCCCGTCGCAAAACCACCAGGAGCGGCCTTCCGCACACCGCCTCAAACATCCGGCAAAAGCTCGCCGGGAAAGTTTGGCACAATTCTTCTGCCATCCCCGCCAGGCGGCTTCGCCCAGGATCAAGACCCGTTAAATTTCATTCGTCATTCCGGAAGCCGATTTTCTCCAAATCTATGATTGGGTAAGAAAATCGAGTTATCCGGAACCCGGGGGCTCAAGGGGCATCGCTTGCCGCCCTCGATGGGTTGATCTGCGGTCGCCGTCGGCTCGTTGCGCTCGCAGTGACGAAGAGGCTCGATGCCATGGCATCGCACTCTAACGGAAATTGTCGGCATAGGCCTGGATCTTCAGCGTCCTGGTCGGCGTCGGCACAATCGCATATTCGATCGCGTTCCGCTCCGCATAGGCCTTCGCCGCCTCGCAACTGCCGAACTTCAGCTGCAATTGCTGGCGCGTATCGCCCGAGCCCGCCCAGCCGGTCAGCGGATCGGGGCGCTTGGCCTCGGCCGGATCATATTCCAGGATCCAGCGGTCGGTGAGCGCGCGGCCGGAGGTCATGGCGCTCTGGGGGCGTTGATAGATGCGGGCGGTCATGGGACGAGCCTTGCTGAGCGCGAGCGCAAAAATCAAGCCGGATCGCGCGGGCGGGATAAAGTGTTCCGCATTCGTTCTTTCAATGTAGGGTTTTCGATGGCAGGTTCCGGGGATGCGTATTTCTCTCCCATTCTTACCGCCTTCATCGCACTGTCGGCAATGCTTTCGCCAGATTGTTATTCGTCATCGGGATTCGGCCCGAGACCCCAGCTTTCGCTGGAGTGACGAGCAAAGAAAACGGGCTTGCAATCTTCCGATATCGAAGGGCTGCGCTTCTCCTGTGACAGCTATCGGGAAATCTGACGGCAGTCCCCTTCGGCTGGCTAGACCAGCCAGCCGCTCAGGACAGGGTTCGACAGGCTCGGGCCGAGTGGATTTGGAAGATTCGTGCGTTAACGGGCTGGAAAGTCGGCGAAATTCAGGCAATCACACCATCCGCTACTTTCTTCCCCTGGACAGTGTGAAGCGTGTGAAGTTGGGCGGTGAATCCGCCCTGTATTTTCTTCCCCTGGACAGTGTGAAGCGTGTGAAGCTGGGCGGCGAATCCACCCTGTATTTTCTTCCCCTGGACAGTGTGAAGCGTGTGAAGCTGGGCGGCGAATCCGCCCTGTATTTTCTTCCCCTGGACAGTGTGAAGCGTGTGAAGCTGGGCGGCGAATCCACCCTGTATTTTCTCTCTTTGAACAGTGTGAAGCATGTGAAGCTGGTGGTGTCGTCCGCGTTCAATCCCGGCTTCTCGCCTGGGCGCGCTTGGTCTTCAGGCTGGGCGTGGCGCCCGCCGGATCGTCGGGCCAGTGATGCCTGGGATAACGCCCGCGCATGTCCTTGGCGACGTCCGCCCAGCTCCCCGTCCAGAAGGCGGGCAGGTCGCGCGTGGTCTGCACCGGGCGGCCCGCCGGGCTGGTCAGCGAAAGCACCAGGGGCACGGGCGGGCGGCCCACCGCCGGATGCTCGGCGAGCCCATAGAACGCCTGCACCCGCGCCGCGACCGTCGGCCCCGCCTCGGCGCCGTAATCGATCGCGTGCGTGGTGCCCGCGGGCGTAGTGAAGCGCGGCGGCGCGGCGGCGGCGATGCGCCGGCCCTCGTCCCAGCCGAGTTGGCCTTCGAGCGCGTGGAGCAGCGCGGCGGGCGGGATGGCGTCGAAGCGGGTGATGCCGACGAGCAGCGGGTCGAGCCAGTGGTCGAGGCTCGCCAGCAGCGCTTCGTCGGTGAGCGCGTCCGATCCGGCGAAGGCGGCGCGGCGACGCAGCGCGATGGCGGCCTCGCTCCAAGGCAGCGGGCCGAGGCCATGGCCCCGCACCGCCTCCAGCAGCGCCGCGCGCACGGCGTCCGGATCGGGCGCGTCGTCCTGCCCGCCCCTGAGCGCGATCGCTCCGAGCCGTTCCTCACGCCGCGCCGCAATCCGGCCGGCCGCGGCGTCGAAGCGCACCGTGCGCCGCGTCTCGATCCGGTCCGCGAACAGCGTCCGCAGCTCCTCCTCGTCGATCGGCGCGGCCGACAGGATGCGCGCGCCGCCTGCCGCTCCTTGCACATCGGCGACCGCGAGCCAGTCGTGGCGCGCGAACGGCGAGGCCGGATCGAGCCGGAAGCCGCGCCCGCCCGCCGCGATCCAGTCCGCCCCGCCGCCGCCGCCGCGACTTCTGGCGAGGCGGTCCGGAAAGGCCAGCGCCACCAGCGCGCCGATCGAGAGCGGCTCGCCCTCGCCCGCTCCGACCAGCCCGGCCCAGCGCTGCGCCAGCCCGCGCGCCGCCTCGGCCTTGCGCCCGCGATCCTCGCGCCAGCGTTGCAGCCGCGCCTCAAGGTCCTCGCCGCGCCCGCCCAGCCCGCGCTCCTGGCACAGCACCGCGACCTCCGCTCCCACGCCCGCCTGTCCGTGCGCGCCCGCCAGCACCAGCATGTGCGCCAGATGCGGCGGCAGCGGCAGCGCCGAGAGCGTTTCGCCATGGGCGGTGATGCGGCCGTTCTTGTCGATCGCCTCCAGCGTGCGCAGCGTGGCGCGCCCCTGCGCCAGCGCGGCGGCGGGCGGCGGATCGAGCCAGCGCAGCGCCGCCGGATCGGCCTCGCCCCACCGCGCGCAGTCGAGCACCAGCGGCGCCAGGTCGCTCTCCAGCATCTCGGGCGGGTCGTACGGGATCAGGCCGCCGGTCGCCGCTTCCTCCCACAGGCGATAGGCGATGCCCGGCGCCTGCCGCGCCGCGCGGCCCGCCCGCTGGACCGCGGCGGCGCGGCTCACCCGCTCGGTGACGAGCCGCGGCGTGCCCGCCGCCTGATCGAAGCGCGGACGGCGCGCGAGGCCGCCGTCGACGACGATGCGCACGCCGTCGATGGTCAGGCTGGTCTCGGCGATACTCGTGGCGAGGATGATCTTGCGGCGGCCCTCCGGGTCCGGGCGGATCGCCGCGCGCTGCTCGGCCGGATCGAGCGCGCCGTGGAGCGGGAGGATAGCAATGTCCGTGGGGAAATTCAGGCGTTGTCGCAGAAGCTCGCCGGTCCGCTCGATCTCGCCCATGCCGGGCAGGAAGGCGAGGAGGTCGCCGTCCCGTTCGGCCAACGCGCGGGCGATGGCGCCGGCCATCTCGTCCTCGATCCGGCGCTCGGCGCGGCGGCCGAGATGGACGAGCTCGAGCGGATGCGCGCGCCCCGCGCTCTCGATCACCGGGCAGCCGTGCATCAGCGCCGAGAAGCGCGCGCCGTCGAGCGTCGCCGACATGGTGACGAGCCGCAGATCGGGCCGGAACGCGGCCTGCGCTTCGAGCGCGAGCGCGAGGCCGAAATCGCTGTCGAGGCTGCGTTCGTGCACCTCGTCGAACAGCACCGCCGAGATGCCGGTCAGCTCGGGATCGGCGATGATGCGATTGCGAAAAATGCCCTCGGTCAGCACCAGGATGCGCGTGGCGGCGGAGCGCCTGCCGTCCATCCGCGTGGCGTAGCCGATGGTCTGGCCGACGCGCTCTCCGGCCAGTTCGGCCATCCGCTCGGCCGCCGCGCGCGCGGCCAGGCGGCGCGGGCTGAGCAGCCAGATCGCGCCGTCGCACCACGGCTCGGCGAGCAGGGCGGGCGCCACCATCGTCGTCTTGCCCGCCCCCGGCGGCGCGACCAGCACGGCGGCGGCGGCGGCGCGCAAGGCGGCCCGCAGATCGGGCAGCACCGCCGCGATCGGCAGCGCGGTCATGCCTCGTTCCCGACCAGCCCCAACCGTCCGCGCAGCAGCCAGCGCCCGCACATCAATACCGCCGCGGCGGTCAGGCCGCCGGCGAGACCCAGCCACACACCCACCCCGTCGAGGCCCGCATGAAAGGCGAGGAACCAGCTCAGCAAGAAACCGATCGCCCAGTATCCCAGCCCGGCGAAGACCATCGGCACGCGCGTGTCCTGGATGCCGCGCAGGAGCCCCGCGCCGACCGCCTGCATCGAATCAACCAGCTGGAACAGCGCGGCGACGGCCAGGAAGGCGACGGCGAGCCGGAACACCTCGGCATCTTCCGCCGTTATCGGACGGACGAACAGGCCGACCAGTTGCTCGGGGATCAGCACCATCAGCGCGGAAGAGATCGCCGCCGATATCAAACCCAGTCCCAGCGCCACCTTGCCCACCCGAGCCAGACCGGCGCCGTCGCGGCGTCCGTGGAAGATGCCGGCGCGCACCGTCGCCGCCTGCCCGATGCTGAGCGGCACCATGAAGGCCAGCGCAGCGATCTGGATCGCGACGCTGTGCGCCGCGAGCGAGGCGCGCCCGATCAGCCCCATCAGGAACACGGCGGCGGAGAAGACGGTGATCTCCATGGCGTAGGTGCAGGCGATCGGCAGGCCGACCGCGAAGATGGTCCGTAAGCGCGGCCAATCGGGGCGCCAGAAGTTGCCGAACAGACGGTAGCGGCGGAAGCGGCGGACGCCCGTGACCACCGCCACGCCGCCGAGGCCGAGCACGGCCTGGGCCAGCGCGTTGGCGATGCCCGCGCCCGCCAGCCCCAGCTCAGGCAGGCCGAGCTCGCCGAACACCAGCGCCCAGCAGGCCAGCGCGTTGAAGGCAAGGCCGGCGGCCATGATGTACACGCCCCAGATCGGCCGCTCGAGCGCGGTCACATAATAGCGCAGCACCAGCCCGACGAGGAACGGGAACAGCCCCCACATGGCGATGCGCACGAAGCCCGCGGCGGCGGCGGACAGGTCGGGCGACTGGCCCAGCGCGAGGTAGATCGCCTCGGCCTGCCACAGGATCGCCCAGGCCGGCACGCAGATCGCCGCGCTCGCCCAGATCGCCTGCCGGACGGTGCGGCGCACGTCGCGCACGCTGTTCGGCCGCCGACCATATTCGGCGGCGATCAGCGGCGAGGCGGCGGTGACCAGCCCCATGCAGAACACCGCGAACACCCAGTAGAGGTTCACGCCGAGCGCGGCGGCGGCCAGCGCATCGACATTATAGCGGCCGAGGATCACCACGTCGGTGGTATTGATCGCGGCCTGCGCGACGTTGCCGACCACCAGCGGCAGCGCGAGCTTCAGCGTCATCAGGCCTTCGCGCCGGAGCGAACCGGCGGGGCGGGCGGCGGCGATGGCGTCCATCGGCGCGCTAATAGGCGCGGTCGATGGCGAACTCCACGGCCTCGATCAGCGCGGACTTGGCGGGGCCGGCCGGAAATGGCGCGATCGCGTCGATCGCGCGCTGGCCGTAATGGCGCGCGCGCGCGATGCTGTCCGAGATCGCATCGTGGCGCTCGATCAGCTTGGTGGCATGCGCCAGGTCCGCATCCGACACGCGCCGCCCAGCCATCGCCTCGCGCCAGAAATGCTGCTCGTCTCCGTCGCCGCGCGCAAAGGCGAGGATGACGGGCAGCGTGATCTTGCCGTCGCGGAAGTCGTCGCCGACGCCCTTGCCCATGACCTCGCTGTCCGAAGCGTAGTCGATCGCGTCGTCGACCAGCTGGAAGGCGACGCCGAGGTTGCGGCCGTAGCGGTCGAGCGCTTCCTCGACCGCGCTGTCACGCTCGGCCACCACCGCGGCGATGCGGCAGGCGGCGGCGAACAAGGCGGCTGTCTTGGCGCCGATGATGCCCAGATAATGCTCCTCGCTGGTCGCCAGCTGGCGCTGCGCGGTGAGCTGATCGACCTCGCCCTCGGCGATGACGGCGGATGCGTGGCTGAGGATCTTGAGCACTTTCAAGGAGCCGTCCTCGACCATCAGCTCGAAGCTGCGCGAGAACAGGAAGTCCCCCACCAGCACCGCGGCCGGATTGCCGAAGATCAGGTTGGCGGCGGTCTTGCCCCGGCGCATGTCCGATCCGTCGACGACGTCGTCGTGCAGCAGCGTGGCGGTGTGGATGAACTCGACGGCGGCGGCGAGCTTGTGATGCCGGTCGCCCGGATAATCGAGCAGCGCCGCGCAGGCCAGCGTCAGCATGGGCCGCAGACGCTTGCCGCCGCCCGCGATAAGGTGGCCGGCAAGCTCCGGGATCAGCGGAATGTCCGACTGCATGCGATCGAGGATCACGCTGTTCACCCGGTTCATGTCGCCGGCGACGAGCGCCATCATCGGTTCCAGCGAGGCCGCATGGCCCGGTTTCAGCGGATGGATCGTGGCGGCCATGATGCCAAGCGATGTGGCAAGTCGCGGCCGGTTAGGCAAGAGGCGGCGCGAAGGTGTAAGGTGACACGGATTACAGGGGTGTACCTGGAAAATTCCGGTGAAGCGTTTGGCAACGTAAACGAAACGCGCGAGACGTAATTTTGGTTTATCATCATGTCTACAGATCACCGTATCGGTTATACACTATTTCGGCGATGTAGGACAGTCGCATCGCAGCAACGTCTCCATCGAACAGCCGGAGCTCTCATGCGTTTATCGGAGAACCACAGGAGTATCATCATGACCGATCTCACCGATTTTCCGATCACGCAGCGCTGGACGCCGCGGCATCCGGACCGCCTCCAGCTCTACTCGCTGCCTACGCCCAATGGCGTAAAGGTAGCGATCATGCTGGAGGAGACCGGGCTGCCTTACGAGGTCCACCGCATCGATTTCGGCGAGAACGAGCAGAAGTCGGACGCCTTCCTGTCGCTCAACCCGAACGGCAAGATTCCCGCGATCCTCGATCCCGACGGCCCGGGCGGCACGCCGCTCGGCCTGTTCGAATCGGGCGCGATCCTGCAATATCTGGCGGAAAAGACCGGAAAGCTGATCCCCGGCGACCCGGCGGAGCGCTGGCACTGCATCCAGTGGGTGCATTTCCAGATCGGCGGCGTCGGCCCGATGTTCGGCCAACTCGGTTTCTTCCATAAGTTCGCCGGCAAGGAAATCGAGGATCCGCGCCCGAAACAGCGTTATGTGGATGAAACGAAACGCCTGCTCGGCGTGCTCGAAGGCCATCTGGACGGCCGCCGCTGGATGATGGGCGACGATTTCACCATTGCCGACATCGCGCTCATCGGCTGGGTGCGCGCCCTCACGGACTTTTACGAGGTGGGCGATCTGGTCGGCTGGAGCGATCTGAAGGCGGTGCCGTCCTGGCTCGACCGCTGCCTCGAACGCCCGGCCGTACAGCGCGGGCTGAAGATTCCGGCGGCGCCGGAGTAAGGGGCGCGCTCACCCGAACCCGATGTGGTCGAGCGGACTTGCGAACTTGGCAGCAAGTGGGGATATTGTCGTGGCGGAATATTGCCGAAAAAGATCAGGCTTTTTTCTTGGGCTTTCCAAATCGACGGCTACCGCCCAGAAGGCGGCCGCTCACCGCGCTGCGGTGCGTGATGAATTTTCCCGATTTTGCGCTTTTGGTAGCTGCGGACGAAGCATTTGCGCCACCGGCGCGCAGGATCATGCCGGTCTCCGGATCGCCGCCATTTTCAATATCTCGCTGCAACTCATCGGGCAGCGTCGTATCCGGATATTCAATGCTCCAGCGCGGTGCGCCCATCGCTTGTGCGATCGCAGCCAATGTCTCACTGCGGCCGGCGCCGGGATCGGCGGTCTCGAGCCTACCGATCGCGGCCTGCGTCAGACGGCGCCCTGGCATGAAAGCCGCCGCCTCCTCGGCCAGTTTTGCTTGAGTCCAATGCAAATAATGGCGCCACGCCACAATGGGATGTTTACCACCACGGATCGCCATACTAACCCCCATTGGAACCGCACCCGCTTCATCGATTTCTTTACGCGCCTGATAGGCTGCAGCGAGATCGCCTGCGTCCTCGGCCGCTTCGATCAATTTCTCCAGATCGGCCCGCAGCAAAGTCGCCATTTCGATGCCGTCCTCCACAATATGATAATTGATGTCCATTATCCTTAGCTTTCTACCATGTCCCCCGTGATGCAGACGGTCTATCGATAAATCCTTCCTCGTTTGCCGATGTCGAGAATGTCGAGGACCGTTCCGTCCTCGTCGAAAATGACCCGATAGGCGTCAATGCGGAGACGGAAGGCAGTGGTGCCTTGCAGCCTTTTGACGTTGGCGGAGAGGCTTTCCGGATCGACCGCATATTGCTCGATTTTTTCCTCAATCTTCGCTGCCTGTTGCTTCGGCATCCTGGCTAGGGCTCGATCCGCACGCTGACTATACCGGATCGATTGCATGACACGAATATAACAAAATACAATGAACTTGAAACAACAATATAAAAGAAGCGATCTGAGACTACCCGATACCGCGCCCCGATGAGCAACGGCTCCGCAACCACTCCCGGGGGCCGGAAGCGTTCAACATCGTTCGCCCGATCACACCGCCGCCTTCGGCAGCCACAGCCGCGCGAGCAGTCCGCCCAGATCCTCGCTCTCCTCCAGCGTGATGCCGCCCTCGTAGATTTCGGCGACGTCGCGAACGATGGCCAGCCCCAGGCCTGTCCCGGGCTTGCCGGTATCGAGCCGGGCACCGCGCGCGAAGATGCGTTCGCGTTCGATCTCAGGGATGCCCATGCCGTCGTCCTCGATCTGGATTTCCACGCGGGCTTCGCATTCCTCGACCGTCACGAACACGCTGCCGCCGCCGTATTTGGCCGCGTTTTCGATCAGATTGCCGAGCATTTCGTCCAGGTCCTGCCGTTCGCAGGCGACCACGGCGTGCTTGTCTCCGCTGATGTCCAGCCGGACATGCTCGTATAGCCGCCCGACCGCGCGCTCGACCGATTCGAGCGAGGGCCAGACCGCCGCGCGGCTGTGGGCATGGCCGCGGCGGCCGACGGCGCGCGCGCGGGCGAGGTGGTGGTCGACCTGGCGGCGCATGGTGGTGGATTCGCGCATCACCACCTGATCCAGGTCGGGCGCGCGCGCGGTCGCCGCGTTCATCACGACGGTGAGCGGGGTCTTCAGCGCATGGGCGAGATTGCCGGCATGGCGCCGTGCCTCCTCGGCCTGCTTCTCGTTATGATCCAGCAGCGCATTGAGCTCGCCGACCATCGGCATGACCTCTTCGGGGAAGGGATCGGTAATCCGGCTTTTGCGCCCGGATCGCATCTCGGCGATCGCAAGGCGCACCTGGCGCAGCGGCCACAACCCGTAAAAGGTCTGTAGCGCCGCCATGACCACCAGGCCGATGCCGAGGATGGCGAAGCTGATCAGCAAGGTGGAGCGCAGTTCCTTCACGTCCTGCTTCACCGTCTCGGTGCTTTGCGCCACCGCAAAATTCCAGCGCGTGTCGCTGTCCGGCAGGATGATCGTACGCTCGACCAGCCTGAGCGGCTCGCCCTGAAAGCTGTCGACGTCGCGGAAATGCGGCTTCAGATAGGTCCGATCGATATCGACCGGCAGCGTGCGGTCCCATAACGATCGCGACGGGTAGACCGGCGAGCCCTTGCCGCTGATCTGCCAGTAGAGACCGCTATTGGGCTCGAGGAACCGCTGGTCGCCGAGGGGGCGGTTGAACAGCACTTCGCCGTCCGGATCGATCTGCGAGGAGGCGATCATCGCGGTCAGCACATAATTGAGCTGATTGTCGAAATTGCTCTCGACCGAACCCACCAACACCCGGTCGAGCGCGAGGCCGCCGCCGAGCAACAACACGCCGATCCACAGCGCCGCCACGCCGATCATGCGCTTGCTCAGCGAGCCGGTGCTTTGCGGCTCGGGCGGCGGGTCCGCGGCCACCGCCTCTTCCTGCGCGCCGGTCAGGCTTTGGGAATCGATGGCGGCGGGCTTGTTCAGGCGTCGGGATCCTCGAGGCTGTAGCCGAGGCCACGGATGGTGGTGATCACTTCCGCGCCCAGTTTCTTGCGGATGCGGGTGACGAACACCTCGATGGTGTTGCTGTCACGGTCGAAATCCTGGTCGTAGATATGCTCGATCAGCTCGGTGCGGCTGACCACCTTGCCCTTGTGATGCATGAGGTAGCTCAGGAGCTTGTATTCCTGCGCGGTGAGCTTGACCGGCGCGCCCGCCAGCGTGACCTTGCCCGAACGCGTGTCGAGCCGAACGTCGCCCGCGTTGAGTTCGCTCGAGGCATTGCCCGACGCGCGGCGAATGAGCGCGCGCAGGCGGGCGATGAGTTCCTCGGTCTGAAACGGTTTCGCCAGATAATCGTCGGCGCCCGCATCGAGCCCTGCGACCTTGTCCGACCAGCTGTCGCGCGCGGTCAGCACCAGCACGGGGAATTTGCGCCCCTCCTTGCGCCAGCGGTCGAGCACAGTAAGGCCGTCGATCTCGGGCAGGCCGAGATCGAGGATGATCGCGTCGTAGCTTTCGGTGGAGCCCATGAAATGGCCGTCCTCGCCGTCGGTCGACAGGTCGACGGCATAGCCGATACCCTCCAGCGTGGATTTCAACTGCTGGCCGAGCGTGGGTTCGTCTTCGACGATTAGGACGCGCATCATCTTCTCCGGATTGCCTGCTTCGTGCTGCTCCGCAACGACTAGGCGGTTCGCAGGTTCAGGGCAAAGGCTTTGAGCGCAACGACCGGAAGCTTCAGCGAGTCTCGATGATCCTGCCGGTGGTGGCATCGACATCGACGAAATAGACCCGCCCGTCTTTCAGGAACTTGAGCCGGTAGACTTGCGCGCGGGCATCATATTCGGGGCCGAGATACTGCGCGCCGCGCATTCTGGGCAGGATGCGCCGCTCGATCTCGCGCAGCGTCAACGTATCGCCGGCCCGAAGATGGTTGCGCGCACGGTCATTGTCGTCATGACCCTGCGCGAAAGACTGGGTGGTCAGCGGCACAAGCGGGGCGGTGGCCGTAAGAAGCGCGGCCAGAAGGATGGATATAATACGCATCGTCCGTCCGCTATAGGCCCAAAGCATTGAACCTTTTGTGAATGTCGCTGACAGCCTGTGTATCAGCGCTCAGCGCACCATCTCATATTCGAACGACACGGTAACGCTCGTGCCGACTTCGCCCGGCTGCACCGGGGCGGCGCTGTCCGCGGCGGCGAAGCGCGCGGCCATCGGACGCGGCGGCTGGGGGCCACCGCCGCCATGATACACCGCCTCCGAAATAGTCAGCAGGCGGATATCCGAATAGCCCGCCGCCTTGGCGTAGGACCGCGCCTGGGCCTCGGCGCTCTGGACCGCGCGGCTGCGGGCTTCCGCCTTCACCGCGCTATCGTCGTCGATGAAGAAATTCGGCCCGTTCAGATTGTTCGCGCCCCCTGCGACGACCGCGTCAAGCATTTCGCCCAGCCGGTCGATATCATGCACCGTGACCATCACGGAATTGTTCACCTGATAACCGATGAAACGGGGCTCCTGGTCCTGCTGGTAATCATATTGGGCATTCAGATTGATGCCGGTGGTCTGGATATCCTTGTCGGCGACGCCGAGGCCCTTGATGCGATCGATCAGCGCCTGCATCTGCTGGCTGTTCTGGCGCAGCGCCTCCTTCGCCGTCGGCGCCTTGGTGGTAACGCCCGTGCCGAAGCTGGCCGCGTCGGGACTGGAGCGCACCTCCTCGGTGACGCTGAGCGAGACCACCGGGCCTTGCGAGGCGATCGCGACCTCAGCGGCCGCAGCGGGAGCGGCGGCGAGCGGCAGGCTCGACGCGCCGAGCAGAAGGGGCAGCCATATCCGGGCATTGCGAGTCATCGTGATTCTCCATGTTCGTTTCGCGTGAGCAATGGCCCGCCGATGCTGCCGGTTCCCTGAACGGACAAGTTGCGATTTTCAGGGTCCAGAATTTGCTTGGGGCGGTGGCCGCCCTGTCTGCTTGAACCGGCGGCGGCTTTGCCATAAGTCCGCCTTGTTCGGCCCGCTCGGACCGCCATCGGCCGGCCCGCCGTCATATGCAAGCGAACGAGTGATCATGTCCGCCATCAATCTCACCCATCTCCAGCGGCTCGAGGCCGAGAGCATCCACATCATGCGCGAAGTGGCGGCCGAGGTGGAAAAGCCGGTGATGCTCTATTCGGTGGGCAAGGATAGCGCCGTCATGCTGCATCTGGCGAAAAAGGCGTTCTTCCCCTCGCCCCCGCCCTTCCCGCTGATGCATGTCGACACGACGTGGAAGTTCAGGGCGATGTACGAACTGCGCGAAAAGGCGGCGGCCGATGCGGGGATGGAGCTGATCGTCCATCAGAACCCCGAAGCCAGGGAGCGCGGGATCAACCCGTTCGACCATGGCAGCCTCCACACCGACATGTGGAAGACCGAGGGGCTGAAGCAGGCGCTGACCGAACATGGCTTCGATGCGGCGTTCGGCGGCGCGCGGCGCGACGAGGAGAAGAGCCGCGCCAAGGAGCGTATCTTCTCGTTCCGCAGCGCCAACCACCGCTGGGATCCGAAGAACCAGCGCCCCGAATTGTGGAAGCTCTACAACACCCGCAAGACCGCGGGCGAGAGCATCCGCGTGTTCCCGCTGTCCAATTGGACCGAGCTCGACATCTGGCAGTATATCCATCTGGAAAGCATCGAGATCGTGCCGCTCTATTTCAGCGCGCCGCGCCCGACGGTGGAGCGCGACGGCATGCTGCTGATGGTCGACGACGAGCGCTTTCGTTTTCGCGACGGCGAGGAGCCGGTCACCCGCTCGATCCGCTTCCGAACATTGGGCTGCTACCCGCTAACCGGCGCGGTCGAGAGCGAAGCGGACACCCTGCCCGCGATCATCCAGGAAATGCTGCTGACGACGACGTCCGAACGGCAGGGGCGCGCGATCGATCACGATCAGGCCGCCAGCATGGAGAAGAAGAAGCAGGAGGGGTATTTTTGACCCGCCACGGAATGCGCAGCGTTCCGAAGGGTCAACCCCGGCGCAGGCCGGGGTCCGGCCACCAGCGCCATCTCACCACAGGAGATTCCAGCTTCCGCTGGAATGACGAGAAAAGATGACCGACACCGCCCCCGAAAACGTCTACCAGACCGACGCGCTGATCGCCGAGGATATCGACGCCTATCTGGACCAGCATCAGCACAAGACGATGCTGCGTTTCATCACCTGCGGATCGGTGGACGACGGCAAGTCGACGCTGATCGGGCGGCTGCTCTACGATTCGAAGATGATCTTCGAGGACCAGCTCGCCGCGCTGGAGGCGGACAGCAAGAAGGTCGGCACGCAGGGGCAGGAGATCGATTTCGCGCTGCTGGTCGACGGGCTCGCCGCCGAGCGCGAACAGGGCATCACCATCGACGTCGCCTATCGCTTCTTCTCGACCGAGAAGCGCAAGTTCATCGTCGCCGACACGCCGGGGCATGAGCAATATACGCGCAACATGGTGACCGGCGCCTCGACCGCCGACCTCGCCGTCATCCTGATCGACGGGCGCAAGGGCGTGCTCACCCAGACCCGCCGCCACAGCTTCCTCGCCAATCTGGTCGGCATCAGGAATATCGTGCTGGCGGTCAACAAGATGGACCTGGTCGATTACGACCAGCCAAAATTCGACGCGATCGTCGCCGATTACCGCGCGTTTGCCAGCCAGATCGGCATTGAGGATTTCCTCGCCATCCCGATCTCCGGTCTCGCGGGCGACAATATCGCCTCGAAAAGCGACAACACGCCTTGGTATGACGGGCCGACGCTGATCGAATATCTGGAAACCGTCGAACTCGGCACCGACGCACGCCAGGGCAAGGATTTCCGCCTGCCGGTGCAATGGGTCAACCGGCCGAATCTCGATTTCCGCGGCTTTTCCGGGCAGATCGCGGGCGGATCGGTGAAGCCCGGCGATGCGGTGCGGATCGTGCCTTCGGGCAAGACCAGCCGGATCGCGCGGATCGTGACGTTCGACGGCGATCTCGATGAAGCCGTTGCCGGCCAGTCGGTCACGCTGACGCTGGCCGATGAGGTCGATTGCTCGCGCGGAGACGTGATCGCGGCGGCCGGCGCGCCGCCCGAAGTGGCCGACCAGTTCGAGACGACGATCGTGTGGATGGACGAGGAGCCGATGCTGCCCGGTCGCAATTATGCGATGAAGATCGGCACGCAGAGCGTGCAGGCCAGCGTTCAGCCGCCCAAATATCAGGTCGACGTCAACACGATGGACCAGCTTGCAGCCAAGACGCTGGAACTGAACGCGATCGGCGTGGCCGAGATCGCCACCGACAAGCCGATCGTGTTCGAATCCTACGACGACAACCGCGATCTGGGCGGGTTCATCCTGATCGACCGCTTCACCAACGCCACGGTGGCCGCCGGCACCATCCATTTCGCGCTGCGCCGTTCGCAGAACGTCCATTGGCAGGCGCTCGAGGTTAGCCGCGAAGGCCATGCCGCGCTCAAGCACCAGCAGCCGCGCGTATTGTGGTTCACCGGACTGTCGGGCTCGGGCAAATCGACCATTGCCAATCTGGTCGAGAAGAAGCTGCATGCGATGGGCAGGCACACCTTTCTGCTGGACGGCGACAATATCCGCCACGGTCTGAACCGCGATCTGGGCTTCACCGATGCCGACCGCGTGGAGAACATCCGGCGCATCGGCGAGGTCGCGCGGCTGATGACCGATGCCGGGCTCATCGTGCTCACCGCCTTCATCTCGCCGTTCCGGGCAGAGCGGCAGCTGGTCAGGGACATGATGGCCGATGGGGAATTCGCCGAAATCTACGTGCAGACCCCGCTCGATGTCGCGGAGGCGCGCGACGTAAAGGGGCTCTATGCCAAGGCGCGCGCAGGCGAGCTCAAGAACTTCACGGGCATTGACAGTCCCTATGAGGAACCCGAAACTCCCGAACTGGCCGTCGATACGGTCGACATGACGGCCGAACAGGCCGCGGAAGCGATCGTCGAGAAACTGCTCGCGGGCGGTTTCGACTGAGACGATCGCAGCGAGGGGGCGAAACATGTTTCTGTTCAACGGCAAGGAAAAGCATTCGCGCTCGATCGCCAAGGCGATCAGCTGGCGGATCATGGGCAGCATCGACACGTTCGTGCTGAGCTGGCTGTTCACCGGCAATCCCAAGGCCGCGGGCGCGATCGCGTCGACCGAGGTGTTCACCAAGATCGTGCTCTACTATTTTCACGAGCGGATCTGGTCGGGCATCGGCTGGGGCCTGCCGAAGGAGCGCGATGTTCCGGCCGCCGCGCCCGGCGTTGCCGCGCCGGCCACGAAAGCCGACTGAATGGACGATATCGAACTGGCCCGCCATCTCGCCGATGGCGCGGGCAGGATCCTGCTCGATCTTCGCGCCGGCGGCGCGTTTTCCGGCAAGGAGCTCGGCAAGGCCGGCGACAGCAGGGCCAATGTCTGGCTGATGGATCAGCTGGCGCGGCACCGCCCGGACGACGGCGTGCTGTCCGAAGAGACCAAGGACACACCCGCCCGGCTTTCCAGATCGCGCGTCTGGATCATCGATCCGGTCGACGGCACGCGCGAATATGGCGAGGGGCGAACCGATTGGGCGGTGCATGTTGGCATGGCGGTCGACGGCCACGCGTCGCTAGGCGCGGTGGCGCTTCCGGGCATGGACCTGATCCTCGATTCGGCCGATCCGCCCGACGTCCCCAAGCCCGCCAGCCCCCTGCGCCTGGTCGTCAGCCGCACGCGCCCCTCCGCCGAAGCCGTGAAGGTGGCCGAGAAGCTCGACGCCGAACTGGTCCCCATGGGTTCCGCCGGGGCCAAGGCAATGGCGGTGGTGCGCGGCGAGGCCGACATCTACCTCCACTCGGGCGGACAATATGAATGGGACAATTGCGCGCCGGTGGCGGTGGCCGAGGCGGCCGGCCTGCATTGCTCGCGCATCGACGGCAGCGCGCTGCGTTACAATAACGAGGACACGTATCTTCCCGACCTGCTGATCTGCCCGGCGACGCTGGCCGATCCGATCCTGGCGATGATCGCCGAGCTGGAGCTGCCGGAAGCAGGCTAGGCCTAAAGCCTCGCCGCCTTCAGGCCCGCAATCGCCGGGTAAAGCGAACCCGCCACATCGTTCGGCTCCAGGCCGTAATGAAGCGCCACCAGCGCGCTCACCGCGCCCTCGACCGGTATCGTCGTGCGCAGATCGCGCGCCTCGAACAGCTGGCCGCCCGCCAGCCCCGGCCAGTCGGCGACCACGCCGCCGCGCGGCAGCGCGCCGCCCAGCGCCATCATCATGCCGCCAGTGCCGTGATCGCTGCCGACATTGCCGTTGACCGCGACGGTCCGCCCGAACTCGGTCGCCGCGATCACCAGCGTATCGTTCCAGGTCTCGCCCAGCCCGACATGGAGCGCGTCGATCGCGCCATCAAGCTGGCGCACCGTACGGGCGAGACGGCCGGGCTCGTTGCTGTGCGTGTCCCAGCCGTTGCTTTCGATCATCACGATATCCGGAGCGTTCGCCTCGAGCAGAAATTGCGCGGCCAGCGCGCCGATCCGGTTCGCATCGTCGTCGATCCCGTCCGCCGCCGCCATGCCGGCCGTACGCGTCTCGACACCTTCCTGCCAGACGGCAGCGAGCTTCGGGTTATCCTCATACATGCCAGCGATCCGGGCGGCGAGATCGGCGTTGACGCCGCGCCGGTTGCCCGGCGCGTAGGAGGTGATCTTCTGCGGACCGCTCAACGCCGGAGGTACGGTTTGCGAAAGCGCCAGGCCGCCATTGGCGCTGCGGGTCAGCTCCAGCATGCGGTTCAATATACCGGTCTTCTCGGCATAAGGCGCGTTGCCGCCGGTCTCGAACAGGTTCTGCGCGTCGAAATGCGATCGGCTGGGGTTGCTGAGGCCGACGGCATGGAAGAGCAGCGCCTGTTGCCGCTGCGCAAGACCGAAAACCGCGGTGAACTCGGGGTGAAGCGCGAAGAAATCGCCCACCGGATGGCGGCCCACGGCCTCGGCGAGCGCGCCGCGCGCCGCTACGAAGGCAGGATCGCCGGTCGGCGCGGCGATCGCCGCCGCACTATCCCTGGCCAGCGTCCCCAGAAAGGCGTGCTGGCCCACGGTGCGCGGATCGAGCATCTGCGGCGCGTCCTCGGCAAGCGCCAGCGCAATCTCGGCGCGCTGCATCGTTTCATCAGCGATATGCGCGCCTGCGCCTGTGCCCGCGATGAATGGCGAGAAGCACCGCCATTTACATGCAGCGCCCGCCCCCATGGATACCGCCGAGCGGTGGCGCGAAGTCTTGACGGGGCGTCCTGCCGAGACATGCGGCGAAAAAAAGCGGCCGGATCATCGCTGACCCGGCCGCCCTGACGCTTCGAATAAAGCGCCTTTTGCTCGATGAGCTATTTAGAAAGCGACTTGGAAGCCGCCGCGCGCACCCACTTCGCCGCTGTCGAAACCGACGCCGACGCCGGCCGATATCGAGGCATTCTCGCCCACGCGCGCGGTGACCGCACCTGCACCGGCGACACGATCGTTAAAGTATCCGACGCCGCCCGAAAGCGCGAAGTTGGTCCCGGGCAGCAGAGCCGGCGAATCCAGCGCGAGTGCGATGGCGACGCCTTCATTGGCCCGGCGGATGTCCTCTCGGTTCGTATCGTTGAGATCGAACAGGGTATCGACATCCGTCTGCAGTCCCGCGATCGAACTCGTGTTGGCCGCGATGGCCGACGTGTTCGCGGCGATGCCGGCGGTGTTGGTCGCGATCGCGGCAGTGTTTGCCGTCACGCTCGCATTGGTCGCGATCTGGGTGGTGAGGCCCAATGTGCCATTGGCATCCGCGGTCACGACCGAAATTCCTCCAGCCATATCCTGAAACTGGGTGCTGGTGTCGAGCCCGGCGATGACCACCTGACCGTCACCGGCCGCGGTCGCCCCGTTGCCGATGGCGATCGAGTTCGCACCCGAAGCCACCGACTGGTTGCCAAGCGCGATCGCGCCTTCGCCCGAAGCCGCCGCGGCTTCGCCGCCCGCAAAGGATCGCACTCCGCTGGCATTGGCCAGATGGCCAACCGCGGTGGCACGCTCGGCGGTCGCTTCCGCGCGCCAGCCAAATGCGGTGCCCGCGGTCGCGGTGGCGAGCGCCTGGCCACCGACGGCGGTCGACGAAGCGCCCGTCGCCTGCGTGGCACGGCCGCCATCATCGCCGCCATTGCGATTGCCGCCGATGGCAACCGCGTCGCCGCCGCTGGCGATGGCGGTGTTGCCGATGGCGACGGCATTGCTGCCCGAAGCCACGGCATCTTCCGCGCCGGCAAAGCTCTGGTCGCCCGAGGCGATGGTCTGATGACCAACCGCGGTGGCCATGGCGCCGGTGGCTTCGGCCTGCCAGCCCAGTGCGGTCGCGCCCGGAGTGGCTGCAAAGCTCTCGCCGCCCACGGCCGTGGTCGAATTGCCCATGGCAACGGCGGTATCGCCAATCGCCAGGGCATCGATGCCGTTGGCGATCGATTCGTTGCCGATGGCGGTGGCGTTGTCGGTCTGTGCATCGGCATTCTCGCCGACCGCTACCGAGCGCACGCCTTGCGCAGTGGCGAGATGACCGAGCGCCGTCGCGCGCTCGGCCGAAGCGTTGGAGCGCCAGCCGAAAGCGGTCGCCGCATCTGCGGTAGCCTGTGCTTGGCCGCCGACGGCGGTCGAAGAATTGCCGGACGCGGTCGTGAACAGACCGCCGTCCGCCGAATTGCGATTGCCGCCGATGGCGACCGAGTCACCGCCCGTGGCCTGCGCCTGATAGCCGATCGAAATAGCATTATTGCCCGATGCATTCGCAACCGCGCCCGAAGCGATCGAGAAAGCGCCCGTGGCGGTCGACTGCACGCCGGTCGCTTGGCTGCTGAAACCCGAAGCTACCGTACCATTGCCGAGAGCGGTCGAGAAAATGCCGGAAGCATCGGCACCGGAACCGAAAGCCGTAGCGAGCAGATCGGCGTTTGCGCCGTTGCCGCATGCCAGCGACGTCGCGCCATTCGAAGTCGCCCCGCCATCGGTATCGCCGGCATCGACGACACCGTTGTCATTGGTATCGAGCAGGCACTCGTCGGCCTGCGCCGGCGAAGCCAGCGCCATTGCACTTGCGCTAGTGGCGAGCAGAAGTGCCAGCCTGATTTTGGTGGATGCAATCTTCATGATAAACCCCTCTTCCCTAAGTTTTTCGAACCTGATGCCCCGGAACTTTTTCCGTTGCGCCAAGTCGCTAACAGCAATTTAACGAAAAATGTTTACTGGATAACGGCCAGAAACACCCAGATTGCGTTTCGAAAAACGAGACGAAATCGAACGTGCTCCGGCAAGCTGATCACTTGGTTATGAACCTCCCCCACATGATTGCGGCTTCCCAACGTCGTTCATGATACGGCAAGGAATGTAGCTTGGACGCTGATCTGGCAAGAATAATTTTCCACGACCCCGGCATAAGCCCGCTGCTCTGCCGATAATCCTGGCAATCTGTTGCAATCAAACCACAATGGCTGAAGAGCATTCCGGCTGATATCAGATCGGAGACAGCGTCCCGCTGGCGACGATGGGAGTGGTCGGTGCATTGTAACTGGGCGCGTCCGCCGGTTCATAGGTAATCGCCAGGGTAGCGCCGCTCTCGATCAGGTCGGACAGCGCCTTGCGCAGCGCGATCTGGCTGACCGCTTCGGCGCCGCCTTGTACGGATCGCGGCAACGCGCCGATCGCCTGGGGAGGGCGTTCCCCCGCGATGATCCACAGCACCGGCACGGAGCTGGTGGGTTCGCCCTTGCCCAGTTCACCGTCTACCACGCGCACGCGCAGCTTCGTCTGACCCGCCTCGGCGCTCGCGACCATCAGCGGCCCGCCCTCTTCGCCGGAGAGCTGCGCCACCACGAGCGCCCTTTCGGCAGGTTGCGCCTCGGCGACTCTGGGCCGGCCCGCATCTGAACCGGTCGGCGAAAGAACGAGAATCGCCGCCAGCACCGCCGCAGCTGCCGCCGAGCCAAGCGCCGCAAAACGCCATCCGGGGGCGACTCCATGCGTCTGATTTTCATTGGCCGGGGCCGGCAGACTGCCGGACGGCGCACGATGCTCGCCGCGGTGACTTTCGATCCGATCGAGCCGGGCTCGGATTTCGGGATAGAGGTCGCGGGGGGGCTCTCGCCGGTCGAACCCGGCAAACAGAGGTGCAAGCTGCGCTTCCCACCGGCGTACCTCGTCGGCGAAGGCGGCATCGGTCGCCAGCAACTCCAGCGCGTCCGAGCGCTCGCCGCGTTCCAGCAGACCGAGCACGAGCTCGGCCGCCAGCAGCATGCGCTCATCCTCGCCCATCGGTATCGCCATCTTCCAAGCACTCCCTCAACCGTTTCAGACCACGCCTGATCCAGCTTTTCACGGTCCCCAGAGGCTTGTCCTCCCGTTCGGCCAGTTCCGCATAAGTCAGGCCCAGGAAGAAACTGTCCTCGATTGCCTTACGCTGGTCTGGCGTCAACGTCTCCATGCAGCCGAGAATTTCTCTGCGCAGGTCCAGCTGATCCCAGTAATCGTCCTTCAGCATGCGTGCCCGGGCATCGGCGTCGTCGGTCGGATCGAACACCCTGCCGGCGCGCGCGCGCGCGCGTTGCCAGTCGATCGCGCTGTTGCGCGCAATGGTCGAGAGCCAGGCGAGCGCGCTGCCGCGGGCGGCATCGAAATAGCGGGCGGTGAGCGAGACCTTCACATAGACGTCCTGCAGCACGTCCTCGGCCGCACTGGGATCGTTGCACACCCGGTAGCAGATCCCGAACAGTCGGGCGCGGCTGTTCTCGTAGACGGAATGCAAGGCCTCGCGGTCGCCGGCGGCGACACGGCCCAGCGCGGCTGCCAGAGCAGCGTTCAAATCGCTTTGATCATGAGGTGCTGTCATGGTCCCCTTGTCTGCACTTTAGATCGGCATTGCCGCTTGACAAGCGCTTTGGCCCGCCGTCCGGTTCCGTGCGCACCGCAACGGCGGGCTCGCATATTGGCCACCGACCGATATAATCCGGTCTCATGAACGAAGATCTGCGCGCGAGTTTCTCCCGGCTTCTCGGGCTCAAAGGCTATACCGAAGATGCCGCGGCGATGGCCCCGTGGCTGACCGACTGGCGCGGACGCTATCACGGAGCGGCCGCGGCCATGGTGTCTCCCGGCTCGACGCGGGACGTCGCCGCCACCGTAAAACTGTGCGCCGAGCATGGCATCGCCATCGTTCCGCAGGGCGGCAACAGCGGCATGGTGGCGGGCGCGACGCCCGACCAGAGCGGCAAAGCGGTGCTGCTCTCGCTGCGGCGGATGGACATGGTCGATCGTTCGCGGATCGACGAGGGACTCATCCTGTGCGGCGCGGGCGTGATCCTGCAGAATCTGCACGACGAACTCGCCGCGGTCGGGAGGCGCTTCCCGCTGACTCTGGGCGGCAAGGGTTCGGCCACCGTCGGCGGGCTCGTTTCGACCAACGCCGGCGGCACGCAAGTGCTGCGCCACGGCACCATGCGCGCACTGGTCGCGGGACTCGAGGCGGTGCTCCCCGACGGTTCGGTGATCGACGGCACCGCGGCCCTGAAAAAGGACAATCGCGGCTATGATCTGCAGCAATTGTTCGTCGGCGCGGAAGGCACGCTCGGGATCGTCACGCGCGCGGTGCTCAAGACGGCGCCAGCTCTCATCGACCGCTGCGTGGCCTGGATCGGGCTCGATTCGCCGCATACCGCCTATCGCCTCCTGCTTTTCCTGAGCGGCCGCGGCGCGGAACGGCTGGAAGGGTTCGAGATCATTCCCGGCGACGCGGTGGCGGCGACGCTCGCGCATCTTCCCGGCGCCCGTCCGCCGCTGAAAGGGAAGCATCGCTGGCATGTGCTTGCCGAATGGGTGCAGGATCGGCCCGATCAGGCACCGCCGCGCGCCCTGGCCGAAACCTTGCTGGCGAACGCGATCGCACAAGGCCTGGTCGAGGACGCGGCGCTTTCGAGCAGCGAATCGCAGGCGGAGGACTTCTGGCGCATCCGCGATTCGATCTCGGAGGCCGAACGCGCGCTCGGCCCGGCGCTGCAGCACGATGTCAGCGTGCCCGTCGGCCGCATGCCGGATTTCATCGAGCGTGCGTCGCGGACGATCGAACGGGATCATCCCGGCACGCAGGCGGTTGCGTTCGGCCATCTGGGCGACGGCAACATCCATTTCCATGTGCGCGCGCCGGGCGATGTCGAGCCCGAACACTGGTATGCGAGCGAGGGCGGCGCGATCAGCGCGCAGGTCTACGACATGGTCGACGATTATGGCGGCTCGATCTCCGCCGAGCATGGCATCGGCCAGGCCAAATTGGGCGAACTCGCCCGCCTCACACCCCCCGCCCGTCTCGACGCCCTCGTCGCGATCAAGCGCGCGCTGGACCCGAAGAACATCATGAATCCGGGCAAGATACTGTCTCTTCACGATTGACGGCTAAGCTTGCCGGCGAACGATGCATCCAGCGCCAAACCATTTACCGAAAGCCAAGGCGATGACCATCACGGGCGAAATCCATTCTCGGTCGCATGTCGCCGTTATCCTGGGCACCCGGCCCGAGGCGATCAAATTGTTCCCGGTGATCGCGGCGCTTCGCGAGCGGCCGGATTTTCGCGTCACCGTCATCGCCACCGCCCAGCATCGCGAAATGCTCGACCAGGTGCTCGCCATGGCCGATATCGTGCCCGATCACGACTTGGGGGTCATGCGCCCGGGCCAGTCGCTGGATGCGCTTAGCGCGCGCCTGATCGAGGGAATCGGCGCGGTGCTCGATGCCGAACGGCCGGACCGGGTGTTCGTCCAGGGCGATACCGCCACCGCCATGTGCGGCGCACTGGCCGCCTATTACCGGCAGATCCCCGTCGCGCATGTCGAAGCGGGGCTGCGGAGCCACAATATCTACCATCCCTGGCCCGAAGAGGTGAACCGCAAGATCGTGGGATCGATCGCCGACCTGCATTTCGCCCCGACCGAGCGCGCGGCCGAAGCGCTGCGCCGGGAAAACATAGCGCCCTCCGCGATTCACGTTACCGGCAACAGCGTGATCGATGCGGTTCTCCATACCCGGGCGAGGGTGGAAGCCGATCCCTCGCTGGCCGGTGCGATCCAGCCGGTGCTCGACCGCTATGCGGACAAGCGAATCGTGCTGGTCACCACGCACCGCCGGGAGAATTTCGGTCAAGGCCTCGATCATATTCTGCAAGCCGTCGCCGCGCTGGCACGGCGCCCCGATACCGCCTGCGTTCTGCCGGTCCATCTCAACCCCAATGTCCGCGCGGTCGTCGAGGACCGATTGTCCGAAACCGCTTCGGTGGCGCTGGTCGACCCGCTCGACTACCCCAATTTCACCTGGCTTCTGGCCCATGCCGATCTCGTTCTGACCGACAGCGGAGGGGTTCAGGAAGAGGCGCCCGCCTTCGGCAAACCCGTGCTGGTCATGCGAGAAACGACCGAACGTCCCGAAGGGATCGAGGCCGGCACCGCCCTGCTCGTCGGCACCGATCAGCGAAGAATATTGCGCGAGGCCAGCCGCTTGCTCGACAGCGACGCCGCTCATCGGCGAATGTCGCGCGCGCACAACCCGTTTGGCGACGGCACCACCGGCCGCGCCATCGCGGCGATATTATCGGAGACTGTACAAATCGCCGCTGTTGCCCTATAACAACATTTGAACGATTCATCTTTTTTTAGAGGATTGTGGACCATTTAGCGGTTGCTGCGTTTGTGGCGATGTGCCATTGGCCAAATCGAGTTTGGATTTATCAAGAGTAATAGGAGCATTTTCATGCGTTTCGCAAAAACCCTTATGGCAGCGTCGGCGCTCTCGCTGGTCGCCACTCCGGCCATGGCTCAGGCAACCGCCTCGAACGCTCAGGCTTCGGTTGCTTCGGTCAGCCGTGCCGGCGGCCTTCAGAGCGACGAAAGCGATCTCCGCGGTCGCCGCGGCGGTGCGTCGGGTATCATTATCGCTTTGCTGGCCGCTGCGGCCATCATCGCGGGCATCATCATTGCCATCGACAGCGATGGCGATGACGATTTCGATCCCCTGCCCGTCAGCCCCTGACGGCAATCAACCGAATTTGAAAAAGGGTGGTTTCGGCCACCCTTTTTTTGGCGATTATGTACCTTGCAAACCCGTTTCATTTGTTCGTCACCCCAGCGAAAGCTGGGGTCTCGGGCGGGATCGCCATGAGGCCTGAGATGCCAGCTTTCGGGTCCCAACAAAGTACTACTTTGTTGGGTGCCCTTTCGCTGGCATGACGTACAAAGCAAGGCGGAGCTATGCCGTTTCTGAATTTCCATCCGACGGGGTTTGCAAAAACACATAATCGCCTTTTTTTTGGCGATTATATGAATTGCAAACCCACTCCCTTGGTTCGTCACCCCAGCGAAAGCTGGAGTTTCGGGCAGGATCGCCATGAGGCCTGAGATGCCGGCTATCCCGGTCCCGACAAAGTAATACTGTGTTGGGACCCTTATGCCGGCATGACGTATGAAGATCAGGCTGAAACTGTGCCTTAAAGAAATCTCTTGTTCGGAGGGAATATACGCCCTGTCCCTCGGTAAGGGATTTTCCGTTCCCGTCGACCGTCAGGCCGGCGGACGCATGGCTTTGCGCTGCTGCATTACCGCTTTGTTTACCCGGATCCTCCATGTTCGTCGCTCAACACGCATATAAGGACCCGGTTGCGGTTCGAGCGGGAGCGGTAATGCAGGCGGAATCGAAACCTACGGTCGCCGTGATCGGTCTCGGATATATCGGCCTGCCCACCGCCGCGGTGATCGCGCGCTCCGGCAGCAAGGTCGTCGGCGTCGATGTGGCGCCGCATGTCGTCGAGACGATCAACGAGGGCCGCATTCATATCGAGGAAATCGACCTCGAGGGCCTGGTTCAGGGCGTGGTCGCGCGCGGCCTGCTCAGCGCCTCCACCGAGGTACCGTGCGCGGACGTGTTCGTGATCGCCGTGCCGACTCCGTTCGACGAGGATCATGCCCCCGATATCGGCTTCGTGCTGGAGGCCGCCCGCGCCGTTGCCACCCGGTTGAAGCATGGCGACACCGTCATTCTGGAATCGACCTCGCCGGTCGGCACCACCGAGCAAGTGCGCGACCTGATCGCGCACCAGCGCCCCGACCTGGCAATGCCGGGCCTCTGCGAAGGTACGGCAGACATTGCCATCGCCTATTGTCCCGAGCGCGTGTTGCCAGGCCGCATCCTGGAAGAGCTGACCAACAACGATCGCGTCATCGGCGGGATCACCCCGCGCTGCGCGCGCAAGGCGCTGAGCTTCTACCGCCGATTCGTACGCGGCGAGTGCATCACCAGTTCGGCGCGCGCGGCCGAGATGACCAAGCTCACCGAAAACGCCTATCGCGACGTCAACATCGCCTTCGCCAACGAGCTTTCGATCGTCTCGGACAAGCTCGGCCTCGACGTGTGGGAGGTGATTCGCCTCGCCAACCGCCATCCGCGCGTGAACATCCTCTCGCCCGGTCCCGGCGTCGGCGGCCATTGCATCGCGGTCGACCCGTGGTTCATCGTCCACAGCGCGCCGGAGGAGACACCGCTGATCCGCACCGCGCGCGCGGTCAACGACGGCAAGGTCGGCCATGTCGTCGAACATGCCGAGCGGCTGATCGCGCGCACCCGAGGGCCGGTCGCCTGCCTGGGCCTGGCGTTCAAAGCCAATATCGACGATTTCCGTGAAAGTCCGGCGCTCAAGATCGCCGCCGCGCTGGCCCGGCGCCACGGCGACCGGATCGCGGTGGTCGAACCGTTCGCCGCCGCCCTGCCTCGCGAGTTCGACGGCACCGGCGCGCGGCTGATCGATCTCGACGGCGCGATCGACGATTGCGCCACCTTCATCGTGCTGGTCGATCACGACCTGTTCAAATCGGTGCCGCTGGACGAGCGCGCGGACAAGCTCGTCTACGACACCCGCGGCATCTGGCCCGATCAGCCCGCGCCAGGCCCGATATCGCGTCGCCTGCGTCTCGCCGGCTGATCGGGCGCACCGCGCATCGTCTTTTGCACGTCGGCACCCTCCATGTTCGTCGGTTGGTATGGCGATTATAAAGCTCTATAGGCCGCGCATATGAGCAAGCCCTTCCCCGTCCTCGTTACCGGCGGCGCCGGTTATATCGGCAGCCATGCGGTGCTCGCTCTGCTCGACGCGGGCTGGGCCGTGGTGGTGCTCGACAATCTGGTGACCGGATTCGACTGGGCGGTGGACGAGCGCGCCACGCTGATCGAGGGCGCGGCCGAGGACATGGCGCTGACCGGCAGGCTGATCGCCGATCACGGCATCGGCGCGGTCATGCATTTCGCCGGATCGGTGGTGGTGCCCGAATCGGTCGCCGACCCGCTCAAATATTATCGCAACAACACCGCCGCCAGCCGCGCGCTGATCGAGAGCGCGGTGACCGGCGGGGTCCGGCATTTCATCTTCTCGTCCACCGCAGCAACCTATGGCGATGCGGAAAGCGTTCCGATCCGCGAGGATGCGGCGACCGATCCGATCAACCCCTATGGCCGCTCCAAGCTGATGACCGAGGCGATGCTGCGCGACGTCTCCGCCGCGCATCCGATGAACCACGCGGCGCTGCGTTATTTCAACGTCGCCGGCGCGGACCCGCAGCAGCGATCCGGCCAGTCGACCGCGGGCGCGACGCACCTCATCAAGGTCGCGGTCGAGGCGGCCACGGGCAAGCGCGATCACGTCGTGGTGTTCGGCGCCGATTTCGATACCGCGGACGGCACCGGGGTACGCGACTATATCCACGTCTCCGATCTCGCCGCCGCCCATGTCGCCGCGCTGGACGCGCTGATCGCCGAGCCGACGCGCTCGCGCACGCTCAACTGCGGCTACGGTCACGGCTATTCGGTGCTCGAAGTGCTGGACGCGGTGGACCGGGTCACCAACCGGAAGATCGAGCGGCGCTTCGCAGGACGGCGCGCGGGCGATCCGGCGGCGCTCGTCGCCGACAACAGCGCGATCGTCCGCGAACTCGCCTGGAAGCCGGAGCGTGACGATCTCGACCTGATCGTCGGCGACGCCTTGGCGTGGGAGCGCGCCTTGGCCACGCGGCGCGGCTGACCCGCATCGATCCAAGATCATATGGAATCGTTTTTCAGTTTGAACTCACGCCGCCGCTCCTTCTTCCATTCTCGTCATCGCGAGGGCCGCACGCCGAAGCGATCCAGAGCCGCCATGCCGAGGCGCTTAACTTGTCAAACTTGTCGCGAAAGGCCGGTTTTTAAAAAATCATTCGCAATAAGCCGTCATTTCTGGCGGGCCGAATGGACGGACGGGATGGAGCGAATCGCATGCTGAGAACATAACAGAAACATCGGCCGTGGGAAAGCAAGAATGTATAAGGAGGACATTTGAGCCGATCCACCCATATTGCAGCCTTTACCGCGTTCGGCGGTTGTCGTTCCAAACCCAATGCAGAGGTACGAAAAGCCATGAAGCTGGAGCGCAAATATGTCGAAAAGCCGTGGGGACGGACCGATCTTCCACCCGGCTTCGACGACGGCAGCGGCCGCCGGATCGGCGAGATCTGGTTCGACGACGAGGGCGCGAAACTGCCGATTCTCGTAAAATATCTGTTTACCAGCGAGAAGCTGTCGATCCAGGTTCACCCCAGCGACGAGCAGGCCCGCGCCATGGGCGAGCCGAGCGGGAAAGAAGAATGCTGGTACGTGCTCGGCGCCGAGCGCGGCGCAACGATCGGCGTCGGCACGCGGGAGGCGATCGGCGGCGAGGATCTGCGCGCCGCAGCGTTGTCCGGCGAGATCGAGGAAATGATCGACTGGAAATCGGTGAAGCCCGGCGATTTCTTCTACCTGAAGGCCGGCACCGTCCACGCCATCGGTGCCGGCGTCTCGCTGATCGAGGTCCAGCAGAACGCCGACATCACCTACCGGCTCTATGATTACGGCCGCCCGCGCGAGCTGCATCTGGACGAAAGCATCGCGGTCGCCGACGCCCGGCCCTTTCCCGAGGATCAGCATCGGCGTATCGCCGAAGACCAGGACCGCAAGCTGGTGGACGGTCCGAAGTTCGTCCTGCAACTGTGCGGCGCCGACCTCGCCGGCGTGACCGACCGCGCGCCGCTGTGGATCGTCCCGCTGTCCGGCACCGTCCGGCTGGAGGGCGACGAGGGCGCGCGCGGCGATTGCCTCTATACCGAGGACCGGCACCATATCCACGCCTCGTCCGATGCCCGCATGCTGATCGCGTGGGAGAGCGCATGACCATTACCCCCGTCATTCTGTCGGGCGGCTCGGGCACCCGCCTGTGGCCGCTCTCCACTACCGAGAAGCCCAAGCAATTCCTCGCCTTGACCGACGAACTGACGATGTTCCAGTTGACCGCCGCGCGTTGCGAAGATGGTAGCCGGTTCGCGCCGCCGATCGTGGTCGGCAACGGCCGCCACGCCGCCACGATCGAGGCGCAGCTCGCCGAGATCGGCATCGCGCCGGACGCGGTAATCCTTGAGCCCGCGGCGCGCAACACCGCCGCGGCGATCGCGCTCGCGGCACTGGAGGTCGCTACGCCCGATGCGCTCATGCTGGTCATGCCGAGCGATCACAGCATCGCGCGCTGCGACGTCTTCCTCGACGCGGTCGGCCGCGCCGCGCCCGCCGCGCGCGACGGCTGGCTGGTCACTTTCGGCATCGAACCGTCCGGACCGGAAACCGGCTACGGCTATATCGAGATGAACGATGTGAAGCTGGGCGACGGCGGGCTCGCCGCGGTGCGCCGCTTCGTCGAGAAGCCCGAGCGCGAAGCCGCCAAGGCCATGCTGCGCCGGGGCGGATATGTCTGGAACGCCGGCATTTTTCTGATGCGCGCCGACCGCTTTCTCGATGCGCTGGAAAGATACGAGCCCGCCGTCGCCGAGGCCGCGCGCAAGGCGCATGGCGCGGCGGCGCGCGAGGGGTTACGCGTTTTGCCCGACGAAGCCGCCTTCTCCGCCGCCCCCTCCATCTCGGTCGACTGTGCCGTGATGGAGCGCTCGGACACGGTCGCGGTGATGCCGCTGGGTTGCGGCTGGTCCGACATCGGCAGCTGGGACGCGCTGGCCGACAACAGCCTGCCCGATCCCGACGGCTCGGTGCTGCGCGGCGACGTCATCGCGCACGACAGCCGGAACCTGGTCGTGCGATCCGAGGGCGTGCGCATCCACCTGCACGGCGTGTCGGACCTGATCGTGGTGGCGAGCGGGGGCGAAATCGTCATCATGCCGCGCGGCGCCAGCCAGAACATGCGCGCGGTGGTCGATGCCGCCAAGGCGCGCGGGCGGCGCGGCGACGAGGGCGATTGATTTAAAAGGCCCGCCCTCTAGATAGGCGGCCATCCCGCCTTTCGGCGTCCGCGCGGCGCGTACCATCGAACAAAGGATTTATGCATGAAGGTCGTGATGATCGGATCGGGCTATGTCGGGCTGGTATCGGGCGCCTGTTTCGCCGATTTCGGCCATGAGGTCGTCTGCGTCGACAAAGACTTGTCCAAGATCGACGCGCTCAAGAGCAACGTCATGCCGATCTACGAACCGGGGCTCGAAAGTCTGGTGCGCGGCAATGCGCAACGCGGCGTGCTGTCCTTCACCACCGACCTCGCCGAAGCCGTATCGGGCGCCGACGCGGTGTTCATCGCGGTCGGCACCCCCTCGCGCCGCGGCGACGGCCATGCCGACCTGTCCTATGTTTACGCCGCCGCCGAGGAAATCGCGCGAGCCGTCGACGATCGCACCGTCATCGTCACCAAGTCGACCGTGCCGGTGGGCACCGGCGACGAGGTCGAGCGCATCTGCCGCGAGGCCGCGCCGGGCAAGACGCTCGCCGTGGTCTCCAATCCCGAATTCCTGCGCGAAGGCGCGGCGATCGACGACTTCAAACGTCCCGACCGCATCGTCGTCGGCAGCGAGGAGGAATGGGCGCGCGACGTGATGCGCGAGGTCTACCGCCCGCTCTATCTCAACGAATCGCCGATCCTGTTCACCAGCCGGCGGTCCTCGGAACTCATCAAATACGCCGCCAACGCTTTCCTGGCGACCAAGATCACCTTCATCAACGAAATCGCCGATCTGTGCGAAAAGGTCGGCGGCAACGTGCAGGACGTCGCGCGCGGCATCGGACTGGACCAGCGGATCGGGCCGAAATTCCTCAACGCCGGTCCGGGTTATGGCGGCAGCTGCTTCCCCAAGGACACGCTGGCGCTGATGAAGACCGCGCAGGACCACGAAAGCCCGGTGCGGATCGTCGAGGCGGTGGTGAACGCCAACGATCTCAGGAAGCGCGCGATGGGCCGCAAGGTCATCGCCGCGCTGGGCGGAGAGGCGCGCGGCAAGCGCGTGGCGCTGCTCGGCCTCACCTTTAAGCCCAATACCGACGACATGCGCGACGCGCCGTCGATCGCGGTGGTGCAGGCGCTGCTCGACGCCGGCGCCGAGGTTGCCGCCTACGACCCCGAGGGCATGGCGGAAGCCGCCAGGCTGCTGCCCGACGTGCGCATGGCCGCCGGCCCCTATGAGGCGGCGGCGGGCGCGCACGCGCTCGTCATGATGACCGAATGGGACGCCTTCCGCGCGCTGGACCTCGGCCGGATGGCGGACGTGATGGCGGGCGATGCGCTGGTCGACCTGCGCAACGTCTACAATCCGGAGGACGTGGCGCGGGCCGGGCTGAGCTATACGAGCGTCGGGCGGTAGAGAAACCTTCTCCCGCCCGGGCGGGAGAAGGATACGAAGCCTTGGCGCGAAGCGTTTAGGCGAAGTTGGATGAGGGTGGGTGGCGCGCCAGCGCCATCGACTGCGCGGCGCGGCGCTGCGAAGCGCCCTCACCGCTGCGACTAATTCCCCCGGATCAAGTCCGGGGTCATAAGTCTCGCTCCTCTCCCGCAAGCGGGAGAGGGTTCCGCTTTCTCCACCACCTTGCCTCCCCCGCCCCCGCCTCCCATATGCCGCCCCATGACGGAAAAACTCCCCAGCTGGCACGGCACCACCATCCTGTCCGTGCGCAAGAACGGCAAGGTGGTGGTGGCTGGCGACGGCCAGGTCTCGCTCGGCCAGACGGTGATCAAGGCCAACGCCCGCAAGGTGCGCACGCTGCACGACGGATCGGTGATCGGCGGCTTCGCCGGCGCCACCGCCGATGCGTTCACCCTGTTCGAACGGCTCGAGGCCAAGCTGGAGCGCCATAACGGCCAGCTGATGCGCGCCGCCGTGGAGCTCGCCAAGGACTGGCGCACCGACAAATACTTACGCAATCTGGAGGCCATGATGGTGGTCGCGGACAAGGATGTCACGCTGATCCTGACCGGCAATGGCGATGTGCTCGAACCCGCCGACGGCATCGCCGCGATCGGCTCGGGCGGCAATTTCGCGCTGTCCGCCGCCCTCGCCCTCATGGATTACGAAGCCGACGCCGAGGTGCTGGCGCGCAAGGCGATGACAATCGCCGCCGCTGTGTGCGTCTACACCAACGAGAATGTGACGCTGGAAACGCTGGAAAGCTCTGACGGATGATAATGGTTCAAAACACTACCGTCGCTCCTGCGAAGGCAGGAACCTATCCCGTGCTGGATCGGCAGACCGACTTGTCTTTTTCCGGCGCTGATTTTTCGCGGAAATAGCATGGTCCCGAGCGAGTGCATGTCCGAAATACGGGATGGGCTCCCGCCTTCGCGAGAGCGACGGCATCTTTGGAGAATAAGTCTGTCCTACATGAACCACTTGGGTTATATATCGCCATTATGACCGCGCCTCGTTCCGCCCTTGAATTGCATATTTTTCACCCCCTTTCAGCCTTCCCGCTTTTCTCTCCCTGGACAGTGTGAAGCGTGTGAAGCTGGCCCCCTCAAATAGCTGTGAGCATTCATGAAAGACGCCCTCACCCCCAAGGCCATCGTCGCCGCGCTGGACGAGCATATCGTCGGGCAGACGGACGCCAAGCGCGCCGTCGCCGTGGCGCTGCGCAACCGCTGGCGCCGCCAGCGCCTGCCGGAAGCGTTGCGCGACGAGGTGACGCCCAAGAACATCCTGATGATCGGCCCGACCGGCTGCGGCAAGACCGAGATCAGCCGGCGGCTGGCGAAGCTGGCCGACGCGCCGTTCATCAAGATCGAGGCGACCAAGTTCACCGAGGTCGGCTATGTCGGCCGCGACGTCGAGCAGATCGCGCGCGATCTCGTCGAGGAAGCGGTGCGGCTGGAACGCGAGCGGCGGCGCGACGCCGTGCGCGAGGACGCGGGCAAGGCGGCGATGGAGCGGCTGCTCGACGCGCTGACCGGCAAGGGCGCGAGCGAGGCGACGCGCGAGAGCTTCCGCCAGCGCGTCACCGACGATCACATGAACGACGCCGAGGTCGAGCTCGAGCTGCAGGACAGCCCGGCCGCGCCGATGGAGCTGCCCGGCATGGGCGGGCAGGTCGGCATGATCGATCTCTCCGACATGATGGGCAAGGCGTTCGGCCAGAAGCGCATGAAGAAGCGCAAGCTGCGCGTGGCCGATGCCTGGGACAAGCTGGTCGAGGAGGAATCGGATAAACGCCTCGACCAGGACGATGTCGCGCGCGCCGCGATCCAGGACGCCGAGCAGAACGGCATCGTGTTCCTGGACGAGATCGACAAGATCGCGGTCAACGAAGGCCGTCAGGGCGCTTCGGTCAGCCGCGAGGGCGTGCAGCGCGACCTGCTGCCGCTGATCGAGGGCACCACGGTGGCCACCAAATACGGGCCGATGAAGACCGACCATGTGCTGTTCATCGCGAGCGGCGCGTTCCACGTCTCCAAGCCCAGCGATATGCTGCCCGAGCTGCAGGGCCGACTGCCGATCCGCGTCGAGCTGCGCGCGCTGACCGAGGAGGATTTCGTGCGCATCTTGACCGAGACCAAGGCCAATCTGCCCACGCAATATGTCGCCCTGCTCGGCACCGAGGAGGTGACGCTGGATTTCCACGTAGACGCCATCGCCGCGGTCGCCAAGTTCGCCGCGCAGGTCAACGAGAGCGTCGAGAATATCGGCGCGCGGCGGCTGCAGACCATGATGGAAAAGCTGCTCGACGAGATCAGCTTCGAAGCCGAGGACCGCACCGGCGAGACGCTGACGATCGACGCCGCCTATGTCGAAAAGCAGCTTGCCGCGATCGCGAAAGATACGGATTTGAGCAAATATGTGCTGTGACGGGGGGCAAGCCCAAGCGGGCATGCGTCAAGTCTCGCTGCTCCTGAATCTCGACGGATGATCGAGCCATGACGCTGGCGTACGGACGGCGTTTCTGATATGTTCTTCGAATGATCGACCGCCCGACCGCCTGTGGCTTTTTCCACGACCACTGGTCGGCCACGCAAAACGGTTCGGCCCAAGATGGCGGGGGGCGTGTACGGTCTCTTGCGAACTTCCAGAGATGCCCGCTATCGCTCCGGAGTCTTTGCGATTTCACGGGCGCGCGGTAAACAGCGCTCATGATGCACGGGGGATTGAGCGACCAGGTCAGCGACGCCTTGGTCATCTTGGGGGCGGCGGGGATCGTCATCCCGCTGTTCGCGCGGTTTCGCATCACGCCGATCATCGGCTTCATCTTGGTCGGCATTCTCGTCGGGCCGGGCGGGCTCGGCGCGATGGTGGCCGACGCGCCATGGCTCTATTACGTCACGATCACCGACCGCGCGGCGATCGCGCCGTTCGCCGAATTCGGCATCATCCTGCTGCTGTTCTCGATCGGGCTGGAGCTCAGCTTCCGCCGGCTCTGGGACATGCGCGCACTCGTCTTCGGCGTCGGCGCGGCGGAGTTGCTGGGATCGGGCCTGATCATCGGCCTCGCCTTGTTTGCAATGGGACAGGGCGCGGCCGGGGCGATGGGGCTCGGGCTGGCGCTCGCGCTCTCCTCCACCGCGCTGGTGCTCCCGATTTCGGGCACCACCAGCCAGGTCGGCCGCTCGGCGCTGGCCATGCTATTGTTCGAGGACGTCGCCATCGTCCCGATCATCTTCATGCTCGGCGCGCTGGCGCCCTATGCCGCGAGCGAAGGTGTCGAAGGGCTGATGACCACGGTCTGGATGGGCGCCGCGGTGATCGGTGCCATGCTGGTGCTGGGCCGCTTCGTCCTGCCCAAATTGTTCGGCCAGGCGGCGCGGACCAAGAGCCCCGAACTGTTCCTGGCCGCCTCGCTGCTCGTCGTCATAGTCGCCAGCCTGGCCACCAGCGCGGTCGGCCTGTCGCCGATCGTCGGCGCGTTGCTCGCCGGTCTGCTCATCGCCGAGACCGACTATCGCAGCGAGGTCGAGGTGATCACCGAGCCGTTCAAGGGGCTGGCGCTGGGCGTGTTCCTGATCACCGTGGGCATGCAGATCGATCTGCGCGTGCTCGCCGAAAACTGGGTCTCGCTGGTCACCGCGGTGGTCGGCGTGGTCGCGGTGAAGACTCTGGTCACCGGCGCGCTGCTCAAATTATCGGGCGCGCGCACCGGCACGGCTGCGGAAGCGGGCGTGCTGATGTCGAGCCCGTCGGAAACCACGCTGATCGTGCTCACCGCCGCCGCCGAGGCCGCGATCATCCAGCCCGAAACCGCCGCCTTCTGGACCATCGTCACCGCGATCGGGCTCACCATCACGCCGATCCTCGCTCGGGTCGGCCATGACGTCGCGCGCCGGATCGAACTCAAGCAGCACGACCAACCCGACGAGGTGCCCGCGGACGAGCCGCGCACCATCGTCATCGGCTTCGGGCGCGTCGGGCGGCTCGTGGCCGATATGCTCAAGACCCACGACCAGCCGTTCCTGTGCGTCGATTCGGACATCGACTGCGTCGCCGCCGGCCGGCGCGAGGGCTATCCGATCATCTTCGGCGATGTCGCGCGGCCCGAAATGGTCGACCGGCTCAAGCTCGGCCACGCCCGCGCGCTGATCATCACCATGGACGAGCCGGTGCTCGCCGCCAATGTGGTGAAACGCGTGCGCGGCTGGGTGCCGGACCTGCCGATCATCGTGCGCGCCCGCGACGCCGATCACGCCGCCGAACTCTACCGCGCGGGCGCGACCGACGCGGTGCCCGAAACGCTCGAATCCTCGCTGCAATTGTCCGAAGCGGTGCTGGTCGATCTCGGCGTGCCGATGGGTCCGGTGATCGCCTCGATCCATGACAAGCGCGACCAGTATCGCCGGCAGATCATGGAACTGGGCGGCCTCACCGAAAAGCCGAGCCTGAAGACGCAGACCCTGCGCTCGCGCGCACCCGGCGATCCCGCCGAAACCTGAGGGGACCCCATATGACCGCCATCGGAATCGTCGGCAGCGAAGGCCGCATGGGCCGCGCCATCGCGGAGGCCATCGCGGCGAGCGCCGAGGCGGAGCTGGCCGGCGGGATCGATCATGACGGCGACGTCTCGGCGCTGGCCGGGGCCGCCGACGTGCTGGTCGATTTCTCCTCTCCGCAAGCGCTGGAGGCGACGCTCGACGCCTGCCTGGCCGCGCGCGCGCCGATCCTGATCGGCACCACCGGCCTCATGGAACGCCACCATTATCTGATCGAGAATGCCGCGAAAGACATCGCCGTGATCCAGACCGGCAACACCTCGCTCGGCGTCGCCATGCTCGCCGCGCTGGTGCGCGATGCCGCCGGGCGGCTGGGCGAGGATTGGGACATCGAAATCCTGGAAATGCACCACCGCCACAAGGTCGACGCGCCGTCCGGGACCGCGAAGTTGCTAGGGGAAGCAGCCGCCGAGGGGCGGCGCGTCACGCTCGCCGAAGTGACCGAGGAAGGCCGCGCGGGCCTCACCGGAGCGCGCGCGGACGGCGCGATCGGCTTTGCATCCCTACGCGGCGGATCGGTGGCGGGCGACCACCGGGTGATCTTCGCCGGGCCGCAGGAGCGCATCGAGCTGGCGCATTTCGCCGAGGACCGCGCGATCTTTGCAAAAGGCGCGGTGCGCGGCGCGCTGTGGCTGCCGGGGCAGCGGCCGGGACGTTACGACATGAGCGATGTGCTTGGGGTTTGAATATTTGCCTTACCCCCTTTACCGTGGGGAGCTTGGA
This sequence comes from Novosphingopyxis sp., assembly GCF_965218915.1. GTDB lineage: Bacteria > Pseudomonadota > Alphaproteobacteria > Sphingomonadales > Sphingomonadaceae > Novosphingopyxis. Next base: position 1,151,900 of record NZ_OZ244708.1, on the reverse strand, counting down.
TCAATGAAAAAAGCCGATATCATCGAGCTGTTCTCGCGCCTGGCCGAGGACGATCCGCATCCCGAGACCGAGCTGGAATATGGCAACGACTATCAGCTGCTGGTCGCGGTCACGCTCTCCGCGCAATCGACCGACGTCGGCGTCAACAAGGCCACGCGGCGGTTGTTCGACGAGGTGACAACGCCGCAGGCCATGGTCGATCTGGGCGTCGACGGGCTGAAGGAGCACATCAGGACGATCGGGCTCTACAACAACAAGGCCAAGAACGTGGTCGCCTTGTCAAAGGCGTTGATCGCCGATCACGACGGCCGGGTGCCGCAGGACCGCGACGCCCTGACCGCGCTGCCCGGCGTGGGGCGCAAGACCGCAAACGTGGTGATGAACTCGGCCTTCGGCGCGGAGACCTTTGCCGTCGACACGCATATCTTCCGCGTCTGCAACCGTACCGGCCTGGCGCCGGGCAAGACCGTGCTGGCGGTTGAGAAGAAACTCGACCAGACGGTCCCCGCGCCGTTCCGCGTCCACGCGCATCACTGGCTGATCCTGCACGGGCGCTATGTCTGCAAGGCGCGCACGCCGGAATGCTGGCGCTGCCGCATCGCCGATCTGTGCCGGTTCGAGCCCAAGACGCTTGCCCCGGAAGAGCGCAAGACCAAGCCATGAGATCAGTTAGGCTGCGCTTCCTCGGACAGATCGGCGTCTCCGCGCGAAGCCTTTCGTGCGGCACGGTTGGCGCGGCGGACGCGGCGCTTCTCGAGCACCTTGGCATCGACATCGTCGGCCAGATGCAGGTCTGCCATCACCGCGCCGCGCTCGCCCGAGGGCCGCTCGCGGCCGACGGTGGTGTCGGTCGCCGTCTGCCGCTCGGCTTCGGCATTCAGCAAGGCGCCGAGCAGCAATGCGTAACAGCTCAGGAACAGCCACATCAGAAACACCACGATGCCCGACAGCGACCCGTAGGTGGCGTTGTAATCGCTGATGAACGCGACGTAGAGGCTGAAGCCGAAGGACACTGCGATCCACAGCATGGTGGAGAGCAGCGATCCTGGCGTCAGCCACTGCCACTTCGCCGCGCGCCGATCGGGGCCGAAGCGATTGATGAGACCGAAGCCGAAACTGCCGAGCAGCAGCGCGAACACCCAGGTCAGCACTTTGATCAGACTCGCCAGCGCGCTGTCGGCGAAGCCCAGCTTGATCGTCTGAAGCACCGCGAAGACCGAGGCCGAACCGATGCCGACGACGGCTACGAACACCGCCGCCAGGGTCAGGCCGAGCGAGGTGAGGTTGAACTTCACGATCGAGCGCGTCTCATGCTCCTCGTTGATGATATTGAGCGCGCCGATCAGCCCCTTGGACGCGCGCGAGGCGCCGAAGATGGCGAGAAACAGGCTGACGGCCAGCGCGATCCCCGCCACGCCGCCGCTCGTTTCCACCGCGCCGCTGAGCTGCTCTTGAATCAACCGGGCGGCGTCGGCGGGCACCAGCTCGATCACCGTGCGCATCGAGCGCTCGACCGTGCCGGCATCGCCGATCAGTCCGTACAACAGCACCGTCGAGGCGAGCAGCGGCGTAACCGACAGAAAGGTGTAAAAGGCCACTCCCGCGGCCAGCAGCGGCAGATTGTGAAAGCCGTTCATCACGAAACAACGCTTGAGGATCTGCCACCAGGCGCGCGGTGGTAATTGCCAGGGAGTCACGGCAGTTTGACCAGCCTGCAAATGCCCGCCGCCCTCACTGTTGCCATCGGGCATCGCCGCATCATCCATCGCATATTCCCTGTCTTTTTCGCTTAGCCCTAGCCAAACCCCCATGCTAAGGATCACAATTCAACGCATCTGGGGTGAGGTCGGTGCCGGTGTATCACGGCGAGGGCGCATGTCGCCCCTTTAAATATGCGATTGCCTGCGCTATCGCCATCGCGCCGACCGGTCTCCTCGCACTGCAAGACGAGGGGCGGTCCGACGATGCCCAAGCGACACCCGCCGATCCGGACGCTTCCGCGGCGGCATCGCCCGAAAATCAGGACCGCGACGAGCCGATCATCTCCGACGAGGAGTTCGAGCAGGTCGTGCCCGAACTCGACCCGGAGATGAACGCTCCGCTCGAATCGATGGAGGATTTTCAGGCGCGCCAGGATGCGCTGGAGGCCGAAGCCGAGCAGCGCGCCGCGTCCGCCGATGCCGGTTCGCCCGAAGCGCTGCCAGCCGCGCAGGATGGCGACACAGTGGAAGCGCTGGCCGACGCGCCGATCACCGATCCGGCGATCGAGGAGCCGCTACCGGCGCTGTCCGAATTCCAGGTCGAACCGGTGACGATCGAGGGCGAAACGCCCGACGACGAGAATGTCGAGATCGAATATGCCTACCGCATCGACGGGCTCGAACCGGTGAATGACAAGGTCGAGGACGTCGATGTCGGCGATCTTTTCGCCGATCTGTCCGCGCTGGAAGACGGCGACGGCAGCGCCGCCAATGCCGCGCAGGTGCAGGCGCGGCTGACCAGCGATCAGGACCTGATCGTCAGCATATTGGAGAGCGAAGGCTATTACGATTCCAGCGTCAACGGTTCGCTGGAGTTGCCCGATCAGAACGGCGGCAAGGCCACGGCTGTGCTGAACGTGAGCCCCGGCGAGCGTTACACCTTCGGTTCGATCGACCTCGACGCGCCGCCGGTGGTGCCCGACGATCTGTTGACCAAGAATTTCGGCATAAAAGTCGGCGAACCGATCGTCGCGGCGCGGGTGCTCGCCGCCGAAGCGAACCTGTCGGTCGCGATGCCGCAACAAGGCTATCCCTTTTTCAAGCTTGGCCAACGCGACATCTTGCTCGATCCGGTTCCCGTTACCGGCGCCTATGTACTGCCGATCACCCCCGGCCCGCGATCGAGCTTCGGGGGCTTCACCACCAGCGGCGATCTCGCCTTTGACGCCGAGCATGTGGAGTTGCTCGCGCGCTTCGATCGGGGGCAGCTTTACGACAGCCGGCTGACCGACGATCTGCGCAGCGCGCTGGTCGCCACCGGCCTGTTCAGCACGGTCACCGTCGAGCCGAAACAGACCGGCGAGGCAGGGCCGGACGGCACCGAATATGTCAACTTGCAAGTGGTGCAGGACGCCGGTCCGCCGCGCACCATCTCGGGCGGCGCGGGCTATGGCACGGGCCAGGGCTTCCGCGTCGAGGGCAGCTGGCAGCATCGCAACCTGTTCCCGCCGGAAGGCGCGCTGATCGCGAGCGCCGTCGCGGGCACGCAGGAACAGGGCGCGGGCGTCACCTTTCGCCGTTCCAATGCGGGCAAGCGAGACCGCACCGTCGAACTGACGCTCAACGCCGCGCGCAGCGACTTCGACGCGTATAACGCGCTGACCGGTCGGCTGGCCGGGCGCATCTCCTACGATTCGACGCCGATCTGGCAGAAGCCGCTGACCTACAGCTACGGCTTCGAACTCGTCGGCTCCTATGAAGAGGGCTATAACGAGCCGCTCGGCGCGCGCGAGAAGGAGCTGTATTTCATCGCTGCGCTGCCCGGCCAGGTGACGTTCGACCGGTCCGACGATCTGCTCAACCCGACCAAGGGCTACCGCCTGACCGCGCGGCTTTCGCCCGAGGTCGCGCTGAACGACGGTACGCGGACCTACGCGCGCGCCCTGATCGAAGGCAGCGCCTATTATCCCTTCGGCGACAGCTTCGTGCTGGCGGGCCGCGTGCGCGCCGGGTCGATCCCGGGAATCGACCGCGACGACCTCGCCCCGTCGCGGCGCTATTATGCCGGCGGCGGCGGATCGGTGCGCGGCTTCGGTTATCAGCAGCTCGGTCCCAAGGATCCCAACGGCCGCCCGATCGGAGGCCGCAGCATCAACGAAGCCGCGATCGAGGGGCGCTATCGGTTCGGCAATTTCGGCGTCGTCGCGTTCGCCGATGCGGGGCAGGTCTATGACAGCGTGCTGCCCAAGGGCAGCGACCTGCGCTACGGCGTCGGCATCGGCGGGCGTTTCTACACCAATTTCGGGCCGTTCCGCCTCGACGTCGCGACGCCGCTGAACCGCCAACCCAATGAGAGCATCGTCTCGGTCTATGTGTCGATCGGGCAGGCCTTCTGATGGCCGAAGAGGGCGCCATGGAACCGGTCGGGACCGAAACGGTGACGGAGCAGTATTCCGATACGCATGACCATCGCGGGCGCCATGTCGCGCTGAAGATCGTCAAATGGCTCGGCATCGCCGTTGCTGTGCTACTGGTGCTGGTCGTCCTGATCGTCATCGGCCTCAACACCGCGCCGGGCCGCAGCTTCGCGGTCAAGCAGATCAACAATCTCGAACTCGCCTCCGGCCTCGACATCGATATCGATCGGATCGACGGCTCGCTCTACGGCGACTTGACGATCGTCGGCCTCACCCTGCGCGATCCGAAGGGCGTGTTCGCCACTTCGCCGAGGGTACGCGTCGACTGGAGCCCGTTGAACTTCGCGACGCGGAATTTGCTAGACGTTCACGCGCTCGAATCGCCGCAGGTGCGGCTGATGCGCCTGCCCGAACTGATCCCGTCGGAAGACCAGAACGCGCCGCTGCTGCCGGGCTTCGATATCAATGTCGACAAATTGAACGTCCAGCAGCTCATCCTCGAAGAGCCGGTGGCGGGCAAGCGCAGCATCGCCTCGCTCGCCGGCAGCGTCGCCATCAAGAACCAGGTCGCCAAGCTGATGCTCAACGCCAAGACGCTGCGCCAGCAGGGCCTGGCGGGCGGCGACGTGGTGCAGGTCAAGCTCGACGCGGCGCCCGAGCAGAACAGGCTCGCCATCGATCTCGATCTCAGCGCCCCGGCCGATGGTCTGGTCGCCAGCTTCACCAATCTGCAGCAGCCGATCCGCGCGCAGCTGAAGGGCGCGGGCGACTGGCAGCGCTGGGACGGCAAGCTGCTCGCCAATCTGGGCGGCGATCGGATCGCGGCGGTCGATCTGGCGGCGCGTGACGGGACTTTCCGCGTGCGCGGCGACACCAATCCCGGCCTGCTGATGACCGGCCCGACCAAGGCGCTGCTCTCGCCCCTCACCCGGATCGATCTCACCACCAAGGTCGACAACAGCCGCTACGACCTGAAGGGCACCGTCTCGTCGGATAATTTCGCGCTCGCCGCCAACGGGCTGATCGATCTGGGCAAGAATGAGTTCGACGGGTTCAAGCTCGACTTTCTGCTCAACAAGCCCTCGACCCTGGCCGAGAATCTGAACGGCAGGGGCATCCGCGCCAATCTGGTGCTCGACGGCGATTTCCGCACGCCGGCCGTCGCCTACAAGCTCAACGCCGCGGCGCTCGGCTTCAACGATATCGTGGTCGAACGGCTTGTCGCCGAGGGCGCGGCGAGGGTCGACGCGGACCGTATCCTGATCCCCGTCAACGCCAGCGCCGCCCGGATCACCGGGCTGAACGCGACCGCGGGCGAGCTGCTCACCAACGTGCGGCTCAGCGGCGATATCGCGGTCGACGGCCCGCGCATCCTCAGCGACAATCTGCGCATCCGATCGGACCGATTGCAGGGCGAGGCGCTGATCCTCGCCGACATGTCGACCGGGCTCTACACCGGCGCGCTGCAAGGCCAGCTCAACAATTACCGGATCGAGAGCGTCGGCATCTTCAACATCAACACGCAGGCCGATCTCAAAGCCAACAACCAGGGCGGCTTCACGCTCGGCGGCAAGATCCGCGTGCGATCGACCCAGATCTTCAACCAAAGCGCCAAGGATTTCCTCGGCGGCAACACGCTGGTGTCGACCGATTTCGCGTTCGGCAGCGATGGCGTGGCGCGGTTGCGCAATCTCAACGTCGCCTCGCCCGCCTTCCGCCTGACCGGCGGGTCGGGCAGCTATTCGCCGGACGGGCAGATCGCCTTTTCCGGCCAAGGCGTGTCGCGCCAATATGGCCCACTCGGGCTGCAACTCACCGGTACGCTGACCAACCCCACCGCCGTGCTCACCGCCGACCAGCCCGGCTTCGGCATCGGCCTCGCCAATTTCAAGGCACGGGTGAAGGGCGGCGGCGCCGGCTATGCGGTGATCGCCAATGGCGATACCGACTACGGTCCGTTCGACGCGGACCTAACCGTCATTACCGGCGGCGCGCTGACGATCGACATCGCCAAGGCCAATTTTGCCGGGATCGCGTTCGACGGGCGCGTGCGGCAAACCGCGGCGGGACCCTTCGCCGGCCGCCTCAACGCCAACGGCTCGGGCATCAACGGCGTCGTTCAGCTCGCCTCGGTATCGGGCGTCCAGCAGGCGGTGATCGACGCGCGCGCCAACAACGCCAGGCTGCCGGGCAAATACAACGTCAGCATCGGCCGCGCGATCATCGATGCCACGGTCACGCTCTACGCGCAGCCTTCGGTGGTCGCCGACGTCCAGTTCGCCAACACCAATTACGGCGAACTCAGCATCAATGCCGCGCGCGCCAAGGTGAATTATCAGGGCGGTAACGGCACCGCGAAGCTGTACGCCGAAGGGCGCAACGGCGTGCCCTTTCGCATTGCCGGCAACGCCGATCTGAAACCCGACCTCTGGCGGGTGGCACTGAACGGGCGCGCCAACAGCATCGATTTCAAAACCAAGAGCCCGGCGCGGATCATTCCCGGCAACGGCAATTATCGCCTGCAGCCGGTTACCATCCTGCTATCGAGCGGTTCGTTGCAGCTGGCCGGGAATTACGGCACGGCGCTGGAGCTGCAGAGCCGGCTCAACAATGTCGACCTCTCGATCGCCAACACCATTTCTCCCGGCCTTGGGCTCGGCGGCAAGGCCAACGGCAGCCTCGATTTCAGCCAGCCCGCCGACGGCAGCTTCCCGCGCGCCGATGCGCGGCTCAAGATCGACCGCTTCACGCGCACCAGCCTGTCGGCGGTGTCCACGCCGATCGACATCAACTTCGTCGGCAAATTGCTGCCCAGCGGCGGCGACGCGCGCGCGGTGCTGCGGCAGGGATCGACCGTGATTGGCCGGATGGTCGCCACGCTGACCCCGCTGCCGCCCGGAAACGGCAGCTGGACCACGCGCGTGCTCGCGGCGCCGCTCGGCGGCGGCATCCGCTATAACGGCCCCGCCAGTACATTGTTCAGCTTCGCCGCGGTGCCCGATCAGACGCTGAAGGGCGCGATCGGATTGGCCGCGGATTTCGGCGGGCGCGTCCAGGCTCCGCAGCTGAATGGCCTCGTACGGGCCAACGATCTGACGTATGAGAACGAGGTCTACGGCACGCGGCTCAGCCAGATGAAGCTGGCGGGCACCTTCAGCAACGACCGGTTCCAGCTCGATACGCTGCGCGCGGTGGCGGGCGACGGCAGCGTGCAGGGATCGGGCTATGTCAGCCTGAGTGCCGACAAGGGCTTCCCGCTCGATCTGCAGCTGAAGCTCGACGACGCGCGGCTGGCGCGCAGCGACAACATCTCCTCGACCGCGACGGGTCAGATCCGGATCACCAACCAGCCCGGTTCGAACGCGCGGATCGCGGGCACAATCGAGCTGCCCGAAACCCGCTACAAGATCATCCGCCAGGGTGGTCCGCAGGTTCCGGTGCTGACCGGCGTGCGCCGCAAGCCGCCGCTGGGCCGGCAGAAGATCACCGGAGACGCGGAGCCCGGGGCGGGCTTGCCGACGGTGTTCGATCTCGCGGTCACCATCAAGGCCGACGATCAGATATACATCTCCGGCATGGGACTGGAGTCCGAATGGGCGACCGACCTCCGGATCACCGGCACCACCGCCAACCCCGTGATCGGCGGCCAGGTCTCGTTGGTGCGCGGCACCTATGGCTTCGCCGGCAACAGCTTCGAGCTGACCGAAGGCCTCATCACTTTTAGCGGTGGGGCGCTGACCAATCCGACGATCAAGATCGCCGCGCAGTCCGATGTCGACGGGGTCACCGCGATCCTCAACGTCACCGGCCGCGCGCAGAACCCGCAGATCGCCTTCACCTCCACGCCGGCGCTGCCGCAGGACGAGATTATCAGCCGCATCCTGTTCGGCAGTTCGGTCGCCAATCTGTCGGCGATCCAGGCGGTCCAGCTCGCCTCCTCGCTCAACAGCCTGCGCGGCGGCGGTGGCGGGTTCAATCCGCTCGGCGAACTGCAGGCGGCGACCGGCATCGACCGGTTGCGGATATTGGGCGGAGACGAAGCCACCGGGCGGGGCACCGCGCTGGCCGCGGGCAAATATCTGACCGACGACGTCTATATCGAGATCATCACCGACGCGCGCGGCTTCACCGCCACCCAGCTCGAGGTGACGCTGACGCCATTCCTGTCGGTCCTCAGCAGCTTCGGCAGTTTCGGCCAGTCCAACGTGAACGTGCAGTATAAAAAGGATTATTGATGCGCCGCGCGGTGCCGTCCGTCATGCTGTTGCTCGCCGCGTCGGCGCTGCTCGGGGCGTGCGAGCAAGAACCCGATTTCGACGAGCAATATGACCGGACCGCGGAAGAGATCGAGGCCCGTGCCAAGCAGCTCGACGCCGACTTGGCCGCGCAGATGAAGTCGGTCGACGCCGACATTCGGGTCAATCGGCCTTTGGAAACTAGCCCGGCGGCCAGGCCCACGGCAACTCCCGCGAAGCGATAGGCGCCTCCAGGGCGGTGTAGCGCTGCCGTGCCCATGAATTGCCGCGTCAGCCCGGATAAATCCGGGCCTCCTCGCAATGACGAATGTAAATGCGGTAGCTAAAACAAACCCAGCATGCGGTTCATCGTTTTAGCACGTCCGTTCGTCCCTAATCCGGCATTTCTTACTTGTAACGTTGTAACATCTCTCTTAGCCGGAGCGAGATTTCTCACTCACAGCCAAAGGGCATATGATGAACCTCTCCCGCTTCCGGGCCTGCACCGCCCTGGCCTCGATCCTGATCCCGGCCGCCGCCTTTGCCCAGCAAACTCCGCCCTCCGTGGCCCCGCCCGCCCCAGGTGCCCCTCAAACCACGACTTCGGATCAGGACGATTCCTATCATTATGATCCGTCCGAGGAAATCATCGTCACCGCCCCGTTCCAGCGCAACCGGCTCGACGTGCTGTCGGGCACCTCGGTACTCACCGGCGTCGAGCTGACCCGCGATCTCAAGCCGACCATCGGCGAGACGCTGGAGCGCCAGCCCGGCGTCTCGGCGACCTCCTTCGGTCCCAACGCGTCGCGCCCGATCCTGCGCGGTTTCCAAGGCGAACGGGTGCGCGTGCTGACCGACGGCATCGGCAGCTTCGACGTTTCGAACACCAGCGTCGACCATGCCGTCGTCATCAACCCGCTGACCGCCGACCGGATCGAGGTGCTGCGCGGCCCCTCGGCCCTGCTCTACGGTTCGTCGGCGATCGGCGGCGTGGTCAACGTGATCGACAGCCGCATCCCCCGCCGCGTGCCGGACGAGCCGGTCCACGCGGACGGCATCGCCACCTATGGCAGCGCGTCGGACGAACGCTCGGTCTCCGGCTCGGTCGATGTCCCGGTCGGCGGTCGCTTCGTCGCCCATGCCGATGCCAGCTACACCAGGACCGGCGATCTGGAGACCGGCGGTTTTATCCTCTCGCCGGCCCTGCGCGCCCAAGCGGTGGCAAGCGACGATCCCGAGATCGCGGCGCTCGCGAACCTGCGCGGCAAGCTTCCCAACAGCGCCTCCGAAACATCGGATCTTGCCGCGGGCCTCGCGTTCATCGACGATGGCGGCAGCATCGGATTTTCGGTGAACCGTTACGACAGCCTTTACGGCGTCCCGGTTCGCTACGCTCTGAGCCCCGGCGAGGAAGCCGAAATGGTTACGCTCGACGTCAAACAGACCCGCGCCGATTTGCGCGCCGAAGTCGATACCGGCGGCGGTTTTCTCGATAGGATCAAGCTGCGCGCCGGTTTCGCCGATTACCGCCACGACGAACTCGAAGACACCGGCGAGATCGGCACCAGCTTCTTCAATCAAGGCATCGAGACACGGCTGGAGCTGGTCCAGGCGAAACGCGGCAGCTGGGAAGGCGCGATCGGCGGGCAATTGCTCGTGCGCGATTTCAACGTGGTCGGCGAGGAAAAATTCCTGCCCCGCAACCGGACGCAGCAATATGGCATTTTCACGTTGCAAAGCTTCGACCTCGGCCCCCTGCGCGCCGAAGCCGGCGGACGCTATGAGCACAGCACGGTGGATGCCTTTGCTGACGATGACCTCGGCAATGGCGATATCAACCGCACCTTCAACGCCTATTCGGGTTCGCTCGGCGCGAGCTACGGCATCTTCGACGGCTGGCGCATCGGCCTCAGCGGCTCCTATACCGAGCGCGCGCCCGCGGCCGAGGAGCTCTATCCCAACGGCCCGCACGCCGGCACGCAGGCGTTCGAGATCGGCGATCCGACGTTCAAGAAGGAGCGCAGCAAAGGTCTCGAAGCCTCGTTGCGCGGTTCCGGCGCAGGCTACAGCCTGTCGTTGTCCGGCTATTATAACTGGTTCGACGATTTCATCTACGATCAGCAGACCGGAGAACTGGAGGATGGCCTCCCCGTGTTCCAGTTCAATCAGGCCGAGGCGCGTTATTATGGCTTCGAGGTCGAGGGATCGGCGCGGCTGGCGCAGTTCGGAGATTATGCGGTCAACGTCGACGGGCTGGCCGATTATGTCCACGCGACCATCGTCGACGTCGGTCCCGCGCCGCGTATCCCCCCGCTGCGACTATTGGGCGGCATCGAAGCGCAGTCGGATGTTCTCACCGGCCGGATCGAAGGCGAATACAGCACGCAGCAGACCCGCGTGGCGGCGATCGAGACCCCGACCGACGATTTCACGCGCGTCAACGCGTCGATCGCCTACAAGCCGTTCGGTCCGGACAACCGCACCAGCCTGATCCTGTCCGCGAACAACATCTTCGACGTGACCGCGCGGCGCCACGCCAGCTTCCTCAAGGATTATGCTCCGCTCGCCGGGCGCGACATTCGGGTGAGTTTGCGGCTGTCGCTGTGATCGGAGGGGGCGTCTGCGAAAAACGAGGGTAGTGCTTCAATCCATTATTTTCATCATTGCGAGGAGCAATGACGAAAGTTGAGTGCGAATATGAACTCGGACCCGACTTAGCAAAGTCAACACTGGACGCCGCGCCGCATCCGGATAGAAGCGTGCGCATGACACAATTCGATCTGACCGAAGAGCAGCGCGCCATCCAGGATATGGCGCGCAAGTTTACCGCCGACGAAATCACGCCCCAGGCGGCCCGGTGGGACGAGGAGCATATTTTTCCGCGCGAGACGATCGTGAAGGCCGCGCAGCTCGGTTTCGCATCGATCTACGTGTCCGAAGAAAGCGGCGGCATCGGCCTCGGCCGGCTCGACGCGGCGCTGATCATGGAGGCGATGGCTTATGGCTGCCCCTCCACCAGCGCGTTCATCTCGATCCACAATATGGCGAGCTGGATGATCGACGCGTTCGGATCGCAGGCTGTGAAAGACAAATATCTGCCGTCGCTGGTCACGATGGACAGGATCGCCAGCTATTGCCTCACCGAACCGGGTTCGGGCTCCGACGCGGCAGCGCTGAAAACCAGCGCCAGACTGGACGGCGATCACTACGTCGTCAACGGCTCGAAGCAGTTCATCTCGGGCGGCGGCGAGAACGAGGTTTACGTCTGCATGGTGCGCACCGGCGTGGACGGACCCAAGGGCATCAGCTGCCTCGTCGTGGAAAAGGACATGGACGGCGTCAGTTTCGGCGCGCCCGAGAAGAAGCTCGGCTGGCATTCGCAGCCGACCGCGCAGGTGATCTTCGACGATGTCCGCGTGCCGCTCGAAAACCGCGTCGGCGACGAGGGTGAGGGCTTTGCCATCGCCATGAAGGGGCTCGACGGCGGCCGCCTCAACATCGGTGCCTGCTCGCTCGGCGGGGCGCAGCGCTGCCTCGACGAGGCGATCGCCTATACCAAGGACCGCAGCCAGTTCGGCAAGGCCATCGCCGATTTCCAGAACACCCAGTTCATGCTCGCCGACATGGCGACCGATCTGGAGGCCAGCCGCGCGCTGCTCTACCTTGCCGCCGCCAAGGTGACCGAGGGCGCGCCCGACAAGACGCGCTTCGCCGCCATGGCCAAGCGCCTCGCCACCGACAATGGCTCCAAGATCGTCAACGACGCGCTGCAATTGTTCGGCGGCTACGGCTATCTGCAGGACTATCCGATCGAGCGCTTCTGGCGCGATCTGCGCGTGCACTCCATTTTGGAGGGCACCAACCAGATCATGCGCATGATCGTCTCGCGCGATCTGCTGCGGCAGTAGCTTTTACTCCCCTCCCGCTCGCGGGAGGGGTCGGGGGTGGGTACGATCGCGACTGCATCGTGCCCCGACGCCATTATTCAGACCCACCCCCTGCCCCTCCCGCAGGCGGGAGGGGAGAAGGAAAAACATGACCGACCAACTGATCATCCGAACCGAAGGGCTCGCCGGGCGCATCAGCCTCAACCGCCCCGCCGCGCTGCACGCGCTGACCACCGAAATGTGCTTCGGCATGATCGAGGCGCTGCGGGCATGGGCCGGCGACGACGCCGTCGAAGCGATATTGATCGACCACAGCGAGGGCCGCGGTTTCTGCGCGGGCGGGGATATCCGCATGCTGGCCGAGAGCGGCGCGAAAGACGGGCAGGAAGCGCGCGAATTCTTCCATGCCGAATATCGTCTCAACCATCTGCTATTCGATTATGCCAAACCGGTGGTCACCTTCATGGACGGCATCACCATGGGCGGCGGCGTGGGCATTTCGCTCCCCAGCCGCTTCCGCGTGGCGACCGAGAACACCCGCTTCGCCATGCCCGAAACCGGCATCGGCCTGTTTCCGGACGTCGGCGGCGGCTGGTATCTGCCGCGGCTGGAGGGCCGGGTCGGCCAGTTCCTCGCGCTCACCGGCGCGCGGATCGACGGCGCGGAGTGCCTCGCGCTCGGCCTCGCCACCCATTATCTGCCCGCCGACAAGCTGGAAGAGGCCAGGGACCGCATCGCCGAACGGCCCGGCCGCATCGCGGGTATTCTCGGCGAGCTGTCGGCCACCCCGCCGCCGGCGCGGATCACCGAGAATATCGACAAGATCAACCGGCTGTTCGCCAGCGACCATTACGAGGATATCCTCGAAGCGCTCGACAAGGACGGCGGCGAATGGGCGGTGAAGGAGCGCGACACGCTCGGCACCAAGAGCCCGCAAACCTGCAAGGTCGCGCTGCGCCAGCTGAAGGAAGGCGCCGACATGCCGGACTTCGCGGCCGAGATGAAACGGGAATATGCGATCGGCGCACACGTCGTCGGGCGCCATGATTTTCTGGAGGGCGTGCGCGCGCTGATCGTCGACAAGGACAACAGCCCCAGATGGGACCCGCCGACGCCCGAGGGCGTTACCGACGCGATGCTGGGCGAGATTTTCGCGCCCATGCCTGCGGGCGAGGAATGGACGCCGCTGGACTAGCGAACCCGTCATTCCGGGCTTGACCCGGAATCCAGAGCCCAGCCGAAATGCCATTTCGCCCTGGATCCCGGATCAAGTCCGGGATGACGATGATAAGAGAGGAAAATATCATGGCCGACTACGAAACCATCACCGCCGAAACCCGCGGCGCGGTGACGCTGATCACGCTCAATCGCCCCAAGGCGTTGAACGCGCTGAACGCACAGATATTGGACGAGCTGATCGACGCCTTCGCCGCCTATCAGGCGGACGACGGCCAGCGCTGCGCCGTGCTCACCGGATCGGGCGACAAGGCGTTCGCGGCCGGCGCGGACATCAAGGAAATGGCCGACAAGCCGATGGCCGATTTCTACCGCGAGGATTTTTTCGCCAAGTGGACCAGCCACATCGTCAACGCCGTGCGCAAGCCCTGGATCGCCGCGGTCAACGGTTTCGCACTGGGCGGCGGCTGCGAGCTGGCGATGATGGCCGATTTCATCCTGGCCTCGGACAGCGCCAAGTTCGGCCAACCCGAGATCAAGCTGGGCGTCGCACCCGGCATGGGCGGATCGCAGCGGCTGACGCGCGCCGTCGGCAAGTCCAAGGCGATGGAGATGTGCCTGACGGGCCGCATGATGGACGCCCAGGAAGCCGAGCGCGCCGGTCTGGTCGCGCGCGTCCTGCCCGCCGACCGGCTGCTCGATGAAGCGCTGAAATCAGCCGAAGCCATCGCCGCGATGCCGCCGCTCGCCGCGATGGTGAACAAGGAAATGGTCAACGCAGCCTACGAGACGACGCTGGGTCAGGGCCTGCTGCACGAGCGGCGCCTGTTCCAGATTCTCGCCGGCACCGAGGACAAGGCGGAGGGCATGGCGGCGTTCATCGAAAAGCGCGAGGGGCAATGGAAAGGGCGCTGACCGCGCATCGTTAAGCACGGGTCGATGGATCGAACCCGCGCCCTCATGCGTTCGTTTCGGTAACAGACCGAAAATCACCAAATCATAGAGATCAGTTCCATGACCCAGCATCAACTCCCCGAAAATGTCGCCGGCCTCGACGGTTTCGAATTCCTCGAATTCGCCGGCGATGCCAAGCAGATCGACACCATCTTCCGCCAGATGGGCTTCACGCCCGTGGCGAGGCACCGCTCGAAGGCGGTGACGCTGTACCGCCAGAACGGCATCAACTTCCTGCTCAACGAAGAGCCCGGCAGCCAGGCGCAGCATTTCGTGCGCGAGCACCGCACCGGCGGCGCCTGCGCCATGGGCTGGCGCGTCGAGGACGCGGCCAAGGCGTTCGATCACGCGATGGAAAACGGGGCCGAATCGGCCGTCGGCGATCTCGGCTGGATGGAGCTCAAAATCCCCGCGATCCGCGGCATCGGCGGCAGCCTCATCTATTTCATCGACCGCTACGGCCAGAACGGCGCCCCCGATATCTACGACATCGATTTCCGCTATTTCGACGGCGTCGACCGCAATCCGCAGGGCGCCGGCCTCGCCATCGTCGATCACCTCACCCACAACGTCTATCGCGGCCGCATGAAGTTCTGGGCCGATTTCTACGAGCGCCTCTTCAACTTCACCGAGATCCGCTATTTCGACATCAAGGGCGAATATACCGGCCTCACCAGCAAGGCGATGACCGCGCCCGACGGCAAAATCCGCATCCCCTTGAACGAGGAAAGCGAAGGCGGCGGCGGCCAGATCGAGGAATATCTGGTCGATTTCAACGGCGAGGGCATCCAGCACATCGCCATGTCGACGCCCGATATCTACGCGACGATCGACCAGCTTCGTTCCAATGGCCTGCCCTTCATGGACCCGCCGCCCGAAACCTATTACGACATGCTGGCCGAACGCCTCCCCGGCCATGGCGAGCCGGTGGAAGACATGAAGGCGCGCGGGCTGCTGCTCGACGGATCGACCGAGGACGGCGATCCGCGGCTGCTGCTGCAGATTTTCACCGGCAACATGTTCGGGCCGGTGTTCTTCGAGATCATCCAGCGCAAGAAGGACGAAGGCTTCGGCGAGGGCAATTTCAAGGCGCTGTTCGAAAGCATCGAACGCGATCAGCTGCAGCGCGGCGTGCTGAAGAAGGGCGCAAAGGCGGAGGCTTGAGGATGATCTTCGCACCCGACGGTTCTGCGCTCCTGCGAAGGCAGGAGCCCAGCAGGCGCCCTCACCTGATGGGCTCCTGCCTTCGCAGGAGCGCAAGGTGAACGTCGAGCGCAGCACTTCAGAGGACACGACAGAAGCCGATTACATGACCGGTTTCGGATCGCATTTCGCGACCGAGGCCGTGCCGGGCGCGCTACCGGTGGGGCAGAACAGCCCGCAGAACGTGCCGTTCGGCCTCTATGCCGAACAGCTCAGCGGCACCGCGTTCACCGCGCCGCGCCACGAGAACCGGCGCAGCTGGCTCTATCGCATGCGGCCCAGCGCCGAGCATCCGCCTTTTACCCGCTATGACGGCGCACAGCGCTTCGCGCCCGGCACGATCGACGAACCGCTGGCGCCCAATCGCCTGCGCTGGGACCCGCTGGCCGAGGCGGCGGCGCCCGGCACCGACTTGATCGACGGCATGACCACCATGCTCGCCAACCGCGACCCCGCCGATCTGGAAGGCGTGGCGGTGCATGTCTATGCCGCGAACGCCGATATGAACGCGCGCGTGTTCGTCGATGCCGACGGCGAACTGGTCTTCATCCCGCAGGAAGGCCGTCTCGAACTGCTGACCGAACTCGGCCGCATGATGATAGCCCCCGGCGAGATCGCGTTGATCCCGCGCGGTGTGCGTTTTCGCGCGCTGCTGCCCGATGGCAGCGCGCGCGGTTATGTCGCCGAAAACCACGGCGCGCTGTTCCGCCTCCCCGATCTCGGGCCGATCGGCGCCAACGGTCTCGCCAACCCGCGCGATTTCGAGACGCCGGTCGCCTGGTACGAGGACCGCGACGAGCCGATCGAGCTCGTCCAGAAATATCTCGGCTCGTTATGGACCACGACGCTGGGTCACAGCCCGCTCGACGTGGTGGCATGGCACGGCAATCTCGCGCCCTTTCGTTACGATCTCTCGCGCTTCAACGTGATGAACACGGTCAGCTTCGACCATCCCGATCCGTCGATCTTCACCGTGCTGACCTCCCCCAGCGACGTGCCGGGCCGCGCCAATGCCGATTTCGTGATCTTCCCGCCGCGCTGGATGGTGGCCGAGGACAGCTTCCGCCCGCCCTGGTTCCACCGCAACGTCATGAGCGAGGCGATGGGGCTTATTTACGGCGAGTATGATGCCAAGGAAGGCGGCGGCTTCCAGCCCGGCGGCCTGTCGCTCCACAATCTGATGGCGGGCCACGGTCCGGACAAGGCGAGCTGGGAGAAAGCGACCGCCGCCGAGTTGAAGCCCCATAAGATCGACGGCACCATGGCGTTCATGGTCGAAAGCTGCTGGCCGTACAGGCCCACGCGCTTCGCCATGGACCACGCCCAGCCGGATTATGACGAAGCCTGGGCGGATTTTCCGAAGGCGAGGTTGCCCTAGCCCGAATGGCTCGTCACCCCAGCGAAAGCTGGGGTCTCGGGCGGATGTGCTGAAACGCCAGAGATGCCAGCTTTCGCTGGCATGACGAGTTGCCGTTAAGAGGATTTCATGACCGATTCTACCCACAGCCCCGACCTCAAAAGCTGGGTTTCCAGCGCCGATCGCCACGCCGATTTCCCGATCCAGAACCTGCCGCTCGGCATCTTCAGCCCCAAGGACGAAGGCCCGCGCGCCGGCACCGCGATCGGCGACAAGGTGCTCGATCTCTGGGCGGTCGCCGAGCTCGGTCTGTTGCCGCGCGCCGATGTGGTGCCACTGGAAAATCCGACGCTGAACGCCTTTTTCGCGCTGCCCAAGGCGGACCGGATGGCGTTTCGCCAGCGTCTCTCCGAACTGCTGTCGGACGAGCAATATCGCGAAAAGGTGGAGCCGCTGCTCTACGACGCCGCGGACTGCACCATGCATCTGCCCGCGCGGATCGGCGACTACACCGATTTCTACGTCGGCATCCACCACGCCATGAACATCGGCAAGCAGTTCCGGCCCGACAACCCGCTGCTGCCGAACTACAAATATGTGCCGATCGGCTATCATGGCCGCGCTTCGTCCATTCGCGTGTCGGGCGAGCCGGTGACGCGCCCCAATGGCCAGCGCAAGGCGCCGGACGAGGACGCGCCGGTGCGCGGTCCCTCGCGGCGGCTCGATTACGAGCTGGAACTGGGCGTGTGGATCGGGCCGGGCAACGCACTCGGCGAGCCGATCGCCATCGCCGACGCGCCCGATCATGTCGCGGGCTTCGGCCTGCTGAACGACTGGTCGGCGCGCGATCTGCAGGGCTGGGAATATCAGCCGCTGGGGCCGTTTCTGGCGAAGAATTTCCACAGCACGGTCTCGCCCTGGGTGGTCACCGCCGAGGCGATGGCGCCGTTTCGCAAGGCGCAGGCCCCGCGTCCCGAGGGCGATCCCGCCCCGCTCGATTATCTCAGCGATGCCGGGGATCGGAAGCACGGCGCGCTGGCGCTCGAACTCGACACCTTTTTGCTGACGGCCAAGATGCGCGATGCTGGCGAGGCGCCGCACCGGCTCAGCCAGAGCGCGGCGGAACACATGTACTGGACGGTCGCGCAAATCGTCACCCACCACGCGTCGAACGGCTGCGACCTTCGGCCCGGCGACCTGCTCGGCACCGGCACCATCTCGGGTCCGAACGATGACAGCCTAGGCAGCCTGATGGAAATGTCGAAGGGCGGCAAGGAACCGATCACGCTCCCCAATGGCGAGACCCGCGGCTTCCTGGAGGATGGCGACGAGATCATCCTCAAGGCGACGGCGAAAGCGGACGGGGCGGTCCCGATCGGTTTCGGCGAATGCCGCGCGGTGGTGCGGCCGGCGCCCTGATGCGATCATGGTCTCGTGAGCCTGTTTTTGTTGGCTTTGAAAGATTATGTTCGGCGCATGGCCAATATGCACCCGCCCCTCGCTTCGTCGTTCACAGGAAACGTCTGGGCGAAGTTTCGAGGGCACGGGTGTGAGACCACAGCGAACTTTCAAATCGGGGTGATTCGATGAGCGATATCGTCCTCCACGGCTATTGGCGCTCGGGCACCAGCTATCGCACGCGCATCGCACTCGCGCTGAAGGGCCTCGATTACGACTATCGCGCGGTCGATCTGCGCGCCGGGGAGCAGCATGGCGAGACCTATCGCGCGTTACAACCGCAGGGCTTAGTGCCCGCGATGGAAGTGGGCGGCGACGTGCTGGTGCAGAGCCCGGCGATCATCGAATATCTGGAGGAACGCTGGCCCGAACCGGCCCTGCTACCCACCGGTCCCGTGGACCGCGCCGCGGTGCGGGGAATGGCGGCGATCATCGGCTGCGATGTCCACCCGCTCGGCAATCTGCGCATCCTGAAATATCTGACCGGCGAACTGGGCCAGCCGCCCGAAAGCGTCAGGTCCTGGGTCAATCGCTGGATCGGCGACGGTTTCGCCGCGCTGGAAACTCTGATCGCGAAACATGGCGGGGCGTTCGCGTTCGGCGACCGGCCGGGCCTGGTCGAATGCTATCTGCTGCCGCAGGTCTATTCGGCCGCGCGGTTCCAGACCGACCTCTCGCCCTTTCCGAAGCTGATGGCGGTCGCCGAGCGCGCGTTGGCGGACGAACGCATCGCGGCGGCACATCCGGACAGGCAACCCGATGCGGATGGAGAGACCAAGTGACGAGACAAGGTCAAAGCGCTCCCCGGCGAAGCCGGGGTCCAGCATCGAACGGCGCCTGATGGACCCCGGCCTTCGCCGGGGAACCGATGCAAAGTTGCCGCATCCTGTTTAGCCAATTGCAGGGAACCATAGGCAATGAATTTCAGCCCTCCGCCTTTTTCCGCCGCCGATATTCGTGGAGCAGGGGTTCGGTATAGCCGCTCGGCTGCTGCTCGCCTTCGAACACCAGCGCGCGCGCGGCTTGATAGGCGATGCCGTCCAGCCCCGGTGCCATCGGGCGATAGGCCGGGTCGCCCGCGTTCTGCGCGTCGACCTTGGTCGCCATCCGCCCGAACACGGCATCGACCTGCGGCCGCGTCACGATGCCGTGCTTCAGCCAGTTGGCGACGTGCTGCGATGAAATGCGCAGCGTCGCGCGGTCCTCCATCAGGCCGATATCGTGGATATCGGGCACCTTGGAGCAGCCCACGCCCTGGTCGATCCAGCGCACGACATAGCCCAGAATACCCTGAATGTTGTTTTCCAGCTCTTGCTCGATCACATCATCGGGGAAGTTGGTATCGCTGGCCAACGGCACCGTCAGCAGCTTGCCGAGGCCCGGCGTCCCGCGCTTCTCAATCTCCTGCTGCAGGCCGAACACGTCGACCCGGTGATAATGCACCGCGTGCAGCGTCGCCGCCGTCGGGCTCGGCACCCAGGCGGTGTTGGCGCCGGTCCGGGGATGGCCGATCTTCTGCGCCATCATGTCGGCCATGCGGTCGGGCGCGGCCCACATGCCCTTGCCGATCTGCGCCTTGCCCGAGAACCCATGCGCGAGGCCGACCTGCACGTTGCGGTCTTCATAGGCCGCGATCCAGTCGCTCGATTTCATCTCGCCCTTGGGGATCATCGCCCCGGCCGCCATGCTCGTGTGCATCTCGTCCCCGGTGCGGTCGAGAAAGCCGGTGTTGATGAAGAAGATGCGGTCCTTCACCGCGTGGATGCAGGCGGCCAGATTGGCGGAGGTGCGCCGCTCCTCGTCCATCACGCCGACCTTGATGCTATTGCGCGCGAGGCCGAGCATGTCCTCCACCGCGGCGAACAGATCGTCGGTGAACGCCGCCTCTTCGGGGCCGTGCATCTTGGGCTTCACGATATATATCGAGCCCGCCCGGCTGTTGGCGAGCGCGCCCTTGCCGTCATGCCTGCCGATCAGCGCGGTGACGGCGGCGTCGAGAATGCCCTCGGGCGCCTCATTGCCATCGGGCAGCGTGATAGCGGACGTGGTCATGAGATGCCCGACATTGCGCACCAGCAGCAGGCTGCGTCCGGGCAGACTGAACGCGGTGCCGTCGGGGGCGGTATATGCGCGGTCCGGAGCGAGGGTGCGGGTGACGATCTCGCCGCCCTTTTCGAAGCTTTCCGAAAGGTCGCCCTTCATCAGGCCGAGCCAGTTGCCATATCCCAGCACCTTGTCCTCGGCATCGACCGCGGCGACGGAGTCCTCCAGATCGACGATCGCGCTGAGCGCGGCCTCCAGAATGACGTCGGCGATGCCCGCCGGATCGTCCCTGCCGACCGGATGGTCGCGGTCGAAGCGCACCTCGATGTGGAGCCCGTTGTGGCGATAGAGGCGGCCCTTGCCGTCCGCGCTCGTGCCGACGAACTGGCGCTCGTCGGCCAGCGCGATGTCGCCATCGCGCAGGTCCGCCCAGCCGCCCGCCGCCAGCGGCACCGCCTCGTCGAGAAACGCCTTGGCCCAAGCGACGACCTTTGCGCCGCGCTCGGCGTCATACCCACCGGGCTTCGCTTCGCCCGGAATCACATCGGTGCCGTAGAGCGCATCGTAGAGACTGCCCCAGCGCGCATTGGCGGCGTTGAGCACGAACCGCGCGTTGAGCGCGGGCACCACGAGCTGCGGGCCGGCAAGTGTCGCGATTTCGGGATCGACATTTTGGGTGCCGATTTCGAACGGCGCCGGTTCCTCGACGAGATAGCCGGTCTCGGTCAGAAAGGCGCGATAGGCGTCCGGCTCGGCGGTTACGTCATGGGTACGGTGCCAGTCGTCGATCTTCCGCTGCAACTCGTCGCGCCTCGCCAGCAGCGCACGGTTGCGCGGGGCGAAGCGCTCGTACAGCCTTTCAAGCCCCGTCCAGAACGCGTCCGCGTCGACGCCGCTGCCCGGCAACGCCCGGCGTTCGATGAAGGTGGCAAGCTGTTCCTCGACCTTCAGGCCGGCCCGTTCGATCATCATCGGTCCATTCCTTCAAATTCAGGCGCGGCCCATGCGCCGCATGAAATCGGCCCCCGCGAAATGCGCGGCCTCGCCCAGCTGCTCCTCGATCCGCAGCAGCTGGTTGTATTTGGCGGTGCGATCGGAACGCGAGAGCGAGCCGGTCTTGATCAGACCGCAATTGGTGGCGACGGCGAGATCGGCGATGGTGGTATCCTCGGTTTCGCCCGAACGGTGCGACATGACCGCGCCGTAGCCGTGGCGATGCGCGATATCGACCGTCTCCAGCGTCTCGGTCAACGTGCCGACCTGGTTGACCTTGATCAGGATCGAATTGGCGAGCCCGCGCTCGATGCCGTCGCGCAGGCGCTTTTCCTGGGTGACGAACAGATCGTCGCCGACCAGCTGGCAATCGCCGCCGATCCGGTCCGTGAGTTGCTTCCAGCCGTCGAAATCGTCCTCGTCCATCCCGTCCTCGATCGACAGGATCGGATAGTCCGCCTGCAACTTGGCGAGATAATCCACCTGCTCGGAGATGGACCGCGTCACGCCCTCACCCGCATAGACATAGGCTCCGTCCTTGAAGAACTCGCTCGCCGCGACATCGAGCGCGATGACCATATCCTCGCCCGGCTCGAACCCGGCGTCGCGCACCGCGCCCATGACGAAGTCGAGCGCTTCCTCGGCGGATGGAAGATCGGGCGCAAAACCGCCCTCGTCGCCCACCGCGGTATTCTTCCCCTTGGCCGACAGCGCGGACTTCAGCCCGTGGAACACCTCCGTGCCCATCCGCAGCGCTTCCGCAAAACTGTCGGCCCTGACCGGCATGATCATGAATTCCTGAAAATCCAGCCGGTTGTCGGCATGCGCGCCGCCGTTGACGATGTTCATCATCGGCACCGGCATGGTCTTGGCGTTGACGCCGCCGAGATAACGGTAGAGCGGCAGGCCGAAACTGTTGGCGGCGGCGTGCGCGGCGGCGAGCGAAGCACCGAGGATCGCGTTGGCGCCGAGCTTGCCTTTGTTATCGGTTCCGTCGAGCGCGATCATCGCGCGGTCGATCGCCACCTGATCGGCCGCGTCCATACCGGTGATCGCGTCGGCGATCGGGCCGTTGATTGCCTCCACGGCCTTCGACACGCCTTTGCCGCCGAAGCGCGCCCCGTCCCCGTCGCGCAGCTCGACCGCCTCATATTTGCCGGTCGAAGCGCCGGACGGCACCGCCGCGCGGCCCATGCTGCCGTCGGTCAGGAACATGTCCGCTTCCACGGTGGGATTGCCCCGGCTGTCGAGAATTTCGCGGCCGACGAGTTGGGCGATGATGGTCATGGAAAAGGCCTTTGTGCGGATGGATTCGGGTGCCGCCGTCCTGACGCAAGCGCCCGGGCATGGCAAGTCGCCCACAGTAAGGAGGCGCGCTCAGTGCTGGCAGTCGGCGCAGTAAAAGGTCGAGCGGCCGCCCTCTATGCGCCGCCGCACCAAGCCGCCGCAGGGGCAGTGCCGCCCCTCCCGGCCGTAGACCCGCCACTGCCTGGCGAAATAGCCGAGCTCGCCGTCGGGCCGGGCGTAGTCACGCAGGGTGCTGCCGCCCGCTTCGATCGCCGCAAGCAATACCGCGCGGATCGCCTCAACCAGCCGTTCGAGGCGCTTCGGCCCGATCCTGCCGCCCTGCCCTCCCGGCGCGATGCGCGCCATGTTGAGCGCCTCGCAGACATAGATATTGCCGAGCCCCGCGACGATGCGCTGGTCGAGCAGCAGCGATTTTATGGATGCGCTCCGGCCGTTCAGAGCACATTGCAGATGCTTCGCCGTGAAGTCCGGCCCCAGCGGCTCCGGGCCCATCGTGGCAAAGGGAGGCCATTCTTTCAATGCCTCGGTCGGCACCAGATCGACCGAGCCGAAACGGCGCGGATCGTTGAGGCTGAGGATATGACCGCTGTCGACGCCGAGGATGAGGTGATCGTGGGCGCCCAAGGTCTCCGGATCGATCCGCCAGCGGCCCGACATGCCGAGATGGAAGATCATCGTGTCGCCGCGGTCCGTCTCGATCAGCCCGTATTTTGCGCGGCGCCCCAGCGCCGAGACGGTAGCGCCGGTGAGCCGCTGGCGCAGGTCTTCCGGGAACGGCCGGCGCAGGTCCGGCCGGCGCGCCTCGACGCCGGCGATACGCGCGCCCTCCATCACGGCGGCGAGCCCGCGCACGGTGGTTTCGACTTCGGGGAGTTCCGGCATGGGCTGCCATATAGGGAACAGTTGAAAGATTGCGCCCATTTTTCAGTTCCCCGGCGAAGGCCGGGGCCCAGCATCGGACGTTATCTGATGGGCCCCGGCCTTCGCCGGGGAACAAGTGGTTTTTCAATTGCACGTCACCCATCTAGCAATGAGACGCGCGGCTCCGTAAGGCGCGTGGCACGCTTTGATGAGGACTCCCCGCCATGACCGACACCGTCTCCTTCGGCTATGAAGAGGTTCCGCCGGACGAAAAGACCCGGCGCGTCGGCGGCGTGTTCTCGAACGTCGCGTCCAGCTACGATGTGATGAACGACGCGATGTCGGGCGGGATGCATCGCCTTTGGAAGGACCGTTTCGTCCGGCTGGTGAAGCCGCGCGAAGGCGAGGACATCCTCGACATGGCCGGAGGCACCGGCGACATCGCCTTTCGCCTGCGGTCCAAGGGCGCCAATGTGACGGTGGCCGACATCAATCCGGAAATGCTGGAGGTCGGCATGCGGCGCGCGGTGAAGCGCGGTCTCGACGGGCTGGTCTGGACCGAGCAGAATGCCGAGACGCTGACCTTTCCGGACCGGCATTTCGACGCCTACACCATCGCCTTCGGCATCAGGAACGTGACCGATATCCCCGCGGCGCTGGCCGAGGCGCACCGGACGCTGCGCTACGGTGGGCGCTTCTTCTGCCTGGAATTCTCGACCACGCTCTGGCCCGGTTTCGCCGACGTCTATGACTGGTATTCGATGAACCTGGTGCCCAGGCTCGGCAAGGCGATCGCCAAGGACGAGGCGAGCTATCGCTACCTCGTGGAATCGATCCGCCGCTTCCCCGACATGGAGCGGTTCAAGGCGATGATCGAGGACGCCGGTTTCGCGCAAACCAGGGCCGAACCGATTCTCGGCGGGCTGGTGGCGATCCACAGCGGCTGGAAGATTTGATGCCGTCCAAGCTGGAAGTCCCCCTCCCCTTCAGGGGAGGGACTAGGGGTGTGGACGTGCCTTCGAGGTCGTCATTGTCCGGCACCCCCCACCCCCCGGCCCCCTCCCCTGAAGGGGAGTGGGAGAAAGCATGACCGCCGCGCGCACGCACATCTTCCGGCTCCTCAAATGGGGCCGCATTCTCGCGCGGCACGGGGCGCTGCGCGATATCGAGACGGCGCGGCAGACGCCGCTGCCGGTGCGCCGCCTGTGCCGCATCGCGCGACTGGGCACCGTCCAGCCGCAAACGCCCGATTACGCCGCCGCCTTCCGCGAGATCGGACCGGCCGCGATCAAGCTCGGCCAGACGCTCGCCACGCGGCCCGACCTGGTCGGCGAGGAGGCGACCCGCAATCTCCTGAACCTGCAGGACAAGTTGCCGCCCGAGCCGTTCGGCAAGATTTGCGAGCAGATCGAACGCGCGCTCGATGCGCCTTGGGACAAGCATTTCCAATCGATCGAGGAGGAGCCGATCGGTTCGGCCTCGATCGCGCAGGTGCACAAGGCGATCACCACCGACGGCCGCACGGTCGCGGTCAAGGTGCAGCGTCCCGGCATCGACAAGCGTTTCCTGCGCGATATCGAGACCTATGAATGGGCGGCCGCCCATCTCGAGGCGTTCGGCGGCGAGGCGGCGCGGCTGCGGCCCCGGCTCACCATCGCCAATTTCAAGCGCTGGACCTTGCGCGAGCTCGACCTGCGGCGCGAGGCCGCCTCGGCCAGCGAGCTCAAGGACGCGATGCAGTCCGAACCATATTACGAAGTGCCGGCGATCGACTGGGACCGGACCGCGGGCAAGGTGCTGACGCTCGACTGGGTCGACGGCATCAAGATCGCCGACCGCGAGGCGCTGCTCGCCGCGGGCCACCACCCGCACCTTCTGGCCGACCGGCTGGTCCACGCCTTTTTGCGCCAGGCAATATCGGAAGGTTTCTTCCACGCCGACATGCACCAGGGCAATCTGCTGGTGCGCGCCGACGGAACGATCGTGGCGATCGATTTCGGGATCATGGGCCGCATCAACCGCAAGGCGCGCTTCTGGCTGGCCGAAATCCTCTACGGCCTGATCACCGGCGATTACCGCCGCGTGGCCGAGATTCATTTCGAGGCGCAATATGTGCCCGCGCACCACAATCTGGAGGACTTCGCCACCGCGCTCAGGGCCGTGGGCGAGCCGATGCGCGGTAAGCCGGTGAGCGAGCTGTCGGTCGGCATGATGCTCGA
The DNA here is from genome assembly GCF_965218915.1 of Novosphingopyxis sp. Taxonomy (GTDB): domain Bacteria; phylum Pseudomonadota; class Alphaproteobacteria; order Sphingomonadales; family Sphingomonadaceae; genus Novosphingopyxis. The sequence goes on along the minus strand of NZ_OZ244708.1, from coordinate 1,126,089 downwards.
CGGGCTGTTCGCGATCACCCGCGATTTCGACATGCAGACGCAGCCGCACCTCCTCTTGCTGCAAAAGACGATGGTGATGGTGGAGGGCGTGGCCACCTCGCTCGATCCCGGCATCAACATGTGGGACAGCGCGGCCCCCTTCGTGCGCGAGTGGATCCGCACCGAACTCGGCCCCGAGGCCGCCGCGGCGGACGCCATCAAGCGCAATGTCGAGACCTTGGGCCTGATCCCCGACCTGATCCGCCGCCTCGACGAGAGTCTGCCCAAACCCGGCGGCGCCCCGCCCCCGCCACCCTTGCCCGACATCAAGCTGATCTGGGACCGCGACCGGCCGCGCGGCGCGGGCCTGCGCTACGTCGCCACTGCCATCCTTGCCGCGGCGGCTGGCGCGGCGGGCATGTGGTGGCTAGGCTGAGCTTATGACGACACGCTCCATCCTTCTAATCGTCGGCGGCGGCATCGCGGCGTATAAGTCTCTGGAGCTCGTCCGGTTGCTCCGCCGACAAGGCATCGCCGTGCGCGGGCTGATGACCAAGACCGCGCACGAATTCGTCACGCCGCTGTCGCTCGGCGTGATGACCGAGGACCAGGTCTATTCGGACATGTTCGACCTGAAGGACGAGCGCGAGATCGGCCATATCCAGCTTTCGCGCCAGACCGATCTGATCGTCGTCTGCCCGGCCACCGCCGATCTGCTCGCAAAGATGGCGGCTGGCATCTGCGACGATCTGGCGACCACCGTGCTGCTCGCCACCGACAAGCCGGTGCTGGCGGTGCCCGCGATGAACGTACGGATGTGGCAGCATCCGGCGACCCGCCGCAACGTCGCGCGCCTTCGCGAGGACGGTGTCAAGGTGATGGAACCGGACGAAGGCGAGATGGCCTGCGGTGAATACGGCCCCGGGCGCCTGCCTGAACTCGAACGGATTTCCAGCGCGATCGAGCGCGCCCTCAAATCCCCCTCCCCTCCAGGGGAGGGGTTAGGGGTGGGGCCGTCCACTGAACTCGCAACGCCAGCTCAACCCGGGAACTCGCCCACCCCCAGCCCCTCCCGCGAGCGGGAGGGGAGCAGTCCCCTCTCCGATCAACCCGCTTTTGCCCCCGACGCGCACCGTCCGCTCCACGGCAAGCGCATCCTCGTCACCGCCGGGCCTACGCGCGAGCCGATCGATCCCGTGCGCTACATCGCCAATCGCAGCTCCGGCCGACAGGGATTCGCCATCGCCGAGGCCGCCGCGGCGATGGGCGCGGAGGTGACGCTCGTCGCCGGCCCCGTAAGCCTGCACACGCCGCCGGGCGTGATCCGCATCGACGTCGAAACCGCACGCGAAATGCAAATGGCAGTCGAAAGCGCCCTGCCCGCCGACGCCGCGATCCTGGTCGCCGCCGTCGCCGACTGGCGCGCGGCCGAGGAGAACGACCGCAAGATCAAGAAGTCGGGCACCGGCCCCGCCCCGCTCGCGCTGGCCGAAAATCCCGACATCCTCGCCGGCCTTGCCGCCAGCGACCGCCGCCCTTCCTTGCTCGTGGGCTTTGCCGCCGAGACCAACGACGTGGTCGAGCACGCCAAAGCCAAGCTCGAGGCCAAGGGCTGCGACTGGATTATCGCCAATGACGTGTCCGGGCCAAGGGGACAAAGCGTGATGGGCGGCGACAGCAACGCCGTGCATCTGGTGACGGCGGACGGCGTGGAATACTGGGAAAGCGCGCCCAAAAGCGTCGTCGCGCAAAGGCTCATGGAAAGGATCGCCGATGTTCTCGATGCCGATTGAAATCGAAGTCAAGCGCCTGCCCAATGGCGCGGGGCTCGATCTGCCGCGCCACGAGACGCCGGGGGCGGCGGGCATGGACATCTGTTCGGCCGAGAGCACGGCCTTGCGCGCCGGCGCCCGCGCACTGATCGCCACGGGTTTCGCCGTGGCCATCCCCGAGGGCTTTGAAATCCAGGTCCGCCCACGCTCGGGCCTCGCTTTCAAGCACGGCATCAGCGTGCTCAACACGCCGGGCACCATCGACAGCGACTATCGCGGCGAAGTAAAGGTGCTGCTCGCCAATCTGAGCGAGGAAGACTTCGCCATTTCCAAGGGTGACCGGATCGCCCAGATCGTGGTGGCCCCCGTGCAGCGCGGGGTGATGGTCGAGGTCGAGAAACTAAGCGATACCGAGCGGGGCACGGGCGGGTTCGGTTCGACCGGGGTTTGATAGAAAGCCTCTTCCCAAACACCGTTCGCCCTGAGCTTGTCGAAGGGCTGCACTGTTCTGCTGCGTTCGATAATAGAACAGTCCTTCGACAGGCTCAGGATGGATGGGTGTGGGTTCTAAACTGACAAGCTTCCCCCTATCTCCTGCCCCATGACAATCACCCTCACCGACGACCAGCTCGACCGCTATGCCCGCCATATCGTGCTGCGCGAGATCGGCGGGGCGGGGCAGAAGAGGCTGCTCGCCGCGCATGTGCTGGTGATCGGCGCGGGCGGGATCGGTTGCCCCGCGATCCAGTATCTTGCCGCCGCGGGCGTGGGGCGGCTCACGATCGTCGATCCGGACATGGTCTCGCTCTCGAACCTGCAACGTCAGCCGCTCTACGGCAGCGACGATATCGGCCAGCCCAAGGCCGAGCGCGCCGCCGCCGCTGTCGGCCGCCTGAATCCGGACATCGCCGTCACCGCCATCACCGAGGCGATCACTGCCGGCAACGTTGCCGCCATCCTCGCGGAGACCGCGCCCGATATCCTGCTCGATGGCACCGATAATTTCGCCACCCGCCTGATCGTAGCGGACCAGTGCGTAAGGCTGCACATCCCGCTGGTCTCCGCCGCGATCGGGATGTTCCAGGGGCAGGTCGGCACCTTCTACGGCCACAAGCCTGACGCCCCCTGCTACCGCTGCTTCGTGGGCGATGCGCATGACGCGGACGATTGCGACAGCTGCGCCGATCAAGGCGTGCTCGGCGCGCTGTGCGGGCTCGTCGGCAGCTTCGGCGCGACGGAGGCGATCCGCGCGATCACCGGCTTCGGCGATGACGCCAAAGGCAGGCTCCACGTGATCGATGGCCTCAAGCCCTCGATGTACACGATGCGGCTGTCCAAGGACCCGGCCTGCAAGACATGTGGCCAGCTCTCAATCCGTAAGCCCTGAGCCTGTCGAAGGACGGCTCTCGCTGAAGTGCCGCCAAGGATAAACGCCCTTCGACAAGCTCAGGGCTCACGGTGTAAGGTGCGGTTTTTCATCGTGCAGGGGGACTCTCCATGACCTTACCCGTTACCGCGCTGACCGCCATCATCTGCGCGATCATGCTGCTGGCCACCGCTGCCGCCACCGTGCGCGGGCGCTTTCGCACCAAGACCGCGTTCGGCACCGAGGGCGATGCCCTGCTCACCGCGCACAGCCGCGCGCATGGCAACCTGGCCGAGCATGCGCCGATCGTGATCCTGATGATCGGCCTGCTCGAACTCTCCGACGCCAATCACTGGGCGCTCACCGGCCTCGCGGTGATCTTCCTCGGCGCGCGCGCGGCGCACATCGTCGGCCTGCATCAGAAGCATGAAGGCGGCCCGCCCAAGCTGCGCGCGATCGGCGTGATCGGCACCTGGGCGGTGATGGCCGCGCTGATCGTCTGGATTCTTTATAAGGTGATCACCGTCAACGGCTGAGGACGAACGCAACCGAAACTTGCGCAGAGGCTAGGCGATTATGTGCTTTGCAAACCCAGTCGGATGGAAATTCAGAAACGACATAGCTCCGCCTTTCTTTGTTCGTCATGCCAGCGAAAGCTGGCATCTCAGGCCTCATGGCGATCCCGCCCGAGACCCCAGCTTTCGCTGGGGTGACGAAAAATGAAACGGTTTGCAAGGTACATAATCGCCTAGATTTTGGCGATTATGTGCTTTGCAAACCCAGTCGGATGGAAATTCAGAAACGACATAGCTCCGCCTTTCTTTGTTCGTCATGCCAGCGAAAGCTGGCATCTCAGGCCTCATGGCGATCCCGCCCGAGACCCCAGCTTTCGCTGGGGTGACGAAAAATGAAACGGGTTTGCAAGGTATATAATCGCCTAGATTGGCGATTATGTGCTTTGCAAACCCAGTCGGATGGAAATTCAAAACGGCATGGCTCCGCCTTTCTTTGTTCGTCATGCCAGCGAAAGCTGGCATCTCAGGCCTCATGGCGATCCCGCCCGAGACCCCAGCTTTCGCTGGGGTGACGAAAAAATGAAACGGGCTGCAAGTACATAATCGCCAAAGGCTACAAAGTCACCGCGATACGTGACCAAAATCGCGTAATATAATTTCCTAATGGCAGGCATCGAAGCCTTGCATTCGATGTCATTCAGGGGTCACAACAATTCTTACATTGCAACGGTTTCGATTGCTGGTTGGGGAGGGTTCGGGTCATGACAAGTGCACAGGCAAAACTCAGCGTTACGTTGGCGGCGCTCGGCGTCATCGCGTCGTCGTTTACGGGCACGGCCGCTATGGCGGAAAAAGAAACGCTGGTTCTGCAGCCTTCGTCCAAATGGCAGGTCGACTATGCCGATGACAGCTGCCGCCTTGCCCGGCAGTTCGGCGAGGGCGAGCAAACGAGTGTGCTTATTCTCGATCGCTATGAGCCCGGCGATAGCTTCACCATGATCGTCAGCGGCAAACCCTTCGGCGGAACCGTGAATGGCGACAAGGCGCATTTGCGTTTCGGCCCGGCCGAAGAAGAGAAGGATGGTTATTTCGCCTCAGGCGACCTCAACGATCAACCCGCGATGATATTCGCATCAACCTCGATCGGAAAATTGGCCGAAATCAAGACCGTTTCGAGCAAGGCAGCGAAAAAATCCGATGATGAAACTGCCATCGCGAAGCGGGACGGGATCAGCGACGAGCGTGAGGAGGCTGTGCGCTTTCTTCAGATCGACGCCTATGGCTTCCCCCCGGTTCTCTTGGAAACCGGCTCGCTCGGCGCGCCGATGAAGGCCCTGCGCACATGCGTCGATGAACTGATGAGCCATTGGGGGGTCGATGTGGAGCGAATCAAGACGGCGACGCGCATGCCGATGCCCATCGGCAATGTCGGCAGATGGGTGACGTCATCCGATTATCCCAAGGATCTCTTGCGCAAGGGTGCCCAGGGCCTCGTGAATTTTCGCCTCAGTATCGATGAAAAAGGCAAGGTCACCGATTGCCATATTCAGGCATCCACGCGGCCACAGGGGTTCGACGATGCGGTTTGCGAAGCTATATCCAAACGCGCTCGCTTCAAGCCTGCGCTCGATGCCGAAGGTAAACCGCTTGCTTCTTACTGGATCAGCCGGGTCCGCTTCGAAATTCCGAGCTGAGCATCAGGCAATGGTTCGCCTATAAATCCCCCGGCAGCGTCGGTTCGGAAATAATCGCCTCGAAGCGCCGCCACATCTCGTCCTCGCTCGGGTCGCCCGCCTCCACGCTGGCCTGCACCATGTCCATGCCCAGGCCGTAGTTCAGGATATAGCTGCGATAGGTTTCGGTGAAATCGATCGCCTTCTCTGCACCTGCCCTGCTCACCAGCTGATATTTCTGCGTAAGCCGCACCGCTTCGGCGCGGTCGATCTGCCCGTCCAGATATTGTTGCGCGATGGTGAGCCGCGCGCCGGACAGCGCGCGCATGGCGATCTGCAGCGCCCAATAGGGTCCGGCGCCGGCGGGATCGAGCCCGGCCAGCGGATAGAGCGTGTCGCGCTCGTAATTCAGCCGCTCGACGCCGGGAAAGGCGAGTTCGATGCCGTAATTGGCCGAGCCCTCGGCGATCAGCGATTGCGGCGAATAAAGCGGATAGACGCTGAATTCGACCCAGCCGCGCGCGTTCGCCAGACGTTGTTCGAGCAGGCTGTTCAAGACATGATGCCCGGGATAGCCCTCATGGCAGCCCAGATCGATCGCCCGGCTGAGGCCGATCGGCAGATCGGTGTTGACCTGGATCAGGCTGTGAAACCCGCCCTTGTAATAATTATAGCCGCTCCAGGGTTTGCCGCCCACGAACTCCAGATCGAAACTTTCGCCGGGCGGCAAGGCGATATGCGCCGCGGTGCGCGCGCGGCATTCGGCGATGGCCCGGTCCATCACGGGCTTCAGCCTGTCCGGGGCGATCACGAAGCGCTGCTGAAAGGCATCGACGCGCGCGGCGAGATCGCCTTCTCCCGGCACCAGCGCGTCGATTTCCTCCAGGATCGGATCGAACCCGGCGAGCGGCTGGGGATCGGGCCGCACGCCGAACAGGCCCTGCGCCTCGTCCAGGAACGAAAATTTCTCGCCCATCATCATGCGCAGCCGCGTCTCGGCGGCGGTAAGCTGCGCGGCGAGCCAGGCGGCGCGGCGCTGGCCGGGCGCATCGGCGGGTGCCGCCGCGCGGATAGCGCTGCGCAGCTCTACGGTGCGAACCAGCAGCTCCGCCTTGGTTCCGGGATCGGCCACGGCCTCGACCTGCCATCCGGGCGGGCCGTAATAGGCGTCGATATAGCCCTCCTCCTGCGTGCCGATGGCGAGCTCCAGCTTCACATAGCGCTCGGCCAGCGCATCGAGCGCGGCGTCGCGGACGATATTGGAAGCGGAGGTGCCGCCGGCGGCGGCGGGGCCCGCGGCGGTGGCTAGCGGGGCGCAAGCGCCGAGCAGCGCGGCGGTGGCGAGAAGCAGGATTTTCATGGACAGGACGGTGCGTGCGCGCGGCGCGCTTGTCCAGTGGGTTGCGCATCCACCGCCATCCGTTCGTGCTGACGAGCGGGTTTTGTTACCCTTGCACTCGCGGAGGAACGAGACAGCTCTCCAATTGAGCGCTCACGCGCGCACCGGCCGCGGATCGCTGATGTCGCGCACGTCCCCCTCCGCCTCCTCTTCGGCGGCTTCCTCGGCCTCGATCTCCTCGTGGCGTTCGTGCAGCGGAGCAAAGCGCAGCAGGCCATAGCCGACCACCGCCGAGAGGATCGAACCCATCAGAATGCCGACTTTGGCCTCTTCGCGCAGCAGCAGCGAGCCCTGGAACGCCAGCTCGCTGATGAACAGGCTCATGGTGAAACCGATGCCACACAGCAGCGCCACGCCATAGGTCTGCAGCCAGGTCGCGCCGCGCAGGGTGCTGGCGAAACCGGTTTTCACCGAAATCCAGATCGCGCCGAAGATGCCGATCTGCTTGCCGAAGAACAGGCCGAGCGCGATGCCCAGCGGCAGCGGCGCGAAGATTTCGTTCAGCCCCAGATCGCCCATCTGCACCCCGGCATTGGCGAAGCCGAACAGCGGGATGATCGCATAGGCGCTCCACGGCGCGATATAATGTTCCAGCCGGTGGACCGGGCTGATCCGCGAATCGGGCGCGCCGGGTGTCACGATGATCGGCACCGTCATCGCCGCCAGCACGCCCGCGATGGTCGCGTGAACGCCCGATTGCAACACGCAATACCACAGGATCAGGCCGAGCAGGAGATAGGGCCACAGCTGGTAGATCTTCCTCCGGTTGAGCAGGTACATCGCCGCCAGCACGCCCGCGGCGGCCGCCAGCCAGGCGATCGCCAGCCCCTGGGTATAGGCGACCGCGATGATCGCCACCGCGCCCATGTCGTCGACGATGGCGACGGTCAGCAGGAACAATTTCAGCGAAGTCGGCGCGCGCTTGCCGAGCAGCGCGAGCACGCCGATGGCAAACGCGATGTCGGTCGCCGCGGGGATCGCCCAGCCATTGGTCAGGCCCGGCGTGGAACCGGCGACGAGCAGGTAGATACAGGCCGGCACCACCATGCCGGCAAAGGCGGCGACCACCGGCAGGCGGCGCTTGTCCCAGCTAGACAGGCGCCCGTCGATGAACTCGCGCTTGATCTCCAGCCCGACGAAAAAGAAGAAGATCGCCATCAGCCCGTCGTTGATCCACAGGTGCAGGGTGTCGAGCTTGGCGACCCCGGTCCAGCTGAGCTTGTGGTGCAGCAGCCCGTGATAATCGTCGTACAGGCCGATATTGGCGATCAGCATGGCGACCGCCGCGGCCAGCATCAGCAGCACGCCGCCCGAGGCCTCGCTCGAGATGAACCGGCGCAGCGCCGAGATCATCTTTACGGGCACGATCTCGGCCTGCTGGAGTTCGGGCGTGGTGATTGTGTCCGGTCCGTCTTGCATGGCGCCTCCTTAACCGCTGGCGGCTTGATGTCCAGATTGGCGGACGATGCGCCGCGCGATTGACATTGCTCCATTTCCGGTTGAAACAAAGTCCGTTCCGGGGGGAATCGATGGGGGAATGGCTCAACTGCATTGAGCTTGCCCAGCACGAGCTGCTGCTGTTTTGCGGCATCGGGTTCGTGATTGGCGCAGCCGACGATATCGCGATCGACCTGTTGTGGGTCGTCCGGCGCTGCGTGCTGGCGCTGCGCGGCTGCGCTCCGTCGCGATATCTCGGCCAGCTCGGCCCGCCACGCGGCCCCGGCCCGATCGCGATTTTCCTGCCCTTGTGGGACGAGAGCGCGGTGGTCGGCCGGATGCTGGAAGCGTGCGGCGTGCGCTGGCAGGGCCAGGATTATCGCATTTTCGCCGGGGTCTATCCCAATGACCCAGCCACCCGCGACGCGGTGACCCTAGCTGCGGCGCGCGATCCGCGCGTCCATCTCATCGTCAACGGCGCGCCCGACCCGACCACCAAGGCCGACTGCCTGAACCATCTTTGGCGCGCGCTGATCGCGTTCGAGGCCGAGCGCGGCCTGACCGTCAAGGCGGTCGTCCTGCACGACGCGGAGGACTTGGTCCATACCGACGAACTCGCGCTGTTTGACCGGCTGATCGAGGATTTCGAGCTGGTGCAATTGCCGGTGCGCGCGGTGCCGGTGCCCGGATCCCGCCTGGTCAGCGGGCATTATCGCGACGAGTTCATCGAGGCGCACGACAAGCAGCTGGTGGTGCGCAGCTGGCTCGGCGCGGGGCTGCCCTCGGCCGGGGTCGGCTGCGCCTTTTCGCGGGCCATGCTGGAGACGATCGCCGCGCGCGAGGGCGGCCTGCCCTTTTGCGCCGAGAGCCTGACCGAGGATTACGAGCTGGGCCTGAAGGTCCGCGAACTGGAAGGGCGGCAGACCATCGTCCATCTGGCGGGACGAGACGGCAGCCTGATCTGTACGCGTTGCTGCTTCCCCGGCCGCTTCGTCGACAGCGCGCGGCAAAAGGCGCGCTGGCTGACCGGCATATCGCTGGCCGGGTGGGACCGGCTCGGCTGGACCCGCTGTCCCGCCGAATGCTGGATGCGCTTTCGCGACCGACGCAGCGTCTTTGCCGCTTTTCTGTTGCTGGCCGCATATGTGACCGGAGCGCTGACGCTGACGCTATGGATCGCCGTACGGTGGTTGCCCGATTATCGTCCACAAGGGCTCAGCGGCGAAGCGGACTGGCTTGTCACGATAACCGCGCTTGCCTTGCTGTGGCGGGTGGTGGTGCGATGCTGGCTCGTTGCGCGTGCCTGCGGATGGCGCGAGGCGCTGTGGAGCCCGGCGCGGCTGCTGACAGGCAACCTGATCGCGATCGTCGCCGCCACCCGCGCGCTTCGCCAATATATCGGCTATTGCCTGGGCAGCCGCCTCACCTGGGAAAAAACCAGCCATTATTTCCCGGAAGCCGACGATCTCGCGCCGCGCCCAACGCCGGTAGAACACTTATCCACAAGGATCGGGCCGGCCATGATCGGACCCGCCGAATGAGGCCGACGCGCGGCCGTCCCCTGCGCTTCATGGCAATGCTGCTGGTGCTATGGATCGGCGCGCGCGCGATCCTCCTCTACTGGGAAGGGCCAGTGGCGGCGGGGAAGCAGCATCCGTTAGACATGCCGCCTTATCCGGATACCGCGGCAGTCTCCGAGCGGATGGCAGAACGGCCATCCGCGCCGTTGGCCGATGAGGGCGCTGCTCGCGCAGCCGACATTCCTGCTGGGCCTTGGCCTGCTGGGCCTTGGCCTGCTGGGCCTTGGCCTGCTGGACCCTGGATTCCGGATCAAGTCCGGAATGACGATGGGGGGATAGCCCTCCCGAACTGGAGGTACAGCTTGTTGCAACGGCCAGAAACGGATGGACCGGCCCCACCGCTCTTGTCCTCGTTGGCGGAGGAGACCAAGCCAAACCATCTTCTTGGTTCCGGTTCCTTTCTTCGCTCGGAAATCGCGGCCGGGCGCACACCATCCCGTCCCTCAATCTCGCCCTCCAGCTTGCCGAGCTTGCTGCAGAAATCCCCCTTCTCGCTTTACGCCTACGCCTTTTACCGCCCAGGCGGCGGCGATACGGCACTGGCGCAAACGCGCTATGGTGGCTCGCAGGCGGGGGCCATCGCCGCACACCGTATCGCGGGGTCGCTGCGCGCGCCGGTCGAGGCGATCGCGCGGCTCGGCTACAGCCCGGACGATCCGCGCTCGCTCGAAGCGGGCGCGGGGCTGCGCTGGATGCCGGTCCGCGGACTGGCATTGGCCGCCGAATATCGCCGCCGCGCCGATGGCGCGCGGACCGCCATCGCCTATGTCGCGGGCGGCCCGCCACCGCAGCAGCTGCCCGCCGGCTTCACCCTGGAAAGCTATGGCCAGGCCGGCGTCTACGAGCAGGACGGCCGCCACCCTTTTTACGACGTGCAGGCCGCCGCCTTGCGCCTCGTCACCGATATCGGCGCGGTCGCGGTCGCGGCCGGGGCGGGCGCATGGTCCGGCGGCACCGACGACGTCCGACGGCTCGATGTCGGACCGCGGATTTCCGTCAGCACCCCCGTCGGCGCAGCCCGCATCGCGCTTGCGGTCGATTACCGCCTGCGTATCGCCGGAAGCGCGGCCCCGGGCGGCGGCCCCGCGCTCACGCTGTCCACCGGTTTCTGAACTTTCTTGCCCGGACCCCGCCCGCACGCCTTTATTGCGGCGCAAAACGGGTCTAGTCCCCCGCCAGGGAAGGACGGGCCTTGGACGTTTATCTGCCGATCGCGAACCTGTCCGTGAACGGGCTCGTCATCATCCTGCTGGGCGGGCTGGTCGGCTTTCTCTCGGGCATGTTCGGGGTGGGCGGCGGGTTTCTGACCACGCCGCTGCTGATCTTCTACGGCATCCCGCCGACCGTCGCCGCAGCCTCCGCCTCGACCCAGGTGACCGGCGCCAGCGTGTCCGGCGTGTTCGCGCATCTGAAGCGCGGCGGCGTGGACTTTCGCATGGGGCTGGTGCTGGTGCTGGGCGGCGTATTCGGCACCGGGGCGGGCGCCTGGCTGTTCGCTTTCCTCACCGAGCTCGGCCAGATCGATACGGTGATCAACATCGTCTATGTGGTCATGCTCGGCGGCATCGGCGGATCGATGGCGGTGGAAAGCTTCCGCAGCGTGCGCGCGCTCAGGAGCGGCAAGCCGCTGCCCGCGCGCAAGCGGCGGCACCATCCGCTGGTCGCCAATCTGCCCTGGCGCTGGCGCTTCTACCGCTCGGGCCTCTATATCTCGCCGATCGCGCCGCTGGTGCTGGGCTTTCTGACCGGTATCCTGACCATGCTGCTGGGCGTGGGCGGCGGGTTCATCATGGTGCCCGCCATGCTTTATATCCTGGGTATGGGCGCGCGGGTGGTGGTCGGCACGTCGCTGTTCCAGATCCTGTTCGTCACGATGACCTCGACGATGATGCACAGCGTCACCACGCATGCGGTGGACATCGTGCTGGCGCTGCTGCTGCTCGTCGGCAGCGTCACCGGCGCGCAATTCGGCGCGCGCTTCGCCCAGAAGCTGCCGCCCGAATATCTGCGCTTCGCCCTGTCGTGCATCGTGCTGCTGGTCGCGATCCGCATGGCGATCGGCCTCGGCTGGCGGCCGTCCGACATCTACACGCTGCAGCCGCTGTGATGCGGCGGTGGTGCCTGACGGCTGCGATCGCGCTGCTCGCCCTCACCGCTGCAACGCCGGCCGCCGCGCAGGGCCGCAACGCTCCGCTGCTGGTGCCCGATGTCAGCCAGCACCGGATCGACCTGCAATCGGGCTTCACCGGCGCGGAGCTCCTGCTGTTCGGCGCGATCGCCTATCCCGGGGGGCGCGTCCCGGAGGGGCCGGTCGATATCGCGGTGGTGATCGAGGGGCCGCGACAGCCGATCACCGTGCGCGAAAAGGCCAAGCTCGGCGGGCTGATCTGGGTCAATGCGGGGGCGAGCAGCTATCGCACCGCGCCCAGCTTCTATGCCGTCGCCTCGACCAGGCCGATCAGGGACATCGTCGACGACCGCGAGGCCTATGTTTACGAGATCGGGCTGAAGCATCTCCAACTCTCGCCGATCCAGGTCGGCGACACGCGCGAGCAGTTGCGCTTCCGCGACGGGCTGATCGCCACCAACCTCGCCGACGGCCATTATGCGCAGTCCAGCGGCAGCGTCGCGATTTCGCAGAAACTGCTCTATCGCGCGCGCATCGACATCCCCGCCAGCGTGCCCGTCGGCACCTACGACGCCAGCACCTATCTCATCCGCGGCGGCAAGGTGGTGGCGGTGGAGGAGACCGAGGTGGTGGTCGGCAAGCGCGGGTTCGAGCAGTTCGTCTCGATCGTCGCGGCGCACTATGGTTTTGCCTATGGGCTGGTCGCCGTGCTGATCTCGCTGGGGCTCGGCTGGCTGGCGGGCGTGATCTTCCACCGCCGCTGAGCATGCCGGTGGCGAGAAGCCGGTAAATGCTTTGTTTACGCTGATCGCCTAGTGCGGACGCATCAAAAATTTTCCACAAGGTGCGTTGGATGGATATGAGCGGCCGCAATTTCGACGATGCCGAGCCCGTCCGCGGCCCCGTCCTGCGGCCTGACGCGGCCGAGCCCAGCCTCCGCCGACCGCGGCCGCGCCCTGCCAGCGACCATATGATCGGCTATGTCGTCGAGATCGCGGGTTCCGGTTCGTCGATATTGCTCGATGCCGAGATGCTGACCCGGCTCGCCGAGCATTCCGACAGCAGCATCGCCATGGCGGGCCAGGTCGGCAGCCAGGTCAAGATCCGCGTGGGCGACAGCTGGCTGCTCGCCAATATCCGCACGCAGAAGCTGGAGGACGAAAGCTGCGGCGCGATCATCGCCAAGATCGATTTTCTGGGCGAGGGGGAGGAAGAGAAGCTCACCGGCCGCATCTACAAATTCCGCCGCGGCGTGACGCGCTATCCGGTTCCCGGAAGCCAGGTATTCGCGGTGACGTCCGGCGACATGAAGCAGGTCTACGCCGCCGAGGCGCGCGCGCATATCGAGATCGGCACGGTGTTCCCGACCAGCGATATTCGCGGCGCGCTCTATATCGACGCCATGCTCGGCAAGCATTTCGCGCTGCTCGGCTCCACCGGCACCGGCAAGTCGACCTCGGCGGCGCTGATCCTCCATCGCATCTGCGATCTGGCGCCCGAGGGCCATATCGTGATGATCGATCCGCACGGCGAATATTCGGCCGCGTTCAAGACCAACGGCAAGATTTTCGACGTCAACAACCTGGCCATGCCCTATTGGCTGATGAACTTCGAGGAGCATTGCGAGGTGTTCGTCACCTCCTCGGGCAACGACAAGCAGACCGACATGGACATCCTCGCGCGCTGCCTGCTGCAGGCGCGCTCGAAAAACCGGATCGCCGAAACGATCGGCAAGCTGACCATCGACAGCCCGGTTCCGTATCTGCTCTCGGACCTCCTCAACATCATCCAGAACGAGATGGGCAAGCTCGACAAGGCGACGTCCAGCGCGCCGTTCATGCGGCTCAAGACCAAGATCGAGGAGATGAAGAACGATCCGCGCTACAATTTCATGTTCTCCGGCATGCTGGTCGGCGACACGATGGCGCAGTTCATCGCCAAGATCTTCCGCCTGCCGAGCGAGGGCAAGCCGATCTCGATCGTCGACGTGTCCGGCGTGCCGTCCGACATCACCTCGACCGTCGTCGCGGTGCTCAGCCGGCTGGTGTTCGATTATGCGATCTGGTCGCGCAACGAGCCGCAGCGCCCGATCCTGCTGGTGTGCGAGGAAGCGCATCGCTACATCCCCTCCGATACGAAAACCCGGCACAGCGCGGTGCGCGACGTGCTCAGCCGGATCGCCAAGGAAGGCCGCAAATACGGCGTCTCGTTAGGGCTGATCACGCAGCGGCCGTCGGACCTTTCCGAAGGCGTGCTGTCGCAATGCGGCACGATCATCTCGATGCGGCTCAACAACGACCGCGACCAGGCGTTCGTGCGCGCCGCCATGCCGGAGGGATCGCGCGGCTTCCTCGATGCGATCCCGGCGCTCCGGAACCGCGAATGCATCGTCTGCGGCGAAGGCGTCGCCATCCCGATCCGCGTCGCGCTCGACACGCTGGAGGAAGACAAGCGCCCGGCCTCCGACGATCCGATCTTCTCCGAGCTGTGGCAGCACGCCGGCGGCGAGGAAGACATGATGCCGCGCATCGTCAAGCGCTGGCGCAGCCAGGGGCGTTGAGACTGCCATTAGCGACTACCCGCAATCACATATTCAACGTCATCCCGGACTTGATCCGGGATCCAGGGCCCAGCCGAATTGCCATTTCGCCCTGGATTCCGGGTCAAGCCCGGAATGACGACTATCGGATGTGGTGGCTCGCAAGCCTACCCCAACCGCGCCAATGCCGCCTCCAGCCGCTCGGCCTCGGCCGCCTTGTCGTCATGATCGGCGCGCGCCTTGGCCACCGCCTCGGGCTTGGCCTTTTCCAAGAACTGCGGATTGCCCAGCCGCTTGGCCAGCGAATCGCGTTCCTTGAGCGCCGCCTCGCGCGCCTTGCCGAGCCGCGCGCGCTCGGCATCGAGATCGATCACGCCTTCGAGGGGTATCGAGTAAGTCGTGTCGTCAACCACAACCTCAAATGCAGTCATTTTTCCAGATTGGTATTTGGTGCGATCTAAGTTTTCACCGGTCTTTAAATCAAACGCTGTTCCGCTCCGAGCAAACTCAACGACATCGAATCTACCCAAACGTGCAAGCACGGCTGAGTTTGATCTAAATCTATCGATTAAGTCAGTTCTTGGGCCGCCGACGACCTTTAAGCCATCGAACTTTATGTCATTATGAACTAAGATATCAACTCTCGCTCCAGGAGGAATATTCAATTCGGCACGTGCCGAACGAACAGCATGCAAGAAGCGAATTAGCCACTCGGTTTCAGCTTTTGCTTCTTCATCCACCGCGGCCCCCGTGTCGCACCAGCGCGCCGTGATCAGCGGATGATCGCCGCGCGCGCCCATGGCGTGCCACAACTCCTCGGTCACGAACGGCATGAACGGGTGGAGCATGACCAGGATCTGGTCGAGCGCCCAACCGGCCACGGCGCGGGTTTCTTCCAAATCCTCCCCGGCTTCGCCGGGGAGGGGGACCGCCGGAGGCGGTGGAGGGGTATTCCGTACTTCGCGAAACACCCCTCCACCATCCTGCGGATGGTCCCCCTCCCCATCTGACGATGGGGAGGATTGATTGAGCAAGGGCTTCACCAGTTCCAGATACCAGTCGCAGAACCGGTCCCAGACGAAATGGTAGATCGCGTCCGCCGCGGCATCGAAGCGCAGGTCGGCGAGCGCGCGTTCGAGCCTCGCCACCGTTTCGGTCACCTCGCCGACGATCCATTTGTTGACCGCCAGCTTCGCGTCCGGAGCCGCCACCGTGTCGCTGGCCCCGATGCCGTTGGCCTGGCAAAAGCGCGCGGCGTTCCACAGCTTGGTCGCGAAATTGCGATAGCCCTCGACGCGGCCCTCATCCATCTTGATGTCGCGCCCCTGGCTCTCCATCGCCGCCATGAAGAAGCGCAGCGCATCGGCGCCGTAGCGATCGATCAGCCCCAGCGGATCGACCGTATTGCCCTTGGACTTGCTCATCTTCGAACCGTCCGCCGCGCGCACCAGCCCATGCAGATACAGCCGCTTCCACGGCGGTGTGCCCATGAACTCGATCCCCTGCATCAGCATCCGCGCGTCCCAGAAGAACAGGATGTCGAAGCCGGAGATGAGGAGGTCGTTGGGGTAGTGTTTTTCCAGCAAATCCTCCCCGGCTCGCCGGGGAGGGGGACCAGCCGCAGGCTGGTGGAGGGGTAAGCGCGACTTCACCCGCTCGACAATCCCGGCCACGACCGCATCCGCATCGGCAAAAACCTCGCGCGCAGGGACGCGCAGCGTCTCGACCCCGCATTCAAGCAAAAATGCGTCGCGACGCTGATCGCGTTCCGGTCGATCACCACGGTCATGCGCTTCGCCATCGACCTCGATCGCCAGCGCGGCAGCGGGGCAGAAAAAGTCGAGCACATAATCGCCCGCCGGATGCTGGCGGCGGAATTTGAAGCCGCCGGGGCGGTCCTTTAGCGCCTGCCAGAGGGTGGTCTCCGACGGAGGCATGTTGCGGCGCATCGCCTTGGCGCGGATGACTGCTTCATTTGTTTTCGGTGGGAGTTTGTAGGGGACCCCTCCACCATGCTGCGCATGGTCCCCCTCCCCATCTTGCGATGGGGAGGACAGCTTATCCTCCCCGGCTCCGCCGGGGAGGGGGACCGCCGAAGGCGGTGGAGGGGTCGCTTGGTCCGGCCAGCCCAATGTCGCGAACGGCCACAGCGCGCTGGAGAACCAAGTGTCGAGCACATCGGAGTCACGGAAGATTGAAGGAAGCATGGAATTCCACAGCTCTCCTTGATCCCGCACTACAGACACCTGCATGCCTTCCAGCAGCGCATTGCGTTCACGATAACGCTCGCTTGCAATCCTGACTGCTTGCTCCTCGCTTTCCGCGACGAAAACTTCTAGCTCGCCCCGAGCGTTGAAGGGGTTTTCAGGATCGGGAGCGCTCTTTGCGATGTAGCCATCGCCAATTTTAGGCCCATACCAGGCCGGTATCCGGTGCCCCCACCATAATTGCCGCGAGACGCACCAGGGCTGGATATTCTCCATCCAGTTAAAGAAGGTCTTCTCCCAAGCTTTCGGCACGATCTCGACCGCGCCCGAGCGCACCGCGTCCATCGCCGGTCCCGCCAGCTTCTCGGCATCGACATACCATTGATCGGTCAGCCAGGGCTCGATCACCACGCCGCCGCGATCGCCATAGGGCGTCTGGATCACGCGGTCCTCGGTCTCGCCGAGCAGGCCAAGCGCGTCCATCATCGCCACCACGCGTTTGCGCGCCTCGAACCGGTCCATCCCGAGCAGTTCCTCCGGGATCGCACCGTCCGAAACCTGCACCACCTTGGCCTCGGCATCGAACATGTTGAGCATATCGCCCGCCGCGATCCCGGCACGCCTGCCGACCTCGAAATCGTTGAAATCATGGCCCGGCGTGATCTTCACCGCGCCCGAGCCCAGCTCCGGATCGGCATGGTCATCGTGGATGACGCGCACTCGCCTGCCAGTAATAGGCAGTTCCACCTCCGCGCCCGCCGCCACCAGCGAGGAATAGCGCTCATCGCTCGGATGCACCGCCACCAGCATGTCGGCGAGCATCGTCTCGGGCCGGGTGGTGGCGACGACGATATGGTCCTTGCCGTCCGCCGTCCGCGCGCCGTCCGCCAGCGGATATTGGAAATGCCAGAATTTGCCCTGCACCTCGCGCGTCTCGACCTCCAGATCGCTGATCGCGGTCTTCAGCGCAGGATCCCAGTTCACCAGCCGTTTGTCGCGGTAGATCAGCCCGCGCTTGTGCATCTCGACGAACACATGCGTCACCGCTTTGGAAAAATGCGGGTCCATGGTGAACTGCTCGCGCGACCAGTCCATCGAACAGCCCAGCCGCCGCAGCTGGCGCGTGATCTGCCCGCCGCTATCGTCCTTCCACGCCCACACGCGCGCCAGGAAATCCTCGCGGCTGAGGTCGGTGCGCTTTTCCCCTTGCGCGGCCATGCCCCGCTCGACCACCATCTGCGTGGCGATGCCGGCATGGTCCATGCCCACGACCCACAGCGCGTCCTTGCCGCGCAGCCGCTCGTAGCGGACCATGACGTCCTGCAGCGTGTTGTCGAGCGCATGGCCGATGTGCAGCACGCCGGTGACGTTGGGCGGCGGATTGACGATGGTGAACGGCGCGGCGTCCGGCCGATCGGGGCGGAACAGGCCTTGGCTCTCCCAATGCGCGTACCAGCGCGTTTCGATGGCGGCGGGATCGAAGGTCTTGGGGAGCGTTTCGGGTTCGTCGGTCATGGGGTGAGCAATGCCAGCGGTGCGGATGGGCCGCAACCGCTTTGCATCCATCGCCATAGGTCATTGACTTATGCGCCGTTGACTTATAGCACTTACTCATGCTGACGGTGGTCGAAACCCCGGAGTTCGTTCGCCGCTCGGAGAAGATCGGCTTGAACGATATCGACCGCACCGAGTTGATTGTGTCGCTGGCCAGCGATCCCGAACAAGGCATGCCGCTTGGCGGAGGTCTGCGCAAGGCACGGGTGGCCAGGACCGGACAAGGCAAGAGCGGCGGCTATCGGCTTCTTTTCTTCTACCGGCATCCGGGCCTACCCCTGTTCCTGCTTACGATTTTCGCCAAGAACGAAAAGGCGAATATCAGCGTGAGCGAGCGCAGGCAGTTGATCGATTTGTGCGCCCTGATCGCACGCGAATATGAGGACGCAAGATGAGCGAAGCATTTGACAGCATCCGGCAGGGCCTTGGCGAGGCGCTGGCCCACGCGCAGGGCAAGGATATTGGCGCGCGGGCGCACAATGTCGCCGTGCCCCTGCCTGATGTCGCTGCTATTCGCGGCCGCGCCGGGCTCAGTCAGCGCGATTTCGCGCGCAGCATCGGCGTTCCTATCGGTACCCTGCAGGGCTGGGAACAGGGCCGCCGACGGCCGAACGGTCCCGCCCGGGTGTTGCTAGCGCTCATCGCGAAGCAGCCGACGATCGTTCAGGACGAACTGATCGGCTAAGGCATTCCTATTGCGCGGGCGCAGCCGCCGCCCCGCCGGTCCACTTGTCCAGCCAGGCGAACACGTTCCTGTGCCACTGGATGCTGTTCTGCGGCTTGTTGATCCAGTGGCTTTCCTCCGGGAACACCACCAGGCGCGAGGGGATGCCCTGGCGCTGCGCCGCCGTAAAACCCATCAGCGACTGGGTGTAGGGGATGCGGAAATCCTTTTCGCCATGGGTGAACAGCACGGGCGTCTTCCACGCGGTGACATGGTTCACCGGGTTCCATTTCTCGTAGGTTTCGGACGCCGCGTAATAGGGGCCGCCGAAATCCCATTCGGGGAACCACAGCTCCTCGGTCGAATAATAGAACGCCCGCACGTCGAACAGCCCGGCATGGTCGACGATGCATTTGAACTGGCCCGGCCACTGCCCCATGAACCAGTTCATCATATAGCCGCCATAGCTGGCGCCGAGCGCGCAGGCATTGTTCGGCGTGACCGAAGGATCGAACTTCGCCGCCGCGGCGAGGCCGAGCTTGAGGTCGGTCAGCGGCTTGCCGCCCCAGTCCCGGTTGATCGCATCGGTGAACGCCTGGCCGTAGCCGGTGCTGCCGTGGAAATCGACGGTGACCGTCGAATAGCCGTGGCTGGCGAAGATCTTCGGATTCCAGCGAAAACTCCAGCTGTCGCCGAAGCTGCCCTGCGGCCCGCCATGGACGAGATAGGCGGTCGGCGTGCCCTTCGGCGCGCCCACCGGCTTCACCACCTGCCCCCACACGGTGTCGCCGTCCGCGCCCCTGAAGCTGAACCGCTCGACCGCAACCGGGTCGATCTGAGCGAAAATGTCAGCGTTGACCGCGGTCAGCTGCCGTTCGTTGCCGCCGGGCAGCATGCGAAAGAGGTCGTTTGGCGCCTGAATCGAGTTTTTCGTATAGAGCATCGACCCGTCCGCGAGCGCAATGGTATCGCCGATGCTCCCACGCTGGGTAAGCCGAGAAACAGTCCCATCGAGCGCCACCATGAAAGCGGGATGGTCGAGCACGTCCTGCGCGGTGACGATCAGGTAGCTGCCGTCCGGCGCCCAGGCGATCGAGGAGACCGAACGGTCCCATTTCCCCGTCAGCGCCTGCGTCCGACCGCTCGCCAGATCGCGCAGCATCAGTACCAGCCGGTCGCTCTCGTAACCTGGCCGCGCCATCGCGGCATAGGCCAGCCAGCGCCCGTCCGGCGAGGGTGTGGGCATGGTGTCGGTCGCCTGATTGGCGTCGGTCAGATTGGCGAGCATGCTGCCGTCGGCCGCGGCGGCGTAGATATCGGTATCGGTCGAGCGCGGTTCGTTCCGGTTCGATTCGCGCAGCGTATAGAACAGCGTGTCGCCGTCCGCGCTCCAGTTCACCTCCTCGCCGCCGCCGAAGGGATCGGTCGGCGCGTTGCCGGTGACATCGCGGTCGAGCGCATGGCCCCCGCCGGTCAGCTTGCCGTTCGCCAGATCGAAGGCGAAGATGCGATTATAGGTGCCCGGGGTCGCCCAGCTGGTCCAGTGGCGCACGAAATATTCGTCATATTCGCGCCCCGACTGTTTGGCCTCGTCCGCCAGTCTCTCCGGCGCGGGGCAGCCGAAGCTGGCGCAGTTCTTGGAAATCGCGCTCCAGACCGCGACGCGGCGGCCGTCGGGCGAGAGCTTGAAGCCCGCAACGGGCGCGGTAAAGTCGCTCGCCTGCACCGGCTTGCCGCCAGGCATCGCCATCCGCCAGATTTGATCGCTGCCCGATTTGTCGCTGATGAAATAGAGCGACCCGTCAGGTGCGAAGGCAGGCGAGCTCTCCAAGGCATCAGGCAGGTCGGCGATCGGTTCGGGCACCGCTTCGGTCTTGGTGAGATCGAGCCGGTAAAGCTGCGTCGAGCGGCTGTTCGCTTCAATATCGGTGCTCGTCAGCTGATAGACCGCGATGGTGCCGTCGGGCGAGACGGCGGGCGCGCCGAGGCGCTTCATCGCGTTGAGATCGACCTCGGTCATGGCGCGGGCGGTGGCGGGGGGCGGCGCGGCGGCGATCAGAATCGCGGCGATGGCGGCGGACAGGGGCAGTTTGTTCATGGCCGCAGGCTAAGGTGCGAGGCATCGCGCGGCAAGCGGGGAAATGCGCGGTGGACGCATGTAAGGCCTCAACCTTTGCGGGTGATGCGCTGGATCTCCTTACGCACCATCGCTTCGACCAGCGGCGGCAGGTTAGCGTTAAGCCAATCCTTCATCAGCGGGCGCAACATGTCGCGCACCAGCTGCTCGACCGAGGTCTCGCCCGAGCGCACGATCCGCGGGCTCGCGCCGGGCTCGGCCAGGGTGGCGAGCGCGGACAGCGAGGCGCTGAGCGATTCGGCCTTCGAAGGCTCGAGCAGGTCTTCGGCATCGTCGTCAAGGCCGCTCGGATCGCCGACGCTGTCGCTTTCGGTCAGTTCGAGCACCGAATCGGCGCGCGGCTTGGGTTCGTTCCGGGGCCGCGCCGCGCTCATGCGGCGGTTGTCCTCGGCGATGATGCGTTTGATCGAAGAGAGGATTTCTTCCATCGATGGCTCCCGATCGCTCATGGCTTGTTCCCTGCCCGCTCAGCATCGTCGGCGCTAGCTTCGCCCCCGAAGCTAAGGCCCTCAATTGATCGGTTCGCGCGGTCCGTACAAATTGCGCTCGGCGGCTTCCGGCCCGATCGTTTTCGGAAGCGCTTCTATTGGCGCGTTCTGGGGCAAGGTGTCAACGGTGCGCGTGGCCGCGGGCTCGGGATCATCCTGGGTGCTCCAGTCGTTCCGGCTACCGCGCACATCATTATAATAAAGCAGCGGATCGTAGAGGATACCGCCTTCCAGCCCCAGATCCTCGGCCTCCGCGCGGCCCATGGCGGCAAGCAGCGAGAAGCCGGCGACGTAGGCGTTGCGCCGCGCCGTCACGAGTTGCACCTGCGAATTCAAGAGCTCCTGCTCGGCATTCAGGATGTCGAGAATGGTGCGGTTGCCCACGCTGTTCTCGGCGCGCACGCCTTCCAGCGCGAGCTGATTCGATTCCACTGCGACCTGACTCGACTGGATCACCTGAAGCGCCGCCTGCCAGCTGGCATAGGATGAACGCACCTGCGCGACGACCGAGCGCTCGGCCGCGATCTCCTGCTCCTGCGCCAGGCCGAGCAGCGCCTGCGCGCGCCGGGTCTGCGCGGAAACGCGGCCACCCTGATAAAGCGGGATGTTCGCGCGCACGCCGACCGATACGCTCTCCTGGGTATTTGGCAAGGTGGCGATGGGAATCACCGGATCGGCAGGATCGGTCGGCCCGATCGGATTGAAATTCTGCGTCTGTACGGACCCGAGAAAATTGGCGTAGGAGCCTTGGGTAAAGGCCGAAACTCTGGGCAAGCGACCGGCTTCGGCCACGCGCACGTCATAGGCGGCGGCCTTGCGGCGCTCGTGCGCGGCGATTAAATCCGGATTGCTGTCGAGCGCAATATCCACCGCCGTGCTCGCCGTCTCTGGCAGGTTGGGTAGCGGCGGCGGCGGTTCGAGCGCGTCCGGCGCCGCGCCCACCAGCTCGATATAATTTTCCTTCGACTGGATCAGGTTGGACCGCGCGGTCTCCAGATCGCTCTGCGCGATCGCCAGCCGCGCCTCGGCCTGCGCCACGTCGGTACGGGTGAGATCGCCGATCTGGAAGCGATCGCTGGTCGCCTCCCGGTTCACCGTCAGCACGCCGACATTGGCGCGGTTGAGGCGCACGATCGCATCGTCGCGGATCACGTTCATATAGGCCGAAACCGTCTGGCTGAAGATGCTGCTTTCGGTCCCGCGCAGTTCGGCGCGTCCGGCATCGACGCGCTTGTCCGCCGCGCGCACCGAATATTTCACCGCGCCGCCCGAATAGACCGGCACCGCCAGATCGATCGCGGCGGCGAACTGGCGATCCGAGAAGGGGTTCGAATCGATTAGATTCTCCTGGAACGTGCCGCTGCCGGTCAGATTGGGTCGCCCGTCCGCCTTGGCGATCGGCAAAGTCTCGTCGGTCGCGCGCTGCTGTGCGCGCTGCCCAGTGATCGTGGGGTTGTTCTGATAGGCCTGGATCAGCGCCTCGCGCAGCGTATCGGCACCGGCAGGAGCGGCGATCAGCGCGCCGATAGCGGCGGCCAGCAGATATTTGGCAGAATTGCGCATCGTCAGAACCGGAACGCCTTGGCGCGCGCGAAACCTGGCAGCACGGGCACCTCGTTATCCTCGAACGGAACAGGGCGCACCACGCCGCCGCGCTTGCGGGCGACGGCGAGCCGGGTCAACCCGTCCTCGGCCAGCCCGCAGATCAGCCGGCCGCCGTCGGCCAGCTGCGCTGCCAGCGCCTCGGGCACCGTCTCGACCGCGCCATCGATCAGGATCAGGTCATAGGGCCCGTTCGCCGCATACCCGCCGGTCAGATCGCCTTCGACGAGTTGCACCGCGCTCAGGTCCGAAAACGCGCCGCCGGCGAGGCGCGGCCGCGCCGCGGCCAGCAGGTCGGTATCCGATTCCAGCGCGGTTACCGGTCCGGTCAGATGCGCCATCACCATAGCGGAATAACCGGTGCCCGCCCCCACGATCAGCACGGTGTCCGATCGCTGCGGCTCGGCCACGGTCAGCAAGCGCCCGAGCGCCACCGGCGGCGCCAGGAAGCGGCCGTTTCCGAGCGGCACCGAGCGATCGGCATAGGCTACCGACGCGCGGGTTTCGGGCACGAACTCCTCGCGGGGCACGCTCGCCATGGCGCGGACGATATCGCGATCGTTCACGCCCGACGGCCGCAGCTGACCGTCGATCATCGCGTCGCGCATGGCCTGAAAATTGTTTTCGTTCATGTCCGGTGCCCTAATGCAGCTGTATTATTATTGCAATACAGCTGATCCCTGTTTTCTCTTAACGGGGGTCCGGGCCAGCGCCAAGCCGCTTTTGGACAAACGCACGGCAGGCATGGGCGAACGCCAAGGCGCAGGCGCGGGCTACTCGGCCGGTCCGTAGCCGCCGAACCATCTTGTCGCGAGCGGAAGGTCACAAAAAACACTATACGTCCCCCCCTCGTTCAGCTCCCACCGAAGCGGGCCGGGGTTGCGCGCCAGCTACCGGAACGGCGGCGCGGGAGGGCAAGAATGCGGCATGCGGGCGTATCCATCGTCGGTCTCCATATCGGCCGGCGTGGAACATATCATGAATATAGCCAAGTAGGAAAGGCCGATGCAGCGACTGGAGCCGGCCGGTTCGAAGTTCGTGATCGCTCCTGGACGATGCAAACCGACCCACCACCGACCATGTGGACGGCTTGACAAGCGCGCCCCAAATCCACAATGGCGAGCGCCTGCGCATCAGGCCCGATGGCGGAGTGGTTACGCAGAGGACTGCAAATCCTTGCACGCCGGTTCGATTCCGGCTCGGGCCTCCATCAACCTGTCTGACAATGTCTGTTAAAGGTTGAAATTCCCCTTAGTTTCAGGTAGTTTATGGGCAATCATTGATTGTCAGTGATTGCCTCCATTTGCCAATAATTGCAGACGATGGGGGTCTATTTGGGGGCCTTCCCAATCCCCCTCAAAATCGAGGCCCCCAAATGGCACTTACCGATATCGCCATCCGACACGCCAAGCCCAAGAAGAAGCCCTATAAGGTTTCTGATTCGCTAGGCCTTTATCTGCTGGTAAATCCGCGGGGCAGTAAGCTGTGGCGCCTGAAATACCGCATGCACGGTGTGGAGCGGAAATTGGCAATCGGGTCTTATCCTGAAGTCACATTGGCCGAAGCGCGGAGCCAGCGCGATGCGGCCCGCAAACAAATATCCAATTTGATCGATCCCAATGCTGCAAAGCGGCAGGCGCGGATTGAGGCTGGCATTCGCGCAAACAACAGCTTCGCAAGCGTGGCCGAGGAACTGATCGATAAAAATGCGCGGGAGGGACGTGCAGAGCCTACGCTAAAGAAGCTGCGATGGTTTTTGAAGCTGTTGGGACCGCAGTTTGGCAAGCGTCCGGTCTCGGAGATCACACCGCAGGAACTGTTGCACGAGCTAAGAAAACAGGAACGCCGGGGCAAACTGGATACGGCCAATCTCATGCGGGCGTTTGCAAGCCGCGTATTTCGCTATGCGGTAGCGACAGCCCGCGCAGACCGCGACCCGGCGCAATTGTTAATCGGCGCGCTGACAACCCCGAGGGTCAAACATTTCGCGGCAATCACCGACGCAACAGAGTTTGGTGCGCTCTTGCGAGCAATTGAGGATTATGAAGGTGATCCTTCTGTCATGTTCGCCCTGAAAATTACGCCGCATCTGTTTCAGCGGCCCGGCGAAATCCGCCAGATGGAATGGGCTGAGGTGGATTTCGACAAGGCTGTCTGGACTATCCCCGTAACCAAGATGAAAATGCGCCAGCCCCATGCTGTGCCGCTCTCGCGGCAATCGCTGATGATGCTGAGCGACATGCGCGGATTGTCGGGTTCGGGACGCTACGTTTTTCCATCGATACGCTCACGGGCGAGGCCCATTAGCGACAATACCATCAACGCGACCTTGCGGCGCATGGGGTATTCCAAAGAACAGATGACGGCACACGGTTTTCGAACATCCGCTTCCTCGCTCCTGAACGAATCGGGCAAATGGAACCCCGACGCCATCGAGCGGGCGCTGGCGCATTCGGTGGCGGGAAGCGTCCGTCGTATCTATAACCAAGCAGCCTATTGGGCCGAGCGCGTCGAAATGGCGCAGTGGTGGAGCGACTATTTGGAGCAATTGCGGAATGGAGGAAACAGATGAGTGCTGTCCCCGATGCAGGATGGAAAATCTTCGCTGACGGCGATGATGCCGACAATGTTCCGCTCTGGAAAGCCTTGGCGCAATTCACGTCAGACGATTTGGACGAGGGGTTGGAGGCGAACGCCGCTGTCATCAATGAGGCAAAATCTCCCTTCGCGCGATATTATAATGCTGCTTTCGTCGTCAGCCTGGGCTTCGGTTTCCTGTTCATCATATTCCTGTTCGCATTTTTGATTTCGGCACACTCAAGCTCGACGAACCTTTTCATGTTCCTGACATTGGCTGCGCTTCTGGCTACGCTGGCCCCGCATCTCTGGCGTCAGATTTACCAATACGGCCTGAAAACTCCGGATACCCCGCTGGAATTGCCTTACGCTCCCGACCGGCATTTTGACGAATTTCTGAGCTTTCTTCAGAAGGTAGACGCACCGCAAGCCTACTACGTCCCGCGCTTTGGCAAGCGTCGCAAGCCACTCGACCGGAGACAATTTTTCGGCAAGCTACGCTATTTCCTTTTTTCGGAACACAGTACGGATCGGGGCATGGTCATGCGCTTTCGGACGGGCCTTTCTCTGCCAGCCGACATTTTCCTGCACCGTGATGATGTCGAAAAGATACTCCTGATGAGCAAGCCGAAGCGCAAAGGTGGTCCGGGCCGCAACCCGAAATACAGCTATGCCGAGGCTATTATCGCCCTGATCGGCGATCCTCGGATTGCCACTCTTAACCTGAATGACCGGACTACATCGATTCGCACGATCAAGAATTGGCTTGCGGACTGGTTCGAGGGCAAAGCTGATGCATCGGGCGATGTGCCGCGTGGCGATCTCTTGTCACCATATGCGGAAAAAATCGCCGATCATTTAGAAAATCGGTAGACCGACACGCGTAAATGGCAACATCCGACCCAATTGCGGGCAAACTCCCTGTGATGGGTATGCTCCAAAACCTGTCATCATTCTCATCAGCAAAATATGTAGGTTGCATCATAACAGCCTTACTGTATTAAGTCACTATGGCTGATGGGGCAGATTTTTTCGTCGCTGAGACGTTCGCGTGCGTCCCAACCACAATCGAGATGGCGATCGAGCGGCCATGAGCCAGCCATTTGTCAATGTTCCAGCGAACACGCCGGAAATACTGAGTTACAATCAACAGCACGATGCGATCTGGCTGGCACTCATTGCGTCGTTGATACTCATTTCCTGTGCATTCATGTGGTTTGGTTGGAGCGCATACGCGCGGGACCGGCTTTCAGTTGCGCTGGGACGGCGGCAACGGCTGATCACGCCGATCTATGTTTTCGGTTTCGTAGTCGCATTATGCCTGCTGGTGCTCCCCATCGGCTATTTTCTGGACATTGGGCTTGGTTCGGCTTGGGAACGGCCTGTGCCAAGCTTTGGCGACTGGTTGACCGGTAGTCTCATTACCGCTTTTGGGGCCGGGCTTTTGTCCGCCTTGCTCGTGCCGCTCGTTTATGGCGCAATGAAACGTGCGCCGAGCTTATGGTGGGCGATCGTTGCTGTTACTGCTTGGGTCGTCGCTGCCCTCGGCCTTCAAATCGATCAGATGTTTGTGAAACCGGCAAGTGCGAACATGCGGCCGCTTCCAGACGGCCCGATGCGTAAGGCATTCGAAGCGCTCGCGGAACGATGCGGTGTCGACCGGGTGCCAATCTTTTTGACGGACGACAGCGGAATTGGTGGCACAGTCCATGGTGTTTGGCCGTTCAGCCGTATTGTGCTGGGTGAGCAAACACTGAATAGCCCGCCCGGTGAACAGGTAACTACGTTCGCGCATGAACTGAAGCATTATCTGTTTCAGGACAATTGGCTCGCCCTGCTCACGGTTGCGGTCATCTTGATAGCTCTTGCTGCCTTGATTCATATAATCGCCAAGGTATTTATCTGGCGGTTCGGCAAATTTCTCAAGCTCGGTTCGATATACGACCTCGCGGCTTTCCCCCTGCTTGTCTCCACTGCACTCGCCGGTTGGACCTTTCTCGCCACACCGACATTGAATCTCGTGCAACAGCACGTCGAACGCGAAGCGACGCGTTTCTCCTTTGAGATAACTAGGGACAGCAATTCCGACCCGCAGCGGCTTGCGCGTGAAGGCGATCCTCTCGGGCTGAAAGAATACTACCCGTTCTACAGGGTCTTCCGCGCTAGCCATCCTTCCGCCGCAGATAACGCCCGGCTCGCGAATAGCTGGCGCCCGTGGGAAGAGGGCGAACCCGGAAGATACGAAGATGTGTGTGAGCCGCCGGTGGCGTCTGCTTTTTGATGATCCTCACCGAAAAGTGACCGTCCGCTTCATCTCCATCTGCATCATAAGCAGACAGACCGCTCTCCACCCCAATAACAGAAATTTGAGCGCTCAATCATGGGCGGCTCACCAGTGCTCAAAAAAATTCAAAGCAAACTTTAAAAAATTTTCCTGTCCTCAACTGCCATTGACCGGCAAATTCGATTTTCGGGGCCGACGTGGCATTTTTGGACCGCGCCGGACATTTTCGTATTCCTTGGTCATTGGCAGACCTCTGCGGTTCTCCCATTACTGGACGACGCATCGGCAACCATGTGCAACTTGAGATGTCTCTCGCCGCGAGTCGGCAACCAAGGAGACGCACATGGAACCACTTGCCATCTCAATAAATGAAACCGCCAAGGCGCTCGGTATCGGGCGATCATCGGTTTATGAACTTCTAAAATCCGGCAAACTTGATGCCTTCAAAATCGGCAGAAGAACCTTGCTAACCACCGAGTCCGTCAAGCGTTTGGCGCAGACACGACCCGACGAGTGAGTTGTTCGCAACAAGTGCCAGCAGCGCACCGCAAATCCCATAATTTTCCCTGACCGTGCTTTCACGAAAGGAACCGTCATGTCCAAACGATCTCTGCTTGCCCGGCTGACAGGATGGCCCAACATTACCAACAAATATCGCGCACACTGGCGCGTGATGATCCACACGCACCCGTTGATCCTCCAGCTCCTCGAAGACAATACCGACGGCGACACCCGCCGCGCTTCGCTTGCCGAATGGTATCGGGCCGAGCGTCCCGTCATCGATGTTCTGCGCGGCACGACCTCCCTGTTTCGCATCGACGGGCCAAGGCAATTTTTCGGCAGTGAAACCTTCGCGATGGGATCGCTGATCGAAAGCCCCGGTGTCACCGCGCATCTCGATCCGGTCGAAACGCTTCACTTAGAAGAGCGTGTCCGCAACGCCATTGAGAAGGAGATAGTGTGCTGGATCGCTGAACAAGGTTTGCAGGATCACCCGCCGATCGAGGCCTGTCTGGACCGCGATATTGAAGACCCCAGCGCCATCCGCCGGATGATCGACTGGACCCGCCGGAGTCGCTGGATGGAGAGCCAATCCTATGTCCGGTAATCTCGCAATTTGGAGAAAAGAAGATGGCCGCGATACTTCGTATCGGACCAGCAATTTAGATACACACCTCACGCACGGGTGCATCCAGCTTTTCTGCCATTTTTCGAGGGTGCGCCAAGGGTGCGCGATATTCTTGGACCATCAAAGTCGCGCAATTGCGCCATTTTTCGAGGGTGCGCAGCGCACCCTCGCGGAGACGGCGCTATGAAGCCTGTCCACCACTCCGTCCGACTGCCTGTCGCGCTCGATAAGGCTTTACGGTCATTGGCCGAACGAAAAGGCATCAGCGTTTATGCGATGCTTCAACGTAGCGTGAAAGCCGGAATTGCGGTGCAAGTAAACCCGCCAGCGAGGGATACCGACAGCGACGAAATTGTCACCGAACTGGCATCCATTAGCACGCGGATTGTCGATGTAGAGAGGATGCTTGACCGCGCCTTGTTCACATCATGCGCAGCCTATTGCTACGCCCGCAATGCTTCGCAGGGCACCCACAAGACCGACGAAACCATAACCGCCGAGATCACCGCTGCCTATGATCGCCAGCGGCGGCTGTCGCGGGAGGTGCAATCGTGAACCACGACAGCGACCGTCGCACCCATGCCGACGCGGTGCGTCGGCACAGCCGCACCAACCAGTTTACCCGCTTCAAACGGCAGGCCGGAGTCATGCTGGCATCAATTGCCCTGGGTGCAATCGTCACGCCCTATGCGATGCTCGACACAGAAGTGTTTCGGGCAGCGGCCATTTATCAATATGCTGGGGCCAAGAAGTGGTTTGCAGAAGGCACTATTGCCAATCCGACTGTAATCATCCGCGTCGATGGTGCCAGATATGCAGTGCCCACCCATGCTGTCATCGCCTATCCCTATTACCGGGATAGCAATCGCACAGTCATTTCAAAATTCGGGATTGGTGCTTGCCTCGGCTTTGTCGGATGGTTGGCGGGATTGATCCTGTTGCGCGGTGTTGCCGCGCGGCGACGCGAAGCGGCCTTGCGCGACCGCGTGATTGCCGGAACGCTTGTTACCAGCGAAGCCAGTCTTGCCAAGCTGACCAATGATGAGTCGGACAGCCGCGCCCTGTCGATTGGCAGCGTACCCTTGCCGAACCGGCTTGAGACGCGGCACATGGCAATGATCGGCACGACCGGTAGCGGCAAGACCACAGCCCTTCGCCAAATGCTTGACGGCATCGAGGCGCGGGGCGAAGCGGCATTGGTTTATGACACCAGCGGCGAGTTCGTGGCGCATTATTACAATCCCGAACGCGGCGATATCATCCTGAACCCGTTTGACGGGCGCTGCGCTTTCTGGTCGCCTTTCGATGAAATCGCCCATCCCGCCGATGCCGACCGCATCGCGCATCAGCTTATCACCGAAACCGGCCAGAACGACCGCGACGTGTGGCTGGAAACCAGCCGCATCTTGGTTGCCAATATGCTGCGGGCGCTATGGCACGAAGGCAAATGCAGCCTGCAAGATTTGCTGAGCGCCTTGCAGACCCGGACCAAGGATGACCTAAAAACATGGCTGGCGGGCAGTTCATCGGCGCGCACCTTTGCCGAAGATGCCGACCGCGCCACCGGCAGTGTTCTGTTCATGCTCGCCAAAGCCGCCAATTTGATTCAGTTTTTGCGCAATGAGGGCGAAGGTGATCCCTTCGCATTCCGCGAGTTCATTTCTACTCTCGACAAGCGATCAGGTCCGAAACCGTGGATATTCGTGCCGCGCAAAGAGGATTATTTTGAAGCATCCAAGCCGTTGCTTGCCTGTTGGCTGGAATGCGCCGCGAGCGCGGTGCTGGGACTGACGCCTTCGCCCGACCGGCGTATCTGGTTCATTCTTGACGAGCTGGCCGACTTGCCGCGCGTCGAGAATATGGCGCGGCTATTGCCCGAAGGGCGCAAATTCGGGGCCGCCGTGGTTCTGACCTTTCAGGCATTGGGTCAGATGCGCCACCGTTACGGGCCGCAGATAGCCGAATCCATGCTGGGCTGTTGCAACACGAAATTGTTCTTGCAGACCATCGACAGCGAAACCCGCCTCTGGGCCAGCCAGACCATTGGTGATTGCGAGGTCGAAATCCACACTATGACGGATGCTCTGGCAGACGGCGATGACAAGCCGCGAACCACATTGAGCAAAATCCGCAGAACCCGCCCTGCGATATTGGAGAGCGAATTGCGCCTCCCCAAATATGAGGCCTTCCTGTTGTTACCCGATGGTTTGCCCGTGGCGCGCATCAAGATGACCGCCGATCATTTGAAATCGCGCGGGAGCGCCAGACACCCCGCTTTCATCGCGGGCGATATGAAAACCACGCTTTGGCAGCAGAACGCCGATGCCCCGTCGCCACTACCGCCACCCGCAGTTTCCGATGACGGGCCGGTATAATGGTTGCGTCCGTTTCCGCTCTTTCAAGTTCGGGCCAAGCCGCGAGCTATTACGAGGCCGATGACTATTATGCCGAAGGCGGGCTTTCGCCGTCCGAATGGAACGGAAAGGGCGCGGAGGCACTTGGCCTGTCCGGCGACATTGACCGCGCGAAATTCCGGGACTTGCTCGACGGCAGGGTTGCGGGCCAGCAATTGGGGACCGTCCGCGATGGCGTGCTTGAGCATCGTTCTGGCTGGGATGTGACCCTGAGCGCGCCCAAATCCGTGTCGATCATGGCCGAGGTAGCAGGCGACCGGCGTTTGATTGCCGCGCATGGCGCGGCGGTCAAAACCGCGTTGGCGCATGTCGAGCAGCATATGGCAGCAACCCGCATTCGCGAGGGCGGCGCTGTGACCCGCGAGGCAACCGGCAATCTGGCCATCGCCAGTTTCCAGCATGGCACCAGCCGCGCCCAAGACCCGCAGCTCCACACGCATAATGTCATTCTCAATGCCACGCGCGGCGAAGATGGCACATGGCGCAGCCTTGAACCACGCGCCATTTATCAGCTGCAAAAACAGATTGGCGCGATTTACCGGCAGGAACTGGCACTCAAGGTTCGCGAGCTTGGCTATGAAATCGCCACGGCCAAGGACTCGATGTTCGAGATCAGGGGCGTTTCGAGCGAGACGATGGCCGCGTTCAGCACGCGCAGCGCCGCCATTGAGGCGGCGCTTGGCGAGCGCGGCAAGACCCGCGACGAAGCCAGCGCGGCGGAAAAGCAGATCGCGGCGCTCGATACCCGCCAAGCGAAAGTCGCGGCAGATCAGGCGTCATTGGTGACGGACTGGCGCAAGACTGCCGACAAGGCGGGATTTGATTCCAAGGCGCGATTGGCGCTGGTCGATGCCGCCAAGGACAGAGCAGCAACGCCCGAACATAAAGCCGATATAGCAATGCGCGGCGATTTGATCGCCGACCGCACTATTGCCCATGCCGCCGATAAGCTGGGCGAACGCCAATCGGTGTTTTCCGCAAGCGACTTGCAGGAAGAGGCTGGTCGCTTTGGCCTTGGCAAAGTCAGCTATTCCCAGATCGTTGAGGCTATCGACCGGGCAACCAAACAGGGCGACTTGCAGCCACGCAGCTTTATTGATCGGCGCGGGGCGGAGTTTGCAGGGTTCACAACCCGCAACAATGTTGAGAATGAAGGCAAGTTACTCCGCCTTGAAGCGAACGGGCGCGGTGTCATGCCACCCATTGCATCGCGGATGGAGGCGGCCAAATCTGTTGCCAGCGCCGCCGCCGATGCAAAACGTGCGGGTTTTGGCTGGAATGCCGATCAGCGCACATCAACCACTCAGCTTCTTACCAGCCACAACCGGATCACCGCATTGCAGGGCTTCGCAGGCACCGCCAAAACAACGACCGTTTTGGCGACCATTTCGCGTGAGGCCGAAGCGCGGGGCGTGAAGGTGACTGCGCTTGCACCGACCGCATCGGCGGCGATGGTTTTGGGAGAAGCGCTTGGCACACGCGGTGATACCGTTGCGCGGCATCTGTTGTCGCCCGAACGCGCCAGTGTCGGCAAACCTGCTCTATGGATGGTGGATGAGGCATCGTTGCTGTCTGCCCGCGATACCGCCAAACTGTTTGAACGTGCGGAAAAACACAATGCCCGCATCATCCTTGTTGGCGACATCAAGCAGCTAGGATCGGTCGAGGCAGGCGCAGCTTTTGCCCAGTTGCAGAGCGCGGGCATGGAAACCGCGAAATTGGGCGAGATCGTCCGCCAGACCAATGTTCTGGCCAAGGACGCCGTGCTCGCCTCCATCGAAGGCGATGCCCGAAAAGCCCTTGCCGCGCTAGATCGCGGCGGCGGCAGGATCATCGAATCGCCAGATCGTGCAGACCGCTTCGCCGCCATTGCAAAGGACTATGCTGCGCTCGATAAGGCCGCACGTAACAAAACCCTCGTGATTGAGCCATCGCGCGAAGGCCGCGATGCCCTGACCGCCGACATTCGCGCCGCGCTGACCAAATCGGGCGCGCTGACTGGCCCCGCCACCCAGATGCAAAGTCTTGTCGCCAAAGGACTGACCCGCGCCGAAGCGCGTGATCCCATAAGTTACGAAAAAGGGGACATTGTGCGCTTTATCCGCGATTATGCCGATAAGGGCGTTACGCGCGGCGAGGCTTACCGCGTCATGGGCGTTGACTTGGCCAAATCCGCCGTCACTCTCAAATCCGAAGATGGCCGCGACATTGACTGGCGCTTGCGGCAATGGGGCGCGAGCAAGGCGCAGGCTTTTTCGCCGCAATCGCTCGAACTCAAAACGGGCGACCGTATTCAGTTCACGCGCAATGACCATCTAGCAGGGCGGATCAACGGCGCGCGCGGGGAAGTGACAGCGGTGGATGAGCAATCGCGCACCGCCACAATCCGCAGCCCGCGCGGCCAGAGCCAGACGCTGAACCTTAATGCTCCGCGCGACCAGCATATACGCCACGCGTATGTCGAGACTGCCTTCGCTGCTCAAGGTCGCACCGCAGATCATGTCATAATCCACGCCGACAGCCGCGCGACCAACCTTGTTGACCAGAAATCATTCTATGTTGCCGTTTCGAGGGCCAGGGCGTCGGTTGCAATCTTCACAAATGACCGGGCCAAACTGGTATCTGCGATCAGCGAACGGGCGGGGATTTCACAGACTGCGATTGCACAGGCGGCCATGCCGGTGCCGAAAGCGGCGAAGATTCTGGGTGCAGGACTTGGGTGAACCAAGCTCAATTCCGCGTTTTGCGGGTTCATCGCAATACACAAACTGGTGAGGTTTGACGCCAATATACATTGGCCATTTGGGACGTTATATATACCCATGCATATTTGGAATACTCTCGGACCTTCATATTGAGCAGAGCCGATGGGACATTCCCGATCTAGCTCCCGATTACGGTGTGCTTGTCAATAGGGACTTTCAGCACCGGATTTCAATCTTACTGTTAGTCCGCCAAATCGCTGATTCTAGGGAATTCAGGTAGGATTGCCTTGGCCAGCGGCCGTGAGATGCGGCTCACAGCTCATCCAAATGTCCCGCTTCTGTTCAAAGTTGGGGCCAAATAGCAATCCGTAGCGCCCCTTCAGCTTTGTTAAAATTAGAGCGGGAGAAGCCGGTTCCCCTCATCGAATGATGCAGCTGTAGCTCGCTTGCACGGTGTCATCATTATTTTTCGCCTGTGTTCTATACCCCCCAAGAAATCTAAAGCGGAACTCGAAGGAGGGTGACTTGGCCTACTTCATTCAGCGGCAACCAGAAACTGACCGTTGTTGACCGGCACCCCGCTCCTAGACCAACCGGCTGAGGCAAGCCGGGGCTACTTGCGTCGACAAGCAATGGCTTCATTTGCCTCTTAGGATTACCGTTCACCGATTCATTCGCCCAAATCTATATCGAGTAACCTCACAAACTGCTGGCCAGAGTGCAGATCGCGCTCGACAATTCCGCCTTGCGGGGTTGCGCGGGGATACGATACTTTCAGGGTCGATAAGCGTTTAATCGGAAAGCATTTAACCATTTCTGCGTCAGTTTCAAATAATTGAGCGAACAGTGCACGATTCAGCTTCGGACTTGAAGCATATTTTTCAAAGTTCTCGACCCCGTCAAAAAAGAAGTCGATAGTAACCCAGAAAGGTCCAGCGTTCTTGGAACGCAGGTGAGTGCATACGTCTCTGACCAGTGCCATGTTTACGGCTCCCCATGCATATCGACCCATTCGGTCCGGACCAGAGACATCGGGTCGTCGATGTCGATTACATGGTTCAATTTGAACTCGTAAACCGGTCCTCGCTCAATGTCAGCGGGTGTGAATGCGAATCCATAACTGGGAAGTTCCGTATGAGCCGGCATGGGCATATGGAAAAAATAAGGGTTGCACGCCTTGGCGATTTGAGTGGCCATTACCTGAGTGTCGGCAGTAGCTACAAAGAGAACTCCAATCTCTCGGGGCGTCATCGCACCCGTTGGAACAATTTCGCCAGAAACCGCATTCCATCCGTAGAGCCTCAAGGAGATGTCAAAATCTCCCGCCGAATCCCCAATGGTGTCATGAACGCGCTGAACTAGGATCTTCTTCATGCGATCATGAAAGGCCTCGGGATCCCTCAGCACAACAGGATCTTGAATTCCAACCAACATAATAGTCTGAAAGCGTCCGATCGCAGCACCTTCGAGCTTCATTGTATATGGGCGCGTTTCCCACGTCGAGCCAACCACACGGACAAACCGATCGTCGATCTGTTTGTATTCTGCGTTAGTGACGTCGAGCACTCCGCCGGGCTCAATGAGTTTGAACGGATCGCTGTTCTCGTAGAGCATGTGTGCCGACACGCTTTGCGGCGTACAGCGATTAGCTGGATTCAATGGCTCTACATTGAAGCCATCTGCGTCAATACTAACTAGAACGCCTGAACCCGGCGTTTCCTTCACCGTGCACTGCGCGCCGCATTCGGCAATCTTACCTGCATGCCAGCTCGCCGCTCTGGGAGCGCCACGCATAAGCGCATATGCCGCGATTACTGCGGTGTCCGTCGTCCGTCCGCCTAGGACGATGTTTGCCCCTTCCTGCAGTGCAGCAATAAACGGCTCCGGACCCATCGCAGCTACGATGTGAGCGCATGAATCAATGGTAGCTTCATCAAGAGGCCCAAGAGGTGGTAATGGGCGAATTCGCCCACTGGCGTTGTAGGACTTTACCTCTGCCGCGCTTAATTCCGAATAGAGCAAAGCGATTTTCGGCCGAATTTCTAGTTCACGAGCAATTTCGACAGCGATGTCGCGAGTCCAGTCGAGATTACAATCGCCACCCGCCTGTCCGCATGACCCGATCAGTAATGGAATTTGGGCTTCGGCGCTTGCATTCATAAGGATCTTAAGATCGCGCTTTACGGCCTCTCGATTATTCTTCGAAATGCCGAGCGCCAGATAGGCTGCTCCGCTATCGGTGGACCCTGCATCCGAAGCGATCGCTTGTGCGCCCTTCGCGATACCATAACGAACTTCATTCTCGTCCACGCCCGCTCCAAGCGATCCTGTCGGGACGAGGATCATGGTGGACCCTGTGATATTCTCGCTATCCATTGAAATCACTCTCCAGTAAACTCAGTCGCTGGGTGCCAGACGAAGGGACTAAGTAATTGCTCCGGTAAGAACCGCAGCAGCGATAAGTGTCAGGGTCACCAGCATTGCCCATTTCAATGCGAATCTCTGTAGAGACCCTACTTCACAACCTATCAGCCCTGCGATTAGGTAAAGCGCTGCTACTAATGGACTTAGGCCATGAATCGGACCCGCCAAGAGGGAAGCTCGGGCAATAATGACAGGCTCGACTCCATAGTTGCTTGCGGTTTCGGCAATCACAGGAACTACTCCGAAATAGTAAGCATCATTCGACAAAGCGAAGGTCAGCGGAGCGGAAAGAAATGCGGTTACAATACCAAGCCACGGCCCAAGCGCCTCAGGAACAAGAGCCATTGCGCCTTGGGCCATGGCATCAGTCATTCCAGTTCCCGCTAACACGCCTGTAAATGCACCTGCTGCGAGAATCAGCAAAACAATCGGCAGGGCATTTCCGGCGTAAGACTGCAATCGCGCACGTTGTTGCGAAGGACTGGGATAGTTGACAATCATCGCAATGGAAAATCCAATCATGAAAGTAATCGGCAGCGGCATCGCACCAGACAGCACCGCCGCAAAAAGGATTAGGGTAAGAAACAAGTTGACCAGAAACAGCTTGGGTCGGGTCAGTTCTGGATCGCGATCAAAGGAAATTGCGGACTCAACGTGCGACACAACTTCACATCCTTCCGCCAACCGACTTCTCTCGCCACGACCGAGATACCAAGCGATAAGGATTGTCGAAGCGAGGCCACAGAGCATTGCTGGTATCAGCGGGGCAAAAACGTCAAGCAGTTCTAGTTGAAGAGCCGAAGCAACCCTGGCCGTTGGCCCTCCCCAAGGAGTCAAGTTTGTTACGGTGATCGAAAGTCCCAAGAGGGTCGCCAGTATCAGCGGATTCATTCCAAGCCGTCGATAGACTGGAAGAAACGCCGTGATTGTGATCAATGCAGAAGTCGCGCCGTCTCCATCTAGAGATACGATCATTGCGACAAGGGCAGTTCCAATTGCAACACGAACGGGATCTTCTCCCACGATTCGTAGTACAAAATCGACTAAAGGATCGAATAAACCGGCATCGATCATAATGGCAAAGTACAAGACCGCAAATAAAAGCACCGTCGCGGTAGGAGCGAGCGCTACAATTCCGCTTACGGCCATCGGCCCCAAATCGATCGTATGACCCGCAAGCAAACCGAATGCCAACGGGACAAGAATCAGCGCGACGAGCGCTGACATACGCCGCGTCATGATAAGTATCATGAAGCTGGCAATCATAAGGTAGCCGAGCCACATCAGCATACTTGACGCCTGCCGCGCTGGTTCATCTGTTCGCCCTTGTCACAGACCATTTAGAATTCGGCGCTCAAGGTAACGCCGAATTGGCGGGGAGGCCCGTATTGTACGAACACGCCCCCCGCAACATCGGTCTGATGCGTGCGGTACTCCACATCGGTGAAGTTTCGGACCCAAGCCTGAGCCGAAAAGCGATCGTTCAGGTGATAAGTTATGCTGGCGTCCCACAAAGTGCGGGGGCGGCGATACTCAACAAAATCATTGTCATTGTCGTCAAATATCTCGCTTCGATAGTCGGCGACCACCATCGCTCGCATCCATCCCCAACTCGTGCGCGATGAAGTGAAGCCCAAAGCTGCGTTGAGCGCATGCTTAGGTGTCCGGCTCAGTCGGTTCCCTGCAAGATCGCTAAAAACAGGCTGACCGTTGGCCTGAATGGCCGACGTCTGAATAAGGCTGTCAAACTTTGCATCGAGATACGCGTAGCGTGCAGTCAGGTCTACCCATGCAACCGGAGCAAAAATGAACTCGGTCTCGATGCCTTCAATCGTTGCATCGCCAGTATCGGTCACTATGCGCGACCCACCAGGCCCCAAGGTGGCATCAGGAATAGACTGGATCGTTTGCAAATCGGTATAATCCGCGATGAAGCCTGTGATGTTAAATCGTAAGCGACGGCTCAGGAAATCTGTCTTGATTCCGAGTTCATAATTGGTCACTTTCTCCGGATCAGTCGGAAGCCGAGCGATATCGGGGCCGCTTGGTTGCTCTTGGAAAGCCCCCGATTTGAAGCCGGTGGATACCGATCCATAAACATAAAGATTAGGATTAAAGCGGTAGTCGGCGCCGAATCGATAGGTAACTTCCTTCTCCCGGCTGATTCCGGGCGTACCGACTGTCGAGTAAGCAACCACCGGCGCTGCGCGGGGACCGGTCAATCGGAAAACCTCGTACTCCTTCTTCTCATCGGTGTAGCGCGCCCCGGCAAATATGCCAAAGCCGAAAGAAAATTTATATTCTGCCTCACCAAAGGCAGCATAGCTCCGATTATTGGCAAAACCAGTAAACTCGTTGATTGTCTGAGGATTTAGGGAGGTTTGGCTTTCGCGGACGCGCGTGATGTCATCATTGTTATAATAAAGACCAAACACCCAACTCAACGGATTCTGGTTCAATGAAGCCAGCCTTGTCTCAGCGGAATAGCTGTCAGCATCCTCAGCCTGAATTACCTGGATTCCGGACAGCGGCACTCCATTTGCGGCATTTTGTGCCGCCGTCGTTCCATCGAAATCTTCGAAGGAACTGAAATCAAGAGCCCGCCATGCGGCGGTAGCTGTCAGAGTTGCGAAGCCGAGAAAATCAGAATTAAGTTCAGCACGCACCCCTCCAGTATCGGTATCTATGCCGCCGAGGCGGTCAGGGTTTGCAATACGCGGTTCATCAAAATCGTCGAAACCTCTATTGTCTCCCGTTGCATTGAATGGAAGTATACGAACATTATATCGTGCGCCTTGTGCAATATCCTGACGCGCATAGTCTCCCGAAAGCAGTAGTGTCGTTTCGCCACCGAAACCGATGGTCGTTTGAAATCGCGCGCTGAGCTTGTTTTCGTCATCCAGATTTCGCCCGTCGAGTGTTTGCCGAAATCCTCCGTTAGTTATCGCCCCGAGCACCAACCGTGTAGCGATTGCTTCACTGACCGGCACATTCAACATGAAATGGCCATCCAATTGCTCATATTGGCCAAAAGTAAGCTCAGCCGCGGCCTCTGCAAAGTTCACCGGTTTGGCCGTAATGAAATTGACCGCGCCGCCAACGACGTTTTTCCCGAACAGCGTGCCCTGAGGGCCTTTGAGCACTTCGATGCGCGCCATGTCATAAAAATCGATACCGAGCATTGCGGCGCGACCCAAATAGACCCCATCCAGAAAGGCAACCGAGGAAGGATCGCCTCCAGCGCCTTGGTTCGAACTGCCTATTCCGCGAAAGAATGGACGCGGAGCTGCACGAGGGAAGGCATCAAAGCTTACTCCGGGAGTCGCCTGAACGAGAGTCCGTATATCATTGATGCCGCGAGCATTTAGCTCTTCATTGCTGAATGCAGTGACTGTGACTGGCGTGTCTTGAAGGGACTCTTCACGACGTCTAGCGGTGACGACAATTTCTTGGATTGCCCCTGTCGCGTTGGCCGAACTATCTTCTTCTTGGTCTGCCTGCGGCTGCGCATTTGACTCGCTCGTTGACGATTGCTGGGCAAGGAGCGGCGTAGCAGGCATCAACGCCGATGTAGCAAATAGGATAGCAAAATTGGTCTTCATGACATCCCTCCTCCGGTCGAAGCGCACGAAGCCAAAGAGCGCTTCCAGATTTATGCTGCTCGGATGAATTGATCGCCTCGAGCAAGCTGAAGGATGAGGATAGGCGAATCGCCCACCTGCCACGTGCAACCCAGGTTGCATTTGTCAAATTAAATTATTCTCCCTACTCTGCGGAAGGAAGAAGGGGAGGATCCGATGATAGGAATGCTGAGCGACGAAAACTGGATTCGCGATCTTCCCTATCACGTTCAACAAGCCATAGAAGAGCGAATGAGCACGGTTGAAATAGCGGCCGGATCGGTATTTAAGCATGCTGGTGGTGCGGCTGATGGTTTGTATCAAGTTGAGGAGGGCTATCTTCGTCTTCTCGGATTACATAGTGACGGCCGACAAATACTTATCCTGATCTATCGCAAGGGCAATACCTTTGGGGAGACGCCGATGGTAGCGGGACGCCCTTTCAATCACACCACAGTGGCGCTCACTGAGGTGCGAATTAAAAAAGTGGCCCAGTCAGATTTCTGGGATCTTTATCACAAGCATCCCGACATTCCCGAAGCACTTTGCCGCAAGTTTGCGTGGAACATTTCGCGGAACTTTGAGAATCGCGAGCTACGCTCTACACGCCGTTTGAGTGGTCAGATTGTCGCTACGATGGCGAATGTTGCAAAATTTTGTGGCAAGCCGGAACCTGATGGCGCGATAAGTATCGCGCTACCTATTACACAGATTGACATCGCAGAACATCTTGAGGTGACTCGCCAGGCTGTGCAGCGAGAAATGGCAAAATTGAAGAAGACGCGCCTCATCGAGAAGCGCTCAGGCACTTGGTATTGTCAAAGGGCAGAAGTTCTCCTGAGCGCCATCGAACCTGATTGAACGCTAATGTGCGCAATGTCGAAACTGTTCTGCATCCGCATCAGCGTCCATCGACACACCAAACGCCTTTTCTATCCGTAGCGCCATTTCGGTCAATAGATGCGCGCGCTCGTTGAGCAGCGTTGACAGCGTCGCGCGCGTCACGCCCAGCACTTTTGCTGCCCCAGTCACCGACAGGCCCAGCGGCTAGATGATCTCCGACTTGACGAAGCCGCCGGGATGCGCCGGGTTCTTCATGCGGATGCCTGCAATCGCGTTTATTTCCACCTCCTAGTGGTAGTCTACATGATCGAGTGGCGATTGGGGATCATTAGGCCATCGGATATACCGGAACTGCTTACAGGAGTCCCGTTAATCCGCACCTCATGGGGGGACATCTGGCCATCAACAGCAACCGTACTGCGGAGCAGTCTGTCGGTCAGCTGAACCGATTCTATTGCGCTTTTTCTCATTTGCTTGCGGCTAGCCGCGTAGGATGTGCGAATTGCGGCGGACCACATTCACGATCCGTTGAGCGCAGGCGTGCGCTGGCTTGTGGAGCGCGCTGGGGGCCGTCCGGTCATCTATGTTCCCGGAAATCACGAATGCGATCTGCTGAACCCGGCGTTTTGCAGCGATTAAAACGATCTTGTCGAGAATTCTGTAGCGGCGCTCCGCGTACACGGCCCATACTCATGAAAGTTGCGATTATGTTGCAGGAATGACCCGCATCGTATGCAATCCCAAAGATTATGGGCCTGTCCGGGCTCGCGGGCAGTATGAGAATACGAAATTTGACGCTGGATTCGCTATAGAAATCTAAATGTCAGGTCGTGATTTTTTGCTGCCTGACGGCGACCCGCTCTATGCGCTGCGCGCACCAAGCCTGTAGTCTTGGCCCTTCGGGTGACGATCGGGAGCGTAGGAAAATGAGCGGGATTTTTAAGGTCGCACTCTTTCCCGCTGCGCTCCTTGAGGG
Source organism: Novosphingopyxis sp. (assembly GCF_965218915.1). Lineage (GTDB taxonomy): Bacteria > Pseudomonadota > Alphaproteobacteria > Sphingomonadales > Sphingomonadaceae > Novosphingopyxis. Next base: position 1,084,077 of record NZ_OZ244708.1, on the reverse strand, counting down.
TGCGGCGTTTTTGAGCTGACCCGCTGGCGCTCTTGCCTCTCTCCTTGCCGGATGGGCGCTGGCGCACAGCCCCGCGCGCACACCATCCGGCGGCGTCGCGCCGTGCAAGGGTGCCGTTCTTACTGGGCCGCTTTGCGATTGAAGGAGCCTGACCGGCTCCGTTTTCTGATCTTGAGGGAACGCCAAGGGCTTCGCCCTCTCGTTCCCAAAGCAGAATAGTAACCCCCGTGTGGCGGGTCGCTGTGCGCCCGCTGGCCCGCGCCAAGGGCAACGATTCGGCTTTCCCTCCCCCTCCCATCCTCGCCGGAAGGCAGAGCCGCATGCCGCAGGCAGTGCGGCTTTCAGCCGAGGGAAGGAAGGTTTGAAATGACCGATTTGCTTTTGAATTATCGTGCTTGCGGCGCGGAGTGCCGCGACGATTATTTGCGAGGCTTGGCCAATGAGAATGGCTTGCCGCTGGAGTGCGTTCGCAAGATCGCCGACCGGCTGGGCGAGCGTGAGGATTTTGGGGCGCTAGTCCTGATCTGCGAAACTCGCAGGGAGCGGATGCTATGAGCGCCGCCGTTAAAATGGATGACGCTGCGCGCGAACAGACCGTCCGCATTGCCCGACTGAACGATTTGGCGCGTCGCGCAATGGGCGTTGCTTGCACCGCTGTCGCTACGGCGAGCTTTCGGTCGTTGCCCGAGGCCGACCAGTCATGTGTCCGCGAACTTATCGAAACTTTCGACGCTTTCACCGACGACAATGACCCGCATGGCGAACGCGATTTCGGGGCGATTTACCAGCTTCGCGATGGAAGCTGGACGACCGAGCGCCCGCGAAACCAAGAAGATGATCGCGAACGGGTGTTTTGGAAACTCGATTATTACGACCGCAAGATGGAATTTGCCAGCGAGGATGCGGCCAATCCCGCCATCACGCGGCGCGTCCTGACCATCATGCTGTCCGATGAATATTGAGCTGTGACAAAGCCATGGAACGCAAAGACCTCCCCAAAATCATCCAAGCCGATTCCGACCAAATAATGATGGCGGGTGTTGCCCCCGTCAGCATGGGCGAACGGCTTGACTGGCTTGCCGAGCAGCCAATGCAGCCCTGCCGTAAGCAGAAGCCGCTCGACATCGGATTCTGGAATCCGATGCGCAAACAGATCGAGATGTTCGATTGAAATGCGCGAGGCCCGACCTTGGTGGTCGGGGCCACAGACCCGTCGTTTCAACCGGCCTGAAAATCGCCACGGCAGCGTGTGGCTGCTGAGGCGATATGCACAGTTCAGGGGTATTATGGGTATTTCTGGATAAAAATGCGGATATGCAAGTTTGGTATGGTATTTATGGATATTTACGGATATAAATATGGATATGTCCATCAATACGGCCTCGCTTGCTATTACGCCGCAGATGCTCTCGCTGATCGCCGAGAACGACGAGTTCAAGGGCGCGTGGCGCGCGCTGGGGACGCTTGCACCGGATCGCCTCTCTGCCTTGCGCCGCGTTGCGACGATTGAAAGCATTGGTTCCTCGACACGGATCGAGGGCAGCAAATTATCGGACAGCGATGTTGAGAGGTTGCTCGCCAACCTTGAAATCCAGACATTCGAAACGCGCGATGAGCAGGAAGTCGCGGGCTATGCCGAGGTGATGGAAAGCGTCTTCGCATCTTACGATGCCATTCCGCTTACCCAAAACCATATCAAGCAATTGCACCGCGACCTGCTGATGCATAGCAGTAAGGACACGCGCCATCGCGGAGCCTATAAGACCAATACCAATCATGTCGTTGCCCTCGATGCGGACGGCAAGGAAATCGGCACCGTGTTCGAGACGGCTACGCCATTCAACACGCCGCGATTGATGGAGGAACTGGTCGCATGGGTGAATGAGACGCTCGATCAGAAGCAGCTTCATCCCCTACTCGCCACCGCGATTTTCATTGTCGTCTTTCTCGAAATCCATCCGTTTCAGGATGGCAATGGCCGGTTGTCGCGGGTGCTGACAACGCTACTGCTCCTGCACTGCGGCTATGCCTATGTGCCTTACAGTTCGCTCGAAAGCGTGATCGAAAGCACCAAGGACGGCTATTATCTATGCCTTCGCCGCACACAGGGAACAATCCGCAGCGATGCGCCCGCATGGGAGCCGTGGATTATCTATTTCCTAACCTCGCTCCAGCGTCAGAAGGCGCGGCTGGAGGCGAAGATCGAGCGTGAGAATTTGCTCATCGTCAAACTGCCCGAACTCTCTGTGCAAATCCTTGAACTGGCAAAGGCGCATGGGCGAATAACTGTCAGCCAGATTGTCAGCATGTCAGGCGCAAACCGCAACACCGTGAAGAAACATTTGCAGGCGCTGGCTTCAGCCAATCATCTTGCACAGCACGGTAGCGGCAAAGGCACTTGGTATGGCCGCGTCTGAAATTTGCTGAACGACCCGAACCGATAATCCAGTTCCTAATTCTGCAAATCTCTCCCGACCGGGGGTCAGCCTCTGTCCTTAATTGACGGACGTTTGGCCGCTTGACGCCGCCTTAATGCGCGCAAGCAAAAAACCAGCCTTCTGCTTACGGTTTCCATAAATGGAGCCTCCGTTTTTTGGCTTGCGCGCAGGCAGCGCGCGGCCCTTTGATGTCCGTCAGGACATTTCGCCTGACACCATCAGGAGAAGAACCATGCAGAACATCGCAGAATTTCACATCATCGGTCGCATCGGCAAGATCGACGCAGCCAAGGACGTGACCCACGTTTCGGTTGCTGCAAATTACAACCGCAAAGAGGGCGATGAATGGAAATCGGACCCGCATTGGAATCGCGTCACCGTGTTCGGTAAATTGCGAGACCGTCTCGCCAAGGCCGATAAGGGGGATCTTGTCCGCGTCACCGGGCGCGTTCGCCAGTCGAGCTATGAAGCCGAAGGCACCACCCGCTACGCCGTCGATATGCTCGCCGACGGCATCGGCATTCTTGCTAAAGCGGGCGAACGAAGCGGTCAGGAATGAGCGTAGAGGCGGCAGCGCATTTGCGCTGCCGCCTTTGGCCTTACCTAAAAATAAACTTCACTGAAAATTTTGGCTTGCAACTTAACCTTGAAAGATAATAACAGAGCGTCCTGTCGCAGACTGCCGGTTACGGTCAGCGTCGGTGCACTCTAAACTTTGATTTGGAATCGAACCGCCGCAGTTTTTTAGCGAAAAAATGCGGGGGCAAATGCGGGGGCCTCGGAGGAAAGCTCGAATCGTAGTAATCTGTAATTGTTAGAAAATTATGGTTTAATTCGATTCCGGCTCGGCCTCCATCAACCTGTCAGCTTGCAGGAAAGTTCGCGCATTTTTGCAATTGCGCGAACTTTCGCGTGCCGGTGAGCTGTATAATTTAAATGCGAGAAAGCAAATTTAGCGGACAGTTGGCTAAACCGTACAAAACTCCATCAGAGTATTTGCGACCACCCCAAATCCGCTCCGCACCGGCCCAAAGCCTCGCTCATATAATAATAATTATACCGCGGCTTGCCGACGTCGCTAATTTTGGCGAACTCGAATATAATCATCGAATGATTATCAAATATAAAGTAAATCGCCAGATTAGTGCTGTCCAATGTTTAAATCGCAGAAAACTTGCTCTCCTAGACGCTTGAATGCGAACATCGCCAAAGGCATTCGATAAACCATCGCTGGGATCATATTAAAACCAGATCTTGATACCGGCTACATAATTCGTCACTGACTGATCCTCGCCAGCACCGCGAGCATATCGCGCACTGCGACCGATACGCCATTCCTGCTCTACGCCTATGTAGGGCGCGAATTCGCGGACGATCTCATACCGTAGGCGTAGCCCAGATTCCACGCGGTCAAGCCCCGCACCGATGCCCAATTCAGGCACATCCTGAGCGGCCAAGTTCATCTCGACACGCGGCTGCAAGATAAGACGCTGGCTTATGCGCTGGTCCAGCTCCACTTCCAGCCGCGCCGTCAGATCGCCCCGGTCGGACAAGAACAGCGCGCTATCGATTTCGAAGCGATAGGGCGCGAGCCCTTGCACCCCGATGACAGCATAGGTGCGGTCTCGCGGCGCAAAATCCTGCCGAACACCCGCTTGGAAATCGAAGAATGGCGCTATAGCATGGCTCAAGAGCGCCTGCACCTCGGCGCGCTCGATGTGCTCGCCGAAATTACCTTCGCCCTCACTCTTGTAGAAGAACTTGTCGAGATCGCCACCATAGCTGCCCTGCAAATCCCAAACATACCCGTCGCGGCCGTCGTGAATGCGGTATTCAGCCCTGTCAGCCATGAACCAGAAGATCTGCTGTCCACCATGCGTTGCGGCGAGTTCAGCGCGAGAGGCGGCCATCGCGTCCGCCCCCCAAATCGCATCGGCGGCGCGCGCCGGACCACTACCAGCTGCAGCAGGTGGTGGTGTCTCGACAGTGGGAGCGGCAATCATGGGATAATCCATCCCGCCATGATCCATTTCGCTGTGATCCATGGTGGATTGCTCCATTGAAGCATCGCCCATCGGCATATCCATGCCGCCATGATCCATCTGCCCGTGATCCATCGCAGAGTGATCCATGCCACTCATCTCGCCCAGTCCGGACCCAACTTGTTTGGCATCGCTGCTTTGCGCTGTTTCGGCAATGTCTGCCGCCGATGGCATCGAATGATCGGCGTGCGTAGAATGAGCAGCTGGCTTTTTCGCTACAGGTTTAGATCCGGCAGGCTTGGGTCTTGATGGCTTGGCTAGAGCGGGCTTAACCGGAGCAGCCTTCGGAGGCGGCGGCATCTTTTTGAGCGTAGGCTTGGGCGTCGGCATCACCATGCCCGGCGCCATCTGATGCCCATTATGCTGCGCGAGCGCCGGACCGGCACTGCCAAGCAGCAGAAGCGCTACCGCAGCCTTCACGCCGCGGCTCCCGGTGCGGCCACACTCACCGTCTGAAACATCCCCGCATGCATGTGATAGAGCAGGTGGCAGTGAAAGGCCCAGTCGCCAGGCTCATTCGCCGTAAGATCGAACTGCGCACTGCCGCCGGGCTGCACGATCACGGTATGCTTGAGCGGCTGATGCATCGGATCGGCGCCATTCACCAGCTCGAAGAAATGACCGTGCAGATGGATGGGGTGCGCCATCATCGTATCATTGACCAGCTTCACGCGCACGCGTTCATCATACGCAAAGCGGATCGGATCGTCGCTGACCGCCGTGAATTTTTTCCCGTCGAACGACCACATGTAACGCTCCATGTTGCCGGTCAGATGGATCTCCATAAAACGCGTAGGAGTGCGACGATCCGCATTGGGTGCAAGGGCAGCGAGCTGACGATAGTTGAGGACGCGGTGATCGACCTTGTCCAACCCGATACCTGGATCACCCATGCGATCTACCGGGTTCATCGATACCATATCAATACCCGGGCTGACCTTCACATCCTGCGGGAGCAGCGACGTGTCGCGCATTTTCATGCCGGACATATCCATCTCGGCCATGCCGTCCATAGCGCCCGACTGCACCTTGAGCTGGCTCGTTGCACCGTGACCCATGGCTCCATGGTCCATGTTGCCGCGATCCATGCCAGGCATAGCGGCCATAACGTTGCTAGCCGATGGCGCAGCGCCATGATCCATTGCACCGTGATCCATGCCCTGCATGCCGTCCATGCCGCCGCCGTGGTTCATCCCCATATCGGCCATCGTCAGCACCGGAGGATCGCGAAGCGCCGGCACCGCCGCACGGGCGCCAGGAGCGGACGCCAGCGTCGCAACCGCCATACCCGACCGATCCATCGATTCCGCTACGATAGTATAGGCCGCCAACGCTCCGGGCTCGACCAGCACATCATAACTCTCCGCGACACCGATCTGAAGTTCATCGACCTCCACAGGCCGCACATTCTGACCGTCGGCAGCAACCACTGTCATCGGCAGGCCGGGAATTCGCAGGTTGAAAAAGCTCATCGCTGACCCGTTGATGATACGCAGACGCACCCGTTCACCCGGCGCGAACGCGTATTCCATGCCCTCCTCCGGGCCGTGGCCATTGATGAGATAGGTATAGGTCGAGCCAGTGACGTCCAGAATGTCCGTCGCCATCATACGCATGCGTGCCCACATACGGCGCTGCTCACCGGTTAGATTATAGTCGTCGGTGGTGGTGTTCTGCTGATAATTGAAATAGCCCTCGCCCTTCTTCAGCTTGGCCATAATGTCATGCGGATGGTGCGGCGTGAACTCGCTCAAGAGCAGCACATAGTCACGGTCCGCAGCGACAGGATCAGCACCCTTTGGATCGACCACAATCGGGCCATAATGGCCGGACTGTTCCTGCAGGCCCGAATGACTGTGCCACCAATATGTGCCGGTCTGGCGGATCGGCGGCAGATCATAGGTAAACGTCTCGCCAGGCTTAATACCGGGAAAGCTGATGCCAGGCACACCGTCATATTGAAAAGGCACCAGGATCCCGTGCCAGTGAATCGAGCTGTCCTCTTTCAGTGTATTGGTGACATTGATCTTCACCGCTTGTCCTTCGGTGAGACGCACCAGAGGACCAGGGACGCTGCCATTCACCGCAATACCATGACCTCCGTGGCCCTGAACCAAGCGGTGGCCTTCGCCGATACTAAGGTCGATTGAGCGGCCGCGCACCTCATCGAAGCCGGCACGTAGATTGCTGCCGCCTGCCAAATCGCTGCCTCGCGCCCAAGCTGGCACCGCCACAGCAGCACCTCCAAGCGCAGCTCCCCCCAACAAATTTCGTCGTGAAATGATCATTGGCATGACACTTGAAACTCCTTCAGACACAGACTATCTGGATACCCCATTAGGGTATTGCAAGGTCCAACGTTATGGCAGCCGATCACAGATCCATTATCAACCGCCTGCGCCGGATCGAGGGGCAAGTCCGCGGCATCGCGCAAATGATCGACGATGACCGCTATTGTATCGATATCCTCCATCAGATGCAGGCAGTGAAATCGGCACTGGCCAAGGTGGAAAGCCAGATCCTGAAAGATCATGCCGGACACTGCGTGGCCGAAGCGATCGCGTCCGGCGACGCTGCCGATCAGCAAGCCAAGTTCGGCGAACTGATCGATCTGTTTGAGAAAGTGAAACGATAGAGACGCAAGAGAGAGATACGATGGAAAAGAAGACGCAAGGCACGGCGGGCGAAGGCGGCAGCTATCCTCGGTTTATGGCCATGGTCGGCACGTCCACTGTAATTATGCTCGGGCTCATGTATCTCAACACCTATCAGCTCGGCCACGTGATGTGGAGTGAGACGCGTTTCTGGATGATGTTTATGATGGGAGGCGTAATGGCCGCTGTCATGCTGGCATTCATGTGGTCGATGTATCGTAACAAGACCAAAAACATGATCATATTAGCGGTCGCCACGGTCGTATTTTTGCTGGGCCTATTCTTAATGCGCAGCCAAGTCTCTATTGACGATAGCGAATACATGTCAGCCATGATCCCGCATCATTCTATTGCGATCATGACCAGCGAACGCGCTGGCATCGATGACCCGCGCGTGCGCAAACTGGCCGACGGCATCATCCGGGCACAGCGTCGCGAAATCAAAGAAATGAAGTGGCTGCTGAACGATATAAAGCAAAACGGCAAGGTCACCAGCGCGGCCGAGACCGCCGCGCGTCCAGTGCCCGCTTTCGAGGGCGCGTTGAACGTCGGGGACTGAATCCGCCGCCAACACGATCTGGAGAACAACGATGAGCAAGAAGACCGCCACTCTATACCGCATGGTGATGGACAAGCACGTCTGCCCCTACGGTCTACGCTCCAAGCATTTGCTGGAAAGCAATGGCTTTACGGTCGATGATCACTGGCTGACGACGCGTGATGAAACCGACGCGTTCAAGGCGAAGCACGATGTGAAGACCACGCCGCAAACCTTTATTGACGGCCAGCGCATCGGCGGAAACGATGATCTGCGTAGGTTCTTGGGCAAGTCGGTTCCCGATCCGGATACCACCAGTTACAAGCCAGTCATTGCAATTTTCGCTGTCGCTGCGCTGATGGCGCTGTCGCTCAGTTGGGCGATGTTCGGGCAGCTGCTGACCATCCGCACGGGCGAGATGTTCATCGCGCTCTCCATGTGCATCCTGGCGATCCAGAAGCTGCAGGACGTGCGCGGCTTTGCAACGATGTTCCTGGGCTATGATCTGCTGGCGCAGCGCTGGGTGCCTTACGCAAGCATCTATCCTTTTGCCGAGGCGCTGGCGGGCATCTTGATGCTGGGCCGCGTGCTGGGCTGGATATCGATCCCGGTGGCGCTGTTCATCGGCACCATTGGCGCGATTTCCGTTTTCTACGCCGTCTATGTGCAGAAGCGGGAACTGAAATGCGCCTGTGTCGGCGGCAGCTCCAGCGTGCCGCTGGGCTTCGTCTCGCTGACCGAGAATGTGATGATGGTGGCGATGGCGCTTTGGATGCTCCTCAGCTGAGCCTGCCTGCTGCTAAATGACCATGACCGACTTTCCGGCTTGGCTGCATGACCTCGCAATCGCTTCGCTAATTGCAGGCGGCGTATGCTCGATCACTATTGCGCTCGATCTGATGCGCCGTCCGCAAAAAATGTGGATCATGTATCTCGTCTGGCCCCTGACTGCTCTGTTCGGCAGTGTTCTGTGGCTCGCGGCGTATTACGCCTGGGGCCGCGGTCCGGAGGACGGTAATTTCGACAACCAACCGGATACTCCGTTTGCCGCTGCCGTGTTCAAAGGTGCCAGCCATTGTGGTGCCGGCTGCACGCTAGGCGATATCATCGTGGAGTGGAGCGCCTTTGCCGTCCCAGCCATCGCCACCTGGTTCGGATATGGCACGCTATTTGGCGAAAAAATGTTCGCAATCTGGATTCCGGATTTTATCGTCGCATTCATGATCGGCATCGTTTTCCAGTATTTCACGATCAAGCCGATGCGCGATCTCTCGCCGTCTCAAGGCGTCTGGCAGGCCATCAAAGCAGATATCGCATCGATATCGAGCTGGCAGATCGGCATGTATGGCATGATGGCTGTCATCCAGTTTCTGATCTTTGCCCCTCGTTTCGGCGGCTTGGCCGCAGTCAACACGCCCGAGTTCTGGTTCGTTATGCAGATCGCGATGATCGCTGGATTTGCCACCGCTTATCCAACCAATTGGCTCTTGGTGCGCGCTGAATTGAAAGAGCGCATGTGACCCATGCTGCACGCAAGTGAAGATGCCGTGACGCCGTGGTTTTCGATGACCTCAACCAAAAGCATGCCAAGCAATAGTCCTTGATTGTTAGCTGGGTCAATTTCTTAATAAGACTGACGGCTTGGTAAGTCTCACCAATTACAACGGAGGCCGTCCAATAATCTGCCTGGAGAATCCACAGCTTCCCGATGGATCGCAAGTGAGCTTTGTTAGGAGCTGAGCAAAGCAGATGAGCTCTGGCAACTACCGAACGCCGCCAAGAAATGCCCGCACCGCCTAGTTCAAAGCAGTCAGAATGCTGGACTCTTGATCTGGCTGCAAGCACGATGGTCGATAGGAGGATCATCTTGGCAAACGGCAACGAGCACTTTCATTTGGAAGGGCGCAGAGCAGATCTTTGACGCCGCCACCTTCGAACATTCTCGGAACGGCGCTCGGCCAATATCTGCAAGTTCCGGGAATGCGCGACGCGTGTGATCCGAAAGAGAATGACACATCCCATGGACAGCAGGTTAAGGACGACGATGGCGACGACATAGGTTGCGCCCAAGCTCGTAAGCGCCTCGCCAGGAACAGTGCCCGGATTTGCTCGCGCCGGGAAGCCAGCCAAAGCCAGAAGCGCCGCGGACGTGCATCGACCACTAGCGCGAGCGCGATCGCCAAACCCGCCAAACGCGCATCGAGACCGAGCGCCTGATTATAAAACAGAAGCAACAGTGCGCTGAACCCGTTGTCCTTCACGCCGAAAGCGATCGATCCGATGCCGTAGAAGAATTTGGTCGAGAATTTGCGCGTGGGATTCTTGACAGACGCTCCCGCTACCGACGTTGCCATGATCACTCTCCTCATACTCACAAAGGGTCAGCGCGCCGGCAGCCTTTGAGAATATGTGTATGTACGCCATCCATGGACTGTCAACGAATACCTAGGGATTGAGAACATAGGTCTGGATTATGCGGTGCTTTTTTGGTTGTGCGGATATAATCTTCCGCTACGCTCCTAAAGAAACGGCGATTATGTACCTTGCAAACCCTGTCGATGGAAATTCAGAAACGGCATGGCTCCGCCTTTCTTTGTACGTCATGCCAGCGAAAGCTGGCATCTCAGGCCTCATGGCGATCCCGCCCGAGACCCCAGCTTTCGCTGGGGTGACGAAAAAGGAAACGGGTTTGCAAGGTGCATAATCGCCAAAGAAACGGATAGCGTTCAAACGGTAAGACAGGAGGGGAAAATGGCGCTCGGTGCCTCCGATAAAGCGCTGACAGGACATCGCGAGCGGCGCATCGTGCTGGCGTTGATGACGGCGGCCTACACGTTCAATTTCGTGGATCGCACGATCGTCGCTGCCATCGGACAGGCGATCAAGGACGATCTCAAGATCACCGACACACAGCTGGGCCTGCTTGGCGGTCTCTATTTCGCCCTGCTTTATACCATATTGGGACTGCCGCTCGCGCGATTGGCCGAGCGCATGCCGCGGGTCAATATAATCTCTGCAGCCATCTTCATATGGTCGGGTTTTACGGCTCTTTGCGGCGTGGCGACGAGCTATGCCGCTCTCGCCGCTTGTCGGTTCGGGGTCGGCGTCGGCGAAGCCGGCCTGTCGCCGCCCGCGCATTCGCTGCTCAGCGATTATTACGAGCCGAAAAAACGCGCATCGGCGCTTTCCGTCTACTCGCTTGGCGTTCCAATCGGCGTGATGATCGGTGCCGTCGCCGGAGGATGGATAGCCCAAAATTATTCATGGCGGATTGCGTTCATCGCACTGGGCCTGCCGGGAGCGCTGCTCGCCGTCGCGATCAAGCTGCTTGTGCGAGAGCCGGTTCGCGGCGCGATGGAGGCCAAAACCCCCACTCCGCTGAAGCCATATTCGTTGAGCGAAGACGTGCGGGAAACCGGCCGCGTCACCCGCGCAATGTTCGGCAATTTCACATTATTCAACATGATGATCGGCATCACGCTCGTGAGCTTTGCCGGATATGGCGGCGGCACATTCGTCCAGCCTTATTGGAGCCGCGCTTTCGGGCTCGATTATGCTCAGATAGGCCTGATCACCGGCCTCATAGGCGGAGCCAGCCAAGGCGCGGGCGTCTTGCTGGGCGGGTTGGTAAGCGACCGCCTCGCACGGCACGGCGCAACCATCTGGTACGGGCTCATTCCGGCGATCGGCATTGCCTGCGCTTATCCGCTTATTTTGGGGATTTACACCGCCGACAGCTGGCAAGCGGCCGCAACCTGGATGCTATTTCCCGGCGCGCTGTCTTACACCTATATGGGGCCAACCTATGGCGTTATCCAGAACGCCTTCCCCACCGAGCGGCGCGCGACGGCCACCGCAGTGCTTTTCTTCGTCTTAAACCTCGTCGCGCTCGGCTTTGGTCCGCCGCTGACAGGCTGGCTGATCGACCATCTCGGCGCATTTCATCGTCTATATCCTGATGTTGACAGTCTTCTCCCCGCCCTTGCCGGACTTGGCTCGGTCGATGCGGCAGCGTTTCAAACGAGCTGTCCGGGAGGCATTGGCGATGTTCCTGGCAGCACCGCGGATTTGGCTTGCCGAGCGGCCGTAGAACTCGCGACCAGACAAGGTGTCCTGCTTGCATATGGAGTAAGCTTATGGGCTGCGCTGCATTATCTCCTAGCTGCGATCTCGCTGCGACGGGGAATGCCGACCGCTCAATAAGCCGTCGGCCGACCGAATGTCATGAACAAATGGATCATAAACCGGGATCGATCAGATATTTTTCTCCTGTCGCTTTGCGCTGATAAGCACGAACAATCTGGGGATTGCAGCACCTCGTGCAAACTTATGGCGATTATGTGCTTTGCAAACCCAGTCGGATGGAAATTCAGAAACGGCATGGCTCCGCCTTTCTTTGTACGTCATGCCAGCGAAAGCTGGCATCTCAGGCCTCATGGCGATCCCGCCCGAGACCCCAGCTTTCGCTGGGGTGACGAAAAAGGAAACGGGTATGCAAGGTACATAATCGCCAAACTTATCGTCGTGTATTTGCTGGCGAATGTCGTATCGAGCTCGCGTATGACGCGTGCTTTCAAACGCTGCGGCCCTGCTCGCCCAATTCGGCCCAAGAACGGCGTTAGAAGCCGACCGCCGACGATCGAGGAAATGTTCGCGCCCATGATGCAGCGCTCCGAAGCGATCGCTGACCATCATAGCCGACATATTGGCGATGCCGCTCTAGGGTCAGGACCTAATTACTGGCGCGACCGAGGTTTGAAGCGATTTGGCTCAGTGCAAGGAGAAGAGGCGCAGGAATATGTCGATATTTCAAGCCTCTTCGACGTAGCAATGGGCCAAATCGATCAAATCCCGAAGGGACGGCAAAATGGCTTCCAGCTCGAACCGAAGCACGCTTGGAAACAGAACCACTGTTCCCGGCGCGCGCTTCGGTCCGATCTGTTCGCCATTTTGTCGCCTCGGCCGTGCCAGTAACAGGTCCTGACCCTAATACGGATCGTTGTAGCATTTTTTCTGACCGAGGAATTTTCATGAAGACGGCCCGTATTGCCGCCAGCGTCTGCAGTCTGCTCTGGATCGGGTTCACATCCGCCGTGGCCTACGCCCAAGATGCCGCACAGGACCAGCCAGCCGATCAACCGCTTTCCTCCGCAAATGACACCATCATCGTTTCCGGTCGCGGTCTGGAAGAAACGCCGGGCACGCCAGCCTATGGCTCGGTCCTGCTGGTGCGCGAGAGCTTGCTGTCCACCGGATCGGGCCGGATCGAGGACGCGCTGTCGAACGTCGCGGGATTTCAGCAATTCCGTCGTTCGGACAGCCGTTCGTCCAACCCGTCGGCGCAGGGCGCAACCTTGCGCGCGCTGGGCGGCAACGCTACCAGCCGCGCGCTGGTGCTGCTCGACGGCGTGCCGATGGCGGACCCGTTTTTCGGCTATATCCCTTTCAGCGCGATCGCGCCCGAGCGGCTTGCATCGGCTCGCATCACGCGCGGCGGGGGCAGCGGTGCGTTCGGCGCGGGCGCGGTCGCCGGGACGATTGAGCTGGAAAGCGCCGGGCCGGACCAGCTCGATGTCGCCGAGATCGGCGCACTCATCAACGATCGCGCCGAAACCGAAGCGAGCGCGCTGCTGGCGCCGCGGCTCGGCGCGGGATTCGCCGTCATTTCAGCGCGCTGGGACCGCGGGCAGGGCTTTTACACGACACCCGGCGACCAGCGCGTGCCCGCCAGCGCGCGCGCGCGCTATGACAGCTATTCGCTGGGCCTGCGCGGCGCGGCCCCGATCACGCCGGACATCGAACTGCAGGCGCGCGGGCTGGGCTATGCCGATCACCGGACGCTGCGCTTCGACGGTGCCGACAGCACGAGCAGCGGTCAGGACGCCAGCTTGCGACTGGTCGGCAAAGGCCGCTGGCAATTCGATGTGCTCGGCTATGTTCAGGCGCGCGATTTCACCAATATCGTGATCAGCTCGACGCGCTTCGTGCCGGTGCTGGACCAGCGCTCGACCCCCTCGACCGGGATCGGCGGCAAGATCGAAATCAGGCCGCCGACAGGGGCAGCCAATACGCTGCGGCTTGGCAGCGATCTGCGCATCGCCGACGGCCAGCTGTTCGAGGACGCGATCAGCGCGTTCACCGCCGCCATCACCGCGCGGCGCAATGCGGGCGGGCGCAACAGCGATCTGGGGTTTTATGTCGAGGACGATCTCGTGCTCGGGGCGCTGACGCTGACGGCCGGTGCCAGAGCCGACCGCTGGAGCATCGCCGAAGGCTTTTTCCAAGAGCGCGACGAGGCCAATAATCTGGTGATCGACAACCGCTATGCCGATCGCAGCGGATGGGACGGCAGTTTCCGCGCGGGCGCGCTCTACCGGGCGACCGGCGCACTCTCGCTGCGCGCCGCCGCCTATACCGGCCTGCGCGTGCCGACGCTGAACGAGCTTTACCGGCCGTTCGTGGTGTTTCCGGTGGTCACGAAGGCCAATGAAAAGCTGCGGAACGAACGGCTGCGCGGCGTGGAAATTGGCATCGATTATACGCCGGCCCCGCAATGGCGGCTCGCGCTCACCGCCTTCGACAACCGGCTGTGCGAAGCCATCGCCAATGTCACGCTGGCGCCCGATCTGCGCCAGCGCCGGAATATCGATGCGGTGGAAGCGCGCGGGATAGAGGCGTCTGCCAGTGCGCGGCTCGATGCTTTTCGCTTCACCGGATCCGCCGCCTGGACCGATTCCAGGACGCACGGCAGCGGGTTCGCCGCCGGAATAGACGGCTTCCGGCCTGCGCAGACCCCCGGATTTGCCGCAAGCGGGACGATCGGGATCACCCCGTCCGAAAGTTGGAGTCTGTCCGCCACGCTACGGCATGTCGGCAGGCAATATGAGGATGATCTCAATACCGATATATTGCCGGCCGCGACCACGCTCGATGCCTTTGCCGAGATCGCGGTGACGAACCGCTTCGCGCTGGTGCTACGCGGCGAAAATCTTTTCGACGAGGACGTCTTCACGCGCAATCAGGGCGGTTCGATCGACCTTGGCGCGTCACGCACCGTTTGGATCGGACTGAGGGCAGGACTTGGCCGATAAATTCTCGTGATCATTGCGGCTTTGCAATGCCTCAGGGCACTCGAGGTCGTTTTTTCTTGCATCGATAAGAAAGCCGTTCGTTCAGCGACCGCACCACCGCGCGGGACGTTTCTCTTGAAATGCCGCCATTCCTTCTTTCTTGTCTGCGGTGCTGAGCAGTTCGATAAAGCGGCGCCGTTCGGCAACGAAATGCTCGTCGATGGGCAGCACGTCGGCGTCGCGCAGACTGGCTTTGGCCGCATAGAGCGCAAGCGGAGCGCGTTTCGCCAAGCTTTCGGCCAGGGCCATGGCTGCCTCGATCGCCGCAGTGGATGGCGTGACCTCGCCAACCAGACCGTTCGCCAATGCCGCTTGCGCGCTGATCGGCTCTCCTGTCAGGATCATGCGTGTAGCGACCGACCGACCGACCAGTCTCGACAGCAAGGCCGTTCCACCGCCGCCCGGAATGATACCCACGTTGATTTCAGGCTGTCCAAAACACGCGCCCTCGCCTGCAATGATATAATCGGCAGTCATGGCCAGTTCGAGGCCGGCGCCGAGACACCATCCTTCCACGGCAGCGATCAGAGGCTTGGAAAAACTACGGATCGTTCCCCATGCCATAAAACGGGGGCTATCGATCGGCTCATCGGCATCTGCTTGATCAAGCTCGTTGATGTCGGCACCGGCCGCAAAACAATCTGGCCCTCCCGTCACGATCACGACCCGGATATTCTTATCAATCCCAGCGGCGGTGAGAGCTGCGGCAACCGCAATCAGTAGCTTTGTGGAAAGCGCGTTGCGCCGTTCAGGCCGAGCCAGCGCAATCAGGCATATGCCAACCGAAGGATAGGAGACGGCCAGCTCGCTGCTGTCGATCTTAGCCGTAGTCGGCTGGAACATATTTTCTCCTCGGCATATTTCAGCAACTGCGTCTTCTGAGGGGGTGACGTCAGGATCGCTTCGAACAAGCGAATTCTCGTCAATGATCCCCACCTTAAAAAAACAATATCGGCGTGCCGATCCCTCAGACCGTAGTTCGTCCTTGTAAAGCACGCCCTGCTTCGCCTTCGGCACTCTGAATCTCCGCCGCCGCCTCGCGAACTTCGTCTTCAACATGAATTTTTCGCAGGTTTTGCTCGTGACGCGATCGGCTGATGGGATAGGCAAAGACGAAAAGCAGCGAGACGATTTGAAGCGACGCAAGCACCGGTATTTCGGTTAAAGCCATATTGGTCAATACGTCTGGGGCAACAGCGCCGACTTTGGCCCCTTCGGGAAAGCTTACAAAATCGAGGATTATGCCCGCCCCGAACACACCTACGCCGGACAAGGCCTTGAGCACGAAACCGTTGGCCGAAAAAAACAGGCCCGCTGAAAATTTCCTGGTTCGAGAAGCAAAATCCTCGACCACATCAGCCAGCATCGAGGACCCAACCACCCCCGAACTCATTACCAGGATCGTATTCAAAAAGCTGGTAATGAAGAGAATGACGACCAGCGCCGGATCGCCGTTGGCGGGCATGACATCGAACAAACGCCCCGCATAGGCAAGCGGACTGAGAATGATAGTCAACACCGCGAACATGATCGCCGCTGGTTTCTTGCCCATATGCGCGGCAACCCGAGGCGCCAAGAATAATGCTATGACCACCGACGCAAAATTGCCGAACAGCAGGATGGATATCTGGTCGCCGGTAAGCTCCCAGAAGTAGATACGAAAATAAGTGAGGATCGACCCCGCAACTCCCGATGCGGCATAGGCAAAGAATGTTGCACCGAGCATTATCATGAAGGGTTTAAAGGTTAGAGTGGCAAATATCTCGCGCGCTGATCGCGCAAGGTCGAAGGGCTGCTTCGGCGGTGTCGGGCGGAAGGTCGGAATGTGCCGGTGAGTGCCGATCGAAGAAACCACAATCGCCACCAGCATGATAAGCGAGGCGGTCAGGCCGTAATTGGAATAGCCTTCGAGATTCAGTGGCCCGTCCGGATATTCCGGGCTCGGGCGAAGGAACACGCTGAACGCGGCCACCGCCATGGTCAGTCCGCCGATCCAACCGAAAAAATAGCGGAAGCTCAGAAACGAAGTGCGCTCGTCATAATCCTCCGTGAGATCGACGACGAGCGCGCTGCTGGGGATTTCATAGAAGGTAATGAAAGTCCGAATGCAGATCATCAGGATCAGCAGATAATAAAACAGTCCATCGCCCTCCAGACCGGCAGGCGGATTCCAAAGGAAATAGTAGGAGATCGCAACGGGAAGCGCGGCGGCATACATGAATGGATGGCGCCGGCCCCAACGTGATCGAAGGTTGTCCGACATGCGGCCGACCAGGGGATCCGAGATCGCATCACAAACAAGGGCGATCATCACCGCGAAACCGACCAGAGAGGCTGACAGACCGAGCGCTTGATTGTAGTAAAGCAGCAGGAGAACCTGAAAGCCGTTGTCTTTCACACCGTAGGCGATGGAGCCAAAACCATAAGCTATCTTGTCGAACAGCGTTTTTTTTCGCCGCGGCAGGCTCCCGGGTGGAGCGATCATGCTTCGCTCCATTTTTTGCAGCTCGCATTGTGAGCGCGCAACGGCTTTGCGCTTATACGACAGGTCATCCCGACTCCCGGATTTTGTTATATTATTCTCAAGAAGCTAAACTATGTGCGGAAAAGCGCAACTGCGGATTATACCGATTTTCTCGTTTCAAATCAGGCGTGGTCGGGATAACCAGCTGTCGATCCGCGCAGATCGCCGGTGCGCGATCCCGTCCCGCCGCTTGACATGGACCGATTTGACCCAAGGCTCGTTTGGTCTACATCCGTTGCAGATATCCACGCCGTAGAAAGGCCCACGAATGTCCAGTTCCGATCCCGTCGTCATCCTGTCCTATGCCCGCACGCCGATGGGCGCCATGCAGGGCGCGCTGTCCGATGTCAGCGCGACCGAGCTTGGCGCCACCGCCGTCAAGGGCGCGGTCGAGCGCGCCGGGATCGACGGCGGCGACGTCGACCGCCTCTATATGGGCTGCGTGCTGCCCGCCGGGCTCGGCCAAGCGCCCGCGCGGCAGGCGGGGATCAAGGCCGGACTGCCCAAGTCGGTGCAGGCGACGACGGTCAACAAGGTTTGCGGTTCGGGCATGCAGACGGTGATCATGGGGGCCGAGGCGCTGGCGACCGGCTCGGTCGACATGCTGATCGCGGGCGGCATGGAGAGCATGACCAATGCGCCGTATCTTCTAAAGAAGCACCGCTCGGGCGCGCGTATCGGCCATGACACCGCCTACGACCATATGTTTCTCGACGGGCTGGAGGATGCCTATGAGGAGGGCCGCGCGATGGGCACCTTTGCGCAGGACATGTCCGACCAATATCAGCTGACGCGCGAGGCGATGGACGAATATTCGATCGAATCGCTGCGCCGCGCGAGCGCCGCGATCGAGAGCGGCGCGTTCGAGAAAGAGATTGTCGCGGTCAGCTTCAAGAACCGCGCGGGCGAACAGACCGTCGATACCGATGAGGGGCCGAGCAAGGGCAAGCCGGACAAGATCCCGACGCTGCGCCCCGCCTTTGCCAAAGACGGCACGATCACCGCAGCGACCAGCAGTTCGATCAGCGACGGCGCCGCGGCCATGGTGCTGACGCGTCAGAGCGTGGCGGGCGAAAAAGGTCTGAAGCCGGTCGCCCGCATCGTCGCTTACGCGGCGCATGCGCAGGAGCCGGCGGAGTTCACCATTGCCCCGGTCGGTGCCATTAAAAAACTGCTCGAGAAAACCGGCTGGAGCGTGGACGATGTCGATCTGTGGGAAGTGAACGAGGCGTTCGCCTGCGTCGCCATGTTCGCGATGCGGGACCTCGGGATCGATCACGCCAAGATCAACGTGAACGGCGGCGGCACCGCGCTCGGCCATCCGATCGGCGCCAGCGGCACGCGGATCATCACCACGCTGCTCGGCGCGCTGGAAACGCAAGGGCTGAAGCGCGGCATCGCCAGCCTGTGCATCGGCGGCGGCGAGGCGACGGCGGTGGCGGTGGAGATGGTGGGTTAGCCGTTAATCTTTCTCCCCTCCCCCCTCGCGGGAGAGGAGTAAGGTTCACCTCACTTCCTCTCCGCCCGCGGCAGCTCTTCCTCGCCCCAGATGCCGTCCGCCTGGATCCAGCCGCGCTGGCCGGCGACGTCGAACAGACACCAGCCCTTGTCGCAGTCGCTGATCCGGCCGACCACGCCCGGCTCCGCACGCCAAGCGACATGCGCGTTCGGGCTTGGTTCGCCGCGCATCGCGCGAATGTCGCCGGTGACGATCGCCGTGCGGTCTCCGCTCAGCAACCTGCTGTGCATCCAGCCCTGATCGCCCGCCGGGTCCTCCACCTTGCGCCAGCCGTCCATCCGGTCGATCACCTTCACCGGCAGGTATTTGCGCCGGTAGATCCATTTGATCGGAAATTCGGTCGATGGTCCGGCCCGCATGCGTGCCTCGTCCACGTCGATCGAGGCCCAATAGGGCAGCTCGGGATCGCTTTGCGCCGCGACCGGCACCGCGAAGGCGACGAGCGCCGCGACGAGGGTGATGGCGAACAAGATTGGCCTGAATTGCATGATGCGCGACGATCTCCCCACGGTGACGGCGCTTATATCGATCGCGGCCCCGCCCCGGCAAGTCCCCTGCTCGCTTGCCTGTCCCATCTTCGCGCAGTAGCGACAGGTCATGACCGACGAACCGCGCATCGCCAAACCCAGGGTCGTCATGACCGCCAGGCTGCTGCCGGAGGTGGAGGCGCGCATGGCCGAGCTGTTCGACGCGCGCTTCAACCCGGACGATCATGCCCTCACCCGCGAAGAGCTGGCCGCCGCGATGGCCGATTGCGACGTGCTGGTTCCCACGGTCACCGACCGGATCGATGCCGCGCTGATCGCGGCGGCGCCGGACCGGCTGAAGCTGATCGCCAATTTCGGCACGGGTGTCGACCATATCGATCTGGCCGCGGCGCAGCAGCGGCACATCGCCGTCACCAACACGCCCGGTGTGTTCACCGAGGATACGGCCGACATGACGCTGGCGCTGATCCTTTCGGTCCCCCGCCGGCTGGCCGAGGGCGAGAAGCTGATGCGATCGGGCGGCTGGAAGGGCTGGCGGCCGAGCGGCATGCTGGGTCACCGCGTCGGCGGCAAGACGCTGGGCATCGTCGGTTTCGGGCGGATCGGCGAGGCGGTGGCGCAGCGTGCGCGCGGTTTCGGCTTCAACATCCTCTATAACAAGCGCCGTCGCCTGCCCCCGCTGATCGAGGAGGAACTGGGCGTCACCTATGAGCCCGATCTCGACCGGCTGGTCGCGCGCAGCGACATCGTCTCGCTCCACGCGCCGCTCACCGAGGAGACCCGCGGCTTCATCGACGCGGGCCGCATCCGCGCGATGAAGCCGGAGGCGTATCTCATCAACACCTCGCGCGGCGAGCTGATCGACGAGGACGCGCTGATCGAGGCGCTGGAGGCGGGCCGCATCGGCGGTGCGGGACTCGACGTCTATACGCACGAGCCCGCGGTCGACCCGCGTCTGCTCGCGCTCGACAATGTGGTGCTGCTGCCGCATCTTGGCAGCGCGACCTTCGAGGGACGCGAGGCGTCGGGCGAACGGGTAATCGCCAATATTCGCATCTGGGCCGACGGGCACCGGCCCCCGGACCAGGTGCTGACCGGAATGGGATGAAATCCTACCCTCGCGAAGCTGAGGGGGACCGCCGACGAAGTCGGGGTGGGGGGCACCCCGCGAAGTAATACTTCACGGGGACCCGGTGGAGGGGCACCTGCCCCGTCAAAGGTTGGGCAATGTCGAGAGTGCCTCTCCTTCGGATGATCCCCCTCTCCGGAACGGGGGGATTTAGACCGGGCATTAACCAAATTGCAGCCTCCGACGCGCTAGACCCGCCTGCACATTCCCGCGAACCAAGGCCCGTCCATGCGCGCTCTCAAACTGCTTCCCGCCGCCCTCGTCCTCGGCCTGATCGCCGCGCCCGCCTACGCACAGGTGCCCGAGGTGCTGACCGACAGCGGCAACACCGCCTGGATGCTGTCGTCCGCACTGTTCGTGCTGATGGCCACCGTGCCCGGCTTCGCGCTCTTCTATGCCGGCCGCGTGCGCGCCAAGAACATGCTGTCGATCCCGCTGCAGATCGGCGCGGTGATGGCGGTCGTTTCCGCGCTGTGGATCGCGATCGGTTACAGCATCGCCTTTTCCGCCGACGGCGGGGACTGGCTCGGCTCGCTATCCAACGCGATGTTCGCCGATACGCTGGCGGTGCGCGAGGGGCAGAGCATCGGCGAAATCGTCTTCGCGCTGTTCAACATGATGCCCGCCATCCTGGCCCCGGTGATCCTAGTCGGCGCCTATGCCGAGCGCGCGCGCTTCGGCTGGGTCCTGGTCTTTTCCGCCCTGTGGTCGCTGATGGTCTACGCGCCGGTCGCGCGCTGGACCCAGGGCGGCGGCTGGCTCGCCGATATGGGCGTGATCGATTTCGCCGGCGGCCTCACCGTCCACCTCACCGCGGGAGTCGCCGCGCTCGTCATCGCGCTGATGATCGGCCGCCGCCGCGATTTCGATGCCCGCGGGGTCTTCGCCTCCAACGGGGTCGTCAGCCTGGGCGGGCTCGGCCTGATCTGGATCGGCTGGCTGGCGCTGTCGGGCGGATCGGCGCTTACCGCGAGCGACCTCGGCGCGGGCAGCGCGATCGTCAACACGCATCTCGCCGCCTGCCTGTCCGCGCTGGTCTGGGCCGCGCTCGACCGGCGCAGATATGGCCATGCCACGCTGAGCGGATTTGCCCTGGGCGCGATTGCGGGCCATGTCGCGATCTCGGCGGCGGCCGGTTCGGTGGGACCGCTCGGCGCGCTCATCGTCGGCGCGCTCGCCGCGATCCTGTGCCGCACCATGTTCGGCCTGATCCAGAGCAAACTCTCGATCGACGACGCCATGGGCGTGTTCGCGCTCCATGGCACCGGCGCCGTCGTCGGGGTGATGCTCACCGCGATCCTGTCCGCTTCGGCGTTCGACGGCGTGGGCTATGCGGACGGCGCGGGCGTGCTGTCGCAGCTCGTCATCCAACTCGTCGCCGTCGGCGCGGTCGCCGCCTGGACCGCGGTCGCCACGCTGATCCTGGGCTATGCCGTCTCCGCCGCCCTGCCGATGCGGGTCAGCGCGGAAGTCGAGGAGCGCGGGCTGGACGCCCTGATCGACCAAATCTGACGGCGTCGTCAGTCCCCCGTCAGGATGCGGTCGACCAGCTGTTTCACCGTCGGCACGAAGCCGTTGGAATAGAACGGGTCCTGCTTGAACAGATAGGCCGAATGACCGGCGAACATCAGATTCTCGTGCGGATCGGCACCATGGGCGATGTTCTGCAGCGATTTCTGGATGCAGAACGAGCGCGGATCGGCGAGGCGCCCGGTCGAAAAATTGTCGTGATCCTTCCAGCTCGAAAAGCCGCAATGCGAAAGGCAGCCCATGCAATCGGCCTGATCCTTGCGAATCATCGCGCGTTCGTCCGGCGTCACGAACACCAGCGTGTTGTCCGGCGTCTTCAACGCCGTCGTAAACCCCTGCAAATCCCACTCGCGCGCGCGCAGCAGATCGCCTGCCGCAACCCAGAAATTCTTGCCCTTCACGCCGACGTCGAGCCGGTGCGTATGCTCGCCCGCCTTCTCGGTGGAAAACGGAATCTGCCGGTATGACCTGCCTTCGAGCGAGCGCAGGAACGGGTTTTTCACGGCGCTGGAGTAAAAGCCGGTGGGACTGAACTTGTGCAACAGCACGTCCCCCTCGTCGATCTTGGTCAGCTCGTCCTTCCAGATTTGCGGGATCGGGCTCTCCCGGGTCAGCAGCGGACGGGTGCCGAACTGGAACGCGATCTGGCCGAGATGCGGATTGTCGATCCAGTTGTCCCAGTCCCGCAGATACCAGACGCCGCCGGCCATGATGATCGGCACCTCGTCCGATATTCCCTCGGCGCGCATCATCTCGCGCAGCTGTTTCACGCGCGGATAGGGGTCTTCGGGCTTGGTCGGGTCCTCGGCATTGGACAGGCCGTTATGCCCGCCAGCCAGCCATGGGTCTTCGTAGACCACCGCGGCCATCAGCTCGGGCACTTTGTGATAGGAGCGCTTCCACAGCGCGCGGAAGGCGCGGCCCGAAGACACGATCGGCAGATAATGGACGCCATATTGCTGCGCGATCTCGCTAAGCTTGTACGGCATGCCCGCGCCGCAGGTGACGCCCGCCACCTTGCCGCGGGTCCGTTCCAGCACGCCGTGCAGCACTTGCGACGCGCCGCCCATTTCCCACAGCACGTTGATGTTGATCGCGCCGGTGCCGCCGGCGATCTCGTGCGCGCGCTCGACCTGCGCCACCGCGCCGTCGATGGCGTAGCGCACCAGCTCCTCATGGCGGTCCCCCCGGGTGCGGCCTTCGTACACTTGCGGGATGACGTCGCCATGCTCGTCATAGCTGTCGGCATTGACCGCCGAGACGGTGCCGATGCCGCCGGCCGCCGCCCATGCGCCGGACGAGGCGTGGTTGGTGGCGGACACGCCCTTGCCGCCTTCGATGATCGGCCAGACTTCACGCCCGGCATATTGGATCGGCTTCAGACCCTTGAACACGTTGCTTCGCTCTCCTTTTGGCGGCGCGTCCCGCGAATATGGGCCGCCAAACCCAAACCATGGAATATGCGCGGGGGGCTAACCAATGTTACGCTCGATGTCCCGCAAATTCCGCCACTAAGGGTCAGGACTAGGGTCAGGACCTGTTACTGGCACGGCCGAGGCGACAAAATGGCGAACAGATCGGACCGAAGCGCGCGCTGGGAACAGTGGTTCTGTTTCCAAGCGTGCTTCGGTTCGAGCTGGAAGCCATTTTGCCGTCCCTTCGGGATTTGATCGATTTGGCCCATTGCTACGTCGAAGAGGCTTGAAATATCGACATATTCCTGCGCCTCTTCTTCTTGCACTGAGCCAAATCGCTTCAAACCTCGGTCGCGCCAGTAATAGGTCCTGACCCTAGACATCCATCCGGGCGAAATCCGGGCGTCCCATGGCCGAACCGTAGAGGAGCCGGTAGCGCGCGACCATCCGGTCCTCGTTATATTGCGCCTGCGCCTTGGCACGATTGGCCTCGCCGATCGCCTTGCGCTTGGCCGGAGCAGCCGCCAGCCGAGCGATCGCCGCGCCCAGCGCCGCCGCGTCGCCCGGCGGGGTGACGAACCCGGCATTGGCGGCGCTGACCATCTCGGCGATGTCGCCCACCGCCGGCGCGGCGACTGGAAGGCCGGCGGCCATGCCCTCGATCACCGAGATCGGAAACTGCTCGCTGTCCGAGGACAGGGCAAAGATATCGAACAGCCCGACATAGCGATGCGGACGATCCAGAAAGCCCGGCATCAGCAACCGGTCCGCCATGCCGAGGCGCGCCGCCTCCGCCTCGATCGCTTCCTTGTCCGGCCCCTCGCCCACGATCACCAGCCTGACGTTCTCGCCCGCCGCGTGGACCGCGCGCACCAGCCGGCCGAGCGCCTTGACCGGGCGAAGACCCGCCACCGTTCCGACGATCACCTCGCCAGGCGCTTTCCTGAATCCCGGAATGGCACCGCGCTGCGGCTTCTTCGCATAGCGATCGACATCGATGCCGTTGGCGATCCGCTGGATTTTTTCGGCGCTCTGGTGCCAGCCGGAGAGCGCCACCCGTTCCAGCCGCAGCGAGGGTACCACCAGCGCCTTCGCCCGCGTCAGCGCCAGCGCGCGGAACCAGTTGCGCTTTCGGTTGAGCCGCACCGCCTCGTCCTGATTGAACCCATCCTCGTGGTGGATCAGCGGCGGCAGGCCCAGCATCCCGCCCAGGATCGCATGCGCCATCACCGCGTCCATCGATCCCCAATTATAACTCAGGATCAGATCGAAGCGCTTCATATAGGCGCCGAGCTGGCGGTAGCGACCGAGCCCCGGTTTGCCCGCCAGCGAGGGCGCGTCGGTAGGGAATTGGGCCGATATGCCCGGATCGATCGCCTTGCGCGCGCCGATATCTCCGTTGGCGACCAGAACCGTGTGCGCCGCTTCGCCGCCGAACCGGTTCATCAGCTTGGCGGTGCGCGCTTCCTTACCGCCGAGATCGAAGCTGCCGTGGCAGTGGAGCAGGCGGACGGGCTTCACGCGGACGCACTCTCCAATGCGATCCGCACCAAAAACGCATCGATCGCCTCTCGCACCGGCGCTTCGTCGAGCGTCGGCGCATGGCCGGTTCCCGGCACCGTCACCATCTGCGCATCGTCCACTATATCCAGCATCCTGGTGGCGGTGCCGGGGCTCAGTATATCGCTATGCTCTCCGCGCACGATCAGCAGCGGGGTGCCCGCCATGGCGCGCAGGGCGGGCCACAGATCGACCCCGGTGGCGCTGCCCGGCACCTCGAACGGCTCGGCGATGCGGGTGTCGTAATCCTGCACCACGCGGCCCTTGGGCGAAAGCTTGTGGGTGCGCTTGGCAAAGCCGATCCAGTCGGCCAGCTGCCACTCGGGGTAGATCGGGCCGTTGAGTTCCTCCTGCGCGCGCGCGGCATGCGCCCAGCTGTCGAAACTGCGCCCCTCGCCGACATAGCCCTGAATGCGCGCCAGTCCCTCCGCACCGATTTCGGGGCCGATATCGTTCAGCACGACCCCTTCCATGCGTTCGGGCCAGGTCGAGGCGAGCAGCATAGAGACGATTCCGCCGAGCGACGTGCCGATCGCGGTGAAGCGGGTGATCGCAAGCTCTTCGATCAGCGCTTCGATGTCCTGCGCGTAGCTGAGCGGAACATAGCTCATCACGTCCTTGGCATAGGCGCTCTCGCCGCGCCCGCGAAATTCGGGACAGATCACGCGGCGGCCGGGCGCGAGATGCGCCGCCAGCTCCTCGAAATCGCGCGCGTTGCGGGTAAGGCCGGGCAGGCAGATCACCGGAGCGCGGGTATCGTCGCCCGCATAGTCGCGATAATGCAGGCGCAGGCCGTCGCGCGACCACCAATAGCCATCCGAAAATGCGCCCATGCTTGCCAATCTCCCCGGCCACGCCCAATTCGTGAGGCATGGCACCGATAGAACCCATACCCGCTCCCTATAGGCCCATGGTCAAAATCGCCAGCCTCGGCAAGGCGATCGGCGATCCGGTGGCGGCGGCGAATTTTCCCGAGACCGTCCTGCGCTTGCGCAACGACCGCTGGGCGGCGGCAGTGGGACTGGACGGGCTGTCGGGCGAGACCTGGCTGCGCCATTTCGGGCGGTTCGAACCGCTGCCGGACAATCTGCCGCAGCCGCTGGCGCTGCGTTATCACGGCCATCAGTTTCGCGTGTACAACCCGGAGATCGGCGACGGGCGCGGCTTCCTGTTCGCGCAGCTGCTGGACGGCGCCGACCGGCTGCTCGATCTGGCGACCAAGGGATCGGGAACCACCCCCTACAGCCGTAGGGGAGACGGGCGGCTGACGCTGAAGGGCGGCGTGCGCGAGATCCTGGCGACCGAGATGCTCGAGGCACTGGGCGTGGAAACCTCGAAGAGCTTCTCGTTGATCGAAACCGGCGAAGCGCTGCACCGCGGCGACGAGCCCTCGCCCACCCGCTCGGCCGTGCTGGTGCGGCTCGGCCACGGCCATATCCGCATTGGCACCTTCCAGCGCGCGGCGTTCGAACGCAACGGGGATTTCATCCGCGAACTCACGAGCTACTGCCTCGACAATTTCTACGGCGCCCCCGAAACGGACGATCCCGGCGCCGAACTGATGGAGCGGGCGACGCAGGCGTGCGCGCGGCAGGCGGCGCATATGGTGGTGGCGGGCTTCGTCCACGGCGTGCTCAACAGCGACAATATCAACGTCACCGGCGAGAGCTTCGACTACGGGCCGTGGCGGTTCACGCCGCAATGGCAGCCCGGCTTTACCGCGGCCTATTTCGACGAGGGCGGGCTCTATTCCTTTGGCCGCCAAGCCGAGGCGATCCACTGGAACCTGGCGCAGCTCGCCGGCTGCCTGACGCTGATCGGCGAATCGACGCCGCTGAAAGCCGCGTTCGACCGCTTCGCCGATCATTACCGCGATGCGTTTGTCGAGCAGTTCCTGTGGCGGCTGGGCTTCGCGCCGCGCGGGCTCGAACAGGATATGCCGCTGATCGAGGCGGCGCAGCAGGCGCTGACGCAGAGCGGCGCGGGTCTCGACCGCTTCTTCTTCGACTGGATGGGCCGGCCGGGCCTCGACGATCCGGCCTATGCGGGCGCGGATTTTGCCGGTTTCCGCGAACGCGCGGCTGCCTATGAACCCGCGCGCGGCCGCAATCACGCTTATTGGTGGGGCGGAAGTCCGTGCTCTATGCATATCGAGGAGGTCGAGGCGATCTGGGCGCGCATCGCCGAGGATGACGACTGGGCGCCGCTATATGGCAAGGTGGATGCGATCCGCGCGATGAGCGCGGCGTATCGGGGGTAGATAGACCTTCTTCCGCCCGGGCGGAGAAGGATACGCAGCCCCGGATTTAATCCGGGGCGAAGTTGCCTGCCCCCGCGAAAGCGAGGGGATGAGGGTGGGTGGCGCGAAGCGCCATCGACAATGCCGCATCGCTGCGAAGTGGCCCTCACCGCTGCGCCTACGCTCACCAAGTCTCGCTCCTCTCCCGCAAGCGGGAGAGGAAAGGGATTCACCGCCCCTGCCGCGGCGGCGGCGCGTTCTGCACCGGCTCGGGATCGCCGGGCTGGATCGTCGCCAGGCTCGACGGCGAGATGCTGACCCCGACCAGCTTCCACTTGCCCGCCACCCACTGATAGCTCAAATCGAAATTGATCGCGGTGGGGCGCAGGCCGAAAAAGCCTTGGATGCGGATCACGCCAGGCGAAGTGACGGCGGGCGGCGCTCTGTAGGTGGGGCCGAGCAGCAGCGTGTTCGACAGATCGGTCCCGCTGCCGCGCAGCCCGGCGAAGATCTGCGCCAGCCGGGTGGGGTCGTTGGCGATCTGGAAGGCGGGCGCGCTGATATCGCGCAGCACCGAATAATTGCCCGACTGGTTGGCATGATCGACCGCGGCCATCGTGCTCCAGATCAGCTTGGCGAGCTCCAGCTCGCCCGGCACCGGCTGGCTGGAGACGGGCGGCGGCGCGGCGGTCTGCGCACCCACGGCAGCCGGCATGAGGGCGGCCGGCACGATCGCGGTCAAACCCGCCATGGCCGCAATCCGCGCCACCCGCTTTACAATCGATGTCATAAGCTACTCATCCCCAACTGGTTCTTTTCCGCGAAGCATCCGTAGAACGTTACGCCAAATCAAGCGGATTCGGCGCATGATTTGACCACGCCCCCTGACCGGGAGCGGATTTACCTGCCCGCGATCATGCTATAGACCGCCGCAACCGGCTATGTTTCCACGAGTTTGAAAACGATCTCTATGCCCCAGTTGATGTCACGCGAACCGGCCACCGGCAATCTTCTCTGGGAAGGCGCGGAGGCCGATGTCGATGCCGAGGTCGCGCGGTCGCGCGCCGCCTGGCCGAAATGGGCCGCCGCCTCGCTGACCGACCGGATCGAGGTGATCCGCCGCTTCGCCAATGTCGCGCGCGACGCCGAGGACGAGCTGGCCGACCTGATCGCGCGCGAAACCGGCAAGCCCGTCTGGGAGGCGCGCACCGAAGTCGGCGCGATCGTCGGCAAGGTAGACATCTCGATCAAGGCTTATGCCGACCGCACCTCGCAGCGGCGCGTCGAGGGTTCGGGCGACCGCAACGCGCTGCGCCACAAGCCGCACGGCGTGCTCGCGGTGCTGGGGCCGTATAACTTCCCCGCGCATCTGCCCAACGGCCACATCGTCCCCGCGCTGATCGCGGGCAACACGGTGCTGTTCAAGCCGTCCGAGAAGACGCCGGCGGTCGGCGAGAAACTGGTCGAGCTCTATCACCGCGCGGGCATTCCGCACGGCGTGGTGCGCGTCGTGCAAGGCGGCCCCGATGTCGGCAAGGCGCTCAGCGGTCACGACGATATCGACGGGCTGCTGTTCACCGGTTCGGCGCACACCGGCATCGCATTGAACCGCCAGTTCGCCACGCGGCCCGACAAGATTCTGGCGCTGGAGATGGGCGGCAACAACCCGATCGTCGTATGGGACGCGGGCGATGTCCACAGCGCCGCGGTGCTGGTGGTGCAGTCCGCCTTCCTTACCGCCGGCCAGCGCTGCACCGCCGCGCGCCGCCTGATCGTGAAGAACGGCCAGGCCGAACAGCTGATCGGCGAGGTGAAGCGTATCGCCGACCGGCTGCTGATCGACCATCCGCACGCCGACCCGGCGCCGTTCATGGGTCCGGTGATCGACAACCAGACCGCCGACGGCCTGACCGAAAGTTTCCTTGCGCTGATGAGCCATGGCGGACGACCGATCAAGCATATGCGCCGCCCGCAGGAAGACCTGCCCTTCGTCACGCCGGGCATCATCGACGTCACCGAGATGAAGGAGCGGCCCGATATCGAACTGTTCGGCCCGCTCCTGCAGATGATTCGCATCGACGATTTCGACGCGGCGATGGCCGAGGCGAACAACACCCGTTTCGGCCTGTCGGCCGCGCTGGTCGGCGGCGACAACAAGCTGTTCGACCGGTTCTGGGCCAACAGCCGCGCCGGGATCGTCAACTGGAACGGCACCACCAACGGCGCCACCAGCCATGCCCCGTTCGGCGGCATCGGCCTGTCCGGCAACCACCGCCCCAGTGCCTATTACGCCGCCGATTACTGCGCCTTTCCGGTGGTTTCGGCGGAGAACGACAAGCCCAATGCCCGCATCGGCATCGGCATCAAGGCGGAAGAATATCATCCCGAGGAGGCGGAGCCGCAAGCGGAAAACTAACCTTCTAATCCTGCTCCATCGATCCGTCGCTCCCGCGAAGGCTGGAGCCGATCCCGTCTCTCGTCTGCGCGCTTAGCATTGAGGGCGAAGAAGAGCCGCTCGGTGACACGGGATGGACGCTGTCTTCGCAGTGGCGACGCAGGATGTTTCTTTGAATGCCGCGCCACTAAAGATCGGCTTTGTGGCCTTCAACGCTTTGTCATTTGTGTCCGCCGGCCCCCGCCCCCATTTTCGCTTCCATGACCGACACTATCTCATGCGGCACCGTGTACCTCGTCGGCGCCGGCCCCGGCGACCCGGAGTTGTTGACGCTGAAAGCCGCGCGGCTGATCTCCGCCGCGAAGCTGATCGTGCATGACGGGCTCGTCGCGGACGCAATCATGGCGATGGCGCGCCCCGATGCACGGCTGGTCTCGGTCGCCAAGCAGCGCGCGCGCCACACGCTGCCGCAGGAGGATATCAACGCGCTGCTGATCGCCGAGGCCAGAACAGGTCACGATGTCGTGCGGCTGAAGGGCGGCGATCCGTTCGTATTCGGGCGCGGCGGCGAGGAAGCCGAACAATTGCGCGCCGCGGGCGTTCCGGTCGAGGTCGTCCCCGGCATCAGCGCGGCGAACGGCTGCGCGGCCGAGGCGCTGCTCCCGCTCACCCACCGCGAGGACGCCAGCGCGGTCAGCTTCGTCGCCGGCCAGTGCAAGGGGCTCTCCGACCAGAATTGGGCGGGTCTCGCCGGCAAGGGCCGCACGCTCGTCATCTATATGGGCGTGGCGACGGCGCACGCGATCACCGAAAAGCTCATCGCCGACGGCCTCTCGCCCGATACGCCGGTGGCGGTGCTGGAAAACGGGACCCGCGGCGGGTCTCGCGCGATTCGCACGCTGCTCACCGATCTCGGCGACATGATAGCGCGCGAAGGTGTGAAGAGCCCGGCGCTTATCGTAATGGGCGATGTGGTGAAGCGGTCGAATGCCCTGAATAAATTCAACGCAATGCCTTTCCCCAAATCCGTAAGGGCTGAGCCTGTCGAAGCCCGGCTCTCGGCTGAGAAACGCCCTTCGACAAGCTCAGGACTCGTGGTTTTTGGAAGCGAAATATTATGATCCTGCTCACCGGAAACGATCTCAAGACCGGCGACGTCATCTGGTGGGCGGGCGAGACCGAATGGTCGCGCCATCTGTCCGACGCGGTGGACGCCGCAGAGGAGGCCGACGCTGCGCTTGCGCGCGAGGAAGCCGCGCAGCGCGTGAACGCCAGCTATTCGGTCGAGGCCGAAATGACCGAGCATGGCCCTATGCCGCTCCACATCAAGGACCGCATCCGCGCCTCGGGTCCGACGGTGCGGCGGGACCTGGCGATCGATACCGGCATTCCGATCGAGAAGGGCTGATGGATCTTACAACTCTCTTTTCTTGTTCCCCGGCGAAGGCCGGGGCCCATCAGGTGACGCCTCCTGATGGGCTCCTGCCTGCGCAGGAGCACAAACCGAGGTTTTGAAATGTACCGATACGACCAATACGACCGATCGCTCGTCGATGCCCGCGTCGCCGAATTTCGCGACCAGTGCGAGCGCCGCCTGTCCGGCGAGCTGAGCGAAGCGCAATTCACGCCGCTGCGCCTGCAGAACGGCCTCTATCTGCAACTCCACGCTTACATGCTGCGCGTCGCGATCCCCTATGGCACATTGTCGGGCGATCAGATGCGGATGCTCGCCACCATCGCGCGCAAATATGACCGCGATTACGGCCATTTCACCACCCGCCAGAACATCCAGTACAACTGGATCAAGCTGGAGGACGCCGCCGATATTTTGGCCGATCTGTCGACCGTGGAAATGCACGCCATCCAGACCAGCGGCAATTGCATCCGCAACATCTCGTCCGATCAATATGCCGGCGCCAGCGCCGAGGAAGTGGCCGATCCGCGTCCGTGGGCGGAGCTCTTGCGCCAATGGTCCAGCTTCCACCCGGAATTCGCGCATCTGCCGCGCAAGTTCAAGATCTGCGTCATCGCCGCCGACACCGACCGCGCCGCCATGCGGCTGCACGATATCGGCATCCAGCTGGTAAAGAACGACGCCGGCGAACTCGGCGCGCGCTTCTTCGTCGGCGGCGGCATGGGCCGCACGCCCATGATCGGCCCGATGATCCGCGAGTTCGTGGGCGCCGACGACCTGATCAGCTACTGCGAGGCGTGCCTTCGCGTCTACAACCGCCACGGGCGGCGCGACAACAAGTACAAGGCGCGCATCAAGATCCTGGTCCACGAACTCGGCGCCGAGGAATATACCGCCCAAGTCGAGGAAGAGTTCGTGCATCTCAAGACGCTGAACCTCGATCCGCCCCGGGCCGAGCTGGAGCGGATTACCGAATTCTTCGCCGACCCGCCATTCGCGGACGATGCGCCCGAAAATATTCCTCGTCATCCCCGCGAAAGCGGGGACCCATCACCCGGCGGTGCCGCTCGGCAGGATCAGTCGATGGATTCCCGCTTTCGCGGGAATGACGAACTAGCCTTTGAAGCATGGGTCGACCAGAACGTCGCCGAACACAAGCAAGCCGGATACGCCATCGCCACGATCAGCCTCAAGCCGATCGGCGGCATTCCCGGCGATGCGACGGCCGATCAGATGGACCTGATGGCTGACCTGGCCGAGCAATATAGTTTTGATGAATGCCGCGTTACGCATGCGCAGAACATCGTCCTGCCGCACGTCAAAAAAGCCGATCTCTACGCGCTGTGGCAGAAGCTCGACGAAGCGGGCCTCGCACCCGCCAATCTCGATCTGATCACCGACATGATCGCTTGCCCCGGCCTGGATTATTGCAGCCTGGCCAATGCCCGCTCGATCCCGCTGGCGCAGAAAATCTCGCGACGCTTCGCCGATCAGGGCCGCCAGCGGGACCTCGGCGAGCTGAAGCTGAAAATCTCCGGCTGCATCAACGCCTGCGGCCACCACCATGCCGGGCATATCGGCGTGCTCGGCGTCGACCGGAAGGGCGTCGAGAATTACCAGCTTCTGCTCGGCGGATCGGGCGCCGAGGATGTCAGCCTCGCCAAGATCACCGGCCCCGGCTTCACCGAGGACGGCGTGGTCGATGCCATCGAAACCGCGACCAACGTCTATCTGGAGCGGCGCGAGGATGGGGAGCGCTTCGTCGATACCTATCGCCGCATCGGCATGGAGCCGTTCAAGGAGGCGCTTTATGGGTAAGTTTCCCTTTTCCCCCCTCCCCTTCAGGAGAGGGGCAGCGAGACTTGGTGTGCCGAAGGCGCGCCTAGTCGCAGCGGGGTGGGGGCTCTCGTCCTTTGCTGCGGTTCATAGGATAGCCCGCACCCCAACCCCTCCCCTGATGGGGAGGGGCTCATGAGCGCCGTTCAACTCCGCTATCGCGACGACGAAACCAGCGCCGAACCCGCCGTTTCTGTCGAGGCGTTCCGAGGGCAGAGCAACGCGACCACGGTGCTGCTGGAATCGGGCGAGGATGCGCGCGAATTGCTGCCCGTCCTGGATCGGCTCCGCCTGGTCATCGTCCACTTTCCCGCCTTTACCGACGGGCGCGGTTATTCCGCGGCCCGCATCCTGCGCGAGGCAGGTTACGAAGGCGAACTGCGCGCCAGCGGCGACGTGCTGGTCGACCAGATCCGCTACATGCGCCGCTGCGGCTTCGACAGTTTTGCCCCTGACGCGCCGCTCGACGATGCGGCGGCCCAGCGCGCGCTCGGCTTTTACGATCACGTCTATCAGTCCGCCGCCGACGATGCGGTTCCGGTCTGGACGCTGCGCCATGGCGAGGCGGGAGCAGCCGATGGGTGAGCAAGTCCGCATCCGCGACCGCATCGATCTCGCCCCGCGCTTCGCCGAAAGCGACGCGATCCGGCTCAACAACATGTTCCGCGGGCGCGAGACGTCCGAGCTGCTGGAAAGCGTCATCAAGGACGGGCTGGCGGGCGATATTGCGCTCGTCTCCTCGTTCGGCGCGGAGAGCGCGGCGCTCCTGCATCTCGTGGGGTCGGTCGATCGAGCGATCCCGATACTGTTTCTCGAGACCGGAAAACATTTTCCCGAAACGCTGGCGTATCGCGATTTGCTGACCGAGCGGCTGGGGCTGAACCTGATCACCCTTACCCCCGATCCCGCCGAACTGGCGGCCAAGGACGAAACCGGCCTGCGCTGGTCCTACGATCCCGATGGCTGCTGCGATATCCGCAAGGTCCGCCCGCTCGCCAGGGCGATGGCGCGCTTCGACGGGTCGATCACGGGGCGAAAGGGCTTCCAGTCGGCCACGCGGCGCGGCCTGCCGCGCTTCGAGATCGACCGGACCGATGCCGAGGGACGGCTCAAGATCAACCCGCTCGCCGACTGGGACGCGGCGCGCATCGATGCCTATTTCGAGCGCCACGACCTGCCCCGCCATCCGCTGGTCGCCGCGGGCTATCCCTCGATCGGCTGCGCGCCGTGCACGAAGATGGTGAAGCCGGGCGAGGACCCGCGTTCGGGCCGATGGGCGGGTTGGGACAAGACCGAATGCGGCATCCACAATCCCGGCGGCGAACCGGATCAGGCGGTTTTTTAATATTAATCGTTGATATTATGTGACCCAAGGGCAACAGATTCGATGTTGACCGGGTTAATCTGCATCAAGCAGGAACGGGGACCGAGCCCAAACGTCTGTCGTCCAGACGTCACGCAGGGCCGTATCAACCATCATGATTCACCAACTTCTCTATCGCAGCCGCGCCAACGTCGAAGTCTCGCCCGTTATCCTCGCCTGTATCGGCGACATTGCCGAGATCCGGAACGCCAGGCTGGGCATCACCGGGTTGCTGCGCCACCGGGACGGGATGTTCGAGCAGCTGCTCGAAGGGCCGAAAGGCGTGGTCGAGACGATGATGGCGAGAATTTCCGGCGACAGCCGTCACCGCGATATCGAGATCCTGCAGCGCCGCGAATTGCCGGAGCGCGAATTCGGCGATTGGGCGATGGCGATCGTCTGCGAACACGATGCCGAATGCGGCGAACTCGCCGAACGATGCGGCGCCGCGCCCTCCGGCGAGCCGTGCCTGCCACGCGAAAACCGAACTCGGTAATGGGTCAGTTTGAATTCGCGCGTCGCTCCCTTTCCTGTTTCCAAATTGACCCTCTGCCCCGAACTCGCATCGATTGACTTTCGCCGCGCGGTCTGTATGGGACGGTCGATAGAAATAGGCGGTCGCCGGTGACGGCGGCCCTTTTTGGTTTGACGAATAGGACGTAAATTCCATGAAGCGCACCTTTCAGCCGAGCAATCTCGTGCGCGCGCGCCGCCACGGTTTCCGCAAGCGCTCCGCCACCGCCAGCGGCCGCAAGATCCTGCGCGCACGCCGGGCCCGCGGCCGCAAGAAACTGTCCGCCTGAACCACGGCATGGCGGAGCGCGAAACCGCTCCCGCACGCCTGCCTCTCACCAGGATGCGGGACCGCCCATCCTTTCTCGCCGCCAATCGCGGGCGCCGGTATGCGGCGCCCGGATTCGTGCTGCTGGTGCACGACCGGCGCGACGGCGACCCGGCGATTCGCGTCGGCTTCACCGTGACCAGAAAGATCGGCAATGCGGTCGTGCGCAATCGCGTGAAGCGGCGTCTGCGCGAACTGGCGCGCGCGGCGCTGCCGAAGGGCGGTCAGCCCGGCGCCGACCATGTGCTGATCGGCCGCGCGGGCGGCATCGAGCGCGATTTCGCGGCGATGCGCGGCGAACTGGAAAAGGCGCTGGCGCGGACGGTGCGCACTGCACCGCCAAACCAATCTCGGTAGTGTCTCGGTTTCGATATCCCTGTTCGTCATTGCGAGCGAAGCGAAGCAATCCAGGGTGTTTGCGGCGCTATACCGCCCTGGATTGCTTCGTCGCCTCCGGCTCCTCGCAATGACGAGGCTGGAAAGGAAACGATGGTGCGAACTGCAATTGAAGCCCTGCCGGAATTCCAAAGAACCCAAGGATGTGAGCCCATGATCGCCCGCCTCCTCATCCTCCTCGCGCGCGGATGGCAGCTCGGGCCATCGCGCATCTTGCCGCCGACGTGCCGCTACACGCCGACCTGCTCCGGCTATGCGATCGAAGCGCTGCGGAGGCATGGCGCGATTAAGGGTAGCTGGCTCAGCGCGAAGCGGTTATTGCGCTGCCAACCCTGGGGCGGCCACGGCCACGACCCGGTTCCTTGAGCGCGCCCGCCGCGCCCCCGACTAGACGAAAACGGATTTCCCAGTGGAAGATCGCCGCAATATCATCATCGCCGTTCTGCTGATCGGCATCATCCTTTTGGGCTGGCCCTATCTCACCGGGCAGTTCTTCCCGAACAACGAGGCCGCCTCGTCCAGCGTCGCGTCGAGCGGGGAGACTGCCCCGCCCGCCAATCCGGATGTGGTGGTGCCGAGCAGCGCGGCGAGCCGGCGCAGCCTTGCCGCCGCCTTGGCCGATGGCGGGCGCGTGGCCGTCGATACGCCCAAGCTCGACGGATCGATCAGCCTGACCGGCGCGCGCATCGACGACATGATGCTGAAGAACTACCGCGTCGGGCTGGACCGGGACACGCCAGAGGTGCGCCTGCTCGCGCCGGCGGGCACAAGCCAAGCCTATTTCGCGCGCTTCGGCTGGCTCGGCGAGGGCATCGAACTGCCCGGCGACAAGACCGTGTGGCAGGCGAGCGGGCCGCGCCTGACGCCCGAAACGCCGGTCACGCTCAGCTGGCAGAACGGCACCGGACAGATATTCCAGCTCGCGCTGGCGATCGACGAGGATTATCTCATCACCGTCGACCAGAAGGTCGCCAACCGGGGCGGCGCGCCGGTCGCGATCCGCCCCTACGGCCTGATCAGCCGCCGCGGCGCGTCCGAAGACAAAAGCACGATGACCATCCATGTC
Organism: Novosphingopyxis sp.; assembly: GCF_965218915.1. Lineage (GTDB taxonomy): Bacteria > Pseudomonadota > Alphaproteobacteria > Sphingomonadales > Sphingomonadaceae > Novosphingopyxis. The sequence continues at coordinate 1,047,560 of NZ_OZ244708.1, read as the reverse complement.
GGACCGATGGGCGTGTTCGACGGTTCGGCCGATTATGGCTGGGATTACGACGATGTGCAGGACGCGGGCGCGGACGGCGCGAAATTCGCCACCACCGGCGGCTGGCTCGGCTTCACCGACAAATATTGGCTCACCGCGCTGGTCCCCGATCAAAAATCGCCGATCGACGCCGCTTTCCGCGCGTCGGGTGACGTGTTCCAGAACGAGATGCTGCAGAAAACCCCGACCGTGCTGCAGCCGGGCAGGCAGATCGCGCAGCGCAGCCACTTCTTCGTCGGCGCCAAGGAAACCGACGTGCTCGACCGTTATCGCGGCGATCTGGGCTTCGAAAAGTTCGACCTCGCGATCGACTGGGGCTGGTTCCGCCCGATCGAGAAGGCGTTCCTCTACGTCCTCACCTGGCTTTACGATCTGTTCGGCAATTTCGGCGTGGCGATCATCTGCCTGACGCTGATCGTGCGCGGCCTGATGTTCCCGATCGCGCAGAAACAGTTCAAGTCGATGGCGCAGATGAAGGCCATTCAGCCGAAGATGAAGAAGCTCCAGGAGATGCACAAGGAGGACAAGACCCGGCAGCAGCAGGAGCTGATGAAGCTGTACAAGGAGGAAAAGGTCAACCCGCTGGCCGGATGCCTGCCGATGTTCCTGCAGATCCCGGTTTTCTTCGCGCTGTACAAGCTCTTGATGCTGTCGATCGAGATGCGCCACCAGCCGTTCGCGTTGTGGCTGAAGGACCTGAGCGCGCCCGATCCGCTGACCCCGGTCAATCTGTTCGGGCTCTTGCCGTTCGATCCGCCCGGCATGCTGCACATCGGCGTGCTGCCGATCCTGCTCGGCATCACCATGTTCTTCCAGTTCCGCCTGCAGCCGATGACCGACCCGATCCAGAAACAGCTGTTCTCGCTCATGCCCTGGGTGATGATGGTGTTCATGGCGCCGTTCGCCGCGGGTCTGCAGCTCTATTGGGTGGCCAGCAATCTGTTCACCATCGGCCAGCAGCGCTTGCTCTACGCGCGCCATCCCGAACTGAAGGAGCAGATGAAGCGCGACGCAGAAGAGAAGATGAAGGAGCGCGAAGCGAAGAAGGCTTCCTCTTGATCCTCCCCGAGCTTGCTGGGGAGGGGGACCGCCGACGAAGTCGGGGGTGGAGGGGTTTCCCCCATGAAGTAACACTTCATGGAACCCAGCGGCGGTTGCACCGCCGCCCCCTCCACCACTCGGCTTTGCCGAGCGGTCCCCCTCCCCTCAGCTTCGCGAGGGGAGGATTTAATTCGCTGTCCTACACCCCCCATCCTCACCTAAGATCGGCCGATGACCGCCATGCTTCTTCTCACGACTGCTCATGCGCGCTTTGCGGAAGGCCGAACAAGGGGGGGACGTATGCGGTTCTTTGCGCACTTCCAATCACAGCTGCCCGCTGCAATCGATTCGCTCGATCAGGAGCCGATCCGATGAATGCCGATCACAACGCCATCTTTTCCGGTCCGGTCGCCTTCCTCAAATCCGCGCCGAAGCTGGAATTCCTGCCCGACGCGGAAGCGCCGGAAATCGCCTTCGCCGGCCGTTCGAATGTCGGCAAGAGCTCGCTGATCAACGCGCTGCTCGGACGCAAGGCGATCGCGCGGACGTCGGTGACGCCGGGGCGCACGCAGGAGCTGAACTTCTTCGACGTCGGCGCGCCACCGAGCTTCCGGATCGTCGACATGCCGGGATACGGCTACGCCAGGGCGCCGGTGAAGACGGTCCTGCGCTGGCGCTATCTGATCAACGATTATCTGCGCGGCCGCCAGGTGCTGGCGCGCACGTTCCTGCTGATCGATGCACGGCGCGGGATCGGCAAGGTGGACGTGGACATGATGGCGATGCTCGATGGCGCGGCGGTCAGCTATCGCACCGTCCTCACCAAGACCGACAAGGTGAAGCAGACCGAGCGCGACAAGGTCGCGGCGGAAGTGGAAGCGGCGCTGCGGGGGCACCCCGCCGCCTTTCCGGGACTGATCCTCACCTCTTCGGAAAAAAACTATGGCATCGAGGAACTGCGCTCGGCCGTTCTGGGATCGATGAGATGTTGATCCCGCGTAAGAGTGAAGTTGACCCCCCTCGTCATTCCCGCGAAAGCGGGAATCCAGAGTCCCATGGCGTGACGCCGCCCTGGATTCCCGCTTTCGCGGGAATGACGAACATCTGTAAAGGCCACGCATGAAACTGATCATCGGCAACAAGGCCTATTCCAGCTGGTCCATGCGCGGCTGGCTCGCGGCAAAACAATCGGGCATCGGCTTCGAGGAAATCCTCGTGCCGCTCTACACCGAGGGGTGGGACGAGCGCAAACGCGAGGAGGACATGGCGCCGAGCCACGGCAAGGTGCCGATCCTGTGGGACGGCGAGACCGTGATCTGGGATTCGATCGCGATCGTCGACTGGCTCGCCGACAAGACCGGGCGCGACCGCTTCTGGCCCAAGGACGAGGTGGCGCGGGGCATGGCGCGGGCGATGGCCGCCGAAATGCATTGCAGCTTCATGGCGCTGCGCCGCGAATGTCCGATGAACACGCGGCGCTCCTTCCCCGATCACCAGATCGGCGGAGAGGCGCGGGCCGACGCCATCCGCATATTGCAGCTTTGGGCCGAAGCGCGGGCGCGCTTCGGCAAGTCCGGGCCGTTCCTGTTCGGCACGTTCGGCGCGGCGGACATCATGTACGCTCCCGTCGTCTCGCGATTCAAGACTTACGGGTTCAAGCTGCCCGGCTTCGCCATCGCCTATTCCGAGACGATCCTGGGCCATCAGTGGATGCGCGACTGGTACGAGGCGGCGGAACAGGAGGACTGGACGCTGGACCAGTATGAGGACATCGCCGGCACCGAGGGCTGAGCAAGCGAACATGACCGATCCGATCGCCCTCGCCCGCCGCCTGATCGCCTGCGAAAGCGTGACGCCCGCCACCGGCGCGGTGTTCGACGCGCTGGAAGCAATGCTGGCGCCGCTGGGTTTCGAGGTGAAGCGATTCATCGCCGGCGAGGCGCCAGACCCTGGCTCGTCGGACGGGGCAAGCGGACCGGTGGAAAATCTCTATGCGACACGCGGGAGCGGCGCGCGCCATTTCGCCTTTGCCGGGCATCTCGACGTGGTGCCGCCGGGCAAGGGCTGGACCGGCAACGCCTTCGCGCCCGAGGAACGCGGCGGCCTGCTTTACGGGCGCGGCGCGGTCGACATGAAGGGCGCGATCGCCGCCTTCGTTGCGGCGCTGGACGGCGTTCCCGAGGATGCCGGGCAAATCAGCCTGATCGTCACCGGCGACGAGGAGGGCGCGGCAATCCACGGCACACGTGCGCTCATGGATTACATGGCCGAAAACGCCATTGTGCCGGACCTGTGCCTGGTCGGCGAACCGACCTCCGTCGAGCGACTCGGCGACATGGTAAAAATAGGCCGGCGCGGCTCGGTCAACATGTGGATCACCGTGCGCGGCACGCAGGGCCATGTCGCCTATCCGCGAAACGCCGACAATCCGATCCCGAAGCTGGTCGCGATCCTGAGCGAACTGGACAAGGTCACGCTTGACCGGGGGACGGAGTGGTTCCAGCCGTCGAACCTGGAGGTCACCGATCTCGAAGTCGGCAATCCGGCGCACAACGTCATTCCGGGCGAGGCCGGCGCGCGGCTGTCGATCCGTTTCAACGACCGGCATAGCGGCGATGGGCTGGTCGCCATGGTCCGCAGCGTGGCCGAGCAGCATGGCGGCGAGGTGGAGGCGATCGTCTCGGGCGAACCGTTCCTGACCCCGCCGGGCGAACTCAGCGCAATCGTCGCCGGGGCGATCGCCGAGGTCACCGGGATCGAGCCCGAACTGTCGACCACCGGCGGCACGTCCGACGCACGGTTCCTGTCTGCGCTGTGTCCTGTCGTCGAATTCGGCCTGCGCAACGCGACCATGCACAAGCTCGACGAGGCGGTGGAGATCGCCGACTTGGCGGCGCTGGTGGAGATTTATCGTACGGTGGTGGTCAAGGCATTGGAGGCCTATGGCAGTTAACCCGCTACCCCTTCCGTTCGCCCTGAGCTTGTCGAAGAGCTGTACTTCCTTTTTCGCTACGGTCGAAAGGAAGAAGAACAATGTTTCGACAAGCTCGACACGAAGGATTTTAATAAAGCAGATCAATCATTTGGCCCGCCGCAGCACGATATACAGCGCTCCCTCCCCGCCATGGCGCGGATGCGCGCCGCGGACCGAGGCGATGCGTGCCGCATGGCGAGAGGCGGCGAGCCAGTCGCGCACCGCCGCGCGGATCGCGCCGCGCCCCTCGCCGCTGGCGCGGTCGTGTCCGCGGTCCTTGCCGGTCACCAGCAGGACCGTGCGATAGCCGAGCGCCACCGCCTGCTCCAGCGCCCCGTCGAGCCGGGCGTGGGCCGAGGCGAGCGTGCTGCCGTGCAGGTCGATCGAAAGATCGGGCTCCAGCCGACCCTTGGCAATACGCCGGTCCCAGTTGCCGTCAAGCTGGCCGGGCATGGCTGATCGGGGCGCAGCGGAAGGAGTGGTCCGGGCGGCCGCGACCCGGCCCTTCGGCGCGGCGGGCGCGCGGGCGGCGGCGGGCGGCGGCGCGGGCGGCGGCGGCGGCGGCGTGGAGGGCTGGGGCGGCGCGATCGGCCGCACCGTCGCGATCACCCGCGCCCACAGCGCCGCCTCGTCCGGCCCGAGCGGACGGCGGCTCACGCCAGCCGCCTCATGCTCCCGACTCTCACAAGCCCAGCCGCGCCGCCGAAGCGTTCGGGATCAGCACCAGCGCGCTGCCCCGCGCCGACATGCCGCCCGCGATCGCCCGCGCCTCCTCGCCGGCGCCCCAGAAGGTGTCGAAGCGGTTGGCGCCCTTGATCGCCCCGCCGGTGTCCTGCGCGATCCACAGACCGTTGGGCTCGGCGCGGTCGAGCGAAACCCAGACCGGTGCGCCCAGCGGCACGAAGTCCGGATCGGCGGCGACGGTGATCCGCGGCGTCACGGCATAGCCCATCGCGCCGAGCGGTCCCGCCCCGGTCAGTTCCTGGAAGAACACATAGCTCTTGTTCTCGTTCATGATCGCGCGGCCCTGCTCCGGATTGCGGTGAAGCCAGCCGACGATCCCCTGCATCGACGCCTCGCCCGGCTGGAGCAGCCCGCGATCCCGCATCAGCGCGCCGATACCGGTATAGGCGCGCCCGTTCTGCGAGGCGTAGCCGATCCGCATCACCCCGCCATCGGGAAGCCGCAGCCGCCCCGAGCCCTGCACCTGGAGGAAGAACAGCTCGACCGGATCGGCGGCCCAGGCGATGATCGGCGCGCGCCCTTCCAGCGAACCCTGCTCGATCGCGGTGCGATCGTCGTAAAGCACGAGGCTCGTGCCCTCGACCTTGCCGCGCACCTTCTTACCCGCCAGTTCGTCGTTGAACTGGCCCAGATCGACGTCGATCAGATCCCTCGGCCGGCCGTAGACCGGCACCTCATAGCCCGATTGTCGGCGGCGCGATCCGGCGATCTCGGGCTCGAAATAGCCGGTCGCGAACGTCTTGCCGTCGGCGATCTGCACCGGCGTCAGATAGCGCTCGAAAAAACCGATAGCGTCACGGTCGGAGGCATTGGCGGCGGCAGCACAGGCCTGCGCCCAGTCGCCGCCCTGCGTCAGCCCGCTGCGGTCCTGCCGCTTCTGCAGACCGGGACAGCTCAGGCGGAATGCGGCGAGTGCCGAGACCGCGCGCGCCGGCTCGATGCCGAGCGACCCGATGGCGGGGCCGCGCTGGACGAAGCTTGCCGCTGCCGTCAGCCCATCTCCTCTCGCGGGAGCCGCCGGCAACGGCGGACGCGCGGTGGCCGGGATCGGGGTCGCCGCCTGGTCTGCGCGCGTAGTTGCGGGACGATAAGGCAAAGGCGGCACGGGAACCGGGCTCGTCGCGTTGCTCTCATAGCCGAGCTGCGGGCCGGCTTGCGTCGATGGGCCGCGCACCCCGCCGGAACTGGGGATCACGCCGGAGCAGGCGGACAGCAGAAGGGCGAACAAAACCGCCGCCCCGGGATTTTTCGAATTTGTGCGAAAGCCGGTCATTCCGGCCTGATGTCAAACCGTGGCGGTCTCGACAAGCGTCCAGTTGGGATCGTCGCTAGTAAGATCGCGCTGGAAGGTCCATATATCATGCGCTTCCACGGCATCGGTCATTGATCCGCCGATGACGTTCCCGTCCTTGTCGCGTACGAGAGCGGCGATGTCGGAATCGAACTGCAACGTCACCCGGGCGACCGGGCGGCGGTAATCGGCCTCGACGATCTTGGCCTCCTCGATCCGAACCAGACGATGTTCCAATGTTTCGCCGCGTTCTTCACGCGCGTCGATCGTATCGACGAAGCTTTTGCCGACCTCGTCGTCGGTCAGATAATCCAGCGTCTCGCGGTCGCCGCTCCAGAACGCCTCGAGCACCATGCGATAGGCGGACTTGGCCCCTTCGACGAACCGTGCCGGATCGAATTCGCGGTCGGCCGCGGCGATCGCAGCGAGATCGCGGCTGGCGGACGCCGCGGCGGGAATGTCGCCGATCTGCGCGATATCGGTGCGCTTGTCTTCGCCGATCTGCGGCTGCGCGATCGGCGCGCGCGGGCTTTTCTCGACCTGGCGCGGCAACGGCTCCTGCTCATGCCCGGTACGCTTGCCGAGCACCGAATAGAGACGCAGGCCCAGAAAGCCCGCGAGCAACGCTAGGATGATAATTTCGGGCGTCACGATGCCTCCAGAACCACGGTTTCGGCGCGCCCGTAAAGCGGCGCGACAATCGATACATAGGTTGGATCGGACATCGTTTCAAATCTCTTTACACTAATGCGAATCGGCCTGTCCGCGGTCCGGGGCATAAACGCGGCGGGCGGCGGTAATATCACCGTTTGAACTTGCCCCGGATTTAATCCGAGGCGCAGCGGTAAATGGATGCCGTTGCAACGCCGCGCCATCGACGGACTAGCGCTGCAACGGTTTCCTCGTCGGGGTCCTCACAAACCAGCGTTTTGCGGGGCGCCCTCACCGTTGCGACTAAATTCGCTACGCTCATTAGATCTCGCCCCTCTCCCGCAAGCGGGAGAGGGAAGTCCAAACCGATACAATCGCCCTTATTGCAAAGCCTTGCCTACAGGGTCATGTTCGTGCTATGTTCTAAGCTCGCCAGCCATGGAGACCGATGATGGATTCGCTCGCTTTTCGCATCCTTACCGCCCCGCCCCGCCGCTCCCGGCGGCTGACGCGGAATCCAGGACTGGTTCGTCCGGGAAGCGAAAAGGGGGGGGCGTATAGCGCCCTTTGTGACCTTCCGCTCGCAACAAGGCCCTTTCATCCCAACAAGCCGGTTGCGTAATCCGTGGGTTTGGCCGCGGTAGCGGTGTCGCGAGAAACGACGGCACAAGTTCACGCCGGCCCGCCAACTGGCTGGCCAATCGGTTGCCCTGCACCGCTGCCGCTGCTAGGCGCGCGGGCAATCCCATGCCGGGCCGCGAGGGCACCTGCATCATCTGACAGACAGGACGAACAACATGGCCGAAATAGGCAGCGATCTTGAAAACATGAATTCAGGCGATACCAATGCCAATGGCGTGGACAACGGCCCGGCGGTCGGCGTGCTCAGCCAGTATATCAAGGATCTCTCGGTCGAAAATCCCAACGCGCCCGACAGTTACAACTGGTCCGGTCAGCCGCAGATCGACGTGCAGGTCAACATCCAGTCGAACGCGCTGAACGAAGAAGTGCACGAGGTCGCGCTGAAGCTCAATGTCAAAGCCAATGGCGACAAGGGCGTCAGCTTCATCGTCGAGCTGGTCTATTGCGGTCTGTTCGGCCTGCGCAATGTGCCGGAGGAAGCCGCGCATCCGTTCCTGTTCGCCGAGGCGCCGCGCATCATCTTCCCCTTCGCCCGCCGCATCCTGGCCGATGCCGTGCGCGATGCCGGCTATCCGCCGCTGATGCTCGAGCCGATCGACTTCAACCAGCTCTATGTGCAGCAGCGCGAGGCCGCCGCCGGGCAGCCGGACGGCGATCAGCCGCCGGTCGGCCAGGCCTGAGCACGCCGGGGTTGATCTGGGCAATGACGGCCGCCGCCCCGGCGCTGGCCGTCATGCATGACAGGCGACGGGCATGAACCTCGCCAAATCCTTGGGTTCCATCGGCGGGCTGACGCTCGTCAGCCGCGTGCTCGCGCTGGTGCGCGACGCGCTGCAGGCGCGTTATGTCGGCGCGGGCTTCGCGTCGGACGCGTTTCTCGTGGCCTTCCGCCTGCCCAACATGTTCCGCGCCCTGTTCGCGGAGGGCGCCTTTTCGGCGGCTTTCATTCCGATGTTCAACCGCCGCGTTGCCGAAGGCGGCGGCAAGCCCGCCGGCATCGATTTCGCCGAGCGCGCGCTGGCGGTGCTGTTCCCGATCCTGACGATCTTCACCATCGCGCTGATGCTCGCCGCTTGGCCGGTTACCTATGCTCTGTCGGGCGGATTCAACGATCCCACGCCGTCGCAATTCGCCTATGCGGTCACGCTCTCGCGCATCACCATCCCGTATCTGTTGTTGATCAGCCTCGTGTCATTGCTCGGCGGCATTCTCAATTCGCTCGAAAGATACTGGGTCAACGCGGCCGCGCCGATCCTGCTCAACATCGCGATGATCGCGGGTCTGTGGTTTTTCCATGGCGACGATCCCTATGAAACCGCCTGGGTGCAGGCGCTGTCGGTGACCGTGGGCGGCGCGCTGCAATTGCTGTTCCTGATCTGGGGCTGCCGCCGCGTGGGTATCACATTGTCGCTGAGATCCCCGCGGATCGATCAGGATATCCGCCGCCTGTTCGCGCTGATCCTGCCCGCCGCCGCCGGAGCGGGCGCGACGCAGATCAACCTGCTGATCTCCACCGCGCTGGCGGGCGCGCTGCTGGCGCCCGGCGCGATCAGCTACATCTATTATGCCGACCGGCTGAACCAGCTGCCGCTCGGGCTCATCGGCATCGGCCTTGGCACCATCCTTCTGCCCACGCTGTCGCGCCTGCTCGGCGAAAACAAGCCGGAGGAGGCGATGCACATGCAGAACCGCGGCATCGAGCTGGCGCTGTTCCTGACACTGCCCGCGACGGTCGCCTTTCTCACCATCGCCGAGCCGATCGTGCGCGGCCTGTTCCAATATGGCGCGTTCAGCGCGGGCGATACCGTGGCCACCTCCACCGTGCTGGCCGCTTTTTCGATCGGCCTGCCCGCCTATGTCATGATCAAGGTGCTGACGCCGGGCTATTATGCCCGCTCGGACACGAAGACGCCGGTGCGATTCGCCATGATCGCGATCGCGGTGAACATCGCCGGCAATCTTGCGCTCATTCCCACCATCGGCTATCTCGGACCGCCGCTGGCCACCGCCTTGTCCGCCAGCATCAACGCAGGCCTGCTCTACTGGACGCTGCGCAAGCGCGGGCAGTTTCACGCCGATGCCCAGCTCGTGCGCCGCCTGCCGCGCCTTGCCATCTCGGCCGTGCTGATGGGGATCGCCTTGTGGGCCGCGCGCCCGCTGGCCGCGCCGCATATGCTGGGGCTGATGCCGGAAAAGGCGATCACGCTGGTCCTGCTGTGCGGCGGCGGCGGCGCGGTCTATATCGCCGCCTGTTTCCTCACCCGCGCCTTTCGGCTAGGCGATCTGCGCGCGCTGGTCCGCCGCACGCCCGCCAAACCCGTCACTCCAGAGGAACCCATCTGATCATGCGCGTCGTCTCCGGCATCCAGCCCACCGGCAATCTTCATCTCGGCAATTATCTCGGCGCGATCGTCAACTGGGTGAAGATGCAGGATCAGGGCGAGTGCCTGTTCTTCCTGGCCGATCTCCACGCGATCTCGATGCCGCATGATCCCGCCGCGCTGGGCGCGGGAACGCGCGAGATGGCCGCCGCGCTGATCGCGTCCGGCGTCGATCCCAACAAGGCAACGCTGTTCAACCAGGCGCGCGTGCCCGCCCATGCCGAACTGCAATGGCTGTTGAACGGCACCGCGCGGATGGGCTGGCTGAACCGGATGACGCAGTTTAAGGACAAGTCCGGCAAGAACCGCGAGGGCGCGAGCATTGCGCTGTTCGCCTATCCCGTGCTGCAGGCCGCCGACGTGCTGCTCTACAACGCCACCCATGTGCCCGTAGGCGACGACCAGAAGCAGCATCTCGAACTCGCCCGCGACATCGCGGAAAAGTTCAACCACGATACCGGCACCGACACCTTCGTGCTGCCCGAGCCGTTCATCGGCGCTCATGCCGCGCGGATCATGAGCCTGCGCGATGGCACCATGAAGATGAGCAAGTCCGACGCCTCCGACATGAGCCGCATCAATCTGTCCGACGATGCCGATACGATCGCCAAGAAGATCAAAAAGGCCAAGACCGATCCCGAGCCGTTGCCCGAGACGATGGACGAACTGGAAGGCCGCCCCGAAGCGCGCAATTTGGTGGCGATCTATGCCGCGCTCGAAGACCGCGCGCCGGCCGATGTGCTCTCCGAGCATGCCGGCAAGGGTTTCGGGCAGTTCAAGCCCGCGCTCGCCGATCTCACAGTGGCTAAGCTGGCACCGATCTCGGAGCGCTTCAACGCGCTGAAAGACGATGCAAACGCGATCGATGCGATTCTCGATAGGGGCGCGGGAAAAGCCGCCGCTACGGGCTCGCCGATTCTCGCCAGCGCCTACCAGGCCCTTGGCCTATTGCGCTGAGCGCGACGCTCGCCGCCGCATGAACGGCGGCTGGCACATGCATCCAGCCGTGCATCTCGTGCGTTCAAATGAGGTTCAGTGGTGAAATGTAACGTTAGTGCCCATATCGAATCAGCGCCTTTCGAGACCGGTCATGGAAGATAGGCGCCCAGCGTACCGAGGAGCTCGCCATGTTTGACATCCAACTCAAGAAAGCCGCCAGGATCGCCGCGCCCGCGATGATGCTCGGCCTCGCCGCTTGCGCCACGCCGTTCCAAGCCAATGTGCAGCGCTTCCAGCAATTGCCGCCCGCTCAAGGCCAGAGCTTTGCTGTCGTCGCCGAAGATCCCGCCAATGCCGGCGGCATCGAATTCGGCCGATATGCCAATCTCGTCGCATCCGAGATGGTGCGCCAGGGTTATCGCCAAGCCACCAGCCCAGGAAGCGCCGATCTGGTCGTGAGCTTCGATTACGGCGTCGACAATGGCCGCGAAAAGGTGGTCTCCGATTATGACCCCTTCGGTTATGGCGGCTTCGGCGGATATGGCGGATACGGCCGTTTTGGCGGCTATGGCGGCTTCGGCAACCCCTTTTACCGCCGTGGATTCTATGGCCGGGGCCTGTACGGGCGTGGCTTCATCTATGGCTGGAACGACCCGTTCATTTACGGCGGGTCTGGTTTCGGCGGCGCCTCGGTGCGCAGCTACACCGTCTTTACCGGCGAAATCGAGATGAAGATCGAGCGCGCGGGCTCCGGCGAACGGCTGTTCGAAGGCCGCGCGATGTCGCATTCGCGCACCAACAACCTGACCTATCTCGTGCCCAATCTGGTCGAGGCGATTTTCACCGGCTTCCCCGGCAACAGCGGCGAGACGGTGCGGATTTCGGTGGCACCGCCCGAAGAGCGCGGCTGAGGCGCTGGTCGCATGACATGAAAAGGCGGCTCGGCAGTCGCCTTTTTTTGGGGCCAATCCCAGCCCTATCCGCTCGTCATGCCAGCGAAAGCTGGCATCTCAGGCGTAACTGCGCCCCGGCCCGGGACCCAGTTTTTGCTAGGGTGACGAACCTTGAGGCGATGAAGCTATCAGAGCAGAATGGCGCTACTACCGCAGATGGATTGCTTCGTCGCCTATCGGCTCCTCGCAATGACAGGTGGTTTCAAGCCTCCAGCTGGCGCAGCAGCGCGCGGACGTCGTTGTCCATCTCGCTGTCCTTGCCGCGCAGTTCCTCGACCAGCCGCACCGCGTGGATCACCGTGGAATGATCGCGCCCGCCGAATTTGCGGCCGATCTCCGGATAGCTGCGCGGCGTCATCATCTTGGCGATATACATCGCCACCTGACGCGGCCGAACGATCGCGCGGGCGCGGCGCTTGGACGACATCTCGCTGCGGTCGATCCGGTAATATTCGCACACCGTGCGCTGGATCTCGTCGATCGTGATCCGGCGGCGGCAGGCGCTGAGAATGTCCTTGAGCTGCTCTTCTGCGAGCTGCTTGGATACCGGCTTGCCGGTCAGCTGCGCATAGGCGAGCAGCTTGTTCAGCCCGCCTTCCAGCTCGCGGACGTTGCGGCTGATCGTGCGCGCCAGAAACTCGACCACATCCTCGCCGACCTGAACCTGCGGCATGCTCGCCAGGCGATGCTCCAGGATATCGCGGCGCAGCTCCAGATCGGCCGGCTGGATATCGGCGACGAGGCCTTGCGACAGGCGCGAAAGGATGCGCTGGTCGACCCCGTCGAGCGCCTGCGGCGCGCGGTCGGCGGCCACCACCAGCCGCTTGCCCGAGCCGACGATGGCATCGATCGTGTGGAGGAACTCCTCCTGCGTCGACATCTTGCCGATGATGAACTGGATGTCGTCGATCAGCAGCAGATCGGCCGCGCGCAGCCGCGTCTTGAACGCCATCGTCTCCTTGGCGCGCATCGCGGTGACGAATTCCATCATGAAGCGCTCGGCGGGCATATAGACCACCCGCGCGCCCGGATTGGCGGCGCGCCAGGCATGGCCGATGGCGTGCATCAAATGGGTCTTGCCCTGCCCCGTCGCGGCTTGGAGATAGAGCGGGTTGAACAAGGGCGCTTCCGGTGCGGCCATCCGCTCGGCGGCGGTATAGGCGAGGATATTGGCCTGCGCCTTCACGAAATTCTCGAACGTGTAGCGCGGGTCCAGCGCGCTGTCCTGCGCCGTCGCCAGTTCTTGTACGGTAGGCGCAGTATCGTCCACAGCGCGCAGCCGCTGGATTTGCGCGCCGTTAGGGCGCGAGCGAATCGCCAACGTGCGCACTTCGGGAACAGCGCTCTTCCATGCCAGGCCCAACCGGTCGGCATAATGATCGCGCACCCATTTGGCCGAGAAGTCCGACGGCAGCAGCAGCTCCAGTTCGCCCTCGACCGAATCGAACGCGCCCAATTTGATCGGGCGAATCCACTGACCGAAAATTTGCGCTCCCAGATCGCGTCGCAATCCCCCCGTCAGGGCCTGCCAGGCCTCCCCCAAAGACTCTCCCGTCGATCCGTCACGCATGATCGCCAATTTGCTTTCCACCCTTGATCCACCCCATTCTTCAAAGACCCAAATACAGCCTCAGGAAAGACACAATGGTGCCTCTGCCGGAAAGCACGGCCTTCCGGGGCCGATCCATTTCGATGCCAGTTGGAACAGATCGCGATCGCGGCGCTCACTGCTCAGAGGCTGTTCTAGACAGCAAAAAAGCCTGCGCACAAGGGGTGCGGAGTGAAAAAAATCTGAAATATTGCGTTGACTCGGCAAAGCGCGGAAAACCGTTGTAAACCGCAAAATTCAAGGCGTTTCAGGTCGTTACCTCGATCAGAAAAGACCAGCCTTGTCCACGAATCGTGGAGTTACCGTGCGCCGCAATGCAGCAATGGATCGCATAAAAAAAACCCGCAGCGTCGATACGCCGCGGGCCTGTGAATTCGATCCCGATTAAATCGAATCAGATGGCGGCGATCCGCTTGTTGAGTCGGCTCATCTTTCGCGCCGCGACATTGCGGTGGTAGACGCCTTTCGACACGCCGCGCGCGAGTTCGGGCTGCATTTCCTTGAGCGCGGCGTTTGCGCTGTCCTTGTCGCCGGCTTCGATCGCGGTCTCGACCTTTTTCACAAAGGTGCGGATGCGGCTGAGCCGATTCTTGTTGATCGTTTCGCGCTTCTCGTTGCGGCGAATCCGTTTTTTAGCCTGCGGCGTATTGGCCATGAAATCCTCGGGTCTGTGCGAAACAAAAAGACCGCGCATCGCGGCGCGGTCGCATCTGGAGGCGGCAATTAGGTGAAAGCAGGGCCTAAGTCAAGGCGAGAGCCGCGTTTTGATCCGGTATCTCAGCCCGGCCCGGCGGCGAACGTACCGGCGGTCTCTGCGCGGCGGCGGATGGCATCATAGTCGGTTTCGCCCTTCGGCAACAGCCAGCTGCCGCCCACGCACAGCACCGGATCGAGCGACAGCCAGTCGGCCACGGTCGATTCGGTGATGCCGCCGGTCGGACAGAACTGGACCTGGCCGAACGGCCCGGCCAGCGATTTCAGCGCGGCGATCCCACCCGACGCTTCGGCGGGGAAGAATTTGAAATGCGTTAGGCCCATGTCCAGTCCGCGCATGATGTCCCCCGCATTGGCGACCCCCGGCAGGAACGGGATCTGCTCATGCGAGGCCGCCTTGCCGAGCGGTTCGGTGAGGCCCGGCGAGACGATGAACTCGGCCCCTGCCGCAATCGACCGCTCGAGCGCCCGGGCATCGAGCACGGTGCCCGCACCCACGATCGCGCCTTCGACCTTCGTCATCTCGGCGATTGCATTGAGCGCCGCTTCGGTGCGCAGCGTCACTTCCAGCACCCGAAGGCCCCCGGCAACCAGCGCTTCGGCGATTGGCCGCGCGGTCGATGCATCCTCGATCACCAGCACGGGGATCACGGGCGCTGTACGCATGATATTTTCGATCGGTGTCATATCCGTTCCTTGGCGAAGGCGGCCGCGGCTCCGTACAGGCCTGGCTCGGGATGGGCGATGAGCCGGACCGGCTGCCGCTCCATCAGCGACTGAAAGCGGCCCTTGGCGGCGAAGCGTTCGGCAAAGCCCGATTTGGGCAGGAAATCGGCGAGCCGCGCGCCGAGTCCGCCGGCAAGCACCACCGGCCCCGGCCCGTGGGCCAGCGCGATGTCGCCGACCACCGCACCAAAGCACAGGCAGAACCGGTCGAGAGCGGCCTCGGCGATGCTGTCGGTTCCCGCCAGCGCGGCGCTCCACAGCGCCTTGTCGTCACCGCGCGGCATATCGCGTCCCTCGATATCGGCAAGCACCTCCCAGATCGCGCGCAGGCCGGGACCGGATACGACGCGCTCCACCGACACGCGGTTATGCTGCTTGCGCAGATGGGTGAGCAACCGATCCTCGATATCGTCGAGCGGGGCGAAATCGCCATGCCCCCCCTCGGTCGGCAGCACGAGGACGTCGCCCCTGTGACGGTAAAGCAGACCCACCCCAAGCCCGGTGCCCGGACCGACGACGCTGACCACGCCATTTTCGGGGAGCGGGCCGCGCGGGCCGGTGACATGGAGCAGATATTCCTCATCCACCGCCGCCACCGCATGCGCCACCGCCTCGAAATCGTTGAGCAGCACATGGCTGTCGAGATGCAGCTTGGAATCGATCAGCGAGGGCCGGACGATCCAAGGATTGTTGGTGAACTTGATCACCTCGACCCGGATCGGCGCGGCGATGGCGATGGCGGCGTGGCGCGGCAGCGGCTCGTCCAGCATCGCGCCATAGGCCTCCCACGCAATTTGCAGGCTGGCATGGTCGGCGGCGCGCATCTTGGTCGGCTCGCCGAGCGACACCACGCGGCCGTTCTCCACCTCGGCGATGGCGAAGCGCGCGTGGGTGCCCCCGATGTCGGCGGTCACGATGCGCATCGTCCTAGAGTCCCGCCTCCGCCAGCATCGCCGATCCGCCCTTCTCCGCCTCGTCGGCATGCGCGCGCATCATCGCGAACAGTTCGCGCCCCAGCCCGAGATTGCCGAGCTGGGCGGGCGCATGATCGCGTGCGCCCCATTCGGCCGCATCGACCTTGGCCTCGACCACGCCCACTTGCGCGCAAACGCGCACGATATCGCCGTCGCGCAGCTTGCCGATCGGCCCACCGCCCAGCGCCTCGGGCGAAAGATGAATCGCGGCAGGCACCTTGCCGCTCGCGCCGGACATGCGGCCATCGGTGAGCAGCGCCACCCGGAAGCCCCGGTCCTGCAACACGCCCAGCGGAGGCGTCAGCTTGTGCAATTCGGGCATGCCATTGGCTCTGGGTCCCTGATGGCGCACCACGACCACCACGTCGCGGTCGAGTTCGCCCGCCTCGAACGCGGTCCGCACTTCGTCCTGCCGTTCGAAAATACGGCACGGCGCCTCGATCGTCCAGCGGTCTTTGTCGACCGCGCTGGTCTTCATGATGCAGCGCCCCAGATTGCCTTCGAGCAGCGCCAGGCCTCCGGTCGCCTGAAACGGCGCAGACGCAGGCCGCAGCATGGCATCGTCGCCGCTGGTTTCCGGCGAGGCGCGCCAGACAAGGCCTTCCTCGCCCAGAAACGGTTCGTCGGCATAGGCGGTGAGGTCGGAACGCCAAACGGTCATGATATCCGGGTGCAGATAACCGCCGCCGATCAGTTCGCGGATGACATAGCCCATGCCACCCGCCGCCTGGAAATGGTTCACGTCGCCCGAGCCGTTGGGATAGATGCGGCTGAGCAGCGGGACCACGTCCGCCAGGTCTCTGAAATCCTGCCAATCGACGCTGATCCCGGCGGCGCGGGCAAAGGCGGGGATATGGATGGTGTGGTTGGTCGATCCGCCCGTCGCGAGCAGCCCGACGATGGCGTTGACGATCGCCTTTTCGTCGACCACCCGGCCGACCGGGCGGTAATCATTACCCCCCGCGCCGATTTCGGTCACGCGGTGGACGGCGGCGCGGGTCAGTTCCTGGCGGATTTTCGTGCCCGGATTGGGAAAGGCGGCGCCCGGCACATGGAGGCCCATCACTTCCATCATCATCTGATTCGAATTGGCGGTGCCGTAAAAGGTGCAGGTGCCGGCGCCGTGATAGCTCGCGCTCTCAGCCTCCAGCAGTTCATCGCGCCCCACCTTTCCTTCGGCATAGAGCTGGCGCACGCGCTGCTTTTCCTTGTTGGGCAGACCCGAGGGCATCGGCCCCGCGGGCACGAAAATCGTCGGCAGATGGCCGAAGCGCAGCGCCGCGATCAGCAGGCCGGGTACGATCTTGTCGCAAATGCCGAGCATCAGCGCGCCCTCGTACATCGCATGGCTGAGGCCGACCGCGGCGCCAAGCGCGATGGTATCGCGGCTGAACAGCGACAGCTCCATGCCGTCCTGCCCCTGCGTCACGCCATCGCACATCGCCGGCACGCCGCCCGCGACCTGCGCGGTGGCTCCCTTTTCGCGCGCGAAGACCTTTATCTGCTCGGGATAGCGATAATAGGGGGCGTGGGCCGACAACATGTCGTTATAGGCGGTGACGATGGCGAGATTGGTCGCGCGGGCCTGGCGGATGGTGGACTTGTCTTCTCCGGATGCAGCAAAGGCATGCGCCAGATTGCCGCAGCTCAGCACCGATCGCCGCGTACCCTCCTCACGCTGCCGATCGATCAGATCGAGATAGCGCGCCCGGCCTTCACGCGATTTTTCGATGACACGCTCGGTGACCTCGGCGACCTTGGAATGAAGGGTCATGTCTTGCCAATACTCCTTGCCAGCATGCGCGCGGCGCCGACGAGATTGACCCGGTCCATCGCCACCGTCCAGCGCGGCGTACGGCGAACCTCGCTGCGATAGGCGGTTCGGTCCTCGAATGCCGCATTGAACGCGGCCAGACAATCGCCGTTTGCAAGCAACGACCGTGGAATCCCGTAGAGAAACACGCCGTTCCAGCCGCCCAAAGCCAATACGACACCGCCGGCGAAGCTGCCCAGCATGGTTGCACGCATCCGATCGGCCGTCCTGCGGTCCGGAGACAATCCCGCCGCGATCCAGATCGGATCACCCGGCTGCGCGAGCAAGGCGAGCTCCCAGGTCGCGCCGCGCTTCAGCTTTTGCAGCGCGGCGTGCAATGCCGTTTCGCTTTCGCCGCGCGGAGAAAACCCCGTATGGCCGATCTCTCCGTCGAACAGCGACAAACGTTCGCCGGGCCTCCTGACCAGTAACGATGCGCCCAGGCCATTTTCGAAATTGATCGTCGCCCAGCGTCCGGGCGCGTTGAAATCGGTACTCCCGGCCCCACCGATCAACCGATGCTCGCCTTCGTCCTGTGCTAGATTGGCCCAGCTTTTCACGGCGCTGTCGTTCACCGCCAATGGCGGGCGGCCGAGTATATGCCCTAACCCCTGAAGGGTCAGTACCCAAGGGCATCGGGCCACACGAATTGTATCTCCGTGCAACGGCCCCGATACCACCAGCGCGCAATCGCGCGGCGACAAGTGAATGTGCGCATCGCGGGCGTAGGCGATGAAAGCGTCGGTGGCCGTTGGAAAATCCCGCGTAGGGTAGCGGCGCATGTTATGGATACTCGGCCGGTCGCCGGGTGTCGCGAGGGCGAATGTGGCCGTTTCACCGTCGATGTCGGCGAGCAGCCAGTCCTTGGCATCGCTTCGTACTGCCGCCACGGTCATCAGGGGCCCTCGTAGACGGTTACGTTGCGTTCGAGTTGCGCCAGAAAGCGCGCGATCGGCAGGCCCGATGCCTCGCCCTCCTCGATCGCGCGGGTCAGTACCGCGCGCTTGTCCGCGCCCGCGATCACCAGCACGATATTTCGCGCATTGGAGATGCACGGCACGGACAGGCTGATTCGCGATACCGGAGCCTCTGGCGGCAACGGATCGGGACGTACGCGCACCGCCTTGGCACCCGCCGGCGGATTAAACGCCTTGTCGTAATCGGGGCCTGGGAAGACGCTGGCGAAATGGCCATCGGCTCCCATGCCAAGCCAGATGAGTTCGATCGGAAAGTTGAGCTTGTCCGCGATCCCGCGCGCCTCGACCGCGGCCTGCGCCTCATTTCCGGCGGTTTCGAACAGCGGCATGATACTGGCCCCGGTATCGCCGAATACGCGGCGCAGCGCGGCGATATTGGACAGTTCGCTATCCTCTTCGACGATGCGATCATCGGCGGGGATGATCGATACCTTCCCCCAACCGATGTTGCTATGCGAGAGTTTCTCATAGATCGGAAACGGGCTCGATCCGCCCGACAAAGCCAGTAGCGCCTGCCCTCGTTCGAGGAGCGCCTCGCGGATGATTTTGGTGACGTCGAGCGCGACTTTTTCGCGCAGTTGCTCGACCGTCTCGAAACTCTTGCGCTCAATCATGCCAGGTTACCCCATCGCGTTCGGTCAAGGCGATCGCAGCGCTTGGCCCCCAGCCACCCGCGCCATAAGACTTCGGTTTCTTGCCGCTTTTGGCCCAGTTTTCGCGGATCGCATCAATCCACTCCCATTGCGCCTCCACCTCGTCGCGGCGCACGAACAGCGTCTGGTCGCCCTCGACCAGATCGAGCAGCAGACGTTCGTAAGCGATGCGCCGCCGCGTGCCCGCGAACGCCTGGCTGAGCGACAGGTCCAGCGGCACTTCGCGCAGCACGATCTTGTCGCGGTCCAGCCCCGGCTCCTTGGCCATCACCAGCAGCCGCACATATTCCTCGGGCTGCAGGCGGATGATCAGCGTGTTCGCCTCCAGCTTACCCTCGCGCCCAACGAAGATATTGTGCGGCACCGGCTTGAACTGCACCACGATCTCGCTGCGCCGGTCGCCCATGCGTTTGCCGGTGCGCAGATAAAAAGGCACGCCCTGCCAGCGCCAATTGTCGACATGCGCCTTCAGCGCCACGAACGTCTCGGTGCCGGACTCCGCGCCAAGGTCGCTCTCATAGCTTTTGACCGGCTCGCCATTGACCGCGCCGTCGCCATATTGGCCGGTCACGCTGTCGCCTTCCGGCACGGGCCTGAGCGCGCGCAGCACCTTGACCTTTTCGTCGCGGATTGCGGTGGCGTCGAAATCGCCCGGCGGCTCCATCGCGATCAGCGCGAGCAGCTGCAGCATATGGTTCTGCACCATGTCGCGCAGCGCACCGGTATCGTCGTAGAAATCCGCGCGGCCCTCCAGGCCAACCGTCTCGGTAACGGTGATCTGGACATGGTCGATATTGTTCGAATTCCACACCGGCTCGAACAGCATATTGGCAAAGCGCAGCGCCATCAGGTTCTGCACCGTCTCCTTGCCCAGATAATGGTCGATGCGGAAGGTCCGCGCCTCGGGGAATACCCCGGCCACGGCGTCGTTGATATGCGCCGAGCTTTCGAAATCGGTGCCGAGCGGTTTCTCCAGGCCGATGCGGACATTGTCGCCCGCCAGTCCGGCCGATTCCAGGCCCTTGATCGTCGGCTCGAACAAAAACGGCGCCGTCGACAGGAAGATGGCGAGCCCGCCGCCGATATCGCCGACCTTGTTGGCGAGCTCGTCGAAGCCTTCGATGGTCGAAGCGTCGAGCGGCTGATAATGGAGCCGCGCGAGAAAACTCGTAAGCGCGGCCTTCTCCTTACGGTCTTCGGGCAGGAATTCATCCAGCGCCGCGCCCGCCATCTCCCGGAAATCCTGATCCGAAAGCTCGCTGCGGGCGGTGCCGTAGATGTTGAGGTTCGGCGCGATCAGCTCGTCGGCGTGCAGCGCGTAAAGCGAGGGCAGCAGCATCCGCTTGGACAGATCGCCCGTCGCGCCGAACAGGATGAGGTTCTGGCAACGCCGGGCGGCGTCCGAATTGATGGCGTTGCGAATGTTCGATACTCCCGTGGCGGAATTTCGGCGCGGCATGTCATGCCGATCCACCTGCCGCTGTCAAAGCCCTTCTAGCGGGCATGTTCCGATTCGGTAGGAAAAGATTGTTGCCGCGGAAAGGCCGCCGCGCAAAATACAGGGGCAATGCCGAGGGTTCGGACGTGGCTGAACAGGAGAATGCGCATGGCCGGCAAGGCTCGGAAGTATTTCGGCGCGGTGGAAGCGGGCGGTACCAAGTTCGTCTGTGCGCTGACGCAAGCGGACGGCACCGTGCTGACGCGCGCGACGATCCCGACCGGCGATCCCGCGCAAACCTTTGCCAGCCTGCGCGGCTTCTTCGATGCGGCGGCGTGCGATCACGGCGCGCCCGCCGCGTTTGGCATCGCCAGCTTCGGGCCGATCGACATCGATCCCGCCTCGCCCGATTACGGCCGCATCCTGAAAACCACGAAGGCGCACTGGACCGGGGCGCGCTACGAAGATGCGCTTGGGGCTTTCGGTGTGCCGATGCGCTTCGATACCGACGTCAACGGCGCCGCGCTGGGCGAATGGGTTAAAGGCGCCGGACAAGGCGCGGATACGCTGGCCTATGTCACCGTCGGCACCGGCATCGGCGGCGCCGTGCTTCACCGGGGCGTGGCGCTCAATGGGTCCGGTCATTTCGAAATGGGTCATATCCGCGTGTCGCACGATCCGGTGCGCGATCCGTTCGGCGGACATTGCCCGTTCCACGGCGATTGCCTCGAAGGCCTGGCAGCCGGTCCGGCGATTCGCGCACGCTGGGGAGCCGATCTGTCCACACTCGGTGCCGGTCATGAGGCCGTATCGCTGGAGGCGGACTATCTGGCGCAGATGGCGGCGACGATCATCCTCCTGCACATGCCGGACCGGATCGTCTTCGGCGGCGGCGTGATGAAATCGCCGGGCCTGATCGAAGCGTTGCGGCAACGCACGGTGAGCCTGCTCGGCGGATATCTTGAGGGGATCGCGGGCGATCTGTCGGACTATATCGTCGCGCCCGGGCTGCGCGACGATGCCGGACTGACCGGCGCGATCCTGCTGGCGCAGCGGGCACTGAAAGGCTGACGCAAGGCTCGGCGACCGCTTCCGGCTTGCCGTAAATCGGAAAGCGGCTAGCAGGATCGTCGGCAACGAGG
This sequence comes from Novosphingopyxis sp., assembly GCF_965218915.1. Lineage (GTDB taxonomy): Bacteria > Pseudomonadota > Alphaproteobacteria > Sphingomonadales > Sphingomonadaceae > Novosphingopyxis. The sequence goes on along the minus strand of NZ_OZ244708.1, from coordinate 1,025,859 downwards.
GGCACGGACAATGGCGGCGGAAACGGATAGGCGGGGAGCAGCGGCATTGATCGGCGCGGCGCACACCGTCGTGGTCAAGGTCGGCTCATCGCTGCTGATCGACCGGGACCGCGGCCGTCCGCGCACCGCTTGGCTGCACGCGCTGGCCGAGGACCTCGCCAAGCTGCGCGAGGACGGCAAGCGTGTCGTCATCGTCACCTCGGGCGCGATGGCGTTCGGCTGGCCTCGGCTCGGCATGGCGCGCTCCGACATCGTCACCGAGCGGCAGGCGGCGGCCGCGGCGGGGCAGACGCTGCTGATGGGCGCGTGGGAAAATGCGCTGGGCCCGCACGACATCGTCGCCGCGCAGCTGCTCCTTTCGATCGGCGATATCGAGGCCGAGCGGCGCGGGGCCAATGCGCACGGAACGCTGGAGACGCTGCTGGCGCGCGGCGCGGTGCCGGTGATCAACGAGAATGATTCGGTCGCGACCGAAGAGCTGCGCTTCGGCGACAACGACCGGCTGTCGGCCAGCGTCGCGCAGCTGGCGGGCGCGGATTTGCTCATCCTGCTGTCCGATGTCGAAGGCCTGTTTTCGGCCGACCCTTCCGCCGATCCGGATGCCGAACATCTGCCCTTTCTCGCCGCGATCACGCCGGAGATCGAAGCGATGGCGGGCGTCAGCACATCGGGCATGGGCACCGGCGGCATGGCGACCAAGATCGCCGCCGCGCGCTTTGCCGCCGGGCATTCTTGCGCCACGATCATCGCCAGCGGACAGGCCGCGCACCCGATCGAACGGCTGCGCGGCGGGGCGCGGGCGACGGTGGTTGCTGCTGCTAAAGCCTAGTGGCGGCGATTTTACCCAATCGGTGTTCCCCTGCGAAGGCAGGGGTCCATCAGGGACCGTCACCTGGTGGGCTCCCTGCCTTCGCAGGAGCACGGAAAGATAACGAACAAGAAAACCATCTCGCACGCAATTTTTTTGCTTGTTTAACCTTTGCGATGATATAGAGCGCCGATCAGCGGCATGGGGCCGCAGAGCAAGGATTCGCATCGCATGTCGACAGCTGCCGCCATTTTTGATCGCACTGAGGATGCCGGCCATGCCGTCGTCCTCCTTCCGCTCGTACTTATTCCCATTGAGGAGGGGCGCCCTTAAGCTGACACCGGCTCAAAGGACCAGAAACCGCCCCGCTCCCACAAGGACGCGGGGTTTTTTATTGGCCTCTTTGATCATCATCAGCGGCCAATCGACATGACCGACAGCAATCCGACTTCCAAGCGTTCCGACGCCATCACCAAGGGCCCGTCCAAGGCCCCCGCCCGCGCCATGCTGCGCGGCGCCGGCTTCACCGACTCTGACATGGCCCAGCCGATGGTGGCGCTGGTCAACAGCTGGTCCACCGTCACGCCGTGCAACATGCATCTGAACCTGCTGGCCGAACCGATCCGCAAGGGCCTGCGCGATGGCGGCTGCACGCCGGTGGATTTCAACACCATCGTCGTTTCGGACGGCATCACCATGGGCGGCGAGGGCATGCGCGCCTCGCTGATCAGCCGCGAGGTGATCGCCGATTCGATCGAGCTGGCGGTCAAGGGCCACAGCCTGGATGCCGCGGTCATCATGGTCGGCTGCGACAAGACCATCCCCGCCGCCGCGATGGCGCTGGCGCGCTTGGATATTCCCGGCCTGATCTTCTACGGCGGCACCATCATGCCCGGCAATATCGAGGGCAAGGATTTATCCATTCAGGACGTGTTCGAGGCGGTTGGCGCGCACGCCAAGGGCGACATGTCCGACGAAGAGCTGGACGAAGTGGAGCGCGCGGCCTGCCCCGGCGCGGGCGCGTGCGGCGGGCAGTTCACCGCCAACACCATGGCGATGGCGATGGCGTTCCTGGGGCTGTCTCCGATGGGGTCGGGCGATCCGCCCGCGATCAGCAAGGAGAAGGGCCATGAAGCGCAGCGCTGCGGACGGCTCGCGGCCAAGCTGGCCCATGACAAGACCAGTGCCAGAAGCTTCATCACCGAGACCTCGCTGCGCAACGCGGCCACCGCCGTCGTCGCGACCGGAGGCTCGACCAACGCCGTGCTGCATCTGCCCGCCATCGCGGCGGAGGCCGGCGTGCCCTTCTCGATCGAGCTGTTCGACGAGCTGACGCGCTCCGTCCCGGTCATCACCGATCTGAAGCCCGGCGGTCATTATCTGGCGCGCGACCTGTTCGATGCGGGCGGCACGCGGCTGGTCGGCAAAAGGCTGGCCGAGGCCGGGCTGATCGCCGACAGCCCCACCGTCAGCGGGCGCAGCCTGTTCGCGGAGCTGGACGATTTCGCCGAGACCGAGGGCCAGCAGGTCGTCCGGACCGTTGCGGCCCCGGTGAAGCGGTTCGGCGGGCTGCGCATTCTCTACGGCGATCTTGCCCCCGATGGCGCCGTCCTCAAAACCGCCGCCGAGGGCGCGCTGAACTTCACCGGCCCCGCGAAAGTGTTCGAGGGCGAAGACGCGGCCTTTGCCGCCGTCAACGATCGCCGAATCGTAGCGGGCGACGTCGTCGTCATCCGCTACGAAGGCCCGCGCGGCGGCCCGGGCATGCGCGAGATGCTGGCGACCACCGCCGCCATCGCCGGACAGGGCCTGGCGGGCGATGTCGCGCTGATCACCGACGGGCGGTTTTCGGGCGCTAGCCACGGCTTCGTCATCGGCCATGTCTCGCCCGAGGCGGCGCGCGGCGGGCCGATCGGGCTGATCGAGACCGGCGACATCGTGACGATCGACGCCGAGGCACGCCGCATCGATGTCGATTGCGATCTCAATGCGCGCGCCAAGAACCACACGCCCCGCGCGCCCAACAAGATGGGCGGCGTGTTCGACAAATATGCGCGGCTGGTGTCGTCCGCCGCGATCGGGGCGGTCACGATCGAGACCGATGCTCCCATGCCAACTCCCGTTCAATCCAAGGAAGCAATTTCATGAAGGTTTACACCGAAAAGGACGCCAATCCGGCCGCCGTCAAGGACGCGCCCGTCGCCGTCATCGGCTATGGCAGCCAGGGCCGCGCGCACACGCTGAACCTGCACGAATCGGGCTGCGAGGTAATCGTGGGCTTACGCGAAGGCAGCAAGACCGCGGAAAAGGCCAAGGCCGATGGCCTCAAGGTGATGACCGTCGCCGAGGCAACCAAGGCAGCCAAGCTGATCGCCATCCTGACGCCGGACATGACCCATGAGGCAATCTTCGACGCCGAGATCGCGCCCAACCTGTCCGAAGGCGACGCGCTGCTCGTCGCGCACGGCTTCACCGTGCTCTACGGCCGCATCCGCCCGGCGGAGAATGTCGACGTCATCATGGTCGCGCCCAAGGGCCCCGGCGATCTGGTCCGCCGCGAATATCAGCGCCAGCGCGGCGTGCCCGCCCTCATCGCGGTCCATCAGGACGCCAGCGGCAAGGCCAAGGAGCGCGCGCTGGCCTATGCCGCGCTGATCGGCGGCGCGACCGCCGGCGTGCTGGAAACTACGTTCAAGGAAGAAACAGAAACCGATCTGTTCGGCGAGCAGGCTGTTCTCTGCGGCGGCGCCACCGAACTGGTGCTGGCCGGTTACGAGACGCTGGTGAACGCCGGGTATCAGCCCGAAATCGCCTATTATGAATGCCTGCACGAGCTCAAGCTGATCGTCGACCTGCTCTACGAGGGCGGCCTTTCCAAAATGCACGAATTCATCTCCGAGACCGCGATCTACGGCGATCTCGTCTCCGGCCCGCGCGTCGTGAACGACGAAACCCGCGCGCGCATGAAGGACGTGCTGACCGACATTCAGGACGGCACGTTCGCGCATAACTGGATCCTGGAAAACCAGGCCGGCAAGACGCGCTACAACAAGCTGCTCGAGAATGACCTGAACCACCCGATCGAGACAACCGGCAGGGAGCTGCGCGCCTTGATGCCGTGGCTGCAGGCCGGATCGAACACGGCCCAGAACTAAGCCCTCCCCACAGGAACCGATCCCATGTCCACCGCACCATCGATGATCGCCGCCGAGCCGACACTCGCCACCCGCACGGGTGCCGAGCTGCTGGTCGACACGCTGGAGCGGCTGGGCGTGAAGGAGGTGTTCGGCTATCCCGGCGGCGCGATCATGCCGGTCTACGACGCGATCGCGCGTGGGCGTGTAAAGCATTACCTCGTCCGGCACGAGCAGGGCGCCGCCTTTGCCGCCGATGCGTCGGGCCGGATGACCGGCCGTGCGGGCGTGTGCATCGCCACCAGCGGGCCGGGTGCGACCAACCTGATCACCGGCATCGCCAACGCGTTCATGGATTCTGTGCCGCTAGTGGCGATCACCGGGCAGGTCGCGCAGCCGCTGATGGGCACCGATGCGTTCCAGGAGATCGATATCTTCGGCCTCACGCTGCCGATCGTGAAGCACAGTGTCGTCATCCGCCACCCCGCCGATATCCCCGCCGCGCTCGCCGAAGCATTCGCCATCGCCGAGGGCGGCCGCCCCGGCCCGGTGCTGGTCGATCTGCCCAAGGACGTGCAGCAGGCCGTCTGCGGCCAATGGGACGAGCCCGAGGAAGGTGACGATCTGCGCCCCTTCCCCTCGTCCGAAAGCCTGGACGCGGCCGAAAAGCTGATCGCGGCGGCGAAGAAACCGCTGCTCTATCTGGGCGGCGGCGTCGCGCGCGCCAACGCCACCGATCTGGTGCGCGAGATTTCGGAACGCACCGGCATCCCGGCGGTCGCGACCTTGCAGGGCCTGGGCGTGCTGCCGGTGGAACATCCCAATTTCGTCGGCATGCTGGGCATGCATGGCGGGCGCGCCGCGAACATGGCGGTGCAGGAATCGGACCTGCTGATCGTGGTCGGCGCGCGCTTCGACGACCGCGCCACCGGGCATCTCGCCAGCTTCGCGCCGCATGCGTCTGTCGTCCATATCGACACCGACGCGGCCGAATTCGGCAAGATCCGCCACGCGCATTCCACCATGTGCGGCGACCTCAAGCGCTGCCTGCGCGCCATCGAATTCACGCCCGGTGACATCACCGAATGGCAGGCCGAAACCCGTCAGCTCAAGGCTGAACATGCCCCGCGCTACGACGCGCCGGGCAATGGCGTGTTCGCGCCGGAGCTGCTGAAGAAGCTGTCGGAGCGGGCCGGCGACGGCTTCGTCGCCGCCTGCGACGTCGGCCAGCACCAGATGTGGGTGGCGCAGCATTGCCGCTTCTCGCGTCCGCAGGCGCATCTCACCAGCGGCGGGCTGGGCGCGATGGGATACGGCCTGCCCGCCGCGATCGGCGCAAAGATCGCCGAGCCGGACGCGACCGTGGTCTGCGTGTCGGGCGACGGCAGCTTCATGATGAACGTCCAGGAGCTGGCTACGCTGCGCCGCTACAATATCCCGGTGAAGATCGTGCTGCTGGACAACAGCATGCTGGGGCTCGTGCGCCAGTGGCAGGAGCTGTTCTTCGAGGGCAATTATTCCGAAGTCGATCTCAGCGACAATCCCGATTTCGTCGAAGTCGCCAACGCCTTCGGGATCGAGGCCTTTTCGGTCGACCTGAAATCGGATGTCGATGCCGCGATCGACCGGCTGCTGGCGGCAAAAGGCCCGATCCTGGCGCATGTCCGGATCGATCCGGAAGAAAATGTCTGGCCGCTGGTGCCGCCGGGCAAATCCAATGCCGACATGATGGAGAAAAGCACATGAGCATGCAGTACATCCGCGTCGAATTCGCCTTTGCCGAGGGCGCGCTCCGCCGACTGCTCGGCGTGATCGAAGCGCGCGGCTGGATCATCTGCTCGATGCAGATGGGCTCGGACGGCGACCGCTCGATCATGACGCTGTCGATCGATCCGCGCGATGGGGGGCGCAAGATCGACACCCTGATCCGCCAGATCAGCCGCACCTATGGCGTGGTCGAGGCCGCGCATATCGACGGCGCGACCAGCTTCATCAGGGAGATTCCTCGTGCCGCAGCAGGATGACATCAGCGACATAGCGGAGAGCGACGTAGGCGCAGGCATGCGCCGCATCGCGATATTCGACACCACCCTGCGCGACGGCGAACAGGCGCCGGGCTTTTCGATGTCGACAGCGCACAAGCTCGGCATCGCCCGCGCGCTCGCCGATCTCCGCGTCGACGTGATGGAGGCCGGTTTCGCCGCCGCCTCGCCCGGGGATGCCGAGGCCGTTGCCGAAGTGGCCGCGCAGGTGACCGGCCCCGTGATCTGCTCGCTCGCGCGCACCAGGGAAGGCGATATCGAGGCCGCGCACCGCGCGCTCGAGGCATCGAACAACAACCGCCTGCACCTGTTCATCGGCACCAGCCCGCTGCACCGCGAGGCGAAGCTGAAACTGAACCGCGATCAGGTGCTGCGCGAGATTGAACGCTCGATCGGTTCTGCCAGGGGCAAGTTCAATCAGATCGAATTTTCCGCCGAGGACGCGATCCGCACCGAGCGCGATTTCCTGATCGAGGCGCTGCAGGTCGCCGCCGACGCCGGCGCCGATGTGCTCAACGTACCCGACACGGTGGGCTACACCTCGCCCGAAGAGATGTACGAGCTGTTCCGCGATCTCACCGCGAACATCCGCCGCGCGGGTCATGTCGTGTTCTCGACCCATTGCCACGACGATCTGGGCATGGCCGTCGCCAACAGCCTGGCCGCCGTGCGCGGCGGGGCGGGGCAGATCGAATGCTCGATCAACGGGATCGGCGAGCGCGCGGGCAATTGCGCGTTGGAGGAAGTGGTGATGGCGCTGAAGACCCGCGCCGATCATTACCGCGCCGACACCGGCATCCGCACGCAGGGACTCTATGCCGCGTCCGGCCTGCTCGCCGAGAGCACCGGCAACGCACCGCCGCGCAACAAGGCGGTGGTCGGGCGAAACGCCTTTGCGCACGAAGCCGGCATCCACCAGCACGGCATGTTGGCGAACCGCGAAACCTATGAGATCATGAAGCCGGACGATGTCGGCATGCCCTCCACGCTGGTGCTGGGCAAGCATTCGGGCAAGCATGCGCTGCGCGCGCGGCTGGATGCGCTGGGCTATGACATCGGCGACAACCGGATGGCCGCAATCTTCTCGGACTTCAAGACGCTGGCCGATACCAAGCGGGAGGTGACCGATAACGATCTGGTCGCGATGATCGAGGGCGATGACGTCGCCAATGTCTGGCATCTCGTGCGCGCCGAACTGCGCACCGGTACCAAGGCAACCGCGAACCCGACCGCCAAGCTGGTGGTCGATCACCGGACGCGCGGGCGGCTGTCCGCGATCGGCCATGGCACCGGCCCGTTCGAGGCGCTTTCGGATGCCTTCTGCATCGTCGCCGAGGTCGAGGGCACGCTCGACAGCATCGACGCGCACCAGCTGGCGCGCGAGATGGACATCGAGGTCGGGCTGACGGTGACGGGACAGAAGATCCTCGGCCGCAGCCAGCACACCGACGTCATCGTGGCGGCCGCCGAAGCGCTGCTCGCCGCGTTCAACAACCACGCGCGCAAGACCAATGCTGCGCGGCAAAGCGAGGCCGAGCCGGTCTCCTAACCACCCCCGTCATTCCCGCGAAAGCGGGAACCCATCACCGGACATATCCGGCGATGGAGAGGGCAGCAGCTGGATCCCCGCTTTCGCGGGGATGACGAAACGAGAGTAAAACCATGACCGCCAAAAGCCTGTTCGACAAATTGTGGGAACGCCACGTCGTGGTGCCCGAGACCGGGGACAGCCCGGCCGTCCTCTATATCGACCTGCACCTGATCCACGAGGTCACCAGCCCGCAGGCTTTTGCGGTGCTGGGGGAACGCGGGCTGAAGGTGCGCCGCCCGGACCACACCAAGGCGACGCTCGACCATTCGACGCCGACGCTAAAGGCCGGTGCGGACGGCAGGCTGCCCTATGCGACGCCGGAGGCCGAGGCGCAGGTCGACCGGCTGATCGCCAACACCCGGAAGCACGGCATCGAACTGTTCGGGCTGGGCGATCCGCGCCGCGGCATCGTCCATGTGATCGGACCGGAGCTGGGCCTGACCCAGCCCGGCAAGACCATCGTCTGCGGGGACAGCCACACCAGCACCCACGGCGCGTTCGGGGCGCTGGCGTTCGGCATCGGCACCACCGAGGTCGGCCATGTGCTGGCGACGCAATGCATCCTGCAGCGCAAGCCCAAATCGATGCGCGTGAGGGTGGACGGCATGCTGCCGCCGGGCAGCGGCGCCAAGGATATGGCGCTGGCGATCATCGCGCAGATCGGCGCGGACGGCGGCCAGGGCTATGCGCTGGAATTCGCCGGGAGCGCGGTCCGCGCGCTGTCGATGGAAGGGCGCATGACCCTGTGCAACATGGCGATCGAGGCTGGCGCCCGCGTCGGCATGGTCGCGCCGGACGAGACGACCTTCGCCTGGCTGAAGGGCCGCGACCGGGTGCCCGCCGACTGGGACGCCGCCGTCGCCGACTGGCGCACCCTGCCGAGCGACGAGGGTGCGTGCTTCGACAAGGAAGTGACGCTCGACGGCGGCGCCATCGCCCCGATGATCACCTATGGCGTCTCCCCCGATGCCGCCGCGCCCGTCGACGGAAACGCGCCCCGCGCCCAGACCGCCGCAGCCCGCCACGCCAACGACTATATGAAATTCGCCGAGGACCGCCCGTTCAGCGAGCAGGCCGTCGACCGCGTGTTCATCGGCAGCTGCACCAATTCGCGGCTCGAGGATTTGCGCGCCGCCGCCGCCGTGATGCGCGGGCGCACCGTGGCCAGCGGCGTCACCGCGCTCGTCGTGCCGGGTTCCGAAGCGGTGCGCCGCGAGGCCGAGGCCGAGGGGCTCCACACCGCGTTCCTGAACGCCGGGGCCGAGTGGCGCGAGCCCGGCTGCTCGATGTGCATCGGCATGAACGGCGATATCGGCCGGCCGGGCGAGCTCGTCGTCTCCACGTCCAACCGCAATTTCATCGGGCGGCAGGGCAAGGGCGTGCGCACCGTGCTCGCCGGCCCCGCCACCGCCGCCGCCAGCGCGATCGCCGGGCACATCGCCGATCCACGGGAGTATCCGGCGCTGGAAATGGAGGGGACGTGAATCCCTTTCACCAAAACCCCGTCACCCCGGACTTGATCCGGGGTCCAGAGCCCAGCAAAACTGATGTCGCCTGCATCCGCCCTGGATTCCGGGTCAAGCCCGGAATGACGAAAGAAAGTAGGATCATGTTCGAACCCTTCACCAAGCTCACCAGCGGCACCGTCGTGTTGAGCCAAGCCAATATCGACACCGACCAGATCATCCCCGCGCGCTATCTCACCACCACCAGCCGCGAAGGGCTTGGGACACATGCCTTTCACGACTGGCGCTATGACGAGGCCGGCGCGCCCGCCGAGGACAGCCCGCTCGACGGCCCCGAGCATGCGGGCCACGCCATCCTGGTCGCCGGGCCGAACTTCGGCTGCGGATCGAGCCGCGAGCACGCCCCCTGGGCGCTCGCCGATTTCGGCTTCCGCGCGGTGGTGTCGAGCGACATCGCCGATATCTTCAAGAGCAACGCGCTGAAAAACGGCCTGCTGCCGGTGGAGATCGACGCCGAGACGCACGCCAAGCTGCTGGGTCGGCCCGGCCGCGAGGTGACGATCGATCTGGAAGCGGGCGTGCTGCGCAGCGGCAACGATATCGAGGCGCATTTCACCGTGGAGCCGTTCGCGAAAAAATGCCTACTGGAAGGCAATGACCCGCTCGGTTTCCTGACCGACCGGATGGACGCGATCACCGCGTACGAAAGCGAACACGCCAAGGAGATTGGGGCATGACCGCCCATATCGTCCTGCTGCCCGGCGACGGCATCGGCCCCGAAGTCACCGCCGCGGCGCGGCTGGTACTGGAAGCGGCGGATGCACGCTTCGATCTCGGCCTCTCCTTCGTCGAACACGATTTCGGCGGCATCGCCATCGACCGGAATGGCGACCCTTTCCCCGCCGACACCCGCATCGCCTGCGAGGCGGCGGACGCGATTCTGCTCGGCGCGGTCGGCGGGCCGAAATGGGATGGCGGGGACCTGCGTCCGGAGGCCGGTCTGCTGGGCCTGCGCAAGGCGCTCGGCACCTTTGCGAACCTGCGCCCCATCGCCCTGTTCGAGGGGCTGGAGCATCTCTCCCCGCTGAAGCCCGACCGCGCGGCGGGCATCGACCTGCTGATCGTGCGCGAGCTCACCGGCGGCATCTATTTCGGCCAGCGCCGGGAAGGCGACGACCATGCCGCCGACGAATGCGCCTATTCGGCGGAAGAAGTGGAGCGCGTCGCGCGCATCGCGTTCATCGCGGCGCGCGGGCGCAGCGGGCGGCTGACTTCGGTCGACAAGGCCAATGTGCTCGCCACATCGCGGCTATGGCGCACAACCGTGATCCGGCTGCACGAGGCGGAGTTTGGCGACGTGACGCTGGACCATATGCTGGTCGACGCGATGGCGATGAAGCTGATCGAGGCACCCGCCTGGTTCGACGTGATCCTGACCGAGAATATGTTCGGCGACATATTGAGCGACGAAGCCTCGGTGCTGGCCGGATCGATCGGCTTGGCCCCCAGCGCCTCGCTCGGCAAGGGCCCGCGCGGTCTCTACGAACCGATCCACGGCAGCGCCCCGGACATAGCGGGCCAGGACAAGGCCAACCCCATCGGCGCGATCATGAGCGCCGCGATGCTGCTGCGCCACTCGCTGGACAAAGGCGCGGCGGCGGACGCGATTGAGGAAGCGGTCCGCGCGCATCTGGCGGACGGCGCACGGACGGCGGATTTGGGGGGCGAGATGGGAACGATGGCGACGGCGGAGGGGGTTGCGGGGCGGGTTTGAGGCTATGCTGCTCTAACGAGAAGAAGCTGGACCCCGGATCAAGTCCGGGGTGACGGGGTTTTGTTGTGATGTTAGGTATTGGTAAGGAAACACCATCAACCCCACATCTCGTCACCCCGGGCTTGACCCGGGGGGTCCAGCTTACCTTTTTTCTGCTAACTACCCATGGATCGCCAACAACAAGGCGGCTTTATGTACGTCATAACCAGTTGCTAACGACGCGCAATCAGCCGCCCTGCTACCTGGCCTCCGCAGACGGCACCATAATCTGATGGACGAAGCGAACCACCAGGCCGGTTTCCCCCGCCGCTCGTCTCTCCTCATTGCGAATATTCTGGACAACCATGAAGAGGGTTTCCTTGGTCCCATTGGAAAGATCGCGCGCTTCACCGGTCAGCTGGATGTGGATATCCCCCTGGTCGACATCCATTGGGTCCATCGGTGCAAAGCCTGCATTGGTTTTGGCATAGGCCTCTACTGCATCTCGATAGGGAGAAAGGTCTCCCATATCAGGCATATTCCATCGCACCGAACAGGCGTAAAATGGCGGGAATTCCAGCCAGATCGTGGCCGATCCATCCTCGAATCCCCAGCCACGCGCGGGATCGTCGCGCATCGTGACCTTTACCACTTCGGGCGACAGCTCGATCGCACCGAGCGCCAATATGCGCGCTTCCGCCTTGCCGGCATCCGGAAAAGCATCGAGGCATATATCCTCATAGAGCGCCGCCATCTTGGACAGTGTGGCATCCGCCTGCGCGTCCGCAGGTTGCGCGAGCAATAATCCCAAGAATGCCGACATATAACTCCCCCCATAAGCCATGATGCAGACCATAACGAAATGCTCTGGCGCAATGCAAATACTCAGATTCGCTCGGCGCTTCGCATAAGCCCTATTGAGGTCAGCCGGTTGGATGGGCCCCACCCCCGCCCCACTCGTCGCCCCGGGCTTGACCCGGGGTCCAGCTACCGTTTTTCCGCAACTAGTGGCGTCGGCGCCACAGCCACATCCATGTCCCACATCGATGTGCCCCGCTCAAAACCACTTCAGCCACTTGAAAATCGCCATCTGCCCGGCGAAAATCGCCAGCAATCCGCCCACGGTGATCCAGAACGCGTTGCCATCGTTCACCCCCGGCATGCCGCCGACGTTGATCCCCAAAAGCCCGGTCACGAACCCCAGCGGCAAAAAGATCGCGGCGACCAGCGAGAGGATGTAGTTGGTGCGGCCCGCCTGCGCGGCGGCGCGGGCGTTGAGATCGTCCTGCAGCACCAGCGCGCTTTCCTTGCTGACGTCGATATCCTCCAGGAAGCGCGACAGGCGGTCGATCGTCTCGCGGATGTCGCGGCGGTTTTCCTGGCTCATCCACGGCACGGCGCAGCGCCCGATCTCCAGCAGCGCCTCGCGCTGCGGCGACATATGGCGCTTGAGCGATAGGCAGTTGCGGCGGATGTCGGTGATCCGGTCCTGGATGAAGTCGGTTTCGTAATCGTCCTCATGCTCCTCCAGATCGTCGAGCGCGGCGTTCATGTCGACGATCGCGCTGCTCATCCTGGCGACCAGCGTCTCGGCCAGTTCGACCACCAGATCGCCCGCCGTCTTCGGCCCGTGGTGTCGGTCGATCTCGGCGAGCACGTCGCGCGGGGATTGCAGCGGGCGGCGGCGCAGCGTGACGACGCGGCATGTGTCCGCCAGCATCTGCATCGCGATCATATCCTCGGGCTCGGCGCCCGGATTGAAGTTGATGCCGCGCAGGATGGTGATCAGCCATTCCTCGTCGCGAAAGGCGCGCGGCCGGGTCTCGTCGCTGGTCAGCGTCTCGACCGTGGTTTCGGGCACGCCCAGGGTCTCGTGCAGCCAGTCGAACACCTCCTCATGCCCGCGGTCGCAGTGGAGCCACAGGATTTCGGCGCCGCTGCCGGGCTGCCAGCCTTGCGCCTCGGCCCAGTCGATCGGCCGCCCGCCGCCCCGCCCGTCGAGCACGCGGCCGAAGATCAGCGCCTGGTCGGAGGTTTTGCCTTCGGGGACGGGGATGGGTTGTTCCATGGGGGCAGGATTAGGTGGAAACGCTGACGAGGGCAATTGGTTGGGGCGGTGGCCAAACCGTCGTCATTACGAGGAGGCAATAACCGCCATCCCCATCGCGATCACCCTGTCAAAGTTGGGAATCGCGCGGTAGCGTCATGGCCATGCGCTCCCTGGCTTTCACCCCGCCCTGTCGCGATTCCATGCGCAAAGTTCGCCCCTGCGGTTTTCCTCCCCTGGACAGTGTGGCCCGTGTGACCCTGGCGTGGACCTCGGCGTTTGGCGAAGGGATGAAAAGGGGGGGACGTATGCCGCCTTTCACGAACTTCCGCGCATGACCCCCGCCCACCTGACCACCGTCCATCTGTTCGCCAAGTTCCCCGCGCCGGGACGCGTCAAGACGCGGCTGATCCCGGCGCTCGGCGCGGCGGGCGCCGCCATGCTGCACCGGCGGCTGACCGAACGGACGGTGGATGCGATGCGGACAAGCGGGCTGCCCTTCGCGGTACGGACCAGCGGGGCGGACGCCTCGGCGTTCGCGGAGTGGCTGGGCGATGACGTGCCGCTGATCGAACAGGGCGGCGGCGATCTCGGCGCGCGCATGGGCCGGGCGGCGGCGCCCGCGGTGCTGCTCGGCGCGGACGTGCCCGATCTTTCGGCGGCGCACATCCGCGCCGCGGCGGAAGCGATCGAGACCGCGCCCGTCGCCATCGGCCCGGCCGAGGACGGGGGATACTACGCCGTAGCTTTTGCGCAGCCCCTGCCCTTCCTGTGGACCGATATGGACTGGGGCACCGACCGCGTGCTCGCCGAAACCCTGCGGCGGCTGGAAACCGAGCGGATCGACCCGGTGATGCTGGAGCCGCTGGCCGATTGCGACCGGCCCGAGGACCTGGAGCGCTGGCCGTGGCTGACCCGTTAGAAACGGGCGACATAGACGCGGGCGGCGTCACCGTCCTCATCCCGATGCTCGACGAGGCGGCGGCGCTGCCCCGGCTGGTGGCGGCGCTGGAACGGCTCGACCCCCGCCCCGCCGAAATCCTGTGCGTCGACGGCGGCAGCACCGATGGCAGTGTCGCGATCGCCGCGGCGGCCGGCTGGCGGGTGATCGTCTGCGCGCGGGGCCGGGCGAAACAGCTCAACCTCGGCGTGGCAGAGGCCGCCGCGCCGATGGTGATCGTGCTGCATGCGGACACCATCCCGCCCCCCGACATGGTAGCGGTGGTGCAGGGGACGCTGGCCGATCCGCGCATCGCGCTGGCCGGGTTCACGCCGCTGATCGGCGGCGAGCCGCATGAGCACACGCGCTGGGTCACGAGCGCGCACAACTGGGCCAAGACCTGGTACGCGCCGCTGCTGTGCCGCCCGCATCTGTTCCTCACCGGCGTGCGGCTGCTGTTCGGCGATCATGCGATGTTCTTTCGCAAGGCGGATTTCGTGCAGGCTGGCGGCTTCACGCCGGGCGATCAGGTGATGGAGGAGGCGGACCTGTGCATCCGCATGGCAAAGCTGGGGCGGATCAGGCTGGTACCGCGCTTCGTCAACACCTCCGACCGGCGCATCGCCGCCTGGGGACCGCTCAAGGCCAACTGGATCTACTTCAAGGTGGGCATATTATGGGCCGTCGGCGCCCGCGCGCGGATGGCGAAGGATTATCCCGATGTGCGGTAGGTGCTTGAAGCAGTCGCCCTCACCCTTCCCACCCGGCTGCGCCGAGCAGGCCCCTACCCTCTCCCGGCGGGAGAGGGAGGAAGCCGCGAAGCGGCGGAAGGGTGAGGGTGCTAGGCCCCGGCCGCGCGCGGTTCGGCGCCGGAGCTCAGGAACCCCTGTTCGATGCAGTAGCCGATCTGGCGCCGGAAATAGTCTGCATTCGCTGCGGGCGCACGCAGCCCGGTCAGCGCGCGCAGGCGGCTGTCGTCGAAGCGCGGCGAGCGCTGGAAATAGCTCGCATAGATCGCGGCGACGCGGCTGTAGAGCCGGCGTTCCAGCGGCGGCAGCGCTTGCGCGTCGAAAGCGGCCGGGTCGACCAGTTCGGGGGCGGCGAATTGCGGCCACGCGCCGATCCCCGCGCAGAAATCCGCGACCGGCAGCGCGCCGCCCGAAACGAGGTGGAAGATGCCGCCACCCGCTTCCTCCATCCGCTCGGCGATAGCGGCGATACCGGCGGCGACATGGTCGATCGCGACGAAGTCCAGCGTCGCGTCGGCGCTGGCGGGCAAATGGCGGATGCGGCCCTCGGCGAACAGCCGGAAGGCCTGGTAGATGGTGTCGAACTGGCGGATTCGGCCGCTTTGCGCCTCCCCCAGCACGATCGAGGGGCGCGCGACGGCGTGGCGCAATCCGCTGGTCCGCACCAGCGCTTCGGCCGCGGCCTTGCTCGCTTCGTAGCCATTGGCGAAGTCCGCATCGCCGCGCACCGGCGCTTCGGCCACCGGCCCGTTTTCGCGCCCGCAGACATAGGCGGTAGAGACATAGAGGAAACTCGCGCCGAGCGCGCGTGCCAGTTCCAGCGCGTGGCGGGTGCCCTCCACGTTGACCGCGGCATAATCGGCATCGGACAGGTCGAAGCGCAGGCTCGCGGCGCAGTGGATGACGATATCGATCGGCCCCAAAGCCGCCGGATCGAGCCCGCAGACCGCCTGGGTGATGTCGCCGCGATAGTCCGCCGCCAACGCTACCGCCGCCCCGTCATTGCCGCGTACCTGCGGATTGCGGTGGACGAGCGCATGCACCGCGTGCCCGGCCCTTGCCAGACGCGCGCAAACCTCGCCGCCGATCAGGCCGGCGGCACCGGTGACGAGGATATTCAGCAACAGCTCGATCTGGCCGCGGCGATGGTCACGCGGGATGGCGAGAAGCGGCTGTGATCGGGATTCATGGCAGTTTCGCGTCTTTCGGAGAGGCTGTAACGTTAGGCATCATCAATACGAATAGCAGACAGATGACGGATGCGCGGAGAATCGCCATCGTCCGCTGTTCGCTCCGACCCATGGGAAAGTTACCATCGCCACCGCCAAACGCGCCCGCAACATGCCGACCGGTCCGTCTCCGTTCACCCCGACGGAAGCCGAGGCGCTGGCCGAAGAGAAGTTCCGCGATCCGCTGGTCACGGCGAAAGGCGAGCGCCGCGCGCATGTCGGCCTGCACCGGCTGGAGACGCTGTGGTTCAACACCGGATCGCTCTGCAATCTCGCTTGCACGACCTGCTTCATGGAAAGTTCGCCGACCAACGACGCGCTGGTCTATCTCACCGCCGAAGAGGTCGCGCGCTTCCTCGACGAGGCCGATGTCGGCTTCGACGCGAGCGAGATCGGCTTCACCGGCGGCGAGCCGTTCATGAACCCGGATATCATCGCGATGCTGAGCGATGCGCTGGAACGCGGGTACGAAGTGCTGGTGCTCAGCAATGCGATGAAGCCGATGCGGCGGCACGAGGCGGCACTGCTCGAACTTAAGCAGCGGCATGGCGAGCGGCTGACGATCCGCGTCAGCCTGGATCATTACACCCGGGCCGCACATGAAGGCGAGCGCGGGGCGAACAGCTGGGAACCGGCGGTGGACGGGCTGAGATGGCTATCGGACCGCGCCTTCTCGATCGCCGTCGCCGGCCGTCATCTGCCGCATGAGGACGATGGCGCGGCGCGACTGGGCTATGCCGACCTGTTTCGGCGTGAGAACATTGCTATCGACGCGGCCGATCCGTCTCGCCTCGTGCTGTTCCCGGAGATGGACGAAACCAAGGACGTGCCCGAGATCACCACCGCCTGCTGGGGGATATTGGACACCGATCCGCGCAGCATCATGTGCGCGTCGAGCCGCATGGTCGTGCACAAGAAAGGCGCGGACAAGGCGGGCGTGATCGCCTGCACGCTGCTTCCCTACGATGACGAGTTCGATCTGGGCGAGACGCTGGCCGCCGCGAACCATCCGGTGTCGCTCAACCACCCGCATTGCGCGCGCTTCTGCGTGCTGGGCGGGGCGAGCTGTTCCTGACCGTCTAGCCTAACGACCCCCGCTGCATTAGGCTTCGTGCATAACCCGCGAAAAGGATACCCCATGCACGAAGCCGTCATCGTCTCCACCGCCCGCACGCCGATCGGCAAGGCCTATCGCGGCGCCTATAACGATACCGAGGCGCCGGTTCTGGGCGGCCACGTGATGAACGCGGCGGTGACGCGCGCCGGGATCGACCCCGCGACCATCGACGACGTGTTCTGGGGCGTGGGCAATCAGTGGGGCACGCAGGGCGGCAACGCCGCGCGCATGGCGATCTTCGAGGCGGGCCTGCCGATATCCGTGCCGGGCTTCACGCTGGACCGGAAATGCGGCTCCGGCCTCACCACCGCCGCGCTGGCCGCGCGCTCGATCATGGCGGGCGACATCGACGTGGCGCTGTCGGGCGGGATGGAATCGATCAGCCTCACCGTCACCAAGGACGCGCCGCGCTACGTCAACGACAGCGTGATCGCCGAGCAGCCGCATGCCTATATGCCGATGATCGAGACCGCCGAGATCGTGGCCAAGCGCTACGGCATCAGCCGTGAGGCTCAGGACGAATATGCCGCGATGAGCCAGCAGCGCGCCAATGCGGCGACCGAAGCCGGGCGCATGGCCGAGGAGATCGTGCCGCTCACCACCACGAAAAAGCTCTATGGGCAAGACGGCAGCGACGCCGGTACCGAGCAGGTGACGCTGGAACAGGATGAGGGCCTGCGCGCCGGGACCACTGCCGAGACATTGTCCGGCCTCAAGCCCGTGTGGAAGGGCGGCAACGTGATCGGGCAGGGCGAGAATGTCACCGCCGGCAATGCCAGCCAGCTGTCCGACGGCGCCGCGGCGCAGATCCTGATGAGCCGCGAGCGCGCCAGGGCCGAGGGGCGCGATATCCTCGGCGTCTATCGCGGGTTCCAGGCGGCGGGCTGCAAGCCCGAGGAAATGGGCATCGGTCCGGTCTTCGCGATCCCCAAGCTGCTCGATCGCGCGGGCCTGAAAGTCGCCGATATCGGCCTGTGGGAACTCAACGAAGCCTTTGCCTCGCAGTGCCTCTATTGCCGCGACGAACTGGGCATCGATCCGGACATCTACAACGTCAACGGCGGCGCGATCGCGATCGGCCATCCGTTCGGCATGACCGGCGCGCGGCTGGTCGGCGCGGCGCTGCTCGAAGGGCGGCGGCGCGGCGTGCAATGGGTGGTCGTGTCGATGTGCACGGCGGGCGGCATGGGCGCGGCGGGGCTGTTCGAGCTGGTCTGAACGGCGCGCCGCTTGGCAAGGACGCGTGCATCCGCTTAGATGGCGCGCAATCACGCAAACCGTCCGGAGCCGCCCAGTATGAAACACACCCTGCCCGCCCTTACCCTTAGCGCCTTGCTGCTCACGGGTTGCTCCACCATGTCCACCGACGCGCCGCTGGCGAGCGGCGGCGCTGCGGTTGCCGCGGACGCGGATGTGACGGCAAGTGAAGATGCCCGGCTGCTGACCTTTCTCGACGCCGCGTTCGACCAGTCGGTCGCGCTCAGTCCGGAGGCGATGACCAGCCTCGGCCTCAAGACGGATTACGACAAGCTCGACGATTACACGCCCGCCGCGGCCGCGCGCAGTCTGGCGCTGGAGCAGCAGCAGCTCGCCGAGATGCAGCGGATGTTCGATCCCGCCGAGCTGGGCTCCACCGCGCGGCTGAGCTACCGCCTGTTCGAGGAGAAGGTGGCGACAGACAAGGCGCAGGATGTCTACCGCGATTACGGCTTCCCGGTCTCGACCAATGGCAGCCCGGCGGGTGACATTCCGGTCTTCCTGATCAACCAGCACCGCATCGACAGCGTGGACGATGCCGAGGATTACATCGCGCGCATCCGCGAGACCCAGCGCGTGATGGCCGAAACCGCCGCGACGATGCGCGATCAGGCGAGCAAGGGAATCGTCCCGCCCAAGATGGTGTTCGCCCCGGCGCGGGAGGACGCGCGGCTGGTCATCACCGGCGCGCCGTTCGACGATGGGCCGGACGGCAGCCTGCTCGCCGATTTCAGGGAAAAGGTCGGCAAGCTCGACATCGCGGCGAGCGAAAAGGCGCGGCTGGTGGACGAGGCGGAGGCGGCGATGACCGGTCCGTTCCTGGAGGGCTTCAAGACGTTGTTCGCCGCGCTCGACGCCATCGAGCCGCTGGCCAAGGGCAATGACGGCGCCTGGAGCCTGCCGAACGGCGATGCCTATTATGCCGCGCGACTGAATTTTTATACGACCACCGATCTCACCGCCGACCAAATCCACCGGATCGGGCTGGATCAGGTCGCCTCGATCCGCGCCGAAATGGAGGCGGTGAAGCAGGAGATCGGCTTCTCCGGCACGCTGGAGGAGTTTTTCGCCGCGCTGCGGACCGATCCGAAATATCAATATCCCGATGATGCGGCGGGCCGGGAGGCCTATCTCGAGAACAGCCGCGCCGCGATCGCGCGGATCATGAAAATTGCGCCGCAATATTTCTCAGGCCTGCCCAAGCCCCCGCTGGAGGTGCGCGCGGTCGAGCCGTTCCGCGAGGAGACCGCCGCGGTCGCCTTTTACAATCGTCCCGCCCCCGATGGCTCGCGTCCGGGCATCTTTTACGTCAATCTGGCCGACATGACGCAGGTGCAAAAGCCGCAGTCCGAGGCGATAGCTTTCCACGAAGGTGCGCCGGGCCACCATTTCCAAATCGCCCGCGCGCAGGAACTGCAGGGCCTGCCGAAATTCCGGCGCTTCGGCTATTACGGTGCCTATACCGAAGGCTGGGGGCTGTATTCGGAGCGGCTGGCGGCGGAGATGGGCGGCTATGATAGCGCGCTCGCCCGCTTCGGCATGCTGAGCTTGCAGATGTGGCGCGCGATCCGGCTGGTCACCGACACCGGCATCCATTCCAAGCGCTGGAGCCGCCAAAAGGCGATCGATTACTTCACCGCCAACGCGCCCTTGTCCGCGCGCGACATCGAAAAGGAAGTGAACCGCTACATCAACAATCCCGGCCAGGCGACGAGCTATATGATCGGCCAGCGCAAGATCGCCGAACTGCGCGCGCGGGCCGAAGAAGAACTTGGCCCGAAGTTCGACATCCGCGCCTTTCACGAGGTGATCCTGAGCCAGGGCGCGCTGCCGCTCGATGTGCTGGAAGAACAGGCCGACGCCTATATCGCGGCCAACCGCTAAGGCCTCGACCCGGTCAAGTGTTCAACTTGCCTCCGTCGATCTCCGTACTGACCTGCGCATGGGCGAGCAGCGAAAAAATCAGCGTGCCGCCGATGATGTTGCCGACCAGCGCGGGCAGGATGAAACCGAAGATCGCGAAGCCGAGGCCGGCCTCGCCCGATAGGACGAGCAGCCATGCCTCGGCCGATCCGGCGACCACATGCGAGAACTCGCCCAAACCAATGAAATAGGTGAAGAACAGGATGATCCAGAATTCCTGTCCGCGCCCAACGGGCAGCGACCAGGCCACGGCGGCCAGCAGGAAGCCCGCCGGGATACCACCGAGCATTGTCTGGAGCGGCCCGTGCTCGAGCAATTTTTTCGACAGCTCCAGCATCGCTGCGGCCTGATCGGGATAGCCGATGGCATTGTTGCCCACGAGCAGCATGATCACAAACGTGCCGAGCATGTTGGCGACGAACACGATACTCCAAAGTCGCAGCAGGCGCAGCAGATTGGATATGCTCGGGTGCGTCGCCACCGGGATCGTTGCCGAAAGCGTGCTTTCGGTGAACAATTGCATCCGGCCCAGAATGACGATCAGGAAGCCGAGGGTATATCCGAGCGAAGCGACCATCGGTCGCCACGGCGCATCGGGCAGCGCATCCTCCAACAAAGCCCTGCCCAGAACCGAAGACGGAATAGCGATGCCGGCTGCTATGCCCGACCAGAAAAGCGACAGCAACGGGCGCCGCAGTTCGTCGCGCCCTTGCCTCCTGATTACTTCATGAACGACATAGCTATCGACCGAAGCGCGTTCACGGACCTGTTTGCCTTCCTCATGGCTAAGGTCGATGTCGTCGTCTTCCGCCTCGTTCCTACCGGATGGGTTGTCGTGCCCCCGATCGTTCGCAACCATCTTATGCCCCCGCCGCATACCGCTATCGCAGTTAAAACAGCCCAACGCATGCCGACGCGAAAAGGTGATGCGTAATAGCTCCGCCTCCATTTTGGCCGACCCGATCGGCAGCGGAGCAGCCTTTGCGGCAGGCGTGCAGCATCGCTGGCTGAAGCAAGAGCCTACCGTCGAGGCCATGGCCCCTTCCGGCTGGCGCTCGCCGCGCTCGAGCATAGCCTGCGCGGCGCGGCCAAGCACGAGGTTGCTCGATAACTTGCGCGGGCCTTGGGGGGATATGGAAGGCCGCGTGTCGATCGGCCCCATCCTTACCCTGCCAGTCAGCGAGCCGCGCGCTGCGCAAGCACCTTGTTCAGATAGACCGTGACCAGCGCCGCGCGCTGCGCATCGGCGATGCGATCCGCGCCGGCGGCGTGGCCGCCTTCGGGATCTTCGTAATAATAGAAGGGATCGTCATAGGTCTCGAGCTTCGCGGCATATTTGCGCGCATGGCCAGGGTGGACGCGGTCGTCCTCGGTCGAGGTGTAGATGAACGGCGTGGGATATTGCACGCCGGGCTTCAGGTTCTGATAAGGCGAATATTCGCGGATGAACGCCCAGTCGGCGGGCTTGTCGGGATCGCCATATTCGCCGATCCAGGATGCGCCCGCGAGCAAATGCGAATAGCGCTTCATGTCGGTGAGCGGCGATCCGATCACCGCCGCGCCGTAGAGATCGGGACGCTGCTCGATCGCCGCGGACGTCAGCAGCCCACCGTTCGACCGGCCCGAAACCGCAATGGCACCCTTGGTCGAAACCCCGGTGCGCACCAGATCCTCGGCGACCGCGGCCAGATCGTCGAACGCGTTCTGATGCTTCTCGCGCATCGTTTCCTGGTGCCAGCGCGGCCCATATTCGCCGCCGCCGCGGATATTTGCGAGAACGAAGGCATTGCCCTCCTCCACCCAGAACAGCCCCGCCGGACCCGATCGATAGGGCTGGCCGACCAGATAAGTCGGCGTCTGCGCCAGATTGAACCCGCCATAGGCATGGATCAGCGCCGGAACCGCACCGCTCCGACCCTTTTTGCGCACCAGAAAATAGGGAATGCGCGTGCCATCCTTCGACGCCGCAAAGCGCTGTTCGACGTCCATCGTCGATGCGTCGAAGCGCGCGGGCAGCGCGTCTACCTCAACCGGCACGGCGCCGGGGCGGACAGCATCGAGTGTCGGCGGCGTGAGAAAGCCCTCGACCGTGACAAAGGCCAGATCGCTATCATCGGCGGTCGCATTCAGCGTGACCGTGGAGGATTCGGGCAGCGCGATCGCCTGCTGCGACCAGTTGCCGTCAGCGCCCCGTGTCAACGCGAGGAGCTTGCCCGAAACATCGTCGAGCAGCTTCACCCACAGCACCGACTTGCCCGATCCGACCTGCTCGACCGCCTGCGAATCGGTCGGCACGAACACGCGCTCGACCCTCGGGTCGCGTCCGGCCAGCACCTCGGGAATCGAATAGGCCACCACCGCGCCCGCAGGAATGCCGTTCCAGTCGCTCTGCAGCGTGGCGAACAGCTGGCCATCCAGCACGGCGTTCACCTCCGCGTCCTGCGGCAGCGGCGAGGCAATCAGGCGGCCGTCCGGCGCGATGTGGCTGCGGTCCGTGTGATAGAAATCCACCTCCTTGCCGAGCAGCGGATAACGCATCGCACCATCCTCCAGCATGGCGACGCCGGTGCCGACATACTCGGTCGGCACGGCCGCGATCTCGGTCGCGGCGCTGAGTGGCGCGCCACGCTTCCACAGCTTGACAATGCGCGGATAACCCGAGCTGGTCAGGCTGCCCTCGCCGAAGTCGGTGCCGACATAGAGCGCGTCGGGCCCGGCCCAGCTCAGCCGCGTCTTGGCGGTGGGCACGGCAAAGCCGCCCTCGACGAACGCGCCCGCCGGAATATCGAACTCGCGTTCGAGCACGGCGTCGCCCCCGCCGTCCGACAGCGCGACCATGCAGCGGGTATAATCAGGGGCGAGACAATCCGCGCCCTTCCACACCCAGCTCTTGCCTTCGCTTTTGCCGAGCGCATCGACATCGATCAGCGTACGCCATTCCGGCTCGCCGCTCATGAAGCTGCCCAGCGACGCGATCCGCCACAGCCCGCGCGGATTGGCCTTGTCCCGCCGCAGGTTCAGCACGCGGTCGCCGATCACCTGATCGGGGTTCGCGATCTGGCGATCGTCCTGCAACAGATCGAGCGCGCGCTCCCGGTAGCTATCGAAATCGGGTTCGGCCTCCAGCGTAGCGAGCGTGCGCTCGTTCCACCGCCCGACCTTTGCCAACGCCTGTTCGCCATGGATATCCTCCAGATAGAGGTTCGGATCGGCCGCTTCGGCAGCACCGGTCGCTTGCGCCGCGGCGGGCGATGAAGTGGCGGCGAACGGTCCGACAGCGGCGATGGCGAGGGAGAGCAGATAGCGCATGGCAGGTCTCTTCAGACTGGAAAAACAAGGGCGGCGGCAAGGTCTGGATAACTCTGACGAGAAATACGTCTAGCGATATTTCCGGATGATCCGGCCGGCCTCGCATCGCGGCGACGATTTCCGAGCGTTTTCGGCGATTTCGGGAGAATTGGTGCCCAGAAGAGGCATCCAATTCATAAATATTTATTGTCTTATTTCAATGGCATACTCCGTAGGGCTGTGGCGAAAGGCCCGCAAGAAAGCCCGCAAATCTCACATAAGGTGTTGGTTCGATGCCTTTTTCAGGACTCAAAAAAGGTTCTTTGGGATGATTTCCGCGCAGGTGTGAACGACAAGTGAGCCTTGTTTTAGGTATTCTACGGGCGTGACCTGACCCCCCTGACATTTCCTACAAATACAATGAGAGTCTTGCTTAAGGGAAGGACGGCCGCGATAAACGAGGTTAACCGAAGTGACTGGCCCCCACCGAGTGGTCCGGTTTGATTGTTAGTGCATTGCTGCCTCCGGCGCCACTGCCGACGGGAGGTGGAGCGAAGCGGAACCGGACGGCGGCAGTGGCGGCGTTGCCGTTTCCGGGGCTGGCGGGCGATAACCTAGACTGCTGTGCGGGCGCACCGCATTGTAATGGCGGCGCCAGGCCTCGATCAGTACCTCGGCTTCGGCGAGGCTGTAGAAGATCTCGCCGTTCAGCAGTTCATCGCGCAGCGATCCGTTGAAGCTCTCATTATAGCCGTTCTCCCACGGCGATCCCGGCGCGATGTAAAGCGTCTTCACGCTGATCTTGCCAAGCCATTTATAAATCATCCAGCCAGGGCATCATTCATGCGTACCAGTCAGTGATGACGTGGTTGGCTTGATTCTGCAGTCCGTGCCCTTCGCCAAAGCCTTGCCCAGCGAAGCCAGCCATGTCCTGCCGAATTCGCGCCAGTTTAACAGACAACGAACCTTCATCATTGCTCATCTCACCGTACGAATGTTCACCTGCTTCATCAGCATCGAAGCTATCACTGGTCAAATGAGCTCGGATCTGTGCCGTTCTTTGCGCAAGAACTCCTTCGTTTAAAAGGACATGCTGATCCAAATCGGACGAAGATAGAAGCATCGCAGGCACCGCCCTGATGTCATGTGCTGGAGGCTCATAGGAGCGATTACCATCTGTCGGCTCCACGTCGTTAGAAGGATGACTTTCCTCCGTCAGGTGCCGTCGATTTGTGCTGGAGTGCAGGTTAGGAAGGTTGTCGCTCAGCACCGAATCGCCGCCCTCTAGACCAACTGGCAGGATCAGTCGCATTCCGCCTTCCTGATACTCGCGTATATAGGGATTGCTGGAAAATTCTCCAGTGAAGCGGCTGCTCAGATCATATGGATCAACCTGTACCAACACTTGGCGATTAAGCATGAACTGCTCGGGATAGCGAAATGCCGAATTCGATGTAGACAGGTCGATTGCAAACGATGCATCCGCGAGGGCATGCGATATATCCGTCGGCGTTTGCCCAGTTCCTGAAAAGTTTACAACGTCTTGGGGCCGTATTTTCCCGACAATGCTGTCCGCGCCGCCTCCGCCATTGAATACCAGTCGGTGTGCAGACTTCAGACCGCTGATATCGACCGTGTCGGCATTCGCGCCGGAATTCACGGTTATCGTATTAAAGTTGAGGCTGGTGGTGGTAAAGTCACCCACCACACTGACAGTATCGCCGCTCCCGGAAGTGCCTCCGGTCGGGGCACCAGGTTCGATAGGGGTTACGTTCAGCGTATCGACGATGATTTCCTCGATATCATTGAGCTCGGAAATTACATGGGCGTTGTCGCTGCCATTGCGCGTGACGACAATTTCGGTGTCGATATCTAGGTCGCTGGCGATGTTTCCAGCAATCTCCAGCCACGCATCGCGCGTGTAGAAGGTGAAGTCTTCGGCACCCGCAGAGCCCAAAAGCTTGTAAGTGTCGGTTTCAGAACCACCGTCAATGAAATCACGACCGTCCGTCGCGCCGACCTGAACGATCAGGTCATCTTGGCTCAAGCCAAAAACCCTATCAGCACCCTTCTCGCCATGCAGCACGTCGTTCCCAGAACCGCCATACATTATGTCGTCGCCGGCCCCGCCATACAAAACGTCCTGACCAGTCCCCCCATACATTTTATCCTCGCCGCTCAGACCATAGAGCATGTCGGCACCATCGCCGCCAAATATTCTGTCATGACCCTTGCGGCCATAAAGGATGTCAGCGCCGTCGCCGCCATACAAAATATCATCGCCAGCACCGCCATTTATAAGGTCATCGCCGCCATCACCGTGAATGATATCGTCGCCGCTCTCACCATTGATCGTATCATTGCCATCACGACCAAATATACTGTCCGGCCCCGCCCCGCCAAACAGCATGTCGTCGCCATTTCCTCCATCGATGAAATCGGCACCCCCTTTCCCATCGATCCGGTCAGCACCATCATGACCTAATAGAGTGTTTTTCGCATTGGTGCCGATGATATGATTGTTCGAGGCGTTACCTTCGCCCAAGACAGCCTTGCGCATCAGAATGAGGCGTTCCTGGCCTTCCAGCAACTGATAGTCGACCGACGATTCGATCGTATCATATCCTTCGCCAGCTTGCTCAATGACCTGATCACCCGCGTCATCCACGAAATAATAGTCGTTACCGTCGCCGCCAGTCATCATGTCGGCGCCCTCGCCCCCTTGGAGGATATCGTCGCCTTGGCCGCCATTTAGGACGTCGCTGCCCGATCCGCCGTCGATTTGGTCGTTTCCATCGCCTCCAGACAAAATATCATCGCCTTCCAAGCCGAAAAGCCGGTCGTCGCCCGCTAGTCCGGAAAGGTTGTTGGCTAAAACATTGCCGGTCAAACGATTGGCTAATCCGTTGCCAGTACCGCTAGCGGCTCCGCCCAACAGCACGAGATGCTCAACATTATTTGTTAACTGATAATCGACTGAAGCTTGAACCAGATCGTCGCCCTCGTCTACAAGCTCGATAACCGCATCTAGAGGGTCGTCGACGATGTAAAGATCGTCACCCTTCCCTCCGCTCATCATATCGGCTCCAGCACCGCCATCAAGGAAGTCGTTGCCTGCAAGTCCGCTAAGCGCATCATCTCCGGCCAACCCGCTTATATGGTCGCGTCGCTCGGTACCGACCAGCACGTCAGAGGCTTCACTGCCAACAATGATCTCACCTTCACCGCGGCTGGCAAGTGCAGCATCAAATTCCTCGACGCTGTAAATCCTGTTTTCTTCAACTGCGTAGATTTCATCGAAATTAGCCAATATCGTTTTGCCAATTAAGCCCCACTTGTCTTCGATTATCAAGTTCGAGCCGTTGAGGGTAGAAGTCAGGCTATCCAGATCCCAGCTGACGACAAGACGATCCACGCCATCGCCGCCCTCATAGCTGTGCTCGCCGGGAGCCAAGAAGACGCTTCCCTGCGACGACGATGACGCTGTGCTCGTCTGCTGTGTTGAAGCTATCGTATCATATTTTGCTAGCGATTGGCCCGGAGCACGCTGCGTGGATCCTGGGTTGCTAGAAAATTGATCAGTAATTGCAATAGTGACTTGCCCTTGGTCTGCAGTTTTAAATCTGATCCCGAGATCGACGCTAACTGCCGGGCTAGTTGTATAAACATTCTCTACAGCTGGATCGAAACGAAACTCCTCGGCATCCCACAGCCCGTAATAATCATTTATGGTAATAGAACCGCCATTTGCGAAACTTATCTTCAAGTCTCCTTGAACTTCCCAAAGCGGAGCAAAATCGTTATTCGGCAAATACTCTCCGATGACACGCTGGCTTTCTACAATAAATTCCGCCGTGATCTCGCTAGACGCGAAATCACTGAAATCGAAATTAAACCCCGGCTGGTAGATATCGCCCGGCACTTCAGTGGGCTGGGCGTTAAGATTAGGGGCGTATTCGACGCTATTGAAAGCCTTAACGGTTACAACGTCGTCGCCATCGCCTTGCCCATATTGGTAGAAAATCGTTCCGTAGATCGCATCAATAAAGACGCAATCATCGCCCTCGCCCGGAGTCAGGATTTTTGCTCGGGCGGCTTCAGATGCCGTATTTGCGGCTTGCGTTCCATGCGGTCGAGAGCCAAAAATAGAGAACGCACCGGGTTCGAGTGGTGGCGGAGTTGTTATGTCGGGCCCGTAAGAGATGATGATCGTATCGTTGCCAGCACCACCATCTATCGATGCTACGGGCTGGGTGCTGCCACCTGGAGAGGGATTTCCGCCGGGAAACCCGCCACCAGAAGATGGTCTACTCGCCACCTCAGTCCCACCGTCTTGATCGACGATAAAGTCGTTACCGCTTCCGCCGATAATTTCATCGACCCCAGAGCCGCCGAGGAGAACTGCCGATGCGCTGGTTCCGGCAACGCTGATGCGGTCATCACCGGCGCCCCCGCTAATCGATTTAGCTTCGTCGCTTCCGTCGAAGAGATCGTCGTCGTAATCCGTGCCAATGATGTCGGTCTTGAAGCCCGCGAGCGTTATGACGCCCCCGCCGTCTCCCGAAGTATCAGCATTCGAGAGCTGGCTGGAGCCATCAGGGCCGTTGAGATGCGCTCTGATCCCGTGTTCGAGATTCTTCCCAGAAACTGCTTGGCGAATATTGTTGCTAAGTTCCACACCACCGAGGGCTTCGACGGTAAGATTAACGTCATCACCGATGGTGCCGCGCAGGTCAAAAATCGTCTTACTCGCACTGATGCGCAGATACTCAATACTTGTAAGTGTATCCTGCCCCCCGTCATTCCCGTTGACGATAAGCTTATGCGATACACCCGTTCCATCATAGCTCAGGCGCACCGTGCCCGGATCGGCATACACCGCTGTGTCGTAGCCGTCGTTGTCTCCGTACGCGGCATCGCCGAGGATTATATCGCTGCCCGGTCCACCGAAGAAAAAATCGTTACCTGCCCCACCGATCAACGTATCGGCGCCCAATCCTCCTAACAGTGCATCGTCACCACCTGTGCCCTTCACATAGTCGTCACCACCCCCAGCCAAGAAAATCGTGGGCGCACCGACGAGATTATATGACTCGGCATTATCCGTCCCGACAATAAGCTGATATCGCTCCGCCGTAGTTTGATAAACTGCAGAACCGCCTATCAGACTTATCACAACGCCGTCAATTAGCTCAAAAGGGTCAATGCTCGACGATGGGTTAATGCGGCCTAACCAACCGCCCAATTCATCGGAAATAAAGTCCGCTTCTACTTGACTAGAATATGTAGCGATTGTTTTCCCAATAATTCCAGCAACCAACTCGCCTTGCATAGAGATTTCGTGAGATTGCCCACCCAAGGCGTCAGCAGTCCAAGTCGTATCAGAAAAATCGATCAGTAGCGCTGCAGGTTCATTTGATCCGGCTCCTACCCTACTAATAGTAAATATGCCATCAACCGCATCCGGCCGTTCGGATTTCAGCGCTCTATTAGTGGCTAGCAGCCCGGCATATTCAACCATTACATCGCCAAATGAGGATAAGAGTTCATCGTCGATCCAAACCGGCAGAGCACTTCTGACTATTCCAAGATCATCAGCATCATCGAAAAGCGCTTCAATAGCTGTATCGCCAAAAGGCCGCTCGCCTTCACTAATTGCTGAATAAGCAATAGAGTATGCCAATTGATTGCCCGGAGTCGACTGACCTGTTCCGATACCCGCCCCCCCTTCCTTCCAGCCTAAAGATTCTCCGATTGCATCGTTGTGCAATGCGTCAAACAAGATTGGTGAAATTGATCGCCAACCTATGCCGCGCGCGAGGCCTCCGTTTTGTTGAGGAGCTTCCCACACGTTCTTCGCGTAAAGCAGATGAACAAGCAGCGA
The DNA here is from genome assembly GCF_965218915.1 of Novosphingopyxis sp. GTDB lineage: Bacteria > Pseudomonadota > Alphaproteobacteria > Sphingomonadales > Sphingomonadaceae > Novosphingopyxis. The sequence goes on along the minus strand of NZ_OZ244708.1, from coordinate 996,631 downwards.
CTGAGAATGTCGGCGAACTGCCCCTTCAACATAGCCTAAGCTGGTATCATAGTCATCAAGCGCAGTCTTATCGACCATGTCCTCAAGCTCAATAGTGCGATCAAAATCGCTTTGAGCAGGAACTCGAACAAAGTTTTCAAAAAATTCTCCTAGCGCCCCATCCCTTAGCTCTTGGGCGATTTCCCCCTCTACATAAATTGACTTTGGGACATCGAAATATAGCGATCCCGTCAAACCTGCGGCTTGCGCATGAGTTTCAGCTGCAAAGCCGAAAGGCAGATGATCGAAAATTAAGGCTTGATTTCCGTAAAGGGTTGATACTATTCCGGCTAGCATTCCACCGAGGGAATGGCCGGTCAAGCTTATGCCAACAATGTCCTGCGACGTGTCGGCTATATCGACTACATTTTCATAAAACTTGATTGCTAGGCCTACCTGCCCGGCCTCCCATCCAGTTATTGCGCTCCAGCCCTCCCAAATATCGTTAGGTATTATAGACGATGCGCCTGGCTCGTCCTCGTAATCACTACCGCGATAACTGACAATTACTTCGCCATCGAGCACATAAGCGATTGCGTAAAAAGATGCCTCTAATGCAGCGCTGGCCTGATCCTGCACCAATATATGGGCATTGCCTATCGACCTTCCCGCTTCCTCCTGCGCCGAATCTGCATCTCCGCTGTTGAGCCGGAGGCCCTGACTGTATCCGCGATTATATGAATCCATCGCTAATATCGCAATCATAAGTTCTTTATTCATTCTTGGTCCCCACGAATAAAACTATGTCTGTATAAGTTATTCGCCAAATCATGCGTCATCTGATATCTTTGACCATCGAGGCTCGTTCGAAAGTCCTTTAGCCAAGGCAGTCGTTTAGTAATGGAAAAGGATGGTTTTTCCTCAGTGATTTGTACCAGAACCGATTTTAGCCGTGTATTCTGTCCGAAGCTGCGAGATAAATTGGAGGGATCGACGGCCTCCACGGAGTTCGGCTTTGCAAGATGCCGGAACCGCACAAATTGTGGATAATATTCGAGAGGGACGCGAAATATTCCTCTAACATTTTGGATACTTTCTGCGGTTACAGGCTGACCAGCAGCACGTATAGCCTCCGGTGCGAACCGCTCAATGCTACCGCCATCTTGACCAGTCAGTAGCGCGAAGAGAGTTTGCCCGCCCGGGAGGTCGACTGCCACCGCTTCTCCGCGGTACTGGGATGAAGTCCCACCGCCGTTGGGTAGCCAATCGGGAACGTTGTAATAGCGAACCTCAAGGATGCTCGAACCCGATCGCACACCTTCCGGGGTATCGACTTGGACCGTCAACCTGTATCGATAACTGCCCCTGCTTGTACACCCGACTAACATAAAAACCATTTGACCCATCAAAAGGCAGAGCAGCGCGCGGTGCGCAATTCGCCATACTGGCGCGCGCGACGCTTTCCGGATCTTTGGGGGGAAGATTAGAATGTCACGTTGACAGAGCATTGCGTCTCTTAGGCAACCTGCCTGATCCTGCCCCATAAATCCATCTCACATTATTAACCAACTTATCCGATCCGAGTTTACCGCCCATTGGGTACATTGAGAAATCGTATCGTCGACTATAGAGCACGAAAAAGTTGCAGGCTCGCACATCACCCAGACCTACCTAAAGGTCTTGCTGACATAGTCGGCAGCGCAGATAACTGGCATTTGCCCGTCCATCTAAGTCGTGCAACGCAGCCTGTCAGAAATTGAGAATTTGAAAAGTCACCCACCCTGGCGCTCCTCCCCGAACGCAGAATCTAGCTATCGGACGAAGCTGGATCATCGCGACGTTTACGTCAACCGTGATTTTGGCAAAGCCTTGCAATCTGCGCGTCCGATTGAAGGAGTCTTCGCCTGCTGCGGCGGCGAGCTCCACGTCACTGCCGAGGAAGTTGCCGAGCGCCTCCATGTTGTTCCTGCAAACCGTATTGCGCTGCTTTACTAGATCGAAGCCAGCGTGTGGGCCAGTCGCCCGATGCTCGCCGTCTCGCCCGCCAAGAACACAGCCACCCGTTCATCGAGGAATTCCACCGCGTGCTGGACGCACGGCTGTCGCAGCTCGGCCGCAGAAGCCGTCTCGCCGATGCGATCCGCTACGCGTTCACCCACTGGTAAGGGCTGACACACTGAGCTCCCATCGGATGCCTAAGCGAGATCACTTTTTGGAGGTGTTTTTTCACCGCTCGCGGCCAGCTTCATCTAGGCTTTGCGCGATCGGCGAAAGAAGATACTGTATAATATGCCGCTCTCCGGTCTTTATCTCTGCCTGAACGGCAAGCCCCGGACCAATTGGCGTGCGCTCACCTGCCACCATCAGAAATCGACGATTCAAATGAATGCGAGCGATAAATATGAGGCCCATCTGCTCATCCTGTACGGCGTCGCGGCTGATATCCTCAACCACACCATCGATGAAACCGTAATCCGTAAAGTTGAAGGCTTCGAGCTTTACGCGAACCGGCTGACCGACATGAATAAAGCCGATATCCTTATTGAGAATCCGAGCCGTGACTGCGACCTCCGCGTCATCAGGCACGATAACCATGATGGGCTCCGCAGGCTGGACGACCGCTCCAATCGTGGTAATCGCCAGTTGCTGAACCGTACCATCGACGGGTGAACGGATCTGCTGGAACTGACGTCGCCGTTGGTCCTTACGAAGCTCTTCGGAAGCGACCGCTGACCGATCCTGTGCCTCGGCCTGCTCTGACGCGGCACCGCGAGCAAAACTCTGCTCAAGTTGTTGCAGTTGCGCACTTATATTGGCGACCGCGGCGCGCGACTGTTGGGCATTTGCCTCCTGCACTTCTATGTTCTGAATGTGCTCGACCCGCAGTTGCTGGTATTCAAGCAATTTGAGCTTGGAGAAATAGCCCTTGTCGGCAAGCTCTTGCCGCGCAGCCAATTGCTTGTCGAGAAGCGGCAAGGTCTGTCGCAACTTAACTATTTCGGCCTGGGCTCCGGCAAGCTCAGCACGGCGCTGCTCGCGCTGCTGAAACAGGGCAGCCCGCTCCGCCACGAAAGCCGCAATTGCGCTTCGCACGAAACTGGACTGGGTGGCGACGAGATCGGGTGACGTCCCTGGCGGGGGCGCAAATGTTCCGGATCCGCCGTTGAGATAAGAAAGAAGGGCGGCGTTGCGCGCATCAACCACTTCGGCTGACAGCAATTGCTGAGCGCTCTGGCTCTGCGTTGCCTCGGTTATGGTTGGATCAAGCTCGACGAGCAGTTGCCCTTTTTTGACCCTCTGACCATTTCGCACGTGGAGAGCACGGACCGCGCCTATTTCGATCGGCTGAATTATTCGCGAGTTGGTCGATGGCACCACTTGCCCTTGCGCGGTTGCAACTACGTCGATCCTTCCGACAAAAGCCCATATAAGCGCTATTGCGAACAGGCTGCACAGAATGATGAGCAGCCATCGAAGTCCGGGGCTTGGCGGCTTCTCCATGATTTCTAGCGCGGCGGGCAGGAATTCGTGATCGCTTTTAGGCCGGAACGCCTTATCGCGATCGTTCTGGTCGCCCCAGCTTTCGCGCAGGATCGACAGATGCCTAGCTATGGTCGGAAATCTTCGTTCGATGATGCCGACGGGGGCTTCGCTGTCACTGCTCACGATGTCAGCCCCATCTGCTTGGCATATAGGCTCGCGTAACGGCCCCCGGCCTGTATGAGTTCGCCATGGCTACCCATCTCGGTGATGGTCCCGGCTTCCACTGTCACGATCCGGTTGCATTGGCGAACCGCGGAAAGCCGGTGAGCAATAATGATGACCGTTCGTCCTTTCGAAATTAGGCCAAGGTTTTTCTGGATGATCTCTTCGCTTTCAGCGTCCAAAGCGCTGGTCGCCTCATCGAGTATCAGGATCCGCGGATCGCCTATCAGCGCGCGAGCAATCGCGAGACGCTGACGCTGCCCGCCCGAAAGATTTGCACCGCGCTCGTCGATCACCGTGTCGTAGCCATGCGGCAGCTCAAGCACGAACTCGTGTGCTCCGGCCATCTGCGAAGCACCAATGACCCGCTCCATTGGCAACGTTGGATCTGCCAGCGCGATATTGTCACGAACAGTGCGGTTGAAGAGGATATTTTCCTGCAGCACAACGCCGATCTGACGGCGCAACCAAGCGGGGTCGACCAGCGCAAGATCTACGCCATCGACCAATATCCGTCCCTGCTCCGGGACATAAAGCCGCTGGACCAGTTTGGTCAATGTCGACTTTCCCGACCCTGAAGGTCCAACGATGCCAAGCATTTCTCCTTCGGCAATTTCAAGTTCGACGCCGCGTAATGCTTCGGGCGCATCCGGACGATAACGGAAGCGCACCTTGTCGAAAGCGACCTTGCCTTTGATTGGCGGAAGGCTCGCGCGTCCTGGGTTATGTTGTGGTTCAGCGGGCGCGTTGAGCACGTCTCCGAGCCGGTCAACCGAAATGCGGACCTGTTGGAAGTCCTGCCAGAGTTGGGATAAACGGAGGACGGGTTGGGCAACGCGGCCGGCCAGCATATTGAACGCAACAAGCGAACCCACCGAAAGATCTCCTGCAATTACCGCCTTTGCGCCGAAAAACAGGATTGCGACAGTCGTCAGCTTTGACACCCCTTGAATGAGATGGCTGCCCCAGTTGGAAAGGACCGCCACGCTGAAGCCAGTTTGGGTATAACCGGCAAACAGCTTCTCCCATTTGTCGCGTATCTGTGGCTCAACGGCCATTGATTTAAGTGTTCCGATGCCGGTAACTGTTTCGACGAGAAATGCCTGATTTTCCGCTCCGCGTCTGAACTTCTCGTCTAACCTTCGCCGGAGCGGCGGCGTGATAAAGACGGAGATTGCCAAATAGATCGGTATGGTTAGTGCAACGATCAAAGTCAGTATTGGCGAATAGAGATACATCACGACGAAAAAGACGATTGTGAAGAACAGGTCTATCACGACCGTCACTGCGTTGCTGGTCAGGAACTGCCTGATATTTTCCAGTTCTCGGACACGCGCGATGCTGTCACCTACCCGGCGCACTTCAAAATAACTCAGGGGCAATGAGACCAGATGGCTAAACATGTTGGCGGAAAGCTCTGCGTCGACCCTGTTGGTGGTATGAGCGAAAAGCCAGTTCCTCAGCGCCGACAGCACTGTCTCCCAGATCATGATGACCGCCAGACCAATTGCCAGCACTTCCAATGTGTTGAGGCTTTGATGAACCAGCACTTTGTCGATCACCAGCTGGAAAAAAATCGGCGAGACCAACCCCATCAACTGCAAAAAAAAGCTTCCGATGAGTACGTCGCGTATGGCGCGCCGATATTTGACCAACGCCGGGATAAACCAACTAATATCAAATGCCCGCTTGTCGCCAGACATCTTTTCCCTTGATGTCATCAGCAGCAGGCGACCATCGAACAATGCGCCAAATTCGTCCTTGTCGAGTATCTCAGGCCGGTCGCCATCTGGTCTCTGTATCAAGAAACGGGGCTGCTCGGACTGGTCGTCGATTTTCAGCAGGAGAAATGCTCCGTCCGCCGATGTCACGATCGCAGGCAGAGGCATTTTTAAAAGTTCGTCCAGCTTGGCCTCGCGTAGACGCGCAACAAGTCCCAACCGTCTGGCAATTCTAGACAAATCCTCCAGACTGTAAGGATCGTCTCCCCGTCCGCGGTCATGATGAATCTGCGCCCGATCGGCCGGCACTCCCAGAAACTTCGCCAGCAGCACAAAGCACTGCAACGCTGTATCAACAGGCGGATTACCATCGCCCGTGCCACTTTCAGCTAAATCTGTCATTTCAACATGCCCTTGAAAAAAGGGCGCCTCCCCTGTCCGCTATTTAACAGCGTGAAGTAACATCGCGCCACGAAAAAATGACGTGGGCAGATTTGGGCCGAAAAGGCTCGTCCAGACGCGCAAACGGATTTGTGTTTCTCATCTCACATCGGAAGCCGCATCCTGCGGTCTCACCGTAATGATTTGCCCTAAGCGAGTGGCATGAACCTTATAAACTGCTGTCTCAACTGCTCTGCTTAGCGAGAGCTTCTTTCAGTTTTTTGCCAGCATCAGCGCCTATCGTTTTCATTATACGCTCTCCGTTATCCGGATCAGTCTGGTGAAACCGGAATTCCTCCCCGGCGAGAGGACCCGACACGAGATCCGCTATCATTATCTCACGCTGTCGATTCTGCAGCGTCGAGAACGGAGCGATTAGATCTGTCCGCCGTCAGCACCAATGGCACTGATTTGCCACCCTACCGTCCCCGGGTGCCGACGGGGCTACCAATGACACCGGCACGCTCGACGGTAGTCAAGCGGCCGGTGCATTTTCACGAAAGTGCGGCCTCGCTGCGGTGCCAGCCGATACCAAGTATTGCGTTCAAATGAATTCCCAAAGATGACCCCTACCTTCTCGAACAACGCGCCCCACAGACGTCGACGAAAAATGGGAGCTAAACATCGCCGCGTTATGATCTGCGGCGAAGTCGAGTGCCCAACGACGAGACGTTAGGGTGGGGTAGCGCTTGGGATCGAATACCGAGAGCAGATCGGGCTCGTAGACCTGCAGGGGATGATGCAGGACATCGCCCGCGAAGAGCGCCTGCTCGCCTTGACTCTCAAGGACAATCGAAGCGTGATCAACCGTATGCCCCGGGGGTCGAGTGGAAGGTAAAGCCGGGTATCGCTTCCGTGCCCTTGATGACGATCATATCGGCAAGACCCGCTTCAATGACCGGCGTGACACTGTCGGCAACCGTCTGAAAGCTGGTGCGATTGCGATCGGTGTGGTTGGCCGGCTCAGTGAAATAGGCATATTCTTTAGCCGAGAAGATGTGGCGAGCATTTGGAAACGTTGGCTTCCAAATTCCGTCGACCAGACTCGTATTCCACCCGACATGATCGACATGCAGATGGGTGTGCAGGACATAATCAACCGCTTCCGGTGATACGCCGACGCTTCGAAGTCGTTCGAGATATGGTGTTTTGATCCGGTCAAAATACGGTGCGAACGGACGTGGCTTGTCGTTGCCGGCACCCGTATCAATCAAGATCGTCTTTCCGCCCAGCCATATGACCCAAGTGTGAATGCTCAGCAGAACATGCTGCCCATCGCGCGTCAGAGTTTCCGGCATTCGCTCCAGTCGCTGCCTCTGCTCCTCGCTCAGTTCAGGTAGCAGGTCGATCGGTTTGAAGTTTTCTAGTTCACAATCTTGAACACGGGCCACGCGCGCATCACCGACAGAATAGATATGAAAGTCTTTCATCAGGCACTCCTTTCGATGGCCAATGTGAGGGCTTCACTCGTCAGTTAAAAGCTGCTCAAACTTAACTCTATGCTGACTGGGAGTCATGAATGCGCGCCGGTGAAATTCTTGAACTCAATACATTCATCGCTGTCGCAGAGGAGCAGCGGTTTGCTTCGGCCGCTGTTCGCCTTGGCGTAACGCCGTCAGCGGTAAGCCAGTCAATTCGCAGATTAGAAGCGAGGCTTGGCAGCCGGCTCTTTTCACGGACGACGCGCAGCGTCGCACTGACCGACGCAGGAACGAAATTGCTTCTTGAGGTCAAGCCTGCATTCGAAAAGCTCGCAAGATCCAAACTCGTGTTGGCAAATGCAAGTGTTCTTCCGCCCGGGAGTGCACGGATCAGCGTGTCTGCGGTAGCCATGGAATTGCTCATTCTACCAATTCTTGCCGACTTCCGTCAGGCTCACCCTAATTTTCGTCTGGAGATCGTGGTCGAGGATAGAATTTCGGACCCAGTTGCTGGCCGCTATGACGCGACTATTCGCCGAGGCAAGCTGCTTGAACAGGACATGATCGCACGGGGTTTGAGCAAAAGCGATCAGCTCGTTCTGGTCGCATCCGACGCGTATCTTACCCAGCGAACGAAACCGGTACGCCCGCAAGATATTACCAACGACCGGATTGTGATCCGAAGGCCGCGCTCCGGGGCGATGACGCCTTGGTTGCTTGGCCGTGGAGATAAAATCGTTAAGGTGAAGGGTAAACCTACTTTAATTGTTGATAGTGCAATTGCCGCACGGCAATACGCGCGCGATAGCTTAGGCGTTGCTTTGCTTGCCCGCGACTTCGTCGCGGCGTCTCTCAGTGAAGGATCACTCAGGCGTGTGCTGCCAGAGTGGAGCAAGCCTTTAGCCGGATTTTATCTGATGTACGTCCATCGCGGCAGCCTTCACCCGGCACTGCGACATCTAGAGCGACTTATAACTCGCATATCCCGTTAAGCGCCTCAAGAATGCGCAAAAGACCCGTTTAGCGGGATGATCGGGGTCTAGATGGGGCCCCTCATTTCGATGGTTTAAAAGGCCGACTGGATTGTCAGTTGGCGAGATCGGGAAGTTGGCTGAGACAGCGGTTCGCATTCGGCGCGAGTATGCCGGAGGCCCATTCTGCTGGAATTTAGGGCAATCAAGGCGATCGCGCGGGATTTGCATGTGTCGCGCAAGGTCGTCCGCACGGCGGTCCGAGCGCCCGAAGGCACGTCCGATAATCAGCGGGCGGTGCAGCCGTTGCCGCAGATCGGTTCGTATCAGGAGCAACTCGACACAAAGCTGGCGAAGAACGAGGCCCGACCCCGGCGCGACAAGCTGCGAATGACACGCATCCACGATCTGCTGCGACGGGAGGATTTCAAGGGTTCCTATGATGCGGTCCGGAGCTACGCCGTCCGCTGGTCGGAAGCCTGGCGCAAGGACCTTGGAGAGGGGGTGGCAGCGTTCATCCCGCTCAAGTTCAGGCCGGGCGAGGCCTACCAGTTCGACTGGAGCCACGAAGACGTGGAGATCGCCGGTAAGCCGATGCGGGTGACGGTCGTCCATACCAGCATCTGGCAGTTGGCATTCTTGCTCAGCACCGTGGCATATTGCGGGGCGACGCCGACCGAATGCTTTCCCTTCTTCGGCTAGGCCGAATCATCGATAATCCGCCAGGCATCCTTACACCTATCATGCGGTCCGCTTTGGCAAGCAAAGCTGCTTCCATCGCACCTTCACCCCATAGGTCCCTCGCTACGAAATGTCTAGTTGGTCACAGCTCGCTTCCGAGGTGCGTGCCGCCGTAGGCTGCACGCTCTTGCGATCGCCAAGGCTTATCAAACCAGCGATCTAAGCCGGACACATCCTAGAACGCGTCTCGTGCTGAAGCGCCAACACAAACGGCTTCAGCCAAACCTCGAGATTGCACCGTCAATTCTCTGCCATAACCAGTCTCCATCAAAGCTCACTCCCTATGAATCAGCGAAACATCGCTCCGGGAAGCCTCAAAAGTTCAAATTTGCCAAAGTAACGCTAATGTCAGAGACGAATGACTATTGCCCCAGTCGTTTCTCGAAACTCAACCGAGTCGCCGAACTTCTGCGAGGCGATTTACCCATTCGTCAATAACTTCTTCTGGCCAAGCCACAATATAGCCACCAATCTGCACCGGCTTCGGAAACTTCCCCTCGCTCATCCAGCGATAGATTGTGGATCGGCCAAGCCCGACGCGATGCTGAACCTCCTTGAGCCGGATCAGCCGGGCGACGCGGCGCGGTTCGCCTTCGTTCGTTACTTCGTTCTGCTCAGGCATGAACGCCTCCATGCGATCCAGCGTAAATGTCAACTAGCAGCGCATCCTTGCGTTCAAGCTCTTCGATATGATCCGATAGCAGCCGAGCGACCCGTTGCGCGGTGCCCTTCGCCCAGCGCGGTTTCACATCGTGGATCTGGTTTCCCAGGACACGTTCGAGCGCCGACGGCAGTTCACACACCAGCTCCTCGAAAAACAGCGCCAGGTCGGACTGGAGCCAGCGCGACGAGCGGTCGGCGCCGGCCACCAGAAACAGCAGCAGATGCGCGCTGGGCGCTACACCGCAAGCGGCCATGAGCCGCAGCGCTTCGCCGATGCTGGCCGAGCGCGTCCCTGTCAGTATGCGCCGGAGCGCGTCCTTGTGAATGGCGGCGTCGCGCGCGATGTCGCAGCGGGCGCGCCCGCTCCGTTCGACCGCGGCGACGAGCAATTCCGCGAGGTCGGCGCGAACCAGCACCTCATCATAGAGCGTTATATCCATCATGGCCTTGTTCCTTTCCTTGCCATTCGAACCACGACTCACGAGGTACGCCGCGCCGATGGCTGTAGGAAAACGAAAAGAACATAAAAGGAACATATAGGAAACCGCGAATCGCATCACGCCATGATTCGCGCAAATTCCGGCTCGGCCCGCGCGATTGCCGGTAGCCTTCGCGCGCAGTCCTGCACGACCGGCGCACCGTGCGTCATCGCCAACGCAATTTTCGCCCTCAAACCGCTCGATGGGCATTTTTTGCTTGGCCGATCGGTCTCTCGGCATTTCCTGTTTTCCTACAGGCCAGCCTTTGGGTCATTCAGAACATACAGCGAACGATATCGCTGCATGCTTTCACTGGAGTGACCTTCATGAAGACCAATGCCCTCAAAAAGCGGCGCCCGCTCGCCGACTACATCCTTCCCGGCTGCGTCGCGCTGGCCTGCGCGGGTGCGGCCTTTGCCGGGGCCGACAATACGTTCGATCCGGCGCTCGCCAAGTTCACCGACTTCCTCGAAGGTTCGGGCGGCAAGATCATCACCGTGCTCAGCCTCGCGGGCGGCCTTATCGGCCTCGCTTCGGGGCGCTTCTCGCTCGGCCAGGTCGCGGTCCCGGTCGGTGTCGGCATTGGCGTAGGCACCGGCGTGCCGATCGTCACCAGCGTCGTGACCGCGGTCATCTAATCGCACCTCATCGGCAGGAGGGCGGCACATGACCGGCAGCTATATCATTCCCAGGCGTCTGGACGATCCCGAGCTCATCGGTTTCTGGACGATCGACGAGTTCATAGGGCTTCTCGTTCCGTTCGCCTGGGGCATTCTCGCGCAGCATGTCTTCATCGGCATCGCGCTCTCGTTTGTCGCCTGGTTCGCCTTGCGGAAGGCCAAGTCAGGGAATGCGGGCTCGAAGCTGATCCATGCCGCCTACTGGTATCTGCCCGGCTCCTTTCTGGGGCTGAAGGCCACGCCGCCCTCCTATTGCCGTCTACTGGTCGGCTGAGGACCAAATCCATGCAAGCACAGATCGCCCATCAAACCGCGCAAAGCCATCTGCGCCAGCGCAACCGGCTCGCACTCGTCGCCGGACTGCTCGCTCTTTCCAGCCTGGTTTCGTTCGGTGTTGCCGCCACCCGCGACCGCGAGGTCGTGCTGGTCCCGATAGCCACGCAGCGGATGACGGTCTCCAGCGCCGGGGTCACCGCGAGCTATCTCGAGCTCGTCACCCGCGATACCGCGCTGATGCTGCTCAACCGCTCGCCGCAGGCGCTCGACTATTGGATGAGCGCAATCCTCCAACTCGCCGATCCGGCGGCGCATGGCGCGCTGAAAGCCGAGCTCGTCAAGATCGTCGAGGAACAGCGCGGCTCGGACGTCGCCCAGGCCTTCATGATCAATTCGCTGAGCGTCGATCCCAAGGCGCTGACCTCGGAAGTCAGCGGCACGCTCAAGACCTTTGTCGGCGCCCAAGTGATCGCGAGCGAGGAGCGCCGCTTCACCTTTCGCTGGACCCAGCGCGGTCTCAGCCTCGCGCTCGCCGGCTTCGCGCAGGCGCCCATCGAACAGAAGGACAGAACATGAGCCTGCTTACTTCCACCTGCGCTGCCGCGCTTGCCGGCACCGGCCTTGCCAGCATTGGCCTGGGCGCCGCCAAGTCCATCGACTGCGGTCTGAAGCCCGTCGGCCTTGCACTCGTTGCGTTCGCGCTAACCGCCGGTCCGGCGCGCGCCGACCAGTTCGTCGAGGCCGCCGACAATGCCCGGATCGACTGTGTGCTTTCGCGCGAACAGCTGACGCGAATATCGCTGATGGGCGACGGCTTCGCCAATGTCTCCAAGATCGCCAGCGCCTATCCCTATAATGATTTCACGGTAACGCACGAGCCGGTGCGCGGCGACATCTATATATCCATCCCGCCGCTATTTGCGTCGGACAGCGTCACCTTCTTCGCCACCAGCACGCACGGCTATGTCTACAAGTTCGCCTGCCGCGCCAAAGGTGAGGAGGCGAGTCAGATCTTCATCTCCAATCCCGCGCTCAAATCGAGCGAAGCGCAGGAATGGGAGCGCCAGACCGGACCCGACGATGCCGCGATCCGGCTGATCGAGGCGATGGCGAGCGATGCAGTGCTCCCCGGTTTTACCGCGCGCCACGAGATCGGACGGCCGCGGGAGACCGACGGCCTCGAGGTCCAACTGGTCGCCGAATATATCGGCAGTTCGCTTGCCGGACAGCATTTTACGATCCGCAACCGCGGCAAAGCCACGCTTATCCTGAGCGAGGAACGCGAACCACCCGTCGACGCACTCGCCTTTGCCTATGGTGCCGACAGTCTCGCGCCGGGCCAGACCGCCAGCGCATTTCTCGTATTCGAGCGCGGAGGGCTGGACTGATGGCTATTCAACCTTCCGGCATGCCGAGCGCCGAGGGCGCTGCGCCCGAGCGCCAGACCGCGCGCGGCTCGCTCAACCGCCAGATCGCGCAGCGCCAGAAAATGCTGCTCGCCGGGATCGGCGGTCTCGCGCTGATCGGCGGCGGCTGGTTCATCCTGGGCGGTGACGATGCGTCCGATCCCTCTTCCCCGGACGCGCCGGTCACCATCGATACCGGCGGCCTCGTCAACCGCGACCTGTCGCAGCGCGAGTTCGTGGCGAGCTACGGCAATCGGCTCGATGCGCTGTCGCGCGAGCAAAAGGCGCTGAAGGACGCGCAATTGCCACGGCCTGAGATCGAGCAGGAACTCGAGGCGCTGCGTGTCGAAAACGCGCAAATGCGCAGCGACGGCCAGGCCGCGATCGATGCGATCTCGGCGGAAAACGGCGCGCTTAAATCGGAGCTGCAACGCAGCGCATCGAACGCGGCCGAACCCCCTGCCCCGCTTGCCCCGTCTTATGGCCCGCAAGCCGGGACCTATGGACCCGGCGCGGTCCAGTCCCCTGCCGATGCGGCGCCAGGGCCGGGCGGCGATACGGGCGAGCCCAAGGTCAGCCTGCTCAGCTTTACAAAAGCCTCGGACGCGAAAGCGGCACCGGCGGCGGCAGGATCGGCGATACCGCCGCTGCTGCTCGAAGACAGTGCCGACTATCTGCCGCCCAACAGCTACGCGCCGGCCCGGGTCATCGTCGGGGTCGACGCCTCGGTGGGCGTTGCCAGCCAGACCGATCCGCTTCCGGTGGTGCTGCGCATCACCGGCCCCGCGCGCTCGGTGATGCGGCACGGCAAGCTGCTCACCACCGACATCACCGGCTGTCTCGTCAATGGCGCGGCGCGCGGCGATCTGTCTTCGGAAAAGGTCTATGTCAAACTGGCTCGCATGACCTGCGCGCAGCCGGGCGGACGCTATGCCGTCAGCGAGGTCAAGGGGTTCATCAGCTTTGCCGGCAAGTCGGGAGTGCGCGGCCGCGTCGTCAGCCGCGAGGGTAGCCTCGTCTCCCAGGCGCTGCTCGCCGGCATCGTCGGCGGGTTCGGCCGCGGCTTCTCGGCCAATGCCAATAGCATTTTTACAGGCTCGATCGGCGCGGACGGCAAGCGCGCCGGTCTCTCGGGCGGCGATATTCTCGCGGGCGGGCTCGGCCAGGGTGCCGGGGAAGCCGCCGACACGGTGAGCAAATATCTGATCGAACGCGCCGAGCAATATCAACCCGTTGTCGAAATGCCGACCGGCATCGAAGTCGAGATCGTGTTTCTCGACGGCGTCCAGGTGCGCAGCAAAAGGAGCAAATAAACAATGACTATTTCCCGATATTCAAACCACCGGCTTTGCGGCAAGACCAGGGCCGCCGCCATTGCGCTGGCGCTCGCCAGCGGCATTGCCACGACCGGCCTGGCGGTCGCGGCGGTCACCTCCGCGCCTGCGCGCGCCAGCGAACTCGCCCGGGACGTCACCGCCGCGATCAAGCTGCGCCTGCCCAAAACCCCCGTCTCCAGCCTGACCTGCAAGGGGTTCGGCGGCCTGTGCGAAGTGGTCTCGGGCAAGACCCTGTTCTATGTCGACAGGCACGCGCGCTTTCTGGTGGTCGGCCGCCTCTACGACATGGAGACGCGCCGCGATCTGACCGCCGCGCGGCTTCTGGAAATCAACCCCGACATGCTGGCGGGCAGCGCTCCGAGCGCCGAGCCTACTGAGCAGACGTCTCCCAAGCCTGCGTCGCAAAAGGTGAGCCTCGAAAGTCTCCCGGCGCACGGCGCGATCCACTGGGGCGATCTGGACGGGCCGCGCCTCGTCGTCTTTTCCGATTTCAAGTGCGGCTATTGTCAAAAACTGACGGCCGAACTCGCCAAAACTGGCGTCCATGTCGAGGAACGTCCGATCTCGATCTTCGGACTGGAAAGCCGGGCGCTGTCGGAAGCCGTGCTGTGTGCCGCCGATCCGGTGGCCGCGCTCCACGGCGCCTACGCCGGAACCGCGCCGAAGCGCGAGAAGGGCTGCACGCCCAAGGGTCTGGACGCCAACGAGGCGTTCGCCGAGGCCCATGGCTTTTCCGGCACGCCGGTGATGGTGCGGGCCAGCGACGGCGCGGTGCTGCAAGGCTATCGCGGCGCCGCCGAGATCCGCCGCTTCATGGGGCTTAGCTCTCGGCAGGATGGACTTCGCTGATGCGCCGCCTCCTGACGTTCCGTATCGCTCTTGCTGCCTCCGGCCTGATGGTGCTCGGCGCGTGCGCCAGCCTCGGCACCAATGTCAGCGGCAGTTTCGCCTGCCGCGCGCCGCAGGGCAGCTGCGCGCCGACTTCGGCGATCGATGCTGCGGCAACCGGCATGGACGCAGGCACCGCGCCGCAAGGTGCGGCTTCCGCCGCGCGTGATGCTTTGCACGGCGTCGGGGCCGCGCCCTCGCGGCGCATGCTCAAAATCGTGCTCGCAGGGTACCGCGACGCGGACGGCAATGAGCACGAGCCGCGCATCGTGCGCGTCGCGCTCGATGAACCCACTTGGCGGGATCATGCGGTGCCCCGCAGCGCGCGTGAAATCGCGCGCCGCCTTGCTCTGGACCTCGCTCCGTATGGCGAAGCCGCCACCGATCCGCGAACCGCCGAAACCGAACCGTCGCCGCTGGCAGACGATGCCTTCGACACTACCACCCCCTTTTCCCCCTTGTCTGGCGAGCTGTTCTCCCCCTCGCAGCAAAGCCAGGCAGTTCCCGGTCCTCTCCTGCCGGGAACCGAGGGGCCGGGCATGTTTCCTCCCCGGCATGACCTGGCCCCTCATCCAGACAGCGGCGATCCTTCCTTCGAAGGATTGCCAAGCATCGAGGCGATCGAGGCCGCAAAGGCGCGCGCGAGCCAAGAGAAGCGGCCATGACGCTTTTCCTCAGACAAGCACGCGATAGGCTGCTCGGCAGCCTGTTCGGTGACACGGCGCAGGCCGAGCCGGCGCGGCCCGCCCTCCAGCTCGACATGCTCTCGGACTGGCTGCCCTACCGCGTGTTCGACGAAGCACCCCGGCTTTACCGCAACGCCCGCTCCAAAGGGTTCATTCTGTCGGTCACCCCGCTGATCGGCGCGGACGAGCGCACCGGCGAGATCCTCGGACAGTTCCTGTCCGAAGGCATGCCGCCGGGCGCCTGCCTCCAGATCCTCCATTTTGCCAGCCCACGGATCGGCAGCGTCGTCGCGCCCTGGTTCGCGGCGCGCTACGAACAGGGCGGCATCTACGAGGCGATGGCGCGCACCCGCGCCGCCCGGCTCTACGATCTGGTCTGGGACAGCGGCTCGGCGCACGCGCCATTCCATGCGCGGTGCCACCGGCTCGTGATCTCGCTCGGCGTACCAGTGCCGGGCTCCGCGGAGGATAGCGAGCTCGTCCAGTGCCGGGACGGCCTCATCGGCATGCTCGAATCGCTGGGCGCGAACGCGCGCGAAATGGCGCCGCCGGAGCTGATCGCGCTCGTCGACGATCTCACCTCGCCGACCACCGCGCGCAGCGAGGATGATCTGGTCTACAATCCGCTCGATCCGATCGCCTCCCAGGCGATCCGGCGCGACATCGAACTGGAGGTCGCGGACGACCGGCTGCTCTTGCGCACCGAACGCTTCCGCGAGACGGGCCGCGACGCCAACGGTATTCCGCAAATGGGCGAGACCTATCCCGACCGGTTCGACCTGCGTCATTTTGGCGTGCGTTCGATGCCCGAACGCTGGGCGCCGTGGGAATGCGCGCGGCTGATCGGCGACATGTTCACCGACAAGCTGCGCTTCCCCTGCCCCGCCGCGACCATCCTCTGCCTCGTCTATCCCGACCAGGACGCCGCGTCCGCGCGCGCGGGCTACAAGTTCATGCGCACGACCAGTCTTTCGCAAACCAAAAGCGCGCGGTTCCTGCCCAAACTCTCCGAGCAGTCTTCCGAATGGGCGCATGTCCAGGCCGAACTGCAGGCGGGCAAGAAGCTCGTCCAGCTATTCCACGGGATCACGAGCTATTCGCCCATGGGCCAGGGCGATGCGCATGAACGCGTGATCAAGGCGATCTACAAGGCGGCGGGCTGGGATCTGGCCGACGAGCGGTTTCTGCAGCTCCACGGCCTCATCGCAGCCATGCCGCTCAGCCTCGCCGACGGGCTTGGAGCCGATCTCAAACGCCTCAAACGCCTGAAGACGATGCTCTCGGCCACCGCGGCGCATATCGCGCCGGTGCAGGGCGAGTTTCTGGGCGGACCGATCCCGCATCTCCTGCTGCTCGGACGGCGCGGCCAGCCCTTCTGGTGGTCGCCGTTCGAGAACGAGGCGGGCAATCACAATGTCGCGATCTGCGGCAAATCGGGATCGGGCAAGTCGGTGTTGTTGCAGGAGCTCTGCGCGTCCCTGCGCGGCGCGGGCGCCAAGGTCGTCGTCATCGATGACGGCCGCTCGTTCGAGCATTCGGTGAAATTGCAGGGCGGCCGCTTCGTCGAGTTCACCCTGAAATCGGGCTTTTCGCTAAATCCCTTTTCGATTGTAGACGAAGCAAAGGCGGAAGCGGACGAGGACTATCGGCTCGACTGCTTCGCGATGATCAAGGCGATCCTGGCGCAGATGGCGCGCCACGGCGAAGCGCCCAGCGATACCGAGCGCGGCCTGATCGACCAGGCGGTGACCGGGGTGTGGGACCGGCTCGGCAATAAAGCAAGCATCGACGATGTCGGGCAAGCGCTGACCGGAACCGACAATCCGGTCGCGGCCGATCTCGCGCTGGCGATCGCGCCTTACCGGAAAGGCGGCAGCTATGGCGGCTTCTTCAGCGGCCCCGCGACCCTCACGCTCGACGATGACTTCACCGTCTTCGAAATGTCCGATCTCGCCTCGCGCGAGGAGCTGCGCAGCGTCATGCTCTCGGCGATCATGTTCATGACCGGCCAGGCGATGACGCGTGGTTCGCGCGCGCGCCGGAAGCTGCTGCTGATCGACGAAGCCTGGTCGATGCTGAAGGGCGGCTCGATGGGCGAGTTCGTCGAGACCTATGCCCGCACCGCGCGCAAATATGGCGGCGCGCTCGCCACCGCCACGCAATCCTTGAACGACTATTACAAGTCGGACGGCGCGCGCGCCGCACTGGAGAACAGCGACTGGATGCTGGTGCTCCAGCAAAAGGCCGAGACGATCGCCGATTTTCGCAAAAACGACCGGCTCGACATGGACGACCGCACCGAGACGCTGATCCGCAGCCTCAAGCGCTCGGGCAGCGAATATAGCGAGGTCTTTATAAAAGGCCCGGACACCGAGGCGATCGGTCGGCTCGTGCTCGATCCCTTTTCGGCGACGATCTTTTCGTCATCCCCCAATGTCTATGCCGCGATCCAGAGCGAACAGGATCGAGGCGCGAGTCTCGCCGATGCCATCCGCATCGTCGCCGAGAATGGCCCGAACAAGGAAGTCCGCTGATGCCCTGCCAGTTCGCAACACCGCTCGATCGTCTTGTGGAGCAAACCCGGCCTCCCGCCGAGCGCGAACGAAGCACCCACATCCGCTGGAAGCGTGCGGCGCAGGCCGGCTGCACGATCTTCCTCGTCGGCACGCGCTTCGCGCTATCGACCGTCCTGCTCGTGCTCGGCCTGCCGCTGTTCGTCTTTCTGCTGCTCGCGGGCTGGGATCTGCATATCCTGTTCGCGCAGCTCGGCAATCTCGCGGGCCATTATCTCGCCGCCTCGCCGGCGGCGCGGATCGTCTTTTCGACCGATCTCAGGATCACTTTTGCCGCGCTGGCAGGGCTCGTCGCCTGTCTGCGCCTGCCTGGATTGGTTCGCGAGATCGCACGATCGCTGGATCATTCGCAGACGCAAGGAGGCGGGGATGAATAAGAACAAATGGGCAACAAATTTGCTTGCCACACTTAAACCGGCGCTGCTGATGCTCGTCGCGGTCACGCTCGCCCTGTGGATGGCCTGGGTCAGCCGCGAGTTGAACGAGCCCCTTAAACCCCAGATCGTCACCGTGCGGCTCGCGCAGACCATGGGGGCGTTCGTCGAGCGCGAGGCGCGCGCTGGCGGCGATGGCGCGGCGAGCCGTTTGCGCACTTTGGCCTATCTCAAGGCCGCCGACGGCGCGGTCCGGGACATGGGCCGGGACGGACGGATCGTGCTGGTCGCCGAGGCAGTTCTGGCGGGCGATGCGCCCGACGCAACCGCCGAACTCGAGGCGCGGATCGCCGCGCGTATCGCTGCGGGCACGGGCGCGGAGCAGCGCCCATGAACCGGATCGAACAGTCGCTGCGCAACACCGCAACGCGCCTCAAGCGCCCGCTGCTGCTGACCGCGGTTCTGGCGCTCTCGCTCGCCTACGCGCCGCTCACCGCGTTCCAGGACGATCATGCGCTTCTCATCAATGCCAGCCCGAGCCTGCCGCACTGGGCGTTCTGGCTCGACAGGCATGCGGTGCCGCAGCGCGGCAGTCTCATTTTTTTTGAGCCGCCGCGCTCCGACCTGCTCGCACGGCATTTCGGCAAAAAGCCGCATCTGTTCGGCAAGCGCGTGCTGGGCATGCCGGGCGATGTCGTCACCCACCGCGGGTCACGCGTGTTCATCAACGGACATCTGGTCGCTACGACCAAGCCGGTTACGCGCCTCGGTGTGCCCCTCGCGCGCGGCCCCCAAGGCCGCGTGCCCGAGCGCTGCTATTATGCCGGAAGCCATCATCCGGATGGCTTCGACAGCCGCTATGCGGCGATCGGATTCGTCTGTGCGGGCCAGATCCTCGGCAGCGGGAGAACGATCCTGTGAGAAAGCTCCTCATCAGTATGTGCCTGCTCGGGATCGCGACGTCCACCGAGGCGCGCGACTACGGCCAGCAGGGCGCCGTCTTTCCGGTGATCGAGCGCGACCTGCTCGCGCAAATCCAGTCGCGGCTCGTCGCCATGGAAACCAGCGGCGAAACCAGACGGCTCAATGCCGAACTCAAACGCCGCACGATTGCGCGCGTCAATCGGCCCGAACCGGTGGCGGGACTGGTCTCGGCCACGCAAGCGCGCAGCTGGGCCTTCGATCCCACCATCACGCTTGCCGCCGATATCCGCGGCGCGAAGGGCGAGCTGATCTGGGCGAAGGGTGCGCGGGTCAATCCGCTGGACAGCGTGCCCCTGCGCGAGCCGCTGCTGTTCATCGACGGCGACGATCCCGATCAACTGGGCTGGGCGCTGCAGCAGAACGCACGGGCCAAGCTCATTCTGACACGCGGCGCGCCGCTCGCGCTGATGAAAGCCAGAAAGCGGCGCTTCTATTTCGACCAGGGCGGAAAGCTGGTGAAGCATTTCGGGATCGGCGCACTGCCGGCGCGGGTCGCCCAGGAAGGGCGGCAACTTCAGGTTAGCGAGGTCGCGCTGCCGGCCAAAGCGGGAGCCCAAAAATGACGCCCCAGCCTTTCCCGCATGTCTGCAAAACACTGATGCATATTCTATGCTGTATCGCGGCGATGCTCGCATTCGCCGCGCCCGCCCGCGCCGATGCGGGTCCGGGCGTCTGCACCGGAAAATTCGTCAACCCGATCTCCGACATCTGCTGGTCCTGCCTGTTTCCGATCTCGGTCGGCGGGCTCGACATCTGGCCCTCGAACCGCCCCGATCCCGACAATCCGGATAGCCCCTTATGTCTGTGCGGCCTGCGCCCCGGCATCGCCATGGGTTTCTGGGAGCCGGTGCGCCTCGCCGATGTCAGCCTCAAACCCTGGTGCTTCGTCAATCTCGGTGGCACCAAACTCGATCCCGGGCTCGACATCGGCTTCCGGTCGATCTCCGGGCCGTCGGCGGTGGGAGGCGCCAGCCAATATTATTCGAGCTGGCACGTCCACTGGTATGCCTATCCGCTGATCTACTGGATGGAGATCGTGGCCGATTTCCTATGCCTCGAACCCGGCTCGGTCGATATCCTCTATTTGAGCGAACTCGATCCGCTGTGGCAGGACTCCGAGCTCACCGCGCTCATCAATCCCGAAGCGGTACTGTTCGCCAATCCGCTCGCCTTGGCGGCCTGCGCCGCCGATTGCGTCGCGGCGACCACCAAGCTGCCAAGCGACGAGTTGTTCTGGTGCGCGGGCTGCCAGGGCTCGATGTATCCGATGAACGGCAATGTCTCGGCGTCGATCGGCCATGTCCAGGCCTCGCGGCTCGTGCTCTCGCGCTTCGCCTACAAGCTCCACCGCGAGGTCGTGGCATGGGGCACGATGGGCTCCAAGGGCCTGTGCGGCAAATATCTGATGCCGGTGATGAGGAAGCAGCAATATCGCTTCCAGGCGACCAATCCCAATCCCGCGACCAAAGGCCGCTATGCCTGCCCGCCGATCGGCGCGTCCACGACCTTCCAGCCCAGAGGCCAGGTCGTGCCCGCGATCGGCGAGGACATGGGCTATCTGGTCTGGCGCAAACGAAATTGCTGCGCGCTATGAAAAAGCTTCTCCTCCCCGCGCTTATTCTCGGCACCGGCCTCGGCGGGCTCGCGCTCGCACAGACCGCGCAGGACACCGGTCTCGACCTCGAGGCGATCCGCGCCGACGCCGCCGAGCACCAAGCCGAAGCCGAGGATCTGGCTTCGACGGTTCGCCAGCGCGCGGAGCGGCTGCGGGAAGACAGCCGCAACGTCGAAGATGACGCGCGCGCCAATGCCGCACGCTATGCGGCCAGCCTGTCCAAACGTCCCATGGCCAAGAACGGCGCGCCGTTCGATTTCGATGCGATGGTGCTTGGGGCTGCCGAGACGGCCAAGGCGGACTTCGGTTCGGCGCCCCGCTTCATCGCCTTTGCCAGCCTGTCGATGCCGCCCGCCGGGCTCAGAGCACTGGCCCGCGACATGAAGCGCGCGGGCGGCGTCACCGTGCTGCGCGGCTTCCCCGGCGGCAGCGCCAAGCTGTTGCGCGCGCGGCTCGCGCAAGTTTGGGACGAGGGCGACGCGTTTGCCGCGATCGGCATCGATCCGCGGCTGTTTCGCGCGTTCGCGGTTCAAGCAGCCCCGACATTCGTGATGGCGGGCAGCGATTTCGAACTGTGCGACGGGTTCGACTGCGCGCCCGCCGTCCCGCCGCACGACCGCATGGCGGGCAATGTGAGCGTCGCGTTCGTTTTGGAAAGTTTCGCGGGCGGCGGCGGTCCCGGCGCCGCGCTGGCCAGGCTCCATCTCGCGCGCCTGAACGAAGGAGAGGACCAGTGAGGGTCACGAAAATTACCATAGTGCTGCTTACGATGATCGGATGCCTGACGACAGGCATGCCCGGCGGCGCGCAGAACCGCGAGTCGGCCAAGGCGGACGGCAAGGCGTTCGCTAGCGAACAGGCGGGCAAGGCGCGCGATGCGGCCGCGACCATGCCCGATGCGGACCGTGTACCAGGCTACGATCCGAATGCGACGCAAGGCTTGAGCGATCTCGCCCGCGATCCCGATCGCATCGCCGCCGAGGCGCAGGCCGCGGCCCCGCGCCATGAAGGACAGCGCGCGATCGACGATAGCGCGCGCCGCCGCGCGCGCTTCGAAGCGCGGGACATCGAGGCGGCGACGACCCGTGCGAGCGCGATCAACGCGGCGCCGCTGGACTATACCAGCGGAATGGCCATCGGCGGCGCGCAGGGCCGCTGCGTGCCGCTTCCGCCGGGAACCGGTTCGGCGGGCAGCTATTTTGCGACGTGCAACAAGGGAATGGTGATCGAACAGGCCGCCCGGACATGCACGGTCACGCTCGAAGCGCGCGTCGAAACGCGGCCCGCCTTTCATTATCTGTGCAGCAAGTTCGGCGATACCGGCTTCGGCGATGCGCCGTCCTGCGAACCGTTCCAGCGCGCCGCCTGTCAGGCGGTGGGACAGCGGCCCGGGCCATGTCTGCAATGGTCCGGGCGCGGTCCGACGCGCTGGTGCGTGGAGCCGGGCGATCCGCTCACTGAAATGCGCTGCCAGGCGCCCGTCGCCGGACAGACGCCGTTTCGGAGCACCACCGAGAAAATCATCGCCACCACCAAGGACGACAGCCAGTGCCGCGCGCTTGCAGAGGATAGCGACTGCACGCCCCAAGGGGAGACCTGCAGCGGCAGCGATCCGGTCACGCGGATTATAGACGGCGTACCGGTGACCCGGCCCTGCTGGGCCTGGCAGCGCAGCTACCAGTGCACCACGCGCCGGACGGGCAACGACTGCGGCGAGATCGAGGCCAATAGCGCGTGCCGGTTCGTGCGGGGCGATTGCCTGAGCGAGGACACACCCTGTAAGGTCACCGAGCGGGTCTATGAATGCCCGCTGCCCGGCACGACCGCCGCTCCCAATCAATATGTCTGCGACGGCGATGTCTATTGCATCGACGGCTCGTGCGAGACGATCGAGCGCGAGGCCAATGACGAGTTCGCGGGCGCCGTCACCGCGCTCCATGCGATGGACGAGGCGCGCGGGCAATTCGATCCGGCGAGCCTGACGCTGTTCAAGGGGACCCGGGAAACCTGTTCTTCGCAGGTCTTCGGCCTGATCAATTGCTGCAAGGGCAAGGGCTTTCCGTTGGTGCCGGGCATCGGCCTGCTGGTCTCGCTGGGCTGCGATAAGGAGGAGGTGCTGCTACACGAGCGCGATGCCAAAGGCCTGTGCGCCTATATCGGCAGCTATTGCTCGGGCAAGATCCTCGGAATCTGCACGACCAAGCGCAAGGCCTATTGCTGCTTCGAATCGAAGCTCTCGCGCATCCTCCAGGAACAGGGGCGCAAACAGCTACCCAAGCCCTGGGGCAAGGCGAAAAGCGAGCAGTGCGCGGGGTTCACGACGGACGAGTTCGCGCGGCTCGATCTCAGCGAAATGGATTTTTCGGAAGTCTATGCCGAGTTTACCGAGGCCGCGCGGCTTCCAGACGAGCTTGAGACCTCCGCGCTGATCCAGCAGAAAATCACCGACTATTTCGAACGGAGCGGCCGATGACCGGGACCCGTGCGGCTTATTGTAAGCAAAGCGCCAAGGCTATCGCGCTGGCGCTCTTGGTGACACCGGCGACCGGCGCGCTGGCACAGGAGCGCGCGCCCGAGCATGTCCGGGCGACCGATAGCGCCGATGCGCTCTACTGCCGGGAGCGCAAGCTCGGCTACTGGTTCTATTGCGTGCGCCCCAAGCCGGAGCCTGAGCAAAGGCAGGAAAAAACCGCGCCGCCGCCGAGCGCCACCGCGCAGCTCGATGCGCTCACCGCCGAGCTGCGCGAACTCAAGGCCAGGGCGGTCATCGATCCGAGCCCCGCCAACGTCACCGCCTATATCCGCTTCCAGCGCGCGCAGCTCGACCGCGCCTCGCTGTTCTCGGATGTCTGGCAACGCGCGATCTGGCAGGATCCGGAGCTGGATTACACATTGGAACGCCCGGTCTCGACGCTGGCCAAGCGGCAATGGCAGGATGCGAGGTCCGCGAGCCGCGACGCGGCGATGGCGCATCTCTCCGAGCGCTATGGATTATTCTATTTCTTCGCGCAGAGCTGCGGTGCCTGCGAGGTAATGAGCCCGATCGTCAAGTCGGTGGCGAGCCGCTGGCATATCACCATTCGCGCGATCTCGACCGATGGCGGCCCGTCGCGCCATTTTCCCGGCTATGTCGTCGAGACCGGCCAGCGCGAGGCCATGGGCCTCCGGCCAGCCATCACCCCTGCCCTCGTCCTGTGGGACAGCAAGACGCGGCGTCCGATCCCGATCGGCTACGGCGTGCTGTCGGCCGACGAGCTGCAGGACCGCATCTATCTCCTGACCACCAAGGAAGCCGGACATGATTTTTAGAAAGACCGCCGCCATTCTCGCTATCGCGTCGCTGATCGCCGCGCCCGTCGGGGCCGATGTCGGAACCAGCATGGACCGGTTCATGAACGAGATGGGCGGCGCGGCCAATGTCACGGGCCCGAGTGCGTTCGAGGGCCAATCGGCGGGCTATTACAGCCTCGGCAACGTGTGGACGCGCTTTCCGCAGAAGACGACCAGTATCGCCAATCTGCAACTCCCTTCGGCGCGCGCGGGCTGCGGGGGGATCGATATCTTCGCCGGCAGTTTCTCTTTCATCAATGCCGGCGAGATGGTCGCGATGCTCAAGGCCGTCGCCAACAACGCGGTCGGGTTCGCCTTCAGCCTCGCGGTCGATACCGTCTGCCCCGAATGCGCCAAGGTGATGCAGGAATTTGCGCAAAAAGCGCAGCTGATGAACAATCTCAACATCAACAGCTGCGAAATGGCGCAGGGGCTGGTCGGCGGCGTCTGGCCGAAGGGCGATCTCGCCGACAAGGCGATCTGCGAGGCGATCGGCAACTCGCAAGGTATTTTTACCGATTATGCCGCAGCCAAACATGGTTGCGGGACGAAGGGCCAGCGCGCCAGCACGGTCGCCGACGGCAGATCCGTCTATGCCGACGTCAATCCCGCCGTGCCCCGCAACTATAGCTGGCATATCCTCAAACAGTCCGCCTTCTTCAATCCGGGTGGCCAGTTCGACCGCGAGCTCGCCGAATATGCCATGACGCTCATCGGCACGGTGATCTACGTCCCGCCCAAGGATGATGCGCCGGGCAAATTTGTAGCCTTTGCGGGCGATGCCTCCTCGACGCTGGTGACCGCGCTGCTCGACGGGACGCAGGGCCAGACGATCCGGGTGCTGGACTGCGACGAGGCGGATCAATGTCTTAATCCGACCTTCCGCAATATGAGCCTTGCCGCATCCAAGGCGATCCGTCCGCGGGTCGCCAAGCTCATCGGCGCCATGGTCGAGGCGATCCGCAGCGACCGCGCGATCGGCGATCCTGAGAAGGAATTGCTGCAGGTCTCCTCGGTGCCGCTCTACAAGATCCTTACTGTGCAAGCCGCGTTCGGGCGCGGCATGCCGACCGACGATCGCGATACGCTGGCCGAGATCGCCAGCGTCGACCTGCTGTTCGCGGTGCTCGAGCGGATCGTGTCGGAAGCGGGGCGCTCGATGGCGAGCTTCATCGCCGCCGACGAAGCCAAGCTCGCCATCTGGCGGCACCAGCTCGCCGATGTGCGCTCCAGTCTCGCGCAGCGCCAGGCCACCGGCCAGGCCCGGGTGTCGGCGATCATGCAGATCATCGAGAAGACGGCGATGATCGAAAACATGCTGGCCGGCTCGATGTCGCCCTCGATGGCCGCCGCGCTCGACTGGTCGCGCGGCGTCCAGAGCCGCGCGCTCGTTCCCTGATGCCGACACATCCGTAAACCCGCAAAGGAACGCTATCGACATGGTCGAGATTTTTACGGTCGGCGGCGGCGAATATATCGTCAATGTGCTGAACGCGGTCGCCGCCTGGACCGGCGCGGGCGGCTACAAGAGCCTGATCCAGGTGGCGATGGTCATGGGCCTCGCGCTGGCCGTGATCGTGCTTGCGTTCAACCAGGACTGGCGCGCCTGGCTCAACTGGTTTCTGGGCGCCACGCTCATCTATATGTGCCTGATGGTGCCGCGCATGGACGTCCATGTCACCGACCGCGTCAACCCATCGCTCGCCCCCGCCAGCATCGCCAATGTGCCGCTGGGTCTCGCGCTGATGGCGAGTTTTACCAGCCAGATCGGCGATTATCTCGTGCGCTCGTCGGAAACCGTGTTCGGCCTGCCCGACGATCTCAATTACTCCAAAAACGGCATGATCTACGGCGCGCGGCTGTTCGAGGCGACGCGGGGCTTACGCATTTCCGATCCCGAGTTCGCCGCCAATCTCGACGAGCATTTTCGGCAATGCGTGTTCTACGACCTGCTGCTCGGCCGCTATTCGATGAAGGAGCTGTCCGAAAGCAATAACATCTGGGCCACCATCGCGCCCGGCAGCGCGGCGCGCGCGCAAAAGTTTCTGGTGCGGCAAGGCGACGACAGCGTGACCGCGTCGATCGTCACCTGCCGCGAGGCCTATACCGGTCTCAACGCGCAATGGTCGGGCATGATCGACGCGATGAGCGGTACCTTTGGCCGCCAGCTCTATCCGCGGCAGACCGCCGCGCTCGCCAAGGCCAAGCTGATGGCCGATCTTCCGATCGCCTATCATTATCTCGCAGGCGTCTCGACGAGCGCCAGCGACATCTTCCGCCAGGTGCTCACGATCAACGCGATGAACCAGGCGATGCATGGCATGGCCGGCACCAGCGGCACCTCGAACGTGGATGTGTTCGCCCAGACGCGCGCCGACATCCAGACCGAGCGCACCTATGCTTCGATCGCGCACAATGCCATGAAATGGGTGCCGGTCCTGAACGTCGTGCTGACGGTGCTGTTCTACGCGCTGTTCCCGGTGCTGTTCCCGCTGTTTTTAATGCCCAAAACCGGGCCGGTCGCGCTCAAGGGCTATGTCACCGGCTTCTTCTATCTCGCCGCCTGGGGGCCGCTGTTCGTGATCCTCCACATGATCCTGATGTTCAAGGGCGCGAGCGAAGTGAGCGCCGTCGCTGGCGGAAGCGGGCTCAGTCTGGCGAGCTTCTCCGGCATGACCGACGTCAACAGCGACATCGGCGTGCTCGCCGGCTATCTCGTCGCCTCGATCCCGTTTCTAGCAGGGGGCATCGCACGCGGCGCGCTCGCGATCTCGGGCCAGGCCACCTCCTATCTCAATCCCAGCCAGAACGCGGCCGAAGAAGCGGCGCGCGAGGCGAGCACCGGCAATGTTTCGCTCGGCAACAGCAATATCGAGAATTCGAGTGTGTTCTCGCGCTCGTTCGCGCAAGGCTCGCTCGCGCCCAATATCGGTTACGGCGCGGCGCAGACGCGCGGATATAGCGACAGCGGTACGCAGACGACCAGCTTTGCGGACGCCGAGTTCGCCACCGTCCCGAATTCGCAATATCCATTCACGCCGACATTGGGCCAGGATTTTACCTCGCGGCTCTCGACGCTGGCAACCACCAGCCACGGTCAGAGCGAGACTTTTGCCAATCTCGCCCAGCAATCGACCAGTTCGGCGGTCACCCGGTTCAACGAAATCCGCGACAGCTACAGCCAGGGCCACTCGTCCGAGACCGCCAGCGGCCAGAGCAGCAGCGACAGCATCGGCACGGCGTTCAGCGAAGTGGATAATGCGTCCAGGACGCTCCAACAGCAATATGGCCTGTCGCGCCGCGCCGCTGACGATATCACGACATCCTGGTTCTTGAATGGAGATGGCTCCCTCGGGCTTAAAGGCGGCCGTGGAGCCGTGAGTGGTAGTTTGGGGCTGAAGGGCGGCAGAAATCAAAGCTGGACCGACAGCGATATTGGCATCGCCTCCGAGGATCGCAGCCGCATATTTGGCTCTCTCTCGCAAATATCGGACAGCCGCAGCTGGTCCAGTACGCGCGAAGGCTTCGTGCGCAGTGTGAACACCAGCAGCAGTTCGCAGGTGTCGAGCAGCGCATCGGGCCTGACACGATCGCTGACCGAAGCACAGAGTTACACGGTCGAGGCCCGCCGCGCGGACGAGTTGGCCAGCCGACTCGAAAATCAGGCGACATGGTATGAGAACAACAATGCAGCGGGGTCGCTCAACCTTAGCCAGGCCTACCGCGAATGGGGCCTGGCCGAGATCGAGGCCAACCGCGACTATTATGGCGCGGCCCGGTTCGACGACATCGACTTCCAGCTCAGCGGTCAGGGACAGCAGCTACAGGGCCGGTTCATCCAGAGTTACGCGGACCGCCTGCACGACGATATCGAGGGCGAGCTGACGCTTCCCGCCTTCGCGCCTGTCGGTCGACCGGGGGTCGGCAGCGTCGGCGACGTTCAAGCAAGCGTATCGCTTTCAGGTAGCGGCCGCGGTCCGGTGCCTGGTTCGGGGGACAATAGCGGTATCTCCGACGAAGCCCGGTCGAAACAGAAGCAGGGTCGTCAGAGGATCGGTTCGGTCAGGGGCTATCTGGGTAACCAAACGAAGGACGCAAGGGGTGCTAGTGAAAAGGCGGCGGACGATATCAAAAAGTGGGAGTAAAATAGTTCAGATGAGGAAATCGTAGATTATGACATAGGCTACAAATGCTGAGAACAGCACAGCAAATGCGATTAAGCCAGCCTTGCCCCACGGGTCGGCCCAGGTCTTTTTCCAGCTGTAAGCGGTCACGCGGTTTTCGGCGATGGCCCGGTCGATTTCCCGGAAACCTTTCCAGTCACCGTCGCTGCCATTCATATTGGAATTGTCGTCAGTCATTCTGCTTCTCCTGCAAAAACGCAGAAACTCCACGCGTTCTCCACTCTCATCCGCCTTAGATGCGCTGTCGATTGAACGGAGTCCGCCCCCATTACGCAGAAGCGATCCGGTCTCTGAGCGGGTCCGTTCAATGAAGGAGGTGGCTAGTCATCTCAACGGTGTCACGGCTCTGAGATTACCGACGCCAAGGTTTCGATGTTACGGCCCCTTCATCTGCGATGATCGATACCACATAATTTTGATTCGGCTGAAGGGGAAGGTGATCGACTTGCTCAACAAAGTCAGGTGGAGAATCACCTAGAATAACTGACTTCATTAAGGTGCATTCGTTGCCCTTTTTGACAATCTTCCAGAGTTGGGTGCTAGCCTCGGACTTTCTAACCTCTACCATCCTTAGGCAGATCGGTTTAAGATCGGTCGAAAGAAAGCTGCTCATTCCAAAGCGAAAGATTGCGCCTGTGTCATTGGCCTCAACGTCGACTTTTATATCTTCCGAGCAGCTTGTGAGCGTGAACATCAACGGAAGCATGACGAGCGATATTCTTTTGTGCGATGTACGTTGGAGACTCATTTCTTTAGCTCCAAGTCCTCAGGCTTGAACGTAGTTCGCTCCGGAATGCGCGATCCTGTTCGTTCCTGCGTCAATGTGAACTCGCCATTCTTGAATGAGAGGTTTGTCCCACGACCGCTAATTGACATACCTTCCAAGCGAGAACAGCCACTTCCAGACATACATCCGCCGAAGGCCGCTGCCCGTGCTTCAAAAGTTTGCGAGTTAAAGTCCTTTGAATCGTCCCACCTATAAATCTTAGGTTTGAAACCGGCTTTCAATTGCTCAGACGCCATTGACGTCCAACTCTTATGACCGATGCTCATCTCGAAGACATGATATTGTTCATGCCAATAAGTCGCCATTTGGGCGCTATCGCGAGTTTTAGAGAAGTCTTGCGAATATACCTTTGAGGCAAAATCGATCTCATAGGGGAAGGACACGGATCGGCTGATGGGGAAGTTGTAAACCGGAACGATGGCCATTTGAGCGCCAAATACACGGTCGAGATTTTTGCGCTCACCACCTGTAGCTTGCCGCGTGCCGGTGGGGTCTACCATATTCACCGGATCGTTTGCGACAACTGATCCGCTTGACGCGGTTCCATCGTAACAGCGGATATTTCTTGAGGCAGTCCAGCGGCTTAAGCGCACGCGCCGGAGGCGCGATACCGGAACGCGCCGGATTCGCCCTTGAGGCGGTTTTTGAGGCCCGCGCGAGGGGGCATCGAGGCGCATGGCTTGCATCAAGCGGCCATCTTGCGCGCGCGGGCGCGGGGATGCAAGCAGCTAAGAGAAGCGGCATTTTCGCATGGCGCGGGCGGGATCATTACCCGGATCGCGCAAGGGCCGCGATGCTACGCATCGGACCCGCAAAATAGATACACACCTCACGCACGGGTGCATGGCGCATTTCTGCGGGTTTTCGAGGGTGCGATCCGCACTCTCCTATGATGCGCGGCAACAGGATTGGCGGTTTTCGACCATTTCCCGAGGGTGCGCTGCGCACTCTCATTGTCATACAACACGCGCCGCAAGGCTTATCCTGCACATCAAGATTTTCCCTATTCCTTTTGCTCGCTGGCCTCAGCATCGAGCACCGCATCGAGCATCGCCTGCTCGCGCACCAGCTTGGCCCCTGGATGGGTGGCGGCATGGATCTCGGCCAGCTTGAGCACGGAGACGCGGGTGTAGATCTGGGTCGTCTCCAGGCTCTCATGGCCAAGCAATGCCTGGATAAACCGGATATCGGCTCCGCCCTCCAGCATCAGCGTGGCGGCGGTATGGCGCAGCAGATGGCACGAGCCGGGCTTGCCGATCCCTGCTGACTGGATATAGCCGCGCACCTTCTCCGACAGCCGCTTGGGATCGAGTGCATTGCCCTGGCGGCTGAGGAACAGATGATGCGGATCGCGGCCCGCGACCAGACCGGGGCGCGCCTGGTCGCGGTAGGCCGCAAGCCACACCTTCGCGCGCTCGCCCAGCGGCACCACCCGGTCCTTGTTGCCCTTGCCCTTGCGCACGATCAGCGCGCTGCGCGGATAGTCCACATCGTGCACCCTCAGCCCGGTCAGCTCGCTGCGGCGGATCGCGGTGGCATAAAGCACTTCGAGCATCGCCCTATCGCGTAGGCCCAGCGCGGTGGCACTATCGGGCTGACCCATCACCGCCTCGGCCTCATCGGCAGTGAGCACCAGCGCGGGCAGGCGCTTTTCGGGGCGGGGCAGGTCCAGCTCGGAGGCCGGATTGGAGAGGATATGATTCTCGCGGGTCAGCCATTTGAACCAGGCGCGCAGCGGGATCATCCGCTGCGCCTGCGTCCGGAACGAGAGCGGCTCGCCATTGCTCTTGCGGTGGTAATAGAGATGGCGCTGGTAGCGCTCCAGGATCGGGCGCGTCACTTCATGCGGCCGCTCCAGCCCCCGCTCGGCGCACCACAGGATGAACACGCTCAGCCCGTGCCGCCGGTCGGTGATCGTCGCACCGGAGTAATTGCGCACCGCAAGGTGGGAGAGGAACCGCTCCATATGGCAAGCAAGACTGTCGGGATCGTGACGGCCCGGAAGCTCTGGCAGCTTGCGCCGGGGCATTTACGCGTATGACCGGCGCGCGCTGGACCCATCCCGCGATGCGCTTTCGGGAGCATCGGATGCGTCAGGCGTGTGGAACGGCAGGATTGCGCCGTTTTCGGTGGATTCGCCGCTCCGATCATGGCCCGACCGGCCCCCGACAGCGCCCCGACCGGGGGCCGACCGCTCGGCCTCCACCCCCGACCGGTCTGCATCATACCTGTCCTGAGCACCGTCGAAGGGGGCCTGCTTTCTCAGCCGCTCGACGTCGATCAGCCCCATCACGAACGGGGTGGGCCGGTCGGCATTCTCGCCATCCCCGCCGCCATCTTTCACGCCTTCGCCGTCCCACAGCAGCTCGTAGACGAACCGCGGACCCTCGCGCCGCACCAGCACATATTCGAGGGTGCCCAAGCGGCTGAGATGAAGTTTGAGCTGGGTATCGCCCCACGCCGTCGCCTCGCGCACCTCGCGCCGGGTAAAGCGGATATCGCGCGGGGCTATCCCTTCGGCGCTCGCCCGCGCGCTTACATGGCGGCGCAGCAGATGCAGCAACCGCCGTGTCTGCGGCGGCAGTTCGTCGAGCGTGGTCCCCAGCACCGCATGGGCCAGCGTGTTCGCCGCCGCGATATCATCCAGCGTGGCCTCGATATAGTCGAGCGGTTCCATCCCAGGCCGCTCCAGCGTGCGCACCGGCCTCTGATGCTGGTGCAACAGCGTGATCGCCCGGATCAGCCCGAGATATTTGCGGTGATCGCGCCGGGTGCGGGTCTTGTCGTCGAGGAACGTCAGATGCTCGGCATAGGGGTTGACCACCTTGACCGGCTTCAAGAGCCGCTGGGCGTTGTGATGCAGTGTGCGGATCGCCGATGCCCGCTCGCCCGCTGCCAGCCCCTCCAGCGTCTCCTCGTAGCGCTGGCGGGCATGGATCGCTCTTGTCTGGTCGCGGCTTTCATCGACGCTCAAGACCAGGCAGCGATTGGCCAGCTCCTCGTCGAGATCGATCGCGGTGGTGGTCAGCATCAAGGCCACCGGCCCCTCGACCGTGTAATCCTGCGTCACCAGACGGCCCGTGGCCGGGTCTTTGCCGGTGGAGGCGATGGTCAGCGTCCCCTGGCTCTGCAAGAGTTTGAGCGCATAGGAGGCGTGGCGCACGCCTTCCTCCTCGGCGATGGCCAGCGTCTTGTGTTTAAGGTCTGCTTCGCCGAGGTAAAACAGGCTCTGCCCGGTCATCGCCGAGTAGCTCACCCGTTCCTCTTCCGGTACCAGGTCCAGCACCGCATCCATCAGCGCGCTTTTGCCCGCCGCGCTGGTCGACTGGATCAGCACCGCCAGCGGTCGCTCCAGTTTGCGGCTCAAGGCGGCAAGATAGGTGGTGAGCGCATTCTCCGCCTCGCCGACCACGCCGCAGGCGGCGATGTCCCCGGCGATCCGGTCCATGAGGCCGGGCGCGCGCAGCCAGGTCAGCGCCTCGGCCTCGTCCTGCGCGCTGATCACCGGGCCGGAGGCCTGCGGCGCGCCGCCCCGCAGCAACTCCTCCTGCACGCCCTCGAGCGCCAGCAGCACCTGGCCGATATCGCGCTTGATCGCATCGGCGGGCAGACCCAGTTCGCTGGCAGCTTCCGCCACGAACGCGCCGCGCGCCTTGGCTGAGAGCAGGTCCAGGCCGTCCACATGGAACGCCTCTGCGCGCCGGACCATAAGATTGATCTTCATCGCCTCGGCCGACGCATTGCGCGCCAAGCCCCGCGCGCGCCACAGCCTATCGCCAAGCCGGATCGTCACCTCCTGCTCGCCGATCTCGGGCGCTACCGCTGGCGGCGCGGCGGGCGGGATCGGACCTGCATGGCTGGGTTCGGGGATGGTGTCGGGAGAGGACAGGGTTTCTTCATCGGCGGGCGACGGTTCGGGAGGCGGGGTTTCCTCTTTAGCAGCTAAGAGAGGATCGGATTCAGTGGGCGGTGCCGGATCGGATTGCTCTATCACCATACGCGGGGCGCGCTCGGTCCCGGCCATCCACTCCGCCGCGCGCAGCAATGCGCCCAGACTCTTCGCCGCCGGCGTCACGCTCACCGCATAGGCGTTCGCATCCATCCCCTTGGGGAAGTTTACCCGGTAGACCGCCATGCCTTTCCCTGCGAGTGTCTCCGCCGCTGCTGTCGCACCCTTATCGCCCGCGCCGTCGCGGTCATAGGCGATCAGCACGCGTTTGATCTTGTGGCTGGTCAGCGCGGCGACGATCTCATCGGTCAGCCCGCCTGCACCCCACGCAGTCGTGACATTGCGGTATCCGGCACACCAGAACGTCAGCGCATCAAGCGCGGCTTCGGCCAGGATCATTTCTTCGGATGCCGCGAACGCAGGCAGATTGAGCACCCCCTTATGCGGCCCCGGCAGATAGAGATGATCGGGGGTGCCCTTCCTGAGATTGTCCCTGATCTTGCGGCCATAGAGATTGACCACCCGGCCATTCCCGTTGCGGATCGGCACCACCAGACTGCCGCGCAGATGTTCGTGGCCGCTGTCGCGCAGCACGCCTAACCGCTGCAACTGGCTTCTGATCTCGGCTCCCGCCTTGCGGTTCGCCGCTGGCATCCGGTAGCCCAGCGTCCGGTCGGCAAAGCCCAGGGAGAACGCGTCGATCAGTTCAGGATGCGCGAGGCCGCGTTTGGCGAGATAGGCCAGCGCATCGGGATTGGCGCGCAGCGAGCGGGTGTAATAATCCGCCACCTTGCCCAGCAGCGCCGCGTCTTCGGCGACCGAGAACGTCTCCAGCTTCGGCACGGTCGAGCGCACGGCCTGCGGCGCATCGGGATCGGGCGTGTAATCATCGCGCAGCAGCTCCACCGCATGGCGGAAGCTCACGCCTTCGCGCTTCATCACCCAGCTGATCGGATCGCCGCCCGCATCGCAGCCGAAGCAATGCCACAGGTTTTTTGCCACCGTCACCACCAGCGAAGGGGTCGCATCATCGTGGAACGGGCAGCACCCCACCCTATCGCCCCCGCGCTTCGCCAGCTCCACCCCCGCCGACTCGACCAGGCGCACCAGGCTGACCTCGGTCTTGATCCGCTCGATCTCGTCATCCGCGATTCGCGCCATGTTTCCCGCCTTCCGCCAAAACCCTGTCAAGCGCAAAGTGCGCTTTCAACTCGACAATATTTATAACAATATGTT
Organism: Novosphingopyxis sp.; assembly: GCF_965218915.1. Taxonomy (GTDB): domain Bacteria; phylum Pseudomonadota; class Alphaproteobacteria; order Sphingomonadales; family Sphingomonadaceae; genus Novosphingopyxis. The sequence goes on along the minus strand of NZ_OZ244708.1, from coordinate 962,205 downwards.
ATAGAGTCAAGTTCGGCAGCTAAAACAGGGGATATGCTCATGCACCGCTTCACCAACAGGATTGCAAAGCCCGCCATGAGTCCCGACGAACAGCCCTACTTTCACGCGCTCGGCCAGCGCATCGCCAAGGCCCGCACCGCCGCCGATCTGACACAGGTTCAGCTCGCAGATGCGCTCGGCATCTCGCAGCCCCAGCTCGCCTTCTACGAGGTCGGCAAGCGCCGCGTGCCCGTCTCGCTGCTCCCCGGTCTTGCGCGCGTGCTCGATACGCCGGTCGAGTTGCTGATCGGTGAGGACGGCGCAGCCGACGCTTCCGCCGTCCCGCCGCGCCGCACCAAGCGCGGACCGCCTTCCAGGCTCGAACGCCAACTCGATGCCGTCGCCCAGCTTCCCAAAGCACGCCAGAAGTTCGTCAGCGACATGCTCGATACCGTGCTCGCACAGCATCACGGACAGGAGGCCGCACCCGCCGTCTGATCCTCTCTCAGCCGCTCATAAACGGCACATCAGCGCGAACATAGATCAGGGGCCGGGACCACTCCCGCAGCCCCATGGCGGAGCCTTTTGGCAGCTCTATAGACAGTCAAGGCAAGAAGCATTTTCCGGCTGCAGCCCACTTCCGCGCAGCCACCCACCTGCAGCGGACTGCAGTGCCAAGCCGCTGATCTCGCTCACGAACACCTGACCTGCGCAAAAGCTGCAGCGGGCTGCAGGTAACGCACCGACCGCTTAACTGCCTGTTATAAAACGCACACCACGCTGCAGCCTCCCACGGTTCCACCGTGTACGGTGTACCGGTTTCTGTCCCCATATGCGAAGGGCCGATCCGGCATCTGAGCCCAGCCGAACAACGAGGGGATTAAGTAGAAATGGCCTAGGAATAGCAGCCGATCTATGAAGCAGGCGAGACAGATACATCTGTAAGGATTGTGGGTCCGCAGATATGCTCGACGCATATGCCGTCGCGCCCGCACCCTTCTGCATCCAAGTTTCCGGTGACCACCACCTTTTGATCAACCAAAGCCTCGTAACTCTGCCTCTGACTGTCGGTCAACAAGAGTCCAATGCATTCCTTCCGGTCACTGGAGAACAGATTGTAGAACCCACTATTTGTCTTCAGGAGACCACGTAGGGTTAGCGATTTGCCGTCATTTTCAACTCGCCCCTCAATCGCAGAATACACATCATCTCGACCATCTGTGACACAAGATGAAAGCGTAACGCCAACCATAATTACCATCAATATAGTTTTTGTAATTCTCATCTTGATCCTCGCTGGAGCCTATTCAGCTGCTGCCTTACGACTCGCATTTCTCTCGCGCTCGGATTTCCTGAAATAACTCTCGCACGGAATTGACCTTGTGATCTTTCAATGACGATGACGGAGCCACTGTTAATAATGTAGTTGGGACGGCCAGCATTAACCTGGACATGATCGCCGATCCTGCGATTCTCGTAGCCCGGTGTAATGTTTGGCTTGTTTCCCAAGTCCGGATGAGAGTGACCAACAGCATCTGGGTTTCCAATAGCAGTCGCGCGACCTTGGGTCGTTTCGCCGCCCTCGGTCGTTTTTGTGCTTAATGGCGTGAAGGCCACCTCCGAACCGGTTTGATCAAATTGGGCAATGTTCTCATTGGGACCCGCGTCGTTCGCAATGCTCGACATATTCTGGCGAGCAGATGTATCAATCTCGGGGGTGCTCACAGTGGTGGCCGTCCCGTCCTTCTTCTCATTGTAGCTTGAAGCGTCCACGCACTGGCCCCCCAATCCAGCCTGATCGCCACTTCCCGCATCGCTGCAACCCTGCATCCCCGTCGGATCCCTCCCATTGATGGGATCGTTTGCGACAACTGATCCGCTTGACGCGGTTCCATCGTAACAGCGGATATTTCTTGAGGCAGTCCAGCGGCTTAAGCGCACGCGCCGGAGGCGCGATACCGGAACGCGCCGGATTCGCCCTTGAGGCGGTTTTTGAGGCCCGCGCGAGGGGGCATCGAGGCGCATGGCTTGCATCAAGCGGCCATCTTGCGCGCGCGGGCGCGGGGATGCAAGCAGCTAAGAGAAGCGGCATTTTCGCATGGCGCGGGCGGGATCATTACCCGGATCGCGCAAGGGCCGCGATGCTACGCATCGGACCCGCAAAATAGATACACACCTCACGCACGGGTGCATGGCGCATTTCTGCGGGTTTTCGAGGGTGCGATCCGCACTCTCCTATGATGCGCGGCAACAGGATTGGCGGTTTTCGACCATTTCCCGAGGGTGCGCTGCGCACTCTCATTGTCATACAACACGCGCCGCAAGGCTTATCCTGCACATCAAGATTTTCCCTATTCCTTTTGCTCGCTGGCCTCAGCATCGAGCACCGCATCGAGCATCGCCTGCTCGCGCACCAGCTTGGCCCCTGGATGGGTGGCGGCATGGATCTCGGCCAGCTTGAGCACGGAGACGCGGGTGTAGATCTGGGTCGTCTCCAGGCTCTCATGGCCAAGCAATGCCTGGATAAACCGGATATCGGCTCCGCCCTCCAGCATCAGCGTGGCGGCGGTATGGCGCAGCAGATGGCACGAGCCGGGCTTGCCGATCCCTGCTGACTGGATATAGCCGCGCACCTTCTCCGACAGCCGCTTGGGATCGAGTGCATTGCCCTGGCGGCTGAGGAACAGATGATGCGGATCGCGGCCCGCGACCAGACCGGGGCGCGCCTGGTCGCGGTAGGCCGCAAGCCACACCTTCGCGCGCTCGCCCAGCGGCACCACCCGGTCCTTGTTGCCCTTGCCCTTGCGCACGATCAGCGCGCTGCGCGGATAGTCCACATCGTGCACCCTCAGCCCGGTCAGCTCGCTGCGGCGGATCGCGGTGGCATAAAGCACTTCGAGCATCGCCCTATCGCGTAGGCCCAGCGCGGTGGCACTATCGGGCTGACCCATCACCGCCTCGGCCTCATCGGCAGTGAGCACCAGCGCGGGCAGGCGCTTTTCGGGGCGGGGCAGGTCCAGCTCGGAGGCCGGATTGGAGAGGATATGATTCTCGCGGGTCAGCCATTTGAACCAGGCGCGCAGCGGGATCATCCGCTGCGCCTGCGTCCGGAACGAGAGCGGCTCGCCATTGCTCTTGCGGTGGTAATAGAGATGGCGCTGGTAGCGCTCCAGGATCGGGCGCGTCACTTCATGCGGCCGCTCCAGCCCCCGCTCGGCGCACCACAGGATGAACACGCTCAGCCCGTGCCGCCGGTCGGTGATCGTCGCACCGGAGTAATTGCGCACCGCAAGGTGGGAGAGGAACCGCTCCATATGGCAAGCAAGACTGTCGGGATCGTGACGGCCCGGAAGCTCTGGCAGCTTGCGCCGGGGCATTTACGCGTATGACCGGCGCGCGCTGGACCCATCCCGCGATGCGCTTTCGGGAGCATCGGATGCGTCAGGCGTGTGGAACGGCAGGATTGCGCCGTTTTCGGTGGATTCGCCGCTCCGATCATGGCCCGACCGGCCCCCGACAGCGCCCCGACCGGGGGCCGACCGCTCGGCCTCCACCCCCGACCGGTCTGCATCATACCTGTCCTGAGCACCGTCGAAGGGGGCCTGCTTTCTCAGCCGCTCGACGTCGATCAGCCCCATCACGAACGGGGTGGGCCGGTCGGCATTCTCGCCATCCCCGCCGCCATCTTTCACGCCTTCGCCGTCCCACAGCAGCTCGTAGACGAACCGCGGACCCTCGCGCCGCACCAGCACATATTCGAGGGTGCCCAAGCGGCTGAGATGAAGTTTGAGCTGGGTATCGCCCCACGCCGTCGCCTCGCGCACCTCGCGCCGGGTAAAGCGGATATCGCGCGGGGCTATCCCTTCGGCGCTCGCCCGCGCGCTTACATGGCGGCGCAGCAGATGCAGCAACCGCCGTGTCTGCGGCGGCAGTTCGTCGAGCGTGGTCCCCAGCACCGCATGGGCCAGCGTGTTCGCCGCCGCGATATCATCCAGCGTGGCCTCGATATAGTCGAGCGGTTCCATCCCAGGCCGCTCCAGCGTGCGCACCGGCCTCTGATGCTGGTGCAACAGCGTGATCGCCCGGATCAGCCCGAGATATTTGCGGTGATCGCGCCGGGTGCGGGTCTTGTCGTCGAGGAACGTCAGATGCTCGGCATAGGGGTTGACCACCTTGACCGGCTTCAAGAGCCGCTGGGCGTTGTGATGCAGTGTGCGGATCGCCGATGCCCGCTCGCCCGCTGCCAGCCCCTCCAGCGTCTCCTCGTAGCGCTGGCGGGCATGGATCGCTCTTGTCTGGTCGCGGCTTTCATCGACGCTCAAGACCAGGCAGCGATTGGCCAGCTCCTCGTCGAGATCGATCGCGGTGGTGGTCAGCATCAAGGCCACCGGCCCCTCGACCGTGTAATCCTGCGTCACCAGACGGCCCGTGGCCGGGTCTTTGCCGGTGGAGGCGATGGTCAGCGTCCCCTGGCTCTGCAAGAGTTTGAGCGCATAGGAGGCGTGGCGCACGCCTTCCTCCTCGGCGATGGCCAGCGTCTTGTGTTTAAGGTCTGCTTCGCCGAGGTAAAACAGGCTCTGCCCGGTCATCGCCGAGTAGCTCACCCGTTCCTCTTCCGGTACCAGGTCCAGCACCGCATCCATCAGCGCGCTTTTGCCCGCCGCGCTGGTCGACTGGATCAGCACCGCCAGCGGTCGCTCCAGTTTGCGGCTCAAGGCGGCAAGATAGGTGGTGAGCGCATTCTCCGCCTCGCCGACCACGCCGCAGGCGGCGATGTCCCCGGCGATCCGGTCCATGAGGCCGGGCGCGCGCAGCCAGGTCAGCGCCTCGGCCTCGTCCTGCGCGCTGATCACCGGGCCGGAGGCCTGCGGCGCGCCGCCCCGCAGCAACTCCTCCTGCACGCCCTCGAGCGCCAGCAGCACCTGGCCGATATCGCGCTTGATCGCATCGGCGGGCAGACCCAGTTCGCTGGCAGCTTCCGCCACGAACGCGCCGCGCGCCTTGGCTGAGAGCAGGTCCAGGCCGTCCACATGGAACGCCTCTGCGCGCCGGACCATAAGATTGATCTTCATCGCCTCGGCCGACGCATTGCGCGCCAAGCCCCGCGCGCGCCACAGCCTATCGCCAAGCCGGATCGTCACCTCCTGCTCGCCGATCTCGGGCGCTACCGCTGGCGGCGCGGCGGGCGGGATCGGACCTGCATGGCTGGGTTCGGGGATGGTGTCGGGAGAGGACAGGGTTTCTTCATCGGCGGGCGACGGTTCGGGAGGCGGGGTTTCCTCTTTAGCAGCTAAGAGAGGATCGGATTCAGTGGGCGGTGCCGGATCGGATTGCTCTATCACCATACGCGGGGCGCGCTCGGTCCCGGCCATCCACTCCGCCGCGCGCAGCAATGCGCCCAGACTCTTCGCCGCCGGCGTCACGCTCACCGCATAGGCGTTCGCATCCATCCCCTTGGGGAAGTTTACCCGGTAGACCGCCATGCCTTTCCCTGCGAGTGTCTCCGCCGCTGCTGTCGCACCCTTATCGCCCGCGCCGTCGCGGTCATAGGCGATCAGCACGCGTTTGATCTTGTGGCTGGTCAGCGCGGCGACGATCTCATCGGTCAGCCCGCCTGCACCCCACGCAGTCGTGACATTGCGGTATCCGGCACACCAGAACGTCAGCGCATCAAGCGCGGCTTCGGCCAGGATCATTTCTTCGGATGCCGCGAACGCAGGCAGATTGAGCACCCCCTTATGCGGCCCCGGCAGATAGAGATGATCGGGGGTGCCCTTCCTGAGATTGTCCCTGATCTTGCGGCCATAGAGATTGACCACCCGGCCATTCCCGTTGCGGATCGGCACCACCAGACTGCCGCGCAGATGTTCGTGGCCGCTGTCGCGCAGCACGCCTAACCGCTGCAACTGGCTTCTGATCTCGGCTCCCGCCTTGCGGTTCGCCGCTGGCATCCGGTAGCCCAGCGTCCGGTCGGCAAAGCCCAGGGAGAACGCGTCGATCAGTTCAGGATGCGCGAGGCCGCGTTTGGCGAGATAGGCCAGCGCATCGGGATTGGCGCGCAGCGAGCGGGTGTAATAATCCGCCACCTTGCCCAGCAGCGCCGCGTCTTCGGCGACCGAGAACGTCTCCAGCTTCGGCACGGTCGAGCGCACGGCCTGCGGCGCATCGGGATCGGGCGTGTAATCATCGCGCAGCAGCTCCACCGCATGGCGGAAGCTCACGCCTTCGCGCTTCATCACCCAGCTGATCGGATCGCCGCCCGCATCGCAGCCGAAGCAATGCCACAGGTTTTTTGCCACCGTCACCACCAGCGAAGGGGTCGCATCATCGTGGAACGGGCAGCACCCCACCCTATCGCCCCCGCGCTTCGCCAGCTCCACCCCCGCCGACTCGACCAGGCGCACCAGGCTGACCTCGGTCTTGATCCGCTCGATCTCGTCATCCGCGATTCGCGCCATGTTTCCCGCCTTCCGCCAAAACCCTGTCAAGCGCAAAGTGCGCTTTCAACTCGACAATATTTATAACAATATGTTATAGAGTCAAGTTCGGCAGCTAAAACAGGGGATATGCTCATGCACCGCTTCACCAACAGGATTGCAAAGCCCGCCATGAGTCCCGACGAACAGCCCTACTTTCACGCGCTCGGCCAGCGCATCGCCAAGGCCCGCACCGCCGCCGATCTGACACAGGTTCAGCTCGCAGATGCGCTCGGCATCTCGCAGCCCCAGCTCGCCTTCTACGAGGTCGGCAAGCGCCGCGTGCCCGTCTCGCTGCTCCCCGGTCTTGCGCGCGTGCTCGATACGCCGGTCGAGTTGCTGATCGGTGAGGACGGCGCAGCCGACGCTTCCGCCGTCCCGCCGCGCCGCACCAAGCGCGGACCGCCTTCCAGGCTCGAACGCCAACTCGATGCCGTCGCCCAGCTTCCCAAAGCACGCCAGAAGTTCGTCAGCGACATGCTCGATACCGTGCTCGCACAGCATCACGGACAGGAGGCCGCACCCGCCGTCTGATCCTCTCTCAGCCGCTCATAAACGGCACATCAGCGCGAACATAGATCAGGGGCCGGGACCACTCCCGCAGCCCCATGGCGGAGCCTTTTGGCAGCTCTATAGACAGTCAAGGCAAGAAGCATTTTCCGGCTGCAGCCCACTTCCGCGCAGCCACCCACCTGCAGCGGACTGCAGTGCCAAGCCGCTGATCTCGCTCACGAACACCTGACCTGCGCAAAAGCTGCAGCGGGCTGCAGGTAACGCACCGACCGCTTAACTGCCTGTTATAAAACGCACACCACGCTGCAGCCTCCCACGGTTCCACCGTGTACGGTGTACCGGTTTCTGTCCCCATATGCGAAGGGCCGATCCGGCATCTGAGCCCAGCCGAACAACGAGGGGATTAAGTAGAAATGGCCTAGGAATAGCAGCCGATCTATGAAGCAGGCGAGACAGATACATCTGTAAGGATTGTGGGTCCGCAGATATGCTCGACGCATATGCCGTCGCGCCCGCACCCTTCTGCATCCAAGTTTCCGGTGACCACCACCTTTTGATCAACCAAAGCCTCGTAACTCTGCCTCTGACTGTCGGTCAACAAGAGTCCAATGCATTCCTTCCGGTCACTGGAGAACAGATTGTAGAACCCACTATTTGTCTTCAGGAGACCACGTAGGGTTAGCGATTTGCCGTCATTTTCAACTCGCCCCTCAATCGCAGAATACACATCATCTCGACCATCTGTGACACAAGATGAAAGCGTAACGCCAACCATAATTACCATCAATATAGTTTTTGTAATTCTCATCTTGATCCTCGCTGGAGCCTATTCAGCTGCTGCCTTACGACTCGCATTTCTCTCGCGCTCGGATTTCCTGAAATAACTCTCGCACGGAATTGACCTTGTGATCTTTCAATGACGATGACGGAGCCACTGTTAATAATGTAGTTGGGACGGCCAGCATTAACCTGGACATGATCGCCGATCCTGCGATTCTCGTAGCCCGGTGTAATGTTTGGCTTGTTTCCCAAGTCCGGATGAGAGTGACCAACAGCATCTGGGTTTCCAATAGCAGTCGCGCGACCTTGGGTCGTTTCGCCGCCCTCGGTCGTTTTTGTGCTTAATGGCGTGAAGGCCACCTCCGAACCGGTTTGATCAAATTGGGCAATGTTCTCATTGGGACCCGCGTCGTTCGCAATGCTCGACATATTCTGGCGAGCAGATGTATCAATCTCGGGGGTGCTCACAGTGGTGGCCGTCCCGTCCTTCTTCTCATTGTAGCTTGAAGCGTCCACGCACTGGCCCCCCAATCCAGCCTGATCGCCACTTCCCGCATCGCTGCAACCCTGCATCCCCGTCGGATCCCTCCCATTGATGGGATCGTTTGCGACATAGGCATAGAGGTTCACCTGGTCCTCGTAGCCTATGGGATCGGTCTGGAGGAACCGGCCGAGCGCGGCGGAGTAGAACCGGGCTTTGTAATAATACAGCCCGAGCTCGCGGATCATGAGCTGCCCGGTATACTGGAACCGCCCGCTATTCTCATATTTGGGGACGCCGTAATCGTCATAGGCGTTGATCGCGATGCCATTGCCCAAGCTGTCGGCGATCGCCACGATCGAGCCCTGACGATCGGCGCGCAGCTGGCGAAGGTTCGATGCAGCGGTGCCCGCGCCCTCATACCAGACCAGCGGCTCGTCCACCCCGGGCCCATGGACATAGCGCCGCTGAAGCGTGCCCGCCGCGTCATATTCGGCCACCAGCGCATCGCCGTCGTAGAGCAGCCGCTGCGTGCCCTGCAGCCCCGCGATCTGCCACAGCCGCCCCAAGGGATCGTAAGTCAGCTGCGCGCCGACCGTACCGTTCGCCGCGCCGCTTCCCGATACCAGCCGGTTCTCCACGTCGTAGAGATAGCTCGTATCGCCGTCCGAGGTCAGATTGCCGTTGAGGTCATAGCCATAGCTGCGCCCGCTCACCGAGCTGTATTGGTTCAGCCCGTTCACCGCATAAGACCGGTCCGCATCCATCTTGGGGAACGCATAGGCATCGTTGCTGCGCGTCTGCTGGATGAGCTGCGTTGCCGGGTTATAGCCATAGCTCCAGCTCATATCGGCCGCAGTGCCCGCCAGCCCGTGCGCCAGCGAGGACAGCCGCCCGGCCACGTCATAGCCATAGGTCGTGCCGATGCCCGTGCCGAGCGAGGCGCGGCTGCCGCGATTGTTGTAACCAACCGTTGCGATGGTGGTCGAACCCTGCGCCGCGATCGAGGTCGCCCGGTCCAGGCCGTCATAGCCATAGGTAAAATATTTGCCGTCCGGATGGGTGATCCGGATACGGCCCCCATCCTTGTCATACAGATGGCTCAGCGTACGGCTTTGCCCGCCCATGGTGATCGTGTTCGAGGCGACCCGGCCGAACCCGTCATAGACCGTGCTCACCCCTTCGCCGCTAACGCTGTCGAACCGCGCATAGGTCTGCAGACCGCGCAGGTCATAGCCGTAGAACACATCGCGCGTCTGCGCGGCGGTCAATCCCGAACGCGGCGGCACCACCTTTTTGATCATCCGGTTCAGCGCATCATATTGATAGCTCAGCGTCGATCCGTCACGCTTCCTCAGGCTCGTCCGGTTGCCGTTTGCGTCATAGCCATATTGCTCGTAGTCGGTGGTGCTGACCGCCCCGACGCTCGTCTTGTGTGGGAAGTTCCATTTCACCTGACGATCGAACCCGTCATAGGTCATGCTCGCCTTGTTGCCATTGGCATCGACAACGCTCCTGCGCTGGCCGTTGAGCGTATACTCATAGCTCGCATAGGCCTGCTCCAGCGGCGTGCCCACCGCCTTGCGGACCTGCAGCAGCTGCCCGGCCGCATCGTAGATATTTTTCGTGATCCGGTCCGGCCCCTGCGAACCCTCCACGCCCAGCGTGCAGGCGCTCGCCGGAAGACTGGTAAAGCGCGCCGGGTTCATCCGCACCGCGGTGCATTCCATGAGGCCCTGATCGTTATAGCTATATTGCGTCGCCGAGACCGCCACGTTGTTCGAGCCCTTGACGATCTCCACACGCTTGCTGCTCATCACATCATAGCTCGTCTCGACATAGGACAGCAGCGTGAACTCGGTGGGACCCAACGGCCAGGCCGATGGCGCAATCGTCTCCGCCTTCCACGTCACCAACTCGCCCGTCTCCACCTTGATCGGCCGCCCCGCAGCATCATAGGTCGTGCGCGTCGCCGCATATTTGAGCGGACCAGACCCATCCGGATCCGGCGCGATCGTTCCCGTCACGCGCCCCATCGCATCGTAACGCATCGCGCTCGTATAAGGCGAGGGCGAGGCTTGCGCATGCACAGGCGCGCCCGCCAGCGGCAGTGACAGAACCGCCGCGCCCAGTGCCAATCCCGTCAGACGATGCACCATCCCGTGTCTCCCCCCGGCACCGCTCACGGACAGCTCGCCAGATTGGCGTTCGGCGACGTCTCGCTGATCTTGCGACCATATAAGTCATAGCCATAACAGGTCCGCAGCGTCTGCCCGTCCGCCGTCACCGCCATGCCGCGGAGCAGCAGATTATTGGGTCCGCCGTCCGGACCATAATCATAGCTCGTCACCACCTCGTCAGCGCTTCCGCCAGCGCAGCCATTGCCTATCGTCTCGGTCGACACGCAGGTACGGGTCGCGCTCAAAATCCAAACCGGGGAGGAGGCAGGCGCATACCCCCCTGAACTGTTTTTTAGCCAGGCAGTTCGCTGGACGTACGTCGATCGCGTCACCGGACTGACGCCGTTACCATCTGCCGGTCCAGATTCGATGAGTACGCCGCCATGCGTGGTATCGTACGTGAAGCTCGTCACCGCGCCGCGCGCGTCCTTCACCGAAGTCGGTTTATTACATGTAACGATGTTGGAGCACGTAGACGGATAGGCAGCGGCCGTCGTGAGGTTGACAAGGGGCGACCCGGGCTTGGGCTTGGTGACGCTCGAGATAATGTTGCCCCTTGCATCCTTCGTAACATACACCGAGTTCGCTTCAGGATAGATTATCTGGTTGAGGTCGCCGGATTCGTAGGCGTAGGTGCTTGACGCATCGTAGATAAACCGGGACTTACTGCCCAAGGGATCGGTCAGCGAAGCTAGGTTCGCGGCGGAGTCGGTGACCGCGACCGTGGTCCCGGGAACACCGCTCTCCGTGACCGTTGTCGTCACTTCGACGAAAGGCCGGTAATCGGGGTCGGTCACCCACGGCCATTGCGGGCAACTGTCCGGGGAATAAGCATAGCTGTACCTTCGTCCCGCCCCGTCAGTTTGGCTGGTAACGGCATCGTGAAGATGTATGTTGGGTTGCTTGTAAGGATTGTGGGGATCTTCCGGACAATTGCTATAAGTATTCTGAATACGGCAGAGCGACTCACCTGGATCTTTGATGCAGTTCACATGATCGTTGGCGGCATACTGATAATAGCGCGTCGCTCCAGCCTTGGTAGCGCTAGTCATCAAGTTCCAGCTCGTCACATACGTTCCCGGCGAATAGGTATAGGTGACCGCCTGCGCTCCGGCCGGACACGCTGAGGTCGGCGTGATGTAAGTCTGCGCCCGATTGACCGCGCAGGCCTTACCTGCCCCTTCGAAGAGAATCGCCCAGCCCCGATTGCTGAAGACGCTTTTGATAGTGCCCGTGGTACCGCTCGAATAGGTAAAGTCCATTCTTGTGCCATCGGGCTTGGTCCAGCTTACCGCGCGCGCCGCGGCGCCCGGCGCGAAGGCGATGACCGAACCATCGGCGCCTGTGTAGCGATAGTAGTTCGTGCTGTCGCCAATCAGTTCGAGCTTGGAGCCAGCAGGGGTCAACGGCGCATAGGTACCCGCCCTGACCCCGCCGCAACTGGTGGACTGCGGCGGATTTGAGCCGGTAAAAACAAACCCGACTGCGGCCGCTCCACCAACTATGTTATAAACACAGCGCCCGTAATAATTTGGCGGCTGCAGGACCTCCGGCTCTTGTGGCAGGGGTTGGACGGAAATATAGATGTTGAAAGAGTGGGTCCAGCCAACCGCGGCGTTGAACGGATCCGACTGACCATCCGAGGCGCTGTTGTAGCTACGCACAAGCGTGAGCCCGTTCGCCTCGTCGCCGATCGTCAAATCCTCTTCCTCGAAGACAAAGCCGCCCCCACGATAACTCACGCCCGTAGGAGAGCGGGCGTCGTGGCGTGGAGGCGGGGAAAGCTGACCATAAGCTGGTAGTGACGCCGTTTGACACAGGAACACCAACGTGAGCGCGCGGACTATGCATGTTTGCGCCTTGTTAGCCCGTGCGGAACGCAATTGTCTGGCGGAAACACTGAGCCGTAATTCCATAGAGACGTGCAGATCCACAATGGATTTAGAACTTGATCGCCTCAGCATTGCCATCCCCTCCACTCTATTCTTTCGTTTCAGGCACCACCACTTATTCACACGGCACTCGCTGACCGTTTTCCCAGCAAATCACCGGGGGCGGCGGCGGAGGTGGTGGAGGCGGCGGAGGTGGTGGAGCCGGGGGCGGCGGCGGAGTAGTTCCTCCGCCACAATTCGCGACAGCTCCAGTCTTGCTAGCTTTGAAAACTTTCCGGTTGCCAGCGGCATCATAGCATAGTGAAGCGGCGCTTCCATTGCTCACACCGCCCGAAACCGTCGTCATGGTCAACCGGCCAAGCGCATCATAGACATAGATGACGGTGTCACTGGACAGCGCAGCCGAAGGTACTGCAACTAGCGAGCAAGCGGAAATCGAGTACAAGAGCGCAGCGCGATGGTTCCGCATAATTCGTCCCCCGAGAATCAGGCCATTCAATGGTCTTGATTATCAAACGTCTGTGGCTCTTTTCGTTCTGTTGTCAATCCAAATTTGGAGAGCCAATTTTGAACGATATTAGCCGGGCCTCCGCTACAAACATGGGGCCAATGATGGCAATAAACGAACGAATTCACAATTCGAGCGACATGGGTCCCAAAAGACTTTGGCGGAAATCAACGGTTGGCAAAAAGCTGGCCGAAGTGCATCATCGATCTGCCGCCCGGGAGGATACATGGTCGCAATCAAAGCAACACTGCGCTGCTTCATGCTATTGGCTATTCTGTGCGCGTCGTCCGCAACTCCGCCGCCCAATTAGGCGATCCCGCCGGCTCCGGGGTCATCTTTTCCGCAGCCTCCTGGCTTCAGGACAGCGGCCATTACAGCATCGACAGCACCACTGTTCGTGCCCACGTCTCCGTAGCGGGCGGAAAAAGAGAGATCGTCGAAGAGATCTGGGCCGCTCGCGGGTCGGGTTCACTAGTAAGCTTCACTGTCTTGTTGATGCCCGATGGCGACCGTTCGCCTTCCATTTGACGGTCGGCGAAGCGGCAGTGCAAAGCCTATGACACCTTGTGCGATGGTAACGCGATCTTTTATTCAGGCAATTAAGATTTGTGTTTTTAGATTTTGACTCGGGCAGGAGCCAATTTTAACCACGCGTGGGGCATGGCAGCGATTAACATCTTGCCGGATCAGCTATTAGGCTCGGCTTTCAACGTACCGGCACCGATGCTCCTGCATACGGATCGTACGGAGCCAACTCAGTGGCCTGCGGAGAGACGGTTGCCGCAGGACGGTAGTCGGCGGCGATCGCCTCTCGCCCACCCTCACGCTGCGCCAGCCCAGCGAGCCCCTGTGCGATGCTGGCCGCGCCGAACAGGATAAAACATCCCGCGAGCAGCTGCGTCCCGCGGCGGATCGAGACGCTGCCCTGCAGCATCATGAACCCCAGCCAGGCGACCGCGATGACCGCGATGCTGGTCGCCAGCGAGCCAAGCAGCAGGCGCTGCACCCACAAAGCGGCCTCGACGACCGCGTTGCTGCCGGACGGATCGAACAGGCTCGGCTGCATCAGTCGGCGCTCCGTCCGGCCAGTTGATCGCCCAGCATCACAGCTTCGACGAAGCGCTTGCCGCTGCGCCGCCCGAGCTGGACGAAGATGTCGATCGTGCTGCGGATATAATGCGCCACATCCTGCCGGCTGAGCCGCGCGCCCGATTGCATCACCAGCAGTGCCATCTGCTCGACCGCCAGACGCGGACTGTCGGCATGGATGGTGGTCATCGATCCGGGATGGCCGCTGTTGATCGCGCGCAAAAAGGTGAAAGCTTCGGGCCCGCGAATCTCGCCAAGCAAGATGCGGTCCGGTCGCATCCGCAGCGCGGCGTTCAGCAGCGCCTCGGCGCTGACATCGGCTTCCGACAGCATGCTGCGCGCTGCGATCAGGCCGATCATGTTGGCGTGACTCTGGGTCAGCTCGGGCGCGTCTTCGATTGTGATCAGCCGTTCTTCGGTTGGTATTTCCTTGAGCAGCGCGTTCAGGAAGGTCGTCTTGCCCGAGGATGTGCCGCCCGCGATGAGAATGTTTTTGCGAGCGCGGACCGCCTGGCGCAGCAATTCGGCATAGGCGCCTTCGCGGTGCAGGTCGCGCAGCGATTGCGTGACGGCGCTCGTTTCCCCGGTCTCCCGGCTAACGCTTTCGAACGCGCCGCCTTCCTCATAATCGCCGAGCGTCATGCCCCGCGCGAGATGCTTGCGGATGGCGATGGCGACGGGGCCGCGTGTCGCTGGCGGGAACACGATTTGCACCCGCGATCCATCGGGCAAGCTGGCCGACAGGATCGGGTGGGCGCGGCTGATGCCCTGATGTGCGATCGCGGCGATCTGTCGGGACAACCGTTCGAGCGCGACTTCGCCGAGCCGTGCATCCTCTAAGCGCTCAAGCGCACCACCCAGCGTTTCGATCCAATATTCGCCCGGCCGATTGATATAGATGTCGGTAACATCGGGCCGTGTCAAAATGTCCGCGAGCGGCGCCAGATAGCTGGTGAGATAGACCGGCTCGTTGGCGGCCACCTTGCTCATCGGCCATTCTCCACCGCGGTAAAGTCGAGATCGCGAGCGACGAACACGCTGACGCGCGCACCGGGTTTCACCTTCAAGGTAGGCGGGATGTCTCGCGCCAGCGTGTCGCCGGCGGCGGCGCGTGCGCTTCCCGGCACGGCAACGATGACCGAACCGTCGCTGATGCTACGCGAAGCCACGTTTGTTCCGATGTCCAGGATCGATTGCAGGATCGCACCGCCGAACCGTGCGAAGAAATGGCTGTTGACGCTGCCCCTCACTCCAGCACGGCCGAGCGGATCCGCGGACGGAGAGTCGAGCGCGATGGTCGCACCGTCCGGGCGCACCAACCGAGTCCACTGGATCAGTGCGCGGTTCTGACCCGGTTGGACATCCGCCTGATAATCACCGAACAACCGGCTGCCGCGCGGGATCAACACGTTCTTGCCGTCGAACCCGCGCACGTTGCGTGAAACAAGCGCGCGTGCCTGGCCGGCCCGGGTGGAATCGAGCGCGGTTTCGAGCACGGCGGGGATCAGCGTGCCCTGCGGCACGGTGGTGGTGGGATTCTGGAGGGGTCCTGCGCGTGCCCGATCGAAGACATCGACCGGCCGGCGGTCCGACGCGGGGTCTCCGCCGACCGGAGACGGATTAGCTGATCTGCTGCTGGCGCCTTCGCCGAACACCATTACCGGACTGTTCGAGACGCGGGGCGGTGGCTCGGGCAGTAAGTTGGTCGGTGGCGATCCGCTCTGGAAATCTTCGTAAACCTGGCGCGGTGCTGGCTCCGGCGGCGGTGAATAGCTTGGCGCAAGCTCCGCTGGGGGTTCGGATATCGTGCGTTCGAAACGCGGTGGGATACGCTGAAATGCCGGTGGCTCGTCGAGCGGCGGAACGAATAGACCAGGCGGCGCCTGCGACGGCAGGATCAGGTCCGACGGAGCCGGACGCGTCGGTGGCGCCGTCAGCGCGCGGCGGCGGGCATCGAGCGCGTTGAACAGGAGAAGCGCGGCAACGAGCGCGGCGATACCGAACAGCACAATCGGCATGCGGGAGGAACGCTCCGCGACTTCGGGCCGCACATCCCGGTCGCGCACCACATCGCTTTCATGAGCCGGGCGCTCGATGCCGGTCACGAGCGATCTCGCTCGGGAGGCCGCGTCGCCACTGCCCTGTCCCTGCCGATGCGGAAGACGAGCTTGTCGAACAATCGGTCGATGACATAGGCGTCGCCGCGCACGTAGCCATCGGCGAGCACCTCCTCGCCGGTGTCGTCGATCGCGAACACAGCGGGCTGGAGCTGGTCTTCGGCCCAGCGGATATAGACGCGGGTGCCGTCGTCGGCGACTTCGACCGGACGAATCGCGCGGTCCCCGCCCAGCTTCCAACCGATTAGCGGGGCGTGATCGATCGGATCGGCATTTTCGACCGGATCGAGGCCGTCCTCGCCATAGCGAAATTGCAGCGCAAACGGCGAATTGCGCCCATCGCCCGATCCAGGTAGCAGCTCGAACATATAGCTGCGCACGTCGGTGATCACGGTCATGTTGCTCGATATGCCGCCCTGGACCGGCTTGATGAACAGATGATCACCGCGCGCCGTCGCGCTGACCAGCCAGATGTCGCTCGCGCCCACGGCGATATTCTGGATATGCTCGGTCGGAGCAAAGCTGACCGTGAGCTGATAGCCGGGGCTGACCATCAGGCGCACGATCTCGTCGGGATCGTAATTCACCACCTGCAGGCGCGGATCGCCACCGTCGGAATAGGGCTGGGTCTGCGCGAGCGCCGGCGGCGTGCAGCAAAGCGTCATCATCAGGGCGAACAGGCGGCTCATGGCGGTGGCGGCGCGGCCCCGTCGCCGACGATGCGTTCATCGCCCTCCAAGCGCTCCAACGGCGTCGCCGGGCGCGCCTCCTGCACCGCCGGAAGCGCCTCGGCATCCTTGCGGTAGCGCGTCACCTGAAAGCCGAGCGGATTCAGCATACGGTCCTCCACGCTCATCGGTTCGCCCGAATAGCGCCAGCGCACCACTGCTGCGTAAGGCTGGCGCACCTCGCCGCCGCCATTGGGGGCGGTCCGCAATGTGTCGAAGCGCACCAGCGAGACATTGTCGCCAAGCGATGACACGCTTTTAACCTCGGTGTCGATTACCGTGCGGCGCGGATAGCGGGTCAGCGGGCTATTCGGATTGCCCGCCTGCATATCCGCGATGTAGCCCGATCGCGCGCCATCGGCCGACCAGAGCGCAACCTTGCGGTAATCCTGCTGCACCGTGTCGATCGCGAAGCTTTCGCGTGCGATGACATATTGCGCCAGAAAGCTGCGCGTCAGCGCGGCGTCGGGCGTGACCAGATTGCCGTCGACGGGGGTGAGCGCCTCGACATAGCCGGTCTGCTTGTCGACCAGCAGCGTATAGGGCTCGACCGCCTTCAGTGGTGTCAGCGCAACCAGTGCGATTGCTTCCAGCACGGCAATGAAGCCGGCCCCGCCCGCGATCCACCAGGCGAGGCGGCGCGAGCGGCGGATACCGGCGGCGCGATCCTCGGCCCAGCTCCCCGCATCGCGGAAATACTCGTCCAGATCATCTTCGGCTTCGATCGGCCCCTCCCTCATGGTCCACGGTCCCGCGCGTTGCCCGCCCGTGTGGATCGCCGCATGGTGCGCTTGTAGCTTTGCCCGAGTGGGACGGCGGTTGCCATCATCTTGTCATCGCTCGCGCCCCGGTCAGCGGCGGGAAGCGCAAGGGGCCGGGCCTGGTATGCGCCGCGACCACCGCCGATGGATGCGCCCACCCATTCGGCGCGCTGGATCGATTCGATCCCCTCGGCGATGCGCTGGGCGCGCTGCGATCCCGCAAGCGCGGGCAGGCCTGTGGGCTGAGGCCTGGCGGACGCCGGTGAGCGGGACCGGTCCTTGCCAGCTGTCTCGCTTGGCGACGAAGCCCGCGCGACCCATTGCCGCACGGCGAAGCGCGTAAGAAAGGCGAGCAGCAGCAGCGAGGCCAGCGAAAAGGCCAGCGTCAGTGCGAGCAATTCGGTCGGGGCGCTGGGAGTGGCGATGTCCGACGCGCGCTGGCGCAGCGCGCTGGTAAGCCAGGGTTCTAGCACGGCAAGCTCGACCGAGAGCAGCACCGCGAACCCGGTCGAGGCGAGCATGATGCCGAACAGCGCGCTGAGCCAGCCTAGAAACAGGCTGCGGGTCGCCTCGAACAGCAGCAGCCCGGCGAAAAGGGGCCCAAGCGCCAGCAACAGTCCGGCAGCGATTCTGAGCATGATCAGCGGGACCAGCGTTCCGGCAAGGAAGGACAGCCGCGCTGTGCCCCAGCCCAGATCGTCGCTCACCGCGATCTCCTGAAAGGCTTCGTCCGGCCGCTGGCCCTGCTGCACCGGCACCGCGCCCGCAGTGAAGCGGCCCGAGCCGATCCGCGTGAGCGCCAGGATCGCATCGTCGACCCCCTGCAGACGCGCGACCATACTTTCAGTGCTGGCGGTCCCGGTGCCCGACAGCAGGGCGGCGCTGATATCGGCGGGCGCCTCCAGCACGACATCGTAGAACAGGGTTCGATAGGCCGGCCAACTGCCCAGCAGCGTCAGCACCACCCCGATTTCCAGCGCGGCGACTACCACATCGCTCAGCCCCAGACGGTCCCCCAGGATCAGCCGGATACCCAGGATCGCGATGAACAGGGTCAAAAGGCTGGTGACCGCAATGGAAAAGGCCGATCCGGGGGCGGCCAGCGACTGGAAGCCATAGCTGCCAATCGTGGCGGCCTGGCAATCGATATGCTCGATGCTGCGGCTGAGGAATCCCTGGCCGGTGGTGACCGCGCCGCACGGCATTATACGCGCTCCATCAACGGGGCCATCCAGTCGGCGGGGTCGTCGCCGGTCGCGGCACGCACATCGTCGAAAATGCGCATGATGCCTTCGCGGCCCGACAGGATGGTGAGCAGCTCCGCCTCGCCGCTCAGATCGAGCCGCGCGACCACGCTGTCCTGGCCGTGCTTGATCAGGAAACAATGCGCGCTGTCGGGCAATGTGCGGACGAGATCATATTCATGGGCCGTCAGGCCGAAGCCGTCGACATAATCCTGGGCACGCGCCTTGGGGTTGATCATGAATATCTGCGTGCCGGCCTGCTCGATGATCGCGCTCGATATCTTGCTGTCCAGCGCATCCTCGGCGCTCTGCGTGGCGAAGCCGACAATGCCATTGCGCTTGCGGATGGTCTTTTCCCAGTCCTTGATCCGCCGCACGAACACCTCGTCGTCGAGCGCCTTCCAGCCCTCGTCGACGACGATGATCGCGGGCGATCCGTCGAGCCGTTCCTCGACACGGTGGAACAAATAGAACATCGCCGGGGTGCGTGCGGTGGGATCGTCGAGGATCGCGGTCATGTCGAAGCCCACGGTGCGCGCGCTCAGATCGGTGCGGTCGTCTTCATTGTCAAACAGCCAGGCGCGTTCGCCCTGTCCCCACCAGGGTTGCAGCCGTGCGTAGAGATCGCCCGCTTGAGGACGCGCGCTCCCACGGAACAGCTCGGCGAGATGGCACAGGCGGCGGTGCTCGGGCGGTTGATCGTAATTCGCGTCGACCGCATCCTTGATCCGCGCGGTCTCGCCGATATCCGCGCCGCCCGCCAGCATACCCAGCCAGTCGATCAGAAACTGCCGGTTGCCGGGTGTATCGGGCAGCTGCAACGGATTGAGATGCGCGGGCTCGTCGGGACGGAGCCGGTCGTAGCGCCCGCCGATGGCGCGCACGAACAATTCCGCGCCGCGATCCTTGTCGAAGAAGACGATGCGCGGATCGAACTTGCGCGCCTGCGCGAGCAGGAAGTTCAGCACCACCGTCTTGCCCGAGCCCGAGGGGCCGATGACGGTGAAATTGCCCAGATCGCCGTGGTGGAAGTTGAAGAAATAGGGCCCCGCCGCGGTGGTTTCGAGCAGCGCCACGGCGTCGCCCCAGTGATTGCCGCGCGCCTTGCCGACGGGAAAATTATGCATGCTGGCGAGGCTGGAGAAATTGCGCGTCGAAACCAAGCCGCGCCGCGCAATATATTTGAAATTGCCGGGAAACTGCGCCCAGAAGGCGGGCTCCAGTGCAATATCCTCGCGCGCGGCGATGATTCCCATATCTCCCAGCTGCGCGATTACCTCGGCGACACTGTCGTCGAGTGCGGCCAGTGTGTCGGCGCGCAGTGCGATCGTGGTGTGATGCTCGCCAAAGCCTGCGCGCCCCGCCGCCACATCGTCCTTGGCCTGCGCCAGTTCGTCGCGCAGCGTCAGCGCCTCGTCCTCCGCCGAGCGCATGCGCCGCAGCGACAGGTTCATGCGCGACAGCGCAGCGCCGCGCTCGACGAAGCCGAAGCTTTGCGACACCGTCATCTCGATCGGCAGCCGGTAGAGCTCGTCGAACATGCCGGGCGAGGTGATGCCGGGATAATCCTTGATCGACACCATGGCGACGAACTGGCGCGGCGTAGCGCCCGCCTGGCCCAGCTCGATCGCCTCCTGACCGAAGCTGATCCGGCGACAGGCGAGATAGTTGCCGATATCCTCATGCGGCAGCGCAACGGGGCGCATGTCGCCATTCAGGAGGCAGGACAGGAACTCCAGCGGCTCGGAACAATAGCCGTTCGGCGTGTCGTAAATGCCCAGCACCTGCGGTCCATATTGACCGAGCGAGGCGACCAGCGCGTCACGCGCATTGCTGAGCGCGCGCAATTCTTGCGCCGCGGCGGCCCCGCGCTCGCGGCCAGCATCGGATACCAGCCCGCGCAGCCGGTCGGCGACGCCGATGCGGCCCTGCAGCGGGCGGCGCACGAGCGTCAGAAACAGCTCGTTGACATAGAGCTGGCGCGAGGCGAGCCGGTCGCTCCATTTCGCGTCGAGTTCCCTGGAGAAGCTGTCTTTGTAATCCGCATCCAGCGCGAAGTCGGCGCGGCGGCGCACGACATGATGGTAAAGCGCGAACCGCGACGAGCCGACCGCGCGCAGCATCGCATCGCGCAGTTCGGCGCGGTAGTTCAGTTCGTCGGTATCGGCGGTTTCAAACAATAGTCCGCGTAGCCTGATCGTCTGCATCAGCAGGCCGTCGCGGGTCTCGATCGTCTGCCGATCGACATGCCGCGCATAAGGGAGATGCGCGCCGACCGGCTTTTCGCGCGCGATGACCTTGGGGTCGCGGCTCAGGGTCGGTAGGAGTTGCATCGCCAGATCGCATGGTTGCGCACGCGCGGGCAGCGGCTGACCTTGGCGATCCACAGATCGAAGATGCGCGGCTCGCGCAGGCACATGATCACGCCGATGCCGTGGATGAGCAGCGCAATCGCCAACACCCAGAGCGACTTGAAGATCAGAAATAATTCGGCCGCCAGCACGCCGTTAATGACGAAGAAGCTGTAGGTGACGCCAGCGAACATTTGCGGACGCGTCAGCGCGACGAACAGCGTGTCACGGCGAATGTCGGGCATGGCGGATCAGTTCGCCGATTGCGCGGTGGACTGGATCCCGCCGACGATGCTCGCCGCGCCGAACAGCACGAAACAGCCCAGAATCACCACCGCGCCGTGCCGCCAGTTTATGCGCCCGGTCAGCATCCCGAAACCCACCGCCGCCACCGCGATCACCGCGACGATGGTGGCAAGCGTGCCGAGCAAGGTTCCCTGCAGCCACGATGCGGCGGACACGACGACGCCCGAGCCGGCGGGATCACCGAGTTGGGCTGCGGATGCGGCGGCGCCAATCGGCAAAAGAGCTAGTATGATGGCCACTGCGGACCGAACGATTGACCGTCTATACATGAAACTCCCCGCAGTCGGATAAACTCCGACTCGATGATGCACCGACATCGCGACTTTGCCAACAATAGATTGCGCCAAGCAGTCTGACCGCTTCCATCGCCGGGAGTCCTAGAACAGGCGGAGCCTATGTCGATAGCCGTGACGACCTTAGACGAGAACTGAGCAAAAAAAATGGTGTTTACGAACGGGACTATTTAGTTAACTGTCTTTGAAGGTCGCTCATGCCGATAGATATCTACAATGACTGAAAACATGGTTCGACCAGATAGCCAATAAATCTGAGCATACACGCGCTCGGCACCATCCATGCTACCCCTTCACTTTTCACCTAACTATTAAATGCCGCATGCCGATTTTTCTTGCCAAGGTTTCGAAGTTGGATGCAAATAGAGTGATGAAAAGGCGAGTCGCGGAAATCAGGCGGCGCGTAAAGGGGGGCATATGTCGCGACACGATTTAGCCGGTCGAACTGCGCTCGCATTGGTACTGGCCAGTGCTGCATCTACGGCGGCGATAGCCGGCGAAACAATCACGTATACTTACGATTCCCTCGGCCGCCTCGTGGTGGCTCGTTCTTCAGGGACGGTGAACAATAACCAGGTGGCGTCCTATTGCTACGATCCGGCCGGTAACAGAACATTGGTGAAGGCCGACAATGCCGGTGCGCTCGTCAATTGCGCTGGAAGTCCTCCTCCTCCTCCTCCTCCTCCTCCTCCTCCTCCGCCGCCGCCCGCGCCGTCCATCTCGATCTCCGATGGCAGCGGCATCGAGGGAGGCAGCATCCCGTTCACAGTTTCGCTCAGCGCTTCCTATAGCTCAAGCATCAGCGTGAACTACGCTACGGCTTATGGATCGGCTGGGTCGAGCGACTTGACCGCTGCTTCAGGCACGCTGACCTTCACGGCTGGCCAGACCAGCAAGACATTCTCCGTCACTACCAGGCAGGATGCGCTGCTAGAGGGGGACGAAACTTTCACAGTTAATTTATCGAGCCCCTCAGGCGGGGCAACAATTTCCGATGGGCAAGGGATCGGCACGATCTTTGACGACGATGAAGACCCTATGTGTGGCAGGTTTCTATGTTGATCTGATGTTGAGCGGATCTGAGGCGTTTCGCTTCGGCAAGGGGGTTAAGGGAATGGAAATGGATAACGCTTCTCTAAAAATGATCGGGCTTGCTGCAGTGGTCTTGTTGTCGGTTTATTCTGACGATGCATATGCGCAGGCTGTTGATGCATCTCCTTGCAAAGCATTTACGATCCCAGTGGTCGAGGGTGGCCCCGAAATGCTCCACGTCGTTTGCGGAAATGCCGGGACGATCTTGGGTCAGGTCGATAACTACGATCTGACCCAGCTCCCCGATCTGCAAGCCGCGGTAGTCACGACGTCGGTCGAGGGATCGCGGCGCATTTGGCTCGTGATGAAAAATGAGGACAATTCGCTGGCTCTGGAGGAGATCACCGGAACGATCGCCCGGGCCGCTGGCCGTGAGGCGGGTGCGGACGTTGAGGGACTCGATCTGGACTTCGGCAAAGGAGCGACGGGGCAGCTCACCGCGAACGTCATGTCGTCCGGCAATTCGGTCGAAGCGAGTTCGACGGACGGCGCAGTGGATTTCTCACAGCTAGTTGAGCGCGCGCGAACTATCCGGGCGAGCGACGCGTCGGACAACGAAAAATAAGAGTTCTTGGGGGGCGTGCAATGAAAAGGAGAGGTATCCGTTCGCTGTCGGGCGTTTCGCTGGGCGCCATTTCGCTTCTCCTGGCTTCCCAAGCCAGCGCGCAGACCCAGCCGCCGCCGCCGCCGCAGCCGATGAATGTGGACGAGAACAGCGTTGACATCTCGAGCAGAAAGCTCATGCTGGGAGCGACCGATCTCAGGATCGGGCCGGACGACCACCGCGGGCTGCAGCTCAACCGGCAAATGGCGTCTTATGGCTGGAGGCTTTCGACTACCCCGGTAATGTCAGGCAACTCGACAGACCCTGTTGTAATCCTTGGCGGACAATCGAGCGCTTTCCACTGGAACGGCTCGACTTATGTGCCCGCCATTCAGGACGGCTCGACCCTTAATAGCGGGGCCACGATTTTTACCGCGTCAGATGGGACGGTGGTTAATTTTCGAACGGTGTCCGATCTTTCGGAACACGCGACCGCGTTCAAAGCCGCTGAGAAGATTACCTTCCCTGATGGCGTTGAACATTTATTCACCTATCAAACGGGCATGTACCAGGTACTTGGCCCAGATCCATTAGATACATATTTTGTTCTGATGACGAGGCTGATCTCGATCAACAGCTCGACCGGCTACCAGCTCAAATTTTCTTACCTTTCAAATGATAGCCATCAACAGAATTGGCGGCAGCTTACCAAAGCTACATCAATCAACAACACGGTCGAATCTTGCAGCCCGGCCGCCGACACCTGCAGCCTGTCGGGAAACTGGCCAGAGGTCACCTATGGCGGCAGTCTCTACAACACGCCCACGGTCACCACTCCCGAAGGCCGCACGACATCCTACACCTATTCGGGATCCAAGGTGGCGTCGATCACACCTCCGGGTTCGGGCAATGCGCCAGTTTCGTTCACCTATACCGGTGACAAGGTGCTTTCCGTCAGCAAGGGCGGAGGGACATGGAATTATCTCAACCCGACCACCACCTCGACGCAGGTGACGGGCCCAAATAGCCAGTCCGACAAATATGCGTTCAATGGGCAGGGCCAGGTTACCAGCCGAACCAATTCGAAAAACGAAGTCACGGCGTTTGGCTATTGCACAGGGACGTCGACATGTCCGGTGGGACGTGTCCAAAAGGTAACGAACCCGGAGATGGACTATACCACGTTCATTTATGATGCGCGGGGCAACCTGACCAGCCAGACGCATTATGCGAAACCCGGCACCGGGCTCGCTGCGATTACACAAAGCGCCACTTTCGTTAGCGCGTGCAGCAACGCCAAGACTTGCAACAAGCCGACCAGCACCACCGACGCGAAGGGCAATATCACAAACTTTACCTGGGACGGCACGCATGGCGGCTTGACCAAAATAGAGGCGCCGGCACCGATCGCGGGTGCCGCCCGCCCCACCACAACCTATTTCTATAGTCAGGTTCAGGCGCGTTATCGGACCTCGGCCAGCGCTTGGGCGAACTCCCCGGCGATCTACGTTCCCGTTTATTCGCGGGAATGCCGCACGGCCGCCACCTGCACGGGCAGCGCGGACGAGCGGATCGTCAACCTATTTTACCTGGGCAGCACGAACCCCAATAACGCCTTGGCGACCAGCGTGGTCCGCAAAGCAGGCAATAATACACTTAGCCAGACGACCAGCCTTGCCTATACCCAGCTGGGCGATCTCGCCTCGGTCGATGGTCCGCTGAGTGGGACAACCGACCAGACGGTTTTCTTCTATAACCAGGCCCGACAGGAAAGCGGCCGGATTGGACCGGCGCAGCCAGGGGGCTTCAGTCTTGCGCAGCGCACTTCCTATGACGGGGCCGGCCGGGCGTGGAAGGTTGAATCCGGTCATATTCCTGGCCAATCTGAGTCATCCTGGCCTTTCTTCAGTGTCAATCAATCGTCGACCGTTACGTTCGACAGCTACGGACGGCCGATCAAGCAGGCCAGTATCGGGTCGAACGGCGCCGCCCAGTCGCTGGTTCAGACGAGCTACGATACCGCCGGCAGGGTGACTTGCGTTGCAACGCGGATGAACGCCGCGAAATTCGGTTCGCCGCCGTCGAGCGCTTGCTCATTAGGGACGCAAGGGACGTTCGGCCCCGACCGGATTGCAAAATATACCTATGATGCGCTGGGCCGGGTAACGCAGGTCACCAACGGCTATGGGACCGCGGACGCGGCCAATGAGTTTACCGCAACCTTCACCAGAAACGGCCAGATCGAGACAGCGAAGGACGGCGCAAACAATCTCACCACTTATGTCTATGACGGCCATGATCGCAATTACCAGATCCGCTACCCCGTCGCGGCCAAGGGCGCCAGTGCCAGCTCGGCCGCCGATTACGAGCAATATGGCTTCGATCCTGCCGGCAACGTCACCAGCTTCCGCACGCGCCGCGGCGAAACGCTGAGCCTGACCTATGACAATTTGAACAGGCTCACGAAGAAGGTCGTCCCGCAACGTTCGGGACTCTCCTCGACCCACACGCGCGATGTCTTCTACGATTACGACCTGTTCGGCGATCTCACCGGCGCTCGGTTCGACAGCACGGCCGGCGAGGGCGTGACCTTTGCCTTTGACGGGCTCGGGCGTCAGGTCCTGGAGACCCAGACCATGAACGGCGCGACCCGCTCCGTCGGGTCGGGCTACGATGTCACCAACAACCGCATCTCGATGACCTTCCCGGACAATTATGCCGTCGGCATGTCTTACGACATTCTCGGACGGCCCAAGCTGACGCAGTTCAATGGCGAGAACCTGCTGCAGGCCAGTTTCAACGATTACGGACTACCGTTCAAGCTGGAGCGCTATCAGCCCGGTTCAGGTTGGACCATGGCTACGAATTTCGCGTTCGATGTTGCCTCTCGACTCAGCAGCCTCACCCTGAACCACGCAGGCACCGCGCTCGATACGACCGCGACCTTTGCCTACAACCCCGCAGGCCAGATCGCGAGCAAGGCGCAGTCGAACAATGCTTACGCGTGGGACGCACATGTCGATGCAACGCGCGGCTACACCTCCAACGGTCTCAACCAGTACACCGTGGCCGGCCCGGCCAGCTTCACCTATGACGCCAATGGCAACCTGACCTCGGATGGCACCAACAGCTACACCTACGATGTCGAGAACCGCTTGGTCATCGGCAGCGTCGGCAGTTCGAGCGCGACGCTGCGCTACGATCCGCTGGGGCGGCTCTATGAAATCAACGGTAACCAGACCGGCATCACACGATTTGTCTATGACGGCGATGCCATGGTGGCCGAATACAACAGCTCCGGTGCTATGCTGAAGCGCTACATCCACGGCCCCGCCGCCGGATTGGACGATCCGCTGGTGATGTATGAGGGGGCCAGCGTGGCGAGCAGCGCGCGGCGCTATCTCTATGCCGACGAGCGCGGCTCGATCGTCGCAATCACCGATGCCAATGGCAACGGGCAGACCATCAACAACTACGATGCCTATGGCATCCCCGGCCTGACCAATGCCGGGCGGTTCCAATATACCGGCCAGGCCTGGATTGCCGAGCTCGGCATGTCCTATTACAAGGCCCGCATGTATTCCCCCTCGCTCGGCCGGTTCCTCCAGACCGACCCGATCGGCTATGGCGACGGCATGAACATGTACCGCTATGTGCGCAACGATCCGGTGAACGGGGTGGATCCGTCGGGTCTCTCGCAAAACTATACAGATCCTTACGGCAACCAATTTCGTTACGCTTGCGTGAACAGTAATTGCGGCTGGGTATCGAATGGCTTTGATGCCTCGGTTTGGCTCGATAATGCCATTAGAAATGCGTACAATGCGTTTGATACCGGTAGCTTTAGCCTCGGTGGAGGCGGGAGTGGTAGTGTTACTAAACAAGAGCCGCAAAATAGTACTGAGCCTTGTTCCTCTCCTGCGAATACAAGAATTGGATTTGATGACGCTCTCGCGCTTGGAGCTGGTGCGCGATTTGGGGCTGGCCTCATATACGATCAAAATACAGGCGACTGGTATCTTAGCGCGTACCTAGAGGGAGCGGTTGGCCTAGCTGCAAACGGTGGAGCGTCTTTCACTTTGCAACCGCAGAGAAGTCCTCAAGAGGGCTTTCATACTGCATCTAATGCGAATTTTGCTCTGAGTCCCGGCTTTGGGTCATTCTCGGCACAAAAGAACATATCTACCGACAACAAACCTGGAACTGGTTGGACAGGAAACGGCGGGCTCGGGATCGGTCCTTCCTTAGGTGCAGAGGCTACTTATTCGGGCGGTTTTTCATATACGAAGAGACTTGGAAACGGCGGAGGCTGTTAGTGAAATTCTTTTTTCAAAATCCTGGCCTATCCCCCCGCCTGATTGCTCAAGTCCGCCTCTGGTTGTGGCTCGCCACAGCGGCCTTTATGATTTTTATCATACACAGTTGCCAACAGCTTCCCGCAATCCTTGGCTTACCCATCTTTTTTGCGGGCGTTGGCGTATACAGTGAGTATTGCCACCACTGCGGGCTTCTTGTTTGGGCTAGAGGAACCGATGTTGCCCGAAACGTCCTACCTCCGGGGCCGTTTTGGATACCGAAGAGGTGTTCCCGCTGTGATGCTAAATAGCCGCAAAGTGGGAAGGGAACCGGGAATAAATGCAATGGGATTCCCGGGTTTGAGCAATTTGAGACCGCAGCTCAGATTGCGATCTCTTCTACTCCCGTAAATAGCTACACTCCGGCTTCGCTCAGAGGAATATTCATTCATTCCGCTTTTAGTGCAGCGGTCGGTACATTTAGAAATACGAGCATGAACGTATCCTATAAAGACGGCGGCGTAGCTGGTTGGTTTGATCTCGGCTCTGTGAGGCCTGATGCCGTTTATGGGAACCAGAACTTTCCTAACTTTGTAATCGAGCTGAAGACAGGGAATGCCGGCCTGCAAAACCCGCAACTTTCTAACTATTACGTAAGCGTGGTCCAGAGACCCCGGCTCAGGCGGCTTGCGCGATTGGCACGTCGGCAGGTGGCTGCCAGTTCCACGGGAGGAGTTCGTCCCACCGAGCGGCAGGCCAGTCTGCGGCGATCTTGGCGATGACGTCGGTGATGTAAGCCTGCGGTTCGAGCCCGTTCATCTTGGCGGTCTCGATGACGGAATAGATCGCCGCGGCGCGCACGCCGCCCGGTTCGGATCCAGCGAACAGCCAGTTCTTGCGACCGATCGCGATGGGGCGGATCGCGCGTTCGGCGATGTTGTTGTCGATCTCGAGACGGCCATAGTCGAGGAAGCGGGTGAACGCGTCCCACCGCTTGGTGCCGTAGCGGATGGCCTTGGTCATCAGCGATTTGGGCGCGAGCTTTCTGAGCGCGTCATCGAGCGCGACGCGAAGCGCCGTGACCAGCGGTCGCGACCGCGCCTGGCGGGTGGTTCGTCGGACGTCGGCGGGTTGACCGCGGATCTCGGCCTCGATCGCGTAGAGCTTACCGATGCGCTCGAGGAGATCGGTGGTCAGCGCGGTCGGTTGTTGCTTATGGCGCTCGAACAGCTCGCGCCGGAAATGCGCCCAGCATGCGACCTCGGACACGCTGTTGCCTGCGTAGATGCCATTGAACCCGGCATAGGCGTCGGCCTGGAGGAAGCCGGTGAAGGTCGCGAGTTCACGCTTGGGATGAATGCCCGCGCGGTTGGGAGTGAACCGATACCAGACGAGCGGCGAGGTGGCGGCACCCGATGCACGGTCATCGACGACATAGGCCCACAGCCTGCCGGTCGCGGTCTTCCCGCTGCCGGGGGCGAGCACCTTCACCGGTGTGTCGTCGGCGTGGATCTTGGCGGCTTTGAGACCTTCCTCGCGGATGCGCGTGACGATCGGATCGAGCAGGTGCGCGGCCTGGCCCGCCCACCCGGCAAGGGTCGAGCGGTCGATATAGACGCCCTGCGCCGCCATCATCTCGGCCTGGCGATAGAGCGGCAGATGATGATCGAACTTGGCGACGACGACGTGCGCGAGCGTGCCGAACGTCGCCTTGCCGCGCGCAATCGGCTTGGGCGGCGCGGGCGCCTGAACGATCGCTTCGCAGACGCGGCAGCTATACTTGGGGCGGATGTTGCGCACGACGCGCCAGCTGATCGGCACGACATCGAGCATCTCGTCGGTATCCGCGCCAAGCTGGCGCAGCGTCCCTCCGCATGACGGGCATGCGCAGGTGCCGGTCGCTGGTTCGTAAACGATCTCCTCGCGCGGCAGATGGGGCGGCAACGAGCGGACCGCTGCGGGTCGTTCGGGTCGAGCGGCAACATCCGGCTGACGCGCATCGGCGCTGGCGGCGTCGGCCTCATACTCTTCGAGCGCGAGTTCCAGCTGCTCGATCTCGCTTGCCAGCTTCTCGGACGAGGTGCCGAACGTCATCCGGCGCAGCCGTGCGAGTTGGGCGCGCAGCATGGCGATCACACGATCGCGGGCATCGACCTGAGCCTCGAGGCTGGCGATCCGAGCGTCCCGATCGGGTGCGGAAACGGCGTGCTGCGACACACCGACTTAATACCGGATCAGGGTCATCGATACGAGCAAAAACGCCATAATCTCGCCGATTATTACCCTGCCAGGGCGGGCTGCCACGTGCGTTCGGGATGCCGCCAGTCGATCCCTTCCAGCAGCATCGATAGCTGCGCGGCAGACAGGTGCGCGACACCGATCTGGCCGATCGGCCAGACGAACTTGCCGCGATCGATCCGCTTGGAGAATAGGCACAACCCCTGGCCATCATACCAGAGCAGCTTGATCAGATCACCGCGCCGACCGCGGAACACGAACACCGCGCCGGAATGCGGATTATGCTTCATGACTTCCTGCGCCATCACCGCCAGGCCGCACATCCCCTTGCGCATATCGGTCGGCCCGCACGCCAGCCACACCCGCGTTGCAGGCGGCAACGCGATCATCGCTCGAGCACCGATAGCACGCGGCCGAGCGCCTCTGCATCGATCGACGCATCGACGCTCAATCGGATGCCGCTTGGCAACTCGATCGCGATCTTGCTCGTCGTATCCGGCGCGGGCGGCGACAGTGACGTTGAGGGAAGCGCCATAGTGGGATCGGCGATGACAACCTCGGCGAAACGACCGCCGGTCGGTTCTTCGATCGCAGGTGGCAGTGTCCGTGCCGAACGATCGAGCAGCATTCCCGCCATCGCGTTACGCCGCCAGGTGTAGAGCGACCCGCTGGTGACATCGTGGCGTTCCATCGCCGAGCGCACCGAGCCGCCCGGACCAAACGCATCGCGCAACATCATCAGCTTCTGCTCGACGCTCCAGTACCGACGGCCCGACACCCGGGCGATCACCTCCATGCGACCACTCATACGACTGCTCGTATGACCACTCGCATCCGCCCCGACTTCATCATCCACCGCGCCGCTCCGCCGAAAGGCACAAGCATCGCAGCATCACCGTCAGTGGCAAGGCGGCTTACGGGCCTCGCTTACACTATTACAAGAACCTTCCTCCCAACACAATCATTTGCGAAATTTATGAGAACGGAAATTAGGTCAGATCGATGACCCGGCTTGGAAAGAACTTGCGAGTTGTAGTGCGAGATGCGGCAGGCGCTGCCAGGAAGCGGAGGCAAATATCTGCTTTTCTAAAAAGCAGGGTTTTATGTCGTTAGGAAAGGGTGGATGGCTTGGATTTCGGAACGATGACATTGTCTCGGGCTTTGTTATAGAAGGGTCGTCGAGAGATACGTATATATCTACGTTCGTTCTCCCCTCTTATGATAAGCATACCTTTATCACTTGGGGCTTGGGTATCCGGGTGGTTCATTGCTCTCTTGATGCAAGCACGCAGAAAGAATGCGAGAAAGCTATTGATGAGTATGCCGCCAATATTTTCAGGTGAGATCGTCATCCGCCCTTTTGGAGTATCTGGATACTCATAATGTGACTGGTCACTATCCTATTTGGGTAAAATATATTTCATATCTAAGAAACTTAGACTTTACTTCTGCCGAGAATTACCTCGATGAGACGAGACGTAGCGAACTACATTTTGTCCAACTTGAAAAATTTGAAGAAATCAAGGGGTGTGTTGCTCCACAGAACAAGCTGGTGTTGTCGAAATTTTTCGAGAGTGGAGCGCCTGTTCGGAGAGAATTTTCGGCCCGTTCGATCAGGCATTTTCTGCATTCTGAGTGCTTTTGCAGCACCGGTAAGATCGAAGCCGTTAAAACATCGCGACCCTTTGCGGTGCCTGCCGGATCGGTGTTGTAATCCCTCCGATCCAGTTCAGGCTCAATCACCGGATCGTGCCCCGGAAGCGGGTGACTTATCGGCACACCCTACGCAGCAATGGCTGCTCATTTTCAGAGACACCGCTAAGTGGTCCGAAACATAAGGTCAGCAGCTAAACCACTGCAGCTATATACGCTCTCAAGAGTCAAGGTATCGCTCCAGCTTTTCTATTGTTCGCCGTCTCGGCCGACGACCCAAACGCAGATCGAGCACGAATCGAGGATCGCCGACCGCGTGCCTACCAAAACGGGTGGCGGAAATGTGAGTTTCCTTCAAATGCCGCTCGATGCGATCCAACAGTTCCATCTTGCTTCCAATCAGATTTGACTTGCGTTCTTTGTTTGTTCCTAGTAGGAGAAATCTGGGCTGTCTAGGATTATTCCTACAGCCGTATCAAAAGTTTTTAGCCGAAAGGCATCGCGATGGACAATGTAAGAGCGGAACTCGACCGGTTGATCCAGCGGACCAACAGCGATTATGCCGGGCTGTCACGTTTGCTCGGACGCAATTCCGCCTATATCCAGCAGTTCATCAAACGCGGGACGCCCCGCAAGCTCGACGATGAAGACCGGCGCACGCTGGCCGCCTTTTTCGGAGTTGATGAGCAGGTACTTGGGGGTCCGCCTCCCGCCACCAAGCACGGTATGGTCGAGGTTCCGGTGCTCGATGTCCGGGCATCGGCCGGCTACGGTGCCATTGCCGAAAGCGAAAATCGCCAGACCTGTTTCGGATTCGACGAGCGCTGGCTGAAAAAGCTCACCCCGTCCAGAAGCTCAAGCCTGTCGATCGTGACGGTGACGGGCGATTCGATGGAGCCGACCCTCAGCGACGGTGACGAGGTGCTGGTCGATGCGTCCGATCATGCCTCCCGGCTACGCGATGGCATCTACGCGCTGCGCTCCGAGGATACGCTCGTCGTCAAGCGGGTAGCGCTGAAGCCCGGCGGCAGACAGATCACGATCGGCAGCGACAATCCCGCCTATCCGACCTGGAGCGACGTCGATCGCGGCTCGGTCCATATCGTGGGCCGGGTGATCTGGTTCGGCCGTGCGCTCTAGATAGCTCGTATTTCCTAAATACCAATTTCGAACGGCTTCACGCGATCCTTCGCGAGCTCTGGTTTTTCCGGGCCGCTGGGCGGCAATGCCTCTCCTTTCGAAAGACCCTTGGCTGCCGCGTCCCTTAAACGTCCGGTGATCTCGATCGCGGAGCTCTTGGAACCGGGATTGCGCGCTATTGCGCTCTGCAGCTTGCCGACATTATCAATAACCAGCGTCAGCCGGTCGCGAAGACGGGTCACGGTCACCAGAAATGTCTGCTGGTTGGACAGGTTCTTCTCCCGGCTGTCCATCACGGCAATGCCGCGATCCGAAGTCAGGCCCTGCGCCATATGGGCGTTGAGCGCATAAGCGAGATCTAGCCGCCGCAGCATCGGATCACCGCGCTTCAACCGGTGCTCCATGCCCGCCGATGTCACCAGCGTCACAGAGCGTTCGTCGATCCCGATGACGTGCGCCTGATCGGCGTTGAACAGCCCGCGCTTGTGATCATTCTCGGTCCAGCGAATGCGATCGCCGGCATGAAGGTTGAGCCGCTTTTGTTCGAACAGCGCCAATCTATCCTCGTTCAGTCCAGGCCGGATCCTACCGGGCCGAAACCAATGCTGCCGCCCCTTCGCATCCGCCAGAACCACTTCCTTCTTGGCGGGATCGACGGACGTGATCCGATATTGCCCCTTTCCTAGCTTCTGAATCCGGTCGGCACCGCGCGCCTCCAGCAACATTCCTGGCTTGTAAGCAGAGATGTAACGCAGCTCCTCGCGCGTCGCGTTCACGCGCGAAAGCACGGCCAGCTTTAGCGCATCCGTGCCCAGCTCGCCATTGGCCCTGAGCCCGGTCTGGACGGCCTCGTTGACCGCCGATCGCAGCACGCGGCCCGAGGCGTAGATCGCCGTCCGCTCGCGCTCTTCGGGCGACAGCGACAGCCATCGTTCGGCGGCGACGACCGCGCTGTCGCCGTCGGTCTCCACGATATGATCTTTCAAAAAACCCAGCGCCTCGCTCACTTGGCCTGCCTGCGCGGCGGATTGGGCGCGGCGTAGCTGCTTATCGCGCGCGCGAAGGTTCAGGTTCATGACCGCCCGCTCGATGCCGGCTGTCTGAACGAGATCGAAGGGCTTGCCGGCATCGACCGCGCCGAGCTGCTTGCGGTCGCCGATCAGCACGAGCCGGTCGACCCGCGCGAGATTGGCGAGCTGGACGAGCCGTTCCTTTTCGCGGTTCGACACCATCGAGGCTTCGTCGAGCAGAAGCACATGGTCGCCGAGCTCGTTTCGCGCCTCGCGCAGCAAGGAGGCATTGCCGGGATCGTCCAGCAGCTTGCGGTATTTGCCGAGAAAACGGGCCAGCGTCGTCGACGCGATCCCGGTATCGCGTTCCAGCATCTGGACGAGCGTATTCTGAACCGCCAGGCCGTGGACGGACTTGCCTTCCTCACGCAACACCTCAGCGGTGGGTTTCAACAGGCTGCTCTTGCCAGCGCCCGCTACTCCCTGCACCGCAACGGTGCGATTGTGCGATGACAGGATGAGCCTAGCGGCGGCCTCCTGGCCGTCGTTGAGGGTCAGCCCATGACCCAGCGCCGCGACCGCCTGAACGCGTGCCCCAGCGGTCTCGCTGGTGAGGATCGGCGGCGCCGCGCCGCGCCCCGCCTCGACATGAGCGAGGATGCGCTGCTCGATCGCGATCGCCTCGCGCGAAGCCAGCCAGCCTTTGCCCGGCCCCCTGCCCTTCAACAGGTCTCCGGACCGGACGAGCGCGTTCACGCGTGTCTCGACATGATCGATCGTCGTCGGCAGTCCGAAGTCGAGCGCCGTCTTCAGCAGCTTCTCGCGCGGAAAGGCGGCCTCGCGCTGGCCGAGATGACGCACCGCTGAGACGACCGCCTGCGCCGAGGCAATCGTCGGGGCGTCCTTTTTGAGCACATGCTTCGGGACGAGCGGGTCCGCGGGATCGCCGCGAACGCGAGCGGCGAATTCGCGCAGCAGCGCGATCCCGCGCTCAACAAGCGGCAGCCGCGGCGATTGCCCGGCGCCGAGTAGCGCGGCGCGTTCCCTCGCGCCGCAGACCATGTCGGCAAGATCGAGACCGATGGACGCAGCAGTCGCCTTCCAGCTTTCCACCAGTGCATCCCGGTCCTCGATGGCATCCTTGGGCGCACGGGTGGCTAACGCGGCGACGACTCCCGCCCGCAGCCCCGGTCCGCGCCGCGCGTCCAGCACCTCCTGTCGCCGCGTCGAAAACGCCATCACCGCCGACCGGTCGATGCCCGATGCTTCGAAATTGCCATGCTTGCCGACCGGACCCGTTTGATATCCCAGCTTTTCGACCGACATCCTGAAACGCGCCATGGTCATGCTGTTCAGGAGCGTGTTGAGCGACCACAACCGATCATTCTTGAGCGTGCGCCATCTGCCGTCCGGCCCTTTCGTCACATTGGCGACGACGGCGTGGAAATGAAGATTGGGTTCCTGGCTGCGATTGGTGTCGTGCTGGAACAATCCGACCGTCAGATTGCCGGTGGAGACCGTCTTCGTCTTGCCGTTCCGGACGAGCCGCGTCTCCGCCGCATTCTTTTCCGCCCAGCCGAGCGTTTCGATCACCGCCTCGCGGTAGGCTTCGATAATGCGCTTGTCGCCGCCGACCAGCGCCAGCAGCGACCAGCTTTTGGGCAGCGAAAACGTAAGGTCGGTGCCCGGTCGATGGGGTTGGTTGGCGTTGCCTACCTTGGTGCCGTCAGGAAGCTCGCCACGTAGCAAAGCATCGAATGATTTTGCCTCGACCCGGCCCTCAAGCCCGAGCATTGTGGCCCCCTTGCCGACCCATGTGCCGGAGCGATCGGCATCGGCGCTGGCATAATAATTGTCGGCGGCAAAATAATTCGCGGCGGCCGATGGCGAACGAACGTTGGCAACGGATAGCATCGGATCGGCTCCGGACCTGAGTGACCCCTCATCCCCGAATCGAGCCCGTTACAGGTCCAGATCATACTCCCCGATGTCGCGGCCCTCATCGGGTTCGACGGCACCCTCGAGCAGATCCCGTTCCTGGCGCGGGCGCAGACCCGATTGCTGCGCAGCATTACCCGGCCTTGCGGAGAGCTGATCGCTTGTTTTGTGGACAGCATGGAGGTCACGCTCGTTACTGTCCTGCCTGTCACGAGCCTCCGCGGAATCATCCTCACGGCTGGTCCGAAGACGGGAAACCGGCGGGGTCGGCCTCACCTCCTCTACGTGCTTTCCGGACCGTCGATTGCGGTCTGATAGACTGGTTGGCTCGAGCGCCAGTCCGACTGGCGATGTCGCTTGCGCGGTGCCGACCGCGACCTGACCATTCGTCTCAGGTTCAAGATCTCTGGCCGTAAGTTTCGGATCGAGCTGGCGCAGATCGACGGGTTTTCCGGCACCGTCATCGTTCGATGCGGGATGTTCGCTCTGCTGCTCTGTTGCAACTGATCTGCTGCTCGCCGAACGCGAACTGCCGTCTCCGCAGACCGTTCGTTGCGAAGTCATATCGTCCGCCGCCCGCGCTATAAATCCTTCCGCGATCCGCGGCCAACGCCGGGGCGTGAGCAACACGGGCGCCGCCGGAAACCCGTCCGGGAATTTGATATAGCCCGACAGCCGCGGCAGGTTCATGAACTGGTCGGGCAGGAGCAGCGGTTCGATCTGGCGGCACGGGGTCAAGCTCACCGCATCGCGGGCATTGTTGTAGCCATAGCTATAGCCCTCTTCCATGTCCTTCACCTGCCGATGGCCGATGAAATCCGAGCACCAGGTCGCGGTCTCGCGGTCGGCGGTGGCAAGAATGAGCTTGGTGCGCGCGAGCGAGGACAGGGTCATCGCCATATTCTCTCCATAGACTTCCTTGAGCTTGGCGAATGCATGCACGCCGGTAACGATCGCACCCCCGAAATTGCGCGCGGTCTGCAGACCCTTTTCGAGCGCGGGAAGCCGGTGGAGCGCGCCGACCTCGTCGATCAGAAACCAGAGCCTGAGATCGCGCGTGCGGTCCATCGACATCAGCGTGTTCATGGCCGTGTCCATCCACAAAGTGAGGAGCTGCGAGCAGATGCTCATGTCGACATAACGCGCCGAGATAAACAGCACCGAGCCGGGGGCCGAGCGGCCCTGAACCCAGTCGCGCAGCGAGAAGGCCGGACCCTCCGATGGCAGCAATTTGAGAGCCTTTGCGTTGGCGTTGAACACGGCGCGAATGGATTCGGCCATGCGGGCCGCTTCGGGCGCGGTCAGCGGGTCGGCCATCGTGCCGCGCATGAGCTTGTGCACCTGCGCAAGATCGGCGGTCATCAGACGTTTGGCTAGGTCATCGTTGCTGGCTGTACCCGCTCGTTTAAGGTGCAGGCACATCTCGACGAACAGCATGCGCGCGGCCAGCACCCAGAACTGTTCGCTGCCGCCGCCATCATGCGGTACCAGCGCTTCGGCGGCGGCGTGGAATTCGGCTTCGCTGTCGCAGTCTTCGAACACGCTCCACGCCGGACAGCGCGCATCGAGCGGGTTCAGGATGACGTCGCGCTCGGCATCGTAAAAGGCTTCGATGAACGCGCCGGTCAGGTCGAACACGACCGCCCGCTGACCGCGCGACCGCGCTTCGGAAAGCAGATCGGTCAGGGCCACGGTCTTGCCGGTACCGGTCGTGCCGATCAGCATCGCATGGCTCTGCTCGAGCCGCCATGGATAGGGCACATGGGACAAATGGGCGGGCGTATAATAGCCCGCTTGCGCGAGCGCCCGGCTACCGGCCAGACGCCATTTCCAGCCAAGCTCGGACCCCAGCTCGCGCGCCTGCTCGGCGCGGTTGTGACGAGCGATTTCTTCCTCGAGTTCGGCCAGCGATACCAGCATCGCGCCGCGCTCATGCTTGCGCTCCTTGGACCGCCCACCGAACCGTTCCGCGAACCAGTAGAACAGGATAAAGCTGGGCGTCAGGGTGAGCGCAGACAGCAGCAGAGCATGGCGTAGCGCGCGCCAGAACGCGGCCACCGCCTGCGCCATCGGGGGGAAGCCGGTGATCGCCGAGATCGGCAGCTGAACATGACCGCCGCTGGCCATATCGAGGTTGATCAGTTTGCTCGGATCGAACTCCATGAACGCGTACAGTCTGGCATAGATGTGCATCCAGACGAGGTAGAGCTGATGGTCGCCAAGCGCGCTCCGCACGCCCCACCAGCAAAGCCCGGCGGTAACCGCGGCGGCGATGATCACAGGCCCTTTAAGCCCTGCCGCGAACATGAATCCGAAATGGCCGAGCAGCTGGCTGCCACGCGTGAAGTTGACCAGATTACGCTTCATTCTCGCCTCCCGGAACCGACGATGCGTACAGGCCGAGACGGGTCAGCTTGCGATGATAGGCGTCGTGGGTTTTGCGGCGCAGCTGTGGGTCGCTATGTCCGGCAAGCAGCGCATCGAGCGCGACGGTGATGAAGAGATTTTGCCGGTCGGGGTCGAGTCCGGCGGCTCTGTCGGCAGCGGTGTTTTCGGCATTCCAAGCGTCCACGAGCATGTCGCGGACAGCCACGCTCACGCTGACCCTACGCTCCCTCGCGCGCTGCCTGACCCACGCCGAAATCGCGCGGGGGACATAGGTTTGAAGACTGATCTGACGATCCATTTACCGGGTCCCTTTGAACTTGCAGGAACCTGGTTCACCTTGCGGAAGGTGATATAAGAATAAAGCGTGAACAAAGCATCGTCAACGAATTTGATTCCGTTGAATCTGATAGGGTTACGATGAACTGATTTGAAAGTGATGTGCGAATCCGACGACCAAGGCACTTTCAAATTGTTTGTGATTAGGACCGATTTTTATCGGCAAACCCTTGGCTTACAATCGCTTCGCTTAGGCAGGCCCCTGCGTACGGTGTGCCCCTCCTGTCCCCAGCTGCAGTGACCGATCCTGTTTCTTGACCGGTCTCATCATCGACCGAATTGAACCTCTGGCATCATCAAAAAAACGCGCGCGGGCTGCCCGGCCTGCGCTCCGCATGTCCGCTTCTAATACCGGATTTCCCCGTCCCCAGAGAAACAAAAAAGGGGCAGGAACCGTTTCCGGTCCCCGTCCCCACGATCCCTCAATATTCGTCCAGCAATCCGCCATGAATGGTATGGACCACCCGGCTCGCGAGCTCCCATGGTAGCGCGTTATAATCACCTTCGTCGACCGCGATATAGCCCTGATTGTCGTCCTCGATGACATGCTGATCGAAGAAGCTGTGCAAGGACCGCCGCTCGGCGCGCTCGACCGCCTCGAAATAGCTTTGCTGCGTGTTCGGAATAGCAGAATAATATGACATGGGTTTCCTCCTGAAGTTTGTCGAAACGACAGGAATGTTCGCCGATGGTCGGGCGCGGGCCGGGTCCAGGATCACCCGTGAGGGTGACCGCGCCAGCGGCGGTGGGGGAAACGATTTTGTCGGTGAGGGCCAACAGGCCCTTGCCGTCAAAATGGTGGGGCCCCGCCGTCCTTGACGCGGCCCGTGACCGGCCATCATCATGAGAAGAACGTGAGCAACTCCCCCCTCCCCGCCCACGCCACACGGTTGCCTGAAAACCCGCTT
Source organism: Novosphingopyxis sp. (assembly GCF_965218915.1). GTDB lineage: Bacteria > Pseudomonadota > Alphaproteobacteria > Sphingomonadales > Sphingomonadaceae > Novosphingopyxis. Next base: position 922,965 of record NZ_OZ244708.1, on the reverse strand, counting down.
TTTGCGTTTTCCTACAGGGGTGGGCTCATGCCATGACTTGATCCCGGGGAACCCTTCGAGGGGATCGAAAGGACCATTGCCATGCCATCCACCAAAAGCGCGATTTTGGCGCTCAAGAAGCTTGAAGTCGAACGCGAAGCGCTGGCGCGGCGCCAGCACGAACTCGAAGAAAAAGCCGCGCTCGAACTCGGCCGGATCATTCTCGGCACCGGTATCGAGAATTTCTCGCGCGGCGGCCTCAAACGGGTCGCCACCGCGCTCGGCAAGCTCGGTGAAACCGCAGCCATCGCCAAGTTCGGTTCCACCACAATCGCGAGCTGAGCCGCGTTCACGGTTCACACTGCGCTTCAAAAACAAAAGGCCCCGCCGGTTGCCCGGCGAGGCCCGATCGGCGAGATGGATCGAGCGCTGACGTTCAGTCGATCTCGGGCGCGTCCTGATTGTCGCGCGTGGCGCCCTTGGAGAGAAAATCGACCTTGTCGGCGAGGATCTCGCAGCCATAGCGCTTGATCTTGTCGCTGTCTTCCCACTGGGTGTAGTGCAGGCGGCCTTGGACCGAGACCAGCTGGCCCTTGGTACAATATTCCTTCACGGTCTTGCCCAGGCCGTTGAAGCAGGTCACCCGGTGAAATTCGCTGTCCTTCACCGTATAGCCCTTGTCATCCTTGTAGGTCTTGCCGTCCTTGTCGCGGGCGGGCCGGTCGGTCACCACGGTGATCGAAGTGACGGTCGTGCCGCCTTGGGTTTCGCGGGACTCCGGATCACGTGCGAGACGGCCGGTCAAGATAACGAGATTGGTCATGATATTGCTCCTGATAGTGCCAGTCCGGAAACCATTTCCGGCTTGCGAACAGTCAGGAGAAACAGGGCGCGGGAGCGCCGCACCGAAGGACGAGAGGCCGAAGGGAAACCCGTTTTGGCCGGGTGGTGCGGGCAGTGAGCGAAGCGATCAACACGGCCGGCAACAAAGCGGGTTGCGGCGCTTGCGCGGCCTGGTTCAGACATGTTCGCAGCAAAAGCCGGACTGGATTTTCGGCTGCCCGGTATCGGCCAATATAGCTGCCATCGGCTTGAACTGGCCGGTCAGCCACCAGCAGCTATTCGTCCAGTTTCACTCATGGCGTGAAGCCGCTATTCACGGCGGATGATTTCCGAGCGCGACATCTGGATGGCAGCCAATATGCTGATGCGGCGGCATGGCGAGGATGCGGGTTTTCGGGCTGCGCAGCGGGCGGACGAGCTGTTTGCCAAGGGCGATGTCGAGGGGCATCGCACCTTCCTGCGCATCATCAGACAGATCGAGCGGCTGGCCGCGACGACGCCGGATGGAACGGTTCACTGAAGGTCCCACGTGGCCGGTCCGTGACGTGCGATATGACGGGCGGACAAGCGGTCGATGACCGCCCTGGCATCGCCGTAATCGACTTGGCAACGAAGTTATGAGATGCTCGACCTGAACGGGGGAGAGAAAAGCCATGAAATCGATAGCAGTTGCGATAGCCCTTACGCTGGGGTTCGCCGGTCCGACAGAAATCAGCCCCTGCGAATCCGGCGCCGCGTTCGCCCAGGCCACCAGCGTTTCCTGCTGCAAGGTCTGCCGAAAGGGAAAAGCTTGCGGCGACAGCTGCATATCGCGCGACAAGGAATGCCATAAGGGTAAGGGCTGCGCCTGCGATGGATAAAAGGCTCGCGCTTTGTCAGCGCGGGCATGGATTGGCCTCGGCACACTACGCGCGGGGCGACCAATGAATACGCAAGCGGTCAGATACCCGCAGTGCGGCGGAAAGCACGGCGCGCGCCGAATTGATTTGCAGATAGCGCAGGTTGGGATCGCGAAGGAGTGCTCCTTTGGGGGGAGGTTTTCGCAATCCCGAATTGCCCAATACCAAAAGCAATTGGATTGGAAAGGAGGCGGTGAAACCGCTTCAGATCCTATCATGGGTAGAAGGATTTTTTCGCGGGGGCGCTCGCTTATCACCCGGCGCGGACGAAGCTAGCATGCTGGCTCATAGCGGAGGAACTACAATGCTGCGGGAATGGTCCGATCGAAACGCCAAACCGCGCCCCATCCTCGATAAAGTGATCGTTGGAGGAGCGATGCTTTTCGGCGCTGCATTCTTTATCGCGCAAGTCTATTTCCTGCTGACATAGACCGGATGTCCAGTCCAGCCGGGGCTTTCATAAAGCCGCGCTCGATGGCGGCAAAAGCAAGATAATTGCGGGCGATCAATTGTCGGGAGGTTCGACGATGCCCAGAAATCCATTGGCTCCTGCGATTCTGGCGACCTTTGCAATGCTGGCGACATGTAGCGGGCAAAGTAAGGATGCTGCTCCGCCGCGCGTGAACACGCCTGTCGAGATTAAGCAGTCTCCGTCTCTGATCACCGTGCCGGTAGAGGTCGGACTTAGCGAACTTTCCGCCGCGCTCGATCGGCAGGTGCCGAAGAGGCTATGGTCGATCGATCATCCAGACCAGATTTGCGTTGCGTCGAAAGGGGTCGATCTGGGTATAGCCACCGTGAAGACACCCAAGCTGCGCTGTCACATCACGGGCACTGTCACGCGCGGGCCGATGCGACTGTCCGGACAGGGCGAAACACTACGGCTGGCCATTCCGCTCCACGCCATGGTGCATGCCAAGTATATCGGCGGCGTGATCGATGAAACCGCGACGGCTGACGCGATGGCCCATGCGGTGATCCGCATCCATCTGCAAAAAGACTGGACCCCGCGCGGTACCGTCGACATCCGCTATAACTGGTCCGACGCGCCGCATGTCGACATTCTGGGCCAGCGCATCGAGTTCGCCGAGGAGGCGGATCGCAAACTGAAGCCGATCGTGGCGAAGCTGGAGCGCGAATTGCCGGGCCAGTTGAACAAGCTTGCCGTGCGACGCCGAATCGATGCGGCCTGGCGATCCGCATTCACCGTCTTGTCGCTCAATCGCCAAAACCCTCCCGTCTGGATGCGCATCACGCCGCAGCAACTGCAATATGGCGGCTATGAAGAGGTGGGCAACAAACTGCGCATGTTGCTTGGCATGAAGGCGCTGACCGAAACCTTTGTCGGCGACAAGCCCGAGCCGTCTCCGCCTACGGCGCTGCCGGTAATGGTACCATTGAAGGGCAATGCGGGCCGGATGGTTTTCTTCATTCCCGTCATCGCCGATTACCGGCAGCTCGAGCCGGTGCTGATGAAAGCCCTGCGCAAACGGTCCGCGCGGCCGTTCGACGTGCCCGGCGTCGGTTCGGTGCGCGCCCTATTCAAGGGCGCCACGATTTATGGCACGACCGGTGGGCGGATCGCGGTCGGCGTCACCTTTGCTGCGAACCGCATCGCTGTGGGCGGCAAGCCGACCAACGGAACCGTCTGGTTGACGGGATTGCCGGTCAATCGGGAAAACTCGCACGAAGTCCGGATTGCCGATGTGGCGGTTGGCGGCACCACCGATATGACGGGCGGGGACCTGATCCTGAAGCTGGCGAATGCGCCGGGCGTGGCGCAGTTTATTGCCGATTCCCTCGAGCAGAACTTCGAAAGCGATTTTGAGGATTTGCTGAAAAAGGTCGAGCTGGCCATTGCCAATGAACGCGAAGGCGATTTCGCGATTCAGGCTAAAATCATTAACATTCGGACAGGCAAGATTACCGCATCCGGTCAGGGCCTGCTCCTGCCGACACGGATTGAGGGCACGGGCACCGTGGCGCTGCGCTGATAGACAATAGCGGAATGCGCATATTTTTTCGGGTATTTGCTCTAGTTCGATATTCGCGACAGCCAGATTGCATTTTGTGTGCTGCCGCTTGGCAATTCTTGCGCCGATTGCTGCCTGCCAGCTTTCGGCCGTGCTGATGTGCAAAGTTGACTTTCGCTCATGAAGATCTGTGGACTAAAAAATGGCGCAAAAGCAGAGATTAACCTGCTCTCTGCTCGTCCTTAACTCGGCCAACCGTTCAGCTCTCGGTTTGGCTCCTAAGCCAACGCTCGGCGAACTGGACACGGGACAGTACCGCGATGTCGAGGGCAACCAGGAGCGCCAGCGAAGCCCGGCAGGCAGTATCTTGACGATGCATGATCGGGACGTAATTATGGACAGATGAACCCGACCGGACCCCAATAAAGCGTGGCGAAGCATAAGACGCCGAAACGGAGGGGAAGGCGCCTTCCGCCCCTTTCCGAGCGCTTCACCTTCCTCGGCGACGCCGTATCCCCAGGCGACCGCAAAGCGCTTCGTTCCGCCCAGTTCGAGGTTTCGGACGCGAGGACCGGGCAGGATCGCAACCTCAAGCTTTGGGCAAAGACTGGCACGTCGGCGGACGAGGACCTCAGGCAGCTCTGGTTGCACGAGATGCGGCAGGTCCAGCGGGTGATGTCCTACGCGGGAGCGCGCGAGGTCATCGTGGACATCTTGGAGTTCGTCGAGGACGAGGAGGAGTTCGGCGTTCTCCTCGAACATGCTGGACAGCCGCTGTCCGCCAAGCTCCGCCGCGTGCCGCGGCAGCACTGGCTCAAGAACATCGGCGGGCCGCGCGCTAGGGTTATCTTCTGGCAAAACATGCGTCGGATCGCCATCGCAATGGGGATCGTCCACGCCCAGGGCCTCGTCCACGGCCACATCGACGCCGACGCCGTGATGACGGAGGGCGCGGAGGCCCCAGACTTCCAGCTAACTGGATTCGAATGGAGCCTATGGCTCTCTGCAGACAAGGCTGATCGGGCGCATGCTCGCCTCAACGCCAAAGCGGAGGCCGTCCGGTCGGACCGGTATTCCTTCGCGGAGGACTGGCGCTCGTTCGGACGGCTAGCGGCGCAGTGCCTCGAGGTCGCGGTCAGGAGTTCCGGCGAGATCGCGCCGGCGACGCCCGGGGGCCACCTCGTCTCGATGTCGAATTCCGAGCGGGCGCTCCTGAAAAGGTTGGTGGCGCCGACGCGCCTGGACAATCTCGAGGCAGGCTCGATCGCAAGGGCGATCGATGACGTCGTCGTGGAAGCTGGACGCGCGGGGTCGTCGAGGGCCGGAACGTTCGTCCTCATGTTCTCGCAAAAATCGAGGCTGGGGGACGTCGTCTACGACATAACCGGCGGCGACATACCGAACGACGAGTACAGGAGGCAGCTAGATTGGGTGCGGGCCGACCTCGACCGCGGCGCCACGCTGCTCGTACCCCGTGCGTTCGACCCCACGACCGGCAAGCTGCAGCTCGTGTCGGCGACGATAGTGTACGATCTCACCCCGATGTGGAGCGACGGCGTCGCCGCGTGGGACGTGGCGGTCTGCTCCCACGTCGCGCCGCGCGGCGAGACCCTCCGCATCGGCGACCAGGACGAACACGAACTGGGGCAACCGGTCGAGATCGCGACATCCGTCAAACACGCCACTGAGCTCAGGGCACGGCTTGGGCCCGACGCACTCGTCTGGACCGGCTTCGCCGAGCCGGGCACCTCATCGGCTCCATCGGGGCGCGTCGACCGGGTGCGCCAAGCGCTCCTCCTAGTGCAGATCGTCGAGTCCGTCATCAAGGCACTGGAAATCTATCCGGTCGAGGTCCTCCACGTCGAACGGGACCAGGGACGCAGATTCGCCGTGCTACGCGCGGAACCCAAGAACGAGCGGGATCGCGTGGCCGCCAAACTGCGCCTAACCGAGACCGAGCGGGCGCTCCGACGACTGTTCGAGGACGACCAGCGCGACGCAGACGCGAAATGGCGGCTATCGCTTGCCGCCAGTCTCGGCTCGGGCCGCCAGAACGACGTGCTTGCCACGTTCCTAGACGTCGTCCAGCACAAGGGCCGACACGCGCTCAGGTTCGAAGTCGACGACGAGCCGCCACGGGGATCCCAGCTCTTCCTGCGACCCGAGCGCGACACCGGCACGGAGAACGCCATCACCAGGAGGCTGAAAAACATCAAGGCGCTCTCGACCCGCGTCGACCTATCGGAAATGCTGGACGATCCTTGGCGGGTCCGACGATCCAGCCGAGAGACCATCGACGAGGCTGGGCAGAAGGACGAGCATTTCTTGGACCTCGACCCCCCGAAGCAGCAGGCGCTGATCGGCGTCTGGTCGACGTCTCCGTCCTACAATGTCGTAGGGCCACCGGGCGTCGGCAAAACCCGTCTCGCGACCGAGGTGGTGCGGCGGCGCTTCGAGGGCGACCGGTCTTCGCGGCTCCTCGTCACCGCGCAGGGCCATGACGCGCTCGACCATCTACAAGGCGCCATCAGGAAGACCCTCGCGACCGGCGGTCAGGACGACGTCATCGTAGTTCGCTCGACGACCCCGGACCGCCGGTCGACGAGCGACGAGGATCTGCACAAAAAGGGCCGGGACTACCTCGCCCTGCTCTCCGAGAGCGAATTGTCGCGCGATGCGCCTCCAGTCCTCCGGGACCGGGTGAACGCCTTGGCCACGGCGTCGGGACGGCTCGCACGCTCGAAGGACGCCGTTGAGAAGGACGACAGGGTCGCTCTCAACGCTCTGTCGAGCCTCATCCTCGACGCGGCTAATATCGTCATCTCGACCGCCAACTCTGCCGACGTCGAACGGCTCGTGGAGGCGAGCGAGCAGTTTGACTGGGTCATCGTCGAGGAGGCCGCGAAGGCGACCGGCCCCGAGCTGGTGGGTGCGCTGATGCTTTCCGGGCGGCGCCTGATGATCGGCGACCACCACCAGCTGCCGCCCTTCGAGGCGGACCGACTCGTGGCGCTCCTCCGCGACCACAGCGCCATGGTCCAGGCGATCGAGATGGCGGACCAGTACGTCGGCCCCCTTATGCGGGACGGGGAGATTGCCGAGTTGGAGGCGCTGGCCGGTGACCCGGACACACTGCGCGACATCGCGGATACCGCGCTGCGGCTATTCGAGCCCTTCCGCACGTTCGTCGAGGAGGATGAGCGCCGAGCGCGTCTGAATCCAGGACACCGGCCGATCTCCTCCACGCTCACGTCCCAACGCCGCATGGATCCCGCAATCGCGCGGATTGTCTCAAGGGCCTTCTACGACGACAGGCTTACGACCACGCCCGGCCGTACGGAGGAGGCGCTCACGCGGCCACCGCCTTTCGACGTGCTCGCGCCCCTGCCGCCCTCCCCCGTCGTCGCGGTCGAGTTTAAGCACGTCAGCGCAACCGGCGACCGGGCCCACGTCGAACAAGGGAACCCGAGGTGGCATAACCCGGGCGAGGTGCAGGCGGTGATCGACGTCCTGCGACACGTGCGCGCCCGCGAGGGCGGCGACCGCCCCACCCTGGCGGTACTCTCCTTCTACTCGGCGCAGGTAGAGAAGCTGGCACAGCGCATCGAGGTCGAGACCAGGGCCGGTGCTCTTTCGCATTTAGCGGGCTTCGCGTCCGCAATGCAGGACGGCGGATGGGTCGGCACCGTTGACGGCTTCCAGGGCAACGAGGCCGACCTCGTGATTCTCTCGCTCGTACGGAACAACGCCGGCAGCGGCGCGCGGGCGCTCGGCTTCCTGCGCGACCGAAGACGGATGAACGTCGCGCTCAGCCGCGCGAAGTCGAAACTGGTGATCGTCGGAAGCCCATCCTTCCTCATCGAGGCGGTGCGGGGCGTCAACCCCGACGCTGGCAACCACGACCTTTCCTTCATCGACGCAATCGTCGACACGATCGACCAGCTCAAAAAGGAGCGGCGGCCGGACGGGACGCATTGCGCGGCCTCGATCGAGGCCGCGAAGTTGTCGGGGTCGACGTCGTGCTGATCGCGATCCCCGTCTTCCGCCTGTCCTGCAAAGTCGGGATTGATCGCGGACGCGCCTGGAGCATCTTTGACGAGATGCTGCTCTGGGCCACCGCGGCGAAGCCACGCTCGATCGCGCAGCTCTCGGCCGAATCCAACCTCCCGCGTCAGATCGTCGTCGCGTCCATCGCGAGGATGATGAGGTTCCGGCTGGTCGAGCTGACAGTCAAGGACAACAGCGCCAAGTTCCAGACGAGCGCGTACGGCCGCGAGATCGTCGAGAGCGGCCGACCGCTGCCGTTCTTCCCCAAGCGCGAGCTGCGTCGCGTCAGTTTCGTCATAGAGCGTGCTACCGGCAGCTTTTTCCCGTCCGGACAGGTGCGGGTGAGATCCGAGTTCGCGCTCAAGCAGGAGACGGACCCCGACATCCGGGTTCTCGTCGTCCGGGGCGGGCCTCCGGTCTCCAACGAAGCCATGCTCGCGAAGCTCTCCCAGATCGCGGCGAGGGGCTGGGAGGAGCAGGTCGCGCTAGTTGACGGCCGGACCGCCTCGCTCCGACAGGAGTTTATGGTGATCCGAGTGGTAGATGGGGTTCCCCGCAACGTGCCGGAGGGCGCCTCGCAAGCCTTCCGCGCTATCATCGATGACGTCGCGTCCCGAACCGTGCCGAATTCGCAGATTCCCATTGGCTACGCCGGTCCTTCCGAGGAGGCGACGCCCGAACTCGCCGTGCATCAGTGCCATTTCGATCCCGCCGATCTTGTCATCGGCGGATCAAACCAACTCGAATGCCTCAGGGGCATTATGGCGCGCGCCCAGAGTCGCGCGATCATTCATTCAACCTTCCTTGACCACAACCGGTTCAAGGACCTGCTCCCGGAGATCAGGGCAGCATGCGCCCGCGGCGTGGTGTTCGACCTGATGTGGGGGGCCGAGACCATCGACGAGGTCGAGACGCGAAACACAGCCGCTGCTGTGGAGATCGCCAAGACCATCCGGGGCGACCGGGATCTCGCCGGCAAATTCCGGTTGCATATGACCAGCACCCGCTCCCACGCCAAGCTCCTACTCGTCGACACGGCGGAAGGAGACTGGCTGGCTGCTGTCGGGTCGTGCAACTGGCTTTCATCGCCGTTTCGTTCGACCGAGGTCACGGTCGTCCTGCGCGATCCCGCCGTCGTCGCGGACGTCGCCGTTATCCTCCAGCGCCTTGTCGGCCGCCGCGGCCTCGCCGACGACATAGCCAACGAAATGGGCATCCTGTCGCGGGACCTCCGGAAGATGCCAGCCCGGCCCGGCCTCGCCGAGATCACGCTGGTGGTCGGCGACGGCCACGACTCCGCCATGCGCGAGGTGAGCGGCCAGGCGAGGGACCGCCTCGTGATCGGCAGCAACCGACTGGGATCGACGGCCCGCCCGGGCGTCGTGATGCAGGGCGAGGCCGCGGCGCAGCGCGCCCAAGTCGAGGTCACACTCCTGTACTCGATCCCGTCCGGGCCGCTGAAGAATCGACACGCTCGCAAGCTCGCCGAGGAGGCCGCCGCGAACGGGGTCCGCCTCATCAAAACCAAGACCATACCCCTTCATGGTAAGTTTGTGGCGGTGGACGACGACGACCTTACCGTTACCAGCCTTAACTGGGCCTCCGCCTCAAGCGATCCCGACCTGCCCGAAGGAGATGTCGGCGTCAGGATCCGGTTCGCGGGTATCGCGCGTCACGCCGTCGAGATCCTGCAGCACATTCATCCGGAAATGATCCAAAAGGACACGGTGGCGGGGGAAGAGGGTCAAATAACTGATGGCCGTCCTTAGCGGTCAGTCGAGCAAGCCCCAGCTACGACGATCCGGGGCGTAGTCAGCGCTCGTCGACCCGCAGAAACATTCGCGCTAAGTGATCGCCGCCGAAAGCGGACTGGCCGCTCTCCATTTCTCCTCCCCTTCGACCCACATGAACGAAAGTCGCCTATCGGGAATGGGGGACAGGGAGGCGAACGGCCGACTTTGGGGCGCTTTGCTGACTAGCAGGAAGTGGGCCGTGAGCGGACTGGCGGCTTTCGGGCGAGCGCCGCATGAAAGCTGCCGTCGCCGGACGGCAACGGTGCATGGCGGCTTGCGACCCAAAGCCAGTCATCCATTCCAATCCCCGTGAACGTCCGGCGTCAAAGGAAGCTGACGATCGCGCCCTGTTAGATTGGAGGATAGGCAGCCCGTCCTAGTAGTCTCGGTTGTCGGTGGAGGCCGGGGCGAGAGCGGGGCCGACGAAATTATAGAGCCGCGAGTTGTTCATGGCGGACCCTACCTCTCGCGCTCAGACTCAAACGACATGATCGTCCCTGCGTGCTCCTCGACAAGTGACTGGAATGCCGTGAAGGCGAGATAGCAATGGTCGCGCTCAACGGCGAGCAAGTCCGCAACCTGATCGAGATTGAGAGGGTCGCGGCCGCCGACACCATAGCAGATGTGTCCGTCCGCGCAGACAGTGCGTGTAACCATCGCGCCCTTCCCGATTAGAAAGCGGGCCGAGAACCGATGATTGTAGGCGTTGCGGAAGTCCTGGGTGGCTTCCTTGAACGCCGTGCCAGCGATGGGCTCGACATGTCGCTTAAACGACCGGAAACGTCGCCACCTCCTGCAGATCGGGTCGATATTATTCAGATAGAGCGCGCGTTCGGTCGGGAATTCGTCACGCCATCCTTGCAGATCCTTCGCCATATTAGCCTGGTGACAAAGATGGCCCGCCGCATAGGCGAAGCGCGACTTAATCGCATAGGGCCGCCCGAGCGCCACCGTCCCCAGCGTGTCGATGAACTCGTGCGAGGCAGCCAGCTTCTCTTGGTCGGAGAGCGGGGCCGTGACACGCGCCCATGCACGCAGCCGATGCACGTCATGGGTCAAGTCGTTGATGATGTTCGCCAGCTCCGAAGCGTAGTCGGACAGCATGTTGGAATAGGGCATCCAGATGCCGCCGAGCGGGTCGGGTAACGTCCACCAGTGATAAGGCATGAAGCGCCCGCCGATCGCGCTATGGTCGAACTCGTGCCGATATGCGGTGTAGAGCCGGATCACGTCTTCGGACCGCTTGCGCGTAAACTGGTCCGGCTCAGGCATTGCGACGCGCCCAGCTGACCACCGACCACACCAGATCATCGACCGTGCTGCTCCCGACGGTGATGTCGCGGTGCGGCTCAATCCGATGATAGTCGCCGAGCGGCGCAGTCCCGCCGGTGAACCCCGTGCGGCGCGCGATAATGTTCTTGGTGCGTCGGTTTTCCTGCCAATAGGTCACGATGGCCCGGTGTTTCGGCTCGTTCGGACTGCCGGGATGCAGCGCTCGCGCGTCGGGAAAGTGCATGTGGCGATGATGCGCGTGGAGCAGCGTGACATCGTAGAGCCGGGCGATGAAGGCGCGCATCTCATCGAGGCTGCCGGCTGTGCCGACATCCTTGCATTCGATCGCCACGCGCGGGCGCCCCACTGGAATTCCGCCCGCCTTGCGAATCTCGGTCGCGACACTGCCGGGCACGATCGAGATGTCGATCTCATGCGTCGCCGCGCTGCGGCCAGCGAACTGGATGCCGTTCCATATCTCCCATTTACTGCGCCGGCCCCAGCGAAAGCCGATCACGCTGGCATTGCCGGGCCCCGCCGAGCTCGCAGGAACGCCGGTCGGCGCGCCGCCGCGCTGAATGAAACGCCGGTCGGCGTCGCCGGAGCGGATGATCGTCCCGTCCGATCGCTGGAGCCACACGCTGAAGCCGGCGTCGCGCAAGCCGCGGGCGATACTGGTCATCACGAATAGTTCGAAGATTCGCCCGGCGCCGGAGGCGTGTTCGAGGGTGGCGACCCGGCCTAAGATCGTGTCTAGCGCGGTTTGGACGGCCGGCATCATATCGTCGCCTGACCGCGCGCGCGCGTGGTCCACTCCGCCAGCGCCGCCCGCAAAGCGGGAAATTCGTTGCGGGCACCAGCGACATCCTCGCGACTGCTTTTGCGGGCGCCTTCGACATCAAGCAAGACCAATGCCGTGCCCTGCTCGGTTTTGGCGGATGCCGCTTGCGTTAGGTCTTGGGGGCCCCCCGGCTCGTTGGTGGACTCGACAATGAAGTCGAGCGCGTCGATGGATGCCTGCAGCTGCTCCAGCGCGGTCTCCAGCCGCTCCTCGACATAGGCCGCCGCCCATTCCACCTGCTCCCCCGCCGGTATCGGTTGGGGCTCCGCCAGAAACACCTGCGGCTCGCCGCGGGACTTGGGTTTAGCATCACTCCGGATCGACTGCCGGGCGGCTGCAAGCACCTCTTCCGATTCCTCAGCTGTGCGGCCAAGCCGAATGCCCTCGATCAGCTCGAAGGCCAGCCAATCCAGCCGTGCCGCCACCAAGGTCTCGATCAATTCGAGCACGCGCGAGTCGAGAATTGCCACTGCTTCAGGCCCCCAGCAAGATGATCCAGCAGATATAAAGTCGTGCCGGCGGACACGCCCCGTGTCATAGGCGCATCTACTTCCTATGTTGGCCGCACGCATTGTTCCAGCTCAAAGGAAAACGCATGGCTCGTAACAAAAACGGGAGCTGGCCCAAGCCGCTATTGGCGCTGATCGAAGTGTCCCATTCGCGCGAGGCGATGCAGCAATTTCGCGACTATAAGCTTGATGACGGGGCCTGGGGCATCTTCAATGAGATGAGCCAGGAAATGCTGACCGTCGTGCGTCCTGAAGGTAGCAGCTGCGTCATCATGAGCGCCCTGCTGGCAGCGACGCTGGAAGAGCCACTGGGCACGGTGGTTCCCGTGGTGGCCGGCGCGCTCAAGCTTGACGGAGAATATATGTACGGAAGCCATCGCGCCGTCGATGGGAGGCGAGTCTTCTCGGAGAATGGCGCCGACTGGGATGGCCATTGCTGGATCTTGCTCGACAACTACATCGTCGACATCTCGCTGGGCCGGACCGCCCGCCAAGGCCATTGTCGGGCACCGCTGGCGCGCCGAGTGCTGTCCGCGTTTGGTGAGCATGTTGGAATGATTGCCTTGACTAATTCCCGTGCACGCGAGACGGGCCTGCTCTATCTGCCGCGCTATGTTCTGACGTCGGATCAGGTCCTCGCGAATGCAGGCGGCGCCATGCAGAAGTTCGGCCTATAGGGGCCAGCGCCGCGTTTGTTTCTCAGCCCGGCTTGTTGCTGCGTGGCCCGTCGATCTGGCGGGCGAATGCCCGAAGAGACTCATCAAAATGCACTGCCCTGAACCAGCCAGGTCCGCGATCGGCCAGCTTCTCTAGCGTTACCTGGCCAAGATGGCGCAGCTGCTGCGGGCCGTCATATAGCTTGACATAGTCGAGACGCGCGTCTCCGGCCGCACTATCGAGCAATGCGAGATCGCTCGTTCGTGCCGTGATCCCTTCGCCGGCCTCATCGATCTCTTCGAGATGAAGCAGGCAATGGTCGCGCTGCCCATGAATCACGAGATTCCAACCGGCCGGCATACGCGAACGCGGCGGCGGGCCTTCTCCCATCTTGCCGAGATGGACCAGCGCTTCCCTTTGGCTGGGTCTTGGGTGGGCCGCGAGCCGATCAAAAATCGGCGCGTGCGAGAACAGGAACCGCCGGGACTGCGCGATTTGCGTCGCATTGTAGCGATCGACCTCATCGTCGCTGATTGCGGTCGGCTCGCCGGAATGCAGGCCGCGCCCATAAGCGCGAAGTGCCGCGTCTTCTTCGCCTTCGTTGGACAACAGATGGTCGAACCGTGCGACGACTGTCGGGCAATGCCAAGTCAGGAGCAGGGTCGGGCTCAACGGCAGATGCACTAAGACACCCTGCGCCTGCAGCGCATGGTCGCCATAGGGGAAGGGATTGCTGAACACCACCGGATGATCCGAGATAAGGAAGCGCGCCAATCCTGCGGGCTCAACCAAGCCAGGCATCAGCCGAAGAAACGAATTCTGGTGTCTCGCGCGTTTGAGGAAGGCTTCTATCGTGCCGCGTTTGGCATCGGTCTCGGTCGGTGGTGCAAACTGAGGATCGGTCAGATCGGCGCCGAACGACCCGAGAATCTCCCGCATCTCTTCGGCGAGCACGCCCGGCGTCTCGCGTGCCAGCTTCGTTCGCAGCAACTGGACCGCGCCGAGGTCCGCCAGCGCCGTCACCTGCGCTTCGCGCATCCATGACAATGAGCGCCGCTCGACGATCTGGGCCACGATAGCTGCTCCGGCGGAATCGACCTTATCGAACATCGCCTCGAAATTAAGCCGTTCGCCAACTTCGATGATCGTGTTGAAGTCGTTCTCCGACCCCGCGTTGAGGATCGAGGAGGTGAAATTCGCGCTGGTGCTCTTGTCGAAGACGTGGATTTGGGTGCGCCCGTTGTCGCGCGCGAAGTGACGCAACTGCGCCTGGGTCACGTAATGGTGCTTTTTGGAGGGCTTGGAAGGCTTCTTCACGGCTTGAAGATAGTATGTCGTCCTTCGACGGCCAAGACGGATCGCCAGTTCAGTGTGCTGTCTTAGATGTGGCTGCTGAGGTTTCGGACGGGGTCGGTTACCTAGAGGCTTGCCTGAGCGTCCAATGACTCAAAAGCCGACGGTCAAGGCCCCCTCACACACTCTATCTCGTTCTGTCATGCCAGAGGAACGACCACTGCTTGTCCGCTCCGGGCAAATCCTGCCGCTTGAGGCGCCGCGCCGGAGCGACAGCAAAGTCCCGTAGGCGGCCGTTCCGCCGCGCGCCTCAAACAGAATGAACGAACGGCAGGTTTCGGGATCGCCGTACATGCAGTCGAACGGCTGGATTTAGGGCGCTTTGCTGACTAGCAGGAAGTGGGCCGTAAGAGGATTGGCAGCTTCTCAACGCCAGATGGCGCGAAGCGGACATCGGCTTTCCCTTGCTGGTCAAACCGCTCAGACCAATCACAACCGCCGAAATGCCTGCCTGAAGCGGTCTTTGGTTCATGCGTCACTATACGCACGGATCTGGGTTGCCGGTTGACTGTTCGCCGGTTTCCGGGGTGAGTTCACGCCCAGAGCAGATCCGCGTAGTCCTCCATAGACCCGATCCGCACGAACACCGGCTCCAGCGGTCGCGCCGTACGGTTTCGCGGCCGGAATACGATGCGCACTTCGCGCTGATAAGCGTAGCCGAAATGCTTCGCCATCTCGGGCACCTTGAACTTCGTGTAGTCGAGGTAAGGGTCGTAATAGATGACGGGACCCTCTAGCGGCTCGCTGTCCGGGTGCAGCGCGAGGAAGGCCGAGATCATACGCTGCTTAAACCTGATCGGATCGCGTATCACGACGGCTGCATCGGCATCGAAGTCGGTCGGCATGCGATAGTAGATCTGGTCGCACAGACTGTAGAGGTGGTAGTTTGGCACGACCAAGGGAAGCACAATGTCGTCTCTATGATATTCGACACGATGCCCCTGGATCTCGGTGCAAGTCCGCCCATCCAGCCTTTCGCGCCAAGTCGGTATGCAGAACGTCCGGCTGACCTCGTCGTCCCTAACGGCGTCGCTGTGGCTCGCGTCGCCGTAATATCCAGCCGGGCTGATGCGGATCACCCCCTCGCGCAGCATTGGCTCCAGAAATTTGCGCCGACCATACTTCACTAGGATGGGTCCAGCTGGCGGCACGTAATCCTTGAACATACGGGCGGCGATCGGTCCGCCGTCGGCGAAATAATCGACTTCCTGTCGCGGGATTTGTTTCCATACCGGTAGACCCCCGCGGACCCCATATTCCTCCAGCAGGTGCGTGAACTTTCGCATAAACTCGTTCGGCTCGTCGATGGGCGGAGGGGCTATCAGCGAGTTATGGCCGAGCTCTGTGAGATTAGTCATCACGTCGTGGAAACGCAGTGCCAGCCGATCGTCCGGGCAGCCGAGCAGGTAGGGGCTCGATACATACTCGAACCTCCACGAGTCGCCCAGTGGCAGGCTGCCGCCCGCAGCCTGACGCCGCCGGTCGAACTCCGCTCGCCTTGCCTCCAATATGCCCAGCCGGCCGCGCATCGTGGCCACCGAGACTGTCACCAGAAAGATTGCACAGGACCGACCACCATTTTCTTCATCCTCTATGTAGTGCCCAGAAGTCACCTGGCCATTCGCGATTTGAACGGCCCGTCATTAGTTCGAGCGAGCTTGGAGCAATCGCCCTGTCATAATCGTCGGTCAATCGCCATAATGACGCGATGACGGAAGAGACCGAACCCAAGCACTTCCTCTTCATAGGAGACTCGGATGCTGGCGGCGCTGCGAGCCAACTTGCGGTCGCCGACATCCCCTATCACAAGAAGCGGCTCGAATCCCGCGTTCCCAACTGGCAATCGATTATCGCTCTACTCCATGGCGGCGACATCGTTGGTGTCTTGGTCAAACTCAACACCCGCGCAATGGAGCGCATGGCCCTCGACGAATACGCGGACGTGCGAGAAGAGCTGTTTGCGGGCATCGCGCAGCATCCCCACATCGTGTTTGTCCACGAGAGCTTCTACAATGATGCGCAGTGGAACGCCTCCCGAGCGGACGCGGATTCGGCGGACGACGTGAAAGACGCCGAACACGACGACTGGTTCGGCGACGACTACTTCCAGCCGATTAGCGCCGAGTGCGCCGAATTGGTCAACGACCTCATCGCACGGTACGAGATCAACGTGGTGCCCTATTTGCGGAATGTGGAGATCAACGTCCTCGCGAGCAACTTCATCGGGGAGCAACAGAGCAACGTGCTCTTCCGCTTCTACGTGCCGAAGGGGAGGATCTGGGCGGCCGAGACTGAGGCCATACTCCGCCTTTTCCGGGACTACCTGACTGAGACCGCGAACATTGAGGTCAATCAGACCAGCCGCTCCACCGCGACGGGAACAATCTACGAGTTCTCGGGCGGTGAGGCGGTGACGTCAAAAGAGGTTTCGGAGCAGGTAGAGACCTTCTCGCGGATGATGGATCTGTGCATCCGCGATCCGGACGGCGCCGAGCGGCAGCTCGTCGCGATGGGCGCCACGAAGGGCAATGCCGGCGAGGTGGTGGAGCGCTACACCAGGCAGCTGCGCCGCATCTCGATCGACATGCGACAAGAACGCGAAAAGACGATGCTCCGCATCCGCCACCGCTTGGAGGACGAACTATCCGAGATATTGCCGACAAGCGACCTCGCAGCCCTGCAATCGGCGGTGTCTCTGATCCTACCTGACGACTCCTCGATGATTGGATCGCTCGGCTTCGCGGCTACGCCGTCGCCCTCCGCCCCTGGCGCGCTTACCGTTAACATCCGGCCGCAGATCATCCAGCAGGTGCAGGGCATTGTGGCGCAGGAGATTTCGGGGACAATCAACCTCAGCCAAGGCGCGATAGAGATGATCAGGCTCATCGAGAAAACGGGCGGCAACCAGGCGCCCAATCTGAAGTCCGCGGTCTATGAGCTTGAGGACCCTTCGACGACGGCAGAGCGGCGCCTCTCCGCCAAGGCAAAACTCAAGGCATTCGCGTTCGGCGCGGCTAAGAAGACTGGCGACAAGCTGGTCGATGCCGGCGCGACCGCACTGGTCGCCTACTTGCGCGGAACACTTGGGATCTAAGCGTGGTCACAACGGCCGGTCGCGTCCGCTTTCGGGGTCAGTGACTTCGCAGTTGATTGGCCGAGATAAGGGCGCACAGGAGCCATTAATGAGCCGTCTAAACGCTAATGTGACATTTTTGCTTCTCTTATTCCGCAATCGCCATGGCATCGGCATCATATGGTTTCGCAAGCTTGACGGCATTTTCATAATCTGAACTGAGCCAGTTCTCATAATGCGATTTTGCAATGATCACCGGCATAGCCTTCGGATGAACAGGAGCAACCAGCGCATTCGGCTCGGTGGTAAGAAAGGCATATCGCATGCCGTCCGGGGTCCGCCTGCACAATCCTGCGAACGCGAACAGCGGCTCGTTTTTCATCTTGAACCAGACCTTGCGTTTGGCGCCCTTCTGCCCGGTCCATTCGCAAAATTGCGACACGGGCACCAAGACTTTGGCTTGCGGGTTTGACAGCATCGGTTTCCAGAAGCCGCTTTTCAGATTGCGCACATTGGTGATGGGCCGCTGCTTCTCGCTCCAGCCGGGTATGCCCCACATCATTTCCTCGAGCGTAAGCCCGCCATCTTCGGCCCTAACGACTGGGGCCGTTTGATCCGGGTAGATTTCATCGCGCGGTTCAAGGTTGGTCCGGTCGCCTGTGAAGCTGCCAAACAGATCCCTCATCTCGTCCACCGTCGCGGTCATGCGATACAGATTGCACATATTTGTCTCCGGCGATTTTTCCGAGCTTGCAAAATGATGCTTCAAGGAGGAACATAATAGGAACACCGATTCGGCAAAGGCATATCGCGAACCCATGGGAAATAGCACATTCCGAGCTTCGCAGATGATGAGCATGCGCCGGTCGGTGACAAATTCATGGACCCCCGATGCCGATCATGCACCCACAAAGACGGAAATTTTCTGCAGCGCGGATGATGCCAGCGGCGGCGGTTTTGCGCTCGCAATGGCAGAGCGTCATGGACCTGGGCGTCCGTGGCTGTGGGTGCAGGATCGGCAATCACGCAAGCTTGGCGGGCTGCCCTATTTCCACGGCCTTCCAAACGGTCTGCGCCATCAATGTCATTATGTCACCGCCGACAAGGTCGAGGACGTGCTGTTCGCGTTGGAGGAGGGGTTGAGATGCCCGGAGCTCGGCTTTGTCATCGGCGAGATTTCGGGCGATCCCAAGGCGCTGGGCTTCACCCAGTCACGGCGCCTGGCGGTTGCCAGCGAGGCGCATGGGGTGCCGCTCTATCTGCTGCGCACCGATGCCACGCGATCGCTCAGCGCTGCGCGCATGCGCTGGGACATTATGGCGGCAACCTCACAAACTCCCTCGACCAATCCGAAAGCTCCCGGCGCACCGGCCTGGCAGGCCGAGCTGTTCCGTTCGCGGTTATATCAGCCTTCGCGTTGGACATTGGCCCGTGACAAAAGCCAGCTTTCCATCACCGCAGCGAGAGATCGTGTCGATCTGGCTGCCGTTTCTGGCGATCGACCGCTGGCAGAGGCAGGTTGAGTTAGCGATTGCCGAGCTCGCCACCGTTCTGACGGTTGAAAGCGCGCACGGCCCGCGCATCACAGCGGTCAATGAGGCGGCACGGCATGCGGGCGCACAGGTCGGCCAGCGCTTGGTCGATGCGCGGGCACTGCACCCGGACATAAACACCATGCCAGCAGATTTGGCTGGTGACCGGAAGATGCTGGAGCGCCTCACTTTGTGGACCCAGCGCTGGGGGCCATGGAGCATGATGGACAGCGCGGATGCGATGCTGCTCGATGTGACCGGAGCAAGCCATTTGCGCGGCGGACCCAAGGCTGTGCTGTGCGAGATCGCGCAGCATTGCGAGCGGCGCGGATTTCGCGCGCGCCCTGCGATGGCAGCGACGGCAGGCGCTGCCTGGGCGCTATCTCATTATGGCGATCTCTATTCGATTGCGGACCATGACGATCCGCTGCTTAGTCTGGGACCACTGCCGGTTGCCGCCTTGCGGCTGGAGCCTGCCATATCGACCTTGCTCAGACGCTTGGGGTTGAAGCGTATCGGGGATTTGCAGCGCGTGCCGCGGCAGAATCTTGCGCGGCGGTTTCGCGATCACCGCAATCCGCAAACCAACCCGTTGATTCGGCTGGACCAACTGCTGGGCCGGGTTCCCGAACCTATGGTCCCGCTCCACCGCGAAGACCCGCCACGGGTTTCGCGCAGGTTACTCGAACCCATCTTGCACCGCAGCCTGCTGGATCAGATCATGCGCGATCTGGCGCATGACATGGTGGGCGAGCTCGAGGCGAAACGGCTGGGAACGCGCCGTCTGGAACTGCGGGCCTATCGCATCGATGGCGAGGTCGCGGTGCGCCATCTGGAATTGGCCGAGGCGGTGCGCGACGCATCGCATATCTGCCGCCTGTTCGCGTCGAAGCTGGATGATGTGCAGGCCGGGTTCGGAATCGATCAGGTCGATATGATATCCACTTGGGTTCAGCCGCTTAGCATGTCGCAAGCCGATCTGCACGATGAGCCTCTGGTCCAAGGTAGCAGCCTGCCGCAAATGCTGGATCGGATTTGCGCTCGGCTTGGTCCGGATGCCGTTCAAAGGCCCTTGGGTAACGGCAGCCATATTCCCGAACGCTCCTTTCGGTTTGCGTCGGCGGCAGCGTCGGTCGGACCGGATCAGGGCGAAATGCAGTTCTATTTGCGCCCGCTGAAGCTGCTGGAGCGCGCCGAGCGGATCGCCGTGGTCTACGCAACACCCGAGGGCATGCCCCGCCGGTTTCGCTGGCGTGGCCAGAACCATAACATCGCGCGCAGCGAGGGGCCGGAACGCATCGCGCCCGAATGGTGGAAGGAGCGCAGTAAGGTCCGTCTACGCGATTATTACCGGATCGAGGACGAGGCCGGGCGCCGCTACTGGATTTACCGGGACGGTGTAGCAGGCGATGGCCGCGGCGGCGCGCCGGACTGGTATCTGCACGGGATGTTTCCCTGATGCAAGAAGGTGCCCTCACGCCCGACAAGCGCACGCTGGCGCGCATCGGCGGCGATTTTACCGCCAATCCGCCCGTGGCCTATGTCGAACTGGGCGTGACCAGCTGCTTTTCTTTTTTGCGCGGCGCTTCCGAACCGATCGATCTGGCGCTGCAGGCCTATGCGCTGGGCTATCACGCCATCGGCATTACCGATCGCAACAGCTTGGCGGGCGTGGTGCGAATGCACACCGAAGCCAAGGAGGCGATGCTGCAGCCTGTAATCGGCACGCGGCTGGATCTTGTCGATGCGCCTTCCTTTCTGGCCTATCCCAAAGACCGCGTGGCTTATGGGCGGCTCTCTCGCCTGCTTTCGGACGGCAAGATGCAAACGCTGGATCGGCAGTGGCAGAAAAAGGGGGAATGCCATCTGACGCTGGCGATGCTGGCCGCTGAACAGGACGGCATCCAGCTTATTGTCATACCACCCAATGATCTGGACCGGACTCGATATCCGGTGCCGATAGCGGCTGCGGCGGACGGCGGCGCTCATCTGAAGCTGGTATCGTCCAGCGACCACCTGACATTCGAACAGTTTCTACCGTCGCTCGTAGCAGCCCTGCCACGCCTGGGTCATGTTGCCGTCAGCCATCTCTATCGCGGTGACGACGTATCGCGGATCAATCGCCTCAACAATATCGCGCGCACCAACGGGCTCGGTATATTGGCGACCAACGATGTGCGCTATCATGCACCGGAGCGTCGCCCGCTGCACGATGTCATGACGTGCATCCGCAACAAGACGACGCTCGCCAAGGCCGCGCCTCACCTGAAGGCCAATGGTGAGCGCTATCTCAAGGCCCCGGACGAGATGATGCGCCTGTTCGCCGATTGGCCGCACGCGATTGCTGCCACCCGCACCGTCGCCGATGCCTGCGCCTTTTCGCTCGACGAACTGCGCTATGAATATCCCGAAGAGATCGTGCCGCAGGGAAAGACGGCGCAGCAGCAGCTTGTCGAGCTCAGCTGGAAAGGCGGTCACAGCCGCTATCCCGAAGGCATGCCTGAGGAGGTTCGCAAGACCGTCGCGCGCGAACTGGCATTGATCGAAAAGCTCGATCTGGCGCGCTATTTTCTGACCATCAAGGACATCGTCGATTTCGCGCGCAACCAGGATCCGCCGATCCTATGTCAAGGCCGCGGTTCGGCCGCCAACAGCGCGGTCTGCTATTGTCTGGAGATCACCTCGGTCGATCCAGCGCAGCACGCCTTGTTGTTCGACCGGTTCATTTCGGAAGAGCGCAAAGAGCCGCCCGATATCGATGTCGATTTCGAGCATGAGCGGCGCGAGGAAGTGATCCAATATATCTACCGGCGCTACGGGCGCGACCGCGCCGGGCTCTGCGCCACCGTCATCCATTATCGCCCGCGCATGGCGATACGGGAAGTCGGCAAGGCCATGGGGCTGTCAGAGGACGTCACCAGCGCGCTGGCGAAGACGGTTTGGGGCAGTCATGGCCGCGAGATCAGCGAAAAGAATGTCGCCGAGACCGGCATGCAGCTCAGCGATCCCTATTTGCGCCGTGTGCTGGCGCTGACTGATCAGATGATCGGCATGCCGCGCCATCTCTCCCAGCATGTCGGCGGCTTCATTCTAACGCAGGGCGCGCTCACCGAAACCGTGCCGATCGGCAACGGCGCCATGCCCGAGCGCAGTTTTATCGAATGGGACAAGGACGATATTGACGCGCTGGGCATCTTGAAGATCGACGTGCTGGCGCTCGGCATGCTGACCTGCATCCGCAAATGCCTCGATCTGCTGCAAGATCATCATGGCCGGACGCTGACCCTGGCGACGGTGCCGCGCGAGGATGCGGACACCTATGCCATGCTGCGCAAGGGAGACAGCCTCGGCGTGTTCCAGGTCGAAAGCCGCGCGCAGATGAACATGTTGCCGCGTCTGAAGCCACGCGAGTTTTACGATCTCGTCATCCAGGTCGCCATCGTCCGGCCCGGACCGATCCAGGGTGATATGGTGCATCCCTATCTCAAGCGCCGGCGCGGCGAGGAAGCGGTGGAGATACCGCGCCCTGCGCCGGAGCATGGCCCGCCCGACGAGCTGTCCTCCATTCTGCAACGGACCCTTGGCGTGCCGATCTTTCAGGAACAGGCGATGAAGATCGCGCTCGACGCGGCCAAGTTCACCGCGCTGGAGGCCAACCGGCTCCGCAAGGCCATGGCGACCTTTCGATCGCGCGGCATGGTCGATGCGCTGCAGGACATGATGGTCGGGCGGATGATTGCGCGCGGCTATGATCCGGAATTTTCGGAGCGCTGCTTCAACCAGATCAAGGGCTTTGGCGAATACGGTTTTCCTGAGAGCCATGCCGCCAGCTTTGCCCATTTGGTCTATGTATCGAGCTGGCTGAAATGCCATTATCCGGCGGCGTTCTGCGCGGCGCTCCTGAACTCGCAGCCAATGGGATTTTACGCGCCTGCGCAGATTGTCCGGGATGCGAGAGAGCATGGCGTCACCGTTCGCTCTGTCGATGTGAACGAGAGCGGGTGGAACAATCTGCTGGAGGACAATGGGTTCAGCGTGCGCCTCGGGTTCCGGCAGATCGATGGATTCGCAGAAGCAGCGGCGGCGCGATTGATTGCTGCGCGGGATCACGGCGGTCCGTTCAGAGACGTGGCATCTCTCAAGCACCGTGCGCTGCTGTCTCCGGCTGTTATCGAAAAGCTGGCGGCCGCCGATGCCTTTCGCTCGATTGCTTTGGACCGGAGGCAGGCACTTTGGGACGCACGCAGCGTCAAGGGATTGCCGGACCTGCCGCTGTTCGCGGCCGCTGAAGCGCGGGACGAGGGCCGTGAGGCAAATCCTTTTACGCTCCCGGACATGCCTTTGAGCGAGCATGTGGTGGCCGATTATCAGACCATGCGGCTATCGCTAAAAGCGCATCCGATGGCATTTCTGCGCGCCGATCTGGCCGCGCGGCGGTTCATCCCGGCGTCGAACCTGCGCCAATGCAAAAATGGATCAATGATCGACGTGGCTGGCATCGTGCTGATCCGCCAGCGGCCCGGCAGCGCCAAAGGCGTGTGCTTCATCACACTGGAGGATGAGAGCGGCGTCATCAACCTCGTCATCTGGCCCGATATGATGGAGAAATACCGCAAGACCGTCATGGCAGCCCGGCTGATGGAAGTTCGCGGGCGGCTGGAGTTCGATGACGAGGTTACGCATGTGATCGCGACTAGCATTGTCGATGCCAGCCACACGCTTGCGGAGTTGTCCGAAGACAGCTTTACAGCATCGGTCGCTAGGGCAGATCATGTGAACAGTCCGCTTCCGTCCAAGCTGACATCAGAATCGGCTACGCTTCCAGCAATGCGAGGCGGTCATCCGCGCGACGCGAAGATTATTCCTCGGTCGCGGGATTTTCATTGAGCAAGAAGAATGACCGATTTTGGGGAAAGGCGGCAATTTCGTGAACGGCCGAAATTGGGGCGCGAAGCAGCCTCAAGCCGCCCTCAGCCGGACGACTTCGGACGAGTTCCGAGCGAGCCGCGGCGATCGACCACGGTAATCCGCCGAGCCTTGGCCTCGATGACGAGCCGTTCCAGAACGCCAGTGCCAGAAAATGCGACCACATAACGCGGGCTGAGCGACAGCATCTGCTCGTTGCGTTTGAACCCGGCCCGCGCACCAAGGCTTCGGTTGAGCGAAAATGCCAGTTGCTGGATTCCGCGACGTTCGGCCCACGAGGCTGCCAGACGATCGGCACCCTTGGTATCGCCGCCATGGACAAGCACCATGTCTGGAACATTGCCATGAACCTTGTCGAGCGTGGTCCAGATGTTCTCGGCAAAAGTCTTGGCCTCTTCAGCGCTGGCTTGCGTGCCGCGGCCACCGGCGAACACCACCGGCGTGCCATCGGGGATATGCGCAGCCTGCCGACGTTCACGGCGCGCACGCAGGAACTCGCGTCCATCGATGACGGCCGAGCTGAGCTTGGCACCGTGCTTCACCCTGGAGCTGGAATAGGGCTTCCAAGACGATCCGGTCTCGTGGAGATAGAGCGACGCGGCGGTTTCGCGCATGCCTTCGAACGCGATCATGCTGGCTTCGGCGGCCTGCGCCCGTTCGGTCTGCTCTTCGAGATTGGAACTGTGCACCTCCGAACCATCGGCGCTGGCGAGAAGCACGCGGATTTCATCGCTGGCGCGGTCGAGATCGTTGGATTTGCGCTGCGCGGCGCGGTGGAAGAGATTGACAAAGCCCCAGGCGACGTTCTCGGCGTCGGCTTCCAGCGCGGTATCAGTGAACAGCGCAAACAGGTCCGACCACACACCGGCAAGCGTCTGGTCGATCGCGTCCTCGCAAGGGAAATCGGCGGGTCCGAACGGCGCCGCCTTGATGGTAAGTCCGGCAAGATCGAGGCCTGCCAGCGCTTGCGTAAAATTATCGTACATGGGTTCATGCCTCCTGACGCGGTAAGCGTGAGCGGTCCGTCCGCTCGCCAGCGCTTGCCGACAGGAGCCCAAGGGGCCGGCAACAAGGGGGTAGCCGCACCGCCCGCAGGGCGGGAAACCTCAAAGACAAGGCTGGCGCGGGTCACACGGGCCGCAGTCTTTGCAGGTTGCGGCTGCCCCCGGGTCGGCCCAGGGCCCCTACTGACGGCAAAAGCTGGCGCGAGACTAGCCCCTGCTCGGCTGCGTCAAACGTGAGGCAATAAGCCCGGACGGATCATCCCAAGCCGGGCAGGCCAAATTCTTGGGGCGTAAAGGCATAAACGCCGCCGCCCGGAAATGCCGCGATGGCATTGAGACGTCCCTGTTCGAGCCGGAAGTGCCAAGTCTGACCGAGCACCGGGTTAGCGGTCGCAAAGGCTGTCGGATCAAGCAATGCGGCATTATACTCACCCGCAGGATCGCGCACCGAACGCGAGCGGATCAGCTGGACGTCCGCTTCTCGCGCGGTCGAGGCAATTTCCTGGCAGGCTGAATAGTCGGCCGGGTGCATCCAGTCAGCCCCCCGCGCATCGAACGGCGGCCGGGTCAGATCGAGCGCACGTAAGACGGAAACTTCGACATGAAAGCTGAGATGCTCGCTGGTGCGATTACCGGGCGCGAAATCCGGTGAGCGGCTATAAAAGCGCAGCCGCCAATAGGCCGTCTCGGCGATGGCGGTGGCTTCGGTCTCGCTCGCATAAAATATGCCGGGCCGCTCATGGGCCTTGCGAAAGCGACTGGCGATCTTGTGACCGTAGCGAAATGGCGAACCAAGGAGATAATGGGGCTCGCGGGCCGCTTTGGGCAAATCGGGCTTGGCCTCCTCGGCCAGCTGTTCGAGTCGGGCCTGATCGGCGAGATCGTCCGCCAGCCGGTTGGTCGAGATGTGGTGCTGCGCTTCGACCACCCGCCAGACGGCCTTGCGATACCGGCGTAGCTCAGACGCGAGCGCGGTGGGCGTCCACACAGTCGCAAACCGTCATGAGGCCCTTGAAGCTTTCGATCAGATCGATCGGCTTGGCGTCGAGATCGAGATTGCGCGCGGCAAGCCAGGAACGCGCCGCCTCGTCATCGCTGCCCAGCAGCGCATCGAGGCCGCGGAACAGCCGCAAAAGAAACTGGCCCGCCTCGAAGGATTTGGAAGCCATATCGAGCCCAGTTTTCCCGGAACGCAGGCGCGAGACCGTCGCGGCCGACAGGCCGAGTATGGCCCCGAGCTTGGCATTGCTCAGTCCCCAATATTCGGCGATCCTGCCAATGGCGGTCGTCAGGATCCGGCTGTCGTCGGCACGCGCTTCGCTAGGTATCGTGGCCATGACTATCCTTTCAATTGGATGATATATAGAATATTCATGCAAATGAACAGCAAATTCCGATGCCGGGTTATGCCGATATTGCTTGGTAAATCGCCTCCCCGTTCGAAAAACGGCCCACGCGGCGATAGCGGGAAAACAGCTTCAGGAACCGCGCTTCGATCAGCGACAGCCAATGTTGCGCGCGGCCGGAGCGCGGGGTTTCGGCATCATGGTCCCAATAGCGCCCGTCATCGCGCTCGGCGATCCAGATAGCGGCTAAACCGCCATAGATCGAAATTCCGAAATCGGCATAGGCGTTACGCAGCAAGATGCGATCCTCGCGGCCGCGCCAGCCCTCATTGGGTTCGAGCGATGGGAACTTCTCCCGCGCCGTGTCGGTGATGTGCTCGACAAAGTCGCAAAATTCCCAATCCCAATCCCCCTCGTTTTCCGGTTCGAAAAGTTGATAGGCGACAATCGCGCCCGTCGGATAGCTGACAGAACGTGCCATGAAATCTCTCCCTTCAGGCTGCCTGGGCGAAGGCAGCGCCTTCGCCCTCTTCAATTGCTTCGGATCGCCCACCAAGCTCCAGGAGCAGGCTTGCCGCCTCCTCAGCGCGCGCGGCCGCAGTCAGCATCGCGCGGTCGTCGGATTTGAGCAGTTTGAGCCAATGCCCGATATAGCTTGCATGGTTGTCGAGATGGGCGACCGGCAGGCCGAGTTCCGCGCCTAAGACCGCGCTCGAAAGTTCGGCGACCAGTTCCTCAGCAGCATAGGCCTTGCTGCCAAAGCGGTTCTTCAGGTCGCGGCCGAGCCTCGAACCATGACCGGTCCAGTGCGAATTATGCCGATATCGGCATAATTCGCATAATGCCGTGACCCGGATTATGCCGCATGGCCGACGCGAACGGTTGGTTTTTCCGGTCCCGGCCATGCGGCTGCTCGGCATAATCAGAGCCGTTCCAGGAATGCGAGGAGTTGATCGTCGGGTCGGAACCGGTTCGTCGACGTTGCCGGAGCGGCGACGCGGGCGAGAGCCTTTTCCTTCATCCGCATATCGGCATGGATATAGATCTGCGTGGTCTCGACCGACTCGTGTCCGAGCCAGAGCGCGATCACCGCTTGATCGACGCCGTGATGGAGCAACTCCATTGCAGTGCTGTGGCGAAGGGTATGCGGGGTGACGCGCTTGGCCGCGAGGCTCGGGCATGCGCGCGAGGCGGTAAGGCAGTGCTTGCGCACCAGATGCTCCAGCGCGTCGCGGCTCAGCCGGTCCCCACGGATCGACGGGAACAGCGGCTCGGCACTGTCGCGGCGGTCACCGATCCAGACTTGCAGGAGCTTCGCCGTGTCGCGCCGAAGCGGCGTGCATCGCTCCTTCCTGCCCTTGCCGGTGCAGCGGATGTGCGCGCCGGTGCCGAGTACGACGTCCCCGCAGCGCAAGCCGACCAGCTCCGATGCGCGCAGGCCGGTCTGGAGAGCGACCAGCAGCAGCGCATGATCACGTCGCCCCGGCCACGTCGTCCGATCCGGCCCGGCGAGCAGTGCCGCGATCTCGCGCGCGTCGAGGAACGTCACGGTGCGCTTCACATAGCGTTTGCTCGGCATCGCTAGGATGCGCTGGCAATGAAGCAGCCAAGCCGGATCGCTCATCGCGACGTAGCGGAAGAACGAGCGTATGGCCGCGAGCCGGGTATTCCGGCTGCGGGCGGCATTGCCCCGCGCCGTCTCTACATGGACGAGGAAGTCGGCGATTAGCTCGGCGTCGAGGTCTTCGATCTCCAGCTTGGTGGGCGGCTTGCCACATTGTGCGCCGGCGAATCGGATCAGCAGCCGGAACGTGTCGCGATAGCTGGCGACGGTGTGGCGGCTCGCCTCCATCTGGGTGCAGAGCCGATCGGTGAAGAAGCGCTGAAGCAGCGCCGGGAAGGTCATCGCCGTCATTGGCTCGCCTCCCCATGCGAAGAGTCCATAATTCGCGCGGACGCCAGCTCCAGCAGTTCGGGGACGGCTTCCAGATACCAGTAGGTGTTGCTCGGACTGCTGTGACCCAGATACGTCGTCAGCTTGAGCATTTCGCGCGCGGGATTTTTGCCGGACCGGTACCAGTCGATCATCGTGCGCGCCGCGAACGTGTGACGCAGATCGTGGATGCGGGGCCCGCGACCGTGCCGCTGATAGAGCTGGGGCGTCCGCAGTCCGATCTGCTGGCATACCTGCGCAAAGTTGTAGCGTGCGCCGCAGTCGGTCAGCCGCGTTCCCTTGCAGGTGACGAACATCGCATCAGACGCGCGGCCGAGCAGCCTGTCCCGCTCGATCCCATAGGTGCTGAGGCGCGCAGCAGCGCTTGTATCGAGCGGAAGCAGCCGTTCCTTGCCAAGCTTTCCGTACCGGACCCGGAGCACGCCGCTTTCGGCATCCAGGTCGCCGGGATCGAGGCGAAGCGCTTCGCTGATCCGCAGTCCCGTCGCGGCGATGAGGCCGAACAGCGTCGAGCAGGTCAGGCCGCGCATCCCGTAGATCGACGGGAGCATTCCGGCACCTGTAACGATAGCGGTAATTTCGCCTTCGTTGTAAATATAGGGGCGAACACGCCGATAGCGATCCGGCAACAGTCCGCGTAGCGGCACCTCGTGATCCGGGTCGAGGCCACTCAGCCATTGCGCGAACACGCGCACCGTCCCGACGCGGGCTGCCCGCGTGGATGTTCCCGCCCCGGCCAAAGTAGCATGCCATCGCAGGACAAGATCAGTGCTGACGTGGGTGGCGCCGTCGTTAACTGCGAAGGTGACGAAGCGGCGCAGTATCCGTTCATCGGTCCGAAGATCGTAGCCCAGACTGCGTCTGATGTTCAGATAGCGGTCGAGTTCAAGGGCAAGGCTCATGACACGCCTCCCACGACGGGCCATGGCTGCGCGATCGACCGCAACCCTTCGATATCGAGCTTGGCGTACACCATGGTGGAGGCGCGCGAACGATGCCGGAGCACATCGCCGATCTCTTCAAGCGACGCACCCGCGCGCACCATCTTCGTCGCCAAGCTATGGCGCAACACGTGCGATCCCACATAGGGTGCCGGCGGCTTCACGCCAGTGGCCGCGAACGCTTGCTTGAGGATGTCGTTGACGATTTGGCCGTTCTTGAACGGACCATTGGGCGCGCGCAGCGTGACAAACAAGGCGCGCGAGGTCGCTGATATACGGTCCTCCGCCAGATACCGGCTGATCGCTTCGCCAACGTCCGGTGAGATCGGCATACGGTCGTGGCGCTGCCCCTTGCCGCGCACGAGCAGTTCACCCGCACGCCAGTCGATGTCGTCGAGCTGGATGGCGATCACCTCGGGTGCGCGCAGCCCGAGCCGCGCCATCAGAAGCAGCATCGCATAGTCGCGTGTCCCGTGCCGGGGATTGGCCCACACCGAAGCCAGCACCGCCTCCACCTCGTCGGAAGACAGGTGGCGGGGAAGACGTGCGTCCCAGCGCCTGGCCGCCTTCGGCACGCAGAGCGCCAAGTTGGTGGCAGTGATGCCGCATCCGAACAGATATTGGAAGAAGGTGCGAAGATGCGTTCCCGGTGTCTTGTCGCGGAACGGCTGTTTGCGTGTCACCAGCTGCTGCACGAACGCCACCACATCTGCGGCGGTAACCGCATACAGGTCAAGCTGTCCGTCCCCAAAATGGTGATCGAGGAAGCGATGGGCGAAGCGGAGCGTGTGGTAGATTGTGCGCTCGCTCAGCCCGCGTTGTTTGACGAGATAGGATTGGTAATCGGCGAGCAACTCGGCTCGCGCGACCTGCGCATCGGTCAGCGGCGTTGGCGATGCCACGCCGAGATCGATGAGATGCTGAGCGAACCGGCGGGCAAGGTGGTGGAGTCTGACCGTGCGCTTTGATTCAGCCGGCGCCTTGCGCGCCAGCTGTTCGGCTAGATCGGGCGTCAATGCAGAAGGCTCCACGCCTTCGGAATCCATCAAGCGGCCCAGGCACCGTACGCGGGCGCGGTAGTTCCTGAGCGTCCAGGGTGTATAATTCTGGGCGGCGAAGCTTTGCTCGAAGGAATCAAGGTAAGGCTCGACGCAAGAAGGTAAAATGTTCGTATTCATCATCGTGCTCCAGGTTGGTGGAGCTGCGAAGATTATGCCGAATGGGATCAACGTAACATGGTGATCTGGCTCGCAATATCGCGCCATGCGGCATAATCCAGGTCACGGCATTATGCGAATGCTCGTGCGCGAGCGTCGCGTAATAATGGTAGTAGCCCTCGAACAGCGTCGACGGCGGCATTGTAATGCGGTCGGCAACCGGCTCATAATAGGCTTGCGTGCCCTGATGCCGAAGATTGGCCCCGATCGCGGCAAAGAAGCGGTCGAGCGTTTCTTCCCGTCCCTGTGGTTCGACAGGCTCGGATGCGGAGCCGGGATGATAGCGCTCCGGCAGGCCGTCGCACTGATCGGCGTTGAAGATCGCATAGGATTTAAGGACGCGGCGAGTTTCCCGGGTCTCGGCGCCATCGTCACCTTCCATGCCCCTGGTGTAGCTCTTGTAGAAGATGGCGATGGTAGATTTCTCGCCCTTGCGAACCTGGCCGCCGAGCTTGGCGCATTGCCGGTAGGTCATCCAGTAGGGCGAGGAAAACCCGGCGGCCTCGGCCACCATCCACAGCCAGAAGACATTCATGCCCCTGTAGGGCGTTCCGCAGCTGCGTAAGGGACGGGAGAGCGCCGCGCCGCGCCAGGGACGAACCCAGGGCTTGGTTCCGGCCTCGAGCTTTTCGATGATGGCGGCGGTGATGCGCGCGGCGGGAGATTGGGATTGCGGGCGCGGAACACGTGATGTGCGAGGCATGAGGCTTTCTCCTGAAATCCCCCGGACCCATTGTCCGGGCTCATTCAGGCCAGAGCCCCTCTCTGCTCTCACCCTGTTTCGAGAACGGCTTCGCTACTTGGCGATTCCGGAATCGATTTTATGTAAGCGCAACGATCGGGCGCCGCGCGCAAATGGCGCGATCAATGGTGCGATGAACGCCGATTCCGTCCGCCTGCGCTACGGTGCAGCGATCACTTCCTATCGAGACGAGGATCTATAATCGGTCGAAAAACTCTTGCGCTCGGTGCTCGATGAGACCGCCGACTTCGGTAAAAGCGCCGCGGTCAGCGAATGAAAATTCTTCGGAAAGCTCGGCGGCCAAAATAGGCGCGCGGTTCTTGACGAGGTCCGAGAGCTTTTTGGCGCGGCGCTTCACATAAGCGGGGGTCATCCCGATCGAAACGGCGAACCGCTCCAGATGCCGTGCCTGAATTTCCTCCAGTTTTCCCTTCCCTCCGATCTTCATGGCAAGCCGGTCGTCGAGGCCCGGATAGATGATCGTCGCCAAAAGGTCGTAAAGCGGAGCCAACCGCGTTTCATCGCCATTGTATAAAAGGCTGTAATTCTTGCCGTGCGCATCGGCATTGCCCGCCAGCAGGTTGAAGATCGCAGCATCGAGCAGCTTCAGCAGCTCTACCGCCGGGCGGCTTGCGGATGTGCGAACCAGCGCAAAGCACTCGCGAAAGCCGGGGCCCCCTTCGGATGCATATTTGCGCGAGGAAAGAATGCCGAGCGCCTGACAAAAATCTTCCTGATGTATGCGGCGCGTTTTGCCTCCGGTTGAAGCCCGGTCATACCGCTCAACGAGAAGAAAAAGCTTTCCCTCGGCCGAACCTATTTCCACCGGCGCTACGCTGAGGCCAATGGCCGCGGCGAGGCGCATTACAAAAGCTTCGTTTTCCGTCGTGCCCTCGAAGCGTTCGATCGGTGGTTTCAGGATATGGGTCGATGCTTCTCCAGGCGCGGTCAAACGCAACTTCCCGTTCGCTTTGACGAGCGGAAGCTTTGCCTGCGCGCCTGCAAGCGAAAGCCGCGCTTTGCCTTCGCCCGCAAGCAGCGGGCATTCGGGAAGGCGGCCGATCTGTCTTGCCAACTGGCTTTCCGTCATCGGTGCAGGGCTCGGCCCGATGTCCGTGGGTGGTTCCACGCCTTCAGGCCACAGCGACAAGGCTCCCGCGACATCACCGCCGAGCTCTTCGAGGAGCTTGAAAGGATTGTCTTTCGATACGCCCAGCGCCGCCGCGACGCGTTCGCGCTGGGTTGCCTCGGGTAACAGACCTTCGAAGAACGGAAGGCTCTCCCGGCGCATATAGGCGCTTGGCCGCAGCGGAAGGGACTGGGAAATTGGCCGCGCGCTGGGCTGACCCAACCATTGCTCGTCATAGCGGAACCGGGTGTCGCCATGACGATCGACGGTGAGACCGCCGACCACGCGGTCCTCCCACCAGACCGTAAGCGTGCGCGGTTCAGATCGGCTCACCGCTTCTGGATCGCGATTTCGAAACCCAGCGCTTGAATCACAGCAACGGCCTTGCCGATTTGAGCGGTTTCTTTGCCGTTTTCGAGTTCGACCAGAAACCTCAGCCCGACGCCCGACGCTGCTGCCAGTTCAGGCTGTGTCAGACCCTGGCCTTTTCGCGTCTCCCGGATGAGCGCGCCTATGTCTTTTATGTTATGCATTTACCGAACGGGAAATAATGGCAAAACGCAAACGGTTCAAGTAGAAAGTTTACCGAACGGGAAATAGAGCGAGATAAGGCCGATCGCGTTAGATAAGCTTCCCGTTCGGGGGATATCGATCGGCCTGCCGGTGTCGCATTTGGACACGTTCCGGAAGGACAAAAAGAGGCAATCCGTTCGTGAGACCGAACCGCCTCTAAATTGCGCGAGCCTTGCAGGCGCCGGGGACCGGGCGATCACCGAAATGATAGCGGGAGGCAGCGAATAGCCTATCCCCATTGAACTATCCGCCTCGTTCGACTGGGGCCAATTCCGGTCCACACCGGAGCCGAGCGGCATACGCCGGGGCCATGGGTCGGGTCGTTGCCTGCAGGTTCGAAGCGGCCTTTCCCGGTAGGAAAAGACCGCTTCAGCCGTGCACAAACTGCCTGTCAGGAGGAGGCTCAGGCAGCTTGGTCGGCTATCTCGGGTTGGACTTCATTAGAAGTTTCGGCGTTTTCGCAGCTGTCCGACGCGGCCGATCCGAGCCGCATGACCTCCGGCACCCAGGCGATGGCACGTTCCTTGACGCCCGCTTCCGCGATGAAATTGCCCGAGAAGATCCGCTCGGCGGTGGCCGCCAGGTCCGCTTTTTTCGAGGACGCGTAACGGCTCGACAGTTCGGGTCCACCGACCGCCTCGAATGCTTCGAGCGTAAGCGCCTTGGGCACCCGGTCGAAATAATTGGCGGCGGTGGGGCGCCACCACAGCGCGATGTCGATCCCGATTATTTCACCCAACGCATCGTGCAGCGGGATTTGCCGATCGCCCGTCACGTTGAGGCTGGCGATTAGCGTTCTCGCCACGACGGCCGCGAGCCACTGGCTGCGGGTTTCATCGGAAAGCTCGCGATAGAGTTTGAAGCGCTCGACATCGTTTGCTCCCGCGCGCCAGCTTTCATCGAGACTGCCGGAAAGTTCCGCGAGCGATGCGGTGGCGGGCGCATCCTTGGCCTCGAACCCCGTGACCGGACCATAGGCGACCGGACCCGAAATCGTGATCGCCTTTTTCCGGCGCCAGTCCTGGCTGTCCTCATCGGCAAGCGTGAACACCAGGAGATCGAGCGCCAACGCCGGATCGCTTCCCACATGCAGCGCGAGGATGTCGCGGCGCTGCATCGCAAGTTCGTCAATAAGACGCTGCGACAATGCTGCCCGCTTCGGCTTCCCACCGCTCGATTCCTCGACGATTTCGACCACGCCTTCGTCCGCCGGTGCTTCCGATGCCCGCGTATAATATTGCGGCGCCAGCACTGGCTCCCCATCGCGCGACAGGACCAGAAACGCGCCCGCTTCGCTTTTGAGCCCGTCGACCAGCACCGGCGGTCGGTTGTTGATCGCGCCGATCGCGCGGTCGATATTGTCGAGTTCCGCTTCGGCGGCGGCGATCTGCCCCTCGCTGCTGTCCTCGTCTTCGAGAATGGCGGCCTGATCGTCGTAGCGGATTTCGAGATCGGAGAGCGTCGCCGCATCCTCCTCGCTCAGCGGTGCAGGGTTGGTCGGTAGGCGGGAAAGCCCCACGGCCAAGTCGTGGCTCACATAACAGTCGAGCGTCGGCCTCACCCAGGCGAGTCCGCTCCGGTCGGCATGGACATCGGCGGCCTCGTTCATCGCCTGCATGGCAAGCTGTTCGAGCAGCGCGATATCGAGCCAGCTCTCGCTGTAGTCGTCATCGAACAGTTCGCGTTCGATGCGACCGCCTGCGGTCACATAGGCTTCGCGCCCGACGAGAATGGCGCGCGGATCGTCCCCCCGGATCGTTGCGTTCAGCACCATCCGCCTAACACTATCGACCGTCACCTGATAATAGCCATTCTGCGCCTCCTCGAAGACCTGCGCCTGCCGTTTGATATCCGAGGTGGCGCCGTAAGCCTTTGCCAAATCGAGCGTAATCGAGCCTTCCGCGAGCGCCTCGAACACGCAAGGTGCCAGCGAGGCCAGCCTCAGCCGTCCCTCGACGAACCGGACGGTAACTCCGAACCGCCGCGCGACATCCTCGGTGCTGGAGCCCGCCTCGATGATGGCGGCGAAAGCCCCTGCCTCGTCCGCCGCGTTCATGGCAAGCCGTTGAAAATTCTCCGCGAGACTAACTTCGCGAAGTTCGCTGTCCTCGCCCTCGATAACGAGGCAGGTGACGGCCATGTCTTTTTTGACGGCGCCGTCGTTAGCGAGGGATTTCAGCGCTGCAAGACGGCGTCCGCCCGCTTCGACCTCGAACTTGCCGCGCTTGCCCTTGCGCACGACAAGGTTTTGCAAGAGCCCGCGCGCCGCGATATCGGCTTTGAGCTGGGCGTCGGCCTTGCTGTCGGTGACGCTGCGCACATTGCGGGGGCTGGGAACCAGCTTGTTGAGTGTGATATTCTGAAACATGATCGTTGCTCCTGATCGATTGTTCAGACCCAGGCCAATCCGGGTCCACTCATCAAAAGCCCTCTCTTCTCTCATCTTTACGGGAAGCCGAGGCGCGGCGTATGTGGAGGCTTTGTACGCGGCAGGAAACGACCGGTCCCAGTCTCTTCTTGGTTGCGTTGCTAACGTCCGCTCATGCTAGGAGGTGTCATTTGTGTACGATTGAGCGGTCGGACGGCTAAGCGCCCTTATTGTGTTGAAAAAGTCGGAGCTGGCGACCTAGCGGCGGATCTTCGGTAACGATGATACAGAGAGACCCTCATTGCTCGAACCATTGCTGCTCTGAACAGCCCGTTTGCATTACGTAATTGCTTACGAAAACCGGCGGCGGAGTTTTTCAACACAATACGCCCTGATAATAGCCATTCAGGCCGAAGCGCGCGCAACCCATTAGCGGACGTGCGTTCGACTTCCTTTTTATCCGTTGGTGATGGATCGTGCTTGGGCGGCTTTCGGGGGCAATGCCGCAGCAACCGGACATTCGCGTCCGCGAGCGGCGATCCTTGCCTGAGAAAGCGTCCTTCAAACTTGCCAGTCGAGCATCGCCGCCGTGATCGCGTCCGGCGCATTCTCCTGGATAAAGTGCTTCGCGCCCGGCAGATTCACGATGCGGTGAGTCGGAAACAGCTTGGCGAAGCGGTCGCGAGCAGGCGCGCGGAACGCACCATCGGCATCACCCCACACGATCAGCGCTGGCTTTTCCGCAACTTTTGCCAGCCCCGCTTCGACCTCCAACAGATAATCCTCGCTTAACCGAATCTGGCGCGCGAAGATCCAGGTGGGTAGCCGCGCTTCTGGTGTCGAAAACGGCCCGGTATAAGCCGACATCTCCTCTTCGGTCAGCGTCCGATTGATACCGGCAGGGATGAGCCACCGAACCAGCGCGTTGTTACGTTTGATGAAGTGTCGGGCCAGGCGGCTGCCAACAATGCGCGAAAACATCGTCATCCCTCTGGACCGTCGCGCCGGCCAGGCGAAGGCGTTGCCGATGACAAACGCCTTGATTATCTCCGGACGGCGACCGGCCATGCCGAGCCCGATCGGACCGCCCCAGTCCTGCACCATGATCGTCAGGTCGCTGAGGTCGAGGGCGTCGACTAAGCCCTCCACGACCTTCGAATGTTCAAGTGGCGTGTAGGTGTATCCCGGCTTCGCCTTGCTAAGACCAAATCCCGGATAATCGAGTGCGATGCACCGAAAATGAGGTGATAGTCGGCGTATGATATGCCGGTAGAGGAAGGACCAGGTCGGATTGCCGTGAAGCAGCAAGAGCGTCGGGCCAGACCCCTCATCAACGTAATGGACGGTGTTTCCGTCAATATCGACGAACCGGCTCGCGAACGGAAACAGTGCGCGGTCAAGCCAATCCGGATTGCTCTTATTCATCGGCGTCCCGCTTTCTCTGACGGTTGTGCGCGTTGATGATCGCGAAACACGACTGCGCCTAAAGATCCGCCGTCTTTAGCACATCTCGCATTCCGAGCGGGCGGCGTCCGAGAACCTTTTCCAGCGTGGGGTCCACCGCGGCGAAGTCGTCGCGCCGGGCTGCGCGGAAGGTGCCGAGGAGCATATCGGCATAGACAGCCGGCGTGCCCGCGGTGACCTTGGCGTCGCGCCATTCCTCGTCCGACACGGTGACGTGCCTGATCTCCCGTCCGGTCACCTCGGAAGCAATGACGGCCAGTTCAGCCATGGTGATCGCCTCGCGCGCCGTAAGCGGGGGCGTGGTGCCGTCGAGCCGGCCCTCGTCGGCGAGTAGCACCGCATCCGCCTCGGCCAGATCGTCGCGCGCAGTCCAAGCCACCGGTCCATCCTCGGGCACGCGCAGTTCGCCAGATTTGAGACCATCGCCGACAATCATGAGGCAGCTTTCGGCATAAAAGCCGTGACGCAGCGCGGTAAAGCTGACACCACTCTTGGCCAGATCGGCTTCCGTCGAGGCGTGCTGGTCCGCTGGCGCGAACGGTGAGCCGTGCCGCGCGCCCATGTGGCTCGTATACAGGATACGTCGTGCACCCGCTTCCCGCGCCGCATCGATGGCGGCTCGGTGCAGCCGCAGAGCCTCCTCACCCAGCTTGCTCACAGAGACGATGTAGACCTGATCCGCGCCGGCGAACGCGTTGGACAGACTGGGCGGATCGGTGAAATCTCCTTGCCGGAGACCGATCCCAAGCTTCGCCGCTTCCACACCCTTTGCCGAATCACGCATGCTTGCGACGATCTGGTCCGCGGGCAGGCGATCGACGAGCTGCCGTGCCACAGCGCTTCCGAGCTGGCCGGATGTACCGGTTAAGACGATCATAACGCTGCTCTCCTCGTGCAGATAACAGCGATACCATATGCGAGGTTCCATCGGTATCCTCAATTTACTATCGTTGTACGGCGACCTTGAATATCGGAGACGCATGACAGCCCCGGGAAAGGATGGCGTCTCGCCCGACATCCGCGCGCGCATCATCGCGGTCGCGGCCGAACTCGTTGCAGAGGGCGGCACTGCTGCGGCGACGACCCGCGCCATCGCCAAAGCGGCCCACTTACAGCCGCCGGCTATATATCGCCTGTTCGGCGATAAGCGCCGCCTTCTCGACGCTGTTGCCGAAGCCGTGCTGACGGCATTCGTGATTAGTAAGGCCGATCGCACGTGCGATCCAGATCCGGTCGCCGACCTTGCCAGCGGATGGGAAACCTACATCGCCTTCGGGCTGGCGCACCCGGACGTGTTCGCGATCCTGCACGCGCCGGGTGCCGCGTCGCCGGCGATGGTGGCTGGGCTGGATGTGCTGCGCGCGCGGGTCAGCCGGGTCGCTCGCGCCGGTCGCCTGCGTGTCAGCGTGGAGCAGGCGACCGAACTCCTCCACGCGACGGGCGTGGGCGTTGTCCTGTCGCTGCTGAGCGAGGCACCCGGCGAACCTAAAGGATTGAGCGACGTCGCACGCAAAGCAGTGTTCGCCGCCATTTTGACGGAGCCGGCGGTAGACAAGGGCAATACTGAAAATGCAGCGCCTGCCGCGCTCGCCTCCGGCCTGCGCGCCAGCCTCATCGACCTGACGACCTTGTCGGCGGGCGAACGCGGCCTCATGGATGAACTGCTCAAACGCATCGCCGACGACAAGTGAGGCTCGACGACGAAGCCATCCTGGCGATCCCGCAAATTGACAGCAGTCGACAAAACGCGCTGGCGATGCACGCTGCGCCCTCCTGCCGGACCATCGTTTCCCTAATCTGCCTGTCGGACATGGAGAAATGGGAATGCGGTGGGTGGCCCGAACGGCCGGTTTAGGGATTGGGTGCCAATGGCTTCAACGCCCGCACCTGAGCGAAAAGAGCCAGGCAAAAATCGCACAGCTGACCGACGGCTCTCCACCCCACCCGCCCGAAAGTGGGCTGACCGGAGAGTCCCAGCAGTTATCGTTCGGGTCTGTCGATCTTCGGTGCGGCGGGCATTGACCAGAGGCGGGCGAACAGCGGCAAATATGCGCGGCTTGACAGCGGTCTTTTCAATGCGTCTCGTTGTCAACCAAGAAAGGCTAAAATTGGTGGGAAGTGGATAGGCCGCTTGTTGGAAACGGAAATGTAGATGTGGGCTGTCAGCCCGGTTTCAATGCTCCGGTTGAGGAGGAGGAGGAGGAGGAGGAGGAGGCGGCGGCGGCGGAACCTGCCGATCGCGCAGATGGGGATACTGCGTCAGGAAGCGCTCGCTTGCTTCGGGCGAGCCGACCGCAGTGATCTCGCCGGGACCACAGGCGTCCTGCAAGGCCCTCTCGGTCTTTGGGTCAATATCGGCGCTTGCTGGGCCGGCCCAATTCATGTCTTCGCCAATACGCGCGAGCGTTTGGCCGCTAACCCGATTTACGCAGAATGAAGTAGCCAGAGGCATCAATATCCAATCCCAATTCGGCATGGAACCACGCTAACTTGTTGGCAGGTTGATCAAACTGGCCGACAAAGAAACACCCGTCGCGCAATTCTATGCGGCCATAATAAAGTGCCAAGTGTTGCAGGCCCGTTCGCGCAGTTGAAGCAGGCCACACGCGAATGGCATTTTTTGCCGTATCGCTCACGCGCGGAAGGTTTAAACCCGGTACGAAGTTCCAGTGGATATGCTCGGGCACATGCCAACCGTTCTCATTGGCCCAAGTGACAAACTCCTTCTCGGTCAGACCGGTATCGACCATTTCGACCGGCTGGTCGGCCTCCTTTCCTGCAAGCCCGTAACCAATCAGCGCGCCGCGCTTTTCCAGCCGTGCAATCCATGCATCACCAATCGACTTTGCATCGGGTGGGATCGGCGAACTCGCCTTGCGCTGCCGCGAACTTTCCCCTTCCAGCGCGGGCTGTTCAAGCAAGACGCTGTAATCTGGCGAAGGCGCGCTAACTTGCGTCGCATATGGGCGCGTTGTTGGCGTGAGGGTTTCTTTATCGTGATCACTTGTAGGGGAACAAGCAACGCACAGAGAGGCGAATAGAGGGAGAAGTTTAAACACGACGCCACTCTGTATTTGGCATACTTGCCCGCCTATGAATACTAACCGCCAGGATGGCAGATCCCCATTTGCACGTCAAATTTCGGGTGCGCCCACTTCTGCGGTTAGGGCAAAGCATTGGATCGAGTTTCGCCGACTGAATATATGTCCGCTATTACGCTTTTTTCACCAAAAGCCGACCTTCCGTTATGTCCCAGCCTTTGCCGTTCGGGACTGCCGATCGTCGGTGCGGCAACAATCGACCAGAATTGGACGAACGTCGCTAAATCCGCGCAGCCTGATACCGGTCGTTCCCGTGCGCTTTGTGTCAACCGGGAACGACGATGACTGGGTGGTTTGCTGACAGGCGGCTTTGAGCGAGAAATGGCAAGAAGCGGACCGTCTCGCGTGCTTGGTATGTCGAAAGTGTTGCTCCTTAAAGGTTTATGAAAAACCTGTTTCGTGTCTCGCACTAGGCTGATGGAAGGGCCGTCTTTGGTAACCTGAAAATCTGCCTTGTCCTCTGCGTTACTTGACGCTCCGTTGAAAAGTCTGAGCGTTGTTGCGCCCTCCGGTTCGCTGATAAAAAGAGCGTGCTGCTTTCCATTGGCGTCATCCAAAGTCAGGAAAACGCTCGAGTAACCCTTGTCATTCGTGGCATACCCACTTCTTTCTCGGCCGGCGTAATCATAGAGAAGCATACCCGAAACCGTATTGTCCTGATCGCCGCCCCTTGTAAGAATTTTGCCCTCTTGTTTGGCATTGGGGAGCGGCGCCCCAACCTCACCCGTGTAATCCCGTTTGGATCGACGACTTCCAGGCTTCTTACTCGTACATTATCAATAATTCCGCTTTCCGCATCGCTCGGTGAGGATGCTCGTGCAGTATTTGCGACACCGGTCATAGATATAGCTGTTCCTACAGCCACAGCGCAGATTGCCATCAACGTTACAACGCGGGTGCGGCGTTCCAGCTTCCTGATCCTTTTCTCGAGAAGCGCGATCTTTTCCGACATGACTCTCCTTTCTTGGTCATTGGATACGGGTCGAACTAGGAAGCCAGATATCCTGATCGACACCTGTTTAGTGTAGTAGGGATGTACTACGCCTTGTTCAGGAACTAGGACAAGAGAAAAGGCGGAGACGCAGGCCATTTCGGGCCGTAGCGACACCGGCCTCCCATCGAGGCCCCTGTA
Organism: Novosphingopyxis sp.; assembly: GCF_965218915.1. Lineage (GTDB taxonomy): Bacteria > Pseudomonadota > Alphaproteobacteria > Sphingomonadales > Sphingomonadaceae > Novosphingopyxis. Next base: position 882,297 of record NZ_OZ244708.1, on the reverse strand, counting down.
CATTATTCGGACACAGATTCACGGTAGGCCGCTTGCGACCAGAGGCGGTCGTAGCAGGAGCCATCTGCCGATCCCGGAAGCGGACATTCTGGAGCGGGCTTCTGATACCTTCCAGTCCCCGGAAAGCGGAGGTCGCCATATGGTGTCATAACCGACCGGTTGTGACACCGGACCAGTGCGATCGGCTTCGGCAAGGGGGGTAGTCGGCAGGCTTTCTCAAGACCCCAGAAACCCAGAAACGACGATCGCCACTCGCTCGCCACGCGCATCGCGCCTGATCCTTCCTGTGCGCTCCAGCTCGGCCAAGCCGTGAAGGGTTGCCCAGAATGTCTCGGTCGCAGCCTCAACATTTCCTTCTAACGGCGCGACGACAGCCGCCAGCGCCGCGAAGGCGTCATGCAACTCCGATCTAGTGTCGGCTTTTGCAAAGCGGAGATTCGTCGGCATCGTGAACATCGCTTCGTATAAGGCGGGATGCTCGCGCGCGAAGGCGAGATAGGTGGTGGCGGCGCGTTCGAGCGCGCGTTGACGGTCAGTCGATTCTGGCGCGACGTGCCGAAGCGCGGATGTCAGGTCGCGAAAGCCCGCTACTGCGACCGCCGTGATGATCGCATCCCTGTTTTCGAAATGCGAGTAGAGGACCGGCTGACTGTATTCGATCTCGTCGGCCAAACGACGGATCGTAACCGCGCTCCAACCTTCACCTTCTGCGATCGCCCGCGCTGCCGCGGTGATGCGTTGCTCGCGCTCGGTCCGCTCCCTGCGCTTTCTATCTGCGGTGCCCATACTTTATCCTTCCGAACAATCGCAACAGCAACACCTTAAAGCAGATTGTGAATCTAGCGTTGCTAGCATATATATCGGGCATGGACGGAGGCTTATGATGCACTGGTTCTCGATCGGGGTTGCGGTGTTGGCGGCGACTGCGATCATCGCGCTCGGCATCATGTATCTCACAAAGCCCAGGACAGCGACGGAAAGCTTCGGGCTGCCGCTGCCGGAGGAAGGAGCGAACACCGATTGGTGGCTCCGCCTCAAGGGCTCGCGGGACATCGTCTCGGGATTGATCGTGTTCGCCCTGCTGGCGTGGGGCGATCTGCGCCTCCTCGGCATCGTCCTGCTGATTCAGGCGATTACCCCGATATGCGACATGTCGACCATCCTGGCGGCGAAAGGCTCGACCGGGAGGGCGTTGGGCATTCATGGCCTCACGGCCGCGCTGATGATCTTGGCGGCGATCCCGCTAATCACGGGGCTGGCCTGAGATGTTGCACACTATCTCGACGTGGTTAGTCGTCGCCGCGTTTTTCGGGGCCGGGGTGTTCAACGCTATAGGCACATCCGCCACGCGAAGCGATTTCGTCCGCTGGGGGTATCCGCCGTGGTGGTGCCGCGTCACCGGCGCGCTGGAGATCGTGACCGCCGCGCTGGTCGCTTATCCCCCCACGCGCGGGATGGGCCTAATCCTCGGCGCCGTCATCATCGCCGCGGCGATCCTGACCGTCCTGCGCCACCGTGAATACAGCCACCTCACGCAGCTCGGCCCCTTTGTCGCATTGCTAGCGCTGGCGGAGATACTCTAGAGGAGCGATGCCATGACGACTCTCGATCCCAGCGACGGCTACGTCGTGCTGATCAACACGTTCACCGTCGATGCCGCCAAGGCGGATGAGCTTTACAGAGAGCTGCTGGAAGCCACGGAAAAGGGCATGAAGCCGCGCCCCGGCTTCGTGTCGGCCAACCTGCACGTCAGCAACGACCGCACACACGTCACCAACTACGCGCAGTGGCGCAGTCGGGCGGACATCGACGCGATGATGGCCGATCCGACCGCGCAGGCGCACATGAAGCGCGCGGCCGACATCGCCGTTTCGTTCGAGCCGATCTACTACGAGCTGCGCGACAGCGTGACGGTGTAGCACGGTGGCGCGCTACTGGGTGGGGGTCGCCAGCCGCGATCATGTCCGCACGGCGGTCGAAGGCGGGTTTTTCCAGTCCAACCACGGCAAGGAAGCGCCGCTCAAGCGAATTGCACGCGGCGACTAGGTGCTGTTCTACTCGCCTCGCGAGGAGATACGGTCAGGCGCGCCGATCCAGGCCTTCACCGCGATCGGCGAGGTGATCGACTACGAGCCGCAACAGGCGGTTCAGTCGCAGACGTTCAAGCCCTTTCGGCGACAGGTCCGGTATGAAGGCGGGCGTGACGCCCCGATCCGGCCGTTGCTGGAGGAGCTGTCCTTCTCGCGCGGCGGGAAGAACGGGGGCCAAGTGCTTCGGCGCGGCCTGTTCGAGATCGAGGCCGACGACCGCACGGTGATCGCAGCGGCGATGAGCGTTCGTCGTCGCGCAGACCGCGCCTGACGAGCGGCTGGGCTGGTGTCACAACCGAACGGTTCTGACACTGGACACAAGGGCAGCTTTGCCTTCGGCGCTGCCGAAAGCGGACCGTCTCGAACTTCCCAGACCCGGTCGAAAAATGGCCCAGAGTTAGCAGGTGCGTATCGATTGCGAAAAATGGCTATTTGCTACCCCAAGCAGAACATCGGTCGAACACAGAGGTCTTGACGGATTGGTGACACTGACCGAAAAAGAAAGGTGCTCAGTCGCCAGCGGGCTTCAAACGCCTGTTGGAAAAGCATTTAATCCGGCGACTCGCTCGATACGGTGCGCATTCTCAAAAGTGGTTTGCAGTCCCTATTTTGGCGCAAACCCTATGTGGCGTTCTTAAATGCCTGAAAGCCGACCTTCAGACGACAATCGCATCGAGAATGGCGGACGCGCCCGTGACGGGCACGAACAGCCGCGTGCGATAGCGAATGATCTCGGTGAAACAGCCCTTGGCCTTGTACCAGTCGAGCCGTTCGCCCGCGAAGCCGACGAGTTCGAGCCGCTGGCTGCCGTTCACCAGCGACCGTTTGACGTTAAGCCGATCATGGCTTCGAATTTCGAGCGACTTGCCGCTGGCCATCACCAGCGAGGCAAACTCGCCAACCGCGGGTCCGATCACATCGCTTAGCCCGAACGCAGTCGCAATGTCGGGCAGATCGGAGGCCAGAATTTCCCTGCCGATGAGCGCCCGGCCATCGCCGGTGACGATACGGGTGACGCGAACATAATCGCTGGAAAGCCGGTTCCAAACCGGCAGCAGAAGTCCCGTCGCCAGATGGACGCGTTCGCGGGCAAGTTCTGACGCGGCTTGGCTCTCCTCGGCGCGCCAAAACCGTTCGAAACTGTCAGGATCGATCTTTTCCCAATGGCTTTCTGCCAGCGCTTCCAGAGTCCAGATGCTGTTCTTGAGCGGTCGCAGAAGGCGGCTGCGTTCTATGACGCTCCCGTCATCGGCAATGATCCGCCGGGCGGGCACACATAGAGCGACCCCTCCCGAGCGCTCGTTACGCATCGGCTGACCAAAGGCCGAACCAATGTCGTGCATGATGGCGAGGCGATCGAAGCGTAGCGGCTTCAGTCGGCGCCGGATGTCGAGCGTCAGCAGATGCGTCGTCGCGCCCGATGCGGCGTCAGTGCGCAACAGCTGGTCCGAGACGATATCGAAGCTTTCAACCGCGACGGTCTCGATCCCGAGATCGAGCGTGCCCGCTTCGCGCGCCGCCTCGATACGCGCCTCGATCAATGAGAGATATTCATCGAAAATCGCATTCTGGATGGCGATGGGAAGTGCCAGGATGCGATTGAGCCAGCGCTGGATCGATGGAAGATTGTCGGTAAGGCCCCCATCGGGGCTTTCCAGCTTGAGCCCCGTCAGTTCGACGAAGCGGCCGAACGCGATCGCCTCGAGCTTGCTCTCGTAGAGCAGATAGAACCAGCGCGTGAGGGCATCGCGCGCATAGTCGCTTTCGAGATTGTCGGCGGGGTCGAACAGGTTTTGTCCCCCCGTTTGCCGCTGGCCGCGCGTCAGCGCGCCAAGGCTGTCGAGGCGCCGCGCGATCGTCGAGATGAACCGGCGCTCGCCTTTGACATCGGTGGTGACCGGACGAAACAGCGGCGCCGAGGCCTGGTTGGTGCGATTGGTGCGCCCCAGTCCCTGGATCGCATTGTCCGCGCGCCAGCCAGGTTCGAGCAGGAAATGCACGCGGCGCTGCCGGTTATGCGCGTCGAGGTCGGCATGATAGGAACGGCCCGTCCCGCCCGCATCGGAAAAGACGAGAACGCGTTTCACGCCGTCCATGAAGCTTTGCGCTTCGGCGAGATTTGCGCGCGGGGTTCGTCGTTCAAGACGCTGCTGCCCGCGCCTGTCGGTAATCAGTCGGCGGCTGCGCCCCGTCACTTCGGCCACGGCGTCCGTCCCAAAATGCTCGATGATCGCGTCGAGCGCGGTGGCGATCGGTGGCAGCGCGCAGAGCTGTTCGATCAGCGCATCGCGCGCCTGTATCGCGCTGCGGCAAAGCACGGGATTGCCATCCGCGTCGCTCATCGCTTGCGAGCGCAAATTGCCCTCCTCGTCGGTAAAGACCTGCATCAGCCGAACCGGGAAGCTCTGCGCGAGATAGTCGATCACATATTCGCGCGGCGAGAGGTCGATATCGAGCGCTTCGCGTTCTTGTGGGCTGAGATCGGCGAGCCGCCGGTCGAGCATCGCCTCTGCGGTCGAGACCAGCTGCACCACCACCGAATGGTCTTCAGCGAGCGCCTCCTCGATGGCCGGCAGCAGGCTCGGCAGTTTCATCGAGAGCAGCAGCTGCGCGAAGAAGCGCTGCTTGGTGCCCTCGAAGATCGAGAGCGCGGCCACCTTGGCGTTCCGATTGAGCGTATCGCCGCTGTCCTCGTCAACGACGCGCGTGGCTTCGAGTGCGGCGTTCAGATTGCGGTGGATGATCGCCCATGCATCGGCATAGGCGTCATAGATACGGATTTGCGCGCCCGTTAGTTTATGTTCGAGCAGCTTATATTCGACGCCGGCAAAGGATAGCGCGCGGGCGAGATAAAGCCCTTGCGCCTTGAGGTCGCGGGCGACCAGTTCCATCGCGGCGATGCCTCCAGCGCGGATGTCGGCCATGAAGGTCTCATAGGTCGCGAAGGCGGTTTCCGAACCCCAGAGACCGAGGCGCGCCGCGTAGCCGAGATTGGCGATGTCTGACGCGCCGGTGGCGGACGCATAGAGCACTCGTGCCCGCGGCAGATGGTTTTGAAGGAGCAGGCCCGCCAAGCCCTGTTCGGATCCTTTGACCTTGCCGCGGGTGCCATTGCTGCCCAGCGCATTGGCCATGGCGTGGGATTCGTCGAACGCAATCACGCCTTCGAAACCTTCGCCCGCCCAGGCCAGAATTTGACCCAGCCGCGTATCTTCCATCCTGCCCGAGCGCAGCGTCGGATAGGTCACGAACAATATGCCGTTCGCGATTCCAACCGGCGTGCCGAGCTTCCAGCTGCCGAGTGACTGGATGTCCATCGGCAGACCGCCCAATGCTTCCCAATCGCGCCGCGCATCCTCGATCAGCGTTTCGTTCTTTGTGATCCAGATATGGCGGCACTCACCGGCAAGCCACCGGTCCATGATGACGGCCGAAATCTGCCTGCCCTTGCCAGCACCCGTGCCGTCACCGAGAAAGAAGCCCTGGCGATAGGCAACGCCGTTGTCGGCGATCTCGAGCCCGGTGCCTCCCTTATCGACGGTGAAGGGCCCGGGCAGATCGCGCGCGAAGGCGCTTCCTGCGTAGATCAGCGTTTCGCACTGGGCCTGGGAGAGCATCTGACGCCAGCCCGGCGGAACCAGCGGTTTTGCATCGGGCACCGGCGCCGGTACCGACCCCATGGCGACGGATTCGACCAGCGACGTGGGATGCGCCGAGGCACCTGCTATAATAATCCGGCTTGGACGGTAAGGCAGATAGATGCCGACTTGATCGGGAAGCGGCGCGGGTTCTTCGAGCACGGTGTAGTCAAGCGTCTCGACCACCGCGCTTTCGCTTATGGTCGCGGCAAACGGGGCCATCGGTTTGCACGTTCCAGACCGGATGGGAACGACGAGCGCGGACCGGGCCGGAATAGGCGTCGACGCTGACCTGACAGATAAACGATGCGGGAGGTCGCCGATAGCGGCGTTCAAGTCGGACAGCGACGCGCATTCGGTCTCAAGCGGATCGAAGTCCCGAACAGCCTTGTCGATCACGATCATCCGCACCGATATTCCGGTGCCGACCGAGCGAAACGCGTTCGCGAGCAGCGCGTCGAGCAGCACGGTGGCGTCGCCGATCTCGCGAGCAAATCGCCTCGCGCAAAATCCTTCAGGCATGATCGCCGCGATTCTCGCTCCGTCGGCGCTCAGGCGCAGCGCGCTGCGCAAATGCCGCATGGCGGACTTGCTGTCCTTGCCACGCTCGAGACTGCGCGCGAATGGCGGGTTCATGATGACCGCGCTGGGAAGCCGAGCGGGGTCCATCAACTGATCGATCAGTTCGCCATCATGAGCAGTGATGGCGGCGCACGGGAGCAGCGTCTGCAACGCCTCACGGCGCAGGGGATCGATTTCGTTGAGGATAAGCGAGGAGCCGCCAAGATGCGGCCAGATCGCGAGCATGCCGGTTCCCGCGGACGGTTCGAGCACGACATCGCCCGCTTCACTTCCGCAGGCCTTCGCCATCAACCAGGCCAGCAAGGGCGGCGTGGAAAATTGCTGAAGACTGATCTGCTCTTCGCTGCGCACATGGCGCGGCGGCAGCGCTGCCTGGAGCCAGTCGAGGCGCGCGTCGACTTCGAAAAACGGCGTGTCCAGATCGATCCGGCCATGAACCTTCAGCCAGAGCAGCGCGCCGAGTTCCACCGCGCTATTGCTCTGAGCTACCGTCCAGCTATGATCGGCGTCGCTGCTGCCGGTGGCTTCGGCGAACAAGCTGGTGATATGGGCGCGCGTGAGATGCTGTCCGCTCGCGAGCCGTTCGGAGATAGTGCGTGCCACCTGGACCATCGAGGTATCGCTTGAAACGTGATCGTGAGCGGGAAAGAAATTTGTCTGGATGTTCATCGGGCTTCCTCCTGGGTTCGAGCAGCAGCCTGACCACATCGTCAGACCGCCGGGTCACCCGGTGAAAAAGCCCTCTTTCCTCTCAAGTTTTGCGGAAGGCGCACCAGCTCACCAGCTCGTCGTTCCAGTCGGTGCCCGGAACCGAAGGTGTCCGGACCTTGATGGTCCGGCCTTCCCGACCGTAGACCTTTAACGCGCGTTCGGCGGCGATTTCGCCCCCCTCGTCGGCATCGACGAACAGATGCAGTTCGGTGACGCTATCGGGAATGGCGACGGTTCCGAAACGCTTGTTTCCGAGCGTCGCCCAAACCGGAATACCGGTAAGCGCCCGCGCGGAAAGCGCGCTCTCGATCCCCTCGGCCAATCCGAGCTTTCCATCGGCCGGCGGGAACAGCCGCACAGCGCCTACGCCGAGCTCGCCCAACGCGCGTTTGGGATTGTCGAATTTGGCCTTTTCAGGCGTGGTTTCGCTGAGAAAGGTCCGATGGATTGCGATCAGGCGTTCGTCGAGGCTGACCGCGGCGATCATGGCCGGAAGAAATCGTACCGCGCTTTTCGCACCGAGCGGCGTCCGGGGATGAAATCGCAGCTCGCGCGAGGAAGCGCGGATCGACCGCGCTTCGAGATAGGTTTTTGCAGGTGTGTCGTGAATGAACCGTCCCTCTCGCCAGAGTCTTAGCGCATTACGGGACGGACTGTTGCCCGGCTTCCCGACCTGTTCCCGCTGGAATCCGCTTTGCGAAAACAGATCGCGCGGATTTATACCGATCCGGCCTAAAGCCGAAAGGACCTCGTTCTGGCTGCAGCCCGCGAAACAATGAAACAGGATCGCGTTCTGGCCGAGACTGACACCGAGCGACGGTGTGCGATCATCATGGGCGGGGCAGCAAGCCATGCCCTTGGAGCCGGACCAACGACCTTTGAGCTGGAGACAAATCGAGCGGGCGTTTGCTTCGAGAGACGACGCTGCATGGTTTGGGACTGGGAGGGACATCTGGGAGGGCTCCTTGGCATATTGCGGTCCTCTCCAATCCGCAGGCTCCCCTCTTCAACTGGCCGAGAAAGCGATTTCCTACAGCCGTATGTTCTTTCTATGTTCTCATTCGATTCGATGCAAGGAGATGTACGGTGAAACGGATTTTACGATGTTCGGGCCTAGTTGCCGCGTTGCTGGCCGGTGCCGCGCCGGCACAATCGCTCCGCGATGCTGGTGCCGATAACACCGTCGATATCGACGAGGAGAAATCGGATTTTCAGCTGTTCGAGCACCAGGTTGCAACAGAATCGGATCGAGCAGAGGCGTACGTTGATCCAGCTGCGACTTTCACTCGCTCGACCACCGCGTTTCTCCTCTCAAGGCAGGGTAGCAACGCATCCTTCCGCGAAGCCATCTATGCGGCAAGCATTCGCGAAGCAGAAATTCGCTACGCTCTGCCCTCCGGGCTGTTGCGCGCGCTGATCTGGCAGGAATCTCGGTTCAACCCGATGGCGGTCAGTCCGGCAGGCGCTGCGGGCCTCGCGCAACTCATGCCCGCCACCGCGCGCTACCTTGGCGTTTCCAACCGCCATGATCCCCGGGCAAGTATCGACGGCGGCGCACGTTATCTTCGCGAAATGCTCGACAAATTCGGCGCAATCCATCTGGCGCTTGCCGCCTATAATGCTGGACCGGGCGCGGTCATGCGTGCCAAAGGCATCCCCCGGAACAATGAAACGCCGGGTTATGTCCAGTCCGTGCTGGCACGCTGGAAAGTGATGGTTCGATGAAATCAGGGCATAACGACAAACGAATACGCGTGACCGGCACGATCGAGCATTCACCACGAGGCCCGCTACTCCGCTGTGCCGATGACGATGTCTGGAAGCTCGAGCTCGAGGACATTGATCTGCCGACAGGCGCGTCGGAAATTATAGTCGAAGGTCATCAGTCCGGTTTGGATGAAATTACGGTCGACTGGATTGGCGAAAGCAGTCATCCCTAGAGTGTCGACGGTCCGCAGTGTCTAGAGCAACGAAGGCATCGAGGATATCCAAAATACCATGATCGATTAGCGGCTTGCAAATTTCGCCACGACGCATGTTCGATCCTCGCGCAGTTCGTCAAGGTAGTCGCTCCACCACTGGGCCATCCTTACGCGTTCGTCCCAATGTTTTCCGCGATGATAGATGCCCCGAACGGCATTGCTGTCGCCATGAGCAAGAGCCCGCTCGATCGCATCCGGGTTCCACAGGCCGGATTCGTTCAGTAGTGTTGAGGCGGTTGCGCGCAGCCCATGTGCGGTGACCTCGTTTTTCGAATATCCCATGCGGCGAAAAGCAGCGTTTAATGTATTCTCGCTCATTGGACGTTGCGAGGTTCGGGCCGATGGGAAAACATATCCTTCGGCTCCCCACATATCCGCCAAGTCAGACAGGTGGGCAACAACTTGTTTCGAAAGCGAAACAGCATGCGCTCGGCGCGATTTCATTTTGCCTTCTGGGATAGTCCAAATGCCATCCTCCAAATTGAGCTCCAGCCATTCGGCGTGCCGAAGCTCTCCGGGTCGAACAAAAACATGAGGGGCAATCATCAAAGCGCATCGGGTGATCGAATTACCGGTGTAGCCGTCAATTGCCCGGAGTAAGCCGCCGAGTTCCAGCGGCTCTATAATCGCGGCGTAATGGGTTACCCGAGGCGTAATCAGGGCACCCTTGAGCATACTGGTTGGATCGGATGAGCAGCGCGTCGTCGCGACGCCATACCGGAAAACCCGACTGGCGAAGGAACGGCACTTCTTAGCTGTCTCATGCTTCCCCGTCGCTTCAAGCCGCTTGAGCGGAGCTAGAATCTCGAAAGGTTCGATCTGATCGATCGGGCGCTTTCCAATGCCTGGAGCTAGCTGTTCTAGAAAATAATTAGCCTTCACGATTGTCGCTTCTGCCCTCCCATTCCGAACCATCATCTGCTCGATGTATTCGCTCGCGACGGTTTCGAAAGTTTGGGCCGACAGGAATTCAGATTTGATCTTTTGCTTCCGCTTCTCGAGTGCAGGGTCGCCGCCGCCAGCAACGAGTTGGCGCGCCTCGTAGGTCGCTTGCCTCGCCGCTTTAAGGCTAACATCTGGGTAGGCTCCGATTGCGAGCTTTTTTTCCAGCTTCCCGATCCGGTAGCGGAATCTCCAGAGTTTCCCGCCAGCCGGCGTTACCTCAACATAGAGGCCGCGGTCGTCGGCCAACTTGTAAGATTTGTCTTTTGGTTTGAGAGCGCGAAGCCGAGTTTCTGTGAGGGGCACGTGCGGGCCTTTTCTCAATGCGGTTATTGCAAAGGCCCGCAAAAGGCCCGCAAAAATGTGTGGAACACCCGAGAAATCGCGGGACGGTCCGGCACCACCCCAAGGCCAAATCCTTAGGGTTTCTGCGGGTTTTATAGACTATTTGGGAGTTCATGAGAAGAACAAATGGTGCCCAGAAGAGGACTCGAACCTCCACGACCTTGCGATCACCAGCACCTGAAGCTGGCGCGTCTACCATTCCGCCATCTGGGCCCCTTTCGGGAAGGCGCGTCCTACCGGCTGGCGCGCCAATGTCAATGCGGAGCTTTCCTGCGCGCGCGCCATTGGTATAGGTACGGCGCGAGCAGACGCGCGATATCGCCGCCAAATGAAGGAACGACATGCAGAACCGGTTGGTGACCATTTTCGGCGGCGGCGGCTTTCTCGGGCGTTATGTCTGCGAGGAGTTGCTGAGAGCGGGCTATCGCATCCGCGTCGCCCAGCGCGATCCCTCCAACGCGGTCGGCATCAAGCCGCTGGGCGGGCTGGGCCAGACGCAGTTCGTTGCCTGCGACATCACGAAAAAGGTGAGCGCGCTGCGCGCCGCGCGCGGCAGCGATGCCATCGTCAATCTGTGCGGTGCCTTTGCGGACCGCGGCGAGGAGGTGAACCGCGACGGCGCGGGCTATATCGCCGAGGCCGCGGCGGAGATCGGCGCCCGCGCGTTGGTCCATGTCTCGGCAATCGGCGCCGATCCCGAGAGCGAGAGCATTTACGGGCAGACCAAGGGCGAGGGCGAGCAGCGCGTGATGAAGGCGTTCCCGAACGCCACGATCATGCGGCCGTCGATCATTTTCGGACCGGACGATAATTTCCTGAACCGCTTCGCAAACCTGATCCGCCTATCGCCGATGGTGCCGGTGATCGGCGCGAAGACGAAATTCCAGCCGGTGTTCGCAGGCGATGTCGCCGCCGCGATCCGCGTGGCCGTGAGCGAGCCTTTCAGTCATCAGGGCAAGAGCTATGAACTGGGCGGGCCGGAGCGGCTCTCGATGCTCGAGCTCAACCGCTGGATCGCGCAGGAAATCGGTGCGGAGCGGCTGTTCATCGAGGTGCCCCATCTCGCTGCATTCGCGCTGACGCTAGGCACGCGCTGGCTGCCCCATCCGCCGATCACCGAGGATCAGCTGACGATGCTCAATCGTGACAATGTGGTCGCCGAGGGTGCTCAAGGACTGCGGGAGCTCGGTGTCGAGCCGACCCCGCTGGCCGCGGTGGCGCCGGACTATCTGGTCAAATATCGCCGCCACGGCCGGTTCGGGCGCAAGCCGCGCACCGCCTGAAAGGCCCTGCCGGCGCCGGTCAGAAGAAGTAGAGCAAAGCCGCGCCCATCGCCACGCGGTAGACGACGAACACCATCATCGACGCGTTTTTCAAAAAGCGCATCAGGAACATCATTGTCGCCAGCGCGGCGAGGAACGTCATTCCCCCCGTAATCAGCGCCTCGACCAGCAGGGCGTGATCGGCCTTCAGCAGATCCGGTACGATCAATATGCCCGCGCCGGCGATCGCCGGGATCGACAGCAGGAAAGAAAAGCGCGCCGCCTCGACCCGTTTGAAGCCCAGCACGCGCGCCATGGTCATGGTGACGCCCGAGCGGCTGGTGCCGGGGATCAGCGCCAGCGCCTGCGCGCAGCCGACCAATATGCCGTCCCGCAGGCGCAGCTGTTCGAAGCTGCGGTTCCTGGGTCCGAAGCGGTCGGCCAGCCCCAGCAAGATGCCGTAGACGATCAGGTTGATCGCGATGAGATGGGTCAGGCGCAGCGATTCGAGCAGGTCGTCATTTCTGATCTGCAGGTTGAAAAAGGTCTGGGCCACCCCGTTCAGCGCGCCGGTCTTAATCGCCAGACCCACCAGCACCGCGGGGATGGTGCCGACGATGATCCACCAGAACAGCTTTTTTTCCCGCGGCGCGCTGCCGATGCCCACGGTGGCGAACCCGCCGCGCGCGAGCCCCGCGACGTCGCGGAAGAAATAGGTAATGATCGCGAGCAGCGAGCCGACATGGACGGCGATGTCGATCATCGGCCCCTGGTCCTGATATCCGGTAAAGATCGGCAACAGGATGAGATGGCCCGACGAGCTGATCGGCAGGAATTCGGTTACGCCCTGGACGAGCGCGATCAGGAGCATCTGGAGAAAGGTCATGCGATATCCGTCGGCTAAAATAGGCCCGGCGCGGTTTTAGCAGGGCGGTAAAAATTGTCAGCCCGCGATATTGGTCCGGTACGGGACTATTACGCCCTCCGTTTGGCACAATATATTGTACCTCTGCATTTTCCGATCGTTTTGGGTCAATAGTGCTGTCTGTTCTGCCGGAATATGGCTGACAACGGCTTGTCCCCGCCCTATCCCGCGCGCATGACCGAGAAGATGCTCCAATTCGTCGAGCGCAAACAGCGTTACCCCGAAAAGCGCGCCGCCGATGTGCGTGCGCAGGATTTTCACGAGATCGCCGAACGCTATGCGAGCGACGGCGCCGAGCATCAATCGGCGCGCTGTTCGCAATGCGGCGTGCCCTATTGCTCGGTGCATTGCCCGCTGCACAATCATATCCCGGACTGGCTGCGCCTAACCGCCGAGGGGCGGTTGCGCGAGGCTTACGAGATGAGCAGCATGACCTCCACCATGCCGGAGATTTGCGGGCGCATCTGCCCGCAGGACCGCTTGTGCGAGGGCAATTGCGTGATCGAATTTTCGGGCCACGGCGCGGTCACCATCGGCTCGGTCGAGAAATATATCACCGACACCGCCTGGGCCGAGGGCTGGGTGGAACCGTTGCAGCCCGGCCCGTCGCGCGGCCAGTCGGTCGGCGTGATCGGCGCCGGCCCTGCGGGGCTCAGCGCGGCGGAATATCTGCGCGTCGGCGGTTATGAGGTGCATGTCTATGATCGCCACGATCGCGGCGGCGGCCTGCTCACCTACGGCATCCCCGGCTTCAAGCTGGAGAAGGAAGTGGTGATGCGCCGCGTCGACCGGCTGAAGGAAGGCGGTATCGTCTTTCACGAAGGCTTTGCCGTGGGCGAGGATGCCTCGCTCGACGAACTGCGGGGCAAGCATGACGCGATCCTGATCGCCACCGGCGTCTACAAAGCGCGCGACCTCAAGGCGCCGGGCAGCGGGCAATTCGGTATCGTGCCCGCGCTCGATTTCCTGATCGCCTCCAATCGCAAGGGCTTCGGCGACGCGGTGCCGGAATATGACGACGGCTCGCTCAACGCCGATGGTCGTAATGTCGTGGTGGTCGGCGGCGGCGATACCGCGATGGACTGCGTGCGCACCGCCATCCGCCAGGGCGCGACCTCGGTTAAATGTCTCTACCGCCGCGACCGCGAGAATATGCCGGGTTCCCAGAGAGAGGTGGCCAATGCCGAGGAGGAGGGCGTCGAGTTCGTCTGGCTGAGCGGCCCGACCGCGTTCGAGGCGGACGGTGACGGCGCGGTCACGCGCGTGCGCGGCACCAAGATGAAGCTCGGCCAGCCCGAGGCCAGCGGCCGCCGCGCGCCAGAGCCCGATCCGGACGGCGATTTCACGATTGCGGCCGACCTCGTCATCAAGGCACTTGGTTTCGAAGCCGAAGACTTGCCGATCATGTTCGGCGCGGATGATCTGTCCGTTACCCGCTGGGGCACGCTGCGCATCGATCACGAAACGATGATGACCAATCTGGACGGCGTGTTCGCGGCGGGCGATATCGTGCGCGGTGCAAGCCTTGTCGTCTGGGCGATCCGCGACGGCCGCGAAGTCAGCGAGACGATGCACGCCTATTTGCGATCGAAGAGGGCAGAGGAAAAGAAAGCGGCATGAGGCTGACCGGCGAACAGGCTAAGGTGATCAAGTCGGCGGCGCTGGAAGCGTTTGGCGCGGATGCGGTCGTTCGACTCTTCGGAAGCCGGGTCGACGATGGCACGAGCGGAGGCGACATCGATGTTCATATCGAGGCCGCCCCTGAACATGCGACAGTCGACGCCGAGGTGACGTTCAGGGCACTTATCTGGAAACGGCTTGACGAACCGCAGATCGATGTCGTGGTTGCGGCACGCGGGGCGGAGAAGCGCTGGATCGACCGCGCGGCCGAACGCGAAGGTATCGCGTTATGAACCGCGAGGAGCTCTTGGCGGCAACCGCCGAAGCCGCAAGCGCGGCAGCGTCCGTAGCCGATCACCTTGACCGTCTGACCGCGCGCATCGGTTCTCGTTTTCCGCTACAGGGGTCGGACCTGCGCGAATGGGACGATGATCCACGTGAGCGCCTCCACGCCTTTCTCCGGCTATTCGAGCAGTTGTTCGATCTCACCAGCCGAAAGCTGTTTCGCGGTGTTCTGGTCCTGTCCGGCGAGACGATCACGGGCATGTCGCTGCAGAACCAGTTTCGCCGCGTGGAAGCCTTGGGCGGCATCGAAAGCGCTGGCCGCTGGATCGAGCTCGGCGCGGCGCGCAATATTCTGGTTCATGATTATTCGACCGACCCGGATGCGCAGGCGGCGCGCGCGAACCGCGCCTGGAACGATGCTCCGGACCTGACCGCAGCGACGCGCTCCACCATCGCATGGCTTGGCCGGGAAGAGTATCTGTCGTGATCGAACAGGAACGCCAGCGCATCGCCGAGCATGGCATGTACCATCCGGACATGGAGGGCGATGCCTGCGGTACCGGGCTGATCGCCGAAGTCTCAGGAAAACCCTCGCGCCGGGTGGTCACCTCGGCGATCGAGGCGCTGCGCGCGGTGTGGCATCGCGGCGCGGTCGATGCGGACGGCAAGACCGGCGACGGCGCCGGGATCATGGTCGATCTGCCCGAGCGCTTCTTCGACGATGCCATTGCCAATTCAGGCCACCGCGTGCTGCCGAACCGGCTCGCGGTGGGCATGGTCTTCCTGCCGCGCACCGATCTGGGCGCGCAGGACAGCTGCCGCATGATCGTGGAGAGCGAGCTGATCGCGAGCGGTTACACCATCTACGGCTGGCGGCAGGTGCCGGTCGATCCCTCGGTGATCGGCCGCAAGGCGCAGATCACGCGGCCCGAGATCGAGCAGATCATGATCGCCGGCCCGATGCCGGGTGACGAGACGCTCGAGGAGTTCGAGAAGGACCTCTACCTCGTCCGCCGCCGGATCGAACGCGCGGTGATCGCCGCGCAGATCGCGGATTTCTACGTGTGCAGCCTGTCCTGCCGATCGATCGTCTACAAGGGGCTGTTCCTGGCCGAGAGCCTGTCGGTGTTCTATCCCGATCTCACCGATGAACGGTTCGAAAGCCGCGTGGCGATCTTCCATCAGCGCTATTCGACCAACACCTTTCCGCAATGGTGGCTGGCCCAGCCGTTTCGCGCGCTGTCCCACAATGGCGAGATCAACACCATCCGCGGCAACCGCAACTGGATGAAGAGTCACGAGATCCGCATGGCCAGCATCGCGTTCGGCGACGCCTCGGACGAGATCAAGCCGGTGATCCCGGCCGGCGCATCCGACACCGCCTCGCTCGACGCGGTGTTCGAGACGCTGATCCGATCGGGCAAGGAAGCGCCCACGGCCAAGCTCACCATGATCCCCGAAGCCTGGCAGGCCTCGTCCGATCTGCCCGCCGCGCACAAGGCGATGTACGAATATATGGCCTCGGTCATGGAGCCGTGGGACGGCCCGGCCGCTTTGTGCATGACCGACGGCCGCTGGGCGGTGGCGGGCGTGGACCGCAACGCGCTCAGGCCCCTGCGCTACAGCCGCACCGCCGACGGGCTGCTCGTGATCGGATCGGAAAGCGGCATGGTGGTGCTGCCCGAAAGCGATATCGTCGAGAAGGGCCGGCTGGGCCCGGGCGAGATGATCGCGGTCGATCTGGAGGAAGGCGCGCTCTACCGCGACCGCGAGCTCAAGGATCGCGTCGCCGCCGAACAGCCCTATGCCGAACTGGTGAAGGGCTTTCGTACGCTGAACGACCTGCCCGCATGCGATGATCCGGATGTGCCGCGCTACGACCGCGCCGCGCTGACGCGCCGCCAGGTCGCGGCGGGGCAGACCATCGAGGATATGGAGATGATCCTTGCGCCGATGGCCGAGCAGGCCAAGGAGGCGGTCGGATCGATGGGCGACGACACGCCGCTCGCGGTTATCAGCCACAAGCCGCGGCTGATCAGCCAGTTCTTCCGGCAGAATTTCAGCCAGGTCACCAACCCGCCGATCGACAGTTTGCGCGAACGCCATGTGATGAGCCTGCGCACGCGCTTTTCGAACCTCGCCAACATCCTCGACGAGCAGGACCAGAACGATCATGTGCTGGTGCTGGAAAGCCCGGTGCTGATGAGCGCCGACTGGGCGCGGCTGAAAAGCGCGTTCGGCAAGCTGGCGGGCGCCATCGATTGCACCTTCGATCCGCATAAGGGCCATGAGGAACTGCGCGCCGCGATCACCCGTATCCGGCGCGAGGCCGAGGAAGCGGTGCGCGGCGGCAAGACCGAATTGTTCCTCACCGACGAGAATATCGACGCGGACCGCTGCGCCATTCCGATGGTGCTCGCCGCCGCCGCCGTGCACACGCATCTGGTGCGCAAGGGCCTGCGCGCCTTTTCCTCGATCAACGTGCGCGCGGCCGAATGCCTCGACACGCATTACTTCGCGGTGCTGATCGGCGTCGGCGCGACCACCGTGAACGCCTATCTGGCCGAGGCCGCAATTGCCGAGCGCCATTGCCGCGGCCTGTTCGGCGATCTCAGCTTGCCCGAATGTCTCCATAATTTCCGCACCGCGATCGACGACGGCCTGCTGAAGATCATCGCCAAGATGGGAATTGCGGTGATCTCCAGCTATCGCGGCGGCTATAATTTCGAGGCGGTGGGCCTCAGCCGCGCGCTGGTCGCCGATCTGTTCCCCGGCATGCCCAATAAAATCTCGGGCGAAGGCTATATGTCGCTGCACCTCAACGCGACCGAGCGGCACAAGGCGGCGTTCGATGCCATGGTCGCGCGGCTTCCCATCGGCGGCTTCTACAAGCAGCGCGCGGGCGGCGAGGAACATGCGTGGAGCGCGCAGCTGATGCACCTGCTCCAGACCGCCGTCGCCAGGGACAGCTATTCGAGCTATCTGCAATTCTCCGCCGGCGTGCGCGGGCTCGATCCGGTCTATCTGCGCGATCTGATGGAATTCAATTACGCGAAGGAACCGCTGGCGGTCGACAAGGTGGAGGCCGTCACCGAAATCCGTCGCCGCTTCCTGACGCCGGGGATGAGCCTGGGCGCGCTCTCCCCTGAGGCCCACGAGACGCTGGCCATCGCGATGAACCGCATCGGCGCCAAGGCGGTGTCGGGCGAAGGCGGCGAGAGCCCGGAGCGCTTCAAGCCGCGTGCCAATGGCGATAATGCCAATAGCGCGATCAAGCAGATCGCCTCGGGGCGCTTCGGCGTGACGGCGGAATATCTCGGCGCGTGCGAGGAAGTGGAAATCAAGGTCGCGCAGGGGGCCAAGCCCGGCGAGGGCGGGCAGCTGCCCGGCTTCAAGGTGACAGAATTCATTGCCAAATTGCGCCATTCGACGCCGGGCGTGACCCTCATCAGCCCGCCGCCGCATCACGACATCTATTCGATCGAGGATCTGGCGCAGCTGATCTACGACCTCAAGCAGATCAACCCGCGCGCCCGGGTCTGCGTCAAGCTCGTCTCGGCCGCGGGCATCGGCACGGTGGCGGCGGGCGTCGCCAAGGCGCATGCCGACGTGATCCTGATCGCCGGGCACACCGGCGGCACCGGCGCATCCCCGCAGACCAGCATCAAATATGCCGGAACGCCGTGGGAAATGGGCCTCAGCGAAGTCAATCAGGTGCTCACCCTCAACGGTCTGCGCCACCGCGTGAAGCTGCGCACCGATGGTGGCCTGAAAACCGGGCGCGACATCGTGATCGCCGCGATCCTGGGCGCGGAGGAGTTCGGCATCGGCACGCTCAGCCTGGTCGCGATGGGCTGCATCATGGTGCGCCAGTGCCATTCGAACACCTGCCCCGTCGGCGTGTGCGTGCAGGACGAGCGGCTCAGGGAAAAATTCACCGGCACGCCCGAAAAAGTGATCAACCTGATGACCTTCATCGCCGAGGAGGTGCGCGAAATTCTCGCGCGGCTCGGCGTCGGCAGCCTGGACGAGGTGATCGGCCGTACCGAGCTACTCCGCCAGGTCAGCCGCGGCGCCGAGCATCTCGACGATCTCGACTTGAACCCCATCCTCGCCAAGGTGGACGCGCCCGACACCCATCGGCGCTTCAAGATCGATACGTTCCGCAACGAGGTGCCGGACGGCCTCGACGCGCTGATGCTGAAGGATGCCGGGCCGGTGTTCGAGCGGCGCGAGAAGATGCAGCTCACCTACACCGTGCGCAACACCCACCGCGCGGTCGGCACGCGGCTGAGCAGCGAGGTCACGCGCGTCTTCGGCATGAAGGCGCTGGACGACGATTATATCCAGGTCCGCCTGCGCGGCAGCGCCGGGCAGTCGCTCGGCGCGTTCCTGTGCCAGGGCATCACGCTGGAGGTGTTCGGCGACGCCAATGATTATGTCGGCAAGGGCCTGTCCGGCGGCCACATCATCGTGCGGCCCACGGTCAGCTCTCCGCTGAAAAGCCAGGACAACAGTATCATCGGCAACACCGTGCTCTACGGCGCGACCGCCGGATGCCTTTTCGCCGCGGGACAGGCGGGCGAGCGCTTTGCCGTGCGCAATTCGGGCGCCGAGGTGGTGGTCGAGGGCTGCGGCGCGAATGCTCTCGAATATATGACCGGCGGCATGGCGGTGATCCTGGGGTGCACGGGCGGCAATTTCGGCGCGGGCATGACCGGCGGCATGGCGTTCGTCTACGATCCGGACACCGTCTTCCCGATCCGTGCCAATCCGGGCAGCATCGTCTGGCAGCGGCTGGAAAGCGACTATTGGGAGGACCGGCTGCGCGCGTTGATCGCAGCGCATGTCGCCGCGACCGACAGCCGCTGGGCCGCCTCGATCCTGGAAGACTGGGACAGCGTGCGCGGCGCCTTCTGGCAGGTTTGCCCGAAGGAGATGCTGGGCCGGCTCGATCATCCGCTGAGCGATGCGCCGCGGGAGGTTGTGGCGGCGGAGTAAGGCTCTGTCCCCCGATTAAAATCCGTCGTCATTCCGGAGTTGATCCGGAATCCAGGGCCTATGCAGCGCTGCAACTGCCCTGGATTCCAGCTTTCGCCGGAATGACGAAACTTATGAAAGCGATCACACCGCACCCCCTTCCCCGCCCATCATCACCCGTCTAAGGCCAAGCCGATATGTGGCGCCTCTACCAATTCCCGCTCTGCCCCTTTTCCCGCAAGGTGCGCCTGCTGCTGGGCGAAAAGGGCGTGGGTTATGAACTCGAACGCGAAAATCCCTGGGCGCAGCGCGACGATTTTCTCGACATGAACCCCGCCGGCCGCACGCCGGTGATCGAGGAACCAGACAAAGGCCTCGTGATCGCCGACAGCCGGGCGATCTGCGAATATTTCGAGGAGACGGTCGATAGCAACAGGATGATCGGCGGCAGCTCGGCCTATCGCGCCGAAATCCGCCGTCTCGTCGCCTGGTTCGACGAGCAGTTCTACGGCGACGTCACCGGCCCGCTGATGCACGAACGCATGCACAAGCGGCTGGTCCACCGCCAGCCGCCCGACGGACGCGTGCTGCGCGAGGCGATGAAGCTGGCCAACACGCATCTCGACTATATCGATTATCTGATCGACCATCGCAGCTGGCTCGCCGGATCGACGCTCAGCCTGGCCGATCTCGCCGCCGCCGCGCAGATTTCCGTCGCCGACTATCTCGGCGGCATCGACTGGAGCGGGCACGAGCAGACCCGCGCCTGGTACGCGATGTTCAAAAGCCGCCCCAGCTTCCGCCCGCTGCTCAGCGAGCGCATGGAAGTGGTGAAACCGCCGGCGCATTATGAAGAGGTGGATTTTTGACCGGCCACGGGATGCGAAGCTGGCGTAACGGGATTAGGCTGAGGTTTATCCTCGGTCTGACAGAATTATGCTATGGCTAATTCCGTTCCCCGGCGAAGGCCGGGGTCCATCAGGTGACGTCAGATGCTGGACCCCGGCCTTCGCCGGGGAACAACTTATCCCGTCATTCCCCTAGCGACAAAAAGGCCCGCCCATGTCTCTACCGTTTGAACTCACCGTACTCGGCCTCGGTTGCGTGCTCGCGCTGGTGCACATCTTTTCGGCGATCCAGCTCAAGACCAGACAATATGGCCGCGCTTGGAACATGGGCGCCCGCGACGAGAAGCAGCCGCCGCTGAACGATATCGCGGCGCGCGTCGCCCGCGCGCAGGCCAATTATTTCGAGACCTTTCCCATCGCCATCGCGCTGCTGCTCGCGGTGCCCCTGGCGGGCCATGCGGGCACGCTGAGCGCGATCGGCGCGGCGCTCTGGCTGGTGGCGCGGATCATCTACCTGCCGCTCTACTGGACCGGCGTGAAGGGCTGGCGCACGCTGGCGTTTCTGGCCTCGGTAATCGGCCTGCTGATGCTGCTGGCGGCGCTGTTTTTCAGGGGTTGATGGAGACCGCCTTTACGCCACCCGATAGCAAACCCGTCGTCACCCCGGACTTGATCCGGGGTCCAGCTTTCCTTTCTGCTAGGCCCGATGAGCAAGAAGACGGGCGCGCGCCATGTCTTTCGGCCGCCCGAACGCCTTTCGCGGTCGCCATCGCGGCTGCCGTGGATACTAGCGAGCTGGCAAGTGCTGGGTCCAAGGTCATCGCGAAACATCTTTCAGAGGCGTGTCGGCGATACGGAATGACAAAGGCGCTTATTTGGTCAAGCCGCCGTCTGCAGCCGCGATAGATTGCGCACCCAGACTGAGTGAACGGGGCCCCGGATCAAGTCCGGGGTGACGGTGGTGGTGGTTCGCAACCCGCCGATGATCGAAACACCCCAGCTTGGCATTGCAATGTAGGACAATCGATGCGCATATGGCTTTATCCACCGCCTAACTTTCTTGACCTGTAGGAAATATTGTTTCGCGTTCTTGCAACGCTTTCGTGATCACTTTGTAGCCTTTGCGGCATAAAATGTCATCATCAGCTGACAACGCAACTCAAAGTTTCACCGCCGCCAATATATAGTTCAGCGCCATATTGTCGCTGAGATGCAGCCCCGGCCCCGGCCCGAAGGCGATGCCCTGCCGGTCGATCACCCGCAGCCCAGCGTCCGCCAGCAGCGCCTCGCACTCCTCGGGCGTCAGGAACTTGTCCCAGTCGTGCGTGCCGCGCGGGATGCGGCCGAGGCGTTCGGCACCCTCGACCAGTAGCGCTTTGGACATCGGCGTGCGGTTGGGAGTGGAAAGGATCAGCAAGCCGCCGTCCGCCAGCTTGCCCGCCAGCTGCGACGCGAAATGGGCCGGTTCGTCGACATGCTCGATCACCTCGAGGCAGGTGACGAGATCGAACGGTCCGGCGTGCAGCGCCTCGACCGCCTCGGCGCGGTAGTCGATCGCAAGGCCGGACTGCGCGGCATGCGCCCTGGCCGCCGCGATGTTCTCCGGCGCGGCGTCGATCGCCTTCACCGCCGCCCCCAGCCGTGCCAGCGGTTCCGCCAGCAGCCCGGCGCCGCAGCCTACGTCGAGCGCGCTCTTTCCCGCCAGCGGCGTCCATTCGCATTTGTCGAGGCCCCAGCGCCGGTCGATCTGGCGCCTTATGTAACGCAGCCGCACCGGGTTCAGCTTGTGAAGCATGGCGCTGGAGCCTTTCGGGTCCCACCAGTCCGCCGCCAGCTTGCCGAAATGCGCCGCCTCGGCCGGATTGATGCTGGGACGCTTGATCGTTGCGATACTTGCCTTGCTCATACACGCTGCCTATCAGTTGCCCGCCGATCCGCCCACGCAATTTTCTTCCTCGATCACGACAGGAGCCGCCCCGACCGCCATGGCCTGCATCGTCATGAAATTCGGCGGCACGTCCATGGCTGGGACCGAGCGCATCCGGCGCGTGGCGCAGATCGTCAAGCGGCAGGCGGACGGCGGGCATGAGGTGGCCGTCGTCGTCTCCGCCATGGCGGGAGAAACCGACCGCCTCGTACAATTCTGCCGCGAGGCGAACCCGCTGTTCGATCCCGCCGAATATGATGTGGTCGTGGCCAGCGGCGAGCAGGTGACCAGCGGCCTGCTCGCGATGACGCTGCAGGCGATCGGTGCCAGCGCGCGCAGCTGGATGGGCTGGCAATTGCCGCTCCACACCGACACCGCGCACGGCAAGGCGCGGATCGGTTCGATCGACCAGGGCAATCTCATCGCCTCGATGGCAAGCGGCCAGATCGCCGTCATCCCGGGCTTCCAGGGCATGACCGCCGACCGCCGCCTGTCCACGCTGGGCCGCGGCGGATCGGACACCAGCGCGGTGGCCGTGGCCGCGGCGATCAAGGCGGACCGCTGCGATATCTATACCGATGTCGACGGTGTCTACACCACCGACCCGCGCATCGTCAGCCGCGCGCGCAAGCTGAAGATGGTGACCTATGAGGAGATGCTGGAGCTTGCCAGCGTCGGTGCCAAGGTGCTGCAGACCCGCTCGGTGGGCCTCGCCATGAAGGAGGGCGTGCGCGTGCAGGTGCTCTCCAGCTTCGTCGAGGACGGAGCGCCGCCCGCCGACAGCCTGCCCGGCACGATGATCGTGAGCGACGAGGAACTCGCCGCCGCCCAGCAAGAGGATCCGACCATGGAACGCCAGCTCATCACCGGCATCGCGCACGACAAGAACGAAGCCAAGATCACGTTGACCCGCGTGCCCGACGAGCCCGGCGCGGTCGCGCGCATCTTCGGCCCGCTGGCGGACGCGAACATCAATGTCGACATGATCGTGCAGAATGTCGGGCGCGACCGCGGCGAGACCGACGTCACCTTCACCGCGCCGCGCAGCGACCTGACGCGCTGCACCGAGATATTGGAGAACCAGCGCGAGGCGATCGGCTATAACCGCATGATCACCGACAGCCGCATCGCCAAGATCTCGGTCGTCGGCGTGGGCATGCGCAGCCATGCCGGTATCGCCGCCGACATGTTCAAGGCGCTGTCGGGCCGCAAGATCAACATCCAGGCGATCACCACGTCCGAGATCAAGGTCAGCGTGCTGATCGACGAGGACGAGACCGAGCTGGCGGTGCGCGTGCTGCACACGGCCTATGGGCTGGACGCGGATTGACGGCACTACGTCCCAGTATAAAGTCACGTCATCCCGGACTTGATCCGGGATCCAGGGCCCAGCGGCAGTGCCATCTCGCCCTGGATTCCGGGTCGAGCCCGGAATGACGATCTTAAAGGTATAAACGCAATGACCCACCCGAACCTGCGCCGCCTGATGTCCCGCGGCACCGATTTCCTCGGCTGCGACTACGCCATCATGTGCGGCGCGATGAGCTGGGTGTCTGAACGCCATCTCGTTGCGGCCATCTCCAATGCGGGCGGCTTCGGCGTGATCGCCTGCGGGGCGATGACGCCCGATCTGCTCGACGCGGAGATCGCGGCTACCAAGGAGCATACGATCAAATCGTTCGGCGTGAACCTGATCACCATGCACCCGGACCTGATGGAACTGATCGAAGTGTGCGGACGCCACAAGGTCACGCATATCGTGCTGGCGGGCGGGCTGCCGCCGCGCGGTTCGATCGATGCGATCCGCGCGACGCAAGCCAAGATCATCTGCTTCGCCCCCGCGCTCAGCCTTGCCAAAAAGCTCCTGCGCAGCGGGGTCGACGCGCTGGTGATCGAGGGCATGGAGGCGGGCGGGCATATCGGCCCGGTCTCGACCAGCGTGCTGGCGCAGGAAATCCTGCCCGAGATGAGCGAGCAGCTGCCGGTGTTCGTCGCCGGCGGCATCGGGCGCGGCCAGGCGATCGCCAGCTATCTGGAGATGGGCGCGGCCGGCGTCCAGCTCGGCACGCGTTTCGTCTGCGCCAAGGAATCGATCGCGCACGAGAATTTCAAGAAGGCGTTCTTCCGCGCCTCGGCCCGCGATGCGGTGGCCAGCGTACAGGTCGATCCACGCCTGCCGGTGATCCCGGTCCGCGCGCTCAAGAACAAGAGCACCGAAGCCTTTACCGCCAAGCAGCGCGAGGTTGCCGCCATTCTCGACGAGGAGAAGATCGAGATGGGCGAGGCGCAGCTGCAGATCGAGCATTACTGGGCGGGCGCCCTCAAGCGCGCGGTGATCGACGGCGACGTCGAAAACGGCTCGCTGATGGCGGGGCAATCGGTGGGGATGGTGACGAAGGAAGAGAGCGTCGCCGAGATCATCAGCTCGCTGGCGAACGAGGCCGAGGCCGCGCTGGCGCGGTGAATCCTCCCCGGAACGGGGAGGTGGCGCGACGTCGCAAGGCGTCGTGACGGAGGGGCCGAAGCGGTCCCGCCACGGAATCCTTTCAAGTGTCGCTTGCGCCCCGGCCCCCCACCACCCGCTTCGCAGGCGGTCCCCCTCCCCGTTCCGGGGAGGATCTTTCTTGCTGTCTTGCAATCGCAACACAGCTGTCCGATAGTCCGCGCATGACCGACGCACCCGCTATCGATCCGACCACCGAAATTCTCTGGGGCGACGCCGACTGCCTCACCCGTGTCGAACCGGGCTACCGCTGGGTAATGATCATTCGCAGCGCGATCCTGGGGCTGGGCCTGCTCGCGGGCGCGGGCGCGGGCGATTTCGCGCTGTCGGACGAAGGCCTGATCACGCAAGGCATGGTCGCCGCCCCGGTCGCGCTGATCGTGCTCTACCTCGTCTTTGCGCTGCCCCACCGCCGCTGGCGCCGGCTGGGTTACGACATGAGCGGCGACAGGCTCCGCGTCGCGCGCGGCTATCTCTGGCGCACCGACACCGTGGTGCCGTTCGGACGCATCCAGCATATCGACGTCGACCAAGGCCTGCTCGAGCGCAGTTTCGACCTCGCCACGCTCGTCGTCCACACCGCGGGCACGCATAACAGCAAGGTCAGCCTGCCCGGCCTCAGCGAGCCGCATGCCGCCGAAATGCGCGAGACGATCCGCGCACATATCAAGCGCGAGACGCTGTGAGCGACCGGCCCGAACCCTGGAGCGGGACGGTGGGTGCGGGGGCAGACGGGGCGGCATCCGGCGAACCGCAGCGCACCCATCCGCTCACCGTCGTCACCGGCTTTCTAACCAGCCTGCCGCAGACGCTCTACGCCATCCCGGCCCTGGTTTTCGCGGGCGAAAAAGCGACGGCTGTTCTCATTTTCATCATCCCGGCGATCCTGCTGGTGGTGACCGGCTTCAGCTGGCTCGCCTGGCGCCGCTTCACCTATCGTATCGGCAGCGAGGATATTCGCGTCGACCATGGTATTCTGAGCCGCAACAGCCGCTCGATCCCGTTCGAGCGCATCCAGGATGTCGGGCTGGAGCAGAAACCGGTCGCGCGCCTGCTCGGCCTCGCCGCGATCAAGATCGAGACCGGCGGCGGTAAGGGCGAGGATGCGGAGCTCAGCTATCTGAGGCTCGCCGATGCCGAGGCGCTGCGCGATCTGATCCGCGACCGCAAGCATGGCGTTGCCGAGGGGCCTGAAGCGGCGGCGGAGATGGTCGCGGCGGAACGGGAAACCGTGGTGTCGGACGCCGCGCCGCTGTTCGCGATGGACCATCGCCGGCTGCTGCTCGCGGGGCTGTTCAACTTCTCGCTGGTGCTGCTCGGCGTGGTTGCCGCGTTCTTCCAGCAGTTCCAGAACGTCCTGCCGTTCGACATCTACGATCCGCATTTCTGGCTCGGCATGATCGGCGATGTCGAACTCGCCACCATCCGCTCGCTCGGCCTGCTGGCGCAGATCGGCGCGGCGATCGTGGGCTTGCTGATGCTGATATCGATCGGGATCGTCAGCGGCGTCGCGCGCACGGTGCTGCGCGAATATGGCTTCCGGCTGGACCGCGTGCCGGCCGGTTTCCGGAGGCGGCGGGGCCTTCTGACGCTCACCGATGTCGTGCTGCCCGCGCACCGCGTGCAGGCGGGGCTGATCCTGAGCGGCCCGGTCCGCCGTTTCTTCGGCTGGCGCGAGCTGAAATTCCAGAGCCTTGCGCAGGACGGCAAGGGGAGCAGCGATCACAATGTCGCGCCGCTCGCGCATCCGCAGGAAATTGTGCCCATCCTCGCCGAAGCCGGGCTGGACAACAGCGCCGATCCGGACAGCTACCACCAGGCGATGATCGGGCCGTTCCTTCTGCAGTGGTTGATTCTGGCAATGCTTCTGTGCGTGCCGGCGACGATCTTGCTATTCATCGTGCCGCTCGCCGCGCCGCTCGTTTACGCGGCCGCCGCCTGCCTGCCGCTGCTCGGTTGGCTCAGATGGCGATACCATCGCCATGCCGTGCGCCGCGGGCAGCTCTACGTGCAGACCGGCTGGTGGCGCCAGCGGCTGACCCTGCTGCCGGTGGTCAAGACGCAGAGCATCGACCTCACCTACAGCCCGATCGACCGGTTGTTCGGCAGCGCCGGGCTGGTGTTCGGCATCGCCGGCGGATCGAGCAGCTTCCCGCTGCACCTTCGCGCGCTGCCGGAAGCCGAGGCGGTGAGCCTGCGCGACCGGATCATGACCGCGGTGACCAAGGTCGATTTTTCCGAGGTGAACGAGGCATCGTAACCGACCCTAGACGGGTGCCTTTACCGCTCTGGCCATCTTGGGCCCCCCGCCTTAGAGTTTCTTCCGAAGCACATCGGGAGAGCAAACAAATGCGTTTATGGTTCGGCACGGTCGCGGCGGCGGCATTGGCCTTTTCGCTGCAGGCACCGCTCGCGGCGCAAACCCCCTCCCCGGATCAGGATCAGGCCATCCTGAGCGACGTGATCGACCAGTTCTGGGCCTACACGCTGGCCCATAATCCGGTGCTCGCCAGCTCGATCGGCATCGACAGCTATGCCGGGCAGGTCGGCGATTATTCGCTGGCGGAGGCGGACCGTCAGGCGGCGCAGGCCAAGCTGTTCCTGGACCGGCTGGGCATGGTGCACACCGATGCGCTGGACGAGGAGGGCAAGGTCAATCTCGCCATCCTGAAGCGCATGCTCGGCGAGCAGGTCGAGGCGAACGGCTACGGCCAGCGCGTGGTCAATTTCACCAGCTATTCCAGCTGGCACCAGAATTTCGCCGGCATGGCCAGCAATTCGCCCTTCGCGAACGCGGCGGATTATCGCAGCTATACCGACCGGCTGGCGCTATTCCCGCAGATCAATGCGCAGTCGATCGCCGTCGCCAATCAGGCAATCAGCGGCGGCTTCACCCAGCCCTGCGTCACGCTCACCGGCTATGAGGGCACGATCACCGGCCTCATCACCGAAGACCCCAAGGACAGCCGTTTTTACGAGCCGTTCACCCGCCCCCGCCCCTCGACGATTTCGGCAGCGGACTATGCCAAGCTGGCCGCGGATGCCGCCACCGTCATCCGCGAAAAAGTCTTTCCCGCTCTGCAAAAGGAACGCGACTGGTATGTGACCGATTACGCGCCCGCCTGCGCCAGGGAGCCCGGCGTGTCCTCGCAGCCCGGCGGCGCGGATTATTATGCCTTCCGCATCCGCCAGGAAACCACCACCGAGATGACGGCGGACGAAATCCACAAACTCGGCCTGAAAGAGGTCGCGCGCATCCGCACCGAAATGGAAAAGGTGGCCAAGGACGCGGGCTATGACAGCCGCGAGGCGTTCATCGCCCATCTGCGCACCGACCCGCAATATTATGCGACCACGCCCCAGCAGCTGATGGAGAAAAGCGCGCTACAGGCCAAGACCATCGACGGCAAGCTGCCAAGTCTGTTCGGGCGTCTGCCGCGTTTGCCCTATGGATTGAAGCAAATCCCGGCGGAAACGGCGGAGGGCACTACCACCGCCTATTACAGCCCCGGCTCGCCCGAGATCGGCGTGTCCGGCACCTATTATGTCAACACGTCGAAGCTCGACCAGCGGCCGTTCTGGGAAATCCCGGCGCTGACATCGCATGAGGCGGTGCCGGGCCATCATCTGCAGATCGCGCTCCAGCAGGAGCTCGACATGCCCGAATTCCGCAAGCAGCTCGCCTTTTTTACCGCCTTCGTCGAAGGTTGGGGGCTATATTCGGAGCGGCTCGGGATCGAGATGGGGCTCTACGATACGCCGGCGAAAGATATGGGGCGGCTGAGCTACGAAATGTGGCGCGCCAGCCGGCTGGTGGTCGACACGGGTATCCACAGCAAGGGCTGGTCGAAGGAAAAGGCGGTGGCGTTCATGACCGACAACACCGCGCTTTCGGCGGCCAATATCGATGCCGAGGTGAACCGCTACATCTCTTGGCCGGGCCAGGCGCTGGCCTACAAGATCGGCGAGCTCAAGATCCGCGAACTGCGTGGACGGGCGGAGAAGAAGCTGGGCGAGAAATTCGATCTGCGCGCGTTTCACGATGTGGTGCTCGGCCAGGGCGCGGTGCCGCTCGATCTGCTGGAACAGCGCGTGGATAGCTGGATCGCGGAGCAGGAGGCGGCGAAATAGCGCGCAATATGGTCTGAGCTATAAGCCACATACACCGTCATCCCGGGCTTGACCCGGGATCCAGGGCGATATGGCACTGCTTGGGCCCTGGATCCCGGATCAAGTCCGGGATGACGAAGAATTTAAAGCTGCGGCTCGGGCAGCGGCGTATCATCGACCGCCGCATCCGGGTCTTCGCCGGCGGCGATCGCGGCCTGGCGGCGTTCGCGTTCGTCGCGCCGAGCGAGTTCTTCCTGCACCAACCGCTCGGTCTCGGCCGCGTCGGCGTCGATCCGGGCGAGCCGCTCGGCGCGCGCCTCTTCGACCAGCCGTCCCGCCTGGATGTCGGACCCCTCCGCGCGTTCGGCATAGGCCTGCCGGATCAATTCCTGCGTGCAGCCGGTCACCCCGCCCGGGCCGGTCGGCGTACAGCTGCCGATTCCGCCCTTCCCGATCGTTTCGAGCGCGCGCACGCGATCGGTCCAGCTCCGGTTTTCCGGGCTGTCGCTGGCGCGCAGATCGCGCGGAATGCGGTAACGCTCGCTCTCGTCATAGCGTTTGCAGACGACGATCTCCTCGTCGGTGCTGGGCGGGCAGGCATCTTCGCCGTAGACGGCGAGCACCTGCACGCGGTCGCCCGCATTGTCCTGCGCCCGCGCGGGCGCGGCAAAGGCAAGGCCGAGGCCGGTGGCGGCGATGGTGAGATAGAGTGTTTTCATCGTCATGGCATGTCCCTCTCGCAGGCCGGGTGAACCGCGCCTTAAATCCGTTTCGAAACCGCGATCGCGGCGCGGCAACCCAGACGGATCAAACCGCTCATCAGCACATATCCCGGCGCGTTCTGCGCGCCCGAAGCAAAAGCGGTGTCGCGATGCTCGAGTTCCTCTTTCCTGAAATCCGCGATCATGCCCGATAGTTCCGGATCGTCGTCGCCGAGTTCATCGAGCTGCTGGCTGTAATGCCGGTCGATTTCGGTCTCGACCGCCGCGGTGCAGGCCATCGCCGCTTCCGGCGAGATCGCCGCGGTCACCGCCCCGAGCATGAAGCCGGCGCGGTCCCACAAGGGCTGCAGCGCCGTCGGGCGGACGCCCCGCGCCGCCATCAGCCGGTCGAATTCGGAGCGATGCCGTTCCTCCTGCGCCGCCATGTGCGCAATCGAGCGCGCGGCGGGCGCGCGGTCGCCCATCACCGCGAGCTGGCCTGCATAGATTCGTGTGGCGCCGAATTCGCCCGCCTGATCGACGCGGATCATGCCGTCGACCGATTTGTTCCGGACGGTCATCCTGCGGTCCTCCTGCTTGCCATGACGAAAATAACGGTAGCACCGGCCACCGAAATCAGGAAATTATAGCCCGCCAGCGAAATTCCGAAGAGCGACCATTGCACCTGATCGCACCGCACGATCGGCGCGTTCATGATCGCGTCGAGATAGTCGCCGCCGGCCGCCTCGATTGTGGACGAACAGCTGGTGACGCCCTCCCACCAGCCATATTCGACGCCCGAGTGGAAGCCGCCGATCAGGCCCGATATCAGAATCGCAAGACCCGCCAACAGCAAGACCGGGCGGATCGCCGCGCCTTTCACGGTAAAGCTCAGCAGCGCCAGCGCCAGCGCGGCGAAATGCGGCCAGCGTTGCCACCAGCACATCTCGCAAGGATAAAGCCCGAACGCATATTGGCCGAGATAGGCGCCGCCCAGCAGCGCCGCCGGGATCAGCAGCGCCAGCCGGCGCGCGGCCCGAAGCCCCGTCACCCCCGATGCGCTCAATTCTTCGCGGTCACGGCAGCCTTGACCTTCGGCGCCGCGGCCCGCGCCTGCGCGCTCTTGCCCAGCCGCCCGATCGTCTCCAGCGCGTAATGGAGCTGGAAGTCCTCGATACCCTGCGCCTTCAGCTCGTCCGGCGTCATCGCGAAGCGCGGATCGTCCTTCTGGTCCTGCTCCAGCGTCTTGTCGTCGGCGGCCAGTTCGTTGATCAGATGGCGGCGCAGATCGGATTCGCGGATGTTCGTGCGCGAAGCGTAATCGGGATCGCTGAGCTGCGGCACGCGGATATCGGGATCGATCCCGCCTTCCTGCACCGAGCGTCCCGACGGCGTGTAATAGCGCGCGGTGGTGAGCCGGAGGCCGGTATCATCGGTCAGCGGCACGATCGTCTGCACCGAGCCCTTGCCGAAGCTGCGCTCGCCCATCACCAGCCCGCGATGGCGGTCCTGCAATGCGCCCGCGACGATTTCCGAGGCCGAGGCGGAGCCCGCGTCGATCAGCACGATCACCGGCAGGCCGCCCGCGAAATCGCCGGGCTTGGCGAAGAATTTCAGCGTGTCGGCACGGCGGCGGCCGCGCTGCGACACGATCTCGCCGTCGTTCAGGAACACGTCGGACACGTTCACCGCCTCGTCGAGCAGCCCGCCGGGATTGGAGCGCAGATCGAGGATATAGCCGAGCGGTTTATGGCCCAACTTGACCTCGATCGCGCGCATTGCGTCGACCACGTCGTTGCCCGCGCCGTCGGTAAAGGTGGTGACGGTGATCACCCCGACATCGCCGTCCACGTCCCATTTCACCGGCTGCAGATCGATGATCGCCCGGGTGATGGTGACATCGAACGGCTTGTCGCGGCCCGGCCGGAAGATGGACAGCGTGATGTCGGTGCCGGGCTCGCCGCGCATTTCCTCGACGGCATCGTCGAGCGTTCCGCCGTAGATCAGCTTGCCGTCCAGATGCGTGATATAATCGCCCGCCTTGATCCCGGCCTTGTCGGCGGGCGTATCGGCGGTTGGCGCAATCACCTTGACCGCGTCGTCCTCCATCGTGACGGTCAGCCCGAGCCCGCCATATTCGCCGTCGGTCTGCGTGCGCAAGTCCTCATAAGAACGCTCGTTCAGATAAGAGCTGTGCGGATCGAGGCTGGACAGCATGCCCGAAATCGCGCCCTCGATCAGCTTGTCGTCATCGACGTCGTCGACGTAAAACGCCTTGATCCGCTGCATCACGCCGATGATGTCGCTGATCTCGCGCGCCGAGCCGGCATCGACTTGCGACAGGGCGGCGGTGGATATCGGCAGCAGCGACACGGCACCGACCAGGGCAAGGGAACGGAGGAAGCGGCTGTTCATGGGCGGTTGCGGGCCTTTGGCTGAGCATCGATGTAGGCGGATCACCGACTATAGAGCCATGCGCCCGCATTCCAAACGCATTAACCGCGCCTGTCTGTCCTGCGGGTGAACGCCCTTCAAAATCCTCTCCCGGAACGGGGAGGTGGCGCGGCGCCGTCAGGCGTCGTGACGGAGGGGCCGATGCGCCGGTCATTGATGAGGCGCTCCGACCCCTCCACCACCGACTTCGTCGACGGTCCCCCTCCCCGTTCCGGGGAGGATTTCTTTTCTACAGCATCGCCGCCACGTCCACCGGCCGCCCCTTCCGGCGTAGCTCCACCGTCACCGGCCCGCCGGCTCTGCCCAGCGGTTCCCCGGCGCGCACGGTCTGACCTTTCCGGACGCTCAGCCGGTCGAGCCCGGTCAGCAGACTGGTCCAGCCCGCGCCATGATCGACGATCACGATGTCGCCAAAGCTGCGATAGCGCCCGGCGAAGCGGACTCGGCCCGCGGCGGGCGCCACCACCGCGGCGCCGGGACCCGCGGCGATGGTGACGCCCCGCGCGCGATAGCCGGCGCGGCTGGCCTCGCCGAACCCGCCCGCCACCTTGCCGCCCACCGGCAAACGATAGGCCGCGGCGGCGCGCGACGCGGCCCCGCGCACCGGCAGCGGCGGCGGCGGCAGCTGGGACAGGACCGCGAGCACGTCGCCTGCCGCCTGATCGCGCTCCTCGGTCGCCACGATGTCGCGCGCCTCCTCGCCCAACGCCAGCGCGCGCGCGCGTTCCTGCACCGCGCCGCCCAGCAACCGCGCGGCGGCATGGCGTTCGTCGACCTCGGCCCGGGCCAGCGCGCGCCGCCGATCGGCCAAGGCGGTACGCGCCGCCGCCAGCTTGCCGAGCGCGCCCGCCTGCGCCGCGCGCAGCGTCTCGATGCGGCGGATGGCGGTGCGGGTCTCCTGCGTTCGCGCTTCGATCCTGGGGATGGTGCTGTCGAGGATCGCGCGGACATGCACCAGCTCGCGGGTCGAGCCGGGCCGCACCAGCGCATAGCCCGCGGGCTGGCGCGAAAAACGTTCGAGCGCCCCGGTCAGCCGCATCAGGGGTTCGCGCGCCACCGCCAGCCGGCGTTCTTCCTCGGCGCGGCGCCGCCCGATCCGCCCCAGCGCGGCCTTGGCTTCGCGCAGCTTCGTTTCCTCCGCCGCGATCTGCCGCTCCAGCGCGCGGCGGCGCGTGGCGGTGCGCCGCACGTCGCGTTCGGCAAGCTCGGCCCGAACCCGCAGCGCATCGCTGCGCGCGTCGGCGGCGATCGCCTCGGCCTCGGCGTCCGCGACGGTTCGCCCGCCGCCGGACGGGGCAGCGCCAACCAGCAGCGGCAGCATGACGAGGAGCACAATCGCGCGGACCATGGCGTCACCCTTCCCGATGATAGGGGTGTCCGGCAAGGATCGATGTGGCGCGGTAGAGCTGTTCGGCGAGCAGCGCGCGGGCCATGAGATGCGGCCAGGTCGCGCGGCCAAAGGAGAGCAGCAGGTCGGCATCGGCCCGCGCGGCATCGTCGAAGCCGTCTGCGGCGCCGATCAGGAAACGTGTTTCACGAACCCCGTCGTCGCGCCAGGACGCCAGCAGACCGGCCAGCTCCGTAGAGGACAGGATCGTGCCGGTTTCGTCCAGCATCACGCTGCGCATCTGCGGCGCCGGATCGGGCGTCTTGCCGCCGCGATCGGGCAGTTCGGTCAGCCTGATCGGCCACTGGATACGCTTCAGATAACGCGCCACCAACTCGGCCTCCGGGGAGCGCCCGATCTTGCCGCGCGCGACGATATGCAGCAGCACGCGGCCTCCTTTCCTCCTGGAATCTTTCTTTCGTGAACGCCGCGCTGCGACGCCTGAACTCAAACGATCATCGTCACCCCAGCGAAAGCTGGGGTCTCAAGCCGCCGAACCCGATGGCCGGAGATGCCAGCTTTCGCTGGCATGACGGACGCCCTTTAGCGCTTCAGGCCTGCGCGGCCACGCTCGATCCTTCACCCGATCCCTCGAAGCCCCACATCCGCTCCAGATTGTAGAAGCTGCGGACCTCGGGCCGGAACAGATGGACGATCACGTCGTCGGCGTCGAGCAGCACCCAATCGGCATTGGGCAGCCCCTCGATCCGCGCGCGGCCCCCCGAATGCTTGATCCGTTCGGCGAGCTTCTGCGCCATCGAGGCGACCTGCCGCGTCGAGCGGCCGCTGGCGATGACCATATGGTCGGCGATCTCGCTCTTCCCCTTCAGATCGATCGCGACCACTTCCTGGGCCTGATCGTCGTCGAGCGAACCCAGTACGATATCGAGCAGGTCGTGCCCCGACGGGATCGGGGCGGTTGGCGCCGTTGGGCGGCCCGGCGCGGCCGTGACGTTTCCGGTCAATTCGACTCCTTGGTTTGGCGGGCGGATGGAGCGGCGTCCGGGCCGCTGTCCCTAGAATCGCCCAAATATTCGCGATACCATTCGGGATCGGCCAAACGCATGGCGGTGGCCGAGCGGAAATCGGGACGAAAGCGCAATAACACGAGCGCTGGCGTACTCCATGCCGTCCAGTTGCGTATCCGGTCCGGGCGATGGACGAAGCGCCTGAACCAGGCCATTGCGGGCGACGCAAGGGCGGCGCCTTCA
Organism: Novosphingopyxis sp.; assembly: GCF_965218915.1. Lineage (GTDB taxonomy): Bacteria > Pseudomonadota > Alphaproteobacteria > Sphingomonadales > Sphingomonadaceae > Novosphingopyxis. The sequence goes on along the minus strand of NZ_OZ244708.1, from coordinate 847,794 downwards.
TAACCCGGCCTGGCGATCACCGCAATCGGCATCGTCCGCGCGATGGTTCGCCAGTCCTTCCAGCGGTGGAACTGGGCCAGATTGTCCGCCCCCATCACCCAGATGAAGCGGGTCCCGGGATAGCGCCGCTTGAGCGCGCGCAGCGTATCGACGGTGTAGCGCGTGCCCAGCCGCCGCTCGATGTCGCTCGCCACGATGCGCGATCGCCGCGCCAGCTTGCGCGCCGAGCCGAGGCGCGCCTCGTACGGCGCCATGCCCCGCTCGGCCTTGAGCGGATTGCCGGGCGAGACCAGCCACCACATGGCATCGAGCCGCAACGCATCGATCGCGAACCGGCTGATCGAACGATGTCCGCCATGCGCCGGATTGAACGACCCGCCGAGCAGCCCGACCCGCTTCAAGCGCGAGACCGGCGGCAAAAACAGGCGCGATCGGAGGTCACGCAAGCACGGGCCGGGCGAACGTCGACGCGGCCGGCCGGGTCCGCCGCGCTGTCGGTGGCATCGTCACTCATGATCGCGCGGATAGCAGCGGCGCGCGGTGCGCGCCAGCTTCGCACCGCTTCACGCCGGATGACCGATGACAGAAGCGATGGATCGTCTTGCAATCGGTTATGGTACTGGGTCAATTTGAATACACTCCTCTTTTCGTCATTGCGGGGAGCCGCAGGCGACGAAGCAATCCAGGGTGGCTGTAGTGCTACAATGGCTCTGGATTGGTTGACCTGCGGTCGCCTTCGGCCCCGGCCTTACGGCCTCGCAACGACGGATGTGGAAATCGTGGCGAAGGCGCGAATTCAAACCAATCCACTGCCGATCATTGCTCTTTCTCGACCCCCAAAAATGCGTTGAGCCTTCCAGCCAGCAACTGCCGCCGCGCTGCAAGAAACGCGTGATAATTCTCTGCCTCCAGAAGCCGTTCATCGGCCGGGATCGCCTGCATGGCCAGCAGTTCGCCGCCCTGCTTGCCGATGTAATCGGCCATATACTCCGCTGGCGACTTGTCGCTTATCTTCCGGTTGGTGCGTCCGCTGATGAACGTCAGATTGGCGATATCGTCAGCCTCCCGTCCCGTGACATGCGCCTTGGCCAGCAACGCCTTTGGGAAGAAATGGTGGAATTGCAGCTTGTGCTGCGACCCGGAATGATCGAGCGAAATATGGAGATTGGAGGTCCAGTCTTTTGCCCCGGCGGCGCGGAAGGCAAGGAACATGGTCTTGAACAGCGAGCTGCGCCGGTTGCGACCCTCCAAATCCTCCGCCGTCACGTCGAGCCTGCCGAATTGCAAGCGCACGCGATCGATCAACGCATCCGCAGTGCCGGACCTGTCGATAGTCGCCAGGTCCTGATCGAGAATCGTCTCGCTGGAACCGCGAGAAAACCGCCCCTTGGCATTGGCTAGCAGCGCCCATTGCCGCAGCCGCGCCGCTTCCTCTCCCGAGAGCGCATAGCCTTTCGCATGGCCGAAATACGCCACCACGATCATGAGAAACGGGGACGACAAGAGCGCTGGGCTGTCGATCCCGACATTGCTCTTGAGGAAGTTGATGGCGAAGCGCATCCCTTCCGTCGCGTCCTTCCAGGCAGCTTGCAGCTGATCGATCGTCAAGCTGCTCACGGTGAGGAATCGGGACTGCCCGGTAGCGAACGCGATCAACGTCTTGAGATGTATGCCGAGATCGAGGTCGAATCCGAGCTTTGCGCATTCGGATTGGAATTCCTGGAAGATGCCAAGACTGTGACGCCAGCGCGCGGTGATCTGCGCCAGCGCCAGGTCCGAACTGCGCAATTTGGCCCGAGCGAGTTGACCCTGACGAAAATTTCGGTGACTTCCTCGTAAGACAAAGTCCGTTCGAGCACGTCCATCCGGTAAACATATTTTCGGACACGGCGCAGTCGGGCCAGGCGCTGCGTATATTTTTCGTATCTCGGATCATCGAAGTCCGTGATTCCGGCACGCCTGAGGAAAGCCGTGTCGCTATCCGTCTTGAACACGTCTGTGACCTTGACCCACTGCGGGAGCGCGGCCAGCTGATTGGTCGCGACGACAAAGGTCATCCGCTCGAATCTTCGCTGGAGTTCGTCGTCGGACGAATCCGCCTCGTCCCCGATGCCATCGTCGTCGGAATCCTCGTGAACTTCGGTCACCACTTCCTGACGGTCGGGATGCTCGAGATTGAAGAGCAGTTCGATCGGCCTGACCCGTCCACGAACGTGAATCGGCTCGCCTCGAATCACGGCGGACAGAGACGTCAGGCGCTGTTGCCCGTCGAGCAAGAGGCGCGTGGAAGAATAGGGGCTGACCGCCTGCCGCACGGCCATGTCCTGCAACGGAACGTCGTCGCTCGATTCCCAGAGCAGGATCGCGCCCGATGGATAACCCCGATAGAGCGAATCCATGAGGTCGCGCACGCGCGGCGCACGCCAGACATATTGACGCTGCATCTCGGGCAGGCGAAGCTCCCCCCGCTCGACCATCCCGACCAATTCCTCAACCGATGCTTCCGCCTTGGCCACGATGCCCCCCGAATATCGCCGGGCGCACGCCGGCCCGGCTGTCTGATAGATTGAAATGGGCCGCGGATTGCAAGGTCAACGCGTTTTCCGCTGTCCTACATGCCCTCGTTTCTGTTATGTTCCGCCCATGCGATTCGCTCTATCCCACCCGTCCGTTCGGCCCTTCAGAGGCGGCGGCTTATTGCGAATGATTTTTTATAAAACCGGCCTTTCGCGACAAGTTTGACAAGTTAAGCGCCTCATCCGCGCGGCGGCTGGCGGCGGTAGCTGAGCGCTTCGGCGACGTGGAGGCGGGTCACACCGTCCGATTCGGCGAGATCGGCGATGGTCCGGGCGACGCGCAGCACGCGGGTATAACCGCGCGCGGACAGGCGCATCGCCGCGGCGGCCTGGGCGAGCAGCGCGCGGCCGGGCTCGTCGGGCGTGGCGAAATTTTCGAGCGCGTCGCCGTCGATCTCGGCGTTGGTGCGCGCTGGGATATCGGCGTAACGCGCGGTCTGGAGCGCGCGCGCGGCGGCGACCCGAGCCGCCACTTCCGCCGAGCCTTCGGCGGGCGGGGGCAGAACGAGGTCGGCGGCGGTCACCGCCTCGACCTCGACGTGAAGGTCGATCCGGTCGAGCAGCGGCCCGCTGACCTTGCTCTGATAATCCGCGGCGCAGCGCGGCGCGCGGCTGCAGGCGAGCGCGGCGTCGCCGAGATGCCCGCAGCGGCACGGGTTCATCGCGGCGATCAGCTGCACCCGCGCGGGAAAGGTGACGTGGCTGTTGGCGCGCGCGACCGAGACCTCGCCGGTCTCCAGCGGCTGGCGCAGGCTGTCGAGCACGGGCCGCTGGAACTCCGGCAGCTCGTCGAGGAAGAGGACGCCGAGATGCGCCAGGCTCACCTCGCCCGGCTTCACCTTGAGCCCGCCGCCGACGAGCGCGGCCATCGAGGCGCTGTGGTGCGGATCGCGGTAGGGGCGCTGGCGGGTGATACGCCCATCCACCAACGTGCCCGCGACCGAGGCGACCATCGACACCTCCAATGCTTCAGCGGGGGTCAGGTCCGGCAGAATGCCCGGCAGGCAGCTCGCCAGCAGCGACTTGCCCGCGCCCGGCGGGCCGATCATCAGCATGGTCAGACCCACTACACTCCGCTACGGCGCAAATCATGGATGCGATCATATATGCGCGCTGGAGCAGCGCGGAGCAAAGCAAAGGCTCAACCTTGATGCGCCAGCGCGAGGATTGTCGGGCAATGGCAACGGCGCATGGGTGGAACGTTATCGAAGAGATCGTCGATGACGGCGTGTCGGCTTTTCGAGGTGCCCACGCCGCTGTCGGCGCGCTTGGGCAGTTCGTTCGTTCGGTAGAGGATGGTGCCTATCCGGACGGCATCGTCCTGATCGTCGAGCGGCTTGATCGTCTGTCGAGACAGTCGCCGGAGGTTGCCTTCGCGGCGATGCTGCGCATGACCGGGGCGGGCGTCGTTGTCGCGACGGTCGACGGCGATCGTCAATATCGAGCGGGGCAATTCGGCATGTCGGAGATCATCGAGATAATCGTCAAGGCGCAACTCAGCTACGAAGAGTCCGCGAAGAAATCGGAGAGGGTCGGACGCGCTTGGGCAAAGAAGCGTGAGCGATTGGCGAACGGCGACTTGGGGGTGCTCACGCGTCGCGCGCCAGCTTGGCTTCGGGTCGAAGGCAATCCGGCTCGGTTCGTTGTCGATCAAGAGCGCGCAGAGGTGGTCCGGCGTATCTTCACGTCATCCCTGGAAGGACTCGGAAAACACAGTATCGCGCGTCTGCTAAACGAGGACCACGTGCCAACGTTCGGGAGAGCTAATGCTTGGCATGCGTCGTCGGTGCAGAAGATTCTCGCGAGCCAAGCAGTGATAGGAATTTTCCAGGCTCATACCAAGCCAAAAGGCGGAAAGCGTGAAGTCGCTACCGAACTGATAGAGGGATACTTTCCAATGGTTGTCGATCTTGGCTTACACGCTCGCACCACAGCTGCAAGGCAAGCACGGTCAAGAAGAACAAGGGGCAAGGGACGCCGTCTAGCTAACATCTTTTCTGGCCTCGCAACTTGCGAGCAATGTGGCGCCAGGATGACGCTGCGAGCAAAAGGTCGCCAGATAAGGGGGGACGGCACAGTCGTCCATGAGGATTACCTCGTGTGTAATAGCTATCAGCGCGGGGCCGGCTGCGATCATGGTTATCACTGGAACCTCGAAAAGTGGGGCGATGCTATTCTGGACCTGATCATAGAGCACGCTTTTGAAGATAGGCATTTTACTCCTGCGCATGTGGTGCGAGAGGTGGAGAGCAGGCTCGCGCGAGCAGAGCGTTCTTTGGCGGCCTGTGAGGCAAAGGCGGCTTCTGCGTTGGAGCTTTTCGTCGAGAGCGGCCGGGATGAACCAAAAGCACTTTGGAACCGTCTCGTCAGCGAAGGAGATGATCTGCGATCCAAACTAAAGCAGATTCAGGTCGAACTCGTCATTGCTCGCGGTGCCGTATCTCCTGAGGAACATCAAGAGCGTGTCGCCGCTCTGCGCGGGGCGATGAACGATCCAGATGACGATGTGCGGTTCGAAGCGCGATCGCGGATCATGCAAGCGCTAGGCGAGTTGATCGAGCATCTGCTGTTTCACGCAACACCACGAGCCGTATTGATCGATATGCGCACCGGCTGGGCAACCTTTATCAAGGAGAACCAATTCAGCGATGGCGTGTTCTGCCCCTACAACGAAGATTGAAATCGATTGTCGTTTTCTGGGCCTCTGGCGTGATTGATTCAGCCGCCCTTGTAGGTGGCGATCAACGAGGGCGTCCCCAACGAAACGCCGGCCCCGTGGAAATATGAAATTCCGCCGAACGCCTTTAAATTGGCTCGCGTGAGGACGTTATCGCTCAGCAGCCTAGGCCCGTGCCGAACATGGGCCTTATCGCAGCCTGAGGCTGCGAGAGCTGTAGATCGGCGTCGAAACAGAACCATGCCTCTTATTATTATAAACCATTGATTCCAGAGCGAAAACCCATTTTTTGAGGGGTCCCGATCGGCGCCGATCGAGACCCCCTCTACAGCAAATCTACCATGCAAATTGAAAGGGTTATGCCCTTATGCGGTGGCGTCCCTGTTCGGCGCCTATCTACAGTTAAATTCAGCATTAAGCGAAAAACTATACAAGATGAACTTTACGTCGGTCACCCATATTCCGCTTATAATCGTCACCGGATCCAAGCTCATGCAGTCCGTTCTGCAGCAAGACTACCCGATCTGCCGCCGCGATCGTTTCTGGACGATGTGCCACCACAATCCGGGTCATCTTGAGTTCGCGCAAATACTCATTGACGCGCCGTTCACGATCGATGTCGAGATGGGCAGTAGCCTCATCGAGGACCATGATGCGTGGTTGTTTGTAGAGCGCACGGGCTAGAAGGATGCGTTGCTTTTGCCCGCCCGAAAGTGCCGACCCAAGGTCGCCCACATATGTGTGCTCACCCATAGGGAGCCGACGAACCTCGTCAGCGATCGCAGCGCGCGCAAGACACTCCCAAACACGCTCGACATCGATCTGGTCATCAAAAAAGGCAACATTGTCGAGGATGGAACCCGGTAGCAGATCATCGTTCTGTAAAACCGCGCCCATTGCGGAGCGAATAGCACGCGGCCCCCAAATAGACAGGGGCATACCATCTAGACGAATTTCCCCGACCGTTACAGGGTAAAGGCCGCAAATCGCTTTTACGAGAGTGGACTTCCCACAGCCCGATGGGCCAACAATAGCTACCGACTCTCCGGCCGTTACGGAAAGAGAAAGGTTATGAAAAATCAGCGGATCGCTGGGCCCATAGCGGAAGGAAATTCGATCGAGTTCAAGTTCGCCCTTGATGGGAGGAAGGATACTAGAATCGGACTCCAGGCCTTTCTCCGGTTCGGTAAGCACCACGTCGGCCAGTCTAGCGGTATATATCTCCAGAAGGCGCCAGCTGATGAGCTGGTCAATCATATTTCCAGCGCGACTTGAGAACTGTGTGCGATACGACATGAAAGCGTAAATTGCGCCAACCGATATTGCGCCAGCTATCGCGAATTTGGCAGCCAGGTAGACAAGCAGAATTGTAGTAGCGAAGTCTATTAATCCTCTGATGGAGCCGACCAATCCACTGGCGACACCGCTCGCTTGTCCAGTCCGAATAAGTTCTGCCTGCTTGTTCGCCCACACACTTTCGCGCTTCGATTCCCCCGACATAGTTTTAATGGTCTGAATAGCGCGAAGCGTTTCAATGCGTTTGCCCTGCTCCGCTATTGAAGCCTGAAAAGCATTGGCGGCGTAACGGAGAGTGAGCGGGGTCGTGCCAAGCTGAAGACCAGTGCTGACAAGAAAACCTGCGAAAGCGACCAGTCCCAGCGATGTCGAATATATAAACATGAGCGCAAGCATGCTTACGGACAGGATTCCATCAAGCATTGAGCCAATCAGTCCTGTGGCGACCAAATTTTTTATGGGGTCGATAGCCTGAAACCTAGTTAGCGTATCTGCTAGCTTTCGTTTTTCGAACCAAGGAAGCGGCAATCTCACCATGTGGTGAAACAATCGCCGGCTCATATCCCATGTTAGTAGAGCAGAGAGCCGTTGCATGACAATCACCCTAAACGACTCGGCAATTGCGTTGAAAGCCGCGAAGGTTAGGAAGCCAAAAGCCAGTGCACTGAGAAGTTCGGTATCGCCACGCAGCGCGCCATTATCGATAGCTGTCTGCATGTAGAGCGGCATAACGATGATGAAGACTTGGAGAAGCAGAGACAAAAGTAGCGTTTGCAGTAGACCCGCGCGAATGTCGCTACTCCATTGAAACATGGATAGCGCATTGAACGGAGGTCTTTCTACCTTGCGCTTGAATGTCGGAGACGCTGACAATTCAACCGCAATGCCAGTGAAACAGCGTCCCACTTCTGCAAGTGGAACAGAGATTGGGCCTTTCGATGGGTCAAAAATACGTATTGTTCGTGAACTGGCCCCTTCGAGAAGCACAAAATGCTGCAACCCCCAGTGGAGAATAGCAGGTTTATGCAGAGACTTAAGCTCATTGAGTTCACACCGAACTGAACGAGCAGTCATGCCGATGCCGTGAGCCACATCAGTAATTCGCGCCAAGCTCATTCCCCTCGCCGAGGCGGGAAAATGCTGCCTGAGCCAAGGGAGATCTATCTTTGAGCCTAAGCGGTGCGCTGCCATCGCAATGCAGGAGAGTCCGCATTCCGAGGCCTCGCTCTGGCGGTTTCGGAGCGAAGCCGTCATTGCCCGAGCCTTCCTTGGGTCGCACGAACAGGAGCAAGAAGCCAATCGAGTAACGATTGGCGCTCGAGGATTACGTCAGCTCTCAGTCGACTGCCTGGCGCGAGCGGCCACTTTTTCCCGTAAGCGCTCATGAATTGCTGCGAAAGTGCCACTCTGACACGATACAATGACTCCTTGGTCTCATTCGGCACAGGAAGTTCGCTCGCGGCCACAGGCGTCTGGGAGATATCAACAATTTTGCCCTTCGCACTGCCAAAGCGTTCGAAAGGGAAGGCATCATACATGAGCCTCACATCCTTACCCGGAGTAACAAGCCCAATGGCACGGCTGGGAACCCACAGCTCAGCTTGTAGGTTTGCATTAGATGGGAGGACGACAGCCAGCACTGCGTTTGGCTCGATATTGGCCCCCGATTTGGCACGCAGCGTGACAACCCGACCGCCAATTGGTGCCGTCAGCACGGTTCCGCGTAGCGACGCATCATCGGCATCCTCGCGTGCGATCTGTGCAAACTGAGAATTAAGTTGCGCTTGCGTGTCGAGCGCTACGGACCGACTTTGCAGGCCTTGAGCCTGGTAAGCCGCAATTTGCGCCGCTGCTTCATCCGCTCGCCGCAACATGTCCGAAAGCGCTAAGCGCTCGGCAAGAAACTCACTCCTTTTGGCTCTCAGGTTAATCTCGGAGACGAAGCCTTTCGCAGCGAGTTTTTCGTATCCGTCGAGGGTCGCTTCTAAGAGCTCGAGACGTTCGCGTTGAACGCTCGCGTCGCGGCTCAGGCTCGCTTCCTGCGCCGTCAGATCCATAATCCGAGCGGACAATTCTCGTTGTTCGGCAGCTGCGGTCGATCCAGCAGCTTCACGCTGCATCGAGAGGGCCGCGGTTTTCAGTTCGAGCGCTTTACCAAGACGATCGCCAAGGGTGCCTCCGCTCGCTAGATGCTGATCTAACGCTAATGTAAAGAGCGGGTCACCTCGGTTTACCAACTGTCCCTCGCGGACATGGATCTGTTGTATGGTTGCAGGGCGAAAGTAAGATATCCGCGCTTCCGAACCGGTGGGTTGAAGTAAACCCGAAACCGTCTCCTTTCTCGAAAATGTCGCAGTGGTAAAAAAAATGCCTGCACACGTCATCAAGCCTGTAAGTAAGAGGACTACCGCCCAGCCTGGGACTATGCCGATGCGGGCTGGACGACCGAAGCGGGACCTCAGAGCAGCAATCGCTTCTTGGCGATAGAGGTCCGATTGGACCGTTTCCTGTCTTTTCTCATCACTTTGGTCAGCATATTCCGGGCTCACATTCGCATTAGCGGGCTTAGCAATGAACATTTTGACTCCTAGTGCATCGATTGAACTGCTCGCACAGGCGGAGTCGGGTGGTTTCCCTCGATTCCTCGGTCCGATCGAGACGAGCACCCCTCTCAATGCGGCTCCCTATATCGTTCCTCTCTGGCGTCTACGTGAAGGGGATTTCTTGTCCAGTCGGCGACCTTTCATCGAAAAACTCATTGCCGTTTTGGACGAATTGGCGATTGAGGAGATAGCCCCGCAAGCTATTTTGATTGGCGGGAGTATCCTGTTTGAAGCGGTCAAGCCCGCAGACCTCGATGGTGTTATCTTCTATCGATCAGAACGTGCCGAATCATTGGCACCAATGGGCCTTCGTCAAAAGCTTGAAGAGTGGAAGAGCCGAGGTCTAGATGTGCGCTTGATCCCAGCCGATGGAAGTCCAGTGCTTCTCATTAAAGTCGCTGCCTACTTTATGTCACTTTACACAAGCCAACGGCGTGGGCGGCCGGCGCCGCGTGGACCCATCCTTATCGATTGCACCGACGATAAATTGATTGGCTATCCGCGGTAAAATCCGTCGAAAATGCCGACTGTCTTGCAATCTCGGGGCCCTTGAACCGCTCTTGGATGAACAAACACATCCCGAAACCAAGGATATTGGGTCTGGTCGAAGCATTCTTCGAACCATTCGATCGTCTGTCCCAGTGCGCGAGAACCTCGCTCCGCTTTGCGATAGACGACGAACAACTCCCGCCGCAACTGTATAGGGAGTTCTATGGAAACAAGCCGCTCGGTAATGTCGACTGCATAGGTCGGCAGTCCGGCGATACCCAACCCGTTAAGCACCGACCAGATTACCGCAGTGCCAGAGTTGCTTCTTATCGGTATAAAGCCTTCACGATGATCGCTTCCCACAAGCGCTTCAAGCAAATCTGACCGGACTCCTGGACCTACCTGTTCCACGAAATGAAAGTTTCGCAGATCATCAAGCGTTTGCGGCATTCCCTCACGCTCGATATAATCAACAGATGCAAAGAGTGTGAAATGAACCGTGCCAACCCTCAAATTTTCATGCTGGGGATCCGCTGAACTCATAAACTGGAGCGAAATATCCATTTCGGCAGGGTGATCGCGCGACAGATCATAGTCGAATTGTAGCGATGGAACGACTTTTCCCAATCTTCTGCGCAAGCTATCTAGCCGCGGCATAAGCCAAGAGATACCGAGGGCTTCGCTCGTGCCCACGCAGATTTCTCCGATCACATCCGGATTGCGTTGACGTTCTAGGCTTAAAGCAGCCGCGCCCTGCATTTCGGCCGCCAGTTGCACAACTTCGCGCCCGAGGGCGGTAAATTGCACTCCCGTAGCTGATCTGATGAGTAGCGGTTTGCCATAGAAATGCTCCAGGCGGTCTAGCCGATTTCGCACTGTATTGATGGAAAGGCGAAGCGTTCTTGCTGCCCCGCGAAGGCTCGCAGATTCTTCTAGCGCCAATATGACACGCAGGTCGTCCCATTGGACTGACTTGGGAAGGGTCACTTGCTGATCACTATTTTGAGCCACCCGATTCAGATTTTGGATCATCGCATTGAGCAGGCAGGTCGATATTCAAATGCTGAAAAGGGGAGATAATGATGGGATACATAGGTTCTGGCGACATTGAGTTTCCTAGGAATTTGGGGAACCAGGGCCACGATACAGGGCGCTTAAAGAATTTCAATATCAGGGCAACGCCCCGAGACATCCGTTCGGTCATGGCAAAACTGACAGATGCCTCCTCCGTAGCGCGAGCCGGCTTTATCCAGGAAATTTACGAGCTGTATCCTGAATGCTTTCGGATCACTCGGAATACGCCATCGGACGAGGTAGCGGCGCTCCTTATTTTCCTCCCGCTCAGTCGCCTAGGTTTGCAATCAATCGAACGCGGCACATTTGACGGTAGAAACTTCGATCTATCGTGTTTGGCGACTGGAGTGGAGCCACTAGCAGGCATCTACCTCTGGTATCTCTGGGCGCCCAACCGTCTAATGTCCGGCCTTCGTCTCCTCAGGATAACGCTTAGGCGATTTCCAATGACACCGTTTTTTTCGACGCCCATAAATGCCAGCACAAAACGCATCCACCGTAAGCTGGGATTTGAAGAACTTATGGGAGCGAACAGCGCCAGCGGTAAGCAAGTGCTCGTTCTTCGTCCCCACGCCAGGAATCGGGCGCTGCGCAAAGCATCACCGGTAGTCAACATGCAGATCGCGCGGTCACTAAATGATCTCATGCGCGTTTTCTCGGTTCGATCCGAGACATATTTTGGCGAACAGGACTGTCCTTTCGACGAAGAATTCGACGGCAACGACTTCAATGCGACGCATGTCATCGCATTGATCGATGGCGAACCTGCGGGCTGCGCGAGGCTGAGGTGGTTTGGCGATTTCGCCAAGATCGAGCGAATGACCGTCCGCAAAAAATATCGCCAAACTTTACTTGTTCGTAAGCTTGCCGAATTTGCGATACAGCACGCGCGTCAAAAAGGCTTTCGTCGCATCTATGCACACAGCCGCAGTGATCTTGTCAGTTTGTGGAGCAGATTCGGATTTGAGCCACTGAGGGGACGCAAAGAATTCACGTTTTCCGGAATTAAATTCATCGAGGTTGTTTGCGAATTCGAAGAATTAGATGGTGCGATTTCGTTCGGTTGCGATCCCCTGGTGGCTAATCGGCCCGAAGGGAAATGGGAGGTTTCAGGCCCACATGAGAGCTCAATCGTAGCTGATTTTTTTGAGCGGGCCACGCCCAGCTCAGGTCCCAAGCGGCTACGGGAACTCAATTTACGCAAGCGATCATACGAGTGGCAGGAATAGATTATGGGAAGTGCATATCGATTGCCTCAAGCTGTAAGCGAGGACGTGACTGATTTGCCCTTGGGAAAGACGGTGGTGTCGCTTGGCGCCAATGTCCCCAGCATTGCAAAGTTCATGGACGCTTTTGAGGAGATGGCGAACGAACTCGTAGCTATCGCCGATACCAGCGCTGAGCCGAAATTAGAAGACCAAGATCCAGCAGCTGCCTATAAAGCGGCCAAAAAGCTATTGGCAACTCGACGGAGAAGAGACCGCGTTCTGGGCGGTGATTTATTCTCTGACCCCGTCTGGAACATTCTTCTCGATTTATTTATATCCGAATTCGAACAAAAAAAAGTGGCGGTCGGAGATGCCTGCATAGCAGCAGATGTGCCCGTAACTTCCGCTTTGCGGTGTTGCCGTCTTCTCGAGATTCGGGGTTTTATTCGTCGAGAGCGCGATCCCCTTGATGGAAGGCGCATGTTGGTTCGGCTTAGCGACACGACCAGAGCCAACATGACAGTGCTGTTCCTTGGCACAGCGATGCCAAAACACTATCGCGCCCCTGATTATCCAGAATCGCGCTATCGCTAACTTAATATACTACAATAATAGAGTTCGTGTGTAAGGGCTCGCAAGGAGAAGCTTTACCCCTAGTCCAATTTGCTTTTTTTAGGGTTTTGCGCCGCCAATTCGCGGGCGGAACTTTCTTAACGGACATAAGGTGGTTTTGGATTGTTTTCACTATGAAGCATCGCCCTACTCGATGCCGTAGATTTTAATCGAATGTTGGAGTCAGAAATGGAATCGAACGTAGTAACGACCAAATCCATGATCGAACGCTGGGAGGCACTCGCTCGGGACATTAGCCAAGCGGTATACGATCCATCAAAGCGCGGTGACTTGGTAGTGATAGGATCGGGTTTGTGTTACATCGACTTTGCACGAGATTCGGATGATCAAATACAGTCGGCCGATGCTGTATTCCATTGTGTCTACGATAAAGTCACTCAAGTCCGCATCGGGCAACTGCGCCCAGACGCTTATGATTTGCGCATTCTTTATGGTGAAGACGTTGATCGACATATGACCTATGTCCGAATGGCGGAAGCAATGCTGCATTTCGTGCGATCGGGAAAGAAAGTGGTTGCCGTATTTTATGGCCATCCAGGCGTTTTTGCCATGCCTGCCCACCGGGCGATACACATCGCCCGTCAGGAAGGACACACGGCTCAAATGCGTCCTGGCATCTCCGCACTTGACTATCTGATTGCGGACTTAGGTTTTGATCCTGCGCTTCCAGGCATGTCGAGTTTTGAGGCAACCGATCTGCTGCTGCGCCGTCGGCGTATCGACCCCAGCTTGCATATAATCCTTTGGCAGGTCGGCGTGGTTGGGGAGTTTCAATTCCAGCCGGGCGGGTTCGAAAACCGCGGCTTTGATCTTCTCATGAGTGAGCTGAGTGGTGTCTACGGAGATGATTGGATTGTCACTCACTACATCGCGCCGCAATATGTTGGAATTGAACCTCTGATAGAGAAAAAAACAATCGCCGAATGGTCCGATCTCGAAAATCGGAAATTGATCTCGTCACTTTCTACATTCTACATAGAACCGCGCCAAACTACTGAGACGAATGAAGAGATCGCCCGTGAACTTGGCTTCATTAAAGAAGGACAACCGGTGCCGGACCCTTTCAGATTATATGACTACACGCGTTATGGTCGCCGTGAGCAGCTTGCGGTTCGCAACTTCGCTCGTTTTCAGACGCCCCCACATTATAAGCTTGCCCCGCTTTCTCCCGAATTCGAATTCATGTTTGAACTCAGTCGCGATCTGAAAATGCAAGCCGAATATGTTAGTGATCCTAACTTGGTGGTAGGGCGGTCTGCGGAGGTCTCGAAAAATAAACGCTCGGCCAGACTTCTGGCGATTGCGCATCCCAAAGCGATAGATGCAGCTTTATCGGAATATGTGACAACTCAAAATGATTTGCAGTTGTCGCAAGAGAACGAGCAAAGGTCATGAGCTTTCAAACCCTTCAGCCATTGCTTGCCCGATGTTGGTGCCTTGATTTGGTTTCCTATGATCATCACCAAGCTGGGCGGACTAAAACTTGTAATTGTTATTCATCGCTGAATGAGGTTGTCAGGCCGCATTAGAGTTACTTAGAGTGATTTAGAATATTGGATTGGGCTCACCTTTCTGAGCACCGCTTGTGCCTCGACTTAGTTTAGGCTCAGTCTAAGCGCCTTCATTGAGGCGATGATCTCAACTCGATCCCTGCTCCTTAAACACCTACGATTGCTCAATGATCTCGGTAAAACCTTCGCGAATTATCGGCATGCAAAGGCGGATCGCACGACCTTCAGGATCCTCGCAAGCACTGCGTGACGCGCTTTTTCATGCATGAGCATTACGTCATTGATACTAATCGGCAACGCCGCACCATACCATGCATCCTAGTCCATGGCCTGAACCGCCCACAATCCTCTGCGAGTTCGACGGACGAACCCATTCTCTAAGTGTCCGGCAGCCGCCCCTTGGCGTCTATATCCGAGTGGCCAAGTCCTTTGCGGAGACGATCGTCGATAGAAGTTGAACGTGGCCAACATGCGCGATTGACGACCTTAGCCCGAACCCACTTTGTCGCTTCACTAGGATGAGAGGCATATCGTGCTGGATCGTCACAATTAAGGACTACCTTAAGGCTCGCTACATCGTGGAGTCAGCGCGGCCATGGAATAAGGGCAGCATCTGATCTCCCCGCCAAAACTTTACTACATTAGCCAAGGTCATGCCTTTAGCAGCGAAAAGTCTCAAATTGGAGCCGTCCCAATTATATTGTATCCAAGTTGAAAACTAATCCAACGGTTTTTTCGCTAAAATGCTGAATTGGATATAAGTATGTATGGAGATGGTTCTATCTTTAATGGACCGTCTCGAAAATATTATGACAAATGCACTTCCCTTTGTAGTAGGAGATGCAGGATGCGGGAATTGACACTCGAAGAGCAAGAACTCATTTCGGGAGGCAGCACGACGGACGAGATTGTTGTCACGGCGGACGGCGGTGGAGATGGTGGCGGCGATTGGGGCGACTGGGGCGACTGGGGCGATTATGGAGACTACGGCGACTACGGAGATGGCGGTGGCGGCGATACTGGACCTCCTCCCCCTCCACCGCCCGCCGCTGATTCTGACAGTCACGACGTCATGGTCAATTTTACGCGGCCCCTGACTGCCGACGAGCAGGCGGCGCTAACGGACCTTCAAAACAGCATTACGAAGGCCGATACGTGGATTAACAATATTCCCGACGACGCCACTCTGACACTTCAAAATGGGGACGTTTTGACCGGCGCTCAGCTAAAATCCGCTTGGGCGAACACCGATTTCCAAATAAATGAAGTCGGAACGTCCTATCAGAATGGCACGACCCTTGGTCAGGCCGACTACAATGGCGGAAATCCGCTCGTCAGCTACAATATAGATACGGTGAACGGCTACAATGATTCGACCGGAGGCACCGATTATCTCGTTTTACACGAGATATCGCACCTAACTTCAGAGCAGCGCACTAGCTATGAGGGATATCATTCGGACGGATCGTATACGGAAAACGAGCGGCATGCGCATGAGCAAATGGCGAATGACATTGCTCGTGCGGTCGCCGATTACAACCACGGAACACCGCTAACCAATCCAGGCGATGGGTATTCTGCAGGACATCCAACTTTCCAGATGCCCTCGCCCCCAGCGGGCGGTGGTAGTGGCGGTAGTGGCGGTGGTGGAAATCCCAACCCCCGAGTAGTGCTTCAGTAATCGGGTAGCCTATAATGTAAGCCATTTCTCAGCCAATGGGAGAGGATTCGCTAGTGCGGATCCTCTCTCCTGTCATAAGGAAACTTTAACATGCGAACCCAATATCTCCTTCTCGCTCCCACGATTTTGGCTGCTTTGGGATGCCAGTCGTTGCCACAAAGGCAAAGTGGCTCACAGCTCGCTGAAACTTCGAATCAGATATGCACCCCGGTTAATGCGGTCGACAGTATCCAGCTCAATGCACAGCCGAACGGCGACGCCGCGAAGACAATACGAGCTGAACCAGACGCGCGCGAACAGAGGTTCGAGATCGTTGAAGTTATTGCGGTCAACGGCGCATGTGCAGGAAATCTGCAGCTGTATCGAATGGATAATTTGTTGCTTGCAAACGGATCATGGGTCCGGCGCGATGCACAAAATGACGTGGGGCCTCGCGAGCCACTTTCCCTTGAGGAGGATATCATAAATCATGATGAGCCCCATCCGCGGGCATCGGGGCGCTTTGTCATGGCGTTTAGGGTTGGATATCGGCGCGCAAATGAAGCGTTGATTACAGACTATGTCGGAGTCTGGCAGAAGGGTAATGCGGCGGTAGTCTCCGGCTATTCGAGTAGCCCGGCAACTGGCTTCACAACTCCGCGGGCGGTGTTTACGTCCGAGTTGCCGATCAGAAGCGTTTCGTATTTCCCTAGCCCGGATACCGCATCAGGTAGATTGGGGGTCGTCCAAGAGCAGACTGGTGGATCGGCACGAATGATTGGCATCGACTGGGCGCACCAGGGTTTCTTCAACAAGCTCGGCTAATATTTAGCACGTAAAAAACGGCTATGGTTTTTAGGCATAAATAGAAATATGCGAAGCAGGCTTCGAAGGTAATGTTACGGGTTTTTAGCTGTATAATTAGGTTCAGTGTCATAGAATCCATTGCTGCGTAACTGGACCAATCGATCCGCCAAAACGTCCGTTTTGGTTCCGATTGTTGATTGGCCTGCCCACATTTTGTTGATTGTATAAGCCCCAGAATTACACGTTGAATTGCGAAAAAACGGGAGAACGCAAACATGGCCGTCGCGCAATTGAAGCTGTCCGAAGAAAGCAGAAATGCGACTGAACGCGGTCGAGATCTGCTGCTTTCGTATCCGGGAATCAATGTTCGGCACAGCAACACAACCCTCGTGTCGCATCTCGAAGGCGTCGCAGAAAAGTTGCGATCATGGGGATGCCGGGAGGCTTTATGCTCGGCGGGACTGTTCCATTCCGTGTATGGAACGGAGAATTTCCGTCGCCAAACCGTCCCTATTTCTGCTAGACCAAAAATCGCAGCAGTCATCGGCCATGAAGCTGAAAACTTGGCATACAAATTTTGCACGTTAGAAACCCGCAACTTCGTATGCAGTATCGAGCAACGATTAGGGCAGATGAGCCAAACCGAGTCCCAAGCGCTTGATAACGCGTCACTAGATATGCTCCATCTCTTCGCTGCAAATTGGCTTGAACAATATCCGCGAATGCGGGCCATTCAGCGTAACAACTTTCATCGCTTTTTCGCTACTATAGCGGAACACCTCGTCCCACTTGCAGGAGAGGAGATCGAGCGAATTTACAAGTTTAAAAATCATGCTCAACCCAAACATGAGCAGGTTCAGCTACTAAGCTGTGATAACGAGAATCGTGAACTGCACGTTCTCGACGACCTTATTCCTATCCGTCTTCAACATAGCTTGTCTGCATTAATGGAGCGTAATATTTGGCGCTACGGGTGGAAATCGGCCGACACTCAGAACAAGCATTTTTTTTGGCACTCGCACTTTGCTGGCGATAACGACGATGGTGGCGAGGTCGATTGCGAAAGCGAATTGCAAAATCGGCCACTGGTCGCGCCAGTCTTACAATTGTGGCAACTGGTGCGCGAAAATGTTGGGCAGGGGCATTACCCGGTCCGCATATACGCTAATGGCCACACATATGGTTGTGATGGCCATGTTCACACGGACAGCGAACGCTCAAGCCATTACACGGCACTCTATTATGCGTCCCCCGAATGGGATGAAAATTGGGGAGGAGAAACGGCGTTTTTCGACCCTTCCCGAAAGGAGATTATCAAGTCCGTTTTTCCCCGACCAGGTCGGCTGGTGTTTTTTGACGGAAGGATCCCACACGTAGCAAGATCACCGAGCCGAGATTGTGCGGCACTGCGGTCTGTTATCGTCTTCAAGTCCTTTTGCCCCTTACCTCCGGCTTCCTGAGATGCTTCGCCAATGTCCTTGATCCAGCGTGCGGCACTCAAG
This sequence comes from Novosphingopyxis sp., assembly GCF_965218915.1. Lineage (GTDB taxonomy): Bacteria > Pseudomonadota > Alphaproteobacteria > Sphingomonadales > Sphingomonadaceae > Novosphingopyxis. The sequence continues at coordinate 829,758 of NZ_OZ244708.1, read as the reverse complement.
CCCATTCTATGGTCTAACATGACTGATTCGCTTCGGCAGGCATTCCTCGCAACCGACGCGGCTCTCAACCGCACAGCGGAAGTCACGGATGGTCTGGCATACCTTGGCTTGAACCACCGATTGCCAGCGCCGCTCTTCCCACATCGCGGGATTCACCACCCCCTAACAGCAAAATTTCCACCGGTTTTAGAGCCTCTGGACCTTAGATGCTCGAGGGAGGAGATGGCGATTCTTTCTAAATCAAATTGGGTCGCTCGAGATTTACCAAAAAATGGCATGGCTTCCACTCTTTTAGAAATTTCACGGCGAATTGGTGAGCATGGAAACTTTCGCACTAGCGGCGTTGCCACATCCAGTGATCCTGCAGGGAGACGCGTTGTCTTTCCAAATGCTGAGGAGATCGAAGGCCAGCTTGAGCTCTTTGACCATTTGCGAAAAACAGAGGGCAGCGCTCCAAAATTCTACTTCGCACTTTTGGCCCTGATGCTAATAACCAATTGTCACCCTTTCATTGATGGCAACGGAAGATCGGCTCGAATTCTCTTCAACGCCCTTTTATCGCAGAACTGTGAACATGTTCGGGTATATATACCCGTTCGCGAATTTGCTGAATTCTCGCGGGGAGGATATCTTATCCGAATGAGGCAAGCTGAAATTCGCGGTGACATAGAAGCCATTCTAGATTTTTTTGCCAGTATAGTGCATTATTGGCTCAATCTATTAACCTTTAACGCGAACTTTATTCAAGATATGTTCGCACAAAACGAGAGTGCATAAACGCACTTTCTTCTAGTGGCATGATTGCTCAAGGCAACTGGAGAGCTGTTTCGCGTCTCGACGCCTAAACGGTGCATCGTGACGTGACGCCCTGATTTTCCTCCAGTCTCGATTAGAGTCCGGCCCTGACAGAAGGACGGACGAGATGAAGAGAACGAGGTTTACCGAAGAGCAGATCATTGGCCTGCTGAAGGAGGCTGAGGCGGAAGCGAAGACCGCTGACCTGGCTCGGCGGCACGGGGTGTCGGAAACGACGATCTACAACTGGAGGTCGAAGTATGGCGGGCTGGAGGTGTCCGAGGCTCGTCGCTTGCGGGCGCTCGAGAGCGAGAACGCGAAGTTGAAGCGCTTGCTGGCCGATGCGATGCTCGACCAGGCTGCGTTGAAGGATCTTCTGGCAAAAAAGTTCTGACGCCCGCCGCGGGGCCGCAGGCGGCGCGTAGCGCCAACCGGGAAGCTGTTGCTCATCTCCAGGACTGCCATGGGATGAGCGAGCGGCGGGCGTGCCGGGTCATCGATGCCGATCGGGGGAGCGTGCGCTACCGTTCCACGCGGGACGATGACGCCGCGCTTCGCGAGAAGCTGCGCGAGCTGGCCAACTAGCGACGGAGGTTTGGCTATCGCCGCCTGCAAATCCTGCTGCGCCGGGAGGGCGTAATGATCACCCGCAAGAAGACCCAGCGCCTTTATCAGGAGGAGGGACTGGCGGTCAGGCGGCGGCGCAGCCGTAAGCGTGCTGTCGGGACCAGGGCGCCGACTCCGGTTCTTGCCTTACCGAACCAGAGCTGGAGCCTGGACTTTGTGCACGGCCAGATGGCGTCTGGAAGGCGGTTCCGCGTGCTGAACATCGTCGACGATGTGACCAGAGAGTGCCTGCGAGCGGTGCCAGACACCTCGATCTCGGGTCGCGGGTCGTCCGCGAGCTAGCCGATCTGATCGCCGATCGCGGCAAGCCGAGTATGATCGTCAGCGATAACGGCACCGAGCTGACCAGCAATGCGGTGCTGGCATGGTGCGGGGATACAGGCGTGGAGTGGCATTACATCGCGCCGGGCAAGCCTATGCAGATCGGCTTCTGCGAGAGCTTCAATGGTCGCATGCGCGACGAACTGCTCAACGAGACCCTGTTCCTCAACCTTGCTCATGCCCGCGTCGAGATCGCGGCCTGGATCGAGGATTACAACGACGAGAGACCACACTCAACTCTTGGCTACGCAACACCGGCGGCGTTCGCCGCCGAACTGGATAAGCAATGGCCTGCTTCGCTACGCCCTACGGGCTCCGCTACGCAGCTTATTGCTTCAACCGCGCTCATGTGCAACAAAGCCGCTCGGCTCTAATCCCAGTTGAAGGGCCGCTCGGCTCTAATCCCAGTTGAAGGAAAGCTTGGGGTCACGGCAATCGCTTTGATTTGGACCTGGACCGATTGGAGAGCATAGGGAATGCTGTCGTCCATTGGTCGACTAAACCGGAAAACATTAGTCCTCACAGATTAACGTCCGATTCTCCATAAACGTGAACTGTCTGCGAGCTCCACGCTGAACGACACTCTTGTTTCAGGTGGCACGCGACCACATTTTCTGAATCTGCTTCCCTGTCCAGATAGCCCACAATGTCTTTTCTTTTGACCTAGCTCCATACCAACGATAACCGGCGCTCTTAACGATTTGCTACACCCAAAGTGCGCGCGCGAGAGTTATAAAGAATTGTCCAATGCATATAAGGCGCGATGCCAAATGACATGCTGGATTCTGCATCCCTGCGCGCCGGACGCGCGCGGATCAGTGTGGCTTCACTGCGATCACCTACGATGATGGGCATCTTAGGATCGTCTTCGCCGGAGCCTAGCGCCAACATCGCAGATGTTCTGCTTTCCGGAATATCTTCTGCACTGGTTCCGAATAAAGTTATTGCGGGCGCTCCGCTATCGATCGCCGTAGGCGCGCAAAGCTTTTTCGTTGCGGTGACGAGACACCCTTCAATCTCGTTTCGATGCGGCAGCAACGCGACCATCCGATAATTAGCGACTTCGGCATCCGTGGGATTAAGGATCAAGTGCCCGACTTCCTCGGGAGTTCGAGGCAATTTAACGATCCAGCGATCAATTCCGACCTGGACGAGGGGATGACCTATCGGATCGTCCCGAAGTCCGATACCCAAAATAGCAGAGAAGCCTTCGCCGGGTATGCCATCGCTCATAATCCGAAACGCAGAGAGTTTTACACCCGCCGCGTCGCACCGAGGGACTTCTTTTCGGCACGAGGCGCCATCGATGCGCTGGACAGTCACTGGCTTGGCATTCATACCCGCAAACGCGACCGAAACGCGGACTGCGGAGCCTTCAAGCATTACACCCGAATTGAATCCAATGCGCGCTTTACGCCCGGTGGCCTTTGCACCTGCTGGCAGAGCTGGTGCCACAATGCGAAGACCCACTGAGCCGGTGTCCAATGCGGCCTCGACTGGTTCGCCATTGACCATGATGGTCACTGAGAAACGCTTCGCGCCCCTGCCATTTTCAATCATTTTTATCGGCAAATCTGTATGTGCTGACGGTGTTGCTGCCGCTGCGACAGCTACTAAAGGAAGAAAAATCTGCAACATACTTGTTCCTTGCTAAAATATTCTCGCCCGGACGCAGAAAGGTAAGACGCTATGGGGATGGCTTACTCTGTCTGTGACAGCTTTATAACCAGAAAACCCCTCCAAAATGGTGCGACCTGACGCGAGAGCAACGTCGGTCGCTCTGATAAGGCGCGCCAGCAATTCCATCGCCATGTCAGTGGAAGCCTTCACGTCAGCCGGTGATGGATAACCACGGCCGCACCCGTTGCCAGTAATTTGGTGGATTGGCGTGAAAAAAGAACTCCATAGCGGGGCGATCGACATTTAAGAGCCTGAGTCAGAAGTCCACGGTGATATCAAGGTTCGAGGTGTCTCGCTTGTGCCGTGATGCCCACGTGTTCACGAAGCCAATTCGATAGCGATATGCCCATGTAGCGCGTGAACGCCGAACTGGAGGCGCTGGTTGAACCGGAGCAGACGCAAGCGGCGACCTGCGCTGAGGGCATCTGCGACAACATCTGTCTCGCCAAATGCATGCGCCATTGAAGAAGATATTTGACCATACCCGTTAAAGATATGAGGTAAACTCGCTAACATGCTCTAACCGCTCGTTTAGAGACTGGAAGGGCGCGAGAACTCGAATTAGTCCGCGGTCGTAACTTGCGCTTTTTCAGCGTCGGACAGATCAGCGAGAACGCTATTTAGAGAAATGGTCTTGGCGGCTGACGCCGTCCTACCGCTCAGGACCGCAATAATTGAATAACTATAGCGTGAAAATTTGGGAAAAGTCCAAGTAAGCTGAAGCTCAATGTCTGCGGTCGCCACAGTCTGGACCTAACGGTCGTAGCGTCAGCACTGTCGCGCAAAGCCCACATTAAAGGCGCTGCGCAAGCAACAATCTTGACTCACTTTTGCAGCCTGCGCCCCGTCTAGCATAACTGCATTCCACGGTTTGCGATGCTGCCGTTCTGCGGTCAGTCCAGGCTAGCGAACCGATCACAAAATGCGAGCTTCAGAAGGTGTTCCGTCAATGCCCGCGTCCCCTGCTCGGTCACCATCTCACTCCAAGAATCCCACCTGTCGATCCGCTCCAGTAGCCAAAGATAAAAGCGGTCGCGCGCATAGCTGTCTCCCTGCTCCCAAGTCATCGTCCAAAGCGTGCTGCGGATAGGAATCTCGGTGGTGATGCGCAGACCAATCAGCTTGACCATCGGCTTCCCGTCAATGGTGCCTGTCGCGAAGCGATGCGCCATGCGAGATGCTGCCTCCTCCCGCTCCTCCACCATTTCGGCCGCCGACTTGCGTTCCTGCCCGCGAGCCAAACCTTTGGTCGCCTCGATCCAATCGAGTCCCTGCCCCTCTTTAGCGTCCTCGTGATCGCGCGTTGCAATCAGCATGAGCAGGATTGCCTTGCCCTCCATAGTCGGTCCGTTATGGTTCCATTCGGAGATGCCGGCCGCTTCCATATACAAACCGAACCATTGTTCGAGATGCGCCTCTCCGTCGAAGAGATCCTGAATGCGTTCTTCCCTTTTCACAAAGCGTCGATCCATGATCGCTAGGTAGGTCAGCAAAAACTCCAGGCAGTCGTTCATGAAGCGAGAATTAGAGAACGGAAGGCCCAACCGTCCTTCCCAGAACGCCTGTCGCACCGATGGCCATTGGTTTCCGTCCTCATCGACGAGTGGCGGCTCTCCAGCCTCGTCGCCAGCAAAGGTTAGCCAGTAACCCCAAGGCAGGTCCGGATGACGATCATATTCCGTTCCGTCAGCCTCGGAATTTCGGGCATGTTTGCGGGAGCCAGCCATCACCTGTTTCCGTTCTTCACTTCACCTTGTGGCAATAAGAGCTGGGATGAAGAATGGTTTTCATCATATGGCTCTGCCACCAAACCCTTGAGCCGGCGCGCAAGCGCGATGCACTGCGCATAGACGTAAGCTTGATCCCGATAGACATCGGACTTCTTGGTTTTGTTTTTCCAACCGGGCTTGGGCACCAGATCGCCAAGATGGTCGGTATCAAAACCGAGCCACCATAGATCCTCATGTTCGAACTCATCCTTTGTGGTTTGCACTGTCCGGTAGTTACGAACGACCCTCGTCAAGCGGATATGGCAAACGGTATACCGCTCGGTGCGCGGCTCACCATGTTCTTCCTGAGCGAACCGATTGACCTCGCATTCCTTGCCGTAGGTGATCGAGCCATGAACCGTTGTGGAGATGTCGACAGGGACCGCGTCACTTTCAAAACCAAATAGAGGGTTATCGGTGCCGACCCCGACATATCCGCTCAACGTTCCATTTTTCTGGCGCAGAATGATACAACCAAGGCCGGTCTCTTCATCGACCCACGCAATTTTGTCTGCCTCATTGCTCCATGGGCCGTCTTCAGTCGGCTTGCGCTCTGGGTTATGGAAGATCTGCAACGCCGTGACCGATGTTTCCGCGATCGGATAGTTGACCGGTTCCTGCGGGAGAAAATCGGCTTCGCGCTGCTTGGTCTTTACCGGCACCGATTTGGACTTACGCTTCATCGAACTTGCTCCGAACCTGACGATTAGACGGGAAAATGGAAACTCTCATTTGGAATTCAATGGTAATTTTAAGTATATCGCTCAAGTGCAGTGCGCCTGGTGATCCGCGGTCCCATGGCCGTAGCACCCCTGCCCGCCTTGTAGATTTCCTGCGCAAGCCAAGCCTGTTCGGTAATATAATCGCGGTCGAACACCTCAATCCACCAAACGCGTGACGAGGGATCCCAGCTATAACCACGCAGGCGCAGCGCATCCTTGGTTTCGAACGCCGAACCCAAAGCCTCGATCAGATAGCTGTCGGACGCGGCGTTCTCGGCGAGCTCGGCCATGAAGGGATGGCCCTCGGCATTGCTATGCTGGAGGAGCTGGATGACGGCATCGATATCGCTTTCAGCGTTATGCGCGTCGAAGAAATAGCCTGCTTGCGCGCAGAGCCAGCCGAGCGAGCGGCCTTCGAAGCCGGCCTCCCGCCAATCGATTTCGTGGCATGAACAAGACCAAGCGAGTTGGGGCAGATCAGACAAGCGGCGCTCAACCATCGGACGATCAAACTGGGCGTGATGCGCGATTACCAGATCGGCGGAAGCGAGGATGTCGATCGCTGCCTCATCATCGATCTGCTGGCCGGCAACATCTTCGTCGGTGATGCCCGTCAGCCGTGTGATCTCTACAGGCAGCGGGAACCCTGGGTCCTCGCGCCAGGACCGCCGCTCACCGATCTGCGTGATGTAACCGGCGGCGTCATATTTGAAGCGGCGAATTGCGAGCTCGATGACCTTGTCGGTCGACTGATCCAGGCCCGTCGTTTCGACATCAACCACCGCCGCAACGCTACAGGGCGCGTTGGCATCGCCAGCTCCCGTTGGGCCAACCTGCAGGTTTACGCGCCGAAGCTTGCGAATATCATAGGATTCTACGGCAGCGATGCCGCCCACCTTCATCGACATAACAGTCTCCTACGCCGGTCCGGCCATCACCGATGGCTTCTTTGCATCCGCGGCCACACTCTTCGAATTGATGCAGTTCGCCACGACCGCCTCCGGGATATGCCTGCCGCGGCTCATCAGCGCTTCGATGGCTTCCATCGAAATATCCAGACCAAGACCCAAGCCGTGCACGAGGACGGCACGGGCACATCCATCGAGCGTCATGCACGCTACGATCGGCGGTTGTCCCGAGAACATGTCGCGCGGCGAGAGCATCCAGCTCAAGGGGTCCTGCGACAGTCCTTCGCGCTGAAACCTTGCCCCGACCTCGCTGGCCACCAGCGCGATCCGGATCAGTGCACGGCGCCCCACATGCAGCGCCTCCTCATCGAACGCTTCCATTTCGAGTGGATCGAGAAGCCATTCAATGTGATCTTCACGCAATTCATCGGTTTCATTGGTTGCGAGTTTGATAGTCATCGTCTTCGCTCCTCGTCTCTCCACATTTTCGATCAGAAGCACCCGTTCGAAACGTGCATCGCAAGGAGTCATATAGCACAAAGCTATGATAGTTCAATAGTTGTTGAAGGATAATAATGTCTTGTCAGGGCGCATGCTGAAAGCTAGATGGATTGAATGGAAAAAATGACGGCGATCAACCGGCTCAGCGCCCTTGCTCAACCCACGCGGCTGGACATATTTATGACGATCGCAAAGCACGAGAGCGGATTGTCTTCTACCGAGATAGCCGACACTACGAATACGCTGCCCACGAACACGTCCGTGCATCTATCGATATTGCGCAATGCGGGATTGGTGTCCTCCACCAAGGAAGGGCGGACTGTAACCTATAAAGCCGAGCGAGATGCCGTGCGGGACCTGTCGGTCTATATTGGGCGGATGGTCGATTAAACTCACTTTCAAGCGCTACTAACGCCTGTAATATCGTCCCCAGCTTCCGCTGAACACCGTCAGCGGCGATGGGACGAAAACAAAATCTTATTTCCGCGCCACCTAAACAGGAATGAGAATGCCCGAGCCCCAGGCCGAGACTGAAGATAGAGCCAACAAATGGGCCTGGGTTGCGGCCATCATCCTTGGGATCGTCGTCATAAAGTCAGTCATAGGCAGTCACGGTCCATCAGATTTGACGACGGAAAGCGAGCTTAGCGGAGCAGACGAACTCACCGTTGGTGAAGCAGTTACAGACTCCGAACAGTCTCTCCAATCGCCAGCGCAATTTAGCCGCGCCAAAAATCACGCAGAAAGATCGATCGGCGCAATGGGACCAGATGGCGCGCTATTTTATAGCCAGCGGTGCTATGAAGCCCTTGCGAGAGATTTTCAGATGGAAACGCTCGACCGATGCTACACATTCGATATTCTAGCAAGCAAGCTTATCAACAATTCCGGACAGAGCTTTTTCAATCCGTATTTTTCGCAATTTTCGATCCTATCCCGCTGGGAAAGCGCAAATGCGCCCTCTGTGCTCACAACTGAACAGCAGAGCTTTCGGCGCGAGGCAATCGATGACGCAGCCGCCAAAGCGTCAGTTGCCGTGCAGCTACCCCCACCAACGATCCTGGCAGAGCCGGAACCAGAACAACCGCTTGAGTCAGACATTGTCGATCCGGCCGACGTTCAGAGCGCTTCCGATGGTGAAGCTGCATCGGTCTTTGACAGTTTACCGGCAGCAACGGAATCGGACCCTTTCGAATAGCCCCATTTTGCTCTGCTAAAATTCCAGCATCGCCAGAAATGCCGCGAGCTGACGCACTTCGTCATCGGTCAACGCACTTGGCAACGTCTCCCGCGACGCCGGTCCAAGACGCGCATACATGGCGCTGCGTTCTTGGACGCTCATTTTATCAAACTGGATCAATCTCAGCGGATCAAAATGCGCCGCGATCGCGTCTTCCAGCCGCGCGACGGAACCTGAATGTGAGTATGGGGCAGTTCGGGTCACATTATAAAGCGGCGGGGTGCGAAACAGGAAACGGTCCACCGGATCCAAGGTGACGTTGTAGCGCCCCTCATCATTGCCGAAACCGTTTTTGCCAAATCCTACTTGAGGAAAGGCAACCGCGTGAAAGGCAAGGTCCGAGAAATATGGACCTCCATGACAGCCCGCGCATTTGCCGCGTCCGTAAAATAGGATTCCCCCAGCCAGTTCAGCGTCGGTGATCGGGCGTCTGCCGTAAACAAAGCGGTGCAGCGGCGTAGGCTGGATGCGAAATTCGTGGCGGATGAAAGACGCCAGGGCATCGCCGACATCTCCAAAGCTGATATCGGCTGGCTTCTTTCCATACGCAGCAGCTAAGAAACGCCCAATTTTTGGGTCTTTGGCGAAGCGGCGTGCCAGCCTGCCTTGAACCTGCTCGGCCGTCGAAACGGTTTCGGTCACCAAGGTATCGCGCACCTCTGGCGTATCGGATACCATCTCGCGCAATTCCACGGAAGGAAGATGGATGGCCACCACCAGGGGATCCTCGGACGGGGGCCGGTCGCCGAATTGGCTGACCACCTTGCCGTTTGCGACCGATACCTTCCCATCCCAGAAAAACGTATCGAAGCCCTTCCCGCCTCGCCCCCAAAAAGGCAAAACATTGCGGGGAATGATTCGACCGCCAGATTGCAAACGCTCAGCACCGACACCGTTGCCACCAACGCCAACCGCATTCGGCAGGCCGTCGGTCGAACCAAATTGATCCAAATGACAATCCCGGCAGCTGATCGAGCCATTGATGCTCATAAGCGGCGAGTTAAAAATCAGCTCGCCGGCCGCACGCCGCTTCGCATCTGTGGGAATGGCAAGATCCCGAGCGCGAACGAACCCGTTTGCTATCACTGCACGTTTCAGAGCTTGAATGCGCATGTGGTCGCTTGATAGCTTTGCGGGCGTGTCTGAGCCTACATCCTGAGGTTGAGCGCAGGATACCAACGATACCACCGCGAACAGGATAGAGGAGGCCGCAAGGCTGAGGTTAGAAGCGAATTTCATGGGTATCGACCACGTCCTCCAAATCAGACGCGTTCGCCTCTACCGCTTTCAGCCGCATTTGGGCCAGCTCGCTCTCGCGCAGGCCCCACTGCATCAAGCGCTTCTGATATATGTCGTAATCCTGGCAAACTATGAGACCAATCTCTGCGGAGGCGACGTCCGCACTGCCGGATATACTCGAATCGAGTTCCATCGTTCGCTTGGCTCGAAAATGATCCTGCATGGCGCCATCGCACTGCTCGACCAGCAGCCCATAATCGTCCTGGTTTGAAGCCATGACGATTTCACGCCACAACGGCATAGCGCTCCAGGCTATGATCATGCCGACAATCAATGCGAGCGCATGCGTGCCCTTACTGCGCAACGATCTTGAAGGCATCCAGAACCTCCGGCGTTACCGTGCCAGTGACCTTAAGCCCGAAGTCGGTTTGGAATCGCGTCAAGGCTGACCGAGTTTTTGGTCCAACCATTCCGTCAGCAATTCCGTCGTAATATCCGTAGGCCATCAGACCTATCTGGACTTTTCGGACGATCATTTCGATCTCGGAGGGCGCTGGGGCCTCCGACGTGGATTCGGAAGGGGCCGAATAGAATGATTGCGGAGCAGTGGCGGGAGACGCCGGCAAAATCGACGATGAAGGGTTGCTTCGCTGGTTGCGAGTGGGCGAAGGCGCCGGCGCGGGTGTCGGCGTCACTCTCGGTATTCGCGGCGCGGGAGGCGTATAGACCGGAGCCCTCGTTCTCCCGCTCGAGCCAGACCGGTGGCTGCTATGCGACGAATGGCTTGAATGCGACCGGTGCTGCGCCAGCGAAAAGCGATGCTCCTGTGCAAAGCGCTGAACCATTGCAGCGCCGTCCGGATCAGGTCCGCCTGAGATCCGCGGACCGCCATCGATCGCCGCCTGCGCGAACTGAGCTGGCGCAATGCCGGCCGCAACCAAGCTCGATATGAGGAACCTTGTTTTCTTCACAGGGGCGTTACCTTTTCAACCAACTCATCTGGATGCCACTCAAAAAATCCGGAGCAATCTGCCTTTGCCCGGCAAGGCTCGCATGAAGCGCCAAAACGCTGCTTCCAGTCCGAGATCGAAGCGACAGCACTGGATCTGTAACCGGTCGGAACATGGCAAAGCGGAATATTGAACAGCCGGGCCGCAATGCCGTGCAGCTGCGCCCGGTCGATTGCAGCTGCTAGCGGCCCAAAGTCCGCGGCGATATCGACATATAAATCGCTCCATTTGTTCCGGGCAAAACCAATATTCTCCAGCCCCATCAACGACCATTGCTCGATATGCGGCAGATTTTGGACGACAAAGCGCGATAGTTGGGCAAGCGCGGCGAAGTTCGTTGCTGTCAACACGGTGCGCAATTCGATCCTCGCGCCTGCCATGAGTAGGCGTTCAAAGGATATGACCAGCCGCTCGAAAGCACCCGGTTTTGCCACGATCATATCATGCACCACCGGATCGGCCGAGTAGAGCGGTATGCCCCAGACCAGCCTTCGAAAGTCGGGCTTTTGTAACCGCAAAATATGCTCTGGCTCGAAATGCTGAGCATTGGTGAGAATGTGAAAGCTGAGGTCAGAACGGTTTGCCAAGACCGTCTCGACCATCGTCAGCAGCGGCTCCATGTGCAAGGTCGGCTCTCCGCCCGATATCCCGATCGTCATTCCATCTGGGGCGAGCAGGCACGCCTGCGTGAGCAGGGCAAAACGGTCATTGTGTGATTTTTTGGGAGGCTGGGAACACATTACGCATAATTGGTCACATTGCTCGGTAACCAGCAGCGTATTGTGGGGCGATCCTGATCTGATCAGCCGGTCAGCGCGGCCGGAGTGCGGGTCTATAAGGATGATATCGCCAGCCAGGTTCTCACCGCCCTGCGATAATTCGAATAGCCCGTTGTCGCCGCACCAGACGCTGCTGTCTGCCGAGACTGAAATGCACCGGCTATCCCAATCCGACTGCACTTCGCCTCGGGTCAGCCGCGAAATAAAAGGTGCGCGAGCGTCGCTCACCGCGTTAAGGCTTAGCGGGATCATGCAGCCTGCTCCATCACGGGAAGCTTTCCCGGAAGACCCAGCCATCGTCCGACCGAATAGCGCTCTTTTTCGTCGCTAGAATATATCAATCGAAAAGCGAGGTCGAACAATGCCAAGTGTCGACGGCAAAACTCCGTGTCTTCTCGCGGCATATCGATCGTGCCGTATCGGGAAATGTCATCGACAATGTCGCGGCCGCAATAGGGCTTATAAGCACATCGTTCGCAAGCTGGATCGCCATCGAGGCGCGAGGCCGCATCAAGCGCGTCCCTTTCGGCTGTTTCCCAACCCGTGTGAATTTCGCCAATCGAAAGATCTATAACGCCCGATCGGCTCAGCATGCGCGCCTCGTCGGTCGGATAAGCGCGCCCGTCATAGTCTATGACCACATAGTCCCGCCCCAGAGGATTGGGATTGCGCAAATCAACGTGACGATCCGATCCCGGACGAAAAATACGACGCAGCAGGAGCGAAAAATAGGTCTCTTCGAGAACCCGCGAGCGATCCGCAAAATTGCGCTCAATAAGTCGCTCTATAAACCGCTCGTGATAGGCGGACCAGAGTTGGCCCGTCTCTCTGGATTGCGCATGCTTCTTGCGCGCAAATCCCTGATAGTTGATCGGGCGGAGATAGATAGATTCGAAACCTTTGTCCGCAAACGCGTCGATGAGCTCGTCAGGTTCGGGCGGCGCAAGTGGGTCAACGGTCGGCAAGGCGCTGACCTTGGCAGATCCAAAGCGATCCAAAATCATATTGAGGTTGGAGTCAAAACGATCCGCGCGCTCACTGCTTGCCTGCCGCTGCTTCGCACGCAGTTCAAGCGGTCCATCGAGAGAGGTGCCGATCGATACATTTTTCCGGTCAAACAGTGACAAAGTTCGTTCATCGATCCTCTGCAAGTTAGTGCAGATTACGACGGAAGCCTCTGTTCCCTTCGGCACGGCTTCCATAACTTTTTCTATGAGGTCCGGCCGGAGGGTGGGTTCGCCGCCCTGGAACTCGATTTTTATTGAACGGGCCTTAAGCCCCGCAACCAATTTCAGAACCCCGGCCAAAGTTTCATTTGACCAGTCATAGCCTCGTGCATCAAGCGCTGCACGCGACACCTGGCAATAGCTGCACGCCAGATTACAACGCAGTGTTGGCACGAGAATCAGATAGTCGAGGGGACCGGGAACGACACGGCGCTGCGCTGTGAGAAATATCTGTGCCAGCTCAGAAAGTCGTTGTGCGGGCGCGCTCGCTCCTTCCCCGACAGCGATATCTCCCAGCGGCACAAACTGAGCGTCCTCTTGGACATCATTCTCGGAGATTAAACGAAATTGCCCCGCATCGCTCGTGACAAGAATTTGATCGCCCAAAATGCGCTTACGCACTGCTCCGCGACGATGCAAAGATACACCCCCCGCATCCCGACGGCAGTTCCCGTTAGTAACGCACCCAGCCGTGTTCAATTTGCCCTCCCCCTTGGATTGCGCAAATCAGTCATATCGGCAACCGAGTCAAGGATCCAGGGAGACACTTGGCGACTGCCGATAAGGCAATTTGGTTCACATGGAGTAAGAAATTACGAATAGAGCGAACGCTCTCGGTTCAGCCAGTGCACCTTTCAGTCGGTCGCGGTGGACTTGCTCCTCAAGAATGCATAGCGCGATTGGCCCCATATGCATTCGGGCGCGAATTTGAAGAGAACCTTTGGGTCCAAATTAATTCATTGCCAACTTCAGAATATGCCATCAAGCGATGGAACGCGTTCACCCGCTTTCTCGATGACGGTCAGCTCGAGATGGACAATAACATTGCTGAGCGCGCAATCAGGCCCATAGCTGCAGGCTGGAAAAACTGGCTGTTCGCTGGCTCCGAAACAGGCGGCAAGCGCGCCGCAGAGATTTATTCCGTCATCGAGACCGCCAAGATGAATGGCATCGAGCCGCAAGCCTATATCGCCGATGTCATCGCCAAAATCGTCGCTGACTGGCCTGCCTCACGCTGGGATGAACCCATGCCTTGGAACTCGCGACCGTTGATTGAAGGGCCCGTCGCCAAAGCGGCCTGATATGCGTCCCACAGGCCACGCTTACCCCTGCACAGACACATCCCTTCAATCTCAAGAGGCACTCTAAGAACAGTTGGCTGCGATGCGAAGCAATTCACATAGTTTCGCGAAGGGTAAATCTGCAACTCCGCATGAGACCGCTCACCTTCCAAAAGAAGTGCGGCAAGCTATCAGGACGACGTGCTCGATTCAGCTATTTTATCGTCTATCATCTCGACGATTGCGCTCTGAAGCAACTTGCGAGTGAGTAGTCGCGGTGCCGTGCGACCCTGACGCCACTTATAGACGGTGTTCTCACTGGCTGAAAAGTTATCCTCGAGCTCGCTCACCTCCACTCCGGAGTCGAGCACCTCGTTGATAACCACCGCCCAGCCTTCGCGATCCGACACGTCCACACACTTTACTGCGTCGCGCCCGACTCGTAGTTTCTCGACAACGATCTTGGCCTTTCGGTCCTGGATGTCAGCGGGCATGGCACGCACGGATGTGCGCTCACCAGCCAACGCCCCCGCGGTCACCCGGACCGCGACATCGTTCACAGACTTATTAGCCATGATTATATCCCCTAAAGTCATCGAAAACGAGCAGGCAGGATGGGCAACAGATGGCCCGAAGGCCGCGGCGGACGCCGTCCCACGCGATATGTGCCAATAGCAGTCTCACGCCTCTTTTGCAACAAGAATTACCTAACACTCAAAAATCTGCCTTATTCCGGTTAAAATTGATTTAAGCAGGGTTTTGTGCTTAGAGCAAGCTAACTGCGAATCGCCTCAGCGCATATCGTGGCGGGAACAGGGAGCTGTCTTGTGCATACGAACCTCCAACCGGTTACGGCCGGCTGCATAAGGATGATGGTGTCGAGCGAGCGATCGCTCGGCCTTTTGGCGACCGCTCCAACGGGCCACCTGCGGACGATCAAGGAGCTCGAATTCGACTCGGCAGTCAAGGATCTGACCTGCCACTGTCTTGTCGACGAGGCCGATCCCAAACGCTATCTCGCTCTAACGGTCACGAAAGACCTCGACGACCGCAGCGAAAACGACGGGCGGAGGACAGTTCTCATCAAATACGTCGAGGTATGCAGGAGGCTTTCCTACTGGTATCCGTCGGTGCGAGAGGTAATGATCGCAAATGCGATCATGAACGTCGCCACGGTCCTCCACGAGGACGGCATCTCCACGACAGTCGGACTCGAAACCACGGTCGGTCCCATCGATGCCATTAATGAAACGCTCGCGGGCTTCTCCGCCGATCCGGAGCATACGACAATCCGATGCGGACAGGATAATTTTGTATTCCCTGTCATCCAGACCGGAGTGGTCAAGGCAGCAAATATCTTGCGGGAGGCAATTGAAGGCCGACGCCAAGCGTGCATGACCCATGGCCTTGGGACAGGCACGACATATGTGCGCAGGATGGCACTGACGCTCCCCCCGGTCACCCGCTTTCTTGAAAGCGAGATCGCGCTATATGCCGATGATCAACAAAAAGTGGATTGGAGAATCGCACACCCGGACGTCGCCCAGCACCCCAAGGTTGGAAGGGCGAGCGTTGGCTGATGTCACTCCGCTTCTTGACGATGTCGCGGCCAACTGCGCAGAGCGGATGAGCACGCTGGCTGACGAGTCCCTAGCCGCTTTGGTGCCAACAATATATCAGGCCGCAGCATACTCTATTTGCAGACAAGCGGTTGGAAGCTGGTCGGTGCGCGCCACCAAGGACCAAGGGTTCCGAGTCCGAACCTACGACAAAACGATCGCTTTCAACAAAAGCTTCGAGCGTCAGTTAAGGTGTGTTATCGATGGACTAAGGGGCAGCAGTGTGCCCGAATTGATCACGACGCTCAGCAAGCTTCCCTCAGGTGACGGGCCCTTGATAGGGGCCTTCTTCACTTTTTTCGCTGCGCATGAGCTTCTTCATGTTGAGCAGGGCTTGGGATCAGACCAATACAAGGACGCCGACTTCTACATGCCTGCGGTCATGGAAGCGGACTACGTCACCGACATCTCAGGCCTGGCTGTTTGCCTCGCCGCGGACATACCCCACCTCGCTTCGCTTTCACGCCGGGAGAAGGCTCTTCTGCTGATCGCGATACACCTCTTTTCCATGCACAGCTTCGTGGGTGCCAACGAAGCGGTAACCGGCCACACCTTTAACCGCCTCGTAATCTGGTATCTGCACTTCGCACGTGTCCAATCCGTCGATGGCGACCCCGACTTTTCGCGACCGAGCTTTGCCCGGTCGTGGGTCGTAATGTTCCCGAAGCTCGTCTCCGACCGGGACGGCGAGGTGACAAGTTTTCTGCTCGAAGAGCGCTCGGATGCTCCACTGGCAGCGACCTCGGACATTGTCCTAGCCTACCATCGCGACAACGGACTTTTTAGATTGCACCGTGCAGTTCTTACCGACGCTGGAAGATCGAGGAGAATTTGCGAGGCCGTAATCGAAGCTCGGTTTGACGACGTCCGAGCGGACCTTGAAGAGCTTTTAATCGACAACCCGAGTCTCACCGACAGCACGAGCAGGGGCGGCGGCGAGCTCGGCCAAATCCTGTCCGATCTGCAAAGCGCCCTCGGCGGTCTCAGGCAGGCGGTAGCGGGCCAAGACGCGGACAAATTCGAAAATATCTTCGACGACGTCCGAATTTCGGCGGCCAGATTGCCTGGCGCCGTATCGCGGGCTGTCGATCACCCTGATGAGGCGGCCCCCGCCCTAGCAGAGATTCGGGATTGCCTCGAAGGTATTGAGGATGCGTTAGGTGCCACCACGCAGTGGGGCGCAGTGCGCAAACAGATACGCCGCCTCTACTTACCAATCGACACGATCGCGGCCTTATGAGGCGCTATTCTCCAGAATTACTGACAAGAGGTTAGGAGCGGCGCCTGAGAGGGTTTGGTGAACATCAAAGTCGGCTTCTGTTGACACTTCCTACAGCCAAGAAGGCGATATTAGGGGGCCTCATCCCCGAATATTTTCCCACCCCCAACCTGATTGTTTACCATCCATCATTATCGCATAGGTATGACGCCAATCGCCATATCGTCCATGCGAACCTTGTTCACTGCCGCTGCAATAATCGGCGTGATTGTCGGCGTTGGATCTGTAGCAACGACACCGGAGGGAAGGACAGCCATAAGGGGGGCCGCCAACGAAATCGGCATTGCAAGTGGCATGCTTCGGCGGCGAGCGCCTCAACCGGGTGACTACTTGAACAGATGTAGCGAAGCGCGCGCCGCAGGAACGGCGCCGATCAATCACGGAGAACCAGGCTATCGACCTGAGCTGGACGGCGATGACGACGGAATTGCTTGCGAGCCATACCGGCGCTAGGCCAGCTCTTTCTTGGTATCTTCGATCCTTCATCGGCGAAGATGAACAAATGAATTAAATTATGCAAGTTTCGCCTTGATATGGCTGTCGATCCTACTTTCGCGCCAAACCACGGGCGCCCATCATTTTTTCGGAAATTAAAGCGATGACAGACGGCGCGATGACCAAAAAGGATTGGGGCAGGGCATGCGAAAGTTTTGCCTCATTCGTCCAAACAAAGGCGCAAATTGGAGGAGAAAGTCTCCGCGATTTTCTAGCTGAAGCAGACCGGCTTATGCGTTCAGCCCCTCGGGACCAGCGTGCGGCATATCAAGAACTGCGGGAGGCAGATATTCAGTCCAGTGCCGAAATCCATGCCAAGGAAGTTGAGAACCATGGCATGCACTGGCCAAACGGAAAATATCAGCAAAACCGGGTGCTACTTGATTTAGCCATCCAGATACGCACGCTTGATGAGCTATTAAGGGATTACAGCGCCAGCGTCCACGCGCTGAGACGCAGCCCCGAAGCCCACTGGATGGATCAGGCCGGTCTCAGCTATGTAATTCCCACCCGCCGTCCACGTGTGCCCGAGATGGCGAAAGGAGACGGCGATCGCGCTGGTTACGACAAGCGCGGAACATTACATCACCGCGTCATTTCCACGACCATCGAGGGCCTCTCTGTCAAATTGCATGTTCCCAGAACGCTTCGAGCTATGACCGCGCCCGCCCCGCTGGTCGGTGGAGGCGCCGCATTTCCTGACCTCGCGCTGGACTACGCCGATCGCGAGGGCCGGTTTGAAGTTACTGGCGTGCGTTGCAAGAAAATGGACGAACTCGTCAAAGAGCAAGTTGCCGCCGTCGCTGCATGCGATTTTGCCGTCTGGCCGGAACTCACCGTTGATGATGATCTGCTGGCGCTGATCAGACAGGCGCTGAAACACGAAGGACTGCGGCGTGACACTGGGCACGGTCTCATAGTGGCAGGATCGTGGCACCGGGTCGATGAAGACGGGGTAAGGCGAAACCGCGCACCTGTTCTTGATGCCCTCGGACGTTGTATCTGCTGGTTCTCGAAGATCGCTATTTATGGTGAGCGGGATGCAGGTTTCGAGGACGCAACTGGCGGCGAGGAAATCGTCGTTCTAGTCTTCGAGGATTTCATTGCCTCTGTATGTATCTGCAAGGATTTTAGCGACCTGCAGGAGCGCAATGTGTGGGCCATGCTGCCGGTCGATGTGGTGTTGGTCGCTTCGATGGGCGACGCGAAGACGATGGACGGTCATCTTATCCGGGCAACCGAACTAAGCAAGGGGCACCGACGAAGAGCGTTCGTTGTCCAGCAAGGGCTGTGGAATTTTCACGACGAACCCACAAACTTTTTGCTGCGCGCCCCTGAGCACGTGCCCCGCGATGTCGCCGAAACACATTTCTGCGAGCCCTACTCGCTCTGCAAAATCGAAGATTGAGCTAAAGACTTGTGGAAGGTGTAAATCGTTGTAAATTGAATTTTATGATGGGAAAAAATATGAACCGTAGCCGCAACTCCTTCGCTGACATGCGCGTGATTCTGAGCCAGATTGAAAACGCCACGCTGGCACCAAAGGACGCACGCAAAGCCCTCTCGGACCTGCTGCAATCGGGGCCCAAGGGCGAAATCGGAGAGCATATCTTTGAAGCGCTGCGCATCGCTACCGGGCGAATTCTTCGCGACCGGATTGCGTCGGCCGATCTTCGCGCATGGCATTCGCTTGTCGATGCGGTCTCCGCGCAGTTCGATGAGGTTAATAAAGCCTGGGGTCCCAGGATCGAAGTGCTAGCGGAACTCCTTAACGACAGGGTTGGTCTTGTTGAGGCACGACCTGTCGAGCAGGTCGTGCGCCGACTGCATGTCTCAGAGCTGCTTGAGGAAATGTCCAGGACCGACGGAGCGCCGATAGAGCGGCGCGCGTTGCGCGAGCGTCTCGGGCTTGAAGAGGCCAACCTCTCGCGCGTATTGACGTTGATGCTCGATAGCGGCCTAATTGAGCGGCACAGCCTTGGTAAGTCAGCGTCTTTTTCGCTAGCGTCGGAGGGCCAGAAGGCCCTTCAGGAGCTGAAGCAGCGACGAGCATCTTATGTCGTCATAGAAGGCGATTGGATGCTCAAATTCATGAAGAAAAAGACTTTGCACGGAGGCGCCGAGGGCAATGAGGCATATGCTGAAACAGCCGAGATTGACGAAACGCTATCTCTCCTTGAGGCGGCATGACAACCAAATCTAGCATGACAGCAGCCAAAGCAAAGGCGGGCGGACAGCCACCGAAGCGGCCGCTCAAAAGGAGCGTGCCGACTATTAATGTGGAGGCCTACAATCAAGTCGTTGCGAAGGCCAATCTGATTGATTTACGCCTCACCGCGAGCCGATCGGAAATCAAGCCTGCGGCGCTTGATGTGGACAGGACGGGCTGGGATCTTAAAGTCGGCGACGAACTGGTTGAATGGGATGTCGACGAGGAAAAGGAGCGGCTGTGGGGGCGTATCATTTTCAAGGCTGAATGTGTTGACGGGAAGCGTAAGCCGATCATCGTAGAAGGCGACTATTTGATTATATATGCGGTCGAAGGCAAGGTAGACAAGCGGTCGGCCAGCCTCTTCATAAACCGGGTCGCACGCTTTGCCTGCTATCCGTATTTTCGCACGCTTTTTGCTGCCTTGCTTGGACAAGCCAGCGTCGTCATGCCGCCACTCCCCGTTCTAAAGGAGCCGGCGCGCAGGATTCGTCCGCCGGTTCGAAAGATTTCGAAAACTAAATGACGCACCGCCAAAACCGATAGCGCCAGCCATTTTGCATTGATGTTCTCTGCTATGGGCGAAGCGCCAACCAGTGCTAGTTCGCCATGCCCAAACCGACCCATTTTCGGATAAAAGGCAGGATCGATGACCACCCTGATCGCAGTCCTTCGCCAAGCATGCTCAGGATCAATATCGCTTGAAGCTTTCAGGCGCCGAATCCGCCATCGATAGTATGAAATGCGCCAGTGACTACCGCTGCTTCTTCGCTGGCGAGATAAGCAGCCATTCCGGCGATCTCGTCCGCGCGCGCGTGGCGCTTAATAGCCATGAAGCTATGCATCATGTCTTTCATAGGACCGTCGGCAGGGTTCATGTCAGTATCGACCGGTCCAGGCTGGATAACATTGACGGTGATCCCACGATCTCCAAAATCCCGCGCAAAACCTTTAACCATTCCCTGCAATGCCGATTTGGTCATCCCATATGCAGCACCTCCTGGAAAAGGAATGCTGTCGGCATTTACGGATCCGATAACAATCATACGCCCATTGTCATTCATGCGCCGCGCTGTTTCGACCAAAGCGTGATAGGGTGCGCGGACATTTACGTTGATCATATGGTCGATCGCATCCGCATCCGTTTCGAGCGGATCACCCATGACCAGCACACCAGCATTGACGATTATGACGTCGAGCTGACCTTGTTGCGCGACCACTTCAACAACCTCAGCGCGCTCGGCACTGTCGGCCTTCAAGGCGGCGCTGCCAGTTTCGGCCGCCAGCGCCTCGGCTATCTCATCCGAACTTGAATAGGTGAACGCGACCGTCGCGCCGTCTGATGCAAACCGGCGCACAACAGCTGCACCAATGCCGCGGCTTCCGCCCATCACGAGCACGTTCTTCTCGGTAAAATCGGTCATTTCCAATATCCTTGCCAAATAAGTTAGAGGCCACTACATAAATACCTGAACGGAGACTGCAAGGGCATTTTTTAGAGATGGCTAAAGAAATAATATCCCGAAGGGGCAGGCCGCGAAAGTTTGACACCGAACGCGCGGTGGAAACTGCGCAAGCGTTGTTCCATGCGCATAGCTATGACAATGTCGGCGTAACGCTGCTCGCGCGTGAAATCGGCATTGAGCAGCCGAGCCTATATTCCGCGTTCGGCAACAAGCTGGGAATCTTCGCTGCAGCCGTGGAAAGATATGCGAGCAGCGACGGCGCCTTCATCGCCGAAGCCTTTTCCAGTAGCAAAACGGTCAAGCAAGGTCTGCGCAACATGCTCAAGGCCGCGGCCACCAATTACAGCCGCGAAGGATCGTCAGCAGGATGCCTGATCATGGAAGGCGCATACGGGACGCATGATGAGGGCGCTCGATCGCTATGCGTCAATATGCGCGCCGCCACAGAAGCCTTCATCGCGGACTATGTCGAGCGCGGCCATCCCGGTCACGGCACCAACGTATCTGCGATGACCATGATCGCGCTGGCTGGCCTTTCCGCCAGCGCGCGCGCCGGGATGACCAGCGACCAACTGCTCGAGTTCGCGCGGATCGCTGCGAACGGCCTGTGCGAACTGCTCGCGGACCGGGGACCCACTCTTTCCAAAAAAAGGGATTAAAAGATGTTCAAACTGACAATCGCCGCTCTGCTCGCAATATCGACATCGACGCCTGCCTTGGCCGGTCAGGTCTACAGCTATGCCAGCCAGGTCAACGACGTGGATTCGGTCAACAGCCATTGGATCGAGACAGAGAGCGGTGTCATACTCGTCGATGCGCAGCGCATCTTGCCGGAAGCGGAGCGTGCCCTCCAACATCTTCAGGCCACCACTTCGAAACCCATCATCGCGATCTTCGTGACCCATCCGCACACCGACCATTATGGCGGGCTTCCTGTGTGGACGGAGGCCTATCCGGCAGCCAAGGTGTATATGACTGCCACGGCTCTTCGCTCCATCCGCGAAGACAGCAGGGGATATAATGCTGCACGAGCCAAGCGGCATGGCGAGCGGTTTGCCGCCCAGTCAGCTCTCGATGCGGCGCTTGCAAATGCGATAATCGTTCAAGACGGACAGAGCCTCGACATCGATGGCACAAGGGTGACCTTGCAAGAATTTGGTCCCTCGGAGGCCGAGACTACACTCGCCGTCTCACTCGAGAATAACGAGCAGGTATTTATCGGTGATCTTATCAATGTCGGCGTGCCCGCGGTGCCGTTTGAAAGCCTCGAGAACTGGCTCGGCCAGCTTGCCGAAATTGAAAGACTTTACGCCTCGTTCGAAATTTATCAGGGACATGGTCCCGCGCCGATCACGGCAGATGAAGCGAATGAGCAGCGAACATTCTTGACCAAGCTCCGCGATCTTGTCGCAGCCCGCATAGCCGACGAGAGCCTATCTGTAGCCGAACAAGATGAGATTGTCTTCGCGCTTGAGGCGGAATGGCCCTTCTATGACGGGGTTGCAGGCAATACACGCAGGGAAATGCTAGCATTCGATGCTGGAATCGTTGCTGAACAAATGGGCGCTAAGGTCGATCGTTGATAGGTAAGCCGTGGAAGAAAACTTAAACTTCACAGTTTTGTCTGCTTGCTCACGGTTCGACTATTACTGACACTTTCTTCCGACCTATATCGCTCGGAAATATTTGTTTCAGCCCCACTGAAGTTTCCAGCCAATTGTTTCAGCCGACTTCACCGCTCCAAATCTCTTTTTTCTCCGCCAGTGGGCTGAATAATCAAATCGTGTGAGGGAAGGAAGAACGGAAAAATACGTAATCAGTTTGGACTTCTCACCTGAAAAACGGTGTCGGCAAATCGGTTCTTACACGCTCTATCACGTCACATTTACCACTCATGGTCGCCCCATGGCGATCCCGAGAGCTCAGGCGAAGATCGCACGGTCAGCAGATGAAGTGATCCAATCGCAAAGCTGCTCGCCATCGCTAGCAGTATCTATATTCAGATCGGCAATTCTCTGCTATTTCCGTTCCTCGGAGACGGGACATGCGCGATCTGCCAAGCCTGATAACAAGCCGTCGAGCAGTGCTAGGAATGAGCGCTGCAGGAATGCTTGGGTTTGCCACGCGCTCGTTTAGCGCCACACGCGCATTCACCGTCCCGCAGGTTGATAGTCTCTCGCTGCAAGTGATCGTAGACGCGGCAACATTTGGTCCGTTTCTGGAAAATCTCGATCTGCCCGGCATGAAAGTTATTCGCGCGGGCAATGGCGGCCCGGTCAACGCTCCGCGTATGCTGCCGCAAACGCTGGTCGGCGAATTTGGGCTTTCTATCCTCTGCGACTCTAACATCGGATATCAGCGCCGCCGCGTAGTCGTCGATTTCGGCTATTCGAAGGAAGCGCTGTCGACCAACCTGCGCTTGCTAGGCATCGATCCGGTCACGATCGACGCGGCGGTGCTGAGCCATGGTCATCTCGATCACTATGGCGGATTCCCCGGATTATTCGGTCCAGTATTGCTTGAGGATGCTGCGCGAGGCAAAATCCGCGTTCCGCTTACGGTCGGCGGTGAAGAAACCTTTTGCGAGCGCGTGGCGCTAATCGGCAACCCCCCGCCCGTGATGGGAGCGCTCGACCGTCTCGCGCTGTCCAGAGCGGGCTTCGATGTCATCATACGCCCGGAACCCGCGGTGATCGCCGATCACGCATTCACTACCGGCATTATCCCCATGAACGGCTTTGAACGCGCCGCAATCCCCACCAGAATGCGGCCGGGAACTGGTTGTGATCGCACCGCCTTGAACCCTGCAAAACAGGCAGCGGCGGAACTGCCCGACGATGCCGAGCACGAGCTTGCAACATGTTATGCGGTCAAAGGCCTCGGCCTAATCGTGATTGCATCGTGCAGCCATCGGGGCGTGATCAATTCGGTCCGCCGCGCGCAGGCGATATCCGGCATCGAGAAAGTCTATGCCGTCGTTGGCGGTTTCCATCTCGTCCGACCGCGAACCGAGGCCGAAGCCAGGCAGACTGTCGCGGAGTTCGCTGTGATCGACCCAACCTATATCGTTCCCATGCATTGCACAGGTGATGTGTTTGTCATGGAGGCGCTGCGGATTATGCCCGAAAAAGTGATCCGGTCTTATGTCGGATCGAAATTCATGTTTTCGGAAGCGTTTCAATAGCATTGACTGGCTATTTTCTGTGAGCAAATTATTGCCACATTAGATGCATCTAGTCGAATGCATCTTAGCGATTGTCTCACATTATCGTAAAATCGTTTCGGTTCAGCCGCTGTGTTGTCTGCTGCCATAATGCCGCAATCATCGCTGCCTAAGATTGTGCAATCCAATTGTAGAGAGCCTAAACCATGCATGCCAAGCTTCAGCTGGACTATTACCTTCAGCGCGCTGAGCAGGAGGCCATCCAGGGGATCAGGCTCGGCAAGACCGAAGCAAGCGTGGTGCACGACGAGCTGAGCTTGAGTTACTCGATGCGCGCGAGAGAATTGCTGATCCGCCCTGCTGGCTTAGAAAGCATTGTCTCCGATGTCGCGGCCTGACGAGATCGGAAAGCCAATAATCTCAACGACCTGAATGTTAAAAATGCAAATCGATTAGCGAGCATTTCAAAAATGTGAGGCTTCTAATCGCGTTGGCGATTTTACGATATTATTTTGCGATATGCGAGTAGCTTAATGCCTGGCCTGTATCCGTGCCGCTTGCGCAGCGATAGAATGTATGGCGGCCGCCTTACATAGCTCTAGAACTGCCGGTGCAAGACTCACATTCAAGGGAGCTAGGCATGGCGTCTGAACGAAAACGTAGCGCGCAGGTCACCATCACCCTCGAGCAGCAAAACGCTATCCGAGATGCTGCACGCAGCGCGTTAGGGCTCAACGTCAGCTTGAAGAGGCTATCGAGCGGTCTGCTTGAAGCTTCACTGCGGACCCTCGAGGAAGCTGGAATGGCCAAAGAGATTCCAACTATCTTGCGCGCGGCAGCAGGTAATTACGAGCGAGCGTGCCAGGCTGCAGGGACTGCTCACTAAGAGAGAAAAGCCTTATCAGAACCTGGGATTTCACAGAGCGCTTCGCCGATCAGCGCATACCTTCGAATGCCGACCGCAATTCTGTCACGAATAATTCGGGTTGCTCCATGGCGGCAAAATGACCGCCCCGGTCCACTTCGTTAAAATGCACCAGGTTGGCGAAACGACGTTCGGCCCAGCGCCTGGAAATACCGCCCTGCTCTCCAGGAAACATGCTGATCGCGGTGGGCGTCGACATGGGCTGTGTAGGCATTCCCCCCTTCATCATCGACCGCATCGCTTCCCAGTAGAGCCTGACGGAGCTCGGGCCGGCATTGGGAAGCCAGTAAAGCATGATATCGTCGAGCATCTCGTCGAATGTAAATACGTCCTCCGGTTTACCGTCACTGCCTGAAACATCCTGAAACAACGCATATATCCAAGCGGCGAGTCCAACAGGAGAATCGGCGAGACTGAACCCGATCGATTGCGGGCGCGTGTTCTGCAGCTTGTAATAGCCTGAAAACTGCTCCTCGTAGCGCTGCATCCGGCCAAGCATCTCCTGCTCTTCAGCGGTTGCGTTTTCACGCTCCTCGTCGGTTGGCTGAAACAGCACCATGTTGAGGTGGATCCCAATCAGCGAAGGCGGGGCCTTGTAACCGAGCATGCTGGTTACGGCCGCGCCCCAGTCACCGCCCTGTGCGCCCCAGTGCTCGTAGCCAAGTCGATCCATTAACGTGATCCACGCATCGGTAATGCGGTCGAGGTTCCAGCCCGTCGCAGTCGGCTTATCTGAAAAACCAAAACCGGGCAGCGTGGGTATAACGAGGTGGAAAGCATCGCTGGCGGAACCGCCATGCGCGACCGGATCAGTCAACGGTCCAATGACATCGCGAAACTCCAATACGGAGCCCGGCCAACCATGCGTCATGATCAATGGAATTGTATTGGATTCGGGCGAACGGATATGCAAAAAATGAATGCCCAGTCCGTCGATCTCAGTGCGATATTGGCCAAATCTGTTGAGCATCGTCTCACACCGGCGCCAATCATAACCTTCGCGCCAATAATCAACCAGCGCGCGGATCTTGGCGAGCGGCGGCCCCTGACTTGTATCGTCAACCGTTTCCGGATCAGGCCAGCGAGTCCGCGAAAGCCGATCGCGCAAATCGTCGAGTTCGGCTTCGGCGATATGCAGATGAAAGGGTTGAACAGTCGTTGTCATCGCAAAAATCCTCACGGGGCTAGCAAGCGATATAGCTCGCTTCATAGCCGCACGTGGCGCTTGCCTTCGCTGACCGCAATCAGGCACCCCAAGGTAACAAGAGATATTGAGGCATTCAAAAATGTCAAAATCCAAGCCCGTGCTTTTTTCGCCTGAGCGATCAAAAGTGCGTCCAAATCGCCAATGATCCATCGATGCAATCAATGTTTTATGCCAAAGCAAACCATCTTGGCTCACCGGCTCAATTACCAAAATGGTCGACCGCTTTGGCTTCCGCGGGCTCATTGTGCGGGACCGAGACTGTTCCTAGAAACCGGAACCGACTGCTGAAGAAAGGGAAAATGCCAAACGAATGAAAACTCAAGCGCGCCTCGCATTTCCTGGAGACCAGCGTGCCCGGCTCGTTCGCGGCCGGCGATGTCAGGCTCCCGTCCGTCGAGCGCGTCGCGACCGCGGTGGGAGAGGAAGCGTTCGCTGTCGTTTTCGCGCACTACTAATTGGAAGAGATGGCTTGACGATGCGAGCTTTGCGGCCAGAATACCATACCATGCCGCTTATCTAAACTACGCCAACCGTCATTTCTCTGACCGCATTGAGCCAGAGTGCGTGATCGCCTTATCATAATTGCTGCGTGCCTGCGTAAACGCATCGTGGTTTTGCGCTGCCCAGGTCCATAGCGGATCGACATGTCGGATCAGGTCGATACCAAGCGCCGTCGCTTCGTAATCGACCCTGATGGGGGAGGGGACAGTAACCGTCCGCGTCAATAGACCATCACGCTCAAGCTGGCGCAGGGTAACGGTTAAAGATTTCTGACTAATTCCGGTCACTTGCTCGAGCAAGCGTGAGAAGCGCAGCGGCCCGTTGGTCGCTAACAGGCTGAGTGTCCACAGACTCCATTTGTCCGCTGCACGCGAGACTATGGTGCGCACCAGAACTTCCTCGCCTGCTGACAGACTGGCGCAGACCTCGGAATTCCTTACCAATCTATTGCATAGAATTCACCGGTTTTTCGCCTTTTAAGGCAAGCGCGCATGGCCTATTACGAAGACTTTACCCAATTCATGGCGCTGCCTGCGCAGATTACCTCGATCTGCCGCACACTAAGATCGTGTTGTAGGGTAAAGGCTCTTTTTGCACCGCTGCTCGCTTGGATTTCAGCAGAAATTTGGTGGCTCGCTTTCAACTGCTTGGATAGTTCGGAAATACGGACGATATCGCCCTCCTGGATCGGATCGTCGTCGCCAGCTATAGTTAGCGGCACTACACCAAAACTCGCCAGATTTTGCCAGTGGATCCGTGCGAAACTCCTGGCAATGACAAGCTGTAGCCCCAGCAGCCGTGGAACCAGCGCCGCGTTCTCGCGGCTGGATCCCTGGCCGTAATTGTTCCCCGCGACGATCGCGTGCGCGCCGTCCATCGCCCGCGCTTTCGAAGGATAATTGCTGTCAACCCTCGCAAACGCGTAATCCGCGGTCGTAAAGACGTCACTCCAATAGGGTAGCACCGCGCCCGCCGGTATGATGTCATCGGTCGAAATATCATCGCCCAAGGTCAAGAGAACTGTCAATTCCAGCTCAACCGGAAGCGGGGAGAGATCTGGGAGCGTCGGCGTATGTTTGGTCCGATAGAGTTCCGACCGGTGCCCTGGCTCAGGAAATATCAACCCCGCATCGTCTGCCGCGCCTAATCCTGGAATTTCGATCCTCGGGTAGCTCATTTCGAGTTCGCGCGGATCGGCAATCACGCCAGCAAGCGCCGAAGCTGCGGCCGTTTCGGGACTGCAGAGAAACACCGCGTCCTCTATCGTGCCCGAGCGGCCAGGAAAATTCCGCGGCACGGTTCGTAGGCTATTGCGCCCTGTCGCCGGTGCCTGCCCCATGCCAATACAACCGTTGCAACCTGCCTGATGCAACCGCGCTCCTGCATCAATCAGGAGGCCGAGTTTGCCTTGTTTCGCCAATAGCGAAAGCGCGCGCCGCGAAGACGGATTAATATCAAAGGACACGCCGGGGGCACAGGTTTTCCCGGCAACAATATCGGCGACAACTGCAAAATCCCGGTAGCCGGGATTTGCCGAGGACCCGATATAAGCCTGATATATCGGTTCTCCGGCCACTTCGGAAACGGGCACGACATTGTCGGGAGACTGCGGTTTCGCAATCAATGGGACCAGGCTGCCAAGGTCGATGGTTTCGGTTCTGTCGTAATTGCATCGATCGTCAGCAAACAAGGGCACCCACACATCTGCACGGCCATTATCCGCTAGAAACTGCCGCGTCGCTGCATCGCTTGGAAAAACGCTGGTGGTCGCTCCTAACTCAGCACCCATATTTGCGATAACGTGCCGATCCATTGCCGATAGGCAATCGAGACCGGACCCCGAATATTCGAGGATGAAATTTTTCGCACCCGCTACACCGTGTCGGCGGAGCAATTCTAGAATGACATCCTTGGCCGAAACCCAGTCAGGCAAAATGCCGGTGAGCTCGATGTTCCAGATCTTTGGCATGGGCAAATAAAGAGGTTCGCCCGCCATTGCGAGCGCGACTTCGATGCCGCCCGCCCCGATCGCCAGCATTCCAAGCGCGCCTGCTGCTGGCGTATGGCTATCACTGCCCACCAACGATTGTCCGGGCACACCGAAACGTTCCATATGCACCGGATGGCTGATACCGTTGCCGGGCCCAGAGTAAATGATACCAAATCGCGCGCATGCGCTCTTAAGGAAGAGATGACTGTCTGCGTTTACCTCATCGGATTGAACCAAAGCATGGTCAATATATTGCACGCTCGGTTTGGTCTTGACCTGCTCAATGTCCATGGCTTCAAGTTCAAGCATGACCAAGGCGCCAAGCACATCCTGCAGCAGAGCTTGCTCCATCCGCAAGCCAATCTCCCTACCGGCAACCATATCTCCCGATAGCAAGAAGCGTGAAATCAACTTTCGAGAGAGGCTGTGCGGCAAGACCCGGCCATTCCTTTCCTGTCGGTATCGATGGCCATGCCTAATAATTAGCGCGTAGCGTCACGCCATAAGTGCGAGGCGGGGCGAAATACCCGATTGGAACCTGAGCTCCGAGCGCTGCGCCCGGGCGCAGCAGTGTCAGTGCCACATCCTCATCTTCCAAGTTTTGCACCCAAACATCTACGCCCCACCGCTCCGAAATATGCTTGTAGGACAGGCGCAAATCGGTCTTAGTGTAGGAGTCCTGGGTCGTATCGGCATTGTTCTGAACCTCGTAATTGATCTTCGACCGATAAGCGAAGTCGCCTCGCAGCGAAAAGTCGCCAATATCCGTGGGAACGGTATAGATGCCGCCGATCGCGAACGATACGTCAGGCGTGTTGATGAAGCGGTTGCCACCGATATTCTCCTGCGTCGGCGCTCCCATGGCCGCAGGATTAGGCTTTCCGGGATTCCCAGTGACAAAATCATCGTAAGAGGAATTGATGAGGCCCAATGAACCATCGATCCGGAAATTTTCGGCAACCAATACCTTAAAGTCCGCTTCCAGGCCGTAGATATCGCCTCCGGGAATATTTACCAGAACCGCATTTACGGAGGGAAAGGTGTTGATCTGAATGTTAGTGTATTTGGCATAATATGCCGCCAGATTAAGCTCGACACGCCGGCCGAAAAGTAGTGATTTCGACCCGATCTCGTAGGAATCCACATTCTCGGAACCCGCAATGGGGTTCACTGGATCCGATGGATTTAGCGCACCGGCGCGGTAGCCCCTAGAATAGGAAGCATAGACATTCTGGTCGTCGGTTATGTCATATGCGAGCTTCGCTGTTCCTGTCGGTTCACTGTTGTCAAAACGAGCACCAAAATTCAGGAGAAAGTCTGGAGGTGGAACTGTAGGCGGCGCGCCAGCCATCGTCGACGGGTTAATCGGCGGATGGAAAGCAGTTGTGCTTTCTTTCTCGTCCCACGAATACCGCCCGCCCAAAGTCAGCGTCAGTTTGTCGGTCAAATCATAAGATCCCTGACCGAAGATAGCATAGGACAGCACATCTATCTGCGAATTGACGGATTGGAAAATCTGTTTGCCGAAAAACGGACCTGGACGATTGGCTACCTCGCCGATCGGGAGAAAAACCTCGTTCTTGTTCGAAAAGTCAAAATAGGTCGCGCCAATGATCCATTGGAAGCGAGAGGTGTAATCCGACAGCAGCTGGATTTCTTGAGTGAACTGATCCGAATCATCGCCAGTGAACAGATGGATGGCATCGGTTTCGGAATCGTCCCAGTCAGAATTGACGTTGCGGTCGGTGTTGAAATAACCGGTTACTGAGCGGAAAATGACGCTGCCAAGATCCCACTCAAAGTCGATAGCTCCGCCAATAAGTTTCGTGCGGGAAAGCGAGTCGAAGTTTTGCCGCGTTACACGCGGGTCAGTATTTTTGGGCTGAGCGGCAGCAAATGCCTGAGCGAAGAAGGGGGCAAAAGGGCCGGATGCATCATAGGTGTCGCCAATGCGGACGCCTTGGTTGGATTTGTCGTCGTTCTTGCTTGTTATGAACGAAAAACGGACATTCGCATCCGCGGAAATATCAGCCGAAACCTGTGCACGGAGCGAGTAACTGTCCGCATCATCGATATCAGCGCGGCCTGGAAAGGTATTTTTCGTAAAACCATCGCGATCGGTTTTCGTAAAAGAAAATCGTGTATTTAAGCCATCGGCCACAGGAAGATTTAGCGCTCCGCGGAACCGAAGATAATTGTAATTACCGTAAGAGACATCGCCCTTGGCTTCAAAATAGTCCTTGGGACGCTCAGGGATGACATTGATGGAGCCGCCGGTCGTATTGCGCCCAAACAGGGTTCCCTGCGGTCCTCGAAGAACCTCCACGCGCTCGACATCCCAGATGTCAGACAGGCTGGAAGCAGCTGAACCGAAATAAATGCCATCATAATGAAAGGCGACCCCGTTATCGGAACCGGTTGAAACAGAATCGTTTCCAGCGCCCCGCAACGAAATTCGGACCACACCTTGCGTGGCGTTGAGCGTCAGGCTGGGAACCTGAGTCGTAATCGCAACCAGATCGTTGGCGCCCTTTTCGTTCAACAGCTCCTGATTGAAAGCCGAAATCGCGATGGGGACATCCTGCGTTGACTCGGCCCGCTTATTGGCGGTCACCACGATCTCATCCAAAGCTGGAGCGGAAGGCACTTCCTGAACATCGGCAGGCATATCGTCAATGTCTTCAGCTGGCGCATCCTGCTGCAATTCTTGTGTCGCGGCATGAGCGGAACACGCCGCCATAGCCGATACGCTGGTCGTAAAGACAAGCATCGCCCGCATAATCCTCATCAGGTCTCTCCCATTTTATGAGCCTTTTGGCCTCAATTTTTCCTGTAGCACATTTCCTACTCGGATAAACAGTTCTTTATGGTATGGGCTGTTCGTCCGACCTGTTAAGTGGTTTTTTCCCTTTCGAATCTGGAGTCATTGGTCTTGGTAAGTGAGGACAAACAGCCAATGGCAGAGCCAAGTTTTTACACTGATGTGTTGATCGTGGGGAGCGGACCATCTGGCGGCACGGCCGCGGCATGCCTGTCCATGATGGGTATTTCGAATGTGCTTATAGACAAATATTCCAGCACCGCGCCGACCCCACGCGCTCACATTACCAACCAGCGCACAATGGAGGTCTTTCGCGATCTGGGCATCGAAGATGCGGCACGCGCAATTGCAACGCCGCAAGACAGCATGGCAGAGCATGTCTACGCGCGCGATCTGGTTGGCGAAGAGATCGGACGCATGCTTACATGGTATAACCATCCCCGCTGGAAGATGGACCATGATCTCGCCAGTCCCTGCTCGGTGTGCGATCTTCCGCAGACTGAAATGGAACCCCTATTAGTGCGCACCGCCCTTCAATCGGGAAGCGTGATCAGATGGTTGACCGAATATCTCGGGCATGAACAGGATCGCGATGGCGTGACGGTCTATCTACGCGATCGGCTGGAAAAGCGCGACTATGCGGTTCGTTGCCGCTACCTGATCGGCTGCGATGGAGCCAAATCGCAAGTCGCCGAGGACGCCGGTTTATCCTTCGTCAGCAAGACCGCCAAAGGCGGGTCAATCGGAGTCTACTTTAAGGGTGACCTAAGCCAATATGTATCCCACCGGCGCGGCGACATGTATTGGCTGCTGCAACCTGGGAATGGAATGGGCGGTCACGGCGTCGGTGTTCTACGAATGGTCAAACCATGGGACCACTGGGTCGCTACCGCGGGGTATGACGAAGAGACTGGTCCGCCTGAATTGACCCACGAACTGGCGAAAAAGATCATTTTCAGCCTGATCGGTGAGAACAGGATAAACGTGGATGTCCTCGACATCTCGACCTGGACCGTGAACGATGTGTATGCGACGGCATACTCGAAAAGCCGGGTAATTTGCGTCGGCGATGCCGTTCACCGGCATCCGCCAATGAACGGTCTAGGGTCCAACACCTGTGTTGGCGACGCCTATAATCTATCCTGGAAGCTGGCTCTGGTGCTGAAGGGCCAAGCCGGTGCGGGGCTTCTGGACAGCTATTCCCTCGAGCGCCAGCCGGTTGGTGAATATGTCGTAAAGCGCGCCAACAAAAGTATGGGCACGATCCCGCCGTTGGTCGATGCGATGGGACTTAGCGGAGTTCAAAGCGCCGAAGCTCACAAAGCGATCCTTGAAAAGCGCAAGGAAAAAACCGCAGATGGAGCCGCTATGCGACTTCGGATCCGCAAAGCTATCGATGCTACACTCGTTGGCTTCAACACTTTGGGAGCGGAGCTCAACCAACGCTATAGCGAGGGGGCGTTCGTAAGCGACGGATCGCTCGATCCCGGCTTTGCCAAGGACCGTGATTTTCACCACCAACCCGGCACCAGACCGGGATGGCATCTGCCCCATGTATGGCTACTCGATCGCCGGCAGCGGAAGGTCTCATCGCTCGACCTCTGCGGCCAAGGACGCTTTACCGTTTTAACGGGAATTGGCGGTGAGGCTTGGATCGAAGCCGCGGCGGCTTCATCCGAGCGTCTTTCTGTCGATATACAATGTCACATGATCGGTCCCGGCCACGACCATGACGACATCTACGGCGACTATGCGACTATGCGGGAGATAGAAGAGGATGGGGCCCTGCTCATTCGGCCAGATATGTTTATAGGTTGGCGCGCGCAGACATCAGCACAATCGAATAATCTGGAAGCGGTCATGCGGCAAATCCTCGCCCTACCCCCGCAAAATGTGGAATGAGGCTGGGTAGGGTTTACTACCGGACGAAGATATCAAGCGACATGCATTTCCAGCCCAGCCATGCCGGTCAGCCAAGAAGGCATCGCTTCGTAGAAAAGCACCTCACCATGTGATCCCTCGACGGCTCCAGCCATCACTAGCCAGTTTATCGTCTCGAGTCCTCCGTTGCCCGCCTTCTCTGCAATCTCATGCGCTTCCAGCCGAGCAACCTCACTGGCCTTGCCGCTGCTCAGCCGATCAAGAACCCAATGATCATATTCGGCATTGACCTGACCCATCTTGGGCAAAGCCAGCCAGTGGGACAGTCCGCCTGTT
Organism: Novosphingopyxis sp.; assembly: GCF_965218915.1. GTDB lineage: Bacteria > Pseudomonadota > Alphaproteobacteria > Sphingomonadales > Sphingomonadaceae > Novosphingopyxis. Next base: position 795,988 of record NZ_OZ244708.1, on the reverse strand, counting down.
CCCAAAACCACGACTCTTTCACCCTCGGGGCGGTTTTCCTCGATCGTTTGGCGAAGAACCTTACCCAGCGCATGTGCTCGCGCGGGTGACGGGCACGGACGCATATTGGGATTGGTCAGGATCGGAACGATCGGCAGCTCACCGCCAGGGGAATACATCAAAGCTGGAACGGCTAGCCCGTGATCGGCCTTGATCTTGCGAGTGACGCTAATGTCGAATCCGTTGGCAGCACCTGTTTCAACAAGGGAAATGCCAAACTCCGTATGGCCCCGAATGGTCTTCTTTGGTAACTTCATGTCGCCATAGGTGGTATATTCGGATCCGATCCCGACAACGAATGGCGCCATGAGATCGGTGTCGAAATTATACATGTGGTCGTTGGTTACAATCACGAGCAGGTCCGGCGCGAGCGCCTGAATTTTCGTGCGTATCGTCTTCATGCCGGAGAAAACCCGGTCTGCCGCTTCCTCGACGCCCTTACGCTCCATAAGGATATGCGACACGCCGAAAGCGCCCACGATCTGGCCCATCAGAAAGCCTCCATTTCTTTGAGGAAAGCAGAGTCCGCAACCACATGTTCACGGATCTTTTCGTTTACGAAAGTGGACCATTGCATGCAGAGCACTGCATGGATGCCCAAAGCGGCGTGAACCTGCGGCGGGTTGCCGTCGCGCAATATCTCGCGAGCTTCAGGAGATATGTCATAATCGTCAAAAACCGCGTCCAGGTCGGTGATCAAACGATCATAATGCCCTTCGATTTTATGTGTATCCTGGATCATATCCTGGATACGCGACACCTCGGCGCTTTCGACACAGCCGCCCGGCATGGACGTGTTCGCTGTCCGAATAGCGATTGTGTCGAGTTTGACCTTAGGAGAAGTCATCCGTTCAGCCCCCTGTCCGTGCGCGCGAAAAAGTTCATCGTCAGTTCGCAAAACTGGTCAGGTTTCTCGACCATGACCCAATGGCCGCAATCTGGATAAAAATGACCTTCGGCATGAGGTATTTTGGCCAGCAAATCATAAGCCTTATCGATCGTGACGATGATGTCGTCCTGGCCAGCGACCACCAAGGTCGGAACATCGATATCGGCAAATTCGGCTTCGTCATAAGCAAGCCCATTTGCGCCAGCCCACGCCATGATGGCCTGAAATGCCATTTGCGTATCTTCTCGAGTGGCCATTTCATGGCGATAGGCCATGAGTTCCTGTGTCGGCTTGTAGCTGTGCGTCAACGCCTCCATCAGGCGACCGATGCCTTCCCGCGTTCCGTCGAAATGAAGCACTTTGCCCATGCGCTCGCGCTGTTCCGACATGTCTTTGGCCGTCACATTGACTGCGGCGCCCATCAATACTTGCGAGCGCACCAGATCGGGCCGGTTGATCGCTGCCCCGCAGGCGGCAGAGCCACCCATCGAGTTACCGATGAGATGAGCAGGGCCAAAGCCGAGCGCTTCTATGAAGGCGATCAGATGCTTATGTCTGTTCTCCTGAGAATAAACATAATCCTCTGGGTCAGGCTTTGCTGTCAGGCCAAAGCCGGGCATATCGTAAGCGATCGTGCGATAGTTGCTGGAAAAGGTCGGAAAATTCTGGAAGAAGTTCGAGCGGCCATCTGCTCCGGCACCGCCGCCGTGGATCAAGACAAGTGGCGGGCCTTCCCCCTGCTCTACATAATGAGTTTTCAGGCCATCTGCTTCAATAAACTTGCTTTCTAGATTCTCGAACACGTCGGGGCGCTCCTAATGATCAGTTTGTAAAAATGTCGGCGGTCGCCGGCAGACAGGTCATGCTTCCATCGAGCCAAACAGACTGCGCAGGCTCATTGCGACCGACCTGTCGCCCGAAAGCTTCAGCCGGCCCGAGATCATCGCCATCATCGGATCCTTGCCGCCGAATACGATTCCAAGAAAATTGTCTTTCGTGACAGTGACGGTGCAGGCCGCATCCTTGTCCACAAGCTCCGCATGGGTGCCCTCGGCAAAGATCATGCCATCATCGCCAAAATTGAATTTGATGGATTTTTTCAAGCCGCCGTTAAGCGCGAGCGCGTCATTCATCTTATGAACGATCTGCTCGTTCGACATCTGAATGTCGGACATATCTGCCTCTCTCCTAAAATTATTCGATAACTATGCGCAATTGGCGAAAGCTTTTCAACCGAATAATTTTAGGAGAGAGGCGAAACCTATGGCGCGGCGTCGATTCCAACCTCGGATCGGGCATCACGCAATTCCTGTAATTTCATTGATGCGCCCGTGTAGGTAGAGACACTGAACGGCACGATATAGGTCAGGAGAATCTTCCAGATCGGAGGCCATTCAGCCGCTAGAATATATTCGCCCTGATTGATCAGGATTAAAATGGAACCTACGATCGCCGAGACCCTGATACCGCGCTGAACGGATTTTCGGCGGGATGCCAGCCTCCAGAAGCTTGGCAATTCCGCGTCGGGCCCGGCCTCGCTCACGCCTCGCAATTCCATTGTATCGGATAAAAGCCCGCCATCAGACGAGAAACTAGCTGATCCTGTTCGATTGAACAATATTTATTTCTTCAGGCGAGCAGCTTTCAAGCGGGCGATCTGCTCCTCATCGCGAACAACCATGTTCACCAGCATGTCAGTATGGCTGTCGATGAATTCCTTAGAGGCTACCTCACGTCTGGCGAGCAGACGCACTTCTTCCTGCCGCGAGAAAACCGATGAGGAGGTCATGAGGAAAAAATACAGATGGGTCGTGTCGAATTCACGGATAATCCCCTCCGCCTTGCCCGTATCCAGGATGTGAGCAACCGTCTTAAAAATAGGCCTGACATGGCGATCGACCAGCCAACTCAACCGCTTTCGCTGAGTGGGCCCGTTTTCCGTCATGAACGAGACGACGAACGGATATTGACTGGGCCAGCGAATGATGTGCCGCACCATCAGCCGGTAAAATAACGGATCATCGATATCGTTTAACTCGCGGATCCTCGAAGCAAGCTCGTTTCGAAAGTCCCCGAAGAAACGATCCATCGCAGCCTGCCACAATCCCTCCTTGCTTTTAAAATGATAGGTTATCAGCCCTTGGGTTACCTGCGCTTGCTCCGCCACATGATGGGTCGAAACACCATCATACCCGAGGTCCATAAAAGCTTGCAGAGAAGCCTCGACGATCTGCATCTTGGATTCCACGGACCGCTTTTGCTGGCGCCGCGTCTCTGGCCGAAATTCCAGTGCGGCAATGATCTCTTCGGCAACGAAATCTTCGTTCGCCGTGCCTGTATCAACCATCAATATCCCCTCTAACGCCTGGCCCACAGATCCACGCCGACCGCGAATTGGAGTTCTGCCTAAACGGAATTGACCCAACCGGCAAATCAAACAGGTTTTCGAAGCAGATTTATCCAGAGCAATTCGCCACAGGACTATTCCTAGTCGAGTGAACAGGATTTGCTTGACAAATTGTGGTTGGTGGTAAATTTATAAGGCTCGGTCTCGGCACAAAGGGATTCGGGCAAGCGACCTCAAAAGAGGCAGCCCGGCATAAAATTCCAGCGAGTCCGCCAATAGGAGCGCGTCAAACTCGCGTGTTAAAACAAGGATGTCTGGTTTGATTCTGTTGCGCCGCCGAGAATATAAGGAAGCTTTGCCCTCGCACTACGTCGGCCGAGCAAGCAGTGCCGACGCTCCGTTTCTTGCAGGCGCGCCGGCCCCCGGTCGTTCCCGCGATCTGCTTGGAGCAGCCGCGGACCATATCGCGCTCAAACTACCCTTTCCCACCATATCAACCGCTCTGGTTTGCCGGAGCAAACCACAAACGCTGCAATAATCAAGAGACATTGAACCAAATTCGAAATCCAATGGAGAGACACAATGGTAACCGTCGCTGAAAACGAGAAGCTGTGCCGGATCGAAGGTGAAGCGCCGATGGGCAAGATGCTACGCGAATATTGGGTTCCCGCCTGCCGGAGCGAGGAACTGGAAGCCGGCGGCGCACCAAAACGAGTGAAACTTTTCGGTAAAGAGTTTGTCGCGTTCCGCGGAGAAAACGGAAAGGCTGCATTGATGGACGAAAGATGTCCACACCGGAAGGCCTCCATGGCCTTGGCGCGCAACGAAGACAATTGCCTGCGCTGCATCTTTCATGGCTGGAAATTCGACATGGACGGCAATTGTGTCGATGTTCCAAACGAACGGTCCGAACGCGCCGGCTTCCGGGACAATATCAAATATAACAGTTACCCTACCCGTGAGACCGGCCGCGCGCTCTGGGTTTACGTGGGCGAACAGGAAACGCCACCAGCGTTCCCTAACTTCATGTTCAACGACGTGCCCGAAACGCATATGGTGAATTTTTACGGGCCGTTGAACTGCAATTGGGTTCAGGGCGTGGAACCGGCGTTGGACAATTCGCACGCCACGATCCTGCATACCGATACCAACAAGATGTATATGAAAGGGCATCTCAAAAACGCCCAGCTCGACCGTGCGCCGCTCTACGATGTGGAGACACATCCTTTTGGTATTCGCGCCGCCGCCCAGCGCCGTATTCCAGGCGGCGGAAGCTATGTTCGCGTCATCGAATACATCCTGCCATTCTATTTCTTCGTGCCCAGCGAACCACAAGGAGACAAGCTCGCGCTCGTAATCGTTCCGGTCGACGATGAAACGTCAATGCAATGGTTCTTCATGTTCAATCCGGACCAGCCGATGAGCTACGACGAGCCAGAGCGTCAGCCGTTCGACACGCGCAGCTGGATTCTTGGTCCAAACCACCAGAAACTCAATCGGAACAATTTTCGCGAGGGGCGCACTCCAGAGAATGTTTGGGGTCAGAACCGCGAAAACATGACGGGCGAGGAGGGCAGTTTCGCTGGCCTCTATCCCATCGCAATCGAAGATCTCGCCATTCAGGAGAGCCAGGGGGCGATCGCCGATCGCTCAACCGAGTTTCTTGGGATTGCCGACCGAGCGGTTGTTCAACTTCGGCTATCGCTGCTGAAGGCGCTGAAAAAGTTCGAAGAGACAGGCACGCTCCAAGGTGACGGGCTCGATCCCGGTTACGAAGGAATCGTCGGCCATTCCTATCTGCTTAAAAGCGATGACGAGGATTGGCGCGATTATTTCAAGCCCGGAAGCGGCGGCGGCGAATCTGTCCCCGAAGCCGCGGAATAAGTTCCGGTAGGTCTAGTTGATCCAGGATATTGAAATGAGCGGTCCGGAAATAGCAAATCTGATGGTTACGGCGATGACGATCGAATCGGCCGGAGTTATTACCCTTCGGCTGAGCGATCCGGAAGGCCGCGACCTTCCGGCATGGAAGCCGGGCGCGCACATCGATATCCATCCGGACGGCGGAGAATTGCGGCAATATTCGCTTTGCGGGAAAGTCACCGACCGCAAAAATTACTGTATTTCGGTGCTTCGCGAGGAAGCGGGTCGAGGCGGATCACGGTTCGTGCATGATTCGGTTCGACCCGGGAATGTCGTCAAGGTGAGCCAGCCGCGCAATCATTTCGCCCTTAAGCCAGCGGAGCGATATATCTTCATTGCCGGAGGGATCGGGATCACTCCGATTATTCCAATGATTGCAGCTGCCCGCGCGACTGGCACACCATGGACATTGCTTTACGGGGGGCGTTCGCGCCGCTCGATGGCATTTCTGGATCAATTGCAATCTTATCAGGGTTGCACGCGAGTTTTTCCGCAGGATGAGGTCGGGCACATTCCTCTGGCCGAATATCTTGGCGACCCCGAAGAGGGGATGCATGTCTATTGCTGCGGCCCCGAGCCGCTGATTGCCGCAGTGGAGCAGCTTTGTGCCACATATCCGGCAGGAATGCTGCAGGTGGAGCGGTTCACGGCGGCCGAACTGACCGAAGCCAATCAAGCTGGCAGCAAAGCATTCAAGGTTCTTCTCAAGAAGACCGGGAAGACGGTCGAAATTCCCCAGGACATGACCATTATGGAAGCTCTGGAAGAGGAAGGGATGGATGTCCCATTCTCCTGCAGGGCCGGCACATGCGGTATGTGCGAGACGGCCGTTCTGGAAGGAAAGGTCGATCACCGCGATGCCATCCTTTCGCAGGAAGAGCGCGCAGCAAACAATACCATGCTGATCTGCTGTTCGCGGGCAATTAGCGATGAACTGGTGCTGGATTTCTGAGCAATGCAAAGCCCTGCCCACTCCTCATCACGGTCCATTTGCCAAGTTGAAAGGCGACGCCGTGATTTTAGTAAAAACGAAACTACAGGAATACCGTCATGATAACAGTTGCCGAGACGGAAAAGAAAAGTGGCTACCAAAGTGCAGACGCGATCGCACAGAATTTTGACCTGTTTTCTGTCAATCCTGATTATTTCATCGATCCCGAGCCATATCGGGCGGCACTGAGAGACCATAGCCCGATCCATCAGAACCGCGATGGTAGCGTCCTTTTAACCCGCTATGCGGATGTGGTGGAGATCTGGCGTGACACGACCGGCCTGGTCGATAAGTCCGAACAGTTTCGCGGCCGGTTCGGAGATGGTCCGCTTCTCGAACATCACACATCAACGATGCTGTTTCGCGATCCGCCAGATCATGACCGGCTTCGCGCGATCGTGAAGCCATTCTTCTCCAATCGGTCCGTCGTGCGCCTCGAAGAAATGATCGGTCGATTGGTGGACCAGACGCTGGACGAAATTGCCGACAAGGGCGAGTTCGATTTCGTGTCCGAATTCGCATTCCAGATTCCGATCAAGGTCATCTGCAATATACTCGGAGTGCCGATTAGCGATGCCTTGACCATCCATAAAATGGGTCAGGCTATTCTCTTTCCGCTCAACCCCAATGCGTCCCGGGAAGAAATTACTCATGGCCATAAGCAGGCGCAGGCATTCAAGGACTATCTGGCGCCGCACGTGGGGCGCACACGCGCTATGTCGACCATTGACCCGCAAGAGAACATCATCTGCGCGATGATTGCTGCAGAACGCGGCGGTGAGAAAATTTCGGACGACGAAATACTTCACATGTGCATTTTGATGCTGAATGGTGGCCATGAGACGACCACCAACCTGATGGGGGTCGCGACGCATTATCTGCTCGATGCGCCAGACCAACTGGCCGATTTGAGGCAAAACCCCGAAGTCATCAGCACCGGCATCGAAGAACTGCTTCGATTGGTATCGCCGATCCAGCTTCAGGGACGGCGCACCACGCGCCGCGTCGAGATCTCTAGCGGGGCCGTAGAGGCCGATACTGAAGTCGTCCTGTCGCCAGGGTCCGCCAACCGGGATCCGCGGTTTTTCGAGGACGCGGACCGAATGAACCTGCGGCGCAGGCGCAACCAGCACGTGACCTTTGGCGCGGGCATCCACTCCTGCGTTGGTATGCCCCTCGCCCGGCTCGAAGCAAGCACCGCCCTACCAAGGTTTTTTGGTCGTTTCTCTTCGATCGAACGCGCTGGCCCGCATGAGTTTAATCGCAATCTGCGCTTCAGGGGCTTGCGCACCCTGCCCTTGCGAGCGCGCTGAAAGGACCTCAGATGGACACCGCAATCGACACCCGAAACGCCTATTACGATCGCATTGCCGAGCACGGCTTGAAGGCCCTGTGGAATGTGATGGCCAATTTTGTAACCCCGGCACCGGTTTCGCCGGTAAAGGCTGCGACATGGGAGTATGACAAGGTCAGGGATTACCTGATGGAGGCCGGCGACCTCATCTCAGCCGAGGAGGCGGAACGAAGGGTTCTTGTTCTGGAAAATCCGGGCCTGCCAGGTTCTTCTCTGCTCACGCGAACCTTGTATATCGGATTCCAGTTAATCTTGCCGGGTGAAGTCGCCCCAGCCCACCGCCACACCCAAAACGCGCTGCGGTTCGTGGTCGAAGGCGAAGGTGCCTTCACTGCCATCAACGGCGAAAAGGTGATCATGCGGCCCTATGATCTGGTGCTGACTCCGAACATGTATTGGCACGATCACGGCAACCAGACCGATCGGCATATGATCTGGATCGACGGCTTGGACTTGGGGCTGGTTCAATCGCTCGATGGCGCCTTTTCAGAGCGCCACCACAATGGCGGGGCGATTACCGAAACGACACCCCCGGGCGACCCTCTCAATCGCCACGGGCGCGACCCACGGCCCGTCGACGAATCTTCCGGAGACGTTCCACCAGGCGATCACAGGCTGTTCCACTACCCGTTCAAAGAATGGCGCGCCAACCTTGCAGTGATGGCGCAAATCGGCCCCCCCGATCAGCATCTGGCCTACAAGTCCGAATTCACCAATCCGGTCACAGCAGGCGCTGTCATGGCGACCATGTCAGCCTTCGCGCAGCTTATGCCGAAAGGTTTCAAGACCCAACCCATGCGAACAACGGAAAGCCAGGCGTTCTTCGTCGTCGAGGGCAGTGGAACTTTGCAGATCGATGGGGAGCCGTTTGCGCTGAGGGAAGGCACCACCGGCGTTATCCCCCCATGGGCTGAAACACAGTGCGAAGCCGATAGCGATCTGGTGCTCTTTTCCTTCACCGATCGCACAGTCCAGCAGAAACTGGACCTTTGGCGCGAAGCCAGAACGTGACCACTAAATCGTTCCTTCCCTCGCGGAGATAAAAAATGCGTATTTGCAGATTTAACGACAATCGCGTTGGTTTGGTGGAAGCCGATAGCGTGACAGACGTCACTGCGGCACTCGACACACTCCCCACGGTGAGATGGCCGGTGCCAAAAGGCGATATTTTTATTTCAAACCTTGATGCGTTGGCACCGCAGCTGGAAGCAGCCCGGTCGGGAGGTGACACCTTTAAACTGAGTGATGTCACGCTTCTAAGTCCCGTCGCGAACCCGGGAAAGATCATTGCCGCACCGTTAAATTATGTCGATCATGTCAAAGAGGTGGGCCAAGATGCGGAGATCCATCATAATACCCATTCAAATAAATTTGAGGGATACGACACGCCGATCGATAAGCTCGGCCTGTTCCTGAAATCTTCCAGTTCGGTTGTGGGGACCGGAGAAGGCGTCGAACGCCTGTTCCCCGAACGGAGGAGCGATCATGAAGTCGAACTGGCGCTGATTGTGGGCAAGACCGGGCGCAATATTTCCGAGGCAAACGCCCTGGACCATATCTGCGGCTACTGCATCGGGCTCGATATGACCGTGCGGGGTCCGGAAGATCGATCGATGCGAAAGTCGGCGGACAGTTACACGGTGCTAGGCCCCTTCATGGTAACGGCCGATGAGATTTCCAATCCCTCCAATCTCGACATGCATATCGATGTCAACGATCAGCGCCGCCAAGCTACAAACACTAGCTTGATGACCGTTGGGCTGCGGCGGCTAATCGCGCTCGCTTCAACTTGGTATGAACTTCATCCGGGCGACGTAATCCTGAGCGGCACACCAGACGGCGTCGGGCCAGTCGAACCAGGCGATACCATGCATTCCTACATCGAAGGGATTGGGAGCATGGCAACCACGGTTCGCTGACGGTCACTTGGGAGAACCCGCACCATGCCCCTCGAGGCAGGAATTAAAGATAGCGTTCGCTCGGCCAAGATCAGCCTTCTGAAAATGATCCTAGACCGTCCCGTGGGCGGCTCTGGCGTTACGTCGGTGGACGTTATCGTCGTCGATCTTTCGACCGCAGATGGGCGGGCTGCGTTCGGGTTCAGTTATTCGCTTGGCGGCGAGGGCGCCTTAGTCCTGCATGCCGCAGAGTCGCTTCTGCGGCGGTTTGTGATCGGGCAGCCGATATCACACCCGGAGGCTGCCGCGCGCATCATGAGCTCCAGTCTTAACCGGATTGGCGGAGGCGTCCACAGATTGGCGATGTGCGCAATCGACGTGGCGCTCTGGGATCTTTGGTCCGGATTACACGGGCTATCAGTTGGGCAAGCCATGGGTGGATTGCACCGACGCGTCCCCGTTTATGGTTCGGGCGGATTTAACACCGTGCAGAGCGCCGCTGAAGCCGCCGAAACGGCCGACGAACATGTCCTCGCCGGGTTCGCTGCCGTCAAGCCACGCCTGACTGGCAAGCCAAGTGATTTTGCCGTGCTCGATGCCGTGGCCAAGCAGATCGGGGAGAGCATCGGGATTATGTTAGATGCCAATGAGAAATGCGCGCTCGAAGAAGCAATGCGGCTCAAGTCTGCCGCGCTGGAGCACAAGGCCCTGTTTCTAGAAGAACCGCTTCCTGCCCACGATCTGGAGGGTTACCGGCAGCTGCGCATGTCGCCGGGCGTCCCCATTGCCACAGGCGAACATCTCCAGGGTCTGGTCGAGGCACGACCGATGATCAGCGAGGCAATCTGTGCAGTGATCCAGCCGGACCTCGCTGCGATGGGCGGCCTCACCGAATGTCTACGGGTGGCCCGCTTCGCCGAAGCACACGGCATTTCGGTCACGCCTCACTTCCTGCCCCAAATTTTCATTCATCTGGCTGCCGCTAGCCCTGCCGTGACCTGGCTTGAAGATTTTCCGCTGCTCGAACCTTTATTCTCAGAAGCACCGCAATATGATGTCCAGGGCGGCCTGATGCCCGGACCAGAAGTCATCGGGCTCGGATTCGATATTCTTCCAGAACAACGCGCCAAATTCTGCGAAGCATCGGTGACCGTGGATACCGGTCAACCATAGCTTTAATTTCCTTTTCAATTGAAAAGGTTTCGGCTAGAATTTTTAAATACCAATAAGATAATTGAGGTGAGAGATGTCAGATACCGCACAAATTACCGTCTTTTCCAAACCGAACTGTTCCTATTGCGATTCGGTCAAAAATGTTCTCAGAGCCGAAAATCTGGCGTTCGACGAGTTTGATATCACCGATTCCTCCCGCGCAGCCAATGCCAGCATCTATCTATCTGGAACCGGGACCGTGCCTCAGATATTCATCGGACGCACCCATGTGAACGGGGCCGCCGACTTCCTGCCGTTGGCAAATTCAGGCCGTCTGAAGGACTTGCTTAAGGCTCACGCCTCAGAGCAATTCAGTTTCGATGGTCTCTCCGATGCTACGCTCGAAAAAGGCGCCCACGATACCAAGCTTAAAGATTATATCCCGGCTAGCATCGGCACCCATTCCGACACGCCAGACGAATGGCCTCTGCTACGGTTTTACAGCATCTTTTTCGGCTTCTGGCCCGACTGCTTCAAATATATGCGGCACTGGCAGGAGATCTACAAATTGTTCATCTACTGCCACAACATGTCAGCGGTTCGCATGTCCCGTGAAATCATCGGCGAAGGAATGCTCTACGTTGCAGCATTTTCGACCTCCAACGCCCACGGCTGCGACTACTGCCAGGTCCATGCTGCCTCCACTGGCAAGGATTATTCAGTCAATATAATCAAGGACTACAAGGCCGCCCGTGAGGGCTATTTCAAAGACGATACTGAAATTGGGCCATTTGAGGTTGCGCTGGCAGATGTCGCAGCTGCCTGCACTACAAATACCGTGACCGACGAGCTGCTCGACCGGGTTCGCAGCCTTGAGCATCTATCACGTGCCTCTATCAAATCGCCCGTCGAACAATGCATAACTTCAATGGCCATGGTCGCTGGTTCCTTCGGCTATCTGAACCCATTCAACGATCTGACCGGTCTCGAAGTCGAAGGCGGTTGGATGAAGATGGGCGAAGAGGTCGGACTAGGCTCGGGTCGGCATGGCGCAACCGAAGGCAACCCAGATAATCTCAGCCATGACATCCCTGATGGTGGCCCCAGCATTGAAGAGCTGTTCGCGAAATTCGATGCGGAGGTGGGTGATGTCGAAGCGTTTGCGATGGAAAATTTTGGGCACGTGCCCGAGTGGTTCCATGTCTTTCCCGAGCAAATACGTCGGCGCCATGCCTATCTCTATGCCGAGACCTTCTCACCGCGCGATCACGCTCTGCTTCCCTCGGAGCTGCGTCACCTGATGGCGCGGGTTGCCGCTACCGAACGCAATCATGATTATATAGCGCTATCGGAAGCATGCTCAGCGATGCACGTTACGGACGATCCCTCACGCACCATGCAGAGGATCAAAGCGTGCTATGCGGCGGCAAGTGGCGAGTTAGAGGATGATGCGCTCTTCGATGGTGCGGAAATTGCTGCCCTAAAGCTCGCTTGGCTCTCGGCGCAGATGCCGCTGATGGTGCCATATAATATGGTCGAGGGCGCGCTGGAGCACTATAATCACACCGAGCTTGTGCATCTGATCACAACCGCCGGTATTGCTGGGGTTACGCAGCGCGTCGCATCACTTTCGCGGCCGAAGATCGAAGGCGATCTCGCTAAGTTTGCAAAAGAACATGATCTGGAAACCGACACGCTTAAAATTCGCTATCCAGTATGAAAGCTCGCAGTATCTTTATAGCGTAGACCCTCGGGCCCCGCTTTCGGAATGGTGATAGACGCTCCTCTGCGCAGGGGAGCGTCTGCATATTACTTAGTTGCACCCATACTCATGATGGCTGTTGGGACCCGGATGAAGGCTCTCCACGGTCAATGATTTGGGCAATCTGTTCCAAGGCCGAGTGGATTTGCGGTATAAAATTGGCACCTGTTGCGGGCGCGAGCTTGAGTAAAAGCCGAGCGGTCGATCCCAGGGTCCGCTCGGTCGATAACAGTATTTCCTCTACCGGCGGAGCCGTCTTGTCAGGCGTCAATAAACGGAACCGCGCATTACGGACCAAATGCTCAGCGCCTGCAAATGTCCACGCGATCAGCAGCTCGGCAACATCTTGCGGCAACCTTGAACCATTGACGCTCAGCAGCAGCCACATGGCTGTCCAACAAAATTCCATCGGTCGCCCGGTCAAATCCTGGCGAATTGCCCAGAGCGCGTTTGCGGCTCCCTCGCGGTCGCTCGTCGGCGGGCTTATATCGCCGTTCATGCGGCGCAGAAGAGGATGAAGCGCAGATATCTCGGTCGATGCCAAGCCCTGCTCGACAATGGAATCAATGGCATCGTAACGATTTGCCATCGCTGCCGCGATGGCAAAGCTCAGCATATAATCCTTGGCCCCATCGAGAATATCATCTGCGGCATTCTCATCAATTACCGCCCGCGAGATCAGGCCTCGTCTGGGATGTCTCAATTCTTCGGCGAGCAAACGCGCCTCGCCCGATGTCACCAACCGCGTCATCGAAGCGTGCCGCCTAACATGATCAACGAAATTCTCCGGATCATGTCTTTTTATGGCGATATGGTCTTCCTTGATCGCGGCCGAAATCTCGCACGAGAGCACGGGGCCGCCCATCAGAATGTCACGAAAATCACGGTGCAATCCAGTGGGCTGGGGGAGCTCTTCGTCGGCATCAGCCAGCATGTAGAACGAGATATCCAGCGCGAGCACCGGATGGGATCGGATAGCCTCAAGCGGTTCAGGATTGCTTGCGGCGCCAGGCAAATATATAACGTCTTCCTCTCCTTGCGGCTTGGTCCCCGTAATCTCGCGATAGAGCCAAAGCACCGCGTGCCGCACCACCCTGTGACAATGGACCTCGGCAAGCGTGCCGTCTTCATCAATGGTGGTGAGACCTTTCAACGCATCGCGCATTTTGACGATAGCGACCTCTGGCCTTCCGGCGTTATATGCCGCGTGCGCGGTATCGGCGAGCAATCCAACTGCCATAGCCCTCACGGTGGGGATTACGCTCGACTGCGCCGCTGCCGCTTGAGCGCGCTCAAACCAATCTGCCGCGGCTGGCCAGTCGCCAAGGTTCGCTGCGCTTATCCCTGCCTCGCGCGCAATATACGACCGCTCGATCATGTCCTGGCCACCGACGTCGGCTGCGGCTTTCAATAATGGTAGCGCTGCAGCGTGGTCGCGCTTTCGCCAATGAATTTTGGCGCGCGCGCGGCTGAAGGCAATGTTAAAACCGAGCACATCCTCTGCGTCGTCCAGACATAGCAGCGCGCGTTCGGCATCCCCGCCATTCTCATCGATGCACATGGCCTGCGCGATCGCACAGCGCGAAGCTAAGAAGGGATTATCCCAGCGCATTGCAAGAGAGGCGCAAACGCCATAATCGCGCTGCGCTGCTTCCCAATCAAATCCGTCTTTCTGCGACTCTCTCAGCCATCCATGGTTGACCAGAACGGCAATGTCGCCCCGACCGGGCTGGAAGCTCGAAAGGATGCGCTCGCGGGTATCAGGTTCTTCCTGGTCAAGGCGCTCCATAATTTCGCGGAACCGGGCGATGGTCGTGATGCTGCGCAATTGGCCCGCGAACAGCACCCCGTTTCCGTGGTCTTTATCGCGCGACTTCGCTCCGAAGTCCGCTTGTGCCGCGAGCAAATGACTGGTTTGACTAAGCCGATCAAACCGCAGCAAGATCTCCAACCAGTCGCCAAATAGTTCGCCGGTGCGCGGGTGGAGCAGCAGCTTAGACAGCATAAGCCCTTCAAAAAGGTCTTCGCCTTTTACATGGACGCGCTCCTGCTCCAATGCTTCCCAACATGCACGCGCTTGCTCAGGCGAACCGTTTTGGAGGAGCGTTAGCATTTGGGCCAATCGCATCATCGCTGATGCTGCGGGGTCTTGCGGAAAAATCGGCGCGTCCAGCGGGAGAAAGACCAACTCGGTCAGAAAAGGTGCAAGCGCATCGACGATTTCGGAGTTGGTGCCGATAATGCAATGCGCAAAGGCAATGACAAACTCTGTCTGCGCGCTGCCCAGCGCGTGATGCATCGCCATGGACGCGTCGGCGGCGTCCAGGCTATCGCTGCGCAAAAGAGCGTCCGCCACACAATGGTGAACCTCTCTGCATTCCTCGATCGACAAAACCTCACTGGCTGCATCTTGAAGCATTGGCGATACACGCAATCGCCGCCCAGGGGAGGGTTCTATCCAGGGACCGACCAGCTGGTCGAGCACCAGCCCGCCTCGCCCAATCGCGGGCTCGATGCCAGCCACCCGGATGGCCAGATCATGATCGAAAGCTCCCCGGATCAAACTGGCCCGCAATAGCAACGTCTGCGCATCGTCGGTGAGCGCTGCGACCAAGCGCTGACGCACGGCGCGCCGTTCCGCGCCCAATTCAGCATGGACCTGGCCGCCCAGCACCGATGCAAGTGACGCCCGGGACCAATCCTTGCGGCGTAGATGCAACAGAACCGCCCTGGTTAGCTGCGGGTGCCCGTTTGCGGCGGCACGGTAGACGGAACCTGCAAATTTAGTGGCGCCGCCCATTGCGACCACTAGCTGGGCAACTTCATCCTCATCCAGATAGGGGACCATCACCGGCAAAGCAGGATCCGATACGAACTGAAACAAGGTCGTATCGGCCGGAGCGCGATATGTCGTGACGATTGCGGTCTTGTCGCGCCGCCTAAGTGTCGTGAGTATTCGTGCCAGTGCATCGCGCACGGCTGGGTCGTCCAGTTCGTTCAGATCATCCAGAATGACGTGCGTTGCCTGAGATGACGCAAGCTCGCCTTGTAAATGAGACAACCGTGTTGCCGCTTCAGATGGGGGAAAATGACGAAAGTCCGCGATTGACCAACTGTCGTTGCTCTTAGCGGCAAGAAGACGAGCGACCAGCGATTTGCCGAGCCCGGTTGCACCATGTGCGATGGCGATGCCGCATGCCCGCCGCGCCTCATCAAGTTCTCGCACCAGCGCGTGGCGCGGTGCGTATCGATCAGGCAAGGAAATATCTTCGACCGGAGCCAACAGGCTTGAGCGCACGATCGCACCAGCTGCGTCCGCGCCTCGAAAAGCAGATTGCAGCTGTTCGATCGGCACAGCGACCGACGTCACGTCATCGAGTAGTTCCAAAAGATCCGCGCATCTCAGTCTGCGTGCTTTGTCCGATACCGCAGTTAGCAGAACGCGCTCAAGGACAGCGGCGACCGCCTGTTTTGCCGCATGGCTGGACATGCGCCTTGCGCGAGTAGCAAATTCAATAAGGCTGGCCTCAAGTTCGGCGCGCATGCCTGCAATTTCCGGAGAGCCGCAATCCCAGTGGATGCGCTGGAGAAATTCGGCTCGAAAATCGTCGTCCGATAATTTTCTCAAATGGTCGAGGGTCGTTTGTTCCAAATCAAGCGACATGATGAGAGCGCGAAGCGGTGCGACATCGGCGCCGGCAGCGGCACGGCGCCAATAACGAAGTCCCGCCATTTTACCAATGCGATGGGCCTTATTGCGTTCTGCTCCAATCTCGGCCGTGGTCAGGTAATGAAGGGTGACGGCGCGATCGGGATTTCGCGCTACCAGATCTACATATGAGTCGATTGCGGCCCGAATTCCTGCTGACTGTAAAGTGACGTTTCCGCTTGCCGCAGTATCTTTTACCTGCGTGCCCGTCAGCGCGGTTTGTGTCGCTACCGCATAATCCTCGGCTACTTCGAGATAGAGCGTTGCACCGTCGCCCAAGGACAGCCAGGCGAGGCTCGATGCATAAATCTGGTATGCATAACCGCGCAGCGCCGCAACCGCCTGCCGGGCAGCATCCCCATGCGGTTCGCCGAGCCGGGGACCTGATCCGAAAACTTGCATGGCAAATGTCTAGCATGCGGCAAGCAAAAATCACGCCTTTAACCTAAATGCTGCAAACGAAAGAGAACTTGGCCACCGGGACAAGGCTGGGGGGAACGACCCTTGTATCAACCCAGTTCAAGGCGCAGGCGCACCGCCGTAATATTTGCCCAAATATAGGCTGGCGGATCAACCTGAAACTTTTGCCTTCAGATCAAGTGCGACGTCCACGATCATGTCTTCCTGCCCGCCAACCATCTTTCGTTTGCCGAGTTCGACAAGGATCGAACGAACATCGAGACCATATTCGGTGGCTGCCTTTTCCGCATGGCGAAGAAAGCTAGAATAAACGCCGGCATAGCCTAGCGTCAGAGTTTCGCGGTCGACCCGCACCGGCCGGTCCTGTAGCGGACGGACCAGGTCTTCGGCTGCGTCCATCAAAGCGAACAGATCTGTCCCGTGGTTCCAACCATAGATGTCCGCTGCCGCGATAAAGACCTCCAGCGGAGCGTTACCTGCCCCTGCCCCCATTCCGGCTAGCGATGCATCAACGCGAATGGCACCGTTTTGAACTGCAGCGATCGAATTGGCCACGCCAAGGCTCAAATTATGATGGGCATGTATGCCGCGCTCGGTCTCCGGTTTGAGCACCTCGTCGTAGGCCCGAAACCGATCCGCGATCGCATCCATATGCATCGCGCCGCCGCTGTCGGTAACGTAGATGCAATGCGCGCCATATTCTTCCATAAGCTTGGCTTGCTCGGCCAGGCCTTCGGGTGTGTTCATGTGCGACATCATGAGAAATCCCGACACATCCATGCCGATTTTACGAGCGTGCTCGATATGTTGACGGGAAATATCAGCTTCTGTGCAATGCGTCGCCACTCTCACCGACACGACGCCCAGATCGTGCGCCCGTTCCAAATCCTCGATCGTGCCGATGCCGGGAAGCAACAAGGTGGCCAGACGAGTATTTTCAATAACCGAGGCAGCGGCCTCGATCCATTCCCAATCGGTGTGCGCACCGAAACCGTAATTCAAGCTCGAACCCTTAAGCCCGTCACCATGCGCGACCTCGATCGAATGAACGCCTGCCTGATCGAGCGCTTTTGCGATCTTCTTTACGCCATCAAGGCCGTATTGATGGCGAATCGCGTGCATGCCATCGCGCAAGGTTACGTCCTGGATGTAGAGCCGCTGCGAATGATCCATCATGCTGCCTGCCCTCTTATTTCTACGATACGTTCAGCGGTCTTCAGCGCTGCGGAGGTCATGATATCAAGATTGCCCGCATAGGGTGGAAGGTAGTGCCCGGCACCTTCCACCTCGAGAAACACGCTGACTTTCAAGCCGGTGAAATCGCGGTCCATATCGGGTATCCGCAGCGGCAGATTATCGCCAATCCGTTCAAACTGGACCGCTTGCTTCAGCCGATAGCCTGGAACGTAGGTTTGCACTTGGGCCACCATCTGATGGATCGATTCCGTGATCGCCTCCTGGTCGGTTCCTTCCGTCAGGCAATAGACCGTGTCGCGCATGATAAGCGGCGGCTCTGCCGGGTTCAGCACAATGATCGCCTTGCCCCGCTCAGCGCCGCCGACTTCTTCAATGGCCTTTGAAGTCGTTTCGGTAAATTCATCGATATTAGCCCGCGTGCCTGGCCCAGCCGATTTGGAAGCAATCGAGGCCACGATTTCAGCATAGGGAACCGAGGCAACACGGCTGACCGCGGCTACGATCGGAATGGTCGCTTGCCCGCCGCACGTCACCATATTGACGTTAGAGCCTGCAACCGTGCTTTCCAGATTAACCGGCGGAATGGTGTATGGACCAATCGCCGCCGGCGTAAGGTCGATCACTTGCTTGCCGAATTTTTGCAATGCCGCGTCATGTGCAGCGTGCGCGCCAGCTGAGGTTGCGTCGAATACAATTGCGATCTCTGCAAAGCCGGGCATCGCCAGCAATCCATCAATGCCCTCATGCGTGGTTGCAACGCCCATTCGTCTCGCCCGGGCCAAACCGTCGGACTCAGGATCGATCCCTACCATCGCGGCCATCTCGAGCGTTTCGGAGAGGCGCATGATCTTGATCATTAGGTCGGTCCCGATATTACCAGAACCGATAATCGCGCATTTGGTCTTCATGAATCTGGCCTATTCGAAGTGAGCTTGAACCGAGCCGAGCCCGTCAATCTTGGCGTGGAAACGTTGCCCGGCCTCAACCGAAACCATCGGGCCCAGGGCGCCGGACAAGACGATGTCTCCTTTTTTCAGAGGACGTCCGGCCTGCACCATGACTTTTGCCAGCCAAAGTGCGGCAGTTACAGGCGATCCCATGCAATCCGCCCCAGACCCTCCGGAAACTTGCCGCGCGGCACCGTCACTGCCCGCAACCGTCATTGCCATTTGGCACCCGGCGACATCGATCTCGCTCATCCGGCGTGGACTGTGCCCGATGACAAACGCGCCGCTGCTTGCATTATCAGCGATAGTGTCGGCAATGCTGATGTCCCAGTCGCGAACCCGACTGCCAACGATTTCCAACGCCGCGACAGCAAAGTCGATCGACGAGATCATATCGACCGACGTCAAACGATCGCTGTCGAGATCCTGTCCGAGCACGAATGCAATTTCAGCCTCTATTTTTGGCTGCATCAAATTTGAGACGGGGATGCCCAGACCCAAGGGCCAATCCATGTCATCGTAAAGCATGCCGTAATCAGGTTGATCTACGCCAAGCTGCTTTTGGACCGCCAAAGAAGTAAGACCGATTTTGCGTCCGACCAGCCGCCGCCCATTGCCAAGGGCTTGCTGCGTCAATCGCTCCTGGACAGCATATGCGAGTTCGATTTCGTCAGAAGGGATGATGTCGCGCACGGGTTCACAAGGGACGCCGTCCCGCCTTGCCTGAGCAAGCCGTTCAGCTGCTTCGATAACGCGCGCGTCCTGTTCAGTGCTCATTGCGATCCGGCCTTTCCGCTAGCCAAGCGATACCACCGACCAGCAATCCTTTTCAATTGAAAAGTTTATTGCTCTGGTGGGATTGGTCGGGTCAGCTCGGATGGTGGGAATACATCGAGGTCATTGGCCATGCTAACGGGACCGAAGTATATGCTTCTGATTTCCGAAGACATTTCATCGAGGTGTTGGTCATCAAGATCGCTGGGCACGATATGAGAAACGACCAACCGGCCCGCATGCGCTTGATAAGATAATTCTCCCAACGCAGCGCTGCTTAAGTGGTTTTGCGTTAGTCGGCCAGACAGTGCAGCAATTGCCTTGGGCGAATAACCACTCATGCCTTTCATCTTTTCGATAATGACGGCTGGCTCGATGACCTCGCCGACGAGGATGTCTACACCAGTTACAAACTTGACAACAGCTTGCGAAGGGCCGGTATCGCCGGTGAAGGCAATCGATGAATCGCATCCGTCCATGCGATAGGAGAATGAGATCGGCCGAGGTGACTGATCGAACGCATAATCGAAATGGGTGTTTTCAATGACGCTTACCGATAATCCAGCTACATCAGCTACCGAGACCGCGACGCTGCCGGGTGTCGATATGATTTCCACTACATGAACCGACTGTCCGATCAGGCTCAGGTCTGTCCCCAAGCCGCTCGACGCCAAAACGGTCGGCGCGCTTGCTTGCAAAATGCCGCGCACCACCTCGTCTGTCCCAACTGGACCGTAGATCGTCAGGATGCCAGGCACCTGCATGGCCCATCGACCAGTGATAAATGTCGCCAAGTCGGCGATATGATCAATGTGGAGGTGGGTAAGAAAGATCGCATCGATATCGGCGATCGAATAGCCAGCCTCGGTTAGACGCTGCGCCGAACCTTCGCCCGCATCCACCAGCAATACACCGGATTTGGTCGCCACGAGGTTTGACGCGCGCGCACGCTTGGCATCCAGCAGCGGGCCGCCTCCCGTTCCCAGTGTCACGAGTTTGAGTTCGGCGTGACATCCGGTGCGCGGCACGGCGAGCGCGGCCTGCGGCCAAAACGATAGCGCGACAGCGGCTAAGCATCCGCCCAAGTTTCTCTTCCAGAATTCAAGCGAACGCTTTCGCAACTCGCGGAAAAGGCTGGCTGGCGCTTTACTGGTCATTCGAACAGGTTATATCAGCTGCTCTATGTTGGCAAACGCTAAGGATTTCCATGCCGAAATTCGACTTCGATTTTTTCGTTATTGGCGCCGGTTCGGGCGGCGTCCGTGCTTCTAGGATCGCTGCCGGGCACGGTGCCCGCGTCGGAATCGCCGAGGAATTTAGGGTCGGCGGCACCTGTGTCATTCGTGGGTGCGTGCCTAAAAAGCTGCTCGTCATTGGCGCACATTTTGCCGAGGATATGATCGATGCCAAACGCTTTGGGTGGACCGCTGATAACGCGTCTTTTGACTGGGGAGTTCTGCGCGATCACGTGCTGACAGAAGTCGACCGCCTCGAGGCAGCATATCGCACCACGCTTACCAATCATCGCGTTGTATTGCATGAAGGCCGAGCGGTGATGGCTGATCGCCATACGATCGAAATCGATGGCAAGGCCGTGACCGCTGACAAGGTGCTGATCGCCACCGGCTCTGCACCGCAAATGATCAACTGCCCCGGCGCGGAACTGGCAATTACCTCAAACGAGGTTTTCCATCTTAATAGGCTGCCAAAGCGAATTGTGATCGCCGGAGGCGGCTATATCGCCAATGAATTCGCCGGCATATTCAATGAGCTGGGCGTAAAGGTCACGATCGTGAACCGCTCGGACAAACTGCTTCGGGGATATGACCGCAGCGTGGTCGACCGCCTCGAACATATCTCGACAGCGAAGGGGATCACGTTTCGCTACAACGCACCGTTCGAAAGCGTCAAACGGTCTCAGGACGGCGAGCTTCGGATTACGTTTCAAAACGGCGATGCACTGGAAACCGACCTCCTGCTGGCCGCCATCGGACGGTTGCCAGCATCCTCTGAACTCGGCATCGAAGCCTTGGGCGTGAAGACTAAGGAGCGCGGGGGGATTCGGGTCGATAAAAATAATCAGACCGCAATCGATAACATTTACGCAGTCGGTGACGTTACCGATCGTATCCAGCTTACGCCGGTTGCAATACGCGAGGGTCACGCGGTTGCGGACAGTCTGTTCGGTAAGGAGGCGTGGGTGCCGAACCACGATATGGTTGCCAGCGCGGTGTTCTCGCACCCGCCCATCGCCAGTATTGGTATGACGGAGAGCCAAGCCCGCATCGCGCTAGGCGATGTCGAAGTCTACACCTCGGATTTTCGTGCGATGAAGAATGTGATGGCTGATCGTAATGAACGGTCACTTTATAAACTGGTGGTCGATCCGGTCAGCCGCAAAGTTGTCGGGGCTCACCTGATAGGTCCCGACGCGCCAGAAATTATGCAGGGGCTAGCCATCGCACTGACGGCAGGGCTGACTAAAGAACAAATTGACCGAACCGTTGCTATTCACCCAACTATGGCTGAAGAACTCGTTCTGATGCGCTGACCAGGCAGCAGCAAATTACGGATCAAGAAGTTACCGAATGAAACTGAACTGGACCGTCTGACGTGGGCTAACTTTTAGGTGCTCGGGGTTCCGAAAACTCATTCTTAGAAATTTGCCAAGAGTTTACCGATCAGGATCAACGATCGTCAGCTTTATGAGCTATGCCTTCGCCGGTGCGAGACCATCGAATAAGATCAGAAACCCGGATAGGAGAAGAGTAAAGAGATTCCTTATCCAGGATGCTCTGTCGTGTTGGGCATCACATGGTCACCCGGGATATTTTGCAATCGATATGGAGGTCCGCACCTAGAACCGTTGGTCTTCAAAGCCGTCGGTTTCGTTTCCAGCGATCGATGGCAGCCGTAAGTATACAGCTTCTGCATCTGCTCCTGATCGAATAGCTTGTCGGAGGTCGCGCTGAAATCAGCACCGATCGCCTCGATATCGAGTGCAATCCCGTGCTCGTCCGTGAACCGCCTTAAACTCCTGATACTTGCGCGGTCCGCTTCTCCGATAACGGTTGTCAGCGCACGGGCAATAATCGAGAAGGCAGTGGGCTTCACAACGTCGAAATCAGGGGCAAGTTGCCCATTATAGATTAAAACGATTTGCCCGCCTTTTTCGAATAGGTCCGGAGAGTCCTCGAATATGATATTGGGCGGCAGCGCGAAGACGCTGCTCGTAGTTCCGCCATCGACGTGCATTTCCTCGAACGTTGCACTGCCCGAACTCACCTTGATGAGAACCGGAGGAAAAATCCCAGGGATGCTGGAAGACGCCAGCAGTATCTTTCTGAATAAGGCAATACGGTTCGGATTCTCGCTCGTTGCGATCGCTCCCATGTCCCAGACCATTCCGCGCTGCGCGTCGAGATTGGTTGTCATGACAAGAAGTCGCCGGCCAGCCAGGTGCTGCTGCGCGATACGGTCGACAAGTGCCTCATCGACATAGCGCGCAATTAGCGCTTCGAGCGGCTTGGTCGACGCGAAACTAGGGCCGCCCGTTATCCCTGCAAGAGCATGCTGCTTGAAAATGTCGCTTGCATCTATCCCAGTGTAAAGCCTGCGAAGCGTTGCATCTTCGACCGATCCTAGAAACGCGAACGGTGCGATCAGTGCGCCAGTGCTAACTCCGGTCACCACGCTGAAATTAGGACGATCGCCCGAAAGCGTCCATCCGTGCAGGTAACCGGCCGCGAAGGCACCTTTGTCGGATCCGCTGGAGATCGCAAGCAAGCTCGGTGGACCACGCACTCCAGCCGCTGTCCGGTCAGAAACCAGTTTACCGCGCCAGGCAAGCCATTCGGCCTCGGACGCATCAGACCAATGCCTGATGTCTACATAGCCTGGCACTTGCGCTCTTTCCTGAAAGCTAACCGAAATATCAGGACGATCAGGCCAGTGCGTGCACCCGCCAGCGGTGAGCGAGAGCGCGAGAATGAGAACGATGGTCCGCAGTCGGCTCATCATGTCGCGGCGTGAAAGCGCATAATTTCGGGAACGACCTGATCGCGAAACCGCGATCCGCTGAACAGTCCATAATGACCGGAGTCTTCGAGCATGAAATAATGCTTTGCGCCACTGTCCAATTCCGTCGCCAAGTCGAGTGCGGCGCGAGTCTGGCCGAGCCCGGTGATATCATCTTTCTCGCCCTCGACCGCTAGCAAAGGGGTCTGGTGGATTTGCCTGAGATCGACCTTGCGGCCGCGTGCGACGAATTCTCCTTTCGCTAGCTGATTATCGCGAAATATTTTTTCGACCGTCTGGAGATAAAATTCGGCAGTAAGGTCCATGGTGCTGAGGAACTCGCCGTAGAAGCTGTCGATCTTCTCTGCCGATTCAAAGTCGCCGTCGGCAAAGTGATGCAGCGCATCATGAACCGATTTCGCATGCCTCGCCGGATTCATCGCGACGAACGCCGTAAGTTGCATATAGCCCGGATAGACTGCACGATGCGCTCCTGGAAAATCGTCAGGAACTACCGTGATCATCGTATCAGCGAACCAGTCGTCATCCTTGCTCGTGGCGAGCGAATTAACTTCGGTTGGAGATTGGCCGATATCAATGGGCGATCCCATCATCGTCAAGCTCGCTGGCAGGCAATCTTTGCAACTGGGATCGGCTTCCATGAGGGCAAGCGCGGCCAGCGATGGAACCCCCGCCTGACAGACAGCGACCACATGAACGCCGCTCAACTCCGTCAAAAAGCTGATCAACTGATCGATATAATCATCAAGGTCGAAGCCCCCATGTGACATCGGAACATCGCGTGCATTTGCCCAGTCAGTGATCCACACGTCATAACTCGGAAGCAGTCCACGCACCGTTTCGCGCAGAAGCGTTGCATAATGACCCGCCATTGGCGCGACCAATAAAACGCGCGGCGCATCGCTGCGTCCCTCAATCCTAAATCTGAGAAGCCGACAAAAATCAGATTCCGTTTCCACCGTCTCGGTTACCAAAGATTCGTCGCCATCAACCATTACGCGCTCGATCCCGAACTGCGGCTTCTCATGCGGCTCCGCCAGTCGGCTCATCAGCTTAAGCCCCGCAGAGGTGCCACGCCGCAGCTCCATAAGCGGTGCGCCCATTCCAAAGGCCTCGAGAGCCGCGAGCAGGGGCGGGAGAACGAAGCGATCATCAAGAGCACGCGCAACAGCGCCCCATTGTTTCGACGGCAGCCTGAAAGCCATGCGCCAGGCTTCAATCCAGTCATATGTGTTAAAGATATTACTATAGGGCATTCGAGTTCATCCTTTTGAACAGTGACGGATCATGTTGGTTCAAAAGTCCGATGACTTCTCTAGCCATAACAAGCTCCTCGTCGGTGTCTGTCGAAAGCGTTTCAAAAAGACCAAGGTGCGCAAGCGCCGCACTGACATCTACTCGCAGACGGCGGTCGTTCGCCCCGATCCCACCGGTGAAAATCAGCGCGTCGATCCCGCCCAGTGGCACGGTCAATGCAGCTGCGGCTTGCGCGATGCGGCTTGTAAAAATCGCTACCGCAAGCGCGGCCTCCGCTGTGTCGGCGTCCCGCATTCGACGCATGTCACCGTCGGTGTCAGACAGACCAGCTAAGCCTGACCGTTCATACAAAAGCTTCTCGACGGGCTCGATGCCTGCCTCGCGGGCGAGATGTAAAACAATCCCAGGGTCAATTGCACCGACCCGCGTGGTCATCGGCAAGCCATCGAGCGCAGTCATTCCCATCGTCGTCGCGACACTGACGCCGCCCTTCAGCGCGCAGAGGCTAGAGCCGCCTCCGAGATGCGCCGCGACAACCCTTTCATGAGCTGGACGATGCTCTCGAAGCCATCCGGCGATGTATTTATAACTGAGGCCATGAAAGCCATACCGGCGATAGCCATGTTCACGAAGCGGGGCCGGGAGGGGTAGCTCCCGCTCCGTGAGCGGTAAATTCGAATGGAACGCCGTGTCGAAGCAGGCGATATTGATTGCACCGGGTATAAGCTTTTGCAAGCGAACCACCCCGTTTATCGCAGCGCTCTGATGTAGCGGCGCGAAGGGCTCCAAAGACGCAAGCGTGCCGAGGAGAGAAC
Organism: Novosphingopyxis sp.; assembly: GCF_965218915.1. Taxonomy (GTDB): domain Bacteria; phylum Pseudomonadota; class Alphaproteobacteria; order Sphingomonadales; family Sphingomonadaceae; genus Novosphingopyxis. The sequence goes on along the minus strand of NZ_OZ244708.1, from coordinate 770,476 downwards.
CGGTCAAAACCGCAGGGCCCTTATGATCTGCGCCGCCGTGAACAACGCGGTGGCCAACCGCAACGATGCTAAAGTCCGAAAATTCCGCTTCCAAATGATCGACGATCTGCGCGTCTAGATCGCCGCTGTCTTGCGCCACGGCTTCATCACCGTTTTGGAACTTGATTTTGAACATGCCGTCGCTGCAAGTGGCAGCACCGCCGGTGATCCGGGACGAAGTCCCGGATAGAGAATATGCGGCAAATTTTAGGCCGGTCGAACCGGCGTTTATAATGAGAACTAATTCGGTCACGCGGCGTCATTCCTTCCACCAGCAGCGAGCAGCATGGCAAGCGCGCAAGAAAGCAATCTGGTTCGCTCGCTGTCCGCGCGGCTGGTCAAAGCAATGGGAAGCCGCGCGCCAAGCACGATCCCTGCACAATCGGCCTCACCCAGAAAGGTAAGCTGCTTGGATAGCATGTTGCCCGCTTCGAGGTTCGGGACCAACAGGATATCAGGGTCGCCGGCGACCGCAGAGTTTATCCCCTTTTCGCGCGCGGCCTTGGCCGAAATCGCATTGTCGAATGCGAGCGGTCCATCGACCAGGCAATCTCCCAATTGCCCACGGTCGCCCATCTTGGCCAGCGCCGCTGCATCTGTCGTGGCGGGCATGTCAGGATTGACGGTTTCGACCGCGGCAAGCGCTGCCAATTTTGGTGGATCCCCACCCGGACCGCGCAGCGCCCAAACCAGGCCAATGGCGTTTCGGGCGATGTCAGCTTTGACGGCCAGAGACGGCGCAACGTTTACCGCGCCATCAGTTACTACGAACGGCTTATGATAAGCGGGATCATCGAACACGAACGCATGGGTCAAGCGCCGCTCACTACGAACCCGCGGGTTGGCCAGCACCGCACGCAGCAATTCATCGGTATGCAAAGACCCCTTCATTAGCGCATCGACTTCCCCAGAAGCCGCCAAATCGCACGCTGTTTCGGCTGCTTCATGGCTATGCTCTGCTTCGACAATGTGCCACTCGCTGCAGTCGATACCGGCCTGGGCTGCCGCGGCATGAATACGGTCTAAAGGACCAACGAGCACGGGCTTTAACATGCCGCGCGCCGCAGCGTCTGCAGCTGCCTTTAAAGGCGTTTCAGTGACCGGGTGAACAATTGCCATCGCCAGCGCAGGCATCGATCCTACACGATCAAGCACATCCTCTGTATGTCGTCTTTGGGTCATGACCGCCGCTCCGCGTGGCCTGTCTCGAAGGTTTGCCATCCGCCGCCCAGCGCCTTGTCGAGGCTAATCGCGTTAATTAGAGTTTGTGCATTTGCCTGCGCAAGTTGATCATCGAGGGTGGTTACCTGACGCTCGACATCGAGGACATCGAGTAAATCGGTCTCGCCCACGTCATACCGCTGCCGAGTTAGATCGAGTGTGAGTGCAAGTTCCGCGCGGGCGGCGCCAAGCGCACTGGCGCGTTCCTGCGACCGCCGAAATTGAATAAGCGCACCCTCAACATCGGAGAGGGCCTGCAAGACAGCTTTTTTATATAGCGCCAGAGATTCGTCGGCCTCGGCGCGCTGCTGGCGCACCGAGGCCCGCCTCCGACCCGCGTCGAAGACGGGCAGTGATATTGAAGGCCCGCCTTGCCAAAACAGGCTTGCACTCTTGATCAGGTCACCTGGGCCGAGCGCCTCGAGGCCAATTTCTCCTGTAATGGAAATTCGCGGATAGAGATCGGCAACCGCAACGCCGACATCGGCAGTCGCCGCTGCGAGATCGCGTTCTGCAGAGCGAACGTCGGGGCGGCGGCGGAGCAGGTCAGCTGGCAGACCTGTCGGAATGATCGGAACGCTCAGACTTGGCCCCTCCACTGTTGCCAACATATCCTCGGTAAAGCCGGGTTGCTGGCTGAGAAGGACATCGAGCGCATATAGCGATTGTTTGCGGCTCGCACTTAGCGGTGGCAGAGCCGCTTCCGCCTGACGAAGCGCGCTCTTCGCCCTTCCGCCAGCTATCTCGGCCTCTTCGCCAGCGTCGATGCGCTGACGAACGAGAGCCAGTGTTTCACGGTTCGATTTAATCGTCGCAAGCGCAATCTCAATCCGGCGCTCGTTCGCACGCAGATCAGCATAATTGCGAGCCACCTCGGCGGCAATCCGAATGACCGTGGCGCGCCGATCTTCCTCAGCCGACCCCAGCCGCGCAGTCGCCGCTTCGACTTGACGGCGATTATAGCCAAATAAATCGATCTCCCAACTCGCGTCGAAAGAGCCCTTGTAGTCCGTATACTCGGTGCGCGGCGAAAAGGTATCAGGTATGCTAGCAAGCTGCGCGCCATTTTCGCTGACACGGGTCTGGGTGAGCGAACCGTTCGCACCTACACTTGGCAAGGCTCCACCCCCAGCAATATCACGCACGGCACGGGCCTGCAAAATGCGTGCATCGGAAACGGCAATGTCGAGATTGGCCTGGAGCGCCTGATTGACCAACTGATCGAGCGCCGGATCACCGAACTCCGTCCACCATCGATCCTGCACCGCGCCAGATATGCCGCCCGCGTCGAATGCCGGAGGCAGCAAGTTTACAGGCGGCACGTAATCCGGGCCGACGGTGCAGGCGCTGACCATCAATATAGCGGCCCCAGCGAATAATTTTTTGGGAGAACGTATCATGCGGTTCCCTTCCGGAAGATAACATAGGCACCGCTCATGGTTGCGACGGCGATCATCACGAGAGGCCAGAGATGTGCGAACACCTCGGTCAGGCCATATCCTTTGAGAAACAGACCTTTAACGATGACGATAAAATGACGAAGCGGATCAATCCAACTCACCCACTGCAACCACACGGGCATGTTTTCGACTGGCGCGATGAACCCTGAAAGCAAAACCGCAGGCAGAAGAAAACTGAACACGCCTAGAAACGCTTGTTGCTGCGTTGCCGATAACGACGATATCAAAAGGCCAAAACCGGCCAATGCCAATCCGTAGACCAAGATCGAAACATACAGCAGCGCCAATGAACCGGTGAAAGGCACGGCGAAGATGAGCATGGCAACCAACAAAATAATTGTCGCCTGAACTGTCGCCACCATCATGGCCGGTATCGCTTTTCCGATAAGGATCATGCCGTGACCGAGCGGCGAAACCAACGTCTGATCGAGCGTGCCCTGCTCTCTTTCTCTCGCGACCGAAAGAGCGGTTACGATAAGGCAGCCCACGGTGGTGATGATCGCCACGAGACTAGGTAAAATGAACCACTGGCTCTCCAGATTGGGATTATACCAATTGCGGACCACCACCCTTACGTCCGGCGAAGCAATTGACGCCGAACGCGGCAAATCAGCCTGATATTGTTGAACAATCGATTGGATATATCCGGTTGCTATCTGAGCGCTGTTAGCGCGCCTGCCATCGCCGATAACCTGCAAGGATGATTGCCCCGCAGTAAGATCACGGGAGAAATTTGGCTGGAATCGCACGCCGATCATTGAAACCTGCCGATCAATAGCATCGCGCAGATCTTTCTCCCGCGTTACAAATCGCAAGTCAGCGAACGACGGGGATGCGGCAAGCCGTTCGACGATCTCGGTCGATGCACCTCCGCTATCCTGATTGAGGATCGCCACGGATATATTGTTCACCTCGAGCGAAGCTGCGAACGGAAACAGCAGGATCTGGAACAGAACAGGAGCAATTAATAGCTCGCGGCCACTCGGGTCGCGGAGAAGTGCTTGCAATTCCTTGCGCACGAGTGTGATGAGCCGGTGCCAAAGCATCAATCAAGTGTCCGCTGGGTTTTGAATGCAATTAGCGAGAGGAAAATTGCGGCAATCAGCGCAAGCACGCCCGCATTCATCCAGAACAGGGCGCCGGCATAATCCGACTGGAACAGTGTCTGTAGAATGGTGACGAAATACCGGGCTGGCAGGATTGAGGAAATCACCTGCACCGGCCACGGCATGCTGGCGATTTCGTAGACGAAGCCAGATAGCATCAGTGCCGGGAGAAATGCCGCATTGAGCGCACCTTGCGCCGCGTTGAACTGGTTCTTCAGCACGGTTGACAAAAGCAATCCCAACCCGAGCGCCGTGCCAAGAAAAAGGCTGGTTGCGAGGACAAGCAACACAAATGATCCGCGGAACGGAACGCCCAGCATCCAAACCGCAATTCCGACGCAGAGTAGCATCGAGCCGAGACCCAACGCGAAATAGGGTAATAGCTTTGACAGCAGTAACTCCGCTTTTGTCACCGGCGTGGACAATAGCGCTTCCATCGTTCCGCGCTCCCATTCGCGCGCAACGACTAGAGAGGTCAGCAGTGCGCCGACCACCGTCATCACAATCACGATCGACCCAGGGACCAGGGAGTTGCGGCTCGTCGTTGCCGCATTGAACCAGTAGCGCTGCTTAATCTGGATCCCGGCGTTCGGAGAGGTGCCGGCAATTTCAGCCCGGTTTGCCGCCCATCCGCTTAGCGAGCCGGTAACATAATTGGCGACAAAAGCGGCGGTATTTGGGACACTGCCATCTGTGACGATCTGAATACTCGCCTGCTCCCCAGATATTGCAACCAGCCTAGAAAAATTGCTTGGAATGACAACGAAACCGCGAATTTCTTCGCCTTGAAGCGCCGCCTCGACATCGCCGCGCGAACCGTTCGTCACTACTTTTAGGAAGGGCGAACCGGCGATGGCATCTGCCAATTGCCATGCCTCAGCACCGGAATCCTCGACAACCATGCCTATCCGCGTCTCGCCGGTATCAAGATTAATTCCATAGCCAAACAGGAAGATCATGATGACTGGCAGCACGAATGCGATCAAAATGCTGGATGGATCGCGCAATATTTGAACGCTCTCCTTGCGGCAAAGCGCCCAGAGGCGCCGCCTCGACACCAAAGCTGACAAGGCCGGCTGACTGCTCACGCTGCCGCCTTCTCTTCTTCTTCGCGGCTGACGTCCGCGCGGCGAACCAGTTCGATGAAAGCCTCTTCCATCGTGGGATCTTCCGCGTCATCGCCCGCAGCTTCAGCGCGCAAGCTGTCGGGAAGCCCGTGGGCAATTAACTGGCCGCGGTATACCAGGCCGATGCGGTCACAATATTCCGCCTCATCCATGAAGTGCGTGGTGACCATCACGGTAACGCCCTTCTCGACAACCCCATTAATATGCGTCCAGAATTCGCGCCGGGTTATGGGGTCGACGCCAGAGGTCGGCTCATCGAGAAAAAGGATCGCAGGATCGTGCATAATTGCGCAGGCAAGTGCCAGACGCTGCTTAAAACCGAGCGGCAAGCTGTCCGGCGAGGCCTTCAGATAAGGTTCCAGCGCAAATGCGTCGATCATCGCATCGATCCGATCGCCCTGTCTCTTTCCGCGAAGGCCATAAACGCCTGAGAAAAATTCCATGTTCTGGCGCACCGACAAGGCGCCATAGAGAGAAAACTTCTGGGCCATGTATCCAAGACGCTGACGCGCCTCTCCGGGAGACTTCTTCAGGCTGTAACCGAGCACCTTGGCTTCGCCCGACGTGGGCACGAGGAGCCCGCACATCATTTTGAACGTGGTGGATTTGCCGGCACCATTCGGACCCAAAAGTCCAAATATCTCACCACGCTTAACGTCGAAACTGACGTGATCAGTCGCCGTGAATTCGCCAAAGCGCTTGGTGAGTTCAATCGCTTCAATAACCGCTTCGTCATCCGCACGGTCATCATCGGCAGCGTCAGCCAATAGATGCGCGACGACCGACTCTCCGTCAGGGCCGCCACCAAGCAGATCGATCACTCCATCTTCAAGGCGAGGATCGACGGGAACCAACTCAGCAGTTTCTCCCGCTCTTAGCGTTTCGATGGCAATTGGATCGTCTTTGTCCTGCATGACCAGCCGAACAGCGCGCCCCTGGATCACCCCGTCGATAACCTTGTCAGATTTCAGGCCACGTTTGAGAACGAGGCGGCGATTTTCCTTGATCCCGCGAACCAGAAAGCTGCGGCCACGCATGCGCTCGGCGAGCTCGGCCGGCTGACCGATGAAGAGGGGCTTGCCGTTATCGAGCAGGATAATGTCGTCGCATTTTTCCGCTTCGTCGAGATAAGCAGTTGACCAGATGACGGTCTTGCCTTCCCCAGAGAGCTCGCCGACCATCTTCCACAATTCGCGTCGCGATATGGGATCGACGCCGACGCTCGGTTCATCGAGTAATAGAAAATCTGGATCGCCAAGCAGGGCGCAAGCGAGCCCAAGCTTCTGCTTCATTCCTCCGGACATCTGTCCCGCGCGGCGTTTCGTAAACCGTTTCAGGTCGGTAAAGTCGAGCATACGGTCAAAGGCGTCACCGCGCTCATTGGCCGGAACATCGAACAAATCCGCATAGAGCGTCAGATTTTCCATGACGCTCAGATCCTCGTAGAGACCAAAGCGTTGGGGCATATAACCGAGCCGACTGCGAAGACCGGGATCCCCTGCATTGGCATCGGTCCCATCGATCGTCACGCTACCCTCACTCGGAGTAAGGAGCCCTGCAATCACGCGCATGAGGGTCGTCTTGCCAGCGCCATCTGGGCCAACAAGACCAGTTACGACTCCGCCACGAATTTCGGCGTTAATTCCATCAATCGCACTAATTGTTTCCTCTCCCTCGCCAAACCGACGGGTGAGATTTTCAATCACTATAGCTGTTTTGTTTTGGCCCACGCCTCAGTGCTCCTTGACGGCGATGGCGCCGCTCGCAAGCTGAACGGTGACCGGCATGCCCTGGCGAAGTCTGGTATCCGGATCGAGAACGACAATTCGGGCTCGATAGACCAGGTCAGTGCGCAATTCCGGCGTTTCCACCGTCTTGGGCGTGAATTCCGCGGTCGGTGACACGTAACCGACCTTGCCGTGATATACCTTGCCTGGCGCAGCATCGGTCGTGAGCGTTACCCGTGCTCCCGGAGCGACTAGCCCAAGATTGGGCTGATCGACGTAAACGCGTGCCCAAACTGGATTGGCCAGCGCTTCGGTGAACACAGTCGACCCCGCAGAAACAATGGCACCTTTTTCGATGGCACGGGTCAAAAGGATACCACTGGAAGGAGCGAATAGCTCGGTATCAGAAAGTCGCAGCTTGACGCGGTCGGCAGCTGCTTTTGCCTGGCCAACATTTGCAGCTGCGCGCTCGACTTCCTGCCGCCGACTGCCTGCTCGACTTTCCTTCAAACCCTGCTGAGCGTTTCGCAACCGCGCGGCCGCTTCGTCGCGGGCATTCGACGCATCCTCATAGGAACGCGTCGAGGTAGCTCCGCTCTGGCGTAGCTGTGAAAGCCTCGCAACATCAGCGGACGCATTTGCAAGGCTAGCGCGGCGCTCGTCGACTAGTGCCTGTGCCTGAGCGATATCCTCGACGCGGCTTCCGGCGCGCAGCAAATCAAGCTGTGCGTTCTGCGCTCCAATATTGGCTTCTGCTTCGGACAACTCTGCGCGCAGCGGTTCAGGATCTAGGCGCCCAAGCAGCTGACCGGCCCTAACCGCATCTCCCTCATCGACCAAAAGTTCGGCAACACGCCCGTCCACGCGAAAGGCCAAATCGACTTCGCGGATATCGATATTACCATAGAGCTTGAGCGGCTCATCGCTGGGGGGTCTGAGCAGGAAAAACCAGACTAGAGCAGCCAGGCCAATGACAGCTAACACTCCAATCGAAATGCGTCTATTTCTGCTCATGGCCACATCCTCTGATCGCGGACATCAAAGGGCGCCTAAGCGCTGATAGCGACGCGTTGCCACGAGCAAGCCGCCTGTGAGAAAAAGCAACACAATTGCTGGCAGAGAATTGCCACCGATCAGGAAAAAGTGGGTGGCGACCGCGCCGCAAGCGACGCAGAACAGCAAGATTGTGCCAGTAAGGGCCGCTGCAGGAACGAGGATGAGAATCGCACCCAACAGCTCAATCGCACCAGTGAGGTAGCGAAACCATTGTCCAAAACCAATTTGGTCGAAAATTGCCACCAGCGCTGCCGCGCCGAACAGTTTTGCCCCGCCAGCCAGGCCGAAGGCCAATGCGGAGATTACCCGCGCGGCCCAGATTGAAAGCCGGATTCGGCTCTTGCTCTTGTTCGAAGTCATCGTTCATCTCCTCACTTGATATATTTTGGCTGTGCAGGCTCGGCCGCTTCGATCCGGTCGCAGATCGCCACCACATGTTCATCGATGACGTGCCGCAACAAACGAACGCCGCCCTCGTCGATACTTGACCATCCCGCAGCTCGAAGCGCGGTCGCATGCGCCATACGAAAAACCAGCACTTGGCCGATCAGAACGACAGAACGTGTGCGGCACTCCTGAGTGGACATCTGATTACCCGAAATACACGCAATCAATCGGCTCAGTTCGTCCAGCATTGGCTCCATGACCTCTCTGAACAGTATTTCGAACGCAGCGCCCGGATTAGCTTGTTCGCGGGCGACGAACCGCGAATCGGCTGCGAATTCCTCGGTCACGATCACGTTCAACATCCCAATCAGGATTTGACGAAGCGCCAGCCGAGCGACCTCAGCGTCGTCGGACGACTTACGAAGTTCCCGCGCAGCCACCAGTAACGGGCGAACCCGCGCACCGATCGTGTCCGCTATGTGTTGAGCGGCTGCGAGGTGAAGCCCCACCTTGCTTCCGAAATGATACCCGATTGACGACATCTGGGTGTTGGCAAGGCTAGCCAGTTCACGCGTGCTAACTCCGTCCAACCCGACTTGGCCAAAGAGATCGATGGCGACATTCAGAAGGCGCGAGTCCGGAGGTGCATGGCTGGAGGAACGGTTCATGACCGTAAATTCGTTCAATCGAATGAAAATGTCAATCGGTCGATTGAACTTTATTTCTAGGAGGGCTTTCCTTCTTTAATATCAATGTGATACGGTGCCGAACAAATAAGGAAAGCTAGCTCGAAAGGGCTTTAACTGTTATCTGCTCGATCGCAGAGACTGTTCGATTTACCCGAGATTCGGAGAATTCATGTTCACCGAGTCTCAACAATATCGTTGCCTTCGCCATGCCAAAAATCATGGCCTGCCCAAGCAAGGCATGGGTCTGCAGGATTACCATCTCGCTGTTGGCATCCCGATCGAGCGCCCGGGCGACCAATTCGGCTAAAAGCATGTGAACACGCTCGATATACCCGTGATAAATAATATCGAATGCGGGCGACGGCTGCATCTGCTCCCGCAGGATGAATCCAGCGCGCGAAGCAGCATCCGGGGTCGCCAGAATGACCCGCGCTATACGGCCAAGAAGACTGCCCGCGGACATGGCAGCCTGCTCTCTGGTCAGCTCTTTCAACGTGGGAGCGATCGCTGCTGCGGTGGCAGCAATCTGCGCACCGGTCGTGTCAGCAATTTGTTGAGCGACCGCTTCGTAAAGCTGTTCCTTGCCCCCAAAATGATAGAGTATGCCGCTCAGATTGACCCCCGCGCAATCAGCGAGCTGACGGGTCGAAACACCCGAGATGCCGTTGGCGCCGAATAAGAAAAGGCCGGCATCTAGCAGCTTCTGTCTGGTATCGAGAGACTTGGATTTTTTTGATGGATTGGTAGCCATGGTATGCCAAATGCGGTCTACCGGGCCGTTTATGCAAGCATCCTTTTCAGGTCGCAGAGTTTCGATCGACGGCATTGATCATTCTGGACCGCGGCCGCTTTCGAACTGCCTGCCAAAGCGAAATCTCCTTCTTCCGTAAATTCTCAGGCTTCTTAATCGTCTGCAACTCCGGCGGGGAGATAATCGAGAAATGCGGCGTCCGGATACATTTTCCCAACGGCTCGGAAAGGCTCCAAACACTGAATGAAGCTAACTAAATTTTCGGGGTCGAGATTTTTTCCGGGTCGAGCAAAACCTCAATCGTAATTACAATCGCTGGGTCATGTGCCTGCCAATGATCCGAGATGATGGTCGCGCGAATCGTGCAATCCTGCCGTTCTAGGTAGTCAAAATTATCATTGTAGTCGCATTCTGAGCATGGTAGCCGAGCCTTCAATGTCACAGGTAAACCGTCCATGACCCCAACAGCCGATGGAATTGTTCAGCGCTGGGCTTCAAAGCTGGGCCTGGCCGATGCGCCGCTATTTGCGAGTAATGACCTCCCGTCGGGCGAGCGGCATGAGCTTCTCCTTGACGGCGGCCTTGGAAGCTTTGCCATTTCTACGCGCTCAGAGGGCACGTGGAAAGATGGACGCGCCCGCGAATGGGCATATTCGAGCGATGTGCCGCATCATGTAGCCGTGGACATGGATAAAGTCGTCGTCACTCGGTGGGACGACGCAAGTCCTGAAGCGTTCTCGATCTCCAGTGTGGAAGAGAAGCTGGCTGACTTTTATCGATATCTTGTGGCCGATAAAGTCCGGTCTAACCGCAAAGTAACAGATGGACTTGTCGATTTATTCCGCCGCACCAGATCTGCGGTCGCGCAAGCTGGAGCTGATGACGATGCAACGGTAGACGCCTATCTCTCGGTCTTTTCCCAGCGCCTTTCCGAAACAGGCCGTGATGTTCCGCTTTGGCGCTCGGAACTCGGAGCAGACGCGATTGCACGACTGGTTGACCAAAGCACTTTTGCATTCTCAGCACATGAATTGAAAACTGACCTAGACCTGGCCGTGCGACACGCAGGGAGCGAGATTTTTCAGGAAGCCCATTTCGATTTAGTGCAGACCTCCCAGAGCGATCTATTTGGCTGGAATGCACCGGCCTTGTCAGAACGCAAATCTCGAGGAACTTCTCATTTTACGCCGCCCGCACTTGCTCGCATCGTGGTCGAAAAAGCCATCTTCGCGGTTGGCGACATCAAGAATTTCAAAGACCTGGTGGTTATGGATCCCGCCTGTGGATCGGCTTCTTTTTTATACGAAGCCGTCAGAACGCTTCGAAGGATTGGGTTTGATGGCAAACTCCGGCTCGTTGGCCGAGACATTTCTCCGTCGGCAATTTCGATGGCGAAATTCATGCTCACGTTCGCAAAAGCCGACTGGGAGCCAAAGGGCGGTATCGAGCTTGACCTAATGGCTGCCGACAGTCTCGCCATTGATCTACCGGTCGCCGACATTATCGTGATGAATCCTCCTTTTCTCTCTTGGTCAGCGATGGCGAAATCGCAGCGGGAGATCGCAACCGATGCCTTGGGACCACTGGCAGGCGGGCGCATTGACCTGAGCATGGCGTTCATCAACAAATCCCTGGATCGTCTTAAAGAAGGCGGGGCACTTGGAGCGGTCATGCCCGCCAGTCTTCTCTCGCTCCAAGCTGCGCAAAAATGGCGAAAAAGCCTCATGGAAAGAGCCCATCTTTCCATGCTCTCCTCTTTAGGCGAATACGGCCTCTTCCGTCACGCCACCGTGCAGGTCGCGACCCTTGTCCTCACGACTGCTACTCAAAGAAATAATGACACAGTCACGCTGATTGCCAATGATGAACGCAACGCTACGGGCGATGCGCTGCGCGCTTTGCGGCGGGACGATGTCGGGTCACACGAAGGCTGGTCACTGTTCATCACCCCTGCCGAGGAATTTAGGTCTGGCTCAACCTGGAAACCCGTTCCACCTCATGTGAAAAAACTGCTCGAACGCTTTGCTGGCATCGGAGCGCTTGCGAAAATTGGCGACCTCTTCGACATTCGGCAGGGAATACGAACCGGAGCAAATGAGGTCTTCCTGCTCTCGGCAGAAGAACTTTCGAGACTAAGCCCGAACGAACGGCGCTTTTTTCGCCCGGCTATGACCGGTGACAATCTGACTAATGGCAAACTGCGCACCGCCGAATGGCTATTCTATCCGCATGGTTCGTCATCGATTTCTTCCGAGGCGGAATTGCGCAAGACACTGCCCCGATATTATGAGAATTATCTTTTGCCAGCAAAAACTCAGCTCACAGCGAGGTCGAGCATCGTGCGCGGCGCGACAAAAAATTGGTGGGTGCTTGCAGAGCACCGCGCCTGGGCACTTCAGGCCGAGGGGCTTCCAAGAGTTGTCTCAAAATATTTTGGATCGCCAGGTTCGTTCGCGCTCGATGAGATTGGTAAGTTTTCAGTGGTGCAAGGTTTTGCATGGTTTCCTCGGTGGGCAAGTCGACCCGCAGATGGCGAGGTCGACCACGACGACTTTGGCAATGCGCTCGATGAGGAACTCGAACTGCTTACGTTGAAGGCATTTACGACAATTTTCAACTCAAAGGTCTTCCACGGTCTTGCGCGTTATTTCTCAAGTCATGTCGGAGGGGGCCAGATCGATCTAAGTCCGCGATATGTGGCAAGTGTGCCGGTGCCGGCCGTCCAACGCCTTTTGACCGACCCTAGTCTGGGCGCAGTAGTCCGGCACCTCGCGGAACTTTCTGAAATCGAGGCCGATACTGGACCAGCAAGCAGGCTCTGGCAAAAAGAGGTCCAGAACCTCATGGTTCCGCTTTATGGCCAGGAAATCTTGGAGGTCCAGTGAGCCCATTTAGGATCAAAGAGGACAGCCTGAATTCCCATTTCGAAAAAGTGGAAGTTCTATTGGCCTCAGTCGTGTCGGAACCCAGGTTGAGATTGGAAAAGGCAGCGGCGCCCGATGGAGTGACCATTGGCCTTAAACTCTTGGAACCATGTGAGACCGTGGAAAGAAACCGCGGCGGAGAAGCGGTTGTAGCTCCGCTACTGGATCTGGGCGGCGGGCTTTCTGCGTGGTTTGGAATCCGTGAGCAATGGCGGCTAGCTTCGCGGCGCGGAGAAGGTCGCTCGTTCACATTCGGATCGTGCGATCTCACTGTTCACTTCGGGCGCACGGACGTGGTATCCAAACCGCAGCTCTTCAGAGCCGAATGGGTGGGGCTCGTTGAGGCCGAAGGAAATTGGGGCTTTGTGGCTGGCGATGCTGCCCATCCCCACTGGCAGTTCGACGCCCTCGACACGTTTGCGCAGGAGGAAGAGAGAGACTTTGCCGTCGAGCTTAGGCAACTTCTCCGCGGAGAAACCCAGCTACCTACGCCAGATCCCGAAATTCAAGTGACTGAGTTTTCCTTCCTTGGCGAAGAGACTTCTCCCCTTGAAATTGGCGACGACGATATCGGCCTACTAGTTCGCCACAGGAAAGTTTCGGCCATCCATTTTCCAAGCGTCGCGCCATGGTGGCTTGATAAATCTGACCATGCTCACATGCCAGGCAATGCAGGTCATGTCAGACTTTGGCTCGACAAAACATTGCGATATGTCCGGACTGAATTAAGCAGGGTGTAAGCCAAAATGGCGAACGCCCGTTTGCTTCGTAATCTTTAAGCATAGCAAACAATATAATAGCGATTTGGCTTCGTGGCTGATGATGTCCCGGTCCATCATTCAAGCCTATCGAAATTGACGTTTCTGCTGTTGTCATATCGTCTCCCTAGCTCTGATTTTTCGTCCAGCCAAAGATCGTCCGGTATCGCCGCACCTTCAGCATGAGCGAATATCCAAACCAGGAGCGGGCAGTCGGGATTTTATCGACACCCCCGCGAGGATTGACCAGCGCAACGCGCCCCTCCTCTTCACCGAGCCCACCACCGTTCCGTAACACGAACCCAGTGTTCCTAGTTCTGACCTACCATGTCTCGGACAAGTTCCAACATGGGTCTGGCTAGAAAGGAGCTTCTAGAGATGGCACTCATACGGATCTTCAACCATCGATCCGATCGGTATGGGCCAGCATTCTTTTGGCTCGCCCTAAGAATCCTAGTTATCGTCATCTGCGGCGCAACTGGGATCGCCATGCTGCTTGCCGACACCTGCATGGTCAACCTGTTCCAGCCGACGGCGCTTGGCAACGCCGCTAGGATCATGACTGGATTGATCGAGGTCGTCGGAGCGCTTTTGCTTTTTGACCGCCGGACAGCCTCGGTCGGCGCTATCACGATCGCTTTTGTCATGTGCGGTGCAATACTGAGCCATCTCACAGTGCTCCGCGGCAGCTGGATCCCAGCCGCTTTGTTATTACTCGCAGCACTAGCGATCGCGCGCAAACACAAAGACCTTAAACTACGTAGCAGAATTTTCTGAAACCAGAGGATGCCAATAATTTGCTCGGTCGAACCTGGTTTCGTGACATCTAAGCCCCGATCAAAAAGGATGATGTAATGACCAAGATTCTAGTTCTCTATTATTCCAGCTATGGCCATACGAGCCAAATGGCAGCCGCAGTTGCCGAAGGTGCCCGAACTGCCGGCGCCGAAGTCGATATCAAACGCGTGCCCGAAACCGCCCCGGCTGAGATTGTCAAAGCAGCCGGCTTTTCAGCCGATGATGACCACCCGATCGCAGAAGTGAATGATCTTCCAAATTATGACGGCATCATCATTGGGACGCCAACTCGATATGGACGCATATCCTCGCAAATGGCGAGCTTTCTCGACCAGACCGGTGGCCTTTGGCAAAAAGGAGCGCTTAACGGCAAAGTCGGGGGCGCGTTCACCTCGAGCGCCTCGCAGCATGGCGGGCAGGAAACCACATTGTTTTCAATCATCACCAACCTCCTGCATCTCGGCCTGACGATTGTCGGGCTTCCCTACAGCTTCAAGGGTCAGATGACGCTCGACGAGATCACGGGTGGCTCACCTTACGGTGCCACGACCATCGCAGGTGGCGACGGCAAACGGCAACCAAGCCAAACGGAATTGGACGGCGCTCAGCACCAGGGAAAGCTTATCGCGCAAGTAGCGGCCAAACTAAGCGGAGGCACCCATCACTGAAATGCGCAAGCCGAAAATGGTGGGTGTTAATCACATCGCGCTTGAAGTCGGAGACGTGGAGGAGGCTTTGACGTTCTATGGAAAAATCTTCGATTTCAAATTACGCGGCCGTGGAAGCGGGCGAGCGATCATCGATATGGGCGATCAATTTATCGCGCTGATGTCGGGACGTTCTCAGACACCTGATGCCCAACGTCATTTTGGTCTGGTCGTGGACGATCTAGGCGCTCTATCAGAACTTGCTCGCGAAGCTGGCGCTACAATTTTGGACCACCGCTTTCTGGACTTCCTGGATCCTTGGGGCAACCGCGTTCAAGCGGTTGAGTATCGCGATTTGCAATTTGCCAAAACTGATATGGTGATTTCGCAAATGGGCTTAGAACTGGACAAGAGTGAAAAGGCGCGAAGAAATATGCGCGCCAAAAACTTGGTTTGATGTATAAATGCGACCTTGATCGACCAAGCATGTCTTTCATAAGTAGCATGCTTAGCGCCCCTGTGGGCCGCCGACCTGGTTGATATCGAAGATAGCTCCAGCGAAGTCGATCGGTTGGGTTAAAAATTCACTGCGTTGCCACTTTGGTATCAGGCGCTCATATTTCTTGAGCGAATCGAAACGGGAGGGAATATGATACCGAGCGACAGGATCAGGGTAGACATGCGCGCTGCGGTCAATGCGGTATCAGATGTGGTCGCCAATCGCACACGACCGTTACGTGAATTCGATCAAATTCATATGAAGACCGGCGACATGGTCATGCAGAGCGAGGCAATCGCGTCTTGGTCGAAAGAAAAGCGTCTGGCGTTTATCGGTGATGGCGACGCTGTCTCGGTTGCGCTTGCATACCTCAAGGAACGGAAGGTTCTGGATTTCGGGCCGACCAAAATCATGGTTTTTGATTTTGACGAACGCACCGTCAATGCGGTGAAGAGATTTGCCGACAAGGAGCGGCTCGACTACCTAGATGCTACGCTTTATAATGTTCTCGACCCGCTACCCGATGTGCAAAAATATGACTGCTTTTACACCAACCCGCCCTGGGGCGCCTCCAACGGCGGTGCGAGCGTCAACGCCTTCGTGCAGCGTGGTATCGAGGCCGTTCGATATGATGGTGAGGGCTGCGTCGTTATCGCCGACGACGACGAATTAGATTGGCCTAAGCAGGTTCTCGCCAACGTTCAGAGCTACGCATCGTCGCGCGGTTTCTATGTTTCTCGAATGGCTCGCAAACTGCATGGTTATCACCTCGACGACGCACCGGATTTAAAGTCGTGCAACCTCTTCTTCTCCTCTGTGCCCGGCAATATCGTGAATGCTGAAGAGAGTGCGCCCCTGACCAATCAGCAGAGCCTTCGGAATTTTTACGGTGGTTCCAAGGAGCCCCGGGTGCGGTATGTGCGGGAGATGAAAAGGCCCGATTATGGCAAGGCTCCCCAAGAGGAGTATCGCCTTGAGCTGTTCGATCACAGGAGTGAAGAAGCGTGAGTGAGATTATCCATCCGGGCGCCGGTCTTTTGTTCATGAAGGTGGGCACGCACGCTCAAGAAAGTCTGGAAGACATCATCGCGCGCAAGAGCGCGGAGATTGCAAAGGTGGGATACGGACTTTGGGGCTACGGGGGAAACACATGCCACCCATCTACGATGGTCCAGCCCTTCGCAGAGCGGTTCGCCGACGAGGGGCGCCCGATCCATCTTGTGATGGAGGAAATGGACTCCAAGCATTTCGCCGAGCCGCTTTGCGCAAAGCAATATTCGCCCGACAACCTCGAGTGGCAGGAGATTCCAAAAGATATCGAGGTGCGCGGATCACGCTTTGCCCTGAAGATCGGTAATTTGCGTCAGGTCGATGAAGAATTGCCGCTAAATTCGACACGGGTGGCGGTCGGCCCCACCACGGGAAAGCTGGGCAGCCGTTATGTGCAGGGCCGCGTCGATAAGGCCTGTCTGGAAATGCTGGAAGAATCCGAGAACGTGAACGAGGACCAAGGACCGGCCATCCGCCCGATTAATCTCATAGCCGATTTGCTGGCTCCCTATGCGGTCTTCCTGCGAGGCTTTCGCTGAGTTTGTTCACATAGCAATCCGCATCCATGCCGCGAGGCCAGATGGCGGCGCGCAGCAATGATGGATCGATAAGACTGGCGGCTCCGCACCCAGATGTTTCAGCGCTCCTATAAACGTGCCAGCTCCGCACGATCGCACAATACCGTCGGAGCGATTATCTTGAGCACAGCGATGTAGCTTTTAAGCCCAGCTTCAATATCGGCGCGTGCAGGCTGCTCCGAATGGCAAGCGAAGCATGCAGTCGTGGCGGTATCCACTTGGGGCTCTGCACAAACGCCCCTCCGCAGATCTTTGAAATGTCCAAGCTCAAGCAGCATGACAAGCAGTTGCTCGAGCGAAGCGATCCGCTGCCTTGCCCTCCGCGGCTCGAGAACCTCGATCGCTGCGACCGCACGCTTGTCACCTGTAATAATCAACCGAGCCTCGCCGAGGATGAGCATCGCGAGCAGCTGGCTTTCGCCCGCATCCAGCTCCAGTGCCTTGGCGTTCGCAGCCTCCTCCAGATCAGCCGCCAGCTCAATCGCAGCGCCACTCGGTCTCATGACTTCGATTCCCGAGATCACCTCCTCCACCGCCGCTGTTAACCCCTCCCGGTTGCACACCCCCCTACTCTTTCGGGCCAGGTCCCGCAGAACAAATTTTCCGAAGGGTAGCATAGATGCTGGAGCCCAAACGGCGCCGTCCACGAGGACACCATGATAACCAAAGGCGCACAGCTTGAACACCACGTCGTTGTCAACCAGCACTTGATCGCCGTTCACAGACCAAGGACCCTCTCGACCCAATCGAAGCTGTCGCTGCCGATCGAGTTCCAAGTCAGCTGCCCGGCCGCTATGCGGTTGATCTCCATTCCTAAATTCACAGGCTCGGGATCGAGAACACGAAGGGCGCCGATTGCAGTCTGCCAAGCCTGCCGCTTATATCCAACGCAAAGCGCGAGAGTGGCCGGTTCGATGCGATGTCTCGGCCCAGCTTTGCTGACAGCCAGCGCCAGGGATCTTGCCGAGAATCGACTTGCCTCGATACGAATGTCGGGGTCCGCGCTTCCAGTGAGAAGCTCAAGAGCGAAACGATCTGCAGCGATCTCTTGATCATCATCTGCCGAAGGCGCGAAGGGGTCTTCCATGTCGACCAACGCGGGAGCATCGCCTAGGTGGCCCAATGCTGCGTGACCAATCTCGTGCGCAAGGGTGAAGACCGCTTGGGCCGGGTAACGCGCCGCCCTTGCAAGCAGTATCGCGTGCCTGCCTTCATGATGGACCACCATGGCATGCATGGATTTTGCCTCAAGCGGGAACACCGTCAGTTGGACGACCGGAACCCCCAGGGCCCAGCAGGCGCTTATCACCGAGCCAAGAGCTACCGTGGCTTGATTTGAAAGTATCGCATTGCGCAGTTCCAAAGCGCTGCGACCTTGCAACCCTGAACCAATCTCCGTGGCGGCCACGAGAAGCCGCCCCAGCGTCATGCCGAACGAGGTGATCGCGGCTCGCTGGGCCTCGTCCTTTGCCGACAAATGCTTGAAGAACGCCTCGTCGTTCCAGATGAACTCGACCCGCTCACCCAGTAAAGAAGGGGCCGATAGACCCAAGCGACGCGAGAGGGCAAAACGGAGTTCCGCTTCACCCGAAGGCTCATCTTCGAGGCTGTCGTCCCACCATGAGGGCCACGCAGCATCCACCACCTCACGGCTGAATCCGGCCGCCCGTAGCTCAATTCTAAGTCGGTGTTCCTTGTCAGCCAAATCCACTTCCCGAAAACTTCGCTGTAATCACGTTAGCACGTAACACAAGTCGCGCCCAACCGTGTCGATCAGATCAGGCTTCCGGCAAGCGATCGACCATCAACACCCCGAATATCGCTCGCCAATCGGAGCCATTCCTCTACGTCGAGGTGCTCAGCCGCGTCCAAGCGAGCCAATAAATTCGCTGGCACTTCGACAGGGTCAGTCAATCGGACCCAATAGCTAGCGTCCAAGTCTGCCCGCAAATTGGCTTCATAATCCCCGTCGCCGGACGGCTCCGCCACCTGGCGAAGGAGAGCGGTGACCTGCGATGCCCCCACCGGGGCCCCTGTCCCACCAGCATTGCGATAGGCGGCAACGTCAAAACACTCTCCACTGGTCAATGCCAATTTCTCGTCGGCGCGGCACATAAGAGCATAGTGCGCCCGCTTCGCCCCTTTCGGCGAATCTCCACGGCTCGTCACTATGGAACTCGGCGGCAGGGCGCGCTCGACCCCTTCTGCGTCGATGTAGCGGCGCCACGCGACGATCCGCGAGGGTGCTATATCGACCTTCTTAGGGCGACTTTTCATGATTGAAAATATCACGGGAACCGGTGCTCCGAGGCGCGCCAAAGCACTTATGGCCACCGCTGGTGCATTGCCCACGCCCCAAAGGAAAACGCCCTGCCCGGCAATCCGCTCAAGTTCTTTCCTGGCAACAATCGCAGCAAGTCCCTGCCCAGCCTCCGACTGCATTCGGGACCAACAAACAAGGTCCGCGCCAATAGCACTTATCGGTGCATGAACACTCATCGAAGCACTCCCGTTTTCCACCCAAATCATCCCAAGATAGTAGCAGGACCGACACCGACTGGGAAGGGTAAAACACAGGATAACCCTGGGCAAAAAGCATGTATTGAACAACCAACGAGCTGTTGACAAAAACTTGCCGGTTGCCCAATCCATCCCGTAATGGGGGGTGATCAATCTTCTGAATGGCAGTTGTTGCCAGACCTCGACCGCTCGGTTTGGACCCAAACCGTCGGCATCGACGCTCGTGGGAGGGTCAGCTTGCCTCCGCCCGTTCGGCAACGCTTAGCTTGGACAAACGCCGCCGGAATCTATCTCGCCAGACTTCATGGGAACGGGGCTGTCGAAGTGGTGACCTGGGCTGGCAATGGAGAAAGAATCCGAACCGCTCTGCGCGAGCGCTATGACGCATTGCCCAAGCACCAGCGCGCCGATTTTGCGTTAGCCGCTATGGACCGGTTCCAGAAATTTCGCGGAGAAAAGGGCGGACGGCTTACCTTGCCCGCAATTGTTAGAAGCCAGATCGATCCCAAAGGCCTGCAGTTCGTTCGGATCGTGGTTCGCGACGGATCTTTCCATCTATGGAATGACGAAGCCTGGAAAGCTGGTAGAGTGAAAAGGATAGCGCTGTTGGAAAGAGAAGGCATCCTTTAAGAAATTTCCAGCTGCAATCATGCAGTCTCTCATGGATGCACCAGTGAAAAGTCTGGATGCTCTATGCGAGAGATGGCCCCTGCCGCCTCCGGGTTTGATGGCAATTTCGATTGCCGGAGCCATCGAGAGCCCATGATTGCATTCCCTAAACAGCGGGTGCCAAACATAATGAGCATTATGGACAATGGGCATTATCGCAAATTTGTCCACCTAAGCTCCCTTATTGCCTTCCACTGGTTATAGTTCGAGAGGCCATGATGTCCGCCGTCAGCACCCATGGCACAGAATTGAGGTTGTGATTTAAGGAGGATTTGGGTCTCGTCGTCGTGACGAAGGAACGAAGATGAGACCCAAATCCTCTAAGCCCAAAACCATCGCCGAGAAGGTGGTGAAGGACATCCGCAGAGCGACCCGTCGGCATTTCTCTTCGGAGGACAAAATCAGGATCGTGCTGGCGGGCCGGAGCTACATCGCCGACCAACTAGCGGACTACATCAAGGCGAACGCCATCGGCCATGTTCGCGGCGCGCCGTTCCACACTCCGCTAATTTACGCAGCCAGTTGTGCCAAATGTTCTGACGACGGACAGCGGTCATTCGTTTGGCCCCAAGCAGCCAACAAAAGCAGACAAATTGGCCTGAAACCCTTGAGACTAGAACTTAATTTTCAGCAAACGATAAAACCACGGATGTTGATCATCGGCCGCGGGCAATATCGCTACTTTTTTTGGTATATGGCTTAGATCTCGGCCTGACGATTTTCGGGCTTCCCTACAGCTTCAAAAAAAATCATGGTTTTCCCGAAAGGGCTGGCGGGCTCGGGCATTGACAACTAATTTAATGTGATGACGGAAAGGCGAGCATCCCCATCCGCTGCGGCGACCTTAGATATCGAGGCGGGTAGCGCCGCCGACCCGTATGAACGCTCGCGGCAGATTTTCCCTGAGCTGACCGATGAGCAGCTTGAGCGGGTCTGCGGCTATGGGACGCAGGAACGGCCGAGGGCCGGTGCATATCTATTCAGGCGCGGCGAGCGCAGCGTGGATTTTTTCGTCTGTCTCTCGGGTGCTATCGAGATAATTGATCTGGCGGAAACAGGCGAAGATGTCGTCACTACTCATGGTCCGCGCATGTTCACCGGCGAACTCGATCTGTTCAACGACCGAAAAATCCTGGTCGATGGCCGCGTCACCGATGGCACGACCATCTGCCGGGTAGCGCGCGCCGACTTCGCCCGCATGATGAGCGCGGAGCCGGACATCGCCGAGATCGTGATGCGCGCCTTCATCCTTCGCCGCACCGCCTTCCTCGTCCACGATCAAGCGGGCGTGACGCTCGCGGGTCCCGCCAATGGCGGTGATACGCTGCGAATCACCCGGTTTCTCGGGAGGAACGGTTACCCCCTTCAGCGGGTCGACACCGACGACACCGAACAGGCCGATGCGTTCTTTGCCAAGCATCCGCAAGCCCGCAGCGCGCTGCCCGTGGTCATCCACGGCGACGGGACGTGCTTGTCTAACCCGAACAATCACGAAGTCGCGGTCGCGCTCGGCCTGACCGAAGATTTTGATCCAGACCACATCTACGACGTGGCCGTCGTCGGCGCCGGTCCCGCAGGGCTGGCAGCGGCAACCTATGCCGCATCCGAAGGACTCGATACGGCCGTGATCGAACAGGAAGCGCCGGGCGGTCAGGCCGGGACCAGTTCCAAGATCGAGAACTACCTCGGCTTCCCGACGGGCATCTCAGGACAGGCGCTTGCTGGCCGAGCCTGGATCCAGGCGCAGAAATTCGGCGCACGCTTTGCCGTATCGCGCGCCATCACCGCGCTTGATTGCGACGAGCGCCCCTACACGCTGAGGATGGAATGCGGCGAGAGGGTTCGGGCGCGCGTGATCGTCGTTGCCAGCGGTGCGCGATACCGAACGCTCGACGTCGACGATTACGAGAAATATGAAGGCCAGGGCATCCATTATGCCGCAACCGCGATCGAAGCGCGCCTATGCATCAACAAGGACATCATCGTTGTCGGTGGCGGTAATTCCGCGGGCCAGGCGGCGATGTTCCTGTCGCGTCACGCCAAGCACGTCCACATGCTGGTGCGCGGACCTTCACTCGCCGCCACCATGTCCGACTATCTGGTGCAGCGGTTGGAGGCATCGCCCAGGATTACGATCCATGCGCAGACGCAGATCACCGGCCTGCACGGCGATCCGCTTCTGGAACAGGTTAGCTGGACCAACGCCGCAGCTGGCGAGGAGAGCACACACCAGATCGCGAACATCTTCGTGATGATCGGCGCGGTTCCCAACAGCGACTGGCTGGAGGATTGCCTGGAGACCGATGGCAAGGGCTTTGTCATGACCGGCGGCAAGGATGAGAACGGGGACGTTGCCGCCCCCTACGCCACGAGTAAGCCCGGCATCTACGCGGTCGGTGACGTCCGTTCCGGATCGGTCAAGCGTGTCGCTTCCGGCGTCGGAGAAGGATCGGTCGTGATCGCGTCGGTCCACCAATATCTGGCGTCGCTCGACGACTGACGATTATCCGGTCGCCGTAGCAAGGAGAGACGATACATATGGCGACCGCGCTCCTTCCACCCTGCGACGAAGTTGTCGGTCGCGCGCAAACGGCCGGCACCTGCCATTCCGAGACCGGCACGCTGATCGCCACGGTGCTCGGGTCCAGCCTTGCCTTCGTCGTTGGATCGATCATCAACGTCGCATTGCCAGCGATGCGCGACAGCTTTGGCACCGACGCCGCTGGCGTCCAGTGGATCGTGAACGCCTATCTGCTGCCGCTGAGCGCGCTGGTTTTGGTCGGCGGCGCGCTCGGCGATCATTATGGTCGCAAACGTTTCTTCATGATCGGCCTTGCGGTCTTCACGCTGGCGACGCTGGGCTGCGCCTTGGCGCCGACTCTGGAAATCTTGTTTGGAGTGCGCTTCGTGCAAGGGATCGGTGCCGCGCTGCTCGCACCCAACAGCCTCGCCATCATCGCCGATGGCTTCTCGGGCGAGAAGCGCGGCAAGGCGGTCGGGACATGGGCAGCGGCCGGTGCCATCGCCGGTGCTGCCGCCCCGCTGATCGGCGGACTGATCGTCGATCAATTCGATTGGCGTTGGGCTTTCGCGATCGTCATCCCGCCGGCTGGCGCGGCGTGGATCGTCGGCCAGCGTGGCATCCGGGAGTCGAGAGAGAGCCAGGACGAGCGCGCGCCGCTCGACCTATCGGGCGCGGTGCTTGCGACGTTTGCGCTCGCCGCCCTCGTTTTTGCGCTGATCAACGCGCCGCAGCGTGGCTGGATCGACGGGCAGGTTCTGGCCACATTCGGGGTTGGCTTGGTCCTCACCGTTACGTTTCTCTACATCGAGCATCGCAAAGGCCCAGCCGCAATGATGCCACTCGGCATCTTCGCATCGGGAAGTTTCAGCGGCATCTCGATACTGACGCTGATGCTCTATGCCGCCCTCGGCGGGCTGATGGTTCTGTTGCCCTATATGCTTATTGGCAGCTTCGATTACAGCGCGACGGCGGCAGGTGCTGCTTTGCTGCCGTTTCCGCTCATCATGGGAACGCTGTCGCGGAGTATGGGCGGCCTAGCGACGAGGATCGGCATCCGTATCACCCTCACCATCGGGCCGCTGCTAGTTGCCGCGGGATTTGCGCTGTTTGCGCTGCTTTCGGGACCCGGCATGAGTTATTGGACCGGCATTCTACCCGGGCTCGTCGTGATGGCGCTTGGCATGGCGCTTAGCGTCGCGCCGCTCACCACCGCGGTCATGAACAGCGTCGACAATGCCTATGTCGGCGTCGCCTCGGGCGTGAACAACGCTATATCGCGAACCGCCGGGCTGATGGCCACGGCGCTGCTTGGTTTCGTCCTAATCGGCACGAGTAGCGGAGAGGCGGATTTGATCGGCGGGTTTGCGACCGCCGCGTGGTTTGGAACCGCACTAGCATTGGGCAGCGCAGCTACCTCGCTCCTGCTGGTTAGTGAAGACACCGTCAGCGATAATTGACAGGTGGATTACGCTGTCGAAAGCATGGCCGGCTTAAATTTTTGAACGCTATAGTGCCTTTGGAACGCCTTTTCTTTGATTGGTGCCCCTCGCTGGATAAACCTAACAAATACGTGTCGACCTTTTGCGCTACTATAGGGCCGCAGTCCACCGTATCCGAGCGTCGTTCGTTGCCGTGGCCCGTCGTTGAAGCTATGCGCTTTGACAGCATGCCAGCCAGCTACCCTGCTGCAGCCAGTTTTTGAGCCTCTCGCTCCAAAACCTCAAGGAATGCACGGACCGCTGGGACCGCAGCGCGGCGAGCAGGTGTCGTCGCAAAAATTTCCAAAACGGCTCCGGTCCATTCTGGAAGCACCCGCACGATGGCCCCTGCCTTGGCCAGCGGCTCTGCATAGACTTTCGGAATGAACGCGACACCCGACCCGGCATTCATGATTCCAATCGCCACCATCGGATCGCCAACATGAGCAAGCGGCGCTCCGTCAAACATCAGTTTTTCTCCATCCTGATTGGAAAGCTTCCAATCGGGCGGCACATTCTCAATGTCGATGACTATGCGCCCCAAGCGCTCGATCGTTTTTGGATCGTTTAAATCGTGCTGAGCCGCGGCGGTCCTGAACGCATATAATGCCAGTGGAGAGGACAATAGTAGCTTTGAACGAAGGTGCCGCTCTATTGGGCGTCCAACTCGCAAAACTATGTCCAAATCTTCGGCGGTCGGATCCGGGCCGCGCCCGGTTACGCGCAGCGTCATGTTCACCTTGGGGTAAAGCTTCGCCATCGCTGCCATGGCTGGCGCCACCAACTTTTGACCGGACAAGGCGCTCGCTGCAATATCCAGGCGACCCTGCGGAACAGCGCCTGCTGAGCGCATCGCTTCATCGGCGTCACGCATAACGGTAACGGCTCGGTTCGCAGTGGGTAGCAGCACCTGGCCGATCTCAGTCAACGTCATGCCCAATTTGGTTCGATCGAAAACCGGGCCCCCGACCGCTTCTTCCAACTTCGCGATCGCACGGGAGAGCACTGATTTGGAGATGGAATACTGCTTAGCAGCCGCGTTGAGGCTGCCGGCATCCGCGACAAAAGCCAAGGCTCTCAAATCATCGATAGCATAGCTTCGGCTTTGGGCCGCCTTATCGCTGCCGGTTCCATGTTCGCGCGTTCTCATAAGGGAACCACCTGTTCCTTGGGTCTGACTTCGCGATGCATGATCACGTTCCCATCTACGTCACATCGAAAAACAAGGAGCCTACGCCATGACCGCATCGATCCAGATATTCACAAAGCCGGGCTGCCCCTATTGCACCAAAGTCAAAACGGTCTTGGACGACAAAGGGCTCCCTTATCAGGAGATCGACGTCAAGGCCTCGCAACGCAATGCCGACCTTTCGGCCTATCTATCGGGCGTTTCGACCGTGCCACAGATTTTCATAGGCGGCATGCATGTGAACGGATCGGAGGATCTGCTGGCGCTCGCCGCCGCGGATCGCCTCATTCCACTCATCGCCGAAGCGGATGGTGAAATTGACATGTCCAAACCAACCGACGAAGCCGCTCACGCCGGCGCCGCCGATTACGTGCTTCGCAATGTCATTCCCGAAATTGATGGATCGCATTCCACGGTGCCAACGGACCAGCCGATTTTGCATCTCTACAAGGAATTTTTCGGCTTCTGGCCCAACTGCTTCTATTACCAGTATCACTGGCCGGAAGTTGCCTACCGCCAGTTCGTATATTGCCACAATGTAGGGGCGATCGGCGGGGGCAGAAAGGTGCTCGGCGCACCTGTCATGAGCGCACTCGGCTTCGCCACTTCAAAGGCGCAAGGCTGCGATTATTGCCAGATCCACTCCGCTTCGACCGGTAGCGACAATGCCGCCGATTACACAAAACAAATTCAAGCCGCGCAAGAGGGGGAGTTTAGCGACGACAATCCATTCGGACCGTTCGAAGCTGCTCTTGCAGACCTCGTTGCGCACGCCTCGCTTAACAAGGTCACCGAAGATGATCTGCAGACGGTGCGCGATACGCATGGAGAAGCGCGTTTTACCAAATTGCCTTCAGGTGCCAATATACAAGCTGCGTCAATGATCGCAGCGGCATTCGGATTTCTCAACGTCTTTAATGATTTGACCGGGGTCAAAGTGGAGGGCGCTTGGGCAAAGCAGGCCGAGACAGATGCTGGGCTGTCGGCCGGCCGCCATGGTTCGAGCGACGAAAGATCGCAGTCGAATCTCGATTATGATCTTCCGGACGACGGACCGAGCATGGCACATATGCTGGCGCATTATGCAAAAGATCCACTGCTCGAAATTGGTCCAGCGCGTTATACGAAGCATCATCTTGGTATCACGCCTGCTTGGATAGAGGCTTGGCCGTTGCCGCTCAGACCCCTCCATGCCCGGTTCTACGTGGGAGTGATGACGGACGAGGATGCCAACGAGGTGCGGATCGCGCCTGAGCTCAAACACCTAATGGCCCGTGTTTCGGGGATTGCCAAAGGCCATGACTATCTGGCTGCGGTGGAGGGTTGGATGGCATGGAACAATGGCGGCCAAAATAATCGATCGGCTTACCGCGTCGCCCGTGCCTTCGACGCCGCGAAAGGCCGCGATACCGGCGGACTCTTCGACGAGCGTGAGCGTGCTGCGCTGCAACTCGCCTGGCTGTCCGCCCAGACGCCGCTAACCACTCCGCACCGGTTTGTGGCCACGGCTATCGAACATTACACGCCTACCGAACTGGTCCATCTCTGCACGGTTTGCGCCATGGCATCGATGGTGCAGCGCTTTGCAGCAATCGCCAAGCCCAAGGTGGAGCAAGAGGTTCACGAATTTCTCGAAAGCTATCACATTCCGCTCGACACCCTGGCTAGCAAATATCCGCTGGCTGACGAGCGCGAAGCCCGCCGCGAACCTGTTTGATCCGAACATCCAGTTGGAAGCGGCGCACTCCTCCTGGCGCCGCTTCCATCCGTCCGCACAGCTAGAAAGAAAGTCAGATATGTCCGTAACGCACGCCCCATTTCGCTACGACCTCGCCATCATCGGCGCAGGCTCGGGAGGCATGGCCGCCGCGCGCCGGGCTGCGGCAGCTGGCCAGCGCGTGATTATCTTCGAGGACCAAGCCATCGGTGGAACCTGCGTCAACCGTGGATGCGTTCCCAAGAAACTGCTGGTCCATGCGTCGCGCGGCGCCGATTCAGTCAACGAATTGCCAGGGCTAGGATGGGAAATTCGCTGCGAAGGACTGGATTGGGGTAAGTTGCAGCAATCCGTCACAACGAAAGTAACTGAACTCAGCGGCTTTCATGCCAGACGCCTTGAGAAACTCGGTATCGAAACAGTCTGCGAACGTGCCCGATTGGCTGGACCCAATAGCGTAGCGGTCAGCGATCGCTCTTATGATGCCGATCAAATCCTGATCGCAACCGGGGCATCGCCGGTTGTGCCGAAATTTTCAGGCTCCGAGCATTGCCTGGTCTCGGACGATATCTTCAAGTTGAAGGAGCTGCCGCGCAGCCTCGCCATCGTTGGTGGAGGATATATCGCGGTCGAATTCGCCTGCATGCTACGCCGGTTCGGCGTTGACGTGACCATCTTCGAGCGGGGCGACCGGCTAATCGCACCCTTCGACCCTGAAATCGCAGACCTCCTTCTGTCATCGCTGATCAATCAAGGTATCGGAGTTGTGCTTGGGTCAAACGTCGAGGAAATCATCCAGCATGACGCAGACGAGTATTCGCTCAGAGGCCCCACGGCGGAACAAGATCAGCGTTTTGGCGCCGTTCTGATGGCCGTGGGTCGGCGGCCTAACAGCACGAGCTTGGGGCTCGATCAGGTCGGGATCGCCACTGGCGCCAAAGGGGCAATCCCCGTGGACCGGTTTGGACGCACCAGCTCCGCGGCCATTTTTGCCATCGGCGACGTGACCGAAACTCTCGCGCTTACCCCGGTTGCCGTTCGCGAAGGCCGACGCGTTATCGATGTGATGATGCAAAAGGACAGTCCTTTGCCGCCGCCGGTCAATGTGCCCACAGCAGCTTTCACGACTCCCGAATGCGCGATGGTTGGAATGACCGAAGCTGAGGCGCAGGCAGCTAACCTCGACTATAAAATCCGGAGAACGACCTTTCAGCCGCTCGCCGCCCTCCTTGGCGAAGGGACCGACGAAGTGTTCATGAAGGCGCTGGTCGAGAGCGAGACCGGCCAAATGCTGGGCTTCCACTTTTTCGGTCCGCACGCCTCGGAAGCATCGCAGATGGGCGCGATTGCGCTGTCTGCGGGACTGTCCGAAGAACAACTTCATCATACCATGGCGCTGCACCCGACCACCGCAGAGGAAGTGCTGGGGCTTGGCCGCCGCGACGAACCGCTTCATCAAAAGGAGGTCTAATCGGTGCTCAGGTTCGTCGGCGAGCCTTGAACAACGAGGAGCTTGTCTTATCCCCGTGCATGTTCCTGTGCGCACTACCATGTGTATTAAACTTGGTTCCCCACGGCCCTCGCCCCTAATTGCCTGGAATTACTGCGGGCGACTCGACCGGCGGCAACGGTGTATGGCATCCGAGTTCGCCATCAAGGTTGGTGAACCGGGATAGGTCAGCCATGGGAAATAGCTGAAGGCGACTGCGCAAAACCACCTGTTCCAGAGGCACGCGCCCATCGCAATATGGCATTGCTCTGCTTGCGGTCTGGTCAAATATAAACGCGCTTATTCTACCATCTGCGAGCGCAATGACCTTCCAATAACCAGACGGCACCCGGTGCAGCGCCGGCTCGGAGGGTAGCGGAGCCATGAGCCGTTCGAACAATGGTCCGGTATAAACATATACTGCAGTGTTGAACCGCCGCGCCAGCAGGCGCTCCTGCGCTTCGAGCGCACTCCAGGCTCCTTGATTCAGAGCTGACGATTGCGGTGTGATATTGGAGAGGAAATTTGTTTCGTCCGCAAAAGGCGTGCCGGAAAATGATGCGAGGGGGGCTTGGTGACCGCGATCGATGTGCAGCGCTCTATTGGCGCCGTCATACGCGTGAGGCGTGAGCGTCTCATCTACAGAGAGCCATGGATCGGCTTGCCAGACGCGGTCGCCTGACGGGCCAATCGAGGCGGGCGTTATACGGTAAGCCACCCAGTCTGCGACTTTGGTAAGATCGTCGGATGACAGCGTGTAGATCTCGCGGACGATCGTGTCGTTCGTCGCCGGCGCGCCGAGCGGACAGCCAAATAAGCAATGGAAGCTATGCAACTCGCCATCGGCGGCAAGCGCTGGTGACGCCGCAAGTCCGAAAGTAGCCGCAAGCAATATTCCAAGTCTAAGTCGGTTCACCGTGCAAATCCCTATGCGCATATCTATCATATAACTTGCCGATCCTCTTGCAGGAAGGTGCAATACGACAAATTATATATCTCCTGAGTTGCGCTTCAGACGCCTGAACCCCAGCGTATTTATGCGAGCGATTCTGCGACTGAAAAGAATATTTTGAGAAGGGCTACCAGTTATCGTCTGCGCGGCAGCACTCAGCTTCGCCAGTGGTTGTTGGCATGATTTTGTAAGCCGGAAAGTGGGAAGGGAAAATGCAAGTATCCCAGCGGCAGTGCTCAAATGAAGAAAGGTATGGAACATATCATGAACAAGAAAACTGAAGGTCAGAGTGAGTATGGGGCGCTTATGTCAGTCCCCCCGCACCAGCGCCGAGAAGTCAAAAAGAGGATAGCCGCGATTGAGCGGCATATTGCTTCCCCCGGAACGGCATCCGCGCTAGCCAATGCCAAAAAGTTGGGTATGTCACTTCAAGGTTTTTACCGCCTTGCTAGAATTTGGAAAGCCCATGGCAGACCTGACTTGCTCGTGCACTATGGAGCAGGCCGAGAGCGAAAAGACAGCTTCACGGCGGCTCAGCGCAAACTGATCGATAAAGTTCTGCAAACAAGTGGGGGGCGTAGTTTCAAGGAGCTGCTCGCGGAAGTGACCCTCCACGCTGATCGCGATGGTTTCAAAATGCCCACCGCGATAGCGCTTCGTCGATATATCAAAAAAGCCATGAAAGGCACGCTCCCGGCAAGCATATACGCCGCCGGCGCCGACTACTGTAGATCGGCGTTGACACGGAACCACGCCTCTTATTAGTCTAAACCATTGATTTCAGAGCGAAAACCCCTTTTTTGAGGGGATCCCCGATCGGCGCCGATCGAGACCCCCTCTACAGCAAATCTACCATACAAATTGAAAGGGTTATGCCCTTATGCGGTGGCGTCCCTGTTCGACGCCTATCTACATCTCCGTCGGCGCCTATCGCCGCTGACGCCGCCATTCCAACAGTCGCGACAATTAGAGCTGCAAGCCCAAGCTTCCTCGTCCTTCGATCCTTCTAAGCGGCCAGCCGGCGCCATTCGGTCGCGTGCTACACAGGAGCCACCAATCAAAGACACCTCCAGCGGTTCGTCGCTGAGCGAATGATCGGCACCACCAGGATCGACGATCCCACGAGCCTTTGGCGTTGTCGATATCGCAAGAGGTTAGCGCGGGTCGCAGCACGGCATTGATCAGTTCGGCAGGTCGTCAGCGCGAACGGCGCGCTCATATTTGTCGGCCGCGGCACGAAGGATGGTAGGAATCTCAGCCGACATTCCGGCTTCTTCCAGTGTTCGCAGAGCCGCTTCCAGAAGCCCGCTGGAAAGCTTTCGAAGGCTTACATCGCTGCCGAGCGTCAACCTGGCGGCCTCCCGGATCGCATTCTGCTCATCCAACGCGATCTGGGCCCTTCTGAATTGATCAGCTTCGGACGGCACTTCGTTCTCCTGCAACCACGACAACGAGGAGAACCATGCTAGCCCTGACCGTCGATCAGGCGCCAGCCGAATTCGCCCTTACGCCGTTGAAACAATGCGTGCGGCTTGATGCGCCTCAACTCCTTGAATTGGCAGTGATCAGCGCAGGCCCAATTCTCACCGTCCTCATGTCTCGCGCATCGCTCCCACTGCTCATCGAGCTCATTGTCGGTCATGCTTTCCCCCCGGAAGTCTGCCTGCTATGGTGAAAATCTAGACCACATCCTTCGGGTTAGTCCAGACCGTTAAGATTTGGCGGAGGATTATGGCGCTAAACAAATATATCTCTCACCAAGCCGATCCAACGGCGTTGACTGCCGCCCAACAAAAAGCTCCCTGTTGTCAATTGAACACCCTTTCGGAATTGAATTTCCCGGTATTTTGGCGCTGGATATCGCGCAATTTGCCAGGGGGGCGGATCATTTCAGGGGGTTAAATGAGTGACCAAGTATCTGCTTCCGCTCGCTTGCGTGGGCGCCGTTTTCGCCGCGTCCGTTTTTGCTCAGAATACGACGCCTGACACCGCGCAGCCTGTATCGGCTTCTACGATAGCTCCAGCGCCGATAGCGCCGGCAACCTCAATCAACGCCGATCTGCGCGCCGGCACACCG
Organism: Novosphingopyxis sp.; assembly: GCF_965218915.1. Lineage (GTDB taxonomy): Bacteria > Pseudomonadota > Alphaproteobacteria > Sphingomonadales > Sphingomonadaceae > Novosphingopyxis. Next base: position 739,044 of record NZ_OZ244708.1, on the reverse strand, counting down.
GTCTCTTTTGCAATGATGGAAGAGGTGACCACGAAGAAAAAGGCAGCCAAGGTCGGGCAGCGCTTACAGCTGGAAGTTGCGGCTCCCATCGAGGTCAACGGCGTCGTCATTATCCCGGCTGGAACGCCCGCCTAGGGCGAGATTACCGAAGTTCGTAATAAAGGGATGTGGGGCAAATCGGGAAAACTCAACGCGCGGCTTCTCTTTTCAAGGGCGAACGGTCGCCAGGTGCGACTGACCGGAGCATTCGACGACAAAGGCGTAACGGGAACGGCGGGAGTGGTTGGCGCAATCGCCTTCGTGACGCTTGCTGGTTTTTTTATGACCGGCACCAGCGCATCCTTTCCGAAGGGCGGCGCGATCAGCGGCTTCAGTGATGAAAATGTCGAACTGGCGATGGAAGCGTCGGGGCCGGCACCAATGGCGATACCCCCGGCCGCAGCATCGACGCGAGTCTCAGCTGAGGTGAAGAAAGTGGCAAGCATCGAAGCTCCGGCCGGGTGAAGAAAGGGGCCGCGCGGCTAAGCTGAACGGTCTCGATCGCCCGAGATAAACTTTGTCGTCGGTAAACCCGATGGGTCCGATGCTTTTGCATGATAGGAGGTAACCCGTCGCGGTGGTGATCGTCGGAATTACAGTCGCTAGCGCTACGCCGACACGTATTTGTGCTCGCGCCACCGATAGGAAATTTCGGAAATGCTTTCTTGATTGCTTCCGGATCATCGCCGCAACCGCAATACCCTACCCACGGCTAGAATTTCAAAAACTGAAGGCCGCAACGATGGCGGCGGAACTGATTGAGATTGCCTCTAGGTTGGCGCGGGTGGCTGACCAGCTGAACAGGTCCGATTAGCGAGGCTTTGAATAGATCATCCAGACCCTCACGCCGCTATATTTTTAGATTGTCGGACGTCCGCAAACCCTCATGAGCACACGCCAAATTTCGATCATAGCAAGGCTATCGAGCCTGCAATAGTTGAGGAGTTGCTGACGCAGAGCGACTTTGCGTTGCGCATCGATGGTGGAAACCATTTCGAACCAAGCTTCCATCGCGCCGGCGCCATCATGAACCTGGTTTTCGTCGTAACGTAGCTGGGGGCAGAGGACCGGAAGAACTTTCTTAATTGATGTCGAACCCAGGAACCTGCTATCGACGAATGCACAGCGAAAGGGCTTCATCAGATCCACAGTGCGCTCGTTGATGTCAGCTAGAAAGGCTGCGTGGTCAGGCAACAGTTTGGCAAGGCGGCGGTTGCAGCTCTTTTCGTAGCTCTCATTCCATACGAGGACGGTTCCGGACTTCGGGGTCACGGATGCTAGAGTATCCACGAGCTCGCGATGAGCGCCGGGCGTGTCGCACAGATACTCGTGATGGGAGACTGAACCGTCCTCGGCCAACACATGCATCGAAAATTGCACAGGTATCTGAGAATGAGGGGAAAGTCCGTCTGCAATAGGCACCGCAGAAGCGAAGGATTCGTAATCGTAGAACATCAGGGGAAACGCCAGATCATCGAGGAAGCGTCCCACCCAGCCCTCATCAACAATCGGGGTGCCGGAATGAAAGGATTTTAGCACCATTAGCTGCATTGGGGTGACGTCGTCCTCCTTCACAGCTTCCATCGCAAGGGATCCGCCGCGATCGAGTTTTTCAAGACGAGTTCGAGAGATGCGGGGCAACAGGTGGGCACAGATATCAGGCACGTCCGGATTGAGGTGCGCAAAGGCGAGACAACGGCGTGAGATGCTACCATGATATCGGCAGCCGCACCCGCGCTCGTCGATAGCGGTGAGAGAAAAGTGTTGAAGAGCCTGGTCGATTTCTTGCGAGATCGTCTCGCTTATCTGTGCGATCCTGTCCGTCGCATCGACAATAATGAAAAGCTCGGCCGGGTTGACGTTGCCATTCCGCAGATACGCCCCATCGATATGCACCAGAAAAGCATTCACGACTTCGATGCCCGTCAGACGAGCGATCTCGCACTGAAAGGCCAGATCGATAATATGGTCGCGAGTGCCGCTCTTCACGGACGTCGAAGACTTTATCTCGTATAAATCGACGCAACCGTTAGCCCTGTTGCGCACCAAGTCCACTCTCGCAAGGCAGCCATTTGCCTCGAACGTGACCTGAAATTCGAAGTCGGCACCGTCTGGCCATCTCTCTACAAGCGCACGGAACTCGCGTTCGACGGCATAGCCATCGGCCATGAGCATGCGGTCGAATGCCGAAGCCGGACGAAGCTGCAGGACCTCTGGCCGGTATCGAGCGAGCCAAGCGCACTTAGCGCACTCGCGCCAGTTCAGAAACTCCGACTTTGTGAGAGGTTGATCCAGCAAGAAAACTGTCACCTCGAACCACGCCAAGGCCGCGCCAGCCATACCCCTTGCTCCAGACGGCACGTAACAGACGCTTCGACAGAGCGGCATCCGCACGATAAACTTTGCCTGTGGAGAAAACGAAAGACGATTCGGCAGACCAGCGGCTCGCGCTGAGCTTCGGGCGCAACGTCACGCGCTACCGGGAGAAGAGAGGCTTTTCGATGTCCGAACTCGCGCGAAGGGCTGGCATGTCGCGTGCCTACGTTCAGCGCGTGGAACAGGGCGGCACACTCGCAAACCTCAGGAACATAGCCAGGCTCGCGGCCGCAATGCGCGTCTCCGTCTCCAGCCTGACCCAAGGTCTCGATATTTCCGACCTCAATCTTTCGAATAGGCCATATCGCAGCGAGGACTGACGCCAAAGACCATCCTAATCGCCTCAGGCCCTTTGCCTTCACCGTCTTTGCCGTGGTCATTCCAAGCAACCTTACGTCCATAGTCCGCACTTGACTTAAGTTTGTATACTTTGGAGTATACGGGGTCAAGTTCCAAAGGAAGCGGCGCACGCATACGGAACGGCGGGTAAGCGGCTCATGGTTTGCGCCGGACCGCGCAGATAAGTGACGAGGTGGCCGTCATCAGCACGGCAAACGCTAGCAGCATAGGTGCATCGATTAAGATCATCGCTCCGCTTCCTGAGTCGTGAGGGCATTACATGTTCAAGGTTTGTTCCAACATTAGAAGAGGGAATTCGTCTCGAGATTCTGGAAATTGAAGCTGCATGCCGTAATTCAGGACCGCTTCCGCTGTCGTTTCAATAACGACCTGCATGGGCGCGACTAGCGCGGGAACAGTCATCGAAGCGGGGCCGGTGGCAGTCGTGGCCAATTCTACATCCTCGTCAATGAAGCCGTTCATGGCAGCGCCAGCGGGTAGCTCGGCGCTCGTGCCGTCCATGAAAACGCCGCGATCGACACCGCGATCGTTCCTACAGCACCGGCCGTTACGGTCTTGCCGTTGTCATTGAATACCCCGTCAGACGAAACTTACGGCCGATCACTCGCAGATAGAGAAGCTTGGCTTATATCGTTCGTGCCGGGCAGATGAAGGCGGCCCGCGGCCGCGCCTGCGTGAGCTGGCGCAGCAGCGTCGCCGGTTCGGCTATCGACGCCTGCACATCCTGCTTTTTCGCGACGGCATCATCATCAACCGCGAGAAGACCCAGCGGCTTTACCGCGAGGAAGGCCTGACGGTTCGTCGCAGGAAGGGACGAAGACGTGCCGTTAGCGCGCGGGCGCATGCGCTGGTGCTGGTGCTTCCCAATCAGCGCTGGAGCCTGGACTTCGTCCAGGATCAACTCGTCACCGGGCGGCGCTTCCGCGTGCTGAACATCGTTGATGATGTGGCGCGCGAGTGCTTGGCGGCGGTGGTCGATACGTCGATCTTGGGCCGGCGGGTGGTGCGCGAGCTGGGTAGTCTGATCGCCAGGCGCGGGGCATCAAAGATGATCGTCAGCGGTAACGGTGCCGAGTTTACCTCGAACGCGGTGCTCGCCTGGTCCGGCAACGCCGGCATCGAGTGGCATTACATCGCGACGGGCAAGCCGACGCAGAACGGGTTCGTCGGCAGCTTCAAAGGTCGCATGCGCGACTAGCTCCTTAACGAAACCCTGTTCTTCACGATCGGCCTGGCTCGTTCGATCCTGGCGCGCTGGCTCGATCATTATAACACCGAGCGGCCCCACTCATCGCTCAGATACACCATACCGGCGGCGTTCGCCACAGAACTTGAAAAGCAACAACGCAGGTCGGTCCCTGGTTGCCGCTGGATGAAAGACGGGGTTCACGTCAATGCAACCAACGAACCCGAGCGAGGGCCGGATTGCTCATCTCCGCTAATAGCGGTTCATCTGCGCGGTCAGCAGTCGTTTATTTTGAGGCCGCGCGAGGGTTTAGGCAGCTAGATTTCTAGCTGCACACCATCGGTCGCATCGTTTCAATCTAGGCAGTTTCTTTTTTCGAAAGGGTCTGAAAGACTCGCCACTATGGCCGCCGTGTGGCGCCGAGGCGGTGCAATCTCAAGCAGTCCGATCGAGAGCGTAAGCGCGCGCGCGAGCATGGGTGCGTCTTGAACCTGCAATCCCCCGCTCCGGTATGAAGATTGCGTAGTGGCTTTGAATCATCGCCGGAGATGTCTGCAGCCCGAACGCAGCCTCAAGCACTCGGTCACTCGCTTCGGAGTTGACGAGGATGTCCGTAGCCTTAATGACGCGATGGAGATAGGGGTTGATCGAAACTACTCCGAAAAGTCCCTCGCGAGTCACCGGGTTCCACACGACATACTTCGCACCGAACTTTCGACAAGCTTCATACCAAGAATGCGAATTTAGCGGATTGCCAGCCATGGTCAGGAAGGCCATGTCGTTACCGCGGCGGTCGAGAACAGGCCGATGGACGAAGAACCAATCGTCGAGAAGGGCCGACAGGCGCGGATCGTCCTCAATAATCGCGCGGTAGTCCTGCTTGTGGTTCTCGGGGCCGAAAAGGACGCACGACTTCCAGTTTTTGAATTTCCGGTAAGAAATGCGCACCGTCCAGACGCCGCTTTCCTTCCAAATCTCGCCATTGGCATCTCCGGTGTAGACCAGGCCGACTACGTTCTTTGGACGGAACCCGGTCCATAGCGAGAACTCGCACATGAGAAGGTTGCGCAGTTCAGTAGCGAGAAATGTGCCGTGGCGCTCGGCTCTGATACGCCGTTCAGCCTTCGCCAGCGCTGCGAGGTAATCTCCGAGGGGTTCGTCACCATGGAGCAAACCCTCGGCGTTTACCATCGTGTCCCTGACCACCGTCACGTCATCATTTATATATTCGAGCGTTTGCTTAGCCGCCTCATAAGCCACGGCGATGAAAGCCTTCCAGTCGGAGCGGGCCAATTCGACCTCCTCGGGACTGACGATGTAACGGTCGTCGCCCAGCGCGAAGCACATCAGCGACTGGAACTTTCCCGCCGAGGCCGTAACCTTTACCGGATGAAGGGTCAGCGCCATTTGAGGCAACTGCGTAAGGTAACCGGTTACCGGGTGGGTGAGCGACAGGATGGTCCAGGCAAAATGGCGCATGCGTGTAGTAAAGACCTCTCCGCGCGGCCCGCTCGCAAGCTTGACGTCCGAAAGATGTCCGGCTTGCCAGCTGAAGTAGCGCAGGAAGACCCCCGGTGCCGCCAGCCAAGCGAGAGTCGCTGCCTCGGTCGGCAGTCCCAAGCCCGCCCGGGCGTCCTCGGTGCAGGAAGCCGACGCGAAAGTCATGAAGCGTTTGATTTCGCGGGTCTTTTCATTGATGGTGGTAGGCTCGCGCCAGCGACCCTTTTTGGCGCGGAGCATCGGTGCAACGACGTTAGCCGTCTTATAGGAGATATATTGCGCAAACTTCTCCTGCCAGACAACGGGGAGGTCGACGTCCGGCAGACGATACTTCTCCGACCGGCCTGCGTTTCCAATGATCGCGTAGTCCGAGCCGTTGCGAACCAACGGCGTGATCTCGCGCACCGCCGCCTTGATCTCGCGACGCGAAAGAAAGCGAACCTCCGTGGGGAGGAGGCGCTTGTAGCGATGCTTGACTTCTTTCCAATACGGGTTGACCGTCTTATCTACATTGCCGCTCCAACCCTTGCGGGCCAGGACGCTGAGCTCTCCGGTGGGCAGATCGAAAAATTCCTCCAGCTGTCCGACGCGCTCCATCATCGCTACGGACACATTTCCTCCACGGACCCAATTGCGGATCGTCCCCCACGAGCAGCCGCACGCATCCGCGACCTGCTGTTGCGAAAGGCCTCGAGGTCCCATCAGCAGGGTCAGACGCTCCGCGAACGTCCCCGTCTGTGTTTCAGCCTCCCGAAATTCGTCGTGTAGTGCCTTCCAGCGCTTCGACCGGGCCTCAAAGTTCCGGCGAGTGCCACTGTGGGAGAAGGCCGCCGCTGCCCGGGAACAGGCAGAACCGAAGCGGTCGTCTCCAAACACCTCTGATGCGAGATCCTCAGTGGTGCAGCCGGAGGCGTCAATGAGGTGCATGAAGGCCGAACGGAACGCCGACACCCGCTCCTCGGGATTCTTAACACCGCTTGACAATGCCGCCCTGCGCTCTCGAAATATCCCCTCTGCGAACAGTTGCGCCAAATGGTCGCTGCCAAAGTTAAACCCTGGGATTCGCACACCCCGCCGACCCCGCATTTCCGAGACGCGCCGCTCGACTTCGGGATAGCGCATCACGCATGTATCCACCCCGGAGAGCTCGGCGATGCGATCCATGTCGATCGCGCCGTGACGGTGAGCGCTGGCCGGCAGACCACCGCCCGAGACATCAAATCCGGCAAGCGTGCGTTCGACGGCGGCGACCTGTTCCTCCCTTTCGGCCCCCTCACCCCTCTCAGGACGGAACTGCGTCTCTGCAAAAGTAATGCGTCCCCCCGCGCGCCACTCACGAAGCAGCCGCTTGAAGAGCCGGTTCTGCCTCGCGGCACTGACGGGGACGCCGGCGAACTCCTTCAGCCACTGGAGCGAAATCCGGTCGCCATACCTCCCGATCTCAACGTTACAGGCCCTCAGCATGTAGAGCGCGGCGACGGGATCGGTAAAGGTCCACCCCGGGGAGATGTGAAGCGGGAAGGAGACGAGCGCCTGGCCATAGGTGTCAATCACACGCCTCACCTCGGTGCCCACCGCGGCATCCCTCGGGTGCAGGCCGGCCGCCTTGATAATCGGCTCCCACGATACCGAACCGCCGTGGGACGCCAGCGGAAGTCCGAGCTTGCACTGTGTGACGATTGCGTCAGCCGTGCGGCGGACCTTCCACTCACCGTTTTCGCTGAAACGAGAAAGCTGGTCGCACACGCAGCGATACACGTCATCGTCGGTAGTGCCCGGCATGGGCAACGCCAGGCGCATGTCTGCGACAAGAAGCGGCAGCGAGTTGTCGTTGGCGGGCGTCGAAACAGTGAGCGACGAAGCGGCTACGCGACCGCCCTTGGTGTCATCGTTCGCCGCCGACGCAACTATGGGCTCGCCAGACATGTCCAGCGATACTTCGGGGACGATCTCTATGTTGTCAAAATCAATCATCTGCATTCTCCTTCTTTTATCGGAACCGGTTCGCTTGGATCGCAATCGGTCCGAGATCTTAGGAGAAGACGATTATTGCAAAGGTCAATAGGAAAATTCTAGTTTCCAATAAGGTGTCACTGCTCGTTTCGCAATTTTGTCTTACGTTTTAGGATACGTATTTTAAAGTTCTAAAAAAGAATAGGCTTCTTATCCTCAAAACTCGTCTTAGTTTAATAGTCTGGTTTCAGGATATGTATTTGCCAAAGCCGCGTCCACTTTTAGGATCATTAAAATCGTTGTATATTACTGAAAGAAAAGGAAAAAAATGCCTATTACTAACAGAATTCCTGTCGATAGGAACGGATGGAAATTGTTTACAAGATCGTATCTCAAGGCTCTGATGATGCTGCGCGGATATACCTACGCAACTTTAGCAGACGCGCTATCCTCAAAGTTCGGCCTCGAAACAAACGAAACACAGGTTCGCCATCTCGTTAATCGCGGAGCCTTCAGAGCAGAATTTTTTCTGCAGGCCGCAGCGGCAATGGGGATAGAATCGCTCGACGTTCCGCGTTTCGAGGACTTCCCGAGCGAATCGGTCGGCAATGATTCGGATCGCAATCAAGGCTGAAATCGTGGAGGTCGCTCATTTTAGTCTTCAGTTGATGCGGCAGATCGCTGCGACTGGAGGCTAAGGGTCAGAGGCGGCGAACACCGCGCTGAAGGTGGAAATAAACATGGTGCAACCCGGCAGCCAATCGGGACTGATCGAGCACGATATGCCGGGTATTTTACGGCATGGTGCAAGGTTTTCACCATATCGCGCCGATCATTTGGTGCAGAAATATGATACTCAGTAGTTCGCCATTGTTTTCCAATGACTTATTTCTGATCGGGTGCCGCTGCAGCTTCGCATGACCACATTCCCTTTGTATGGCCATCGCGCACCAAAGTTAGTAGGCTAAACTGATGAAATAAAAAGTGATTTTGAAAGGTCCGGCGATAGGTCCTGTTGCGCAGTGTCTCCCAAGGTTACCCGCAGGTCTTGTTGCACCAAACGGTGAAAACCGCCGTGAAAAACGCAGCTGTGGTTCTGAGGAGATTGAGCTCGAGCGGCCTTACGCCGTCAGTCATTCGTCGTTGAAAGATGGGTCCGAGCGGCGCCAGCAAGATAACGCTCCAAACACTTTTCGAAATCATCGTCGGCAAAGCTCGCTAATGTCCGCAATGGACAGGCAATCTCGTCCTCTCTCTTATCTATCCCCATGCGCTTGCTTTCATATCGCGATCGGATTTCGCAGGCGTTTGCCATCCCCCAAGCATGCAATTCGTCGCGAAGCCGATCGAGCGCCGCCTCATCATAGCGAGTTGATGGAAGAAGCGATCCTTCCGGCAGCGCTTGCGTGGGAACGGCCAGCATGCGCGAGCCGAGAACGGCGCCGGGACATTTCGTGCGGGTAACCATCTTTGGACCAAAGAAATCAACCATGCGGACGCGTCCACCTCGATCAGCCACAGGCTTACGTGAGGTGGAGCGTTTGTAACCCTGCTTGAGGGCCATTGCGATCTCGCCATCACCCTCCAGTGAGGCCGCACCGACGCCATCCATGTCGTCAAGGACAAGCAGGCCATGTGTTTGGTCGAGTAAGCGGATCATCGAAGCTGCCCGCAACTGGCCAGCGAGAACGCTGTTGAAGGAAAGCCTGGAGACCGCTTCGCCGGCCTCGGACTTGCCCGTTCCGGCCGGTCCTAGTGCCAGCAGAATCGGGAGGGCATCAAACACCTGATGGACGAACGTCATCGCAATAAAGGCGGCGACGCCAGCATAAATGGTGGCGTTGTCGATCCACACTTTAGTCCGAAGGTAGGCATCCAAATCTCGGAGGAGGACGGAAAGCTCGCGGAAAGGCTTTGGACCGGCTCTCTTTCGCCATGTCACGAAACGATCAATGCCCTCAAACGACCAGGTCCCGGATGAACTCGCGGCGGGAAGACCCCGGATGCGGGTGCCATCAGACAACGCGAGCACCCTCATTCCGGACGCCGTGCCGCGTGGCGCTGGGAGGAGATCGGCCGCCAGCATCGCGCCGTCTGAACGAACCACCATGGTGCGGTAGCGGTGAACCACTGAGCCGCCCGACCCCTCGACCGCCCGAAGTTCTACAGAAACTGGATAGTAAAGGTGACCCTCACAGTAACCCCCGCTAACGTCGATCGGCTCGGCTTGGAACATTCCGAGTTCCATGTAGCGATGTTCGTCTTCGCCGGATTGCGTCCTCAATATGGTCGGAGTGCAGGCCTCGCGAAACCCTGACCATTTTGGGACCTGACCCGCGCAGACCATTTCTCCGAAAGTCGAAAAAGGAGGTGGGCATGCGGCGCGCAATATCTCGCGCGCCATTAGCGGAGCGATCTGGGAGAGGAGAGCTTCGGAACCCTGCCCGCTGAGCGCTATGACTTCGTCATAGCCGCTCCAATGAACCGGTGTCTGCCATTCTGCGGGCCATTCGCCCCATGCGGTCAGTGAAATAAAGACGGCGTCTGTCGCGGTCGTCGAGTAGCTTTGCCATGCCAACCACAGGTCGACAATGTCAGCCGAGACCACTGCATATCTCGATCCGGATCCGAGCCGGTATTCCAAACTCGGTCCTGGACCCCACGACCGAGGGTGCTGAGGGTTCGTCGTGACACCAGGGAGGTTGAGGTAGGCGTAGCGGCCGAGAGCCTCGCCGCGCTCGGAAATCAACGGATAGGAAAGAGCCTTACAAATTTCAATTTCTCCCCCGCGCGGAGCGTAGGGCTGTTTCAATCCAAGGTGCAGCTGATCGATCGTGGCACCATGCAACCCCATCGCAAGCAGCGCGTCCATCGCGTGCCGGTCGCGGCGGAGCGCGCTCTTCTGTCGACCAAGGTTCTCCCTGCCGGCTGGCTTCATATACTATCTCTCTCAACCGGGGACGCCAGCGACCGGGCCGCACAGATCATGGCACGCATGTGGTCGGCACCGCCGCACAAAAATTCCATTGGGGACGAGCCAAGCGAAGTATTCCGGAGCCATGCGGGCAGCTTATCGACTGCAAAAATCTGTCCGAGCTCCCGTTCGAGTTCGCAGAATAGCCTGATGCGAGTCTCAGAATCCTTGCAGAGCCGACCCGGCAACACCTGTGGCCAGTCACTTAATCCCGCCAAGGCTGCCACCTCGGTTTCGCTCAGATTTAGCCGGCTTACCAGCGCGGCAAACCGATCCATGACGGCGGCGAGCTCAATGAGATTTTCCTGCACGATTGACCTCCAAAAGAGAGGGGTCTGTATACTTTTGAGTATACAATTACAACCCCAAATTAAGTTTGGTCGCCTTTTCGCCCGCCCGCGCCCGTGCTGTTGAAAAATCCGAAGTTCGGCACCGTGGGCTTCCCAACGTCAGAAGTCCTTGGCCACCCAGCCAACCGGCTTCGGAATAAATTTGCTCCTACGACACCCGTCCAGTGCCGTAACAGTTGGAATGCAGTTCCGCTTTTCGCTCATGAGACTACCTCGGCCAGAAGGACGGGTTTGCCAAAGAAGAAAGCACAGGGCTTCGATTACCTGATCGTCGAGTCCACCATCGTCCGGGCGCACAGCATGCCACGGGCAAAAAGGGGGCCTGAAGATCGCGCCATCGGCCGCAGCCGAGGCGGGCTGACCACCAAGCTGCACGTCGCGGTCGACGAACTGGGCAACCCGGTGCGCTTCATTGTCACGCCCGGCCAGGCCGGCGACGTCACCTACGGCCATGCACTCATCGCCGACCTGCCCGCCAGGCATGTCCTCGCCGACAAAGCCTACGATGCCGATCACTTCCGCACCGCGATCGGTCAGGCCGGCGAGGCCGTGATCCCCTCCAGCCGGAGCCGCGCCACACGCGTTGACCATGACGGCGATATCTAAAAGGAGCCCAATCTCGTCGAGCGTTTCTTCAGCAAAGACAAAAACTTCCGACGCATCGGCACGCGCTATGAGCAGACCACAAGAGCCTATCTCTCAATGGTCCAACTCGTCGCCGCCGTCATCTGGCCCCGGTTATTGTCACGGCTCCTAGGCCCAGGACCTATTAAATTCCCACAGGCTTGATAATCTGGTTCGTTGGTAGCTCTGGAGGGGGCAGTGCCATGAGTGATCTGACCGGGTTGTTGAAGGCGCAGTTGCGCCGGACCGAGCCGTATTTCCTTTGTCGCATAGGGTGCCGTAGGTTGATGATCGGCGGATCGTTCACGGGATCATCGTCGTAATCGCTCAGAACCGCAGATCAGCTTGCCCGTGAGGCCGCCAGCTGTTTTGGAGCGCCCAAGCGTATATAAATGCCGAAGAGGCCTTTAAACGGTAATCGCTGACGGCTGCAGATTATTAGGATTTATCAACGTCGACCACGGTAATTTGGAACACCAAGCCGGCCTGCCTCAATTTGCTGCCCAGTTTGACTTTAAAGTCGCAGTCGGTGGCAATCGTGCCGACCTTCTCGAGCTTCGGCTTCTTATGATCTTCGGGTTCCGGCTCGTTATCCTTCAGCAGGTTTGCAGACTGGACCGCCTTCAACGGCTGCCCCGTCCATTGAAACCCTGACCGGAACAGTTTGCGCAGCTGGGACTGCTGTTGAAGTAGAGCGACCTGCGCCTGGCTGCCGGCCGCCAAGCGTTTTACATCGATTTCGAGCAAGGCTGTGCTGAGGTGCGGCTCGCACGCCGAGTCCAAGATCATCACAGTGGCATCAGTATTGCGGGGAACGAGGATGTTGCCTTCAATCTCCATATCGTCGGGCAAATCCAACCTTTCGAGCGTGCTGTCCGACAGTGGATAGAATATCTCGGCCTTGAACCTGAAGGAACGGGGAATGGGTGCGATCTCGCCGACCCGACCCATGTTCGTGAGCAGCTGCTGGCGTAATGCGAGAGCCGACACGTCCCGCAAACGCCGCAGGACAACAGCATCACCGTCCTCGCCGAGCAGAGACTTGGACCGCGCAAGGGTGACGGCCCTGAGATCGCCGAAATCCCATGCGATCTGAAACCGTTCCCCATTCGGCAACGTCAGCACCGGGGTGTTGTCGCCCCTAACCGGCAAGATGCGACTGGTCATACCGATCTCGATCAATCTCCCCGCAACCAGCAAAGCGGTGGTGAGACCTCCCGGCCTTATGAGATCACATTCCGGGGACGCTACGAAAAATACCAGATCGTCGCGTCCCGTAAAGAAACCCCTCGGTTTGATCGCTACTCCTCCGCGCGGGCCGATGATGTCGCCGAACGTTAGCGGCCATATCGCCCCCGTCGCATGCGCACGCCGTTGCGGATTGACGAACAGGGTCCGCTCGATGATCGCATAGGTGTCACGGTCGTTCGAAATCACAAGCGGTGCCGGATCGTCCGCCATGTCGTCGAGTGGAATGGCGGCATCAATGACCTCCACGAACGCTTCGATCTCATATTGTAGAACCCGGTCGAACACGTCGAGCATGTAGCTCGACGTGTTTACACCTTCGAGCCGCAACAGCATCGTGCGTATGTGGGTGAGGTCATCGATATCGATCTTCCTCATCGCCTTTGCTGCCGTCTCCGCAGCCTTCACCGCGCACTCTTCCCAGGTGTCCACGAAGGCCGACAGAGCCTTGCTGTCCTTGCGATGGAGCGACAATGTTACGATCAATCCTTCGACCCTGCCGACCTCGCCCAACTTGGGCTTATGCAGATGTCTGAAAGAGGAGGCATGCAGGTTGGCGTCCTTGCGAAATTCCGGGGCCTGTTCAGCGATCGTCGGAACCTGCGACATAAGGATAATCGCCGGCGGTCCGGCACCATCATCCCGCCTGGCTATTGCCGCTTTCAGTTTGTCTACGGTGAGCTTACGATCGGCATCATTTTGCTGAAGACCAAGAAAAAGATCAATGAGGATCAGATCGGCGGAAACGGCGGCATCTTCGAAGTCGCGGCCGTGCCTTGTAAACGGAATAGCGAGCGACTTCAGCGCTTCTTCGGCGTGGCGCAGGAACTCTGCATCAGTAGCAGCCTTGCGTTCATAGGCTTCGAAGAGACCGTTCAGCAGATCGGCTATATTGACCCGGTGCAGCCAAAGCAGAGCGATAAACTCTTGATCGGAGCGAAGCTCGCCTCGGTCCGCCTCGCCGAATCCTGGGTAGATCGCTTCGATGCGCGCGGCATCGGGCCCTTGCGCATCATAGAAGAAGTTGTCCCAGGCATCTTCCGCCGCCAACTCCCCCACCAAGGGAACCTCGTCATATGCATCATCGACGATGATGGCTTTCGCGATGCCGGCGTTCGCCACGATCTGGGAGTCGCTCAACTGCGGTCTCCGACCACTTGATAGTCAAAAGTAGTGAACCGACCTTCGTCGTTGATGATGTCCGCATCAAGGATAAGCGAACCGCCATTATGTTCGGCCGCCTCTCTCGCAATGAACAAGCCCAATCCCCTACGCCTGCTTTTGTCTTTCAGCGAAAAGAAGAGATCGAAGACACGGTCCTTATATTGCGACGAGATGCCGGGACCGTTGTCACTTAGCCTGACACTCGGAGGGTTGTCCTCGACGATGACTGTCAACTTTGAAGGACGCGACATCTTCCGTTGCTTCTCGACATCCATCCAATACAATGAGTTGGAGATCAGGTTTTCGAGAACCTGCACGACCATACCCTTGACCGCTTGAACGGTGACGGAATTATCGGGCTGCAGCACCTCCAAATCGACTTTGTGGCGAGCGAACTGAACCTCGTGGGCATCGAGTATTTCGGTCACTAACTCGTCGAGCTTAAAGCGTTCTTTGCGCTGCCTGCCGGTCACACTCAAAGGATCGAGGATCCGTAAGCGTTTGGTTATGCTGTTCATCGATGCCCGTAGACCCTCCAGGCGCTGGCGCACTTCTAGCGGGACGGTCTTGCGCTTCAGACCATTCAGAATATCCAGCGCGTCCTCGGCGGAGCGGGTGAGCTCATGCGCAACGACCTCAACCATCAGTCCTATACCGGCCATGGCCAGCATCTGATCGGCGTCCTTCTCCATATCGGCGATGCGGTCACGGGCTTGGGACGCATATCTAGAGAACTCCTCGCGCATCATCTCGAGTTCCGCGACCACATCCTGATGCTCTTCGGGAACCACCCTGCTTATAGAACGAATCGTGGCCTTCATGCGCTTCTCAAGATCCTGCGTGCGGGTCTCATCGGTTACAAAGCGAGGTTTGGCGTCTTTCTGCTCCTTAGTGATGCGGTTCATCTCGTCCCTCAGCCGTTCGACCGAGAACTGGATGGTCTCCTTCAGAATGGCTTCTTCGGGGGTCTGGCGTAGACCCTCGCGGTTCGTCTGATCGATCAGCTTGGGATTGGCCACGCGGCCGATCTGCGCCTGACCAATCAGTTGAATGCGGTTCAGGGCATAACCCTTCGATTTTAACGCGGTCTTGTCGAGGTCGAGCCAATCGTCATCCTCCGCGCCGTAGGGGTAAACTCTGAACCCATCACGGTAGAGACGGACACCCATCCATTGGTCCAACAAATTGCGCAACGCTTGGTATTCGCCAGTAGACTTGTGCTTGCGCAGTATGGAACGGTTAAACCAATACAGTTCAAACTTGAAAGAGCCAACGGTGTCGAGTGCGGTGTAATCTAGGTCGCGCTTGTTCATTCGCTTGCGCTTGGCCTTGGGGCCTACCAGCGCTCCAAGCAGGACATCGGTTGGCGCGGTCTCAATGCTGACTTCCCTGGGATGCTCGAAACCCAAGTTAATAAGTTCCATGCGCAATTCCAGTTGCGGCCCATCAGGCTTCATTTTGTAATCACCGCGAACGAAAGCGTTAGCGTGCGAGAGGAAGCTCTCGTCCAAGCGCTGGATGGGCACACGCTTGCCGTTCCAAACAACGACAATGCGCTGGTTCTTGTCCTTGTCCAAGGGATTAACCAGTAGGGAGAAATCATCCGTCGCTAACCACTCGACCCGTTTCTCGGACCAATCGGCATTGAGCCTGCGAATGACAATGTCTGTCCCACTTGACACAGGATCGTCCTTCTCATCTCCCAATTTGGGTTCGATCTCGACATCTTCGATCATCTTCGTGATGTCGTCGAATGCGGACCAATCGATGTCGATCGTGCTGTAATGCGTGTCGCCTGTCTGCGAAGTGCGGACCGACAAGGTGTCCCCCAACCGCATCGCCGAAAGCCGGCCGATCCCTTTCTCGCCCAGAAAAGGAGATTCCTCACTTCCGGTTGCAAGTGCCGCATCGATTTCGGTCTTGCGTGACGTCGTTCCGATGACGAGGAAAACGGTGTCCAACTGTTCTAGCGACATTCCCGATCCGGTGTCGGACACCGTGATAGAGTTCATTCCATCGACCTCGTGCAGAGCCGCTGCGAGTGCCTCCAGATCGGCTGCCTTGCAAATTAGATCATGAGCCGTCGGCCACAGCGCCTCGGCTTCGGTAATCAGCTTGTTGGCAACACGGTCACGCAGTTCCTCGAACGACTCCTCTTCGTCCTCGAGTCCGACATTCTCGTCATCCCCGACATGGCCGTCATCCTCATCAGAACCGTCCGTCTTAGGTTCGCCGTAATCCTCTTCGTTAGCTACCTGCGCCAGTCTCATCGCGGAGGCAATCTCCGCTTTGGCTTCCTCGAGATCGCGGCGAGCGAGCACGATGTCGAACTCGACGGTGACACCCGACTTGGAGCCCGCATCGATGCCGTTTTTTATCAACTCGTAGAAAGCTATCGGATCGGAGCTAATCAGTTCCGATCCCAACTCGAGCACTGTTCTCGCAGTCACCTTGAACATCGTCGCCCCTCCAAAACAGCAATCCCCACAGGGTTCCTCATTTGTGGCAAGTCAGACACGCCTTAGCGGGGCCTGCGTAAACATCATCCAAATCCCTGGGCTCGTCCGGTCGCAACGGATTGGCCCGCAAGCGCCCACGTGCCCGTTCGACCCGCTTCTCGTGATCCCGCCTTATCTGTTCACGGCGCTCCGGCATCTCGAGTTCGAGGAGGGATTCTCCCTGGCTCCAAGTGAACGGCGAGCCATGATCCATCGCGGTTTTCTCATAGGACTTGGCTTCCTCAAAAGCCTCGGGATGATGCTCGCGCAACCTCACCCATTCAATTTTCTGCTGGAAAAAGCAGAAAGTGCAGCCGCTGCGGCTTCGCCATTTGTAATAGTCGGGCAGACCCAGACCGGAGCCTTCGAGAATATCGATGACACCGGCCTTGTCTATGGCCGCGTCCTTGAAGGGCAAGCGAACCATCAACCTGTCCTTTGTCGATTGGTATCCCTCCCGATACTCCTCGTCGCTCCTTATCGCGACATAGGACACGACAGTTTCGCCGGCATCCAGAAAACCGCGCACCCATTCCTCGAACGGGCGCAACTTCAACTGCCTCGTGCACCAGCGCGACTGCGCCGAGGGCAGGTAACTCTTGTAACTTTTGAGCCAGAAGTCGAAATCGCGATCGGGATTCAGACGACGAACCGGCTTACCGAGATACCCCTCAAGCCGCACCAGATATTCGTAGACCTCGGGCAGCTCTTTGCCTGTATCGGTAAAAAAATAATCGATCTCGATCTCAGGATGCCGCTGCCGCATGAATATCGCCAGCGCGGCGCTATCCTTACCGCCCGAAAGGCCCAGAACATGACGGTCCGCAGTCATACCGGCTCCTCTTGAAACAAGGGCTTGAGAAGCGGCTCATCATCCGATCCGAAATATCTGGATGCCACCTTGACGAGCGCCGCAAGAATTACTCCACGTTCCCCCTCCTCAACTACGCCGCCGCCATTGCCGATGGTCTCGTCGAGCGCCTGTGCCAACCGGTCAACCTTGCCAATGTCTTGGTCCGAGACCTGAAATTCGCTGAACAAAGAGCGCGGCATGTCCACCCTGCTCATGACAACCGCCATGGCGTGCCTACCGTCCTTGCGCCCCTTCACACGGGCCATCGTCTCCATTTTCAGAAAGCCAGCTGCGAGTTCGGCCAGTCCAACGACCGCGCGCTCCCGGTCACCGTCGTTCCAGTCCGATGGCAGCTTGTTGCCAGCGACACCGGCAAGACCCTCCATGTCCTCCCTCGTGCCATGGAACTGCGTAAGCCGGCCCACGAACGCTTCTAGACGCAAGTCGCCTCCGATGTGCCGAATGTTGTCCGCGCGCTGCCGAAGTTCGGCGATACCGCCATTGGCAGGGTCACGCACGTCGAGTTCCTTCAGAACCAACTCCTTCAGGTCTTCGAGAACCGCGGGATACGCAGCCCGCATCTCCGCGAGAGCGTTCCGCAGCATCAATGCGGTCCGTTGCGCATCGAAAACGCCATCCTGCGAGGGTGGTCCGAGCCGCGGTAGGTCATCGAAAAGAAGTTTGTTGGGATCGCTAGCGCGTTTCAGGATCTCACGCACTTTAAGAGTAAGGGGGGACAGGGTCTGGGTGCGGCTCGTCCAAGGCACGAGATTGTCAAACTGCCCTACGATCTCCCGAGCGACGACCAGTGGCGCAGCCACGCCCTCGATACCTAACAACTGCGAGAGCTCCCGCAGAGTCGCACCAACGACCCCGGTCATATCGACTTTGCGAAGTGCGATATCAGCTGGGTTCCGGGCGAGGATTTCCACATCCAACTCGCTGAAGCCGGCTTGGAACTTCCCTTCGCTATAGACCGCGACGCTCTCGCGACGGGATAGCAGATAAGCAACGAAGAACACCGGCCCCAGACCTGCCTTCAAACCGATAGGTGGACGGCCCCAGGCAGCAATGATCGCATTACCTTCCACAATCCCGTCGGTCGCGGCGAGCAGCTTATCCGCCTCGTCCCACAATGGACGCATTAACCCATCTGGGGCAGGAGGCGTGAAACCGCCATCGCCGTGGATCCCGGTCCTCTCAAGGAGGGAGATATAGAGCCCGCGTTCTGCAGGATGGTTAGCACCGGTGAACCCGAGACCCGCGTCCGAACTGCGCTGCGTCATCCGCTTAAGTAGCTTCGTGCGGGCGCTCACAGCGTTCGAGGAAGGCTCGGAACAATTCAGGAGCTCATTGAGTATCAGCGGGCTGCTTGGATAAATACCTTCGGCGAGCCGTGAAAGATGTTCGTTCAGAAGCCGTTTCGTCAATCTTGCAGGTTTTACCCCACCGGTGAACCACTCGCATTCATCGACGAGCGCGGCCAGCTTCATCTCGAGCCTTTGCCGAATCTGGGCAATGCGCGCGTCGATTTCCCTACGTGCGACTGGATCGCCGCGGAGCTGCGGAAATTGGTCGTTGAACGTGCCGAACGCGACAAGCTCCCTGATCAACTGCACGATCTCGCCGGCATCGGGGTGGTATCCCACGACCAAGGGATACCCATCGGCCTCCAGCACCGCGCGGCAACATATCCCAGCCGCTTCATCCTCTCGCTCTCCGTCAAGGGGCAGTGCGAAAGCGACTTTGCCGAGCAAGTCCTGCCTCTCGGGGGGGGGCTCGAGTTCGCGAAGCTTGGAAAGCGGTTCTATCGACGTCTCGAACCAGCGCATGGCACCGGTCTTACCGTGATGGCGCTTGGCCAGTATCGGCTGCAGATCGGCCAATGCACGCAACTCGCCAAGATCGACGATCGGCGAGCGAGCGAGGGCCTCGTCCATCGCGGCCTCGACATCGAAATCCGAACCGGCATAAAGCCTGTAGAGGCCGCTGTGTTTGCGAAAGACCACCTCGCTATGTCGCTCAAGCACCTCAAGGGCGCGCATCACCTTCGGCGCCTCTTGTTCGTGCAGGCACAGGGCGATCGTTGAAGGGCTCGCCGCCAGGCTCGACCGATCCTTCAACAATTCGAGTATGCCTACGACCTTGAGCACAGCGAGTTCCATCTCGTCGGCTCCGCGAGCCGCGGCCCGATCGACGGCGTCGTGTGCCAAGGCCCATCGGCGTCCATCGGGAGAGGACAGGATCGCGGCATCGAAGTTGGCCACGAGGTAGTTCCACAGCAGGTGCGGCGGATAGACCAAGAATTCGCCTCCGCTGCTTAGCGCATCCTGCAGGCCGAATGGTTCGGAAGAGTTGAGGAAGGAAAAGACGCTGCGCTGGTTCTGTCCGAAACGGCGTTTCGAGAGCGGACCCAGCAGGCATGCGGTGAACGGGTGCAATGGATAGGTCCGGGCGAGCTTGCGCGCCATTCCCTTCACGGCGTCTTTGTCCAGGGCAGGACGCAGTTCATCGACGCATCGCCGCGCCAACGGCATGGCCTTCCTAACGCCGCGAACAGGTCCGATAGCTTCCGCGATCAGCTCGACCGTCTCCTCCAAGGAAACCGATATCGGGATATCGACATAGCGCCCCTGTATTTTGGCCCAGGAGTCCCTGGCCTTGCGGCCAAGGCGCTCCGCGTAATCCCCGAAGGACTGATGAAGAATCCCTATGACTATCAACCGGCCGTCGCTCCGCGAAGCCAGCTCGGCAAGATCCTGCAAAAGGTCAAGATCGCCATCACCGTCGGCGGCGGCTTCCAATGCGCGACCTAGTTCGTCCAGCATCAATACGACAGGTCCATCGCGCACCCGGCGTCGAAGGGCTTCGAGGAAATCCGCATTTAGCGAGCCGACGGGCAATTCCACCAATTCGGAGAGCTGATCCGCGATGGAACGACGCTCCATCACCAAAGGGAGAACGGTCCAGCGAGCGGGGAACGAGGGAAGGTTGGAGCGAAGCGAACCGACGACCTCTTCCCCGAAGACGGCCTCGGCCTTCGCACGGGCACCGCCGGTAGGGCCGAAGAGGCAGGAAAACGCGAGCGCGAGACTCGACTTTCCGCCGCCATAAGGTCCCGTCCAGGTGAAGGCCGACTGCCGCGTCTCGCCGACATGCGCGGCCATAGAGAATAGAGCCAGCCGGAAAGATTCAGGACAGTGGAAACCCTCTACCGCCCTGGCGGTGCCGAAATCGGCATCTAGACGCGCGGATCGCCGGAAACGCGCTGCAAGGGACACTTCCACGGTCATACTGCGGCACGCAAGGCGTGGGTCTTTAACGTTTCACGCAATTCCTCCCACCGGCGCTCATCAGACCTGCGACCGCGTCTGATCACCTGCCTCAACCCGACGGTCTCCGACCAATTCAGATCGCCGCCCGTCACATTCTCCAGGCGCTCGAGCCGATCAACGAGATCGTGCTCATCGAGCAAAAAGACCCTTCCCGGCGAGCCTTCGCCATAGGCGAGGCTCTCGAATGACATGGTGGATTGCGTATCCGAAAAGCCGTTCCAAAACTCCTCAAGGCACCACGCGAAAACGGCATCAGGCAAGGTGGGCTTCCTGCCAGTCGCGAGCTTGGAGCGGGCCTTGTCGATAGGAAGAATCAGACCAAGTTCCGCTAAAATCGAGTCGCCATTGGAATTCGCGCCACGACCGCCAATAAAACTCCTCACCAGACATTGAACGTCTCGATCGACGGTCGATTCCGCAACCCGGGCCCACCCGCAGTCATCCGCAAGCCTCGTGAGATTAAGAACGATGTCCTTCCTGAGGAAGCTGCCGCCCCTATAATGATTGAACAGCCAATAGAACGACGTGAGCCGAGGCCGCGACGCCAAATGCCAATGGATAAGCCATAAGGAGAAGTCCTCTTCCAAATGGAGATCGATGCCTTCATCGCCGAATAGCATCTCGCCAAACCAAGAGACAGCCAAACCGTCTTCCGTGTCATCGAGAATTCCCGTCGCGGTCGCCCAATACCGCATCGATCCGATCATGTTTCGGCCAACGCCGAAATTAGCGATCGAGACCGGATCACGGAACACATGAACGGCCGCCCTCGAATCCGTGGAACGGCGCACAGCATGGAATGCCTTCTGCAGCCAACCATATCTTAGGGGGAACGTCTCGTGCCCGGAAAAACACGGACGGTATCTACCATCCCTTAATACAGCTGCCGTCAAACTCATCTCCTGGGGATGTCATCCAGTCTCATAAGCGCTATAGCGAGTGCTGGACGTTGCGTCCAGCAGAGAGGTTATATGCAGCAGAGAGGTTCTATGCGCGTTGGAGACACAATCTATCTCGATTATCAAGCTTCAACTCCGCCCGATCCGCGAGTTTGGGCCGCTATGGCGGAGGCCGCCGCGACCTTGTTCGCCAATCCGCACGCGGCAGATCATGCACTAGGGTGGCGTGCAAGCGCGGCCATATCTCGGGCATCCATGCAGATCGGAGGCCTTTTCGGTCTCGACGGTGAGGACGTGCTCTTCACATCTGGAGCTAGCGAAGCAAACGCGATCGCGCTGCGTTCCTTAATGACAGGCGGCGCCCTCCCGCCTCGTCCAAACATAATAGTTGGCGCAGGCGATCACCTATCGACCTTGAACGAAGTTTCGAGCGGCGGGGTCGAGACACGCATTGTCCCGCTCAATACTTATGGCGCTCCCGACCCTGATTCCTTGGCGGGCATGATAGATACATCGACCACATTGGTTTCGGTGATCGGAGTCAACAACGAGAACGGCGCCGTGAGCGATCTGACGGCAATCTCGAGGGCTTGTTCCGCGAACGGGGTCGCATTGCATGTCGATCTGTCCCAAGCACCCTTGGCGATTGACGTCGACATGATCGGCGTCGGCATCAGTCTCGCGACGATATCAGCCCACAAAATTTATGGGCCTAAGGGCGTCGGGGCGTTGCTGATCAGTCCCGGAATGGCAGGTGCATTGACGCCCTTGATCAGGGGTGCCGGACAACAGGGCGGTCTGCGCGGCGGGACATTGCCTACGGAACTCATCGTGGGTTTCGGCGAGGCCTGTGCCATCCTCGTCGAAAGCGGTCAGAACGAACGGCGCGATGTGGCGGCGACCAGAGATCATTTCGTCGCGAGACTACTAGCGGAAACCGGCGCTTCTAGGATCGGCGGCAAAGGCGAATGCCACTCCGGCAATGCATTGATTCGCTTTCCCGGTTGCGATGCAGCAGAGTTGCTCGCGAGGTCGCAACCCTTCATCGCCGCTTCCACCCAATCGGCATGTTCGTCGGGAAGTCTCGAGCCATCGCACGTCCTGTCCGCCATGGGGCATGACCGACGATCCGCTTCGGAATGCGCGCGCTTCAGCTTCGGACGTTTCTCCGACAACGGGCAGTCTGATGACGCCGTAAAGATATTAAAATATGCTTTGAATGCGATATGCGAATAATGGGCGCATTCGGGTCAGCTATTTTTCACTCGTTCTGGAGATATTCGCTCTTGCGAAGCCGGGCAAGGCCACCGCTCGCACCGATGAAGCCAAGTAGCTTCCTTCGCTTCATCTTCTTCCTATTTCCCTCTACAAAGCTCTCTTGCTTTGCTTTTTCGTTTATTAGTGCTTCCAAATATCAGTGATGCACCCGCTGCCTACCCCGAACACCCAGATTTCAGAGATGGGATCCCCTTGGATACTTACCTTCAAAACAACTACATTGCTGCCATCACTTAATTGGCCAACAACGGTCCGATAATCAGCGCTAGGATTTTCGTTAACTAACCGAAGGAATTCATCCGCACCGACCTCCTTTTCCTCAGTCATATCTCGAATGATTGCTTGCGGATCTAGCAGTGGTGCGGCGACCATGTCATCGCCTTGATTCAAGGCACTTATGAACTTCTTCGCCACACTTAAATGACCTGGCTCGCTGCTAGAGCCAGGCACCGTTGTGCATGATGCTGCTGCCGCCAAGAGTAATATCGATATCACACGAGCCTCCTAGTTCTAATTCGTTGGAGATTATGTCAAAATATCATGATTTGAAACGCCCATGAATTCCCGCTGGTTCGCCCGAAGGTCCGGCCCTGCCCCGTTCCGGCAATACAATGCGACTTACTAGCAACCGTTGGCCAAAGCGGCGCAGCGTTCAGGATGAAAGGCGCAGAATTTTTCGGCTCTTAGGTCGGGGTTGCATGGCAGCTCAGCCGTTATTTCGAACAAGTCGGCGCGATGGCAACTTCCTTCGCAAACGGTCTTATACCTGGGATGAATATGCCGGCTGCAAAAGCGGCAAATCCGCTTTCGGCTCAGCTTTGACCGGCCCTGCGTTGAGCGAGCACTCCATCCATAGCGATTAATCATTGAAGTGTAGATAGATCAAAAATGAGCAGGTTGTGCCCACCCGCCGCGGCAATCTCCAGCGCGCGTTTGGCGGTTTCCTGGCCCTTGACCTGTTTGAGGTCCGGCCCGGCGCGGCGCGGCGTCGCTTCGCCGGGCCTCGGCGGGGTCAGCACGGACGTGCCGTTCAGATGGTTGAGCAGCGCCAGCAGATCGGGCGCGGCGAGCAGGTTCAGCTCCCCCGCCCACGCCGCTTCCGCCCCCTGCGAGGCCGGGCAGATCAGCCCGCGGTCGGTCTCCGAGGCGTGGAGCGCGGCGAGCAGCACGCCGGGCGACGGCGCGACGCGGCCGTCGAGGCCGAGCTCGCCGACCACGACATACTCGCTCAGCGTCTCGGCATCGGCCACGCCCATCGCGCCGAGCAGGGCGAGCGCGATCGGCAGATCGTAATGCGAGCCCTCCTTGGGCAGGTCGGCGGGCGAGAGGTTGACGGTGATGCGCTTGGGCGGCAGCGACAGCCCGATCGCGGTCAGCGCGCTATGCACCCGCTCGCGGCTCTCGGCGACGGCCTTGTCGGGCAGGCCGACCACGGTGAAGCGCGGCAGGCCCGGCGCGATCTGGCACTGGACCTCGACCGAACGGGCCTCGAGCCCGAGATAGGCGGTCGTGGCGACGGTGGCGACGATGTGCGAGCCTCCCCCCAGAAGCGCGGCGTCCGGAGCGGGCGCCGTGATGCGATAGTGTCGCGGCAGGGCGGCGAAGACAAGCGGCGATTTGACAGGCCCTCAGCGCAAGGGAGCGACGGTCACCTCGCCGCAGAGATCGCGCTGGAACAGGCGCTCGACATCCGCGCGCGTCCAACCCTCGTGATCGGCCGCGGCGAGCAGGATCATGAGCTTGGCGAGCGCGGCCACCGGCGTCATGTCGGCGGCGCAGATCGCGCCGATTTTCGGCAGCCAGGCCCCCGCGGCATAGGCGCTGCTGCCCACGCGCCCGGCGATCACCTGCGTGCTGTCGACGATCGTCACCCCGCCCCGGCGGGCCGCTTCGAGCGCGCGGTAGATCGCGCCGTCCGCCGGCCGGTCCGGATTGCCCGAGGGGAAATTGCCCTCGCCATAGGATCGCAGGACGAGGCCCCTGATCCCGGTGCCGACGCAGGCGTCGATCAGCCGCGCGATCCGCGCGCCGCCGCCCACGTCATAGGCGGCGGGGAACGCGCTGAACGGCATCACCGGCCAGTCGTCGATCGCTCCGGCGATCGCGTCGAGACGAGCCTTCGCGGCAGCGCGCACGGCCGGTTCGGCAAGGCTGACCGCATTGCTAACCGGCCCCGGCAGTATGAGATCGCGGTCCAGATCGAGCGCGATGCCATAAGTGCCGAGCGGTTCGAAATTGGGCGAATCGAACGCGCAGAAATCGCTGGCATTGACCTTCAGCGCGCGGTTGCCGCGAAACAGCCGCGCGTCGAAATAGACGCACACCTCCGGCACAGCCTGCCGCGCGCAGGCGACCGCGCCGCACAGATTCTGGAAGGCGTCGGTGTTGAAGCGCAGCGTGTCCGGGCTCCCGCGCCGGTACATCGGCACCTGACTGCCGGTGACGATCACCGGCTTGGACAGTGCGGCCTTGGGCGTCCCTTGAGCGTCGAACGCGTTCAGCAGGAAGGGCAAGGCCGATGCGGTGAAGTCCATCGAATCGGTGCCGTGAAGCAGCACGAACCCGTCGAAGCGCTCGTAATTGTCCAGGATATAGCGCGCGATCAGGCACCAGTCGCGCGGCTGGAGATTGGTGCTGTCGAGCGTGCCCGTCGCCGACTCGGGAAAGGCGAGCCCGGTCTCCCAGCTCGGTTCCAGCTCGGGGAACATCGCGAGCAATATGGGATCGAGCAGGCGGCGAGAATTGGCGGCGAAATCCGCAGCGCTCATCGGCGCCAGCGGATCGCCGACGCAGCCGACCGTGCCGCCGGTGTTGATGACGCAGATCTTCATGGCGGGCTTTGGATCGACCGATCAGTCGTAATCGTCTTCATAATAATCGCCGGCCAGATCGCTGAACTTGGTGATCTCGCTCTGGAAATGCAGCGGGACGTTGCCGGTCGAGCCGTGGCGCTGCTTGGCGACGATCAGCGTGGCGCGGTTGACGATCTGCTGGTGCCGCTCCTCCCATTGCGCCCATTTCTCGACGACATCGGGCGGGCTCGATCCGTCCTGGTTTGGCGCATCCGGGCGCAACGCGTCGTGATAATATTCGGCGCGGAAAATGAACATCACGATGTCCGCGTCCTGCTCGATCGAACCCGATTCGCGCAGGTCCGACAGCTGCGGGCGCTTGTCCTCGCGCTGCTCGACCGCGCGGCTGAGCTGCGATAGCGCCAGCACCGGAACGCTGAGTTCCTTGGCCAGCATCTTGAGGCCGCGGCTGATTTCCGAGATTTCGTTCACTCGGTTGTCCTGCGCGCGGCCGGTTCCCTGCAGCAGCTGCAGATAGTCGACGATGATCAGCCCGATGCCGTGGCGGCGCTGCAGCCGCCGCGCGCGGGCGCGCAGGCCGGCGATGGTGAGGCCCGGCGTATCGTCGATATAGAGCGGCAGGTCCTGCAACTCTCGGGCGGCGCGCGACAGCTCGCGAAACTCCTCGCGGCTGATCCTGCCCATGCGCAGATGCTCGGACGAGATGCCCGATTGCTCGGCCAGGATCCGCGTCGCGAGCTGATCGGCCGACATTTCCAGACTGAAGAAGGCGACCTTGGCGCCGACGCTCTGCGCCTCCTCGATCCCGTCGGCCATGTCGCGCATGTAGCGGCTCGCCGCGTTGAACGCGAAATTGGTGGCGAGCGCGGTCTTGCCCATGCCCGGCCGGCCGGCGAGGATGGTGAGATCGCTCGCATGCAGACCGCCGATCTTGCGGTTGACGCTGTCGAGCCCGGTGGTGGTGCCGGACAGGTTTCCGCCCGCCTGCAGCGCGCGCTCGACCAGCCTGATCGCCTCGGTCGAGGCGGTCAGGAAGTCGGTCGCCCGCCCGCTCTCGCCGTCGCCCTCGGCGACCTGGTAGAGCGCGCTCTCGGCGTCCTCGATCTGCTGCTTGGGGTCGATCGCCTCGCTGGTGTCGAGCGCGTTCTCGACCAGGTGCCGGCCGACCGACACCAGTTCGCGCAGCAGCGCGAGATCGTAGATCTGCTCGGCGAAATTGCGCGCGCCGATGAGGCCGATATTGCTCTCGGTCAGGCGCACCAGATAGCCGGTGCCGCCCACTTCCTTGAGCGCCTCGTCCTGTTCGAAGAACGGTTTGAGCGTGACCGGGGTGACGACCATATTGCGGTCGAGCAGCTTCAGCACCTGCTCGTAGATGCGCCCGTGCAGCGGCTCGAAAAAATGATGCGATTGCAGCTTGGTCTGCACGTCCTCGGCGACGCGGTTGTCGAGCAGCAGCGCGCCCAGCAGCGCGGCCTCCGCCTCGATATTGTGCGGCAGGCGCGTGGGGCCGTCGCCGCCGTCCCCGTCCAGCGCACCGTCGCTCACCAGTCTGATCGCTTCCGCCATCCGGCCCTTGTCGACCAGTGGCCGGGCAGGGGCAAGGGAGGGATCAAAAGATATCCGGGCACAGCCCTGTGGAAACTTACGTCGTCATTGCGAGGCGCCGCAGGCAACGAAGCCTGTCCTGAACGGCTGCTGCAAGCAGGCAGTCGAAGGGCAACCCAGGGTTGGTGCAGCGCTGTGGGCGGCTTTGGATTGCCGCGTCGCCCTTCGGGCTCCTCGCCATGACGACGGTCTCAAAAGATTACCGCTTGTCCCGACGCGCCCATCGCCTAACGGTGGCCGCCATGGCGGACCCGCGCATCATCAAGGTCGAGCTCGACGAGGCGACGATTCTGTGGCGCAATGCCGATATCGAGCAGGAACGGCGGATCGCGATCTTCGATCTGATCGAAGAGAATCATTTCGCCCCCTGCCGGACCTATCCGGGCGATTATGCCGGGCCGTTTCAGCTGAAATTGTCGGTCAACGAGGGGCGGCTGGTGCTCGATATCCGGCGGGACGACGGCGAACCCCTGGAAACGCTGATCCTGGCGCTGGGCCGGTTCCGCCGTCCGATCCGCGATTATTTCGCGATCTGCGACAGCTATTATCAGGCGATCCGCAAGGCCACCGCGCAGGAGATCGAGACCATCGATATGGCGCGGCGCGGCGTGCATAACGAGGCGGCGGAACTGCTCAAGGAGCGGCTGGAGGGCAAGGTCGAAATCGATTTCGCCACCGCACGCCGCCTGTTCACATTGATCTGCGTCCTGCATATCAGGGGCTGATGCGATCGGTCCAACGGGCCTTCAGCAATCCGGTTGGGACCGAAGGGAAATTCACGTGGCGCGACGGCGCGGCAAGCTGCTCGGCTTTATCATCCTGCTGCTCGTCTTTGGCGCGGGCGCGCTGGCGGCGTGGTTCGCCGCCGCGCGCTGGGCACCGCCGCGCGCGCAATATCCGGTGCAGGGCGTCTATCTCGATTCGCACGAAGAACGCGCCACCTGGCCGACCATGCGGGCGACCGGCGTCGATTTCGCCTATTTGCTGGCGACCACGGGCAGCGAAGCGCGCGATCCCGATTTCCAGAGGCGGCTCGCCGCGGCGACAGCGGCGGAGGTGCGTGTGGGCGCGGTCCACCGCTTCGATCTGTGCCGTCTGGCGGGCGACCAGGCGGGCAATTTCATCACCAACGTGCCGCGCGATCCGGACATGCTGCCACCGGTCATCGAACTGCGCTTCCTGGACAGCTGCAAGGACCGGCCAGGCCGCGCGGTGGTGCTCTCAGAACTCGCCACGCTAATCGCGCAGATCGAAAACCACAGCGGCAAGCCCGCGATCGTCAAGCTGGGCAAGGAATTCGAGGCGCTTTACGACATCAGTTCGGCGGTGAATCGCACCGTCTGGCTGGATCGCGATTTCTTTCCACCCGATTATGCGGCAAGACCGTTCGTCATGTGGACGGCGAACGACAACAGGATGGTGAGCGGGCTCGATGGCCCCGGGCTGTGGGTGGTGGTGCGACCATGAGCGGCGATTTTTCCGGGATCGATCTGGCGCTGGTGGTCGAGGCGCGCAAAGCGATGCGCAACGCCTATGCTCCCTATAGCCGCTTCGCCGTGGGCGCGGCGGTCGAGCTCGACAACGGCACGATCGTGCGCGGCTGCAATTTCGAGAATGCCAGCTACGGGCTGTCGCTGTGCGCCGAGGCGGTGGCCTTGGCGACGGTGAACACCCATGGCGGGTTCAAGCGCATCCGCGCCATCGCCGTGGCCGGCGGACCGATCGGCGCCTCGCCGGACCTTCCGAGCGCGATCGTCACCCCCTGCGGCCGCTGCCGCCAGCTGATCCGCGAGGCGCGCGACGTAGGTGGCGCGGACATCCGCATCGTCTGCACAGGGGCACATGGAGACCAGTTCCAGACGTTTGATATCGACACCCTCTTGCCCCATGCGTTCGGTCCTGCGAACCTTGCTTGACGGGGCCAGCCCAGCGGCTCGATATACCGCTGAACTTTCAGGATATCACATGACCGATACCGACAAACTGATTCGCCGCGCCGTCAAAATCAAACCGACTGACGAGCAGAAGGAAGCGCAACGCCGAAGCTTCGCCTACGGGAATGCGAAAACCGAAAATGATCGGATCACGCGCGAAATGGTCGACGATGCCGCCGCGAAGCATCCGAGGGGCCATGATGACTGATCGGGAAACCGTTTCCGGTGATGCCGTTATCGTTGCCGAAAACGACGAACGCAAGTTTCACTAATGAGCATACTCTCCGACATCTGGATTCGCGAACAGGCGCAAAACCATGCGATGATCGAGCCGTTCGTCGAGGCGCAGCGGCGCGAGAACTGCATCAGCTACGGACTGAGTTCCTATGGTTACGATGCGCGCGTTGCCGACGATTTCAAGATCTTCACCAATGTCGACAGCGCGGTGGTCGATCCGAAGAATTTCGATTCGAACAGCTTCGTCGATCGCAAGACCGATTGCTGCATCATCCCACCCAACAGCTTTGCGCTCGCCCGCACGGTCGAATATTTCCGTATACCCCGAGATGTGCTGGTGATCTGCCTTGGTAAATCGACCTATGCGCGCTGCGGGATCATCGTCAACGTCACGCCGCTCGAGCCCGGCTGGGAGGGCCATGTCACGCTGGAATTCTCGAACACCACGCCGCTGCCGGCCAAGGTCTACGCCAATGAGGGCGCGTGCCAGTTCCTGTTCCTCAAGGGCGAGCAGCCTTGCGAGACCAGCTATGCCGACCGCGCGGGCAAATATATGGGGCAGCGCGGCGTAACCCTGCCGAAACTCTGAAAGCGCGCGCTCTTTTCCAAGATCGGACGCTCGATCATCGCCAGCGACTCGTGGAGTCAGGCCGGTTTACGGTCTATTAACCTTTTGCATTCATTTGTCGGATGGTTAATGAAGTCGGCAAGCGCCCGGAACAGCTGGGAGCCGGGCGTGCGGACTGGACGAATCAAAAGGGGCGACCTGATGCGTGTACTTCTGATCGAAGACGAACCGACGACCGCCAAGGCCATCGAGATGATGCTCGCGACCGAGGGCTTCAACGTCTACACGACCGATCTCGGCGAAGAGGGCCTCGATCTGGGCAAGCTGTACGATTACGATATCATCTGCCTCGATCTCAACCTGCCCGACATGCACGGCTATGACGTGCTCAAGAAACTGCGCGTCGCCAAGGTACAGACGCCGGTGCTGATCCTTTCAGGGATCAGCGAGATGGACTCGAAGGTGCGCAGCTTCGGCTTCGGCGCCGACGATTACGTGACGAAACCCTTTCACCGCGAGGAACTGATCGCGCGCATCCATGCCGTGGTGCGCCGTTCCAAGGGCCATTCGCAGTCGGTCATCCGCACCGGCAAGCTGGCCGTCAATCTGGATGCCAAGACCGTCGAGGTGGACGGAAACCGCGTGCATCTGACCGGCAAGGAATATGCGATGCTCGAGCTGCTCTCGCTTCGCAAGGGCACCACGCTGACCAAGGAAATGTTCCTGAACCACCTCTATGGCGGGATGGACGAGCCCGAACTCAAGATCATCGACGTGTTCATCTGCAAGCTGCGCAAGAAGCTGAGCCTGGCCTGCGAGGGCGAGAACTATATCGAGACCGTCTGGGGCCGCGGCTATGTGCTGCGCGATATCGACGAGGACGGCAAGGAGCGCTCCCGCGCCGCCTGATCTGCCTGCAAATCGCTTCATACCACCCCTGAAAGGCGGCGCCGAAGCGCCGCCTTTTTACGTCCGGGACAGGTTCACACGCTCTCGGCGGTATCGATGAACCAGCGTTCGCGGCCCTCCAGCGCGACCGCGGTGAGCACGCCGCTCGCCCAGGCACCGGTGTCGATGCCGATGCGGTGACCGCGCTGCTCGACCGCTTCGCTCACGGTGTGCCCGTGCACGACGATCTTGCCGAGATCGCCCTCGTGATCGAGAAACTCCTCGCGGATCCAGCGCAGATGGCGCTGCTTCTGCTGATCCAGCGGCACGTTCGGCTTCACCCCGGCATGGACGAACAGATAGTCACCGATCTCGATCTGATCCTCGAAGCGCTGCAGGAACGCCACATGTTCCGGCGGCACCATGCCCGGCAGCCGCGCAGCGAGCGCGCCATGATCGATATCGATCATCTCCCGCTCGCTCAGCCCGTAGCTCAGCACCGTCTCGCGCCCGCCGATGCGATAGAAGAACCGGGACGTCTCGCGCGACGGCCTGGTCACCGCCTCGAGAAACACCTCCTCGTGATTGCCCGCGAGAAAGCGCACGTCGCCGCCCGACGCCTCCAGCTGCATCGCCCGCTCGATCACCGCCCGGGAGTCCGGTCCCCGATCGACCAGATCGCCGAGCAGGACGAGCGTGATTTCGGCGGGCCTGCGCGCGGCGACATCCTCCTCGATCCGCGCAAGCAACGCATCGAACAGGTCGGCGCATCCGTGGATGTCGCCGATGGCATAAACCCGCCGCCCTTCCGGGATGGACGGTACCGATCCGCGCGCGGACCTAGCGGCTTTTCGCTTGAGAAGTTTCAGGACCATGGATCAGTTCAAATCGTTGTTCGGGGCCGCTTTAACAAGAGCATGGCGACAAGAGGCCACCGTAACCAGGGGCCGCTGAACCCGGGATTGACCGGTCATTCCGCCGCGAAGGTCAGACCCGCGCGCTGTTGAAGACGCTCGGCCAGCGCTTGGCCGAGCAGCGCGCCCGGCGTCCACACGCCGCCATCACCGTCCTGCGGCCGCTCGGACAGCAGGATCGCGGTCTCGGCGATCATCCGGCTGGTCGAGCCATAGCCGGGATCGCGGTCCCCCTTCACGCCGTAGCGCAGCGAGCGGCCGTCCGGATATTCGCCGATGAACAGCAGATCATAGTATCCGTCGTCGCGCTCCTGCTTGCTCGGCCCCTCGCCGGGCCTGGGGCCTTTGTCGCCCGCCAACGGGTTGACCTTGGCCATCATCTCGGCGGCCTGCCTGCCCATCTCGCCGGGGCTGGTGACCACCATTTCGTCGTAGCGAAAATCCTCGCCATAGGGATGGCCGAGCAGCTGGTTGGTACGGTGCACGTTCTTGGTGTTGATCGCCGCCATGATGAACGGCGCGACCCAGCTGTCGAGCGCATCGTCGATATGCGGTAGCAGCCCCGCGGGCTGGTCCGGCCCGTCGAAACCGGGCGTGAGCGAGAAAGGATCGGTGAGCCGCTTGATCACTTTCGGATCTTTCGCCGCCGCCGCCATCGTCGCCTTCATGCTCGCCGCGGTGCCGCCGGAAAAGCCGCCCTCCATCGCACGCACCCGGCCCTTCACGCGCGGTGCGGGCGCGCCATGCGCGGCCCGCGCATCGTGCTGCAGCATCAGCACGCCCAGATCGAAGGGAATCGAATCGAAGCCGCAGGAAAAGACGATCCGCGCGCCCGATCTTGCCGCGGCAGCGCCGTGGAGGTCGATCTGCTCGCGCATCCAGGCGGGCTCACCGCACAGATCGCAATAATCGGTGCCTGTCGCCGCGCAGGCCGCAACCAGCTCATTCCCGTAAAGCTGATAGGGGCCGACGGTGGTGATCACGACGCTGGTCCGCTTGCACATCGCCCCGAGCGATGCGGGATCGGCGGCATCGGCGGTGATAAGCACCGTGTCGGCGGGCGCGCCGATTGCGTCCCTGACCGCCTCTAGCCTGGACAGGCTGCGGCCCGCCATCGCCCATTTCAAATCGCTCGCGCCATGCGCCTGCACCAGATATTCGGCGACGAGCCGGCCGGTAAAACCGCTCGCCCCATAAACCACGATATCGAATTCACGTTCGCTCATATCCGGTTATCAGGCCGCGTCGCGACATCGAAATCGCCGCGCTTGCGTGCCGCCTCGCGCTCGCGATGCTCCTCCAGCTCGGCCTCGTGCAGATCGCGTTCGCGATCGCGCTTGCCGCGCATCCGGTCGAGCCCGTGACTGACGTTTCCGTAGGAGAAGATCATGATCAGGCCGCCGGCGATGGCGAGGTTCTTCAGGAATTCCGGCGCTTGATCGGGAAAATTGTGATGGAAGAACAAAGCCGTGACGACGCAAAATCCCGCCAGCAGAATAGCGCTCAATCTGGTGAAAAGTCCCAGCAGAAGCAAAAGTCCCACGACGATTTCAAACGTGGCGGTAGGAACCGCCAAACCCGCGGGCAGACCCGCCGCCTGGATGGCTGTATCCGTGCCCGCAATGTCGCGAAACTTGCCGAGCCCGGCGAGGATGAACAAGGGCGAAATCAATATGCGCGCGATGAGCGCGGCGAACTTGCTGATGAAATGCATGGGCTTCCTCCTGTATCACGGCGCACCGTTTCTGAGGATACGCCGCCACCATGAAGCGAGCGCACGGGAACGCTCGGGGTTCCACCAGGCAGCGCTCCCCGGTGGGTCGGTCTTTGAATTCGCGCCCCCTTTCACGTGCCGTCATGGCAAAAGAATTCGTCGTTGCGAGCTCCGGACCCGATCCGTGCAGCCGAGCCGGACCAACCGTTCGGGCAAAGGCCTTGCGCGAACGAAAGCGCGTTGTTGCGAGCGGAAGGTCACAAAGGGCGCGATACGTCCCCCCCTTCTCGCTTCCCGCACGAACCGGTCCGACATTCCACGCCTGCCACCGGAAATAATGCGAGGGAGCGGCAAAGATGCGAAAAGCAGGCGAATCCATCATCGGTCTCCATAATCGGCGAGCAAGGAACATATCATGAATATGGATGCGTAGGAAAGGCGATAATTCCCCCGCCAAGGAAATAGCTCCAAGACGATGCGGAGCCGGGGGAATGGCTGGCAATGTCGGCCGGCACCAGTTGCGGGAGCGCGGGAGGCATCCCGTTCTGCAAGCCGCATCCGGCGCATGCGCGCCATCGGCCCGCTCGGATCATCATTTGCGGCGGCCATTGTTTAAATCGCCATACCGCGCATATGAAAGGCCTGGATTCACCGAAGGAACAGCGATGCGCGAACATCTGAAACAGTTTATCGACGGCCAATGGGTGACAAGCGAAGGCGGCCAGCGCCACGCGGTGATCAACCCGGCGACCGAGGAAGCCGCGAGCGCCATCACGCTGGGCACCAGGGCCGATGTCGACAAGGCCGTGAAAGCGGCGAGGCTGGCGTTCGAGAGCTTTTCGCAGACCGGCGTGGAGGAGCGGCTCGCGCTGCTCCAGCGCATCGCCGACGAGTACAAGAACCGCATGGGCGACATGGCCACCGCGATCAGCGAGGAAATGGGCGCGCCGATCAGCTTCAGCGCCGCCGCGCAGGCGCCGGCCGGGCTCGGTCATTTCCTGTCCGCCGCCAAGGCGCTGAAGGATTTCGCCTTCGAGGAACGGGTCGGCAAGACCCGCGTGCTGCACGAGGCGATCGGCGTCGTCGGGCTGATCACGCCGTGGAACTGGCCGGTCAACCAGATCGCCGCCAAGGTCGCGCCGTGCATCGCGGCGGGCAACACCATGGTGCTCAAACCCTCCGAGGAATGCCCGTCCAACGCGGTGATCCTGGCCGAGATCATGGCGGCCGCTGGCGTGCCCGCGGGCGTGTTCAACCTGGTGCAAGGCGACGGCCCGGGCGTCGGCGAGGCGATCGCTGCGCATCCCGATATCGACATGGTGAGCTTCACGGGGTCGACCCGCGCCGGCATTGCGGTCGCCACCGCCGCCGCGCCCACGGTCAAGCGCGTCCACCAGGAGCTGGGCGGTAAGGCGCCGAATTTGGTGCTCGAGGGCGCCAAGCTCGACGAGGTGCTACCCCCGACGCTGCAGGGCATCCTCGCCAATAGCGGGCAGAGCTGCATCGCGCCGACGCGCATTCTGGTGCACGACAGCCAGAAAGCGGAGACCGAAGCGTTCGTGAAGGCCCTGTTCGGCCAGGTCCAGGTCGGCGATCCGTCGGACGAGGGCATGCATCTCGGCCCCGTCGTCAACCGGGCGCAGTACGACAAGATCCAGGAGCTGATCGAAAGCGCGATCGACGAGGGCGCAACCTTGCTCGCGGGCGGCCCGGGCCTGCCCGAGGGCGTCAACCGCGGCTATTATGTCCGTCCGACCGCGTTCGGCGACGTGACGCCCGAGATGCGTATCTTCAAGGAAGAGACCTTTGGCCCGGTCGCGACGGTGACCACCTATTCCGACGGCGACGAGGCGGTGCGCCTCGCCAACGACACCGCCTATGGTTTGTCCGCGACGATCTCCGGCGATCCCGAACAGGCCCGGCCCGTGGCGGCGCGACTGCGCGCCGGGCTGGTGACGGTCAACGGCTGGGGCCCGGACGGCAACGCGCCGTTCGGCGGCTACAAGCAATCCGGCAACGGCCGCGAATATGGCGCCTACGGCCTGCGCGACTTCATGGAGGTGAAGACGCTCGTCGGCGCCTGAAATGTAAAACCCCCTCTCCCGCCTGGAGAGGAGGGCAGCAGTTGCAGCGCCATGCCGTCCCCCTCCCTTTCAGGGGAGGGTTTAGGGGTGGGGGCTCTCCCGAAACGTGGCGCTTCATCGACAGTCCCCACCCCCGGCCCCTCCCCTGGAGGGGCGGGGAGAAAAGCGTCCCTTATCCCCCTGTTTTCGCACGGGCAGGCAACCTCTGTGTTTATCGCTGCCGCTTGCGTCCCACAGCGGGCGGACGCAATTTTATGTCTTCCATGATGCCGCACGCGCATGGTTGACTTATCGCTCGCGCGCTGTCACCTCGGCGCAACGCGCAATGACGCGCGTGAAGGAGCTTATAGTCATGACCAATGGACGGGACATCGATCTTCCCACCTCGGCCGGGGCGCGCTTCTTCTATTATCTCGGCTCGTTTGGCAGCCGGTACGCTTACTGAGGCGTATCGGCCCCGATTGCGGCGCCCGCCCAGCCGGGCGCATCCTGCTGACAGCGGCGCTCCATGCCGCGACGAATCCGAGAGATCTTTCATGACCGACAAAATTTCCAAATCCGCCGCTCCGCGTCCAATCGAGAAACTGCGCGAGGAAATCGACGCGCTCGACGACGCCCTGCTCGATCTCGTCGAGAAGCGCCTGGCGCTGTCGAAGTCGATCGCCGCCGCCAAGACCGCCGAGGACGACCGGCATCTCATGATCCGGCCGCGGCGCGAACGCGAGCTGATCGAACGGCTCAGCGGCAACACGCGCGCTATTCCGGACGCCAGCGTATCGGCGATCTGGCGCGAGCTGATGAGCCTCAACCTCCAGTCGCAGCGCAGTACCGAGCTGGCGCTGTGCGCCGACGAACGCCGCATGCATGTCGCCGATCAGGCGCGCCGCCGCTTCGGCACCGTTGCACCGATGGTCGAAGTGGCCAGGCCCGAGGCCGCGCTGGAGCGCGCCCGCACGCGCGAAACCATTGCGATCATCGAACTCAACCCGAAGGCCGACTGGTGGATTGCGCTGGCCAGCGATCCCGACCTCGTCATCTTCGACGCGCTGCGCGAGGAAGGCGGCTGGGTGACCGCGGTGGTCGTGGGGCGGCTCCACGGCAGCCACGTGCCCGAGGACCGCCGCTATTGCGTGGTCGGCGCGGACGAACTGCTCGCACGCGTGGTCAAGGGCGAGCCGATCTGTCCGCTGGCGAGCGCCGGCGAATGGCGCCTGTGCCTGACCGATCTCAGCGCGGTTCAATCCCTCTCCGACGCCGCCTGAAAGCCGCCGCCATGACCAGCAAGGTCGCCTATCAGGGCGAGCCCGGCGCATTCGGCGAAATGGCGTGTCTGAGCGCGCTACCGGGCTGGGAGCCGGTGCCGCACGAAAGCTTCGAACTGGTCGCCGACGCGGTTGCCGCCGGGCGGTTCGCGCGCGGCATGGTGCCGGTCGAAAACAGCAATGCCGGGCTTGTCCCGGGCGCGCTGGAAATGCTGGCGGGCAAGAAGGTCCGCATCTTGTCACACCATCCGCTGCCGGTGGCCATGCACTGCCTGGGCCTGCCCGGATCGACGCTCGACGCCATCCGCCTGGTGCGCAGCCACCCGATGGCGATCCGCGAATGTCGATGTTTCATCGCCCTGCACGGCTTCCAGGCGGAGGAATCGCGCAACACCGCGATCGCGGCGCACCGATTGGCGGAGATGGGCGATCCGGCCATCGCCGTGCTGGCCTCGGCGCGCGCCGCGGAAATCCACGGGCTCACCATGCTGGCGCGCGATGTCCAGGACAGCGCCGACAACACCACCTTCTTCGCGATGATCGCGGCTCAATAATCCTTCGATACGCGCGCGTTGACGCTCTGCCGGCCGATCGTCGAGATGCTCGACAGCAGGCTGAGCCAGCGCGTGATCTGGAACTCGACCCGCGTCGCCGAATAGCCGCGCCCGTCGGTGATCAGCTCGACATAGGTGCGCCGCGTCAGATATTTGCCCGCCGCCAGGCTGGTGCCCTGCCCGGTCTCGGTATCGGCCGGCAATATGCGAAGACGGTCGAGCCCGGCGGCGCGGCGCACCGCGTTGATCGGATCGAGCCCGCCGCCGCTGCGCAGCCCCGCCACCGCGCTCGCCAGCTGCACCGCCTCGGGCGCGCTCAAATTGGTGACCGACGATCCGAACAGCAGCCGCGCGAGCAGTTCCTCCTCGGGCAAAGCGGGCACGCTGGCGAAGCGGATTTCAGGCTTCTGCCCGGTGCCGGTGACGTTGATCGTGGCGTTGATATCACCGGTATCGGCCAGCGCGACGATATCCAGCGACGGATCGGGCGGGCTGTCGCCACGGAAGCGGATGAACCCGCGCGACAGGCGAAATTCGCGGCCGGCAAACTCGTAATCGCCCCGGATCAGCTCGGCCTGCCCCTGGATCACCGGTGCGTTCACCAGGCCGGAGAGCTGGAAATCGCCCTGCCATTCGCTGTCGAGGCCGAGTCCGGTCACCGCGATCTCGTCGGGGGCGCGCGCGTCGATCGCGAAGCGCCATTCGCCGCCGCGCTGGCGGGTCACACTGTCGTCGGCCGGGCGGTTGACTTCGCGCACGGCGAGCTCGGGCAGTTGCTCGCGCGCTTCGGCATTGCCCAAGGTGAAGCGGCTTTCGTTGATCAGGACCTTGCCCGAAATGGTGCCGCCCTGCCCACTCGACTTGATCTTGAGCGGCCCGGTCACCGTCGCCGCGAAATCCTCGCGGTCGATCAGCTCGGCATTGTCGGCGGCAAGATCGAGGTCGATCGCCACGCCCCGCCCGCCGGAAAAGTCGAAACTGCCCGCGCCGGTCACCTTGCCGCGCCCGACCTTGCCGCTGAGCTGGCCGATCAGCAGGCGCGATCCATTAAACCGCCCCTGCGCCGCGATGCCGGTGACGACCGTGCCCGACACGCCGCTCTCCAGCTTCGCGCCCTCGGTGCGCACGACGCCGCGGATCACCGGATCGGTCAGGCTGCCGCCGATATCGGCGCCGAGTTCGACCGGTCCCGACAGGTCGAACAGTTCGAAGTCGGTCAGCCGCCACAAGGTGCCCGCCTCGCCCGAATAACGCGCCTGCGCGAACAGGCGTCCGCGATAGAGGCGGTCGGTGATGGTGCCGCTTGCCGGGAGATTGGATATGCGCGCCTGCACCCGGCCGACAGTTGCGCCTCGATTCTGTACCACCGCGCGCATCGCCGCGCTGCCTTGCGACAGCGCGGCGTTGACGCCGATGTCGAGCGGGCGCGAACTGACGAACAGGCCGGACCGGCTGAGCCCGCGCACGCGCAGCTTGGCATTGCCGGTCGGCTGCGCGCCGCCCTGATAATCGAGCGTGCCGGTGGCCCGGCCGCCGAGACCCAAATCGGCATAGGCGAGGTCGAGCAGCGCCAGCGGCATATCGTTCAGTCTCAGATCGATAGCATTGGCGCCACCGCCAAAGCGGCCGGACGCGCGCAGTGTGCCGCCGCCATAGCTCAGCGATGCGGGGCGCAGCCGCCATCCGCCGTCGCTTCGGACGAACACCGCCGGTCCGCCGAGCCGGATAGGCTGGCGGCGGTAAGCGCCCGATCCGGTAACCGACACGCGGCTGGGCGAAACCGCCGCGCGCGCGTCGAAGGCGAAGCGGCTGCCGCGCGTGCCCGCCAGCTTGGCCGCGACATTGCCCGAGCCGTTGACGATTTTCGCGCGGGCATCCAGCGTTCCGAGCACGAAATTGCCTTGGCTGATGCCTTGTGCGCGCAAGGTGGCGTCGACATCCGAGCGGCCCTCGGTGAAGAAGGCATCGATCGTGCCGTCGGCGGTGCGCACCATGAGATCACCGCCATTGCCGAACCGTGCGTTCTTCGCTCCGAACGACCCCTGGATGCGCTGTCCGCCAGGCTGACCGATGAGCCGCAAATTGCCGTTCACGCCGCCGCCGCCGACCGCCAGGCTTCCGGTCAGGCCGCCATTTTCCGGACGCAACCGCCCGCGCGCAACTGTGTCGGCGGCAACCAACCGTTCAATGTCGAACAACGCGCCGCTGCCTTTGGGCAAGAGAATATTGCCGCTGCTGCTGAACGGCCCGAGGACCGAGCCGCCCTCGGCCCGATAGGCGAAGCCGCTGTCGGTCGGATCGAGCACCAGCCGGACATTGGCGAGCTTGGCGGTATCGAACGGGCTGTCGAGATCGAGCACCAGCCGCGGCCGCTCGATCCGCCCGACCAGCGCCATGTCGAACCGGCCCCAGCGCTGATGGCTGCCCACGCCCTTGATATCGAAGGTGCCGTCCCGGTTGCGCAGGCCCCCGCCGGTGAAGTTCAGCAGCGGCGCGGTGACGGTGAAATCCGGGAAGCGGAACAGCCCGTCGACGCCGCGGATCAGCTTCGTGCGCAGCCTCGGCTGGCCACCGGCAAGATCGCGCAGGAACGCATTATCGAACCGCCGCGTAACCGCATCGATATCGCCGGCGATGGTCAACTTGCCGCCCGCGCCCGGCGACAGATCGAGATCGGCGCCGATATCGACCAGGCCCAGTCCGTCGAGCGCGAAATTGTCGGCGCGCCCGACCAGCCGCACCAGATAATCGCGCCGGTTCAGCGCCACATCGACATCGGCGCGGCCACGGAAGCTGCG
Organism: Novosphingopyxis sp.; assembly: GCF_965218915.1. GTDB lineage: Bacteria > Pseudomonadota > Alphaproteobacteria > Sphingomonadales > Sphingomonadaceae > Novosphingopyxis. Next base: position 699,033 of record NZ_OZ244708.1, on the reverse strand, counting down.
GGTCGTGACGGCGAGGTCGTCTCCACGCAGTCGGCTGCCCGCGAGCCGCAGCCGCCCTTCGGCGGTCAGATCGGAGAACAGGCGTTCGCCAAGCGATCCGAGCCCGTCGAGCAATCCCGCCTGAAGCCTGATCGGCAACATGCCCACGCCATTGACCAGCCGCCCGTCTCCGCTTGCCCGGATGTTGAACAGTTGCGCCTTGCCGATGAACAGATCGTCGGCAGCGATGCGGTAATCGAAACGCAGGCCTCTGGGCGGTCCGTCGAGCCGGGCGAGCACGCGCAGATTGCCGGCCTTGAAATCGGGCGACAGCGCCGCCGGGTCGAGAATATGCATGTCCGCGCGCATCGCATCGAACCCGCCTTCGCGCAGATCGTAGCCGCCGTTCAGCGCGAGCCGAACCGCGCGCGAGGACAACTGTCCGCGCCCGGTCCAGATGCCGTCCTCCACCCGGCCGGCCAGATCGACCGAAAGCGTGGGCGCCGAGAGCCGCGCCAGCGCGCCGTTCACCAGCCGATCGGCCTCCACCGAACCCATGACACTGTAATAGCCAGAACGCGCGCCGAGGGTGAGGTCGGCCAGCGCCGCGCCGCCCGAATTGGCCTTGAGCTGTCCATTCCAGCGCCGCCAGCCGCCCTTGCCCTGCAGCTGAACCGAAAGCCCGTTATCGAACCCCAGGAGCGCGGCGACGACCCCGTCTTTGGGCGCGAGCAGATCGCCTTCCAGTGCGAACCGCTCTTCATCGGGATCGATGTCGATAGTCACATCGATGCTGTCACCGCTGCCCGCCACCACGCCGGTCAACATCGCGCGCAGCTGGTTGTCGCGGATTTCGGCGTTGCCGCGCAGTTCGGCGATCTGTTCGCGGCCCGCCACCGCCGCGTCGATGCGGATGTCAGGGAAAGAAAAGGCACCGATATAGATATCGAAATCGGGCAATAACGGTCCGCCTGTCGGCTTCGGCTGGGGCTTGCGCAGCAATTCGGAACGATGCACCGCGAGCCGGTCGATCGAGAGCCGATTGCTCAGGAAGACCAAGGGGAACCAGTCGAGATCGACGCGCCTGGCGGTAAAGAACAGGCCCTTCGGATCGCTGAGTGAGACGCCGCGCAGCACGGTGTTGCTGTAGATCGACCCGTCGATCCGATCGATGCCGACCCTCAGCCCGTTCGCCTGCTCGCCCGCCGAAATCCTTGCGGCGATCCAGCGATGGCCCGGCGCGCTGTCGAGCCAGATGACGCCGCATGTTATCGCCAGCAACAGCGCCAGCATGACGCTGAGCACGATCGGCTGCCACAGCCGCCGGCGCGCCGATGTTTCGACAGCGGCGTGCTCGCTCGATCCGCTGGCAGCGGTCACGGTCAAAAGGCCTGTCCCAGCGACACCGCGACCGCGATCGGCCCATCGCCAGGCCCGGGGTTGAGCGGCGTGCCGACGTCGATGCGGATCGGCCCGAAATCGCTGTAATATCTAAGGCCCACGCCCACGCCATATTGCAGGTTCGAAAGGTCCGGAAACTGCGCGGTGGTGACGCTTCCCGCATCGATGAACGGAACCACGCCGAACGGGCCGAAGCGCAGGCGCGCTTCGAGCGAAAATTCGGCCAGGCCGCGCCCGCCGATCGGATCGCCATTGGGATCGCGCGGGCCGATCCGCTGATAGCCATAGCCGCGCACCGATCCGCCGCCGCCGGCATAATTGCGGCGCGACGGGGCGATCAGGCCGAGCTCGGTCCCGCTGATCGCGCCGAAGCGCGCGCGGCCCGCCAGCACGAACCGGTCGATGATCGGCTGGTAGGCGCTGGCGTCTAGCTGAAGGCGCGCGTAACCGTCTGCCGCGCCGAGAAACGAGATTTCGGGCGACAGCGTGACGCCCAGCCGGAAGCCACGCGTCGGATCGAGCAGGTTGTCGGTGCCGTCGTAGAACAGGCCCGAGGGGAAGGCGCCGATGTAAAAGGTCTGCCGGTCCTGCGCGCCCAATGCGATATTATAGGCCCGCTCCTGCGTATAAAGCAGTTCAGGCCCGGCGAACCAGGTCCAGCGTTTCTGGAAGATCAGCGTCGTCAGCCGCTCGTAATTGGCCGAGATCGAGAGCGTGCGCGCGTCGAACGCGTCGAGCTGGGCATTGCGCGCCAATATGCGGGCGGTGAGCACGCGGTCCCGGCCGAGAAAATTGTTGCGCCGATAGGTCACGCCGGCGAGCTGTTCGCGCGTGCCCGCCACCCCGTTGACGCGCAGCGCGCCCTCGGGCGGGAACAGGTTACGATGCTCCCAGCTCGCCTCGACGCGAAAGCCCTCGCCGGTGCCGTAGCCGATCTCTCCGGCGATGGTGCGCGGCGGCGCGGGTTCGATATCGACCGCGAGATCGACCTCGCCCGGCCGGTCCGAAGCCACCGGATCGATCGTCACGCGCGAGACCAGCCCGGTGGCGATCAGCGCGCTGTTCAGATCCTCGACGTCCGACCGGCGAAAGGTCTCGCCGGGATCGAAGCGGGCGATCCGGCCGAGATGGCGCGCGCCGAACAAATCGTTCCTGCGCGGCACGATGCGCCCGAACACATAGCGCCCGCCCGGATCGACGGGCAGGTCCAGCGTGCCGTTATCGGCCGCGCGGTCGACCACGATATCGGGCTCGCCGGTCTCGAAGAAGGGATAGCCGCTTTCCTCGGCAACGTCCGTCAGATTGGTGCGCGCGGCCACTACCGCGTCCTGGTTGACCGGATCGCCCTCGTTCAGTGTAAAGGCGGAGCGCAGCCGCCCGGTGTCGCTACCGGCGGCGTCGATGCCGGGCAGCGTCACACGGTCGAAGCGATAGCGCGAACCCGGCTCGGCATCGAGCAGTACTTCGACGCGGTTTTCACCGTCTCCGTTCAGTTCGGAATAGACCAGCGCATCGTAATAGCCTTCGATCCGCAGCAGGTTTCGAAGCAGGTCCGCATCGTCGCTCGCGCGCCGGGCGATCTGCGCGGCAAAGGCGTCGTCACCGTCGTTGGACTTGAGCGTCGACAGCGCATCGAAGCGCTCGGCCAGGCGGTCGCTGGCCCCATCGGGGATGCCGGTGAGGCGGACCGAATAATCGAACGGCCCATCGCCGACGACGGGCCGCGCGTCCGCAGCGGCGGTAGCGGATGCCGGCGCTTCATCCGACGGTAGCCTCAAATCCTCGCCCGGCGCCGCAGCGGTCAGATCGGTTGGCGGCTCAACGGGCCGGTCGACCGCGACGTCGGGCAAGCTTTCGTCCGGCAGCGGCGCATCGGGGATCGGCGCGTCGAGATCGGGCCAGTCGACCCCCAGATCGGGCAGCGGCGCCATGTCGGCATCGGGATCGAGCGGCGCGCCCAGGAAATCGTCGTCCCCGGTCTGCCCCTGCTGCTGCGTCTGCTGCGCCGGCGCGGCGACCGGGCACGCGCAAAGCGCTGCAGCCAGAGGCACGATGACGGCGCGGCGGCGACCCAAATATGCAACTCCCGACCCGGCCCGATGCGGGCCCCTGCGCAAGGCATAGGAAAATCGGCCTTAACCGGCAACAACGGGCTTGCCCCCACCGGCCTCGTGTGAAACCGGGTTCAGAACGCGCGTTCGATGCGATCCATCATGCCATGCACCGGTTCTTCGGCTTGATAGCGACCGGCCAGCCGCGCGGCGATGCGTTGCACGCGGTAATAGAGCTCCTCGCTCGATCGCGCCAGCTCCGCTGCGTCCGGCGGAAGCAATGTGGCCTGAGTTTCGTCGCTTGCCACGGCATGGCCAAGGGCGCGACCCTCGCCATACAGCTGGTCCAGCGTCAATTCGCCTGCGCGATACGCCTTGTGGTTCAACAACCACGCGATGATTTGCATCAGCCGCGTGGTCACTCTCAGCGATTCGCATGACAGCGCCAGGGTCTGCCGGGCGGGCAAGTCATGATCGGCATCCCCGAACGCAGAGCGCGCCTCGTCCGCCAGCACCAAAGCCTCGCAATAGAGCGCGTCGATCAGTTTGGAAGTCAGACAGGTCTGGGAACGGAACGCTTCGAACATGCGCGGATACATGGCAGAACATGTCCACCGGGAACAGCAAGTTTACCTTATTTCAAATGGTTAACGATCCATTCGTATCAACCTGGCACGGCTGAGGCAGGGTCGGTAAATCGGACGCGAGCCATCAGGCGATGATATCGGGCGTCAGATCGTCTTCGATCCGGCCGATGCGGTCCTTGAGCTTGAGTTTCTTGCGCTTAAGCCGCGCGATCTGCAGTTGATCGGGCACGGTCTGCGCGGCCAGGGCGGCGATCGCATCGTCGAGATCGCGATGCTCGGTCCGGAGCATTTCCAGCTGCTGCCGATACCCTTCGTCGTTCATCGCCGCAAAAACCCTTTCGTACACCGCCCTAGCAAGGCGCGCCTGCCCGAGCCAGCCGGTGCTCCAGCCCATGTTACCGTCATCGGATCGTCGCAAATCCTGCCCCCTCCGGCGAGACGGCAGGACATGGCAAGGAATTTATGGTCTAATTCGAATCACTGGCCGGACCATCCTGCCAGCCGAAGCCAAGGAGAACGTAATGCAAAACGGCCATCTGTCCGCACTGGAAAACAAGCATGCCAAGCTTGAGTCGCAGATCGCTTATGAAGCCAATCGGCCATCTCCCGACGATGTGAGGCTCCACGCGCTGAAAAAGCAGAAACTCGCCGTGAAGGACGAGCTGAGTTCGGCCCAATCCCATTCCGTTCAGGCCCATTCCGTTCAGGCCCATTCCGTTCAAGCCAATTAATCCATCTTAGCATCCGAACCGCAAGACGCGGGGGCGGCGAAACGAAAATCGCCGCTCTCGCGCAAGGCGTCGCACTCTGATAGGCGGGTCGCCATGACGCAGACCGCCGCCATTTCCGCCCGCCAGATCCTGACCGGCCTTCACGAGGTAATGGCCAGCCGCAGCCATGTTCAGGGCAAGCTCAACCATGTCGTCGACATCATCGGCGAGGCGCTCGATAGCGAGGTGTGCTCGGTCTATCTGCTGCGCGAGGGCGCGCTGGAGCTCTATGCCACGCGCGGGCTCAATTCCGAAGCGGTGCACGTCACCCGGCTCGCGCGCGGCGAGGGACTGGTCGGCACGATCGCCGAGAATGTCGACACGTTGAACCTCGCCGAAGCCGCGGCGCATCCCAACTTCCTCTACATGCCCGAAACCGGCGAGGAGAAGTTTCACAGCTTCGCCGGCGTGCCGATCGTCCGGTCCGAGCGCGCGGTCGGCGTGGTCTGCGTGCAGCACCGCGATCCGCGCAAATATGAAGAGGTGGAGATCGAAGCGCTGCAGACGGTGGCGATGGTGCTCGCCGAACTCATCGCCAACGCCGAGCTGATCGACGACCAGCGCACGCAGATGGTCGCCGACACCGGCTCGACTCGGTTCACCGGCCTGCCGCTGGTCAAGGGCATGGCCTCGGGCGCGGCGATCTTCCACCAGCCGCGCATCGAGATCGAGCATGTCGTGGCCGAGGACACCGAGGCCGAACGCCAACGCGTCTATTCCGCCTTCGACAAGATGCGCGAGCAGATCGACCGCATGGCGAGTTCGGCCGATTTCGGCGTGGGCGGCGAGCATGAGGAGGTGCTCTCCACCTACAAGATGTTCGCCTATGACGAAGGCTGGAGCCGCCGCATCAACGAGGCGATCGACAGCGGGCTGACCGCCGAGGCGGCGATCGAGCGCGTCCAGCAGCGCACCCGCATGCGCATGCGCCAGATCGACGATCCGCTGCTGGCCGAACGGATGCACGATCTGGAGGACCTCTCCAACCGGCTGCTGCGCATCGTCTCGGGCCAGATGGGCACCGCCGCGCAGTTCGGGCTGCGCCAGGATTCGATCCTGATCGCCCGCAATCTCGGGCCGGCCGAGCTGCTCGAATATGACCGCCGCCGCCTGAAGGGCGTGATCCTGGAGGAAGGCTCGCTCACCGCGCACGTCACTATCGTCGCACGGGCGATGGGCATCCCGATGATCGGCCGCGCGCGCGGCATTCGCAGCTATCTACGCGAGGGCGACGAGCTCTTGGTCGATGCCGACGCCAACAGCATCTTCATCCGCCCCGAACCGGAAGTCGTCGAAAGCTACGAGACCAAGCTGGCGCAGCGCCAGGAACGACGCGCGCGCTATGCCGCGCTGCGCGGCGCCGAACCGGTGACGAAGGACGGCACGCGGATATCGGTGATGATCAACGCAGGGCTGCGCGACGACGTCGGCGCGGTGGCGATGACCGGCGCGGACGGGATCGGCCTGTTCCGCACCGAGTTCCAGTTCCTCGTTTCCTCCACCCTGCCGCAGCGCGAGCGGCAGATGCGCTTCTACCGCGACGTGCTCGATGCCGCCGGCGACAAGCCGGTCACCTTCCGCACGCTGGATATCGGCGGCGACAAGGCGCTGCCTTATATCAAGGACGCCGGGACCGACGAGGAAAACCCCGCGATGGGCTGGCGCGCGCTGCGCGTCGCGCTCGACCGCACCGGCCTGATGAAGGCGCAGGCGCGCGCGCTGATCGAGGCGGCATCGGGGCGGACATTACAGGTAATGTTCCCGCTGATCGCCGAACCGTGGGAATTTTTCGAGGCGCGCAATCTGTTCTACGAGCAGGTGGAGTTTCTGCGCGCGCGCAAGAAGCAGCTGCCGGTGCACATCCGCTACGGCGCGATGCTGGAGGTTCCGGCGCTCGCCGATGCGCTGGACCAGCTGGTCGGCGAGCTCGATTTCCTGTCGGTCGGCACCAATGATCTGACCCAGTTCCTGTTCGCGGCGGACCGCTCGCACCCGCGGCTGGCCGAGCGCTACGACTGGCTGTCGCCCGCGATCCTGCGGTTCCTGCGCCGGATCGCGCAAAATCTGGAAGGCACGCCGGTGCAGCTCGGCCTGTGCGGCGAAATGGGCGGGCGGCCGCTCGAGGCGATGGCGCTGCTGGCGCTAGGCTATCGGCGGCTGTCGATCACGCCGGCCGCGGTCGGCCCGATCAAGGCGATGGTGCGCTCGCTCGATCTGGGCGAGGCGGCGGCGATGATGGAGACCGTCTTGACCCAGCCGCCGGCCGACCTGCGCGCCGAGCTGACCGCCTGGGCCGCACAGAATGGGGTGGACATCGGCTGATCGCCCCCCGGTCATCGCCATTGACAAGCGCCCCCCCGCCGCCGCATTTGCACACACAGGGCAAATCTTTCCGGGAAAAACCGGAAAGCCGGAGGGATTGTGGAAGACGAGCAAGCGCAGCCCGAGGATACCGCAGCCGCCTATGGCACGGTGGGCGAAATGCTGCATCATCAGCGCGAGCTGCAATCGCTGTCGCTGAGCGACATCGCCGAACAGACCCGCATCCCCATGCGTCATCTCAAGGCGCTGGAAGCATCGGACCACGATGCGCTGCCCGCCAGCACCTACGAAATCGGTTTTGCCAAATCCTATGCGCGCGCGCTGGGCATCGACGAGGACCATGTCGCGCAGCAACTGCGCGAAGAGATCGGTCAGCAGCCGCGCCCGGATCGCACCAGAGAGCAGGACAATTTCAAGCCCGCCGACCCCGCACGCACGCCGCCGCGTATGCTCGGTTGGACGGCGGCGCTGATCGGGCTGATCCTGGTCGCCGGCTACGGCATCTGGCGCGGTTTCTTCTGGACCAGCGAGCCGGCCGATCCCTACCTCCAGGCGCGGCAGGCCGCGGTGCAGTCGGACCAAGGCATGCCTGCCGCGAAAGCGCCCGCGGCGGCGGGACCGAGCGCCGATGGCCAGGTGGTGCTCACCGCCAACAAGGACGTCTGGGTGCGCGTCTACGACGCCGCCAACGAGACGCTGCTGATCAAGACGATGCGCCCTGGCGAGCGCTACGAAGTGCCGAGGCAGGCGAACAATCCGATGATCAATGTCGGGCGTCCCGAAGCGCTGACGGTCACCGTCGGCGGGCAGCAAGTCGCCCCGCTCGGGCCACCCGAGCGGGCGGTCAAGGATATCGGCATCAGCGCCGGAGCCTTGATCGCGCGCGGCGGCGGCGCTGCCGATACGGCCACCTGATCGCGAGTTCGTTCATGGCGCTGTCAGACGCGGGATCGACAATGCGGTTCTCACACGATGATCCGGCGGTGCGGAGGCCCGAGCGATCCGTTACGGACTTGCACGGAACCGTCCTGAGGACGACCGGAACGAGAGGAAAACGATGCGCTTCAAATATCTGACAATGGCGAGTGCGGCCTTCATGGCGGCCGCGGCATCGATGCCGATGGCCGCGGGCGCGCAGGATGTCAGCGTGCCGAGCCGGCTCGACCGGATCGAGCAGGAGGTGCGCGCGCTGCAGCGAAAGGTTTTTCCGGGCGGTTCGGACAAATATTTCGAGCCCGAAATCCAGGCCCAGCAGCCCCCGCGCAGCGTGCCCGGTACCACCGGCGATACCAGCACCGTCGGCAATCTGATGGCGCGCGTCGACGCGCTGGAGGGCCAGCTCGCCAGTCTGACCGGTCAGGTCGAGGAGCGCGGCTATCAGCTGCGCCAGCTGGAAACCCAGTTGAAGGCGATGCAGGACCGGCTCGCCAAGCTCGAGGCGGCGCCCGCCGCCGTGCCGGTGCCTGAAGAGGAAGCGCCCGCCGCCACCGCTGCCGAGAACCCCGCGCGCCCGGCCTCGGCTGCCGAAAAACCATCCGCCGTCGCTACGGCCTCGCGCCAGCAGGCGGTCGCCGCGATCGAGCGGCCATCCACCGGAGACGCGGCGGAGGACAGCTATGTCTACGGCTACAGATTGTGGGAGGCCGGCTTTTTCCCGGAGGCACAGGTGCAGCTGGCCAAGACGGTGAAGGATTATCCCAAGGCCGCGCGCGTCAGCTACGCACGCAACCTGCTCGGCCGCGCATGGCTCGACGACAAGAAGCCGGCTACGTCCGCGCAGCATTTCCTGGAAAATTACCAGCAGGACCCGCGCGGCGACCGCGCACCCGACAGCCTGTATTTTCTCGGCGTCGCGCTGACGCAGCTCGACAAGAAGAGCGAAGCCTGTCAAGCCTATGCCGAACTGGCCGACGTCTATCCCGACGCCGCCTCGGGTCGGCTGGCCGATCGCGTCGCCTCCGGCAAGGCCAAGGCCGATTGCAAGTGACCTGAGCGGACGCTTCGCCCGCGGGCTCGAACGGGCGGCGGGCGGCGCGGTCGAACGGCTGGGACTGGCCGTATCGGGCGGCCCGGACAGCCTCGCGCTGCTGCTGCTGGCGGAAGAAGCGATGCCGGGCCGGATCGCGGCGGCCACAGTCGATCACGGGCTGCGGCCCGAGGCGGCGGACGAGGCGGCCTATGTCGCCGATAGCTGCGCGGCGCGGTCGATCCCGCACGAGATTCTTCGGCTCTCGAAGCCGATCGCCGGCAATATCCAGGCGGCGGCGCGCGCGGCGCGCTACGAACTGCTCGAGGCATGGGCCGACCGCTCCGATCTGCGCTTCGTCGCCACCGCGCATCATGCCGACGACCAGCTGGAGACGCTGCTGATGCGGCTGGCGCGTGGCAGCGGCCTATCCGGGCTGTCCGGCATCCGCCGCCGCAACGGCGCGATCCTGCGCCCGCTGCTGGGCTTCACCAAAGCGGAATTGATCGCCTGCTGCGCCGCAGCCGGGCTGTCTCCGGTCGACGATCCCAGCAACCGCGACGATGCCTTCGACCGGGTGCGGATGCGCGCGCTGCTGTCGCGCGCGCCCGATATTTTCCCACCCGCCGCCGCCGTGCGCACCGCCGATGCGATGGCCGAGGCGGACGCCGCCTTGCGCTGGGTCGCCGAACGCGAACAAAGTCTCGCCCTCGAACACGCGCCGGACGGCACTCTCCTGCTCGCCGCCGCCGCCTTCCCCCACGAAATCCAGCGCCGCCTCCTCGCCGCCGCGCTGGCGGAGCTCGGCGAACATCCGCGCGGCGAGACGCTGGCCGAGGCGCTGGGCCGGCTGCGTTCGGGCCAGCCGTGCAGCGTGGGCGCGGCCATGTGCCGGCCCGATGGAGAGCGTTGGCGCCTGGGACCCGCGCCGCCCCGCCGCGGAAGAGCTGAAGTCGGTGAAGACGAATGAGAGATGAAAAACCCTTCTACTGCCCGGGCGGGAGAAGGATATGCAAGCTTGGCGCGAAGCGCCTAGCTGGAGTTGGATGAGGGTGGGTGGCGCGCCAGCGCCATCGACGCACTGACAGCTCGTGGGGCATCCCCTCACCGCTGCGCTCCGGATCAAGTCGGGGGCTCGCTCCCCTCCCGTCAACGGGAGAGGGTTTGAGAAACCGGCCGCGAATAATCCTGTCCTACGAGCCATGTTCGTGCTATGTTCGGTCCATGATCCGCCCGTCTTCCGCGCCGACAGCCTCGCCCTCATGCCGCTCGTCGATCCCGGTCAACGGTTCGCCGCAATTTCTTGCCCCCATCCCTGTAATCCGTGTCACCTTACGCGCCCGATTGCGGCTGGCGCCGCCGCTGAAAGCTCTTCCGCGGCGCCGCGAGATGATTGCCGCGCGCGTTATATTGCCATTCACCATCGCCGCCTTACATTGGGCGGGTTGGAACGGAGCATGAGATGAACGACGAACAGGAGCCGAAAGGCAATCCCTGGATGAAGAGCATGATGATCTGGGCGGGCGCGATCCTTGCGGTCCTGCTCGTCTTCTCGGTGTTCGATGGCGGCCGCGCCACCGACGCGCAGGGCGTGAGCTATTCCACATTCCGCGAAAAGGTCACATCCGGTTCGGTCAAGAGCGTCCAGATCGGACCCGACCGGATCATCGGCATCTATACCGACGACAGCAAGTTCCAGACCATCCCCGTGCCCAATGACACCAGCCTCAACCAGCTGCTGGAGGCCAATGGCGTCGAGGCCAGCGGCATGGCGCAGGAGCAACCGAGCATCTGGCTGTATATTTTATCGCAGTCGCTACCGTTTCTCCTGATCATCGGCATCGCCTTTTTCGTGCTGCGCCAGATGCAGAAGGGCGGCGGCGCCAGCGGCGCGATGGGCTTCGGCAAATCCAAGGCCAAATTGCTGACCGAAAAGCACGGCAAGGTCACCTTTCAGGACGTCGCGGGCATCGACGAAGCGCGCGAGGAACTGGAGGAAATCGTCGAGTTTCTCAAGGACCCGACCAAATTCTCCAAGCTCGGCGGCAAGATTCCCAAGGGCGCGCTGCTGGTCGGTTCGCCCGGCACCGGCAAAACGCTGCTGGCCCGCGCCATCGCGGGCGAGGCGGGCGTGCCGTTCTTCACCATTTCCGGTTCGGACTTCGTCGAGATGTTCGTCGGCGTCGGTGCGTCCCGGGTCAGGGACATGTTCGAACAGGCCAAGAAGAACGCGCCGTGCATCCTGTTCATCGACGAGATCGACGCCGTGGGCCGCCATCGCGGCGCCGGTCTCGGCAACGGCAACGACGAGCGCGAGCAGACGCTGAACCAGCTGCTGGTCGAGATGGACGGCTTCGAGGCCAATGAGGGCATCATCATCATCGCGGCGACCAACCGCCCCGATGTGCTCGATCCCGCGCTGCTGCGTCCCGGCCGCTTCGACCGTCAGGTCGTGGTGCCGCGCCCCGATATCGAGGGCCGCGAGAAGATTCTCGGCGTGCACATGAAGAAGCTTCCGCTGGCACCCGACGTCAACAGCCGCACGATCGCGCGCGGCACCCCCGGTTTCTCGGGCGCCGATCTCGCCAATCTGGTCAATGAGGCCGCGCTGCTGGCCGCGCGCCGCGCCAAGCGCCTCGTCGCCATGCAGGAGTTCGAGGACGCCAAGGACAAGGTCATGATGGGCTCCGAGCGCCGCTCCATGGTGATGACCGACGACGAGAAAAAGATGACCGCCTATCACGAGGCCGGCCACGCGATCGTTGCCATTCACGAGCCGGCGTCGGACCCGATCCACAAGGCCACGATCATCCCGCGCGGCCGCGCGCTCGGCATGGTCATGCGCCTGCCCGAGCGGGACAGCTACAGCTATCACCGCGACAAGATGCACGCCAACCTCGCCGTTTCGATGGGCGGACGCGTGGCCGAGGAGATCATCTTCGGCTACGACAAGGTGAGCTCGGGCGCGTCGAGCGATATCCAGTACGCCACCAAGCTCGCGCGCGACATGGTGACGCAATGGGGCATGTCGGACGAGATGGGCCCGCTGCAATATGAGGAGCCGCAGGGCGAGACGTTCCTGGGCTATTCGCAATCGCAGCGCAGCCATATGTCGGACGAGACCGCCAAGAAGATCGATAAGGAAATCCGGCGCATCGTCGAAGAAGGCTATGAGCGGGCCAGGGCGCTGCTGACCGACCATGACGAACAGCTCCACCAGCTCGCCAACGCCATGCTGGAATATGAAACCTTGTCGGGTGACGAGATCAGGCAGCTACTCGAGACCGGCAAGTTCGAGCGCGAGGACGGCGAGATCGTCAAGCCTTCGGAAACCCCGCAAATCGGTACTCTGATCCCTTCCGCCGGACGCGGCAAGCCGAAAAATCCGTTTGGTGATCCGCGGCCACAGGGCGCTTGAGCCGCTCGCCGATAGCTGCGAAAAGGGTCCGCCAGGACCCTTTTCTTTTGGCGATTATGTACCTTGCAAACCCTGTCGGATGGAAATTCCAAACAGCATGGCTCCGCCTTTCTTTGTTCGTCATGCCAGCGAAAGCTGGCATCTCAGGACTTATGGCGATCCCGCCCGAGACCCCAGCTTTCGCTGGGGTGACGAAAAAGGAAACGGGTTTGCAAAGTACATAATCGCCTTTCTTTGGGGAAAACTATAGAGATCGCGCCAAATCGCGATTGGGGGGAAGCATGATATATTCCGGAACGCGCGGGCTTTTTCTGGCGGCGCTGCTCTGCTCGTCGTCCGCCGTCATCGCACAGGAGGAGCAGCCAAGCTACGCGCCGGCGCCGGACTGGATCGATCCGGCCGAACTTCCCCCGTTGGACGAGAGAGGCGAGCGGGTCTTTCTGATCAGCGACAACCAGATCAGGATCGAGGGTGGACGCGAACTCGTTTACAGCGACATCGCCTATCAGCTCGTTTCGCCCGAGATGCTTTCGGCGGCCGGCAATATCCAATTGCAATGGCAACCCGACGTCCAGGACATGCTGATCCATTCGATCCAGATCGTCCGAGGCGGCGACGTGATCGACGCGCTGGCCGATGACAAACGCTTGGAAGTCATCCGGCGGGAAGCGAACCTGGAACGCTTAGCGATCGACGGCGTGCTGACCGCGACCATGCAGCTTACCGGATTGCAGCTCGGCGATGTCATCCGCATACGCGCCACGCGCGTCAACGAAGATCCGGCGCTGGACGGCAACGCCGCCGGCTTGCAACCGATCCCCGCCGCTCCGGTGCAGATCGGACTCAACCGCTTCCGCCTGATTTGGCCGACCCGCACCCCGCTGAAATGGACCGCGGACGATGGCGCGCGGATCGCGGAAACGGAACGGGCCGGCGAACACGAGATCCGGTTCGAAGGCGTGCTGCCCAAGCCCAGGGAGCAGGCGGACAACGCGCCCGCCCGTTTCACCAAGCCGCCGACCATAAACTACAGCACTTTCGCGGACTGGAACGCCGTCAGCCGCAGCGCCGCGAAACTGTTCGAAGACCGCGCGTCGTTCGATCCGGACGGCGGACTGGCCGGCGAAGTGACGCGGATCGCCACCGAAAGCAGTGACGCCACGACGCGGATGGCGAGCGCCGTGGCGCTGGTCCAGTCCAAGATCCGCTATCTCTACAACGGATTGGCTTTCGGCAATTACACCCCGCAAGACCCCGATGTCACTTGGCAAAAGCGCTACGGAGACTGCAAGGCGAAGAGTCTTCTGCTGACGACCATCCTGCGCGCATTGGGCATCGACGCGCAGCCCATGCTGGTCAATATGAAGGACGGCGACGTTATCGGCGATCTGCTGCCGGGCTTTTACCCTTTCAACCATATGGTGGTGCGCGCCCGGGTTGACGGTACGGATTACTGGCTCGACGGCACCAAGCTCGGAACCACCCCGGCAAACATCCTGGACGTGCCGCTGTTCTACAAGGCGCTGCCGTTGACGACCGATGGCTCGGGTCTGGTCGATGTTCCCTTCCGCCCGCTCAGCGTGCCGACCAAATCCGTGGAAAAGACGATCGACAACCGTGCGGGCATCGGATTTCCGACGCTCGTCCACACCGTCGTCACGCTCCGCGGCGACGAGGCCGCCGCCATGAAAACGGCACAGGCGGGACTGGATAAAGACAGTTTTCAGGATCAGCTGGACCAGTTTCTCGGAAACGAAGCCTGGGGCAGCGGTTTTGCGACGGACGCTTCGGTTCGGTTCGAGGATGACGGGCGTACCGCCATTGTTACGGGTCAGACCATAGAAAACGGTTTCTGGTCCTGGTCCGGTCATCGCTACGAAACGGAACTGAGTCCTTGGGTGGAAACCCATGAGTTCAACGAGAACCGCGGACGACCGGAATGGTCCGATACCCCCGTGTACATCGGGGATGCCACCTACTGGACCTATAAGGTTTCCGTACTGCTGCCGGAGAACGCGACGTCATTCGACTTGACGGGAAAACCGGTTTTCGACGAGCGCATCGCGGGAATTCACTTCCAGCACGATTTTCGGCTCAACGGCAACCGCCTCGATGGAAGCATGGTCTATCGGTCGGTCGCGGCTGAAGTGCCGGCATCGGACCTGCCGAATATCCGTGCCGATCTTGCCCGCGCGAGAGCGGACAAGCTCAAACTGGTTGCGCCGCCAACGGTGGAAAGCAAGGCGGTGTCGGTGGTCACCGCTTATAAGGAGGGCCGCGCCGCGTCGTTGAAGAAAGCCTATGACGGAGCCGTCGCGCGGGCCGAACCCGACGAGTTGCTGCCCTATCGCAACCGCGCGTCGTTCCTGATGGGCGTCGGCGATCATGACGGCGCCGCTGCAGACATCGAACATGTTCTCGGCAGGGAGCCGGATGTGGAAAATTATCTTCTGCTCGCCCGAATGCGCGAGCAGGATCATCCCGAACTGGCGCTTGCAGCCGTCGCGGAGGCGCGCAAGCTCGATCCGTCGTCCACCGAAACCATGCGGGAAATGGCGAAAATCCTGTGGCTCCACCACCGTCCGGAAGAAATGCTGTCCGCAGCGGACGAGTTCGAGTCGGCGGGCGTCGAGCGGAAGGATATCGCTATCGTACGCGCGAACGCGCTGGCGCAGAGCGGTAAGAGCGAGGAAGCACTGGCGCTGCTGGGCGCGGCGTTCGACGCCAAGCCGGGAGATGCCGAACTATACCGCGCAAGCTGCGAACTCAAAGCGGGTTACGGCCTGGCTCTGGACAGCGCGCTGAAGGACTGCACCCGCGCCGCCGAGCTCAGCGAGAGCAGCTATGCCGCGCTGGAAAATCGTGGCCTGATCTATTGGCGGAAGGACCGCAGGGAGGAAGCAATGGAAGACTGGCGGTCTGCGCTTCTGACCAATCCGGACGCCCAGCATGCGCGCTATTTCATCGGCTTGGCCGCGGGCGGAAAAGACGGACAGCGCCTTCAGGATCAGGCGATTATGGCGGATCCCGAATTGCCGTTGGAAGCCCGGATATGGAAACTCAAAAGCTGAGCGGCGACCGCCCGTCCTCGCCGGGCCGATTTTTCAGTCGCGCGCGACGCCCGCCGAGCGGGCCGGCGCCGCGGCGGTGACGCGAAGCGCCTCGGCGGACTGGCTGAGCGAGCTCACTTCCTCGATCTCGTCGTCATCATCGACCTGCACCTTTTGCAGCGACTGGACGAGACCTTCTTCGAGATGCTTGGGCTTGACCGTCTGCTCGGCGATTTCGCGCAGCGCGACGACGGGGTTTTTGTCCCGGTCGCGATCGATCGTCAGATCGGCGCCGCCGGAAATCTCGCGCGCGCGCTCGGCGGCGAAGAGGACCAGATCGAAACGGTTCGAGACCTTGTCGACACAATCTTCAACGGTTACACGCGCCATGACGGCTCCTATGCTCTGGAATGTACGGGGGGATGTACGGGATTTGAGGCCGACCGGAGTTAGGGATCGGCCTCGTCAAAGTCAAGCGGGGTCGCGCTCAGCGCACGCTGCCGCTGGCTGCCGGTGCGGAAGCGTCCGGCGTAACGCGCCATATCACATTGCCGACATCGTCGCTGACCAGCAGCGCACCGGTCTTGTCGGCGGCAAGCATGGTCGGGCGGCCGTGCGCATCGCCGTTCTGGTCGAGAAAGCCGGAGAGTATCTCGATCTGCTTGCCGACCGGCCTGGCATTGCGGAACGGCACGAAGATCACATCGTAACCCGATGGCGGCTCGCGGTTCCAGCTGCCGTGCCGCGCGACAAAGGCGCCATTGGCAAAGCTTCCGCCCAGTCTCGTCCTATCGGCAAAGACCAGCCCAAGCGCCGCGACATGGGGGCCGAGCGAATAGTCCGGGCGCCGCTCATACTGACGCTTTTCGGGCCGTGCTGGCTTTACGCGGGGATCGGTATATCCGCCCCAATAATGCCACGGCCATCCGTAATCCGCGCCGAATTCGACTTCCGCCAGATAATCGGGGACCAGATCCGATCCGAGCATGTCGCGCTCGTTCACGACCGCCCATAAAATATCGCTGCCAGGATAGAAAGCGAGACCCACCGGGTTGCGCATGCCGGTGGCGAGGGGGATCGCCTTGCCGGTGGTGAGATCATATTCGATCACCATCGCCCGGCCCCGTTCGCTGTCGAGCCCGTTGTCGCCGATATTGCTGTTCGATCCGACCGCGATGTAAAGCTTCTTCTGGTCCGGGCTCACCGCCAGATTGCGCGTCCAGTGGGTGTTCGGCGCCATCGCGTTCAGCCCATAAAGCTTGCGCCCTTTCGCGCTAATCTCGGTCGCATCGGGCCGATAGGGAAAGACCAGCAGCGCATCGGTATCGGCGACGTAGAATTTGTCACCGATCACGGCCATCCCGAAGGGCGAGTTCAACCCCTTGAGAAAAGTCGAGCGCAAATCCACCTCGCCGTCGCCATCGCTGTCGCGCAGCAAGGTGATGCGGTTGGCCGATGGCGTGTCGGCACCGGCGCGGCCGAGCAGATGCTTCATCACCCAGCCTTGAATCCCGCCATTCTCGCGCGGCGGACTGTTCGTTTCGGCCACCAGGATATCGCCGTTCGGCATGGTGTAGAGATTGCGCGGATGATCGAGACCGTCGGCGAAGCGCGCAACGGTCAACCCCGCGGCGGCGGCCGGCTTCTGATCCTCGCTCCACCGCGCGACTTCGGCGATATCGACGGTGGGCACCATCTGCGGCCGCGGATCGCCGAGCACGGGATCGACCCCGACCATCTCGTCCATCGGGACCTGCGCCTCGTCGGGCCGGGTAATCCAGAACGCAACCCCAATCGCGAGAACGACGGCGATAATGGCGAGGTTGCGAATATGTTTGAGCATGGTTCAGAGGTAATCCGCACGGCCCGGCGTGGCAAGTCGCCGCCCAGCAATTCGATTTGGTATGCAAAGGCTCAACCCCGCGCGCGGTCGATCAGCCAGATTGCAAGCGCGATCGCGCATCCGATTCCTAGTCCGATCACCATGTAAAGCGACGGCTGCCCCCGAAATGTTCCCAGAACCGCGCCGCCGAGCATGCCCGCGGCGATGAAGAAACCACCGGCAACGGGGTTTTTGGTGGGAGGCGATGCCATGCTGGATCGCTTCGCATGGGAGCTCCGCGCGGGCAAGGAGAAGCGTCAACTGGTCGTCAACCATGGTGTTCCACGCTTCGTCCACCGGTCGAATATAGAAGCTTCGCACCGGGCCGCGGGCCTCGACCTTTGCCCCAGGGAGCTTATATGCAGGCACCGATTTTCCTGAAGCGCGACGATGTGACCGAGGCCGAGATGTTGATCCGCAGCTTCGGGCCCGAAGCCGGCCTGGAGGCCGCCGAGCGCGCCGAAAGCAGCCGTACCATCGGAAATGCCCTGCAATTCTGCCGCTGGCGTCAGATCGAACGGCTCATCGTGCTGCTGTCGGCGGCGCGAGTCCAAGGCACGGTCCACTAATGCCGCTGGCCTGACCTGCTAAAGCCATAGCCCTTCGGTTTCCGGCTCTCCCGCCATCAGATTGAGATTCTGCACCGCCGCCCCGCTCGCGCCCTTGCCGAGATTGTCGAGCGTGGCGATCAACCGTACCCGGCGGCCATCGGCGCTGGCGAAGACGTGGAGATCGAGCCGATCCGACCGCGGCGCATCGCGCGCGATCAGCAGTTCGTCCGGCGTTTCGCCGCGATGCACGGTAACCAGCGCCTCGCCGTCATAATGCTCCGCCAGGGCATCGACGAGCGCATCGGCGCCGGCCGCTGCCGGCATCGCCGCAAGCGGAACCGGCACCTCCACCTGCATCCCGCGAAACCCCGGAACCACCGCCGGCGCGAAGATCGGCGTCTCTTTCAGCCCGGCATGGACGCGCATTTCAGGCAGATGCTTATGATCGAGCGACAGACCATAGCTGCGAAACGCGGGCGCATCGGCCTGCCCGAAACGTTCGATCAGCGCCTTGCCGCCGCCCGAATAGCCCGACATGGCGTGGATGCTATATGGCCAGTCCGCCAAGAGCAGTCTGCGCGCGACCAAAGGCGCGACGAGCGCGAGAAATCCCGTTGGATAACAGCCGGGATTGGAGACCAGCCGGGCACCGGCGATCGCTTCACGCCGCCCCGGCGCCAGTTCGGCGAAACCATAGCTCCAGTCAGGATCGATGCGGTGCGCGCTGGAGGCATCGATGAAGCGCGTTTTCTCGCCCCCCCATGCCACCGCCTCGCGGGCGGCTTCATCGGGCAGGCAGAGGATCACGATATCGGCCGCGTCGATCGCCTCGCGCCGTTTGCGGATGTCCTTGCGATCCGCTTCGCCGAGCGTGATCGGTTCGTAGGCCGCGCGCTCCGCCAACCGCTCACGGATTTCGAGGCCGGTCGTGCCGGCGGCGCCGTCGATGAAAATTCTGGGCATGGTGCGTGTCCGTGACGGCGACATGAGCGATCGCATCGGCTAAGACTTATCAACCCTACAAATCAAGCCCTCGCCAATCGCAAGCCCAGGCGAGGATCAGTGATTGACGAGGCTGGGCGTTTCGAGGCGCGCGGGGAAGCCGCCCTCGCGCTTGTCCCTGTCCAATCGGATGAACCGCTCGAACCGGTCGAGAAAGCCCACGCCCTTGTCGGTGCCGACCACGAAGACGTTGCGGCCATCCGCCTCGTCGCGCTGCCGTCGCAGATAGCCGAGCTGGCCGAGCTTGTTGAGCGCGCGGGTAATGACGGGTTTCGACACGCGCAGGCGTTCGGCGAGACCGCGCACCGTGTGTGGGCCGTGACGCGTATAGACGGTGAAGATGATCGCCATCTGTCGGTTGGTGAGATCGGGATCGCCCGAACGCACATAAGCGATAAGCGTCTCCATCCAGTCCAGCATAGAGTCGGTGGTGGAAAGGGGATCGTGATCCATCGGCATGTCGAGAGAAACGGTCTCGACGCGAAATGGTTTCCTTAACGTTACATTCCCGGCCGCTGCATCATTTTTTCGATTCGTAGCGTAATTTCAAATAGCTGAAACTCGCGCGAAGACCCAAAGCCTCGCCGCCCTTGGGCCTGCCGGGCTTCGGCGCGGGACGCCAGGCAAAGGTGTCGAAATGCGCCCATTCGGCGTTCGCCGGCGCGAATTTCTTCAGGAACAGCGCCGCGGTGATCGAACCGGCGAACCCGCCGCTCGCGCTGTTGACGCAATCGGCGATGTCGCTCGACAGCATCTCGGTGTAACCATCCCACAAGGGCAGGCGCCAGACCGGATCGTCCTCGGCCTTGCCGCCCGCGATCAGCCCATCGGCCAGCGCGTCGTGCGTCGCAAACAGCGCCGGCAGATCGGGACCGAGCGCCACGCGCGCCGCGCCGGTGAGCGTGGCGAAATCGATCACCAGTTCGGGATCGTCCTCGCCCGCCTTGGTCAGCGCGTCGGCCAGGATCAGCCGTCCTTCCGCGTCGGTATTGTCGATCTCGACGGTGAGTCCGCTGCGCGCGGTGATGATGTCGCCGGGGCGAAGCGCATTGCCGGAGATCGCGTTCTCGACCGCGGGCACCAGCATGTGCAACCGCACCGGCAGCCGCGCCTTCATCACCAGCTCGGCGAGCGTGAGCGCGTGCGCCGATCCGCCCATATCCTTCTTCATCAGCCGCATGCCGGTCGACGATTTGACGTCGAGCCCGCCCGAATCGAACACCACGCCCTTGCCGACGATCGCCAGCCGGGGATGATCCTCGCGCCCCCAACGCAGCTCGATCAGGCGTGGGGCATGGTCGCGCATCGCCGCCTGGCCGACGGCGTGGATCAGCGGGTAGCCGGTCTTCAACGCGTCGCCGCGCGTCACCTCTACCGTTCCCCCATGGTCCTTGGCGATCCGTTCGGCCTCGGCTTCGAGCGCGGGCGGGCCGCAATCGACCGGCGGCGTGTTCACGAGGGTGCGCACCAGCGCCGTCGCCTCGGCCAGCATCACCGCCTCGTCGATCTTGACCGGCTGATCGGTCAGTAGCACGCGCGGCCCCTCCGGCTCCTTGTCGAGATAGCGATCGAATTTGTACTGCCCCATCATCCAGCCGAAGATCGCGGGGCCGGGGCTGGCTTCCACGAGACGATAGGTGCCCGCGGGCAGGCATTCGGCGAGCTTGGCGAGGCACCAGCTCGACAGATCGTCCGGGTTCGCCACCCCGGCCACCACCGCCCAAGTGTCGCCCTCGCCGGGCAGGATGGCGTAGCTATAGCCCTCGCCCTTGAACTTGTTCGCTGCCATAGCCGCGCGTTCGGCGGCGCTGCGGGTCTTGGCCCAGGCCTCGAAGCCGTCGGTGCCGACGAGATGGATCGCGTGGGCGGTCTGGCCGTTGTCCGGGCGGAGAAGCTTGCTGTAATCGGTCATGCCGGGTCCATAGACCGTAGCGGACCGCCCTGCCCAGCCCCGACGAACGGAGAATGTCGATGCACGCCTATCGTTACGCTTTGGCCAGCGTTTTCTTGCTGGCTGCCTGCTCGTCCGGCGATGCCCCCGCTCCAGCGGATGACGCGGCCACCAGCGCTTCGGCCCATGCTTCCTCGAACGGTGCCGGCGCCAGCGCCGAAACCTCGACCGGCTCCGGGGCATCGACGCCGGATCGGGCCAACGCCTATGATTATGATCAGGACAACGATCTTTACAAGTTCAAGTACAGCTTTCCCGCGGTCGCGCCCGAGTTGGCTTCGATCCTGAAGCGCGAAGCCGAAAGCACGGAGACGCGGCTGAAGGCGGATGCCAGCCAGGCCCGCCAGGATAGCGAGGCGCAAGGTTTCCCCTATCATGCCTATGAGATCCAGCATCAGTGGCAGCAGGTGGCGAATATCACGCGATTCCAGAGCCTGTCGGCGCAAATCTATGCCTTTAGCGGCGGCGCGCACGGCAATACCGGTTACGACGCGCTGGTGTGGGACAAGCAGGCGGGCAAGGAATTGAAGCCGATCGACTTCTTCTCCTCTCCCGCCGCATTGGGAGCCGTCATTCGCCAGCCTTTCTGTAAGGCGCTCGATGCCGAACGGCGCAAGAAGCGCGACGGGCAGCTTGGCGGCGGCCCGGACGATCCTTTCAGCGAATGCATCGACCCGCTCGAGCAGACGCTGATCCTCGGTTCGTCCAACGGCAAAACGTTCGACCGGCTGGGCATCCTCATCGGCCCTTATGCCGCCGGCCCTTATGCCGAAGGCAGTTACGACGTAACCTTGCCGGTGACGGGGGCCGTTATGAAGACGGTAAAACAGTCTTATCGGGAGGCGTTCAGCGTGAAGCGCTAAGCGCGCGACCGGGGCAGCTTAAATTGTCAAAGTTTACCGGGAACCCCGGTTTAGAAAAAAGCTTTTGCAACTGGCTGTAAGCTTAAGCGGCGCGTAAAATTCGATCCCGGTTGAAACATGCGGCTCTCCATAACCCATATGGTTATCACTAATCGGTCCTGTAGGAAAGCATTTTTCGTCGCAGCGGCGGTTTAGACGGAAGCCGATCGTCCCGCCCAGTCCGCGCCTCATTCCGCCGCCTCCATTGCCGGCGCGGTCGCACGCGCATTCGATTCCCCCGCTCTACGAAACACGAGCACGCCGTCGTCGACCGGGTCCTTGAGCAGGATCTTGCGGTCCAGCAGATAATCCTGGTTGAGCTTCCACGGCTGCGCGGCCCCGTTCCTGGGCAGGATGTCCATCGCGCGCTGGAAATAGCCCGAGGAGAAATCGAACGCCGCCTCGGGCTCGCCCTCGTCCTCCGGCGCGAGATGGGGGATCGCATAATCGGCGCCCTCGGCCTCCACCGCGGCGATCAGGCGGCAGACGTAGCGCGCGACGATATCCGCCTTCAGCGTCCAGCTGGCGTTGACGTAGCCGAACACCGCGGCGAGGTTCGGAATGTTCGAGAACATCGCGCCCTTGTAATAGACATGCTGGCTCCAATCGACCGGCTTGCCGTCGATCGCAAAGGCGATCTTGCCGGCCACCGCGAGCTTCAGCCCGGTGGCGGTGACGACGATGTCCGCCGCGAGATGCTCGCCCGATTTCAGCCGAATGCCGTCCGCGTCGAACCGATCGATATGATCGGTCACGATCTGCGCGTCGCCTTTCTTCAGCGCCTCGAACAGGTCCGCGTCGGGCACCAGGCACAGCCGTTGCTCCCACGGATTATAGGGCGGCGTGAACGTCTTCTCGTCCATTTCTCCGCCCAGCGCCTCGCGGATTTTGCCGTGCAGGAATTCGCCGACCTTGTCGGGCTTGGCGCGCGCGCGGTTGAAGAAGAAGCGCTGCAGCAGAACGTTGCGCGCTCGGACGAGCTTGTAGGCCCATGTGTCCGGCAGAATCCTGCGCAAGCCGTTGGCGAGGGCATCCTCCGACGGGCGGATCGCGTACCAGGTCGGCGTGCGCTGGAGCATGGTGACCTGCGCCGCCTGTTTCGCGATGGCGGGAACCAACGTCACCGCCGTCGCGCCCGATCCGATCACCACCACCCTTTTGCCCGCATAATCCAGATCGTCGGGCCAGAATTGCGGATGGACGATCTGCCCGCCAAAGCTTGTCCGCCCGGGGAATTCCGGCTCATGGCCCTCGTCATAATCATAATAGCCCGAGGCGAGGTAGAGATAGCGCGCGCTGTGGTAGGTGTGCGCGCCGTCCTCGCCCGCCGCCTCCAGCGTCCAGCGCGCGGTCTCGCTCGACCACTGCGCCGTCATCACCTTTTGCCCGAAGCGAATGTGCCGCTTGATGCCGCGCTCGTCGGCGATGCGGTGGAGATAGCTCCGGATCGACGGACCGTCGGCGATCGCCTTTTGCTCGGTCCACGGCTCGAAATCGAAGCCCAGCGTGTGCATGTCGCTGTCCGAGCGGATGCCGGGATATTGGAACAGATCCCACGTCCCGCCAAGGTCCGCGCGCCGTTCGAGAATGGCGTAGCTATTGCCCGGACAATCGCGCTGCAAATGCACCGCCATGCCGATCCCCGATATCCCCGCACCGACGATCAGGACGTCGACATGCCGTACCGGTCCACTATTCTCCATGGCCGGAAGCTTAGGCCGCGGGTTGCGAAATGCAATCGGTTGGTGACTATCGCTATTTGACCAGCCAGATCTCGCCATAGCCGTTGAAGGCCGGGGCGATCTTGTGGGCCAGCGTATGGTCCGGCGAAAAGGCGAGGCGCGGGAATCGCTCGAACAGCAGCGGCAGCGCGATCCGCCCCTGCGCCAGGCCGAGCTGCGCGCCCAGGCAATAATGCGCGCCGCCCCCGAACGCGAAATGTCGGATGTTGTCGCGGCCGATGTCGAACCGCTGCGGATCGGCGTTGAGCGCGGGATCGTAATGCGCGCCGAACAGCGAGAGGTGGATCGTCTCGCCCTTGGCGATAGTTTCGCCGTTCAGCTCCATATCTTCCGGCGCGGTGCGCAGGCATTGCGCGACCGGTGGCTCGACGCGGAGCACTTCGTGCAGCGCATTGTCGGTCAGCGATGGATCGGCCTTCAGCTTTGCCAGCTGCTCGGGATTTTGCAGCAACTTGACCACGCCGCTGCCGATCATGTCGGTGGTGGTGCTGTTGCCCGCGATCAGCAGCAGGCGGATCAGCAGCACGATGTCGCGGGTGGTGAGCGTGTCGCCCTCCTCCTCGGCGCGGGCGAGGCCGGAGATCAGATCGTCGCCGTCGCCGCCGCGCCGCTGTTCGACCTCGCACGCCAGATAGTCGGCCAGTTGCGTGGTGCCCTGCTCGTACAGGTCGGTCTGTTCGCGCGTCCGGAACGGGTTGAGCGCCTGCATGGCGCCCAAGGACCAGCGGCGGAAATCCTTGCGGTCGGCCGCGTCGATGCCGAGCAGTTCGGCCATCACCGTGGTCGGCAGCGGCGATCCGAAGACGGCGACGAAATCGAACGCGCCGTCCTCGGCGGCGATATCATCGGCCAAGTCGCTGGCGATCGACTCGATCCGCGGGGTCAGCGCATCGACCGAGCGCTTGTTGAACGCCTTGAGCACCAGCCGGCGCTGGCGCGCATGATCGGGATCGTCGAGCATCAGCAGCGACAATTCCCTGCTGTTCGCTCCGTACAGCGTCTTGGTGAAGGTGCCCTCATTCGCCTTGGCCGGATCGACCACCAGATCGCGGTCCTTGACCAGCCGCTCGACCTCCGGCCCGCCGGTCACGAAATAGCGGCCGAGCTGCCGGTCGTGATGCACCGGCTCGGCCGCGCGCAGGCGATCGAGCGTCACCCACGGCGTCTCGCGGTAGACCGGATCGATCGCGGATAGCGCATAGCCGGTTGGAAGCGTGGTAGTGTCGTCAGGCATGTGTGCTGGCCTCCCCGCGCCAGATTAATCGGGCGCGGCAGCATTGCAAGCGATGCGGGACAGGAATGGGTGATCGCCGGCGAGGGAGTGCTGCACTTTCCTCCCCAACTACGTCATCCCGGACTTGATCCGGGATCCAGGGCCCAGCCGAAGTGCCATCTCGCCCTGGATTCCGGATCAAGTCCGGAATGACGGTATAGGGTTAGACGGGCACGCCGAATAGATCGTGCTCGTCGGCGTCCTCGACCTTCACATCGATGATATCTCCCTGCTTCAACGTCGCCGCTACGTTGCGCAAGAACACATGGCCGTCGATCTCCGGCGCGTCGGCCTGGCTGCGGGCGGTGGCGCCGATATCGCCGTCCTCGTCCGCCTCGCCGACCTCGTCGACGATCACCGGGAGCGTGCGGCCGATTTTCGCCTTCAGCTTGGCCGCGCTGATCGCCGCCGTTTTTTCCATGATGCGGGCGTAGCGCTCTTCCTTCACCGCCTCGGGCACTGGGTCCGGCAGCGCATTGGCCGCGGCGCCCTCGACCGGCTCGAACCGGAACGCACCGACCCGGTCGAGCTGCGCCTCGTCCAGCCAGTCGAGCAAATAGTCGAAATCCGCCTCGGTCTCGCCGGGGAAGCCGACGACAAAGCTGGAGCGCACCGCGATGTCCGGGCAGATGTCGCGCCACGCTTTCAGGCGCCCCAGCACCTTGGCCTCGTTCGCCGGACGCTTCATGCGCTTCAGCACCGACGGTGCGGCATGCTGGAACGGGATGTCGAGATAGGGCGTCAGCAGCCCCTCGGCCATCAGCGGGATGACTTGGTCCACATGCGGATAAGGGTAGACGTAATGCAGCCGCACCCAGGGCGCGCGGCCCTCGACGGTGCGCAGGCCACCCAGTTCGCGCGCGAGATCGGTCATGTGCGCCCTCACCTCGCGGCCCTTCCAGACGCGCGGCTGGTGGCGGATGTCCACCCCATAGGCGGACGTGTCCTGGCTGATCACCAGCAGTTCCTTGGTGCCCGCCGCGACCAGCTTCTCGGCCTCGCGCAGCACCGCGTCGATCCGGCGGCTGGCCAGATCGCCGCGCAAGGACGGGATGATGCAGAAGCTGCAGCGATGATTGCAGCCCTCGGAAATCTTCAAGTAGCTGTAATGGCGCGGGGTGAGCTTGAGGCCCCCGATCGCGTCCAGATTGGGGATCAGATCGACATAGGCCCCGCGCGCCGGGGGCGCCGCCGCGTGCACCGCGCCGACCACGTCTTCGTACTGATGCGCGCCGGTGACCGCCAGCACGTCCGGAAAGCGCGCGCGGATGGCGTCCGCCTCATTGCCCATGCAGCCCGTGACGATCACACGCCCGTTCGCCGCCATCGCCTCGCCGATCGCCTCCAGGCTCTCCTCCTTGGCGGAGTCCAGAAAACCGCAGGTGTTGACGAGCACCACGTCCGCGCCCGCATAATCGGGCGCCATGTCGTAGCCGTCGGCGCGCAGGCGCGTCAGGATGCGCTCGCTGTCGACCAGCGCTTTGGGGCAGCCCAGCGAGACCATGCCGACCCTGGGCGCCGTTTCGATTTTCGTTGCCATGATGGCGTGCAGATAGGCGTGGCGGATGGGATTGTCACGCGGGGCCGCGCGGGCCATGCTCTAGACAAGAACAGCGTCGTTCCGGCGAAAGCCGGAATCCAGGGCGAGACGGCACTTCGGGTGGACCCTGGATTCCGGATCAAGTCCGGAATGACGATAATCGAAAGAGGCAGCACATGAACATCCTCACCATCCTGCTCGCCGCGCTCGCCGCGTTTCTCGTCGGCGGGCTGTGGTACGGGCCGCTGTTCGGAACCGCGTGGATGCGGCTGATCGGCAAGACGCCCGAGGAGCTGGGCCAGGCGAACATGGTCAAGCTCTACGGCATCGCCTTTCTGTTCGCGCTGCTGCAGGCGACGATGCTGGCGCATCTGTTCGCGCGGATCGGCGCGCCGCCGTTCCATATCGTGATGATGATCTCGACCGGCATCGCGCTCGGCTTCGTCATCCCCGCGATCGGCACCAATTATCTGTTCCGTCGCGAGCCGGGAAAGCTGTTCTTCATCGACGCGGGCTACTGGTTCGCCTTCTACGCCGCGATGGGACTGGTGTTCGCGCTATTGGGCTGAGCCCTATTTCACCGCCGAGGTATCGTTGCCCGGCACGATCTCGACCACCAGGTCGCCCGCCTGCATCGCCTGCGCCTCGGCCTGCCAGAAACCGAAGGGCTGGCCATTACGGTACAGGCGCACGCCCACGCCGGTGGTGAGGCCGGTCATGGGCGTGCCATATTCCTCCGGCGTGACGGCGCGTTCGGCCAGCGCCACGCGGCCGGTGACCGAGGCGAGGTCCGAGATATAGTCGGCGATATGTTCGCCATGGCAGCTGCCCGCCAGCAGCAGGCCGGCGAAGTTCACCGGGTTGATGACGTTGCTCGCCCCTGCCTGCCGTGCCAGCAGCTCGTTGTCGGACGCGCGCACCACCACGCTGATCGGCACGGTCGGCGCGAGGTGGCGCACGGTCAGCACGATCAGGATCGAGGTGTCGTCCGATCCCGCCGAAACGATCACCGAGGACGCGGTCTGGATGCGCACGTCGGTCAGCGTCTCGTCGCGCGTGGCGTCGGCGGCGATCACGGTGCAGCCCATCGATTCGGCGGCCGCGATCGCATCCGCGTTCTTGTCGACCACCACGATCGACTTGGGGTCCTGCCCGCGTTCGAGCAGTTCCTTGGTCGCCTCCTGCCCGCTGACGCCGAAGCCGGCGACGATGATATGGTTTTCGAGATTGCTCTGGAGAATTTTCATGCGCCATTTGTCCCAGGTTCGCTTGAGCACGAAATTATAGGCCGTGCCGACGAAGATGAGCACGACGAAGATGCGGATCGGCGTCACGATCAGCGCGTCGAACATCCGCGCGCGCTCGGTGACCGGGGCGATATCGCCGTAGCCGGTGGTGGTGATCGAGATCATCGTGAAATAGATGACGTCGAGAAAGCTGACGTCGCCGTCGTAATTGTCCTGCAGCCCGGTCCGGTCGAACCAGTGGACCGCGACGGCGAGGCCGATCAGCGAGAGCACGAACATCACCCGCAGGATCGCGTCCGCCCACACCGGCAGCGAGCTTTTGCGATGCAGCGTCGCGGTGCGGCTGCGCTGGCGCGAACGCACCGTGCTTTCCTTGGCGCCGGCCATCAGGCGCTCGGCAGCTTCTTGGCGGGATCGATCGGCACGCGTTTCTGGCGGATCTCGAAATGCAGCTGCGGCTCGCGGACATAGCCGGTCTGCCCCACCGTGCCGATCGGCTGGCCCGCCGCCACCTTTTCGCCGCGCACGACGTCGAGCCGCCCGAGATGCCCGTAGGCGGTGATCCAGCCGCCGCCATGATCGATCAGCACCAGCCCGCCGAACACGCCGATCTCGTCGCCCGAATAGGCGACCACGCCGCTGCCGGCCGCGAGCACCGGGGTGCCGGACTTGGCGGCGATGTTGATGCCGTCGTTGACGCGCCCGTCGCGGTTCGATCCGAAGCTGGACAGCAGCCGCCCGCGCACGGGCCAGAGGAAATGGCCGTCGAACGCGCCGGGCTGGGCGATGGCAGTCTGCACTGCGGCCGGCGGCTTGGCGACGGCGGGCGCGGCGCGGCGGCCCTCGGCTAGCGCGGGCTGGCTGCCGGTCACGATATCGTCGATGCCGAGCGAGAAGGCGGCGGCGCGGCGCTCCATGTCGGCGCGCTCGCCGCTCACTGCGGGCACGGCGGCAGACCCTGCATAAGTTCCGGCGGCTGCGGTCTGCACTGCCGCGCCGCCCGGCAGGCGCAGCTTCTGGCCGATGCGCAGAATATAGGGCTCCTGCAGACCGTTCAGCGCGACCATGTCGGCCCAGCCGACGCCATAGGCGCGGGCGATGGCGATGCCGGTCTCGCCCGCCGCGACGCTGTGATAGTGCCCGCCGGGGATGACGAGCCGCTGGCCGGGATGGATGGTATAGGGCGGCGGCAGATTGTTCGCCGCCGCGATCGCTTCCGATCCCGCCCCGCTGCGGTTGCCGATGCCGCGCAGCGTATCGCCCGATCGCACGACATAATCGGTGCCCGCCACGTCGCGCGTGCGCCTGACGATCCGGCCGCCGTCCCAGGTCGGGCGCGGCGGGGCGACGAGCGCGCCGTCGCTGGTTTCGAGCAGAGGGCCGAGCTTCGTGGGGCCGCTCGGCGCGGCGGTGCGCGGCGCGGGCGTCCGCCCCTGTGGAATGCAGGCAGCGAGCGTCGCGGCCATCGCGACCGCCAAGCCGAACCCCCTGTTTGCCATCGCACCCCGCATCGACGCGGCTTCTAATCCGGTCGCGCGCGATTGGCCAGCAATCTAACTATCCGGTGCGGGTCGGTTTGAATAAGCCTTGTTTCTTCATTCCCAATCTCCGTCATTGCGAGCCGCAGGCCGCGGCAATGACGAATAGCGGTCGGCGACCGAACGCCGCGCTCCTTGCACGCGCCCCTCCGCCCCGCCATAGCGCAGCCCATGCGTATTCTCCTGACAAACGATGACGGCATCCATGCTCCCGGCCTCAAGATCCTCGAAGGCATCGCCGCCGAGCTGTCCGACGACATATGGATCGTCGCGCCGTCCGAGGAGCAATCGGGCGCGGGCCATTCGCTCACGCTGACGCGCCCCGTGCGGCTGCGCCGGCATGACGAGCGGCGCTTTTCGGTCAGCGGCACGCCCACCGATTCGGTGATGATGGCGCTGAGTCAGGTGCTCGGAAAGGAGCGCGGGCCCGATCTGATCCTGTCCGGCGTCAACCGCGGTGCCAATCTGGGCGACGACGTGACCTATTCGGGCACCGTGTCCGCCGCCGTCGAGGGCGCGCTGGCGGGCGTGCGCTCGATCGCGCTGAGCCAGGTCTACGCGAAGGAAGGCATGGGCGACGACGTGCCGTTCGCCGCCGCGTCCGCCTGGGGCGCCAAGGTCATCCGGCCCCTGCTCGCGATGGACTTCGCCCGCCGCACGCTGGTGAACGTGAACTTCCCCGCCTGCGCCGCCGACGCGGTTCAGGGCATTCGCGTCGTGCGCCAGGGTTTCCACGATTATCGCCGCTCCAGCATCGTCAAGGGCACCGATCCGCGCGGTTACGACTATTACTGGTTCGGGCTGCAGGGCGTCGAGCACACGCCGGGTCATGAAACCGACCTCGAGGCGATCGGCGACGGGTTCGTGTCGGTCACGCCGCTGCAACTCGATCTGACGCATGATGCGTCGCTGAGCCGGCTCGCGGACGCGTTTGCGGATATTCGGTAGCGGGTCGGTTCGAATTCGCCGAGCGCGAGGCCGGCCGAGGGGTCGCGCACGAGGTTCGTTGCGAACTGAAAGCGCCTCGTTGCGAGCGGAAGGTCGCAAAGGGCGCGATACGTCCCCCCCTTTCTGTCTCCCCGGACGAACCAATCCGAGCTTGCGCGCCTGATTCCGGGAACGGCGGGGCGGGGCGGCAGGAAGGCGAAAGGCGGGCGAATCCATCAGCGGTCTCCATCATCGGCGGGCGGAGAACATAACACGAACAGAGCGGTGTAGGAAAGGCCGAAGCGGCGGCCGGTGATGTCAGTTATCCTTTCGTCATGGCGATTATGTACCCTGCAAACCCGTTTCCTTTTTTCGTCACCCCAGCGAAAGCCGGGGTCTCGGGCGGGATCGCATGACGGACAAAGAAAGGCGGAGCTATGCCGTTTCTGAATTTCCATCCGACAGGGTTTGCAAAGTACATAATCGCCCTCGCAATGACGATAAGCTTGGTTTTGCGGTAAGACGCTTCGCATCGCGACCTTTGCAACCGGGCCTATAGCCGACCGTTGGTGGACAGAAGGAGAATGAAACCATGAACATACCCCATGATGCCGCCGTGATCGTCTGCGACGGCGAAAAACTGCTGTGGCTGCGCAACGAGGGCGATGCCGAATATCCCAATCTGGAAGTGGAGGGGAAGCGCAAGGAGGACAATCCGCCGGACCGCGAGCTCACCGCCAACCGCCGTGGACGGGTACAGGCCAGTTCGGGCAGCGCGCGCAGCGCCTATGAGGAAACCGATTTTCACCAGCTCGCCGAGGATCGCTTCGCGGCCGACGCGGCGGACATGCTGAAATCGCGCGCGCTCAAAAACGAATACGAGCAGCTGATCGTGGTCGCGCCGCCCAGAACGCTCGGCGAAATGCGCAAACATTATCATGTCGAGGTGGAGAAGCGCCTGATCGGTGAGGTCGACAAGGAGTTGACCGGCCATCCGCTGGACGAGATCGAAAAGATCATCAAGGCGAGCTGAGAGCGCTTTCGCATGCATTTTCCGTCGTTCCACGCGAAAAACGGGAACCTATCCCGTGTTTCAGACGGGGATCGGGTGTTGGATGATTTCCACCGCGCGAAGTAGCGCCAAACAATCCAGCCTCAACCACGCGCGACAAACGGAACGGGCCCCCGCCGCCGCGGGAGCGACGGCGCTTTTAGCAGTTGGGTTTGGCGTAACGCAAAAGGGCGGCCCCAAGGGACCGCCCTTTAGTTGCGTAACCGGCAAAGCGGATCAGGCCGCTTCGGTAAAGCCGTCCTTTTTCGCTTTGCCAAGCTTGCGCCGGGCGAACAGCGCGGCCGCGCCGGCGCCGAACAGCAGAACCATCGGCGGTGCCGGAACGTCGGTGCCGCCGGTGGAGCCGCCGGTCGAACCGCCGGAGCTGCCACCGCTCGACGAGGAGCTGCTGGAAGACGAACTGCTGGAAGAGCTGGACGAGCTCGACGAGGAGGACGTCGAGCTGGACGACGTGCTGAAGTTGCCCGAAGACGTGCTGACATTTCCCGAAGAGGTGCTGACGTTGCCGGACGAGGTGCTGACGTTGCCCGAAGACGTGCTCACATTGCCCGAGGAGGTCGTGCTGCTGGAGCTGACCGCGCCCGACGAGGTGCTGACCCCGCCGGTGGAGGTGGACACACCCCCCGTCGAGGTCGAGGTGCTCACGCCGCCGGTCGAAGTCGAAACGCCGCCCGAAGTGCTCGAGGTCGAACTGCCGCCGGTCGAGGTCGAGGACCCCCCCGTCGAGGTGGAGGTCGACCCGCCGGTGCTGGAGAAGCCGCCGGTCGAGGAGGAGGTCGAGCTGCCGCCGTTCGAGACGTTGACGTCCACATTCACGCCGCCGTTGGAGGAGCTGGTATTGGTGCCGCCCGAGGTGGTGGAACTGACGACGACGCTGCCGCCCCCGCCGCCGCCGCCGAAGCCACCGAAAAATCCGCCGCCGCCGAAACCGCCGCCGAAACCGCCCGAACCGCCGACGACGACCGGCACGCCGCCCGAACCGCCGATCACCTCGCCGCCGCCTTCGAAAAACGGCGGCAGCGGAGCGGGGCCATAGGGCACCGGTACCGGCGCCAGCGACTGCGGCGCCGCGGACGCCACCGTGACCACCGTCGGCGTCGCCGCACAGGTGGTGGTGGTCGTTCGCGTCGTCCGGCGACTGCGCTTGACGCGCCGCGCGGGGGCATGTTTGGAAATCGTGCGGCTGCGCTTCACCAGCTTGCTGGGATAGCTTTCCTTCGCCACCTGTTCCTGCGCCACCGCGGGACTGTCCGTGATCTGCATGGCGCCGCCGCCAATGATCGCGCCGCCGCAGGTGCATGCGCATAATTTCGCCAGGGCCATCCGTACCGACATGAGCTCTCTCTCTCGTTTTGCGGAGGGTCAGAGCGGGTGGGTCCGCGCTTTTCCGCCTCTCGATATGCAATGGAAGCCAGAAGAAACGGTTAAGCTCAACGCGATTAACCCTGAATCCTCATCCCCAAACGTCCTAAATCGGGCAAATCGCGTTGCGGCGGCCTTATTGTCCCGAACTGGCACCTTTTGCTGGCGAAGATTGAGCGCCGATCGGGTGACGAGCCCGAAAGTGGCCGATAGGCATCAGTCGATCGCCACTGTCGCGGCCGCGGAGACTCAATGCTTGTACGCGTCCCGGGCGCTGTTTATAGGCCGCGCCCATGGCAAACCGGTGGGCCGCCGCCCCGGCGAACGGGGGGCTACCCGCGCGTTGGAGAGTGGGTATGGATCAAGCCTTGGATCGGGGCGGCGCGAGCAGCGCCGAAGATATGCCAGGGGCGTCGATCGTCGCGGACGATGACGACGGCTATGTTCCTTCGGATGCCGACGACTTCATGAACGAGCGCCAGCTGGGCTATTTCGAGAATCTGCTGCTGGAGTGGAAACGCGCGATCCTGAGCGAGGCCAGCGGTACGCTGAGCAATCTGCAGGAAGGCCCGATCCGCGAGGCCGACCAGAACGACCGCGCCTCCAGCGAGACCGACTGGGGCATCGAGCTGCGCACGCGCGATCGCCAGCGCAAGCTGATCGGCAAGATCGACGCCGCGCTCAGGCGCATCAAGGACGGCGAATATGGCTATTGCGAGGTGACCGGCGATCCGATCTCGCTCGGCCGTTTGCGCGCGCGCCCGATCGCCACGATGACGGTGGAGGCGCAGGAGCGCCACGAACGCCGCGAGAAGATTTCGCGCGACGATTGAGCGGCGAAACCGGCCGAAAATTCATGATTTCGGCGCCCGCGTTAACGCTTTGCAGAGGTCCCTGCCCTATTGCGACGGCTTGAAAACACCGTTTCGAGGCGACCGACGCGACCATGACCAAGCCGTTCCTGCCACCGTTTGACAGCGAACCCGATGGCGCGCCCCATCGCGACAAGGACCGCGACAGCCTGTTTCTGCAGGCGGTGATCCGTATCCCCGGCAAATGCGACGAAACCTCGGTACGCATACGCAATCTGTCGTCGGGCGGGCTGATGGCCGAAGCGCCGGTCGAGGTCGAGCGCGGCGACATCGTGCATATCGACCTGCGCAACGTGGGCGATGTGACCGGTAAAGTAGCGTGGAAGGCGGAGGGGCGCTTCGGCATCGCCTTCGACCGGCCGATCGATCCCAAACAGGTGCGCCAACCGGTGGGTTCGAAAGACGAAAGGCCCAATTTCCTGAAAAAACTGGACATGATGGGTCGCCCGCGCAGCCGAAAGCCTTATTGACGACCGCGCTCAGTCTTCCAGCCAGTAGATATCGACCGGCACCTTCAATTCCCCTAACAACCGACCGACCGGCGCCGACGACGAGGCGCCCTCGGCGATCGCGCGCTCGAGCACATCCTTCTCGTCATGGCCCGAGATCGTGAACAGCACGGTGCGCGATTCGCGGATTGCAGGAACGGTCAGCGTCACCCGGTCGACCGCGGCGCCCTCCGGCATCGGATCGGGTCGCAGACCGACGGCGCGCCGCTCGGTCGGTCCCGATATCGCCGCGTCCATGTCCGGACCGGGATAGATCGCCGCAGTGCTGCCCTCGGCGCCCACGCTCAGCCACACCAGATCGGGCGGCCAGTGCAGATCCTTCAGCCGCGCGTCTGCCGCGCTTCCCGCCAGCTTGTAATCCGCCGCATCGCTGGTGATCGGTAGCACGCGCGCGCCCAGCGGCAGGAACGTCTTCGCAATATTGGCGATGTTCGACAGCGGATTGTCGACCGGAACCAGCCGGTCATCGGTCGGCACGATCGTGACATTCTTCCAGCGCAGATCGCGCGCCGCCAGCTTGTCGAACAGCGGCTGCAGCGCCGCGTCGCCCGGAAAGGCGACCAGCGCCTGGCCGCGCGCTTCGAGTGCGCTTTCGATGATGAAGCCGATATCGCCCGCTACGGCATCGGCCATCTCTTCGCTGCTTTCGAACTCCCACCATTCCACCTCGGTCATGGCCACTTGCTTTCTTTCTGCGTCATGACGCACCCATAGGCCGGTGCGGAGCCGCGATCAAACCCCGCCGTCGCGTCTTCAGGCTTCGCAATCATCGGTACCGAAGCTGAAATCGGGCAGCGAGGTGAAGGCCCGTTTCAGAGCGTCACCCCAGCCGGTCGAAATCTGAGCGAAATAGGGGTCGTGCGGCTGGAAGCGTTTCTGGTGCATCACGCTTTTGCTCTGGGGATCGACCACCATCAGATCGATCGGCGGATCGACTCCGGCGTTGGCGCGGATGGTCGAATCGAACGAGACCAGCAGCAGTTTCACCGCTTGCTCGAAGCTCATGGCCGAATCATAGGCGCGCACCAGGATCGGGCGGCCATATTTGGTTTCGCCAGACTGAAAGAAGGGATTGTCCAGTCCCGCCTCGATGAAATTGCCCTCGGGATAGATGTAGAACAGCGTCGGATCGCCGTCACCCACCTGCCCGCCGACGATCAACGTGCCGTTGAAGGTGGAGGGCTTGCCGCCGGTCTCCTTGACCTGCTTGCGGATCACCTCGCGCAGGGTGTCGCCAATGATCGTGGCAACTTGGAACATCGACGGCGCCGCCATGATCGTCGGCGTGCGATCGGCCGGAGCCTTCGAACGCTCGTCGATCAGGCTGACCACGGCTTGCGTGGTGGCGAGGTTGCCCGCGCTCAGCACCACGATCACGCGGTCGCCGGGCACTTCCCAGCAGGTCATCTTCTTGACGGTGGAGATATCGTCGACGCCCGCATTGGTGCGCGTATCCGACATGAAGACGAGGCCCCGATCGAGTTTGAGGCCCACGCAATAGGTCATAGATGGTTATTCCCGGCTTGGGGCCGAAGCGGCGCCCTGCTGCTGACTTTGGTGTTGCTGCTGGCCCTGCGCCTGAACCTGCAGATCGACGTGCAGTGTTTCCTCCGCGCTGCCGAATCGCATCCCCGATATCGGAGCGGCACCGCGGTAGTCCAGCCCCGTCGCAACGCGCACATAGCGCTCGTCCGGGGATATCACGTTGGAAACGTCGAAGCCGATCCAGCCGATCCCGTCGACATACGCCTCGGCCCATGCATGGGTCGCGTCCTGATCGACGACGTCGTCGATCTTGAGATAGCCCGAGACATAGCGCGCGGGATGGCCGAGTTCACGCGCGGCGGCGAGGAAGATATGCGCATGATCCTGGCAAACGCCCTGTTTGCTGGCGATCGCGTCCTCGGCGGTGGTTTCCACGCCGGTGGTGCCGGTCTCATAAGTCACCCGGTCGCGGATCGTGGCGGACAGCTTGTGGAGACGCGCAATGCCCGCCGCATCATCCTGCACCTCCGCCAGAATAGCGCGCACGCCATCGCCAACCCTGGTCAGATCGGTCTGGCGACGGAACAGCCACAACGGCGCATAGCCGCCATGGCCGCCGAGAATTCCGTCATTCTGCGGCGTTTCCACCTCGCCACGGCAGATGATGCTGAGGCGCGTCGCGCCGGGATCGATGCGGACGAGATCGACGGCGTTGTTGTGCTCGTCGTCGAATGTCAGCTCCTTTTCGCCGCCCTCGATCTCGATCGACCAGTCGATGATACGCTGCCCGGCACGCGCCTTGGGCGTCAACCGGATTTGCTGCAGCCCATATTGGACCGGTGCGTCATAGCTGTAAGTGGTGCGGTGGTAGATATTGAGGCGCATGAGGGTCAATCCAGAAAGCGATAATCTTGTTCGATCGCGGCAGCGACCTCGGCGTTCCGATCGAGAAAACCGTTCAGGAATTCGTGCAGCCCCTCGTCGAAAACCGCCTGGATCGAGCCGTCTTGCAGTTTCGACGCGATCGTGCGGGCGTGGGCGCAACTGTCCTTTTCCTCGCCATAATAGCTTGCGATGGCATCGCTGCAGCGCATGATGGAATCGTAACAGAAAGACAGGCTGCGCGGCAGCTGGCGGTTGAAGATCAGGAATTCGGCGATCGAGCGGGCGGTCGGATCGCTGCCGACGGCCCAGCGATAGGCGCTGTGCGCGGAGCAGGAGCGCAAGATCGTTTCCCACTGAATATTGTCAAGGCTCGATCCCACCCCGATGGAGGACGGGAGCAGCACGAAATATTTGACGTCGATGATCCTTGCCGTGCTGTCGGCCCGCTCGATGAACGTGCCGAGCCGGGCGAAATTGAACCCGTCGTTGCGCAGCTGCGTACCGAGCATCGCGCCGCGCACCAACGCGCTCTGGCGGCGAATTTGGTCGATCATGTCGGGCAGATCGCGGTCGGCGACAGGCTGCGCGAGCGCGTCCTTCAGCGTCATCCAGCATTCGTTGACCGCTTCCCATACCTCGCGGGTCAGCGCGGTGCGCACCAGCCGGGCATTGTCGCGCGCCAGCTTGACGACGCTGAGCACGCTGGAGGGATTGTCCCGGTCGCGCAGCATCCAGTCGATCACTTTCGACTGGCGGAATTCGTCATGTTTCTGCGAATAGGCGGCGCGCGTTCCGGCGGTGGTCAGGACCGAGGCCCATTCGTCGCTCGCCGCCGAACTGCGCGTCATCGCGATGCGCAGGCCCGCCTCAAGCAGACGCGCGTGATTCTCGCTGCGCTCCATATAGCGCGACATCCAGTATAGGCCGCCCGCGGTCTTACCGAGCATCGGCATGGCCTTTCGTTATTATATGAACTGTCCGTCGCTCCCGCGAAGGCGGGAGCCTATCCCGAGGTGAGTTGAAGCGGGACAGTTCGGGTTGGCGCTGCTCCATCGAAAAGCCGCTGTCAAAATTACGGTCGCTCATCGAAGAAAGACGGGGTGGGCCCCCGCCTGCGCGGAGGCGACGAAGAATATTGTCGGGCAAAATCATTCCTCCAGCACCCAGGTGTCCTTGGTGCCGCCGCCTTGGCTGGAGTTCACCACCAGCGAGCCTTCGGTCATCGCCACGCGGGTGAGGCCGCCGGGGGTGATGTCGATGCCAGCCGGGGACACCAGCACGAAAGGGCGCAGGTCGACATGGCGCGGGGCAAGACCAGAATCGGCGAAAATCGGCACGGTCGAAAGCGCGAGCGTCGGCTGTGCGATATAGCCCTCGGGTTTCGCTTTCAGCTTGGTGCGGAAGTCCTCGACTTCCTGCTTGCTCGCTGCAGGTCCGACGAGCATACCATAGCCGCCCGAGCCGTGAACCTCTTTCACCACCAGCTCGGCTAGGTTATCGAGCACATATTGCAGGCTGTCCGGCTCCGAACAGCGGTAGGTTTCGACATTCTTCAGGATCGGCGCCTCGCCCGTGTAGAAGCGCACGATATCGGGCATGTAGCTGTAGATCGCCTTGTCGTCCGATATGCCGGTGCCCGGAGCATTGGCGATGGTGATCCCGCCCGAGCGGTAGACGTCGAGAATGCCGGGCACGCCCAGCATCGATACAGGATTGAAGTTGAGCGGATCGATAAAATCGTCGTCGATCCGGCGATAGATTACGTCGACCGACTTATAGCCGCGCGTGGTGCGCATCGCGATCTTGCCATCGACGACCCGAAGGTCATGCCCCTCGACCAGCTCGACGCCCATCTGGTCCGCCAGAAAACTATGCTCGAAATAGGCGCTGTTGTGGATGCCAGGCGTCAGCACCGCGACCGTCGGCTTGCCCTCGCAGCGCGGCGGGGCGCAGGCGGCGAGCGAGCGGCGCAGCGATTGGGGATAGTCGGACACGCGCTGGACCGGTATCTGGGCGAACAGCTCCGGGAACATCTGGAGCATGGTCTCGCGATTCTCGAGCATGTAGCTGACGCCGGACGGCGTGCGCGCATTGTCCTCCAGCACGAAGAACTCGTCGTCGCCGGTGCGCACGATGTCGGTGCCCACGATATGCGTATAGATATCGCCCGGCGGCGACACGCCGATCATCTTGGGCAGATAGGCCTCGTTGTTGGCCACGAGTTCCCACGGCACCTTTCCCGCGCGCAAAATTTCCTGGCGATGGTAGATATCGTGCAGAAAAGCGTTGAGTGCGCGCACACGCTGTTCGATTCCGCGCGAAAGCTTGCGCCATTCGCGGGCCGAAAGAATGCGCGGGATGATATCGAACGGAATCAGCCGTTCCTCGGCTTCCTCGCGTCCATAGACGTTGAAGGTGATGCCGGTGCGGCGAAAAAAGCCCTCGGCCTGTTCGGATTTGCGCTGGAGTCGGTCCGCGTCTTCCGATTCGAACCAGCGGTGATAGTCCCCATAAGGTTCGCGCGTCGCATCGCCGCTTCCTAGCATTTCGTCGAACAGTGCATTTCCCCTTGGGAGTCGATCGGTCGGGAGGGGGCGGTCGTTACGCCGCCGTTTCACTGGAATGTACGCGCGGAGACGGCTGCTAGTTCCGAAGGCGGGATTGCTTCGCCGCGGCGCGCGTGGGAAAGGGCCGGCCATGAGCGACAAATTCGAACGCCACAAACAGCCCTGGACGCCCGACGAGATCCAGTCGCTGCACCGGCTCGCGGCCAAGGGCATGGGAATGAAGCAGATCGCCAAGGCGCTGACCCGCAGCGAGGAATCGACCAAGGCGCAGGCCAAGCAGGACAAGATCAAGATCGCCAAGAAGCGCTGAGGCCGGTCCATGGAGCATTACGACGCGATCATGCTGGGCGCGGGCGCGGCGGGGCTGATGTGCGCCGCCGTCGCGGGGCAGCGCGGCAAACGCGTGCTGTTGATCGATCATGCCGACCGGCCCGGCAAGAAGATCCTGATCTCGGGCGGCGGGCGCTGTAATTTCACCAATATCCATACAAGCCACGAGCGCTATCTTTCGGCGAACCGCCATTTCGCCAAGTCGGCGCTGGCGCGCTACACGGCGCGGGATTTCATCGATCTGGTGGATCGCTGCGGCATCGCCTGGCACGAAAAGACGCTGGGGCAATTGTTTTGCGACGGTTCGGCCGGGCAGATCGTCGACATGCTGCTGGCGGAATGCGCCAAGGGCGATGTCGAGCTTGCCTTGGGCAACGCGCCGCGCGACGTCGATCATGCGGATGGGCGCTTCAGCGTCAGCTTCGGCCAGCGCCGGGCCAACGCCCCCGCGCTCGTCCTCGCCACCGGGGGGCCGTCGATCCCCAAAATGGGCGCGACCGGCTTCGCCTATGACCTCGCCCGCCAGTTCGGCCTGAAGATCGTCGAGCCGCGCCCGGCGCTGGTCCCGCTGACGCTGGGCGGCGGGGATGTGCTGTTCCGCGCGCTGTCGGGCGTCGCGGCGCCGGTCGAGGCGGCATGCGGCAAAGCGGCGTTCCGCGAGGCGGCGCTATTCACGCATCGCGGTCTGTCCGGCCCCGCGATCCTGCAGATATCGAGCTATTGGCGGCCCGGCGAAACCGTCGCGATCGATTTCCTGCCCGATCGCGCGCCGGACTGGTTGATCGAGGCAAAGCGCGCCCGGCCGCGCGTCACCGTGAGGAAGCTGCTCGCCGAAGCCTTGCCCGCGCGCCTCGCCGACAGCTTGGTCGAGCGGCTGGAGACAGAGCGGCTGGGCCTCGACGGCGAACTCGCCAATATTCCGGACCGCAAGCTGGCCGCCGCCGCGCAGCGCCTCGCCCGCTGGACGTTCGTGCCAAATGGCAGCGAGGGCTTCGCCAAGGCCGAGGTCACCGCCGGCGGCATCGCCACCGCCGGCCTGTCTTCGCAGACGATGGCGGCCAGGGCGGTGCCCGGCCTTTACGCGATCGGCGAGGCGGTGGACGTCACCGGCTGGCTCGGCGGCTATAATTTCCAATGGGCCTGGGCCAGCGGCGCGGCGGCGGGCGAGGCGATCGGGGCAGCCTAGATATCAAAATTCCGTAAGTCCTGAGCCTGTCGAAGGACGTATCCCGGTCAAGCGCCGCGCATCATCGATAAGCGCCCTTCGACAAGCTCAGGGCTACGGATTTTTCATGAGGCTGTTCTGCAAGAAACCCGCGCTTCCGGTGCAACGCACAAAATGCTAGGCGCGCGCCATGCTCAATCTCAACGCCATCACGGTCCGCCTGGGCGGGCGGCTGATCCTCGACGGGGCCAAGGCTGCGTTGCCGCCTGGCGCGCGTATCGGTCTGGTCGGCCGCAACGGCGCGGGCAAGACCACGCTGGTACGCGTGATCGCCGGATCGCTGGAACCCGATAGCGGCACGGCAGCGATGCCCAAGGGCACGCGCCTCGGCTATGTCGCACAGGAAGCCCCGGGCGGCACCGCCACGCCGTTCGAGCAGGTGCTCGCCGGCGACGAGGAACGCGCTGCGCTGATGCGCGAGAGCGAAGGCGATCCGGACCCGCATCGTCTGGCCGAAATC
This sequence comes from Novosphingopyxis sp., assembly GCF_965218915.1. Taxonomy (GTDB): domain Bacteria; phylum Pseudomonadota; class Alphaproteobacteria; order Sphingomonadales; family Sphingomonadaceae; genus Novosphingopyxis. The sequence goes on along the minus strand of NZ_OZ244708.1, from coordinate 658,167 downwards.
CACGAGCGCCTGATCGCGATCGACGCTCACAGCGCCCCCTCGCGCGCCGCGCGCATCCTCGCCGGTCTGGGCTTCGACGAAGCGGCGCAGCACCGGCCGCTGGACAGCTTTTCGGGTGGCTGGCGCATGCGCGTGGCGCTCGCCGCGCTGCTGTTCTCCGCACCCGATCTGCTGCTGCTCGACGAGCCGTCGAACCATCTCGATCTGGAAGCGGTGCTATGGCTCGAGGATTTCCTGCAAAGCTATCCCGGCACCATCCTGCTGGTCAGCCACGAGCGCGATTTTCTGAACAACGTCGTCGACCATATCCTGCACTTGGAGCGCGGCGGGCTGACGCTTTATCCGGGCGGATATGATGCGTTCGAGCGGCAGCGCGCCGAACGACAGGCGCAGCTCGCCTCGGCCAAGGCGAAGCAGGAGGCGCAGGCCGACCGGCTGAAAGATTATATCGCGCGCAATTCCGCTCGCGCCTCCACCGCGAAACAGGCGCAGTCGCGCGCCAAGGCCTTGGCGAGAATGCAGCCGATCGCCGAGTTGATCGACGATCCGTCGCTGAGCTTCGATTTCCCCGATCCGGGCGAACTTAGGCCCCCGCTGATCACGCTGGACCATGCGTCCGTGGGCTATGACGGCGAGCCGGTGCTGAGCCGCCTGAACCTGCGGCTCGATCCGGACGACCGCATCGCGCTGCTCGGCCGCAACGGCAACGGCAAGACCACGCTGGCGCGCCTGCTCGCCGCGCAGCTTGCGCCGATGGACGGCGCGATGAACGCTACGCCCAAGATGCGCGTCGGCTATTTCACGCAATATCAGGTCGAGGAACTGGATCGCGGCGAGACCCCGCTCACCCACATGACCCGCCTGATGACGGGCGAAACCCCGTCGAAAGTGCGCGCGCAGCTCGGCCGGTTCGGTTTCGGGCCGGACAAGGCGACGACGCTGGTCGGCAAGCTGTCGGGCGGCGAACGCGCGCGGCTGGCGCTGGCGCTGATCACCCGCGACGCGCCGCACATGCTGATCCTCGACGAGCCGACCAACCATCTCGACGTGGATGCGCGCGAGGCGCTGGTGCAGGCGCTCACCGCCTATTCCGGCGCGGTGGTGATCGTCAGCCACGACCGCCACATGCTGGAGATGACCGCCGACCGGCTGGTCCTGGTCGACGGCGGCACCGCGACCGAATTCGACGGGTCGATCGACGATTATATCGATTTCGTGCTGGCCAAGGAGCCCGCGAAGGATGGCAGGACCGCGGAGCCGAAGCAGAGCAAGAAGGAAGCCCGCCAGGCCGCCGCGCGGCGTCGCGAACAGAACAAGGGCCTGCGCGACGCCGCGAAAAAAGCCGAGGCCGCGCTCGCCAAGCTGACCGCCGAACGCAGCACGATCGACCGCGCGATGTTCGATCCGGCGAGCGCCGAGGGCAAGCTGGCCGACCTCACCATGACCGAACTGATGAAGGAGCGCGCCGATACGCAGCAGCGCATCGAACAGGCCGAGGCCGCCTGGCTCGAAGCGAGCGAGAAGCTGGAATCGATCGCCGCCTGAGCGGGAACGAACACGAAACTTCAGGCTCGGTAAATGCTCTCAGGAATAGCGAGACTGTTCCCCGGCGAAGGCCGGGGCCCAGCATCAAACATCACCTGATGGACCCCGGCCTTCGCCGGGGAACTGATTGAGCCACATCGCTATCCTCTCAATACTATCGGAACATACCGCGCGGACCTATATCGGTAGTAATCTTTTGCCCCACAGGAGCTCTTATGCGTTTCACCACCTCCGCCGCCGCCCTTCTTCTGATGACCGGCATGAGCGGCGCCGCGATCGCACAGGATGCGCCCGCCATGACCGAGAGTGTCCAGTCCGCCAGCTTCGCCAAGGATGTGTGGACCTATGCCGATCCGGAAACGGCGCGCGTGTCGCATGTCGATCTCGATCTGGTCACCGATTTTGAAGGCAAGCAGATTTACGGCACCGCGGTGCTCGACATCGCGGCGCAGCCGGGCGCGGATCATGTGGTGCTCGACGATAATGGGCTGCGCATCCAGTCGATCACCGACATGGACGGGGGCGCCCTGCCCTACACCGTCGGCAAGGTCGACGAGATGCTCGGCGCGCCGCTGACGGTGCAGCTGAACGGCAAGGACAAAATCCGTATCGCCTATGCCAGCGCGCCCGGGGCCGAAGCGCTTCAATGGCTGCCCAAGGAAGCCACCGCGGGCGGGGAAAAACCCTATCTGTTCAGCCAGGGCCAGCCGATCAACAACCGCAGCTGGATTCCGACGCAGGACAGCCCCGGCATTCGCCAGACCTGGGACGCGCGGATCACGGTGCCCAAGGGGCTCGTTGCGGTGATGAGCGGCGACAAGCTGACGCCGGACGGCGTGCCGACCGAGGACGGCCGCGTCAGCTACCGGTTCAGGATGAACAATGCGGTGCCGCCCTATCTGATCGCGCTGGCGGTCGGCGATCTGGCGTTCAAATCGCTCGGGCCGAACAGCGGCGTCTATACCGAGCCCGCCTTGCTCGATGCCGCGGCGGATGAGTTTCAGGATGTCGAAAAGATGATCGCGGCGGCGGAGGATTTGTACGGCCCCTATCGCTGGGGCCGCTACGACATGCTCGTGCTGCCGCCGAGCTTCCCCTATGGCGGCATGGAGAACCCCACGCTTACCTTTTTAACCCCGACGATCATCACCGGCGACCGGTCGAACACCGACGTCGTGGCGCACGAGCTGGCGCACAGTTGGTCGGGCAATCTGGTCACCAACGCCACTTGGTCGGACAGCTGGCTCAACGAGGGCTTCACCACCTATTTCGAAAACCGCATCATGGAGGCGGTGTACGGCAAGGACCGCGCGGCGCTCTACGCCGATCTGGATTACGGCACGATGCTGAGCGACATCGCGGCGGCGGGCGGCGACGATGCGCCGACCACGCGGCTCCACGGCGAACCGGGCGCGACCGCGGGGCAGCTCGATTACTTCAAGGGCTCGACCTTTTTGCGCACGATCGAACAGGCGGTGGGCCGCGACCGGTTCGACGCCTATCTTCGCGGCTATTTCGACCGCTTCGCCTTTCAGCCGCAGACCACGGCTGGCTTCCTCGCCGATCTGCGCGCAAATCTGATCGAGGGCGATACGGTTCTGGAGGACAGCCTCAAGCTCGACCAATGGGCCTATGCGCCGGGTCTTCCGGACAATGCGGTGCACATCCATTCGGCCACCTTGGCCGAGGTCGACAAGGAACTGGCGGCGTTCAACGCGGGCGGGCCGGTTGCGGCGGTCGATACCGGCGGCTGGAGCACGCAGCAATGGATGCGGTTTTTGCGCGGCATCCCCAAAGAACAGAGCACCGCGCGGCTGAAGGAAATGGACGGGGGGCTGAACCTGTCGAACAACGGCAACGCCTATGTCCGTTCGGCCTGGTACGAGATCGCCATTGCCAACCGTTACGAGCCGGCGGTGCCCTCGCTGAAGCAGTATCTGACCAGTGTGGGCCGCATGCTGCTGATCCGGCCGCTCTATCAGGGGCTGGAGGATCAGGGCGCCTGGGGCCACGCCATCGCCACCGATGCATTCGCCGAGGCCAAGGCGGGCTATCACCCGATGACCGCGGCGATGACCGAACGGATATTGGCCGGACCGGAAAGCTGAGCCTGCAGCAGGCGTTGGGTATTTTCTCAGCTTGAATTCGCGCCCCGAATTGTCGTTCCCTTTCGTCATTGTAGAAATTATATTTCGAATCCGCATCTCCACAGACGTTCAGTTAAGTTACACCTTTCCTGAATATGTCTTAACTGTTCAGCAATAAGTCAGTCGGTCGAAGCCATAACGAGTCGAGCGGGCGACACGGGATTGCCCAGTCGCGGCGGAACCGTCTGCCGCCATGAACGAGGAGCAAACCATGCGTAATTTGATGCTCGGCGGCCTGATGGCTGCCACTTTTTTGAGCCCCGCCGCGCTCAGCGCCGCGGAAATCCAGAATGTCCGGATCGCCGAACCGGTCGCCGCTGATGCGGGCGTCGCCGGCGTTTCCGCTTCGGCCGCACCCGACCAGCGCAGTCGCCGCGGAAATCGCGGCAATAGCAGCGGCCAGCGCCAGAATGCGCGGCAAGCGCAACGCCAGACTCTCCGTCAGCAGGCCCGTGTGGTCGAGCGGCGTCAGGACCGGCGCCAAGACCGGAGACGGGATGCCCGCCAGGATCGAAGGCGGGATGTTCGTCAGCAGGTGCGGCAGAATTATCGGCAGGAGGCGCGGCGCGACGCGCGTCAGGATTATCGGCGCGACGTCCGTCGTGATGCCCGCCAAGATTATCGCCGCGATGTGCGGCAGGATTACCGCCGCCAGCAATATAATAACGGCAATTTCTATTATAACGGCCGCAGTTACAATCACTGGAACAACAATTGGCGTAATGACCGCCGCTACAACTGGCGCGGTTATCGCAGCAGCAATCGCGGCCTTTTCTCCAGCCGCTATTATTCGCCCTACCGCAACTATCGTTACAACCGCCTGTCGATCGGCGTAGTGCTCGGTTCGTTATTCTACAGCAGCCGCTACCAGATCGGCAATCCATACCAGTATCGCCTGCCCGCGACTTACGGCCCTTATCGCTGGGTGCGTTATTATAACGATGCGGTATTGGTCGATATCCGCACCGGACGCACCGTCGACGTGAAATATGATTTCTTCTACTGATTTCGGCGGTATCACCGAGCAGGCCCGGGACGCGCAAGCGCCCGGGCCTTTTTGTTACGCCCGATGCATCAACCGCCAGACGGCTTTCGCTCTGTGAACCAAAGCGCTACCCCCACTGCGTCAACCATTCGGATGGAAACGTCATGACCCTGATCCTCGCCATGCTCCTGCAGACCGCCGCGCCCGTGCCGGCGGCCATCACCGAAATCCAGCAGCGCGATATCGATTGCGTCGCCACCTTCGGACTGGTCGCCTATGAGCAATCGCGCGGCGCGCCCGGGGCGAACCGGCTGCGCAGCCTCGCCCTGCCAGGCAAGACCTATGCCGGACTGATCGGAGCGCGGCTGATCGAGGAGGCCGGCCTGCCGCGCGAGGTGATCGCCGCGGCCATCGCCGAATCGGCGCGCGCGCAGGCTTCGGCCGCGGTCGAGGCCGGCAATCCGATGCGTTTCCTGACCACGCGCTATGCCGTTTGCGAGCCGCTGCTCGATGCCGAGATCGCGGCCGGTGGCGACTTGCGGCTGCCCAAGCCGCGGGGCCGGTGAGCGCGGTGGCGCTGCGTCCGTTCCACCTCGCCTTTCCGGTCCACGATCTGGCGGCCGCGCGCCGCTTCTACGGCAACGTGATAGGCTGCCGCGAGGGTCGTAGCAGCGATGCCTGGGTCGATTTCGATTTCTTCGGCCACCAGATCGTCGCGCATCTGGGTGATGAGCGCGGGGGTATGCACCATAATCCGGTCGATGGCCATGACGTGCCCGTGCCGCATTTCGGCGTGGTGCTGTCGATGGCGGACTGGAACACGCTGTCGCAAAGGCTGCGCGAAGCGAAGACCGCATTCATCATCGAGCCGACCGTCCGCTTTCGCGGGGAGCCGGGCGAGCAGGCGACGATGTTCCTGACCGATCCCAGCGGCAATGCGCTCGAGTTCAAGGCGTTCGCCGACGATGTGGCACTGTTCGCAACGTAAGCTGTCCACGCCGCGCAACCGCAAGGCTGTTCGTTCATTCTCCCCCTAGGCACACACCGCCCCCGGCGAACCCGAACACATGGAGATGCAGATGAACCCGACGACCAAGAAAGCGATTATCGGTGGCGGCGCGGCGCTGGCAGCGGGCGCGATCGGCTATGGCCTTTACGCCCGCTCGGAAAAGCAGACCGAGAGCCCGGCCTATCGCCCGGTACGCACCGAAGGCGATTTCGAGCTGCGTCGCTATGCCCCCTATCTGGTGGCCGAGACGGTGGTGACCGGAACGCGCAAACAGGCTGAAAAGCAGGGCTTTAAGATTCTCTCCGATTATTATTTCGCCAAGTCGCGCGATGGCGAAAAGCTCGATATGACGGTGCCGGTCACCGCATCGATCGAAGGTGCCGGGCGTCATGACTTCGATGATGAAGGCGGCCGCTGGGCAGTGCGCTTCGTAATCCCGCAAGGCAAGATCAAGGCCAGCCTGCCCGCGCCGCCAACGGCTATTGCGCTGCGCGACATGGCTGAGCGGCTGGTTGCGACGGCGCTGGTGAACGGCACGCCGAGCGACGCGCACTGGAACGAGGCGATCGAACGCCTGGAAGGCTGGATCGCCGAGCGCGGCTGGAGCGGCACCGGCGCGTTCGAGCTTGCGAGCTACAACAGCCCGATCATCGTCGCGCCAATCCGCCGCGACGAGGTGTTTCGCGCGATCGAGGAGCCGCTGGGCTGATTCCGCCCCCTCCCCAATTGCTGGAGCGGAAACGTTAAAGCAGATATTTGACGGCGACGAAGCCGAGCACGGCCAGCACGCCCAGAGCGGTGGTTGCAAACGCGAAATTGCGATCGATCCATGCTTTCATGGGGGCGCCGAAGAACCGCAGCAGTCCGGCGACGATGAAGAACCGAGCGCCACGCGCGATGACGGCTGCCGACAGCAGCACCTGCAGCGGCATCGCGGTCGCTCCGGCGGCGATGGTGATCACCTTGAACGGCAGCGGCGTGAAGCCCGCGAGCAGCACGATGATCCACCCCTGCGCGTTGAACTGCGCCTTGAAATGCGCGAATTCCGCGCCGACACCGTAAAAGTCGAGGATCGGCTGGCCGATAGCGTCGAACAGGAAAAAACCGATCGCATAGCCGAGCAGCGATCCCAGCACCGATGCGGCTGTGCATACCAGCGCGTACCACCAGCTGCGCTCCGGCCGGGCCAAGCACATCGGTGCCAACAGAACGTCGGGCGGAATCGGGAAGAAGCTGGATTCGGCGAAACTGAGCGCGGCCAGCCAGCGCGGCGCAGTGCGGTGCCCGGCCTTGTCGAGCGTCCATTCATAGAGGCGTTTCAGCATCGGCGGGCTCGATCCATAAAAAGCCCCTCCCGCTTGCGGGAGGGGTTTGGGGTGGGATGTAGACTTTACAAGTGCTGGTTGATCCCAGACCCCGGGTTCCGCCCCGTACCCACCCCCGGCCCCTCCCGCAAGCGGGAGGGGAGAAGGAGCAAGGCTTCAGCAGCGGTTGGCTGCGGAGACAATCAATGCCCCGCCGCGCCGCTGATCTCTTCGCTCAGTTCGGTCGGCGTTTCGCGGCCGTGGTCCTTGCCGGCGTTGCGCACGCCGCGGGCCAGTGCGAACACCACGCCGGACAGCGCGAGCAGCGCGATCATGTTCGGAATCACCATCGCCGCGTTGGAGATATCGCCCAGCCGCCAGATGAAATCGAGCGGGGCGGAAGCCCCGATATAGATGAAGATGCACCACAAGACCCGCCAACCCATGTGCAGCATCTTCTCGCCGCGATCGTTGGAGCCGGGCAATTGGTCGTAGAGATAGGTGATCGCCCGTTCGCCATAATAGCTCCAGGTGAGCAGCGTGGTGAACACGAACAGGATCAGCGCGATCGAGGCGATCAGCGTGCCGATCGGGACGCCCGCAAGTTGATAGGGGAACGCCGCTGCGAACGCTCCCGATGTGACGGCGAAGCCCGCCAGCTCCGACGACTGCCAGGCATGTTTCACCGGCTCGCTGAGCCCGGTGGCGGCATTCACCGCCATGAACGGGCCCTCGACCGTCAGGATGACGAGCGCGGTCATGGTGCAGATCACGATGGTGTCGATGAACGTGCCGAGCATTGCGAAATTGCCCTGCGCGGCGGGATCGTTGGTCTGCGCCACGGCATGCGCGATCGGGGTCGAGCCCTGCCCCGCCTCATTGGAGAACAATCCGCGTGCCACGCCCGCCCGGATGGCGAGGATCAGGCCCGCGCCGACGAAGCCGCCGCTGGCCGACTGCGCGTTGAACGCGCCGCCGAAGATGCGCGAGAAAGTTTCCGGAATGTCGGCGATATTGATGAGGATCGCGATCAACGCCATGATGATGTAAGCGATCGCCATGATCGGCACGATCTTCTCGGCCACCGCGCCGATCGACTTGATGCCGCCGATGATGACCACGAACACGGCCAGCGCGACGATGATGCCGCCGATCCACTCGTCCAGCCCGGTCAGCTCGTTGATCGAATCCGCCACCGAATTGGCCTGGATGCCGTTGCCGGTGACCAGCGCGGAAAACAGGGTGCCGAGGCAGAACAGGATCGCCAGCCATTTCCATTTCGGGCCGAGGCCGTAGGTGATGTAGCTCATCGGCCCGCCGCGATATTCGCCCTCGGGGGTTCTCTCGCGGAAACGCACGGCAAGCGAGCCTTCGCCGAACGCCAGCGCCATGCCGATCAGCGCGGTAATCCACATCCAGAAGATCGCGCCGGGGCCGCCCAGCGCGATGGCGGTGGCGACGCCGGCAAGGTTGCCGGTGCCGACCTGGCCCGACAAGGCGGTGGAAAGCGCCGCGAACGGGCTGATCTCGCCAGCCGCGCCTTTGTCCGATTTCCTGAACAGTTTGCGGAAGGAGGGGATGAGTTCGCGCACCGGATAGCCGCGCAGACCGAACATCATCCACAGGCCGCCGCCCAGGAGAATGATCACCATCGGCGGGAAGGGCAGTATCTCCGCGCCATTCCAGGTGCCGCCCCAGATGAAGTCAGACACGTTGATAACCGGATCGGTCCAACGCTCGAAGGCGGCAGCGATTGTGCCGGTTTGCGCGGTTGCCATGATGATTTCCCTCGGCGGCTATTGCCGCTCCCTGACCCAGTTCTTCGGGTCAGGGCTTAGCAAAGCGGATCGCGATGGCAAGCGATACGGGTCATTTAACATGCGCGCCCAGGAACGTGAATATCTGCAATAGCTCGTCATGCCAGCGAAAGCTGGCATCTCCGGCAGTCGAGCTAAAGCGCTGACACCCCAGCACTTTGGAATTGGTAGCTTAGTTATAGCCCGCCGTCAGGCGTCGACGCCCTCCAGCACCGCCTCGGCGATCGCGGCGCAGAAGTCATCGAGATCGTCCGGATTGCGGCTGGTAATGAGATTGTCGTCCACCGCCACGCTTTCGTCCACCACCTCGGCCCCGGCATTGGCGAGATCGGTGCGGATGGACTTGTAGCTGGTCGCCTTGCGGCCGTTGACGATTTCCGCCTCGATCAACAGCCACGGCGCGTGGCAGATCGCTGCGACGATCTTGCCGGAACTGTCGAACTCGCGGATCAGATCGAGCACGCTGTCCTCGACGCGCAGCAGATCGGGGTTGATCTGCCCGCCCGGCAGCACGAGCGCGTCGTAATCGTCCACCGAAACATCGGCGACGATCTTGTCGACTTCCACGCTGTCGCCCCAGTCATCCTCATCCCAACCCTTGATCTCGCCTTCTTGCAGCGACGCCACATGCACCGTCGCGCCCGCGCCCAAAAGCTGGTCGCGCGGTTCGATCAATTCGGATTGCTCGAACCCATCGGTGGCGATGATGAGGATGTTGAGACCGGTCAAGTCTTGCTCGATTGCCATGAAAATACTCCTTCCTGAGACGCTTTCGGGATGATCAACCGCAAAGCCGCGCGGGGGTTCCGCCGTCCCTTGAATGGAGATTGCAGTGAGCCGACGGTGCAGAAAGCCAAGGACGGGTAGCGGGTGCAGAGGCCTCCTATCCGCAGCGCGAGCTCGTCATGCCAGCGAAAGCTGGCATCTCCGGCGGTCGCGCTCAACCGCCCGAGACCCCAGCTTTCGCTGGGGTGAAGCGCAAACTGGGTCGGCTCTCACGGAATATCGTTACCCAACAAAAAGAGCGTCCATCGCTAGACGCTCCCTTCGCCTCGCCGGCGTTGAAAAAACCGGTTCAGTTGGCCTTGCCGGCGTCGACCTTTTCCACCCATTCCGGGAAGAAACTCGGCGCGCGCTTGGACCAGCCGGTGGCGGTCGCGGCCGCCTCGGTGATCGACTGCAGCAGCTTCTTGCGCTGCTCGGGCTGGAGCTGCGGTATGGTGGCGGCGGCGCAGAAGGCGCCCGGAAGCCACGGCCGCGCATCGGCACCGAGCAGGCGTTCATAGAGGAAGCGATAAGCCGAAAAACTGTCGATCCGGCCCTGCCCCAGATCGAACGCGGAAACGGTGATCAGCGGCGCCATGAACGGTTCGGCCGCATCGATATCGCTCGATGTCGGGATGAGTTCGCGCAGTGCGTCGAGCCGTTCGTAAAGCCGATATTGCGCGCGGATGCTGGCGACCTCGCCCACATCGCGGCTCCAGCGCTTCACGGCGTCCTCACGCTCCAACGCCACGTCGAGCGAGCGCCGGATGTACCGCTGCGTTGCCGAGCTGAATGCGGCGAACTCTTTCATCTCGGCCAAGGTTACCATGCCTGGCGCTTCGCTCGTCTGGTCGTTCATAATGTCAGGCTCCCAACCCGTGCTGCGATGTTCCATGACTATGCCACAGTCGTGGTTAACGACATCTTAAAGCGCGGTTCGCGGCGCTGCAGCAAGCTTCGTGCGCGCGAAAACCAATATTTGTATGAAATCTGTGACATTCATGCACGGGACGATGCGTTGCCGAAACGTTTTACAGCTACACGGAGGCGGAGCGCGACAAAGCCACCGCGCCGCGCTAGGCTGGCGCATATGACCGCGATCGAACAGCACCGGGGCACGATCTCGCTCCCGCTCGCCTTTCTGTCGATCGTCGGATTCTGGCTGATCTATGCTATCGTCAACACCGCGCGCGCCGTAGTTATGGGTTTTCCAGCGCAGGACGAGCTGATCTGGCGGCGCGTTGCGGTCACGCTGGTCGGCATCGCGCTCACATTCTGCTTCTGCCTGCTCCTGCGTCTGCTCGACCGTCGCCCGCTCGGCCAGCGGATTGCCGCCGCCTTCATCGGCGCCGCGCCGATCGCGATCCTGATGAGCCTGTTCAATTACTGGCTGTTCAACGTCTATGCGTCCGAACGGATTTTTTCCGGGTCTGGAGACGGAGCCATGGCGCAGCCGCTGAGCATGGAGCAGACGCTCGCCGAGCTGGCTCTCAACCGCTATTTTTTCCTTGCCGCCTGGGGCATGCTATTTCTGGCGCTGAGCTATGCGCGGGAGGTGCGAGCGGCCGAACGCCACGCCGCGCGCCTATCCATAGCCGCGCATGAGGCCGAGATGCGATCCTTGCGCTATCAGGTAAACCCGCATTTCCTGTTCAACACGCTCAATTCACTCAGCGCCCTGGTCATGCGCGGCGACAATGACCGGGCCGAGGCGATGATCATGAACCTCGCCACCTTTTACCGCACCAGTCTGGCAAGCGATCCGCTGGCGGACGTGACGCTGGCCGAGGAGGTGCGCTTCCAGACGCTTTATCTGGATATCGAAGCGGTGCGGTACCCCGAAAGATTGCGCCGCCGCGTGACGCTGAGCGAGCGTGCGGCGGAAGCCAAGGTGCCCGCGCTGATCCTCCAGCCGCTGGTCGAAAACGCCATCAAGCACGGCGTCTCGCGCGCAAGATCGCCGGTCACGATCGCCATCGAGGCGGCATTCGAGAGCGCGATTTTGCGCATCATTGTCGAGGACGATGGCGCAGGCGGCGCAGAGGCTCGCGGCGATCCGGGCGGCATCGGCCTCGCCAATGTTCACGATCGCCTGGAAGCACGTTATGGACCGCGCGCGACTTTTACCGCCGGTCCACGCGCGGGCGGCGGATTTACCGCAAGCCTGGAGATACCCCTCGATGCCATCTGACCGCCTTGCCGCCTCGCCCTTGCTCACTCTGATCGTCGACGACGAACCGCTTGCCGTGGAGCGGCTGGAGCGGCTGGTGGAGCGGATCGACGCGCTCCGGCTGGTCGGCACCGCCGCAGATGGCGAAGCCGCGCTGGAGCGGGTGCGCGGCGGCGGGATCAGCCTGCTGCTGCTCGACATCGCCATGCCCGGCCAAGACGGCATGGCGGTGGCCCGCGCGCTGGCGGCGATGGCCGATCCGCCCGCGATCATCTTCTGCACCGCGTTCGACGGTTTTGCGGTCGAGGCGTTCGACCTGGGCGTGGCGGATTATGTGCTCAAACCGGTGGCGCAGGAGCGACTAGAAAAAGCGGTCGCGCGAGTGACCGCTGCCCGCGCCGAACAAGCCGACGAACCGCGGGGCGCACAGGAATTCTGGGTGCCGCACCGGTCCCAGCTGGTCCGCATCGCCGCTGCGGACATCGACCGTATCGAAGCCGAGCGCGATTATATGCGGCTGCATCTGGGGGAGCGCAGCTATTTGCTGCACGAAACCATCGGCGCGCTCGAGGATCGGCTCGACGGTGAGCAATTCCTGCGCATCCACCGCAGCCATATCGTGCGCCGCGATTTCATTGCCGGACTGCGCCACGAGGGCGGCGGCGTATGGCACGCGCAATTGGCGGACGGGGAGAGCCTCAGGATCGGGCGCAAATATCTGACCGCGACCAAGGAGATAGCGGGGCGGTAATCGAGCTCCAAGTTAAGCAAGAAACAACGTCATCCCGGACTTGATCCGGGATCCAGGGCCGAGCGGCAGTGCCATTCCGCTCTGGATTCCGGCCTTCGCCGGAATGACGACGGATTTTGATTGAAAGCTTCTCAGCCCCCAGGTGTCAGATCAAGCCCGCCAACGGACTCGACGGATCGGCGTAGCGCCGCTGCCCCATCCGGCCCGCAAGATAACTATGTCGTCCGGCCTCGACCGCCAGCTTCATCGCCTCGGCCATGCGCACCGGCTCCTTGGCCTCGGCAATCGCGGTGTTCATGAGCACGCCGTCGCAGCCCAGTTCCATCGCGATCGCGGCGTCCGAGGCGGTGCCGACGCCGGCATCGACCAGCACCGGCACGCCCGCGCCCTCGACGATCAGCCGGATCGTGACGCGGTTCTGGATGCCGAGCCCGCTGCCGATCGGGGCGCCCAACGGCATGATCGCCACCGCGCCTGCCTCTTCAAGCTGCTTCGCGGCGATTGGATCGTCGACGCAATAGACCATCGGCTTGAACCCTTCGGCCACCAGCGTTTCGGTGGCCTTCAGCGTCTCGCGCATGTCCGGATAGAGCGTCTTGGCCTCGCCCAACACCTCGAGTTTTACTAAGTTCCAGCCCCCCGCTTCGCGCGCGAGGCGCAAGGTGCGCACCGCGTCGTCCGCGGTGAAGCAGCCCGCGGTGTTGGGCAGGAATGTATATTCTTTGGGATCGATATGATCGGTCAGCATCGGCTGGCTGGGATCGGAAATGTTCACGCGCCGCACCGCCACGGTGATGATCTCGGCCCCGCTGGCCTTCAGCGCGGCGGCGTTCTCGGCGAAATCCTTGTATTTGCCGGTGCCGACGATGAGACGCGAGGTGAAGCTCTGGCCAGCGACGGTCCATGGGTCGGTGTGTGAATCGGTCATGCCGGGGATTTAGGGATTTGGCGAAATAATAAAAGCCGGTCGGTAATCGGTTGTCATTGCGAGGAGCCGAAGGCGACGCGGCAATCCAGGACAGTTGCAGCTTGGTCTGCCCTGGATTGGTTGACCTAACGGTCGCCTGCGGCCCCGCTTCGCTCGCAATGACGAACAGGCTCACCCGCCGCCCACGAAATGCACGATCTCGAACACATCGCCATCGTCCACCGTCACGTCGCCCAAGGTCGAGCGCGGGACGATTGCGCGGTTGCGCTCCACCGCGATCTTGTCCGGGCGAAAGCCGAGCGCCTGCACCATGTCGGCGATGCTGCCGGGCGGCACCTGCCTTGCATCGCCGTTGATCGTGACCGAAAGCATGGTCGCTCCTTAGCCGCTGCGGACCGAGATAGTCGAGGGGCGCTCGACTTGCCCGCCCGTTCGCGTCTAGAAAGTGCCCGATTCAGACAGATAATCAGGGGCATCCACTTGGCCGACCGGCAAACCATCTTCGTCCTCAACGGACCCAATCTCAACCTGCTCGGCATGCGCGAACCCGATATCTACGGCGCCGATACGCTCGACGACATCGCCGCAAAGCTGGAGGACAAGGCGCGAGACCTCGGCTTCGATATCGACCTGCGCCAGTCCAACCATGAGGGCCATCTGATCGACTGGCTGCACGAGGCCGCGGCGAGCGGTGCCAAAGCGGTGCTGCTCAACGCGGGCGCCTTCACGCACAGCTCGATCGCGCTTTACGATGCCATCCGCGCGCTCGACGTGCCGGTCATCGAAGTGCATCTATCCAATCCGCACGCGCGTGAATCTTTTCGCCATCGCAGCTGGATCGCGCGCGCCGCCAGGGGAACCGTCAGCGGTTTCGGCGCGCGCTCCTACGAACTGGCGCTGGACGCGGCGGCGCGGCTCTGATTAAGCGGCGCATTGAAAGATCATAACAAGGGTGTGAAAGCCTATGTCCGATGAAGCGAAAAAAAATGACGGCGAGCATGCACCGAGCGAGGGGCCGATGAACATCGACGTATCGATGGTGCGCGAGCTGGCCGAAATGTTGGGCGAAACCGGGCTCAGCGATATCGAGGTCGAAGACGGTCCGCGGCGCATCCGCGTGTCCCGCACGATCCAGGCCGCCGCCGCCGCGCCCGCGCCAGCCGCAGCCGCTCCGGTGACGGCACCTGCGCCTGCCGCCGGCGCCGTGCCGCCGCAGACCGACAGCGCGGACGATCACGCCAACGCGATCCGGTCCCCCATGGTCGGCACCTGCTATCTGGCCGGCGAACCCGGTTCGAAACCGTTCATCAGCGAGGGCCAGAGCGTGGAAGCGGGCGACACGCTGGTGATCGTCGAGGCGATGAAAGTGATGAACCCGATCAGCGCGCCGAGCGCCGGAACGGTGAAGAAAATCCTCGTCTCCAACAGCCAGCCGGTGGAATTCGACCAGCCGCTGGTGATCATCGAATAACGAGTCCTTTCTCCGTTCGGGCTGAGCCTGTCGAAACCCTGCCCTGTTTCTGCTAGGGCTGCGAAGAGAAAGACAGCCCTTCGACACGCTCAGGGCGAACGGCATCTGGACGCACATTTACAAGCGAAAGCGCAATGGCCATTAAAAAACTGCTGATCGCGAACCGGGGCGAGATTGCGCTTCGCATCCACCGCGCCGCCCATGAAATGGGCATCCGGACCATCGCCGTGCACAGCACCGCCGATGCCGACGCGATGCATGTGCGCCTCGCCGACGAAGCGATCTGCATCGGCCCGCCGCCCGCCGCCGACAGCTATCTCAACATCCCCGCGATCATCAGCGCGGCCGAGATCAGCCAGGCCGATGCGATCCATCCGGGCTATGGGTTTCTTTCCGAGAACGCGAAATTCGCCGAGATCGTCGAGAGCCACGGCATCATCTGGATCGGTCCGAAACCCGAGCATATCGAGACGATGGGCGACAAGGTCGCGGCCAAGAAGACCGCTGGCGAACTCGGCCTGCCGCTCGTCCCGGGGTCGCCCGGCGCGGTCGAGGATTTCGACGTGGCGCGCGCACTGGCCAAGGACATCGGCTATCCGGTCATCATCAAGGCGGCTTCGGGCGGCGGCGGGCGCGGCATGAAGGTGGTCGAAAACGAGGACCAGCTCGAAAGCCAGATGAGCCAGGCGCGCAGCGAGGCCAAGGCCGCGTTCGGCGACGCCACCGTCTATATCGAGAAATATCTCGCCGATCCGCGCCATATCGAGTTCCAGATTTTCGGCGACGGCAAGGGCAATGCGATCCATCTGGGCGAGCGCGACTGCTCGCTGCAACGGCGCCACCAGAAGGTGCTCGAAGAAGCTCCCTCCCCGGTCATCAAGCCCGAAGAACGCGACCGCATGGGCGGCATCGTAGCAAAGGCGATGGCCGACATGGGCTATCGCGGCGCCGGCACGATCGAGTTTTTGTACGAGAACGGCGAATTCTTCTTCATCGAGATGAACACCCGGCTGCAGGTCGAGCATCCGGTGACCGAGATGATCACCGGCATGGACTTGGTGCGCGAGCAGATCCGCATCGCCTGCGGTGAGCCATTGTCCAAGACGCAGGACCAGGTCCGCTTCAGCGGCCACGCCATCGAATGCCGGATCAACGCCGAGGATCCACAAACCTTCATGCCATCGCCCGGCAAGGTCACCGCCTATCACGCGCCCGGCGGCCTGTTCGTGCGCGTCGACAGCGGGCTCTACCAAGGTTATTGCGTGCCGCCCTATTACGACAGCATGATCGCCAAGCTGATCGTGTTCGGCCACACCCGCGAAGGCTGCCTGATGCGCCTCAACCGCGCCCTGGAGGAATTCGTGATCGAGGGGATGAAGACCACCATCCCGCTTCACCAGCGCCTGCTGGAGAACGAGGAATTCCGCTCGGGCGATTATACGATCAAATGGCTGGAGCGATGGTTGGCCGACGAAAATGATGCCCCATCTGGCTGAACGCGCCCAACCGGTATCGCTTTGCAACCGAACCCGGCCCGCACGCATTTATATCCCGTGACCGCGCCGGACTTGGTTCCGGCACCCCTCCCGACACAGGATAAACGACCATGCGCTACAACAAGCTCGGCAACACCGGCCTTTTCGTCTCCGAACTCTGCCTCGGCACGATGACCTTTGGCGGCAGCGACGGAATGTGGGAGAAGATCGGTACGCTGGGCCAGCAGGACGCCGACAAGCTCGTCTCCACCGCGATCGACGCGGGCGTGAACTTCATCGACACCGCCAACGTCTATCATGAGGGGCAGTCCGAGGAGATCACCGGGCAGGCGCTGAAAAATCTCAAGGTCCCCCGCGACGAGATCGTGGTCGCCACCAAGGCTTACGGCCAGATGGGCGAAGGCCCCAACGGCCGCGGCAATTCGCGCTATCATATCATGGAGGCGGTCAAGGCGAGCCTGAAGCGCCTCCAGCTCGACCATATCGATCTCTACCAGATCCACGGATTCGATCCGGCCACGCCGATCGAGGAAACGATGCACGCGCTCGATACGCTCGTTCAACACGGCCATGTCCGCTACATCGGCGTCAGCAACTGGGCCGCCTGGCAGGTCTCCAAGGCCATCGGGATCAGCTGCAACCGCGGCCTCGCCCGCTTCGAATCGTTGCAGGCCTATTACACGCTGGTCGGCCGCGATCTGGAGCGCGAGATCGTACCGATGCTGGACAGCGAGAATGTCGGCCTGATGGTCTGGAGCCCGCTGGCGGGCGGCTATCTCACCGGCAAATATTCGGGCAAGAACAAGGATGAGGGCCGCCGCGCCGACTTCGATTTCCCGCCCGTGCGCGCCAAGCGCGGCGACAAGGTGATCGAGGCGATGCGCCCGATCGCCAAGGACCACGGCGCGTCGATGGCGCAGATCGCGCTCGCCTGGCTGCTTCACCAGCAGGCGGTGACCAGCGTGATCGTCGGCGCGAAAAAGCTTTCGCAGCTCGAGGACAATCTCGGCGCGGTCGACGTCGTGCTGAGCGGCAAGCAGCTCGCCGCGCTGGGCGAGGTCAGCGCGCTGCCGGCCGAATATCCCGGCTGGATGTTCGAACGCCAGGGCGAATATCGCCGCAATCTGCTGAACCCCGCGCCGCGCGGGAAAGAAGCCGCTGAAAAATAATCTGCTTGCGCTCCTGCGAAGGCAGGAGCCCATCAGGCGCCGTCGGATGATGGGCCCCTGCCTTCGCAGGGGCACTCAACATTCTATAATGAGCGCAACCGAAAGGACACGACCATGACCCGGAAAATGAAATTCGATTTCGTCTCGGACATATCCTGCCCCTGGTGCATCATCGGATTGCGCGGACTCGAAATCGCGCTGGAGCGGATCGGCGATGAGATCGATCCGGAGATCGTCCTCCATCCGTTCGAGCTCAATCCGCAAATGCCCGCCGGCGGCCAGGACATCGGCGAGCATGTCGCCGAGAAATACGGCTCCACGCCCGAGCAGCGCAAGGCGAACGGCGCGGTGATCCGCGAGCGCGCGGCCGATCTCGGCTTCACCATGGCGGATCGCAGCGAGGCACGCATCTACAACACGTTCGACGCGCACCGCCTGCTTCACTGGGCCAGGGACGAAGGCAAACAGCTCGAACTCAAACACCGGTTGTTCACCGCCTATTTCACCGAAGGCCGCGCTCCGGAAGATCATGAGGTGCTGGTGGAATGCGCCGGCGATGTCGGATTGGACGCGAAAGCCGCGCGCACGTTGCTGGCGAACGACCGCTTCGCCGCCGAGGTCCGCGCCGAGGAAGAGCAGTGGCGGCAGCAGGGCGTCGGCGCGGTGCCGACGATCATCATCGACGAGCGCTACGTCATCAGCGGCGGCCAGCCTCCCGAAGCCTTCGAACGCGCGCTGCGCAAAATCGCCAAAGAAAAGGCGCTAGCCAGCTGAATTGTTTCGAGTTTGATCGGTGGACGCTTCGGTTCGATTTATCTCAGCGCAAAGAAGGCATCGACCTTATGTTGGGCAGTGGCCCATTTGGGGTAAACATGACCACATCAAATGGTTAAATGCTATAAACGGAGTATCTTGATTTAGTCTGGTGGCGTTCTGTAAAACTTTTAGCGCTCAGTTTCCTCTAGCCAAAATTGGCGTTCACAATGGAGGAAGAGTCATGAACAATCTGAAAAAGGCCACACTGGCTTTGCTGGCGACCGGCATTGCCGGGCTTGGCATCGCCAACGCTCCAGCCATCGCCCAGACGAACGGCTATTACATCTACGAAACATATTATTATAGCGATAGCAGCAAAACTCAGGAAGTGGGCTGGGAATTCCAGCATTGCGACCGCTTTGCCGACAGCTATGGGCAGCGAACCGCCTACAAGACGCAATATCGGATCGGTTTTTGCCAATATGGCGGCGGCGGCGGCGAATATTGATCGTCCGGCCAGCGCGGCTATGTGAGGGTCGACCGCTGCCGGTCGGCCCAATTTTGTGCGGCAGACCGTCCAACCGCAACCGTGCGGCGGTGCCCCAACGCCCGATTAGCGGAAATATCAGCTGATATTCAGCCCTATCGTGCATAATGAGCCCATGATCCTCGATCAACTCTGGCGGCACCGGGCCAAGTCCATCGTCGCCGCGATCGCGGTGCATGTGCTGCTCGGCTATGCGCTGCTAAGCGGGCTCGGCGCCGAAGCCCTGCAGCAGGCAAACGACAGCCTGAAAGTGTTCACGGTTGCCGAAGAAATTCCCCCGCCGCTGCCGCCCCCTCCACCGCCGCCGCAGGTCAAGGCCAAGCCCGACGCGAAGGAGGAAGGCGCCGCGTCGCCGCCCAACATCAAGTCCCGCGCCACCGCCATCGTCGCGCCCGAACCGATCGTGAAGCTTCCGTTGCCGCCGCCGGTCATCGCCACGGCCACGATCCCATGGGACGGCGCAAACAGCACCACCGGCGCGGCCGAGATCGTCGGGCCCGGCACCGGCGCGGGCGGTATCGGCAATGGCACCGGCAGCGGCACAGGCGGCGACGGCACCGGCAGCGGAGGGCTGCCGCCCGTGCCCGCGCGCCTGATCAAGGGCCGCATCAGCCCCAAAGATTATCCCAAATCCGCCGCCGACGCCTATGTCGAGGGTTCGGTCGGTGCCAATGTCTATATCGGCAGGAACGGCCGCGTGACGCGCTGCGTGGTCAAGATATCGAGCGGCAACCAGGCGCTCGACGACACCACCTGCCGCCTGATCAAGCAGCGCTTCCGCTACCGCCCCGCGCGTGGCAGCGATGGCCGGCCGGCGGCCGATATCGCCGGCTGGGAGCAGCGCTGGTGGCTGGGTCGGCGATAGGCTGCAACAGGCTATTCCAGGCTCCGTTCGCCCTGAGCTTGTCGAAGGGTTGTACTTTCTCTTTCTCGCACCGTCGTCATCGAAGGAGGACAATGCTTCGACAAGCTCAGCACGAACGGTTGAAGTTCGGTGGGCGCTTGACCTTACTCCGCCTTGCCCCTCCCCGCCCCGGCCCATATAGCGGCCAGCAACAATCTTTCAGGCGAGGACTCCCGTGACCGTAGCGACCCCCGATTTCGATTTCGGCCTGAGCGAGATGGCCGAGCAGATTCGCGAGACGGTACGCCGTTTCGCCGACGAGCAGATCGCGCCGATCGCCGCCAGGGTGGATCGCGAGGACTGGTTCCCCAAAGACGAGCTGTGGAAGGCGATGGGCGATCTCGGCCTGCACGGCATCACCGTCAGCGAGGAGGACGGCGGGCTCGGGCTCGGCTATCTCGAACATGTCATCGCGGTCGAGGAAATCAGCCGGGCCAGCGCCTCGATCGGGCTCAGCTATGGCGCGCATTCCAACCTGTGCATCAACCAGATCGCGCGCTGGGCAAGCCCCGAGCAGAAGGCGAAATATCTCCCCGGTCTGATCTCGGGCGAGCATGTCGGTAGCCTGGCGATGAGCGAAGCCAATGCCGGCTCCGACGTGGTTTCGATGAAGCTGAAAGCGGACGCGGTGCAGGGCGGCTACCTGCTGAACGGCACCAAATTCTGGATCACCAATGCGCCCTATGCCGAAACGCTGGTGGTCTATGCCAAGACCGATCCGAACGCGGGCTCAAAGGGCATCACCGCGTTCCTGATCGAGCAGGACATGGAAGGTTTCTCGATCGGCCAGAAGATCGAAAAGGTCGGCATGCGCGGCTCGCCCACCGCCGAACTGGTGTTCGACGACTGCCATGTGCCGGAAGAGAACGTCATGGGCCCGGTCGGCGGCGGCGTGGGCGTGCTGATGAGCGGGCTCGATTACGAGCGGGTGGTCCTCTCCGGCCTGCAGCTCGGCGTGATGCAGGCCTGCCTCGACACCGTCATCCCCTATGTCCGCGAGCGCGAGCAGTTCGGGAGGCCGATCGGCGCGTTCCAGCTGATGCAGGCCAAGGTCGCCGACATGTATGTCGCGCTGAATTCGGCGCGCGCCTATGTCTATGCCGTCGCGCGGGCCTGCGACAACGGCAGGACCACACGTTTCGATGCGGCCGGCGCGATCCTGCTCGCCAGCGAAAACGCCATGAAGGTGGCGCTGGAGGCGGTGCAGGCGCTGGGCGGCGCGGGCTACACCACCGATTGGCCGGTCGAGCGCTACATGCGCGATGCCAAGCTGCTCGACATCGGCGCGGGCACCAACGAAATCCGCCGCATGCTGATCGGCCGCGAACTGATCGGGGCGGGGTGACGATGCTCTGGCTTTCCGCCGCGATCATGCTGCTTACCGCAGGCGTGCACTCCGTGCTGGGCGAGCGCAGACTGATCGGTCCCATTCTCGCCATGAACAGCGGAGTGGTCGCCAAACCGCTGGGCAGGAACGTCCTGCGCTTCGCCTGGCACATAACCAGTCTTCTCATGATCCTGTCCGCACTGACGTTGCTCTGGCCGGGCACGGACCGGACGCTGATCGCGATCATCGGCGGGGCCTGGCTGACGGCAGGGATTGTCGATGCGGTGATGACGCGCGGCCGCCATATCGGCTGGCCCGCTCTGGCGGCCGCCGGTCTGCTCGCGCTGACGGGCGCCGGCGCGTGAGCGAGTTCGCGCTCGACGCCCTCCAATATTACGGCGCCGGTGCGGGGACGCTCGCCGCGCTGATCGTCGCGCTCAATCTGGGCGTGCGCAAGACCGGCTTCGGCTTCGTCATTTTCGTCACCAGTTCGGCGGCGCTGATCGCCTGGGGCTTTCTCAGCGAAGACGCAAAGGGCATCGGCTGGCAGAATATCGCCTTGCTCGCGATCAACCTGGTCGGCGTCTACCGCTATCTGATTACGGACAAGCCGCCGCCGAAGCCAGCAGAGACCGACGCGGCTTCCTCCGCAGCTTAGCGAGGCGCGTTCGCGGCGGTTACGCCACAGCGACAGGATATTCCAAAGGAGCAAAGCCATGACCATCGATTTCACCGGCAAGACCGCCATCGTCACCGGCGCGGGCGGCGGGCTGGGGCGCGAATACGCGCTCGAACTCGCGCGGCGCGGCGCGCATGTGGTCGTGAACGATCTCGGCGGATCGCGTGACGGCACCGGCAAGTCCGACGCCGCCGAACAGGTGGTCGCCGAGATCGAGGCGGCAGGCGGCAGCGCCATGGCCAATGGCGGATCGGTCACCGAATATGATCAGATGGTCCAGATGGTCGAGGCAGCCAAGGCCAAATGGGGCCGCGTCGATATCCTGATCAACAATGCCGGCATCCTGCGCGACAAGAGCTTCGCCAAGATGGAGCCCGCCGATTTCGACATCGTGGTCAAGGTCCACCTGATCGGATCGGCCAATGTCACCAAGGCGGTGTGGGAGACGATGCGCGAGCAGGCCTATGGCCGTATCCTGATGACCGCCAGCTCGACCGGGCTGTTCGGCAATTTCGGCCAGGCCAATTACGGCGCGGCCAAGCTCGGATGCGCCGGGCTCACCAAGACGCTCTATCTCGAAGGGGCGAAATACAATATCAGGGTCAATACGCTCGCGCCCGTCGCGGGTACGCGCATGACCGAGGATATCCTGCCCGAACAGGCGTTCGAGGCGTTCGATCCGGTCAACGTCGTGCCGGCCGCACTCTATCTGGTGAGCGAGGACGCGCCGACCAACATGATCATCGGCGCCGGCGCGGGCGTCTATCAGGCGAGTTACGTCACGCTGACGCCGGGCGTCGCCCTGCCCCCCGAACAGTGCACGGTGGAGGGCGTGGCCGAAGCGTTCGACCGGATTGTCGACCGCAAAGGCGAAACCGTGCCGCAAAACGGCGCCGAACAGTCGATGGCGATCATGAAAGCATTGCAGGCGCTGGGCTGAGCAGGTTCACCGTCATTGCGAAGAGCCGCAGGCGACGCGGCTCCTCGCAATGACAATGAGGTTTAGCAGACCAATGCTTCTCAACTGTGTTGACAGAGTAACACGGCGTGCATAAGCTTTAACCAAACACCGGGAGACACACCGCCATGTACAGCGAGACCGACCTGCAATCCGCCATAGCGGCGGGCGCGATCAGCGCGGACGCGGCGGATGCGTTTCGCGCGCATGTCAGCACCGTGCGCCAGTCGCCGATGGTGGACGAGGAGCAGTTCCGGCTGCTCACCGGCTTCAATGACATTTTCATGGCGATCGCGGTGGTGATCATGTTGTTCGCGGTCGGCGGTATCGGGCAGGCGATCACGCCGCTCTTCCCCGGGCCTCCGCCATTCGCGGGACTGCTGATCGCAGCATCGGCCTGGGGCCTTGCCGAATTTTTCACCCGCAAGCGGCGCATGGCGCTGCCCAGCATCCTGTTGCTGCTCGCCTTCATGGGCGGGCTGTTCGAAGGCTTGCTGGGGCTCGGTTTCATGGCCGGGCTGCTCGACAATGGTTCGAATGAGGTCATCGGCGGCATCTGGGTGGCCGGCAGCGCGCTCATCACCGCGGGCGGTGCGTGGCTGCACTGGCGCCGCTTCAAGGTGCCGATCACGATCGCCGCCGGCGCAGCGGCCGCCGCCGCGACCGTCGCCGCGCTGATCGTCTCGGCGTTCGGCCCGAACGATCCGCGCATGGGCGACGTCATGCTCGGTATCGCCTTCGTCGCCGGGCTGGCCGTGTTCGCCTTTGCGATGTGGTGGGACATGTCGGACCGCTCGCGCGAGACGCGGCGCAGCGACGTCGCCTTCTGGCTGCATCTGCTCGCCGCGCCGCTGATCGCACATCCGCTGTTCTCGCTGATCGGGGTGACCGACGGGCGGATGGTGGGTGTGCCCGGCGCGATCGGCGTGATCGGGGTCTATCTGCTGTTCGCCATCGTCGCGCTGGCGGTCGATCGCCGCGCGCTGCTGGTGTCCGCGCTCGCCTATGTCCTCTACGCGCTGACCGAGCTGTTCAGGGAGTTCGGGGTGGTCGAGCTAAACATCGCGCTGACGGCGCTGGTCATCGGTTCGGCGCTGCTCACGCTCTCGGCGTTCTGGACGCCGATCCGGCGGCTGGTCGTCGAACGCCTGCCCGGTTCGCTGCAGGCGCGGCTCCCGGTATCGCATCTGGCGCTGGCGTAAGAGGCAAGGCCTTGGATACACTCCGTCGCTCCTGCGTAGGGCAGGAGCCTATCCCGCGTTCGTCGGGCGGACGGCGGCATGTTTTTGCATGGCGAGACTGCAATGGAATCTCTGCTCGCAACCGTCCCAATTGTTTCTGATACACAGGGATAGGCCCCTCCGCGGGGCGACGAAGGTTGTCAGAAAGGCCTTTGTGTCAACCGCCCACCAGCTTCATCAGCTTGCGTTCGACCGGGGCCAGCACGAGCTTTAGCGCATGGCCGCGTTTCAGCACCGCGCCGCCCTCGCCGACCAACGCCCACATGCCCTGGCGATTCCGGAGCGCGGGGCGCTTCTCGATGCGATATTCCGGGCGCTCGGAGGCACGGCGAAAGCAGCTGAAGACCGCGGCTTCCCTGCCGAAATCGATGGCGTAATCCTTCCAGTTCCCGGCCGCCACCATACGGCCGTAGAGATCGAGGATGCTGGTGAGTTCGTCACGCTCGAAACCGATCTGGCCAGAACCGATCTGGCTAGGGCCGCCACGGCCCGGGAACGGAACGATATTGCTCATCAGGCCCGGTCGCGCCGCGCCGCCTTGTCCGCGTCCTCGCCGAGCCGCCCTTCGAGCGCATCGATCCGCGCCTGCATCGTCGCCAGCTTCTGCAGCACCGGATCGCCATTTTCGGAACATGGCGTGCCATAGGGCACGAAATCGGCGGCATAGGTTTCGGCTTTCACTACCGTGGAGCGTGCCTTGACGCCAACCATGGTCGCGTTTTCGGGCACGTCGTCGGTCACGACCGCATTGGCGCCGAGACGGGCCCGCCGCCCGACATTGATCGGGCCGAGCACGGCAACGCCCAGCCCGATGATGACATCGTCCTCGATCGTCGGATGGCGCTTGCCCGGCTCGCCATTGGTCGGATTGGTCCCGCCCAGGGTGGTGCCCTGATAGATCGTCACATTGTCGCCGATTTCGGCGGTCTCGCCGATCACCACGAAGCCATGATCGATGAACAGGTTGCGGCCGATCTTCGCGCCCGGATGGATGTCGATCGCCGTCAGCAGCCGTGCCAGATGATTGACCAGCCGCGCCAGCCAGAACAGCTCGCCGACGAACAGCCAGTGCGCTACGCGGTGGAAGCCGAGCGCCCAGACGCCCGGATAAATGAGAATTTCCCAGCGCGATCGCGGTGCCGGATCACGGGCCTTGATCGAATCGAGATAGGCGACGAGGTCCCGGAACATGTGGGGCGCTCCATGCAGTTGAACCCGAAAGATAGGCAAGCGACCTCCGCTTGACCAGACCGCCAACGCAGCAAGCGTGGAAATGGCTCCCGTGGCCGAAGCTGGACTTATCGCTGCAATCGCTTACTTTTCATTATATTGATCGATGGAGCCGTTTTCGTGAACAGCTATCTTCCCACGCTGAAACAGCTGCAATATCTCGTTGCGCTGAAGGAGCATGGCCATTTCGGGCGCGCCGCGGAAAGCAGCTTCGTCACCCAGTCGACCTTGTCGGCGGGATTGCGGGAGCTCGAATCGCTGCTCGGCGTGACGCTGGTGGAGCGCACGCGGCGGGTGGTGCGCTTCACGCCGCTGGGCGATGCGATGGCCGAAAAAGCGCATCGCATCCTGCGCGGTGCGGAAGAGCTGACCGAACTCGCCCGATCGGCCGGCAAACCGCTGACCGGCGACCTGCGTATGAGCGTGATCCCGACGATCGCGCCGTTCTTGCTCCCGCGACTGCTGCCGGACCTTCGCCGCAGTCACGCCGAGCTCAAACTCTACCTGCGCGAGGAGACCAGTACCGACGCCTGCGAGGCACTGCATCACGGGCAGGTGGATTGCGTGCTGCTGGCGCTGCCTTTCCCCTGCGGGGACAGCGACCATGAGATATTGTTCGAGGACCGGCTGTTCGTCGCCTTTCCAAAGGACGACCCAACCGATCTGCCCGCCTTGATCCCACCCGACTTCATCGACGAGACGCGGCTCCTGCTCCTGGTCGACGGTCATTGCCTGAAGGATCATGCGTTGGCCGCGTGCAACCGGCCAGAACTGCGGGCCTCGGCGACGATGATGGGCACTTCGCTGCATACGCTGGTGCAGATGGTCGACAACGGGCTCGGGCTGACGCTGCTGCCGGAAATGGCGCTGAAAGCCGGATTGCTGGAGGGAACGCAGGTTCAGGCACGCCCGCTGAAGACCCCCCATGCCTCGCGCAGCATCGCTCTCGTGTGGCGCAAGGGGTCTCCGCGCGAAGAGGAGTTCCGCATGCTTGCGGCCGAACTGCGCGGCCTGTATGCGTCGGAACTGGGCACGCAAGGTGGCGAATAGCCCTTATGGAGCGCCCGTCCGATCCCATATCGCTTGGGTTCATCATCGCTTTGCGATAGCGATGCGCTATCATTCGGACGCTCCCCGGCGGGGGCCCACCCATATGGGAGTATCGAGCATCATGAAGTCCGCCATTTTCTGGTCTGCCCTTTCGGCTATCATCGCCACGCCGTTAGCCGCGCAGAATGTCGAGCCGCTGCCCCCGCAAGGCCAGCCGACGCAGGCGCCCGCACCAACGGCGCAACCGGCGCAGACGACCAATCCGCCGCTCCCCGGCCAGACCGCGCCCAGGCCCTACCCTGTGCCGAGCGCGCCGCAGACCGCGCAGCCGGCGACGCAGCAGCAAGGCTCGGCGCAACTGCCTTACGAGCAGACCGGCGATCAGGGCCTGTCGAGCTATCAGCCGTCCGTACCCAGCTATGCGCCGCCGCCGCCGCCCAGCTATAAATCGAGCGATTTCACCACCGTGGTCGATCTGGTGTCCCAGTCGCCCGCTCACACGCGCCTGACGCAACTGGTGGAACAGGACGCGCTGGTCGACGCGCTCGAGGCGACCGGTCCTTTCACCGTCTTCGCGCCGAACAACACTGCGTTCATGGCGATGGACCAGGCCGAACTGGCGGAATTGCTGAAGCCGGAAAACAAGCCCGCGCTCGACCGTCTGCTCAAATATCATGTGGTAAAAGGCTATCTCGCTTCGTCCGAGCTGGTCAAGCAGCTCAAGCGTAATGGCGGCAAGGGCAGCCTGCCGACGCTCGCCGGACAGACGCTGGTCGCCGGCCTCAGTCCGGAAGGCAAGGTCACGCTGACCGATCCCGAAGGCCATGTCGCCACGATCACGGCTTACGACCAGCCCGCCTTTAACGGCCTGGTTCACGTCACCGATATGGTGATGGTTCCGGCCGAGCCGGTGGACCCGAACGCCAAGAAGAAAAAGCGCCGCTGAAGCACTGCGTCAGACCTGTTCGCTGTCCCCGGGCATAGACTGACCGGCATGGCCGTGCTTCTCGATGTCGCGATCGAGCGTGTCGCTTGGCCGCCGCTCATCATCCTCCCCGTGATGCTCGGTCGAGCGGTTGGGCCGGTCCTGCGTTTGCGTGAGTATGGTGTTTTCGTCGGCTTTCTCGTCGATCATCGCTTGTGCTCCCTGCCGTATCGACGACGGCGTCAAACGGAGGTTGCCGACCGTTAGCGGGCGAAGATTTCCGCGTAGGGGATGGTGAGGCCGAGCGCGGACAGTATCAAATCCGATCCATTGCGGATCAGGCTGTCCCGCCAACTGTCCTCGTCCAATCGCTCGATCAGCCGAAACGCTTCGGCCGCCGGATCCACAAATATGATAGCCTGAACGCTGGGTAGAGCACGATATTCGGCAAGTTTCGTGCTTTCGTCTTCCTTGCGCGTCGAGGGCGAGAGAACTTCGATCAGAACCATTGGATCGTCCAACGCCTTCTCTTCGTCGTTCTCGGACGAAGTTTGATCTCCGCAATAGACGCTGATGTCAGGATAACGAATCGAGCTGGCGCCGGTCCGCACGCCCATATCCGGGCCAAAGGCGTTACACTTGCTCGCCTGAAGGCCGACGAAAAGCGCACCGAAGAGATTGGCCTGAACTCTGGAATGAGCGACTGTGCCGCCGCCCATGGCGCGAATGACTCCGCGATCGAGCTCAAAGCGCCGATCGGACGGAAATTCAATCTCGAGAAATTCCTCGGCGGTGAGTTTCGGGAAGATCGGTTCGCTGGCCATCTTCCGGGTATAGAATAATTCCGTTGCCAGCGCCACGCGCAAAGAAAAGGCGATTATGTGCTTTGCAAACCCAGTCGGATGGAAATTCAGAACGGCATAGCTGCGCCTTTCTCTGTTCGTCATGTCAGCGAAAGGGCACCCAACAAAGTAGTACTTTGTTGGGACCCGGAAAGGGCACCCAACAAAGTACTACTTTGTTGGGATTCCGAAAGCTGGCATCTCAGGCCTCATGGCGATCCTGCCCGAGACCCCAGCTTTCGCTGGGATGACGAAAAATGAAACGGGTTTGCAAGCTTCATAATCGCCAAAGAAAAGGGCCGGAGGATCGCTCCTCCGGCCCCGTTTTCGTTCGGCATGAACCGAGCGATGATCGGCAGATTTAAAAATCCATGCCGCCCATGCCGCCCATTCCACCCATGCCGCCGCCGGGCATGCCGCCGGCGCTCTTGTCTTCGGGCAGCTCGGCCACCGTGGCTTCGGTGGTGATGAGCAGCCCGGCGACCGAACCGGCATCCTGCAGCGCGGTGCGCACGACCTTGGTCGGATCGATCACGCCGGCTTCGACCAGATTCTCATATTCGTCGGAAAAGGCGTTGAAGCCGTAATCCATATTGTCCTGATCGAGCAGCTTGCCGGACACGACGGCGCCGTCGAAGCCCGCATTCTGCGCGATCTGACGGACCGGCGCGGTCAGCGCCTTGCGGACGATATCGATGCCGCGGGTCTGGTCGCTGTTCTCGCCTTCCAGACCGTCGAGCGCCTTGGTCGCATACAGCAGCGCGACGCCGCCGCCGGGAACGATGCCCTCTTCGATCGCGGCCTTGGTCGCGCTCTTGGCATCCTCGACGCGGTCCTTCTTTTCCTTGACCTCGACCTCGGTGGCACCGCCGACCTTGATCACGGCCACGCCGCCCGAAAGCTTGGCACGGCGCTCCTCGAGTTTTTCACGATCGTAATCGGACGTGGTCGATTCGACCTGCGCGTTGATCGCGTCGACGCGGTCCTTGATCGCCTGGGCATCGCCGGCGCCATCGACGATGGTCGTGTTGTCCTTGTCGATCGTGACGCGCTTGGCCTCGCCCAGCATGTTCAGCGTGACCTTCTCCAGCTTGATGCCGAGATCCTCGCTGACCATTTCGCCGTTGGTCAAGATCGCGATGTCCTGCAGCATGGCCTTGCGGCGGTCGCCGAAGCCCGGTGCCTTGACGGCCGCGACCTTGAGGCCGCCGCGCAGCTTGTTGACGACGAGCGTGGCGAGCGCCTCGCCCTCGATGTCCTCGGCGATGATGAGGAGCGGGCGACCGGCCTGTACGACCGATTCCAGGATCGGCAGCATTGTCTGAAGGTTCGACAGCTTCTTCTCGAAGATGAGGATGTACGGATTGTCGAGCTCGACCGTCATCTTCTCGCTGTTGGTGATGAAATAGGGCGAGAGGTAACCGCGATCGAACTGCATGCCCTCGACCACGTCGATCTCGAACTCGAGGCCCTTGGCTTCCTCGACGGTGATCGGCGCGTTGTGGCCGACCTTGTCCATCGCTTCGGCCAGCTTCTCGCCGATTTCCTTGTCGCCATTGGCCGAGATGGTGCCGACCTGGGCGATTTCCCTGGAGCCGGAAATGGTCTTCGAGCGGCTCTTCAGATCCTCGACCACCTTGATCACGGCCAGATCGATGCCGCGCTTCAGGTCCATCGGGTTCATGCCGGCGGAGACCGACTTCATGCCTTCGCGCACGATCGCCTGAGCAAGCACGGTGGCGGTGGTGGTGCCGTCGCCGGCCGCGTCGTTGGTCTTGCTGGCGACTTCGCGCAGCATCTGCGCGCCCATGTTCTCGAACTTGTCCTTGAGTTCGATTTCCTTGGCGACGGACACGCCGTCCTTGGTGATGCGCGGTGCGCCGAAGCTCTTGTCAAGCACGACATTGCGGCCCTTGGGGCCGAGCGTGACCTTGACCGCGTCGGCGAGGATATCCACGCCCTTCATGATGCGTTCGCGCGCGTCGCGGCCGAATTTTACGTCCTTGGCTGCCATAATGAAATATCTCCTATTGAATGATCGTCATTCCAGCGAAAGCTGGAATCTTGGGCCATCGGAAACTGTCCTGCCGGGCTGGAGATGCCAGCTTTCGCTGGCATGACGGATGGGGTTGGATCGGGAAAAAACCGGTCTCAGCCGATGATGCCGAGAATGTCGCTTTCCTTCATGATGATCAGCTCTTCGCCGTCGACCTTGACCTCGGTGCCGGACCATTTGCCGAACAGGATGCGGTCGCCGGACTTGACGTCGAGCGGAGTAACGGTGCCGTCATCGGCCTTGGCACCGCTGCCGGCGGCGACGACTTCGCCTTCCTGCGGCTTTTCCTGGACGCTGTCGGGGATGATGATCCCGCCGGCGGTCTTCTGTTCGGCTTCGACGCGGCGGACGAGCACGCGGTCGTGGAGCGGACGAAAGTTCATAAAGGGTCCCTTTCCTTGGAGGTTGCGATATGGTTCTGCCCTGCCAATGGATGGCGCCGAGCATTCGTTGCGAAATTTCTGTTAGCACTCGGGTGATGCGAGTGCCAACGAGGCCCGATATGGCGGTTGTTCATCGCGGGTCAAGGGCGGACCCCCAGGTATTTTTGAGGAGCCGGATAAGACCGTCAGCAAGAATTGGAAAATTCCGTTCGCCCTGAGCCTGTCGGAGGGCCGTACTTTCTATTTAGGGAGTGTTGCGAGAAAATAGGACGGTGCTTCGACAAGCTCAGCACGAACGGATTATGGGTGTGTTCAGCCGCCCCGCGCCGGCAGCCCCGCCGCCCTTAGCGCCGCATGCGCCTGCCCGATCGTCGCCTCGCCGAAATGGAAGATCGACGCGGCCAACACCGCGCTGGCATGGCCTTTTATCACCCCCTCGACGAGATGGTCCAGCGATCCCACGCCGCCGCTCGCCACCACCGGCACGTCCACCGTATCGGCAATCGCGCGGGTCAGGCCGAGGTCGAAGCCGTTGCGGGTGCCGTCCCGGTCCATCGAGGTGATCAGCAGCTCGCCCGCGCCCAGTTCGACCAGCCGCCGGGCATGCTCCAGCGCGTCGATCCCGGTCGCCTGCCGCCCGCCATGGGTGAAGATTTCCCAGCGCTCTCCCGAGCCTGTCGAAGGACCCGGCACCTTGCGCGCATCGATCGAGGCAACCACGCACTGGCTGCCGAACCGCTCGGCGATCTCGCCGACGACCTCTGGCCGGGCGACGGCGGCGCTGTTCACCGCCACCTTGTCCGCCCCCGCCATCAGCAGCGCGCGCGCATTCTCGGCGCTGCCGATTCCGCCGCCGACGGTCAGCGGCATGAAGCAGACCTCGGCCGTGCGGCGCACGATGTCGACCATCGTGCCGCGCCGCTCATGGCTGGCTGTGATATCGAGAAAGCACAGTTCATCCGCGCCCGCCGCGTCATAGGCGCGCGCCTGTTCCACCGGATCGCCGGCGTCAACCAGATCGACGAAATTGACGCCCTTGACGACGCGGCCTTCGGCGACATCGAGGCAGGGGATCACGCGGATGCGGACGGTCATAAATCCTCCCCCGCAACCGGAAGGGGGACCGTTCGCGAAGCGAATGGTGGAGGGAGAGTGCTCGATAGCGCGGCGCTGGACCGAGCGCCCCCTCCGCCAGCGCTGCGCGCTGCCACCTCCCCTTGAACGGGAAGGATTTTCATAAGCATGCTCACGCCCCCGCCCCCAAGGCGATCGCCGTCGCCAGATCGAGCCGCCCGTCATAGATCGCGCGGCCGCAGATCACCCCTTCGATCCCCTGATCGGCCTGCAACGCCAACATGCGGATATCCGCGATGCCCTTCACCCCGCCGCTGGCGATCACCGGGATATCGACCGAGCGCGCCAGATCGACCGTCGCCTCGATATTGCACCCCTTCAGCATCCCGTCGCGCCCGACATCGGTGAACAGCAGCGCGGCAACGCCCGCATCCTCGAACCGGCGGGCGAGATCGACCACCGTCATGTCCGACGTTTCGGCCCAGCCGTCGGTCGCCACCATGCCACCCTTCGCGTCGACCGCGACGACGATGCCGCCCTCCCAGTCGCGCGCCGCGGCCTTGACGAACTCCGGGTCTTTCAGCGCCGCGGTGCCGATGACGAGCCGTGCCACGCCGCGTTCGAACCAGCCGTCGACATCGGCGCGGGCGCGGATGCCGCCGCCCAGCTGGACATGGCCCGGAAACGCCGCGACGACCCGCTCCACCGCTTCCCGGTTGCGCGCCTCGCCCGCGAACGCTCCGTCGAGATCGACGACATGGAGATGCTCCGCCCCGGCCTCGGCGAACAGCAGCGCCTGGGCCGCGGGATCATCGGCATAGACCGTAGCGCGGGCCATATCGCCCTCGGCCAGCCGCACGACCTTGCCGCCCTTGAGATCGATGGCGGGGAAGACGATCATGGAGTCATGTCCTCAATACCGTTCGGGCTGGGCTTGTCGAAGCCCTGCCCTTGTCATGACCCGGGCAAAACAGCGCCAGTCCAACAAAACTTGAACCTTTTGCCAATCCCAATATGCAAGGACAGGCTTCGACAAGCTCAGGGCGAACGGGTGTGTGGCGCTGCTCACGGCGCCCATGTCAGAAACCTTTCCAGCAGCGCGATGCCATAGCCCTGGCTCTTTTCCGGATGGAACTGCACGCCGAGAATATTGCCGCGCCCGACCGCCGCGACGACCGGGCCGCCATGATCGGTCACCGCCAGGATATCGGCCTGATTGGCCGGATCGAACGCGTAGCCGTGCAGGAAATAGGCCTCGCCCTCCTCCAACACCTGGTGCGCCCGATCGAGCAACACCGCGTTCCAGCCCATATGCGGCACGCGCACCTCGCGCACCGTGGCGTCCATCTGGTTTACCGTGCCGCCGATCCAGCCGAGCCCGTGCTGCCGGCCATGTTCGAGGCCGATGCCCGCCATCATCTGCATGCCGACGCATATGCCGAGGAACGGCACCCCATCGCCGCGCACGCGTGCATTCAGCGCCTCGACCATGCCCTCGATCCCGAACAGCGCCGCGCGGCAGGCCGCGAACGCGCCGACGCCCGGCAGCACGATGCGGTCGGCTCGCGCCACCACCTCAGGATCGGCGGTCACGGCCACATCGCCCGCGCCCGCCAACTTCAGCGCATTGCGCACTGACTGCAGGTTCCCCGCGCCGAAATCGATGAGGGCTATCTGTCCCGGCATCGTGAATTTACAAACAAGCGTCATTCCAGCGAAAGCTGGAATCCAAGGTCATTGCAGCGCTATGCCGCCCTGGATTCCAGCTTTCGCTGGAATGACGAGAGGAGAAGAAGGACAAGGTCCGCTATCCCCCTAGAACACCTTTGGTCGATGGCACCGCCCCGCCCTTGCGAGGATCGACCTCCACCGCCTGCCGCATTGCCCGGGCGAACCCCTTGAAGATGCTTTCGCAGATATGGTGGTTGTTCCTGCCGTAGAGCAGTTCGACGTGGAGCGTGATCCCGGCGGCGTCGGCGACCGAGTGAAACCAATGCTCGATCAGTTCGGTGTCGAGCTCGCCCAGCTTCTCCTGCGTGAACCCCGCCTTCCACGTCAGCCAGCTGCGCCCGCTGATATCGAGCGCCACCCGGCTCAGCGTCTCGTCCATCGGCGAATAAGCCTGGCCGTAACGCACGATCCCAGCTTTGTCGCCGAGCGCTTCCAGGATCGCCTGACCCAACGCGATGGCGCTGTCCTCGGCGGTGTGGTGCTGGTCGACATGCAGATCGCCGTCGACCTTGAGCTCGAGGTCGATCAGCGAATGGCGCGCGAACTGCTCGATCATATGATCGAGAAAGCCGATGCCGGTCGACACCTTATATCGCCCGGTCCCGTCCAGATCGAGCCGGACGCTGATCGCGGTTTCCTGGGTCGAGCGAGCGATGGTTCCGGTGCGCATGCGGGCGATATACGCGCCTGTCCGCGCATTGGAAGCCCGCCTTTATACTAACCGCCTTGATTCGAAAGGCGGTTCGGTCCACGAGTCCGCCGCTATGAGCGAGGATATGCCCGACAGCCTGATTCCGTACGACGAGATCGTGCAGGAAGCGCTGCGCGCCGTGGTAGGCCGCGTGCTCAGCGAGGTCGAGGCGGGCGGCCTGCCCGGCGAGCATCATTTCTACATCACCTTTAAGACCCATGCGAAGGGCGTTTCGATCCCCGGCCATCTGGTGGAGCGTTTTCCCGACGAGATGACCATCGTGCTGCAGCATAAATATTGGGACCTGAAGGTGGAAGACGGCCATTTCGAGGTCGGCCTCAGCTTCAACCAGATCCCCAGCCATCTGGTCGTCCCCTATTCAGCGATCACCGCTTTCGTCGATCCCGCGGTGGACTTCGCGCTGCAGTTCCAAGTCGATGGCGATCACGGCGCGGTCGGCCCCGGCGAAGCCGCCGGCAACGATGGCCCGGCGGTGGAACAGGAAGCGGGCAGCAACGTGGTGAGCGTGGACTTCGGCAAGAAGAAATAAGCTGACGATTTAACCGCTGTTCCCCGGCGAAGGCCGGGGCCAGCTTCTGATGTCACCTGATGAATCCGAAAGAGGCGGTTATGACCGACACCCGCACCGAAACCGATTCGATCGGCCCGATCGAGGTTCCCGCAAGCGCCTATTGGGGCGCGCAAACGCAGCGGAGCCTGGAGAACTTCCCATTCCAGGAACGCGAGCGCATGCCGATCGGGCTGGTCCGCGCGCAGGCGATCGTCAAACAGGCCGCGGCGCGGGTGAACCGCAATCACGGATTGGAGGATAGGCTGGCGGACGCCATCGAGGATGCGGCCAAGGCGATCATCGCGGGCGAGCATGACGACCAGTTCCCGCTCACCATCTGGCAGACCGGATCGGGCACGCAGACCAACATGAACGTGAACGAGGTGATTGCCGGGATCGCCAACGAGAAACTCGCCGGCAAGCGCGGCGGCAAGGAACCGGTCCACCCGAACGATCATGTCAACCAGTCGCAGTCCAGCAACGACAGTTTTCCCACCGCGCTGCACATCTCCGCCGTGCTCGCCACGCGCAAGCAGCTGCTCCCTGCCATCGACATGCTGATCGCGTCGCTGACGAAGAAGGTCGAGGCCTGGGACCATATCGTGAAGATCGGCCGCACGCATACGCAAGATGCCACGCCGCTGACGCTCGGCCAGGAGTTTTCCGGCTATGTCGGCCAGCTGAAGGCTGCGCGCACCCGCATCGAGCGGGTGATGGAGGCGAACCTGACGCCACTCGCGATCGGCGGCACCGCGGTCGGCACCGGCCTCAACGCGCCGGAGGGTTGGGCGGATGACATGACCGCCGCGATCTCCGACATTACCGGCGAGACGTTCACGCCCGCGCCCAACAAGTTCACCGAACTTGCCGGCAAGGACGCGCTGGTGTTCTTCCACGGCGCGCTGAACGCGCTCGCCGCAGCGCTCAACAAGATCGCCAACGACATCCGCTATCTCGGCTCCGGCCCGCGTTCCGGGCTCGGCGAGCTCGACCTGCCCGCGAACGAGCCGGGCAGCTCGATCATGCCGGGCAAGGTCAATCCCACCCAGTGCGAGATGCTGACCATGGTCGCCGCGCAGGTGATCGGCAACCAGCAGGCGGTCACCATCGGCGGCATGCAGGGCCAGTTCGAACTGAACGTGTTCATGCCGCTGATCGGCGCCAACGTGCTGCGCTCGATCGACCTCCTGTCGACCGGCATGGCGAGTTTCGCCGAACGGCTGGTCGACGGGCTGGAAGCGAACGAGGGCCGCATCCAGGAACTGGTCGACCGCTCGCTGATGCTGGTCACCGCGCTGGCGCCCGTGATCGGCTACGACAACGCCGCCAAGATCGCCAAGCACGCCCATGCCAACGGCCAGACGCTGAAGGAAGCCGGGCTGGAACTCGGGCTGGTCGACGCGGCAACCTTCGACGAGCATGTGAAGCCGGAGAACATGGTCGGGCGCTAGCGGAACCGCCGCAGAAGGCGCTTCGCAGGCGGGGCGAAGCGGAGCGGTGGATGTGTTTGCGTTTGAGAATCGTGTCCCCGTCATTGCAAGGAGCCCCGGACTTGATCCGGGGCGACGAAGCAATCCAGGGCGGATACAGCGCTGTGGGCACCCTGGATTGCTTCGCCGGCGGCTCGCAATGACGCTCCGGAAACTGCAGAACGCTTTCAATCCGAGACACCACCCGGCGATCATAAACCTGGTATAGCCTGTGCGCTCGCCGGGTCCTCCGGCGCCACCGGAACCGAGACCGGAATATGCCGTTCATATTCAAAACGTAATGATATTATTCAAGTTCAGGGAGATGCGCCCGGCATGACCAGCGCCACCGACCAATTTCAGGGACCCGTACAATCCTTGCTCGAGCAGATCGGCGCGATGGCCGATGGCTTTTTCAAGCTTCTGCCGCTGCTGGCGATCGCCCTGGTCGTCATCGTCATCACTTGGCTGATCGCCAAGGGCGGTCGCCAGCTGGTCGACCGGATTACCGACAAGACCGAAATCCGGCCATCGCTCAAATCGCTCGTCGATACGCTCGTAACCATTCTTGTCTGGGTGGTCGGGCTGCTGATCGCGGCCACCATCCTGTTGCCGGGCCTGACCCCCGCCAGCCTGCTCGCCGGACTCGGGCTGGGCGCCGTGGCGATCGGCTTCGCGTTCCAGGATATTTTCGAGAATTTCCTCGCTGGCGTGCTCATCATGATCCGCAAGAAGATGCGCATCGGCGATGTCATCAGCTGCCAGGGGATCGAGGGCCGGGTCGAGCATATCACCTTGCGCGAAACGCATGTGCGCAGGCTGTCGAACGAGGTGACGATCGTCCCCAACAGCATGCTGTTCAAGAATCCGGTGGAGATTTTCACCGACGATAGCGAACGGCGCCACGAGGTGGTCGTGGGGGTCAGCTACGATACCGATCTGGAAGAAGCGCGCGAGGTCATCCGCACCGCGATGGAAGCGACCGAGGGCGTCATCACCGACAAGCGCATCGATATCTTCGCCTTCGAATTCGGCGATTTCAGCATGAATTTCCGCGTCCGCTGGTGGGCCGGATCGCAGCCGATCGATATGCACAGAACCCGCGACGCCGTGGTGCGTTCGGTCAAGCGCGCGCTGGACGATGCGGGCATCGAGATCCCGTTCCCCTATGTCACCCACACCTTCAAGGAGCCGGTGCCGCTCATACCGATGGCCCGGCCCGACGAAGTCGACCAACCCTCTAGCGGAGACTAAACCATGGGATTTCTGAAATCGCTCGCGGGCACGCTGATCGGCGAACAAATCGGGCAAAAGACCGCAGGCCGGGGGCTGCTCGGCGCCGGTATCGGCTTTCTGGTGACCCGCGTCGCCACCCGCTCGCTGCCCGGGGCGGCGCTGGTCGGCGGCGGTTATCTGGCGAAACTGATCTACGACAAGCGCAAGGAAAAGCGCGCCGAGCAAGCCGCCAACTCGACCGGGCTCAGCGCCGAGGACACCGATATGGCGATGGCCCGGGCGGCGGGCGAGACCGCGATCGCCGAGGATACCGGTTCCGGCGCCATGCGTTCCGCCGTGGCGATCGATGGCAGCGCCCAGGCCGAGCAGCTGGACGCGATCCCGCCGCGCCCCGTCACCGACTGATGGGTACGAAGCAGGGCACGGTCCGGCAAGGCGTCGCGCTTGACGCGGCGCCGGCGCCGTGGCCATGAACCGGCATGGCCGATCCGCTCCAGCTCGAACGTTACGGCGTGCTTTTCGTGCTGTCCTCGCCCTCGGGCGCGGGCAAATCGACCATTGCGCGCATGCTCATGCAATCCGATCCGCAGATCGCCCTGTCGATTTCCGCCACCACCCGCGCCCCGCGGCCCAATGAGACAGAAGGTGTCGACTATCATTTCGTCGACGATACCGAATTCGACCGGCTCGTCGCTGCCGGAGAATTCCTGGAATGGGCGCATGTATTCGATCACCGCTACGGCACGCTCAAGGCTTCGGTCGACGCTCTGCTCGACGAGGGCAAGGACGTATTGTTCGACATCGACTGGCAGGGCGCGCAGCAGCTCCACCAGCGCGCGGGCAGCCAGGTGGCGCAGGTGTTCATCCTGCCGCCCTCGATCGCCGAGCTGCGCCGCCGCCTCAAGAAGCGCGCCAGCGACACCGACGCGGTGATCGCCGGCCGCATGGCCCGCGCCCGCGCCGAGATCAGCCATTGGGACGGCTATGACTATGTGGTGGTCAACGACGATGTCGACCGCTGCTTCGCCGACGTCGCCACGATCCTGCGCGCCGAACGCATGCGCCGCCGCCGCCAGACCGGCCTGATAGAATTCGCCCGCGAGCTGATGACCGACTGATCGTTCTAAGCGCGACATAACAGAACTTCGTCACCCCAGCGAAAGCTGGGGTCTCCGACCGGGCTGCACAAACGCCTGAGATGCCAGCTTTCGCTGGCATGACGAACCAATGGGCTGGATAGTGTAGTGATTACAAAAGAAAGGCCCCCGCATTGCTGCGAGGCCCCATTCTTGCGTTCTAGGTCGCTTCGGTCAGCCGCCGATGAGCGGCTGCACCACCGGTGCCAGCGCGGGGTCGAGCGTCCCGGCGGTATTAAGGGCGGTGGCGATAGTCTTTACCTTGGCATACCATTCCGGATCGGCGGTCACATTGTTCATGCCGATCGCCGCGGTCAGATAGGCGTTGCCGACGGCGGCGTTGGCCGGATTGGCGTCATAGCCCTGTTTGGCCAGATCCGCCGCTTCCTTGAAATAGGGCTCGGCGGTCGGCTTGTCGGTGGTCTGCAGCACCACATTGCCGGTGCTGTTGAGCGAGTTCACCAGCGCCAGACGCGCGTTGACGTCGCCCGGATTGGCCTCATAAACCGTCCGGCGCGCCGGCACGGCTTCCACGAGCAGCCCGCCGATACTGGCGACATCGCCGGTCTGCGCCTGGCTGACGGCCACGGTGGTCAGTGCATCGGCGAGGAAGCCGGCGCTCTCGGCATCGCCCGTCGCGGCCATGGCGCGGATCGTGTCGAGATGCGGAGTGAGCGCGGCGACCGCAGCGGCATAATCGCCGGAAGCCTGCGCGGTCTGCGCCTTGGAAAACGCTTCGATCGCGGCGTTGCGCTGCTCGACCGGAAGGCCTGTCGTCGCATCGGCATCCGCCATTGCATCGGCATCGACGGAAGTATCGGCATCAACGGACGCTTCAGGATCGACGGAAGCATCGGCATCGACCGAGGCGTCGGCCTGCATCTGGTCATGATCCATCTGGCTGTGATCCATCTGGTCCTGCGCCAGGGCAGGCGCGGCGAACGCGGCCGAAGCAAGCAGGGCGGCGGCAAAAATACGGGCTTTGGTAATCGGTCTTCTCCTGGGTCGTTTATCTCAAGTTGCGGCGTTTCATCATCCAGAATGCCGTATATGCGGGGTTAAAGACGGCTGGCATTTCGCCGGTTCCATCGCTTCTAGCGCAGCGCAGATGAACCGTGCTTTTACGGCGCTGTCACCGCGCCCCCCGGGACAGCAGACGAAAGCGCCAGGCGGCATCG
Source organism: Novosphingopyxis sp. (assembly GCF_965218915.1). Taxonomy (GTDB): domain Bacteria; phylum Pseudomonadota; class Alphaproteobacteria; order Sphingomonadales; family Sphingomonadaceae; genus Novosphingopyxis. Next base: position 618,626 of record NZ_OZ244708.1, on the reverse strand, counting down.
TAATCCGCTTTGCGTGCGGCGCGGCTCGCCGTCGCCAGCGCATCCTCGCCCCACAAATGCTCTTCCCAAAGCTCGTCGAGGATCGACGCCTCCCACGCCGCGTCCGCGCTCATCGCGCCCTCGTCCACCGCCAGCATCAGCACCAGCGATCCGCTGAGCGGAACCGTGCGCGCAAAAGCCGCAAGGGTGGGGTCGTCGCGCGCCGCCAGTGCCGCGCCCAGCCGTTCGAGCGTCTCGGCTGGCTGGGGCCGAGGCATGACGCCTGTCAAAAGCCGGAAGTCGACGTCGAAATGCTGTCTAGCCCAAGCGAGCGGCGGGTCCCAGCTATCCACTTGCCGCTGCACGAGTTCCTCTGGCTCGGCGGCGCGGTAATAGAGCAGATCGGTATCGCCATAGCCCGCCAGGTCGCGCTCGAAATCGCCGCGATCCGCGGCGATCCGGTCGATCGCCGCATTGGCGAGCCCGGTAAGCCGCATCGAACCGGGGTCGATCTCCTCTCCTTGGACGCGCCATTCCTCCGCCACCGCATCGGCCAGCGCATCGGTGGGCAGCAACAGCGGTTTGCGCGCCGGGGTGTTGACCGCGCGTCCATCGAGCAGGATCGCACGACCGTCCGCACGCTCCTCGACCGCGACCTGCTTGTAGAAGCGCTTGGTCATCGATCGTCGGGCGTGCGCCACTGGGCCGAGAGGAACCGCGGAATGAAGACGAAGTCGGCGAAACCGAGCAGAATCAGCACGACACCGACGCTCTTGGGCGCAGCGATCAGCCCGAGGAAGATGCACAGGCCGACGATGACCGTGATCGCCCCCATCAGCCGGGCGATCGATATGATGAAAAAGCGCGATTTTGCGGGATCGTCGCTCATAGCATGGCCTCCATGATGGTCTCGATATCCTCGGGGCGATCGGCGATGCGGTGCGCGCCGGCCGCAGTCAGTTCGGCGGGATCATGATAGCCCCAACCCACGCCCAGCGCTTTCGCGCCGGCGGCGCGTGCCATCTGGATGTCGTAGCTGGTGTCGCCGATCACCACGGTGTTTCCCGGCTCAACGCCCGCCTCGGCCATCGCCGCCTCGGCCATCGCCGGATGCGGCTTGGAGGGGTGGCGATCGGCGGTCTGCAGCGTCACGAACAGGCCGGTCAGGCCATGCATTTCCAGGAGCCCGTGCAGTCCCCGGTCCGATTTGCCGGTGGCGACGCCGAGCAGCCAGCCCGCCGCATCGAGCTTCGTCAGCAGCGGCGCGATCCCGTCGAACAGCGGCTCTTCGAGCAGACCATTGAGGCGCAGGGCGCGGAACGCATGCTTATAGCCTTCGACAAGCCCGAAATGCAGCGGCTCATCGCCGTCGGGCTCCAGCACGCGCATCGCCTCGAACAGGCTGAGCCCGACGATGCGGCGGATCGCGCGGCGGCTGGGGGGCGTGCGGTTGAGCGAACGAAACGCCTCCTCCATCGATGCGCAGATCGCGGCCTGGCTGTCGACCAAAGTGCCGTCGCAGTCGAACAAAGCGAGGCGATTGCTCATGCCTTTGCTCATTTGCGCGCGTTGCGCGAGCTTCCCCGCTGGCGCCGCTCGCCGCGGCGTTCCTTGCGCACCGCCTTGGCATGAGCGCGCGCCTTCTGCTTCTTGATCTCGGTCGGCGCCTCGGGCGGGCCGTCGTCCAGCGGCAGATCGCCGAGCGCCTGGTCGAAGCCGAGTCGCTCGAGCGACTCCGCGAAATGCTCGGGCAGCGGCGCGGTCACGTCGATCTTCGATCCCTTGGGCCCGCCGATCTTCAGCCGACGCGCATGCAGGTGCATCTTGCGGCTGATCGCGCCGGTCAGGAACGCTTCCTTGCCGCCATATTTCCCGTCGCCCACGATCGGATGGCCGATCGCCGCCATGTGGACGCGTAGCTGGTGCGTTCTCCCGGTATAGGGCTGCAGTTCGACCCAGGCGGCGCGGTTGCCGGCGCGCTCGATCACGCGGTAGCGCGTCTTGGATGGCGCGCCGTTCTCCTCGTCCACATGCATCTTCTCCCCGCCGGTGCCGGGCTGCTTGGACAGCGCCAGTTCGATGATGCCGTCGAAGATGTCCGGCACGCCGACGATCAACGCCCAGTAGACCTTGCGCGCCTTGCGGGTGGCGAAGTGCTTGGAGAAGTAGGCCGCGCTGCCCGGGCTGCGCGCCAGCAGCACCGCGCCCGAGGTATCCTTGTCCAGCCGGTGCACCAGCCGCGGCCGCTGCTCGCCGCCTCCGAGCATCAACGCATCGAGCATGCCGTCGAGATGGCGGGTGGTCTTGGTGCCGCCCTGCGTGGCGAGGCCGGGCGGCTTGTTGACGACATAGGCATGCTCGTCCTCATAGATCACCAGATCGCGGGCAAACGCCTCCTCTTCGGGCGTCAGCGGATCGCGGCCACGGCGGACCGGCGTGTCGCTCGGCGCTTCGGCGGGGGGCACGCGCAGCTCCTGCCCCTCGGCGATGTGATCGCCCACCTTGGCGCGGCCGCCGTCCACCCTCACCTGCCCGGTGCGGATCCAGCGCGACACCAGCCCGAACGGGATGTCCGGCATGTGCCGCTTGAACCAGCGGTCGAGCCGGATGCCGTCGTCATCGGCGGCGACGGTGAAGGCGCGTACGTCCTCCGAACCCTGCTTCACCATGCCATTTGCCTCGCCAGCATCAGCCCGGCCAGCAACGCGAGCACCGACAGCAGCACCGAGGCCAGCGCATAGCCCGCCGCGCCGAGCAGCGCGCCGCGCTCGGCCATCAGCACGACCTCCAGGCTGAACGCGCTGAAGGTGGTGAACCCGCCGAGCAGGCCGACGCCTACAGCCAACCGCACGCTCTCGCCCGCCCCCGCGCTCAGGCCGGTCCGCGCCATCACACCGACCAGCAGCCCCATGGCCAGCCCGCCGAGCACATTGGCGGCAAAGGTGCCCCATGGCCAGCCCGGCCCGGCGAGGTGGAACGCCCAGCGGCCCAGTTGGTAGCGCAGGCCCGCGCCGATCGCGCCTCCGGCCATGACGAGCAGTGTGTTCATGGGGCCGCGCTCTACGCGCTGGTGGCCCCCGTTAGCAAGCGCCCCCCGCCTCAGCTGCCCCCGCTGGCGACGATGTCGACCGCGGTGCCGCCGTCCGAACGCTGCGCGAATGTGATATAATAGGCATCATCGCCGCGGGTGCCGCCGAGCGCGTGATCGCCCTGCCGGATGACGTACTCCGCGTCGTACCCGGCGCCCCGGGCACGTGTGTAGTAATAGTCGACCACGTCCTTCATCGGGTTGGCGCTGGTGAAGCTGACCACGCGAATGTCGCAGGCATTGCCCGCCACGCCGGCGGCCTCCTGCACGCGGCCCTTGGGATAGACCGGGAAGGCGGCGGGCATGCGGTTGGCCCAGCCCGCGCCATAGCTGAGCTTGGCGTCGCACGTTCCCCTGGCCTGCCGCTCGGCGAGCGAGCCTAGCGTGCGCGGCTTCACGGCGGCGCAGTCCTTGCACTCGGCGTCGGTCATGGTGCGTGGGGCGGGCGCGTGGAGCAGCTTCATGCCGCCCAAGTCCGCGAGCGTCGCCTTGTCGCCCGCATAGCCGTCGTCGGGCGGCACCGCGCCGCTGCCCGCATCGCCGGGCGCGCGCAGCGCGTTGCGATTGGACTGGGTGGCGAGATCGGGATCGACCAGGATGCGATCGTTCAGCGCCGCATTGAGCGCGGGATCGTTCTCGGCCCCCGACAGCTGGTCGTCGAGCTCGGCCACCTGCCGCTCATTGGCGTCCTTGTCCCCGCAGGCGGTGAGACCAAACGGCGCGGCCAGCGCGAACATGGGCGCGGCGGCGGCAAGCAGCGTGCGGGTGAAGGGGGATCGGGTCGCGGTCATGTCGTCTGGCTCCTGTTACCGCCCGAGGCTGCGCGGCTTGCCGCCCGATTGCTAGGCACAAACGGGGTTAACGCGCCCCGCAAGCGCCCCGCCCGGCCCCGCCGCACCGCTTTCGTGCCATCACGGGACGCATGCCAGCCAAAGCCTAAGATGCGGTGAAGCCCCCCGCCCCGAGGCCGCCCGCGAAGCCCGCCAGCTTCACACGCTTCACACTGTCCAGAGCGGAAAAGCGCCCGCCGTGTGAAGCGCGGCCAAAAGCGCCGGAAGTTCACAAAGGGCCGCATACGTCCCCCCTCGATCGACCCCACCGCAAACCCCGCCCCGACGAACGGCGCGCATGATCGGCAACAAGGCGGGCGAGCGAATCCAACGAGAGCCTCCGGGATGGAATGGCGGAGAACATAGCGGAAACGAGGAATGTAGGACAGAGAATTACTTCGGAAGCCTTTCCACGCGAACGAGCGGCAGTCGAAAACGTTTTGGAAAGCGTCGGCAGTAGTTGTCATAATCTCAATTCGCGATATTTTGGGGTTTGCGAGGAAACCTCTTTGCTGAGCAGCTTGATATCACGGCACGTGTCAGCTCAAATTTTAACTCTTGACTAACGGATATTCTATAACGATATCGACATCGTGATTTTGCCCGCCGGCAACGTTTGAGCTACTCACCGCAGCTCGAACCCCGGCTCGCGCTGTCAGAGCATGCTATACCCACAAGGGTCCTGGGCATGTTTGGCCCGGCTAATTACCGTGGTTTGGAGCAGCAGGGATCGTAAGGCTAATCAGCCTCTTAAGGCTGGCTTACTGATGTCACTTTGGTGTGTGAAAAAGGGAGGCAGAGAGAAGTTAATCTCTCTGCCTCTTCCTTTATAGGACTTCTAATTTTCGACGAAATCGTCGTTGATCCTCATATTTAAATGCGAAGACTTTCCAATAGTTTGTGCCCGTCCGCTGCAAAGATAAAATTTTTGTCCCGCGAGGCCGCGACAAGAGGTGACATCAAACTCGAAGCGAGGGTTAACCCTTACTCCGAACCTAAATTTAGCACTCAAATCGCACAAAGCGCTGCAACTTACTCGCCTTACCGGATGCTTCGTTGAGTTCTCAGCAGGAGAAAATAGCCGATTTTTAGCGCACAAGCCTCCTGACCCTTTGGTTTGCGTTATCTCTTTGCACAAGCTACTCGGTGGCTCTTGAAACCCAGTAAGATAAAAGCTATCAAACCAATCGACGAGTTTTTTAGATTGAGTGTTCGCGAGCGGCAAAAGAACTCTCTTGTTTTTCTTGCCCTTAATATATGTTGCGCGAGTGCGAGCATCTTCACTTTTAAAACTACGAGAAATAAGGCTTTCGAAACTTTGAGAAAGATTACTATCAGTACAGAATTCATTCGGCACTGACTGACGAACAGCCCAAGGAAAAAATATCGTTTTTTCTAACGCGCTCACCTCCCCCGCCCTTGTAAAGAGTATTAGCGTACAATCATCTTCGGCTCCAGAGTTTTTCTCAATACTCTTTAGCATGTGATCCGTCAGCCTGTCAAAATATTCGCTTGAGGGACGTCCGCTAACATAGCAAATAATGTAAAGATTTGAGTTTAGCGCTCGGCGCAATCTCTCATATACGCGACCGCTAACGTTGTTTAACACTACGACTCGTTTCTGCATTATCGCCGACTCAAGAGATCAGCTACAATATCCGCTGGAATATATATCCTGCTCAGTTCACTCTGATTCATGAGGCCGAATAATGCTCCGTCGCCACCAGCAGATTTCTGCCGAACCCTTGGCCTAACATTTCCAGACTTTTCTATTCGCGATCTATCAAATTTGTCTTTGGACCAATTAGCAATTGCTTGATGGATTGCCTTTGGACGAACCCTAATGCCTTCAAGTACAGCGCAAGGCAAATCGGCTTCTTGAACGGCATATTGATCAGCCTTTATATCAAAACCAATTGGCTCTTCAGAAACCCGCGGCCTACTCGAAGACAGATCAATAATTCTAACCGTTCCGCTACTAATCGGTCTAGTGAAAGCATCCCAAACTTCGTCATTGTAAGAAGGGGGGCTATCATAATTTTCTTCTTCGACCGATTCTGGCGAAAAATTAAATTCCAGTTCTCGCTCCTTTGGCAAAGCCGCCAAACCCTTTCTAGGTACCTTTACAACTAAAAGACTCTCCTCAGCTTCGCAATTAATAAAGTTATGAAGCGACTTATACTCCTGCTGGACTGCAACCCTATCCTCATCGGTAAGAACGCCTCCAAGTGCAGAGAGCAACTTTGGTCGATTTTTTTGCGACCATTCTTGCTGCGTAGCGGCCAACAATTTAGCACAGATTTTCGATATAATTGTCTTGTCGTCAAGCATATTACCTCCCAGCGTCTGGCGGTATGCGAGGCTCAACCCGCACTCTCTCGATCTATTTAACCAACTTCGCTGAATTGCCAAGATATGTTCCCGGCCAAAAGTACCACTTTTGGCCGCACTTCTCCCGCAACCCTCCCCCGCCTTGCGCGTTGGTGACGTAACGAGTAGCGCTTGCCGCGCTTACAGAGCGCGCGCCCGCCCGCCTCGCACCCCAATGACCAACCGGAGCTCCCGCCACATGACCCAGATCGGCAATGACAGCCTCGACACCCGCGACAGCATGACCGTGAACGGGCAGGAGTATAGCTTCTTCTCGCTCGAGAAAGCCGCGTCGCTGGGGGATGTCTCGCGTCTGCCGTTCACGCTGAAGGTGCTGCTGGAGAATATGCTGCGGTTCGAGGATGGCGGCGCTTCGGTCTCCACCGCGGACGCGCAGGCCGTGGTCGACTGGCAGAAGGAACGCCATAGCGATCACGAGATCCAGTATCGTCCCGCGCGCGTGCTGATGCAGGACTTTACCGGGGTGCCCGCGGTGGTCGATCTGGCGGCGATGCGCGACGGGATCAAGGCGCTGGGCGGCGACGCGGAAAAGATCAACCCGCAGGTGCCGGTGCATCTGGTCATCGATCACTCGGTGATGGTCGACGAGTTCGGCACGCCGCAGAGCTTCGAGGCGAATGTGGCGCGCGAATATGAGCGCAATCTGGAGCGCTACCAGTTTCTGAAATGGGGCGCCTCCGCGTTCGACAATTTTCAGGTGGTGCCTCCGGGCACGGGCATCTGCCACCAGGTCAATCTGGAATATATCGGCAAGGGCGCGTGGACGAGCGAGGGGCCGGACGGCAGGATGTACGTCTATCCCGATACGCTGGTGGGGACGGACAGCCACACCACGATGATCAACGGGCTGGGCGTGCTCGGCTGGGGCGTCGGCGGGATCGAGGCGGAGGCGGCGATGCTGGGCCAGCCGGTCTCGATGCTGATCCCCGAAGTGGTCGGCTTTCGCCTGACCGGCAAGCTGGCCGAGGGCATCACCGCGACCGACCTCGTGCTGACCGTGGTGCAGATGCTGCGCGCCCAGGGCGTGGTCGGGCGGTTCGTGGAGTTCTACGGCCCCGGCGTGGGCGCGCTGACGCTGGCCGACCGCGCGACGATCGCCAACATGGCGCCCGAATATGGCGCGACCTGCGGCTTCTTCGCGATCGACGACAAGACGCTGGACTATATGCGCCTGACCGGCCGCGACGAGCAGACGATCGCGGTGACGGAAGCTTACGCGAAGAAACAAGGCCTGTGGCTGGACGCGGACGTGGAGCCGCTGTTCACCAGCACGCTCGATCTCGACATCGGCGAGGTGGTCCCCTCGCTCGCCGGCCCGAAGCGCCCGCAGGACCGGGTGCGCCTGGACCGGATGGACGAGCAGTTTTCGAAGGATCTGGTCGACGTGTTCGCGCGGCCCGAGGCCGGCGAGAGCTTCGCGGTGGAAGGCGAGGATTATGAATTCGCCGACGGCGACGTGGCGATCGCCGCGATCACCAGCTGCACCAACACCTCCAACCCCAATATCCTGATTGCCGCCGGGCTGGTGGCGAAAAAGGCCCGCGAGCTGGGCCTGACGCGGCGGCCGTGGGTGAAGACCTCGCTGGCGCCCGGAAGCCAGGTGGTGACCGATTATCTCGTGAAAAGCGGCCTGCAGGACGATCTCAATTTCCTCGGCTTCAACCTGGTCGGCTATGGCTGCACCACCTGCATCGGTAATAGCGGTCCGCTGCAGCCGCAGATTTCCAGCGCGATCAACGACAATGATCTGGTCGCCACCTCGGTGCTGTCGGGCAACCGCAATTTCGAAGGGCGCATCTCGCCCGACGTGCGCGCCAATTATCTCGCCTCGCCGCCGCTGGTGGTCGCCTATGCGCTGAAGGGCACGGTGCGCGAGGATATCTACGAGACGCCGCTCGGCACCGGCACCGACGGCCCGGTCTACCTGCGCGACGTATGGCCGACCAACGACGAGGTTGCCGAGATGGTGAAGCTGCACGTCGGCCCGGCGATGTTCGCCAGCCGCTATGCCGAGGTGTACGAGGGCGACGAGCGCTGGCGCGCGATCGACATCACCGGCGGCGAGACCTATGACTGGCCCGCCGCCTCCACCTATATCCGCAACCCGCCCTATTTCGAGGGCATGGGCATGACGCCGGACGCGATCCAGGACATCAAGGGCGCCAAGGTGCTGGCGCTGTTCGGCGATTCGATCACCACCGATCACATCAGCCCGGCCGGTGCGATCAAGCTCGACAGCCCGGCGGGCGAATACTTACGCGATCATCAGGTCGCCAAGACCGACTTCAATTCCTATGGGAGCCGCCGCGGCAACCATGAAGTGATGATGCGCGGCACGTTCGCCAACATCCGCATCAAGAACCAGATGGTCCCCGGCGTGGAGGGTGGCTACACCGTCTATCAGGGCGAGCGGATGCCGATCTACGACGCGGCGATGAAGTACCAGGCGGACGGCGTGCCGCTGGTGGTGGTCGGCGGCAAGGAATACGGCACCGGCTCCAGCCGCGACTGGGCGGCCAAGGGCACCATCCTGCTCGGCGTCAAGGCGGTGATCGTCGAAAGCTACGAGCGCATCCACCGCTCCAACCTGGTCGGCATGGGCGTGCTGCCGCTGCAGTTCGCCGAGGGCGAGAGCCGCGAGACGCTGGGCGTGACCGGCGAGGAGACCTTTTCGATCGAGGGGCTGGCCGGCCTCAGTCCGCGCCAGATGGTAGAGGTCGCCATGACGCGGCCCGATGGTTCGAACGAGACGTTCCAGGCGCTCTGCCGCATCGATACCGCCAACGAAATGGAATATTACCGCCACGGCGGCATCCTGCATTACGTGCTGCGGAAACTGGCGGCGGAGTAAACCAGCCCGACAGCAGCATCGAGGCCCGCCGGGAGCAGATCTCCCGGCGGGCTTTTCCATGCAATATTATCGCAGCGGCAGGAACAATTCCGCCACCGCTTCATGCGCAGGCACCTCGGGATAGAAACGGAGACGCTGGCAATAAAGTGGAAAATCCATCGCTTCCTCGCCGCTGACGGGCAGCCAGTCGCGATACAGGAAGAGCGCCGCCGCCTCCAGATTGTCGGTATCCCCCTCGACCCGCAGCACCGCGCGGCGCCCGCCGGGAATCGCTCCGGCCTGTATTCGCTCGTCATCAGGGTCGATCGGCCGCTCGGTGCCGGCGCACAGATCGATATGATATTCGTCCGGCGGCGTGGTGGCTGGATCGGAATGGAATATATTGAAGGTAGGGCTCACCTCGGGCGTCAGCCCGGTTTCCCGGCGCCAGGCAATGAACCGCTTGATCGTCGTGCCGATGCCCGCGGGATCGCCGCGATGCTCCATGATCGCGACCGGCGTTTCGGAAACGTCGCGGATCGTCACGTCGGTTTTGCTGTAGGTCTTCGTCATATATCTGCTCCTTGCTTGATCGAATGGCCCGAAGGCCCCAAGCCACGCCTCCCATCGGGGAGATTTCCGGAACGCGGACGGCGACTGCCCGAACCGTTGCCGAAAGGCCCGGGCGAAAGCGTCCGGTGCCTCGTAACCGGCATCCAATGCGATGTCGGTCACGCTCTCGGCGTCCCGATAGACCAGCCGGTAGGAAGCACGCTTCAACCGGGCCAGCTGCACATAACGGTGGACCGACAAACCGAAACTCGCCGAGAACTGCCGATGGAAATGATATTTCGAGAAGGCGGCGACATCGCTCAGCGCCGCCAGGCTCAAATCGTCGTCGAGATACCGGTCGATATGATCCAGCACGCGATGCATCCGGGCATGATAGTTTTGAAGCGCTGTCGTCACCATCTCTATCCTTCGTGGCGCCGCCGGGTCTACATGACCGCAGGCGGCACGCGCTCGACCGATCTTGCCATCCTTATGGGTTACCGCATTTTTCCAGTCGCAGTAGCGCCGCAGCCCATGCTGCGATAAGGCTGCCCCATGAACGCCAGGCGCGCCTCGTCCGACCGCTTCCACAGCCTCCATACGCACGGCTTCGTGCGCGTGGCCACCGCGACGCCCGATGTCCGGCCCGCCGAGGTGGCGTTCAACCGCGATGCGATTTTGGCCGAGGCGAAGCGGGCGGACGCCGCCCGCTGTGATCTGGTCGTGTTCCCCGAGCTCAGCCTGTCGGCCTATGCGATCGACGATCTGCATCTGCAGGGCGCGCTGCTCGATGCGGTCGAGGTGGCGCTCGCAGACCTGGCGAAGGCGACGAGAAAGCTTGTCCCGGTGCTGCTGATCGGCGCGCCGCTGCGGCACAAGGGCCGTATCTATAATTGCGCCATCGCCCTGTCGCGCGGACGCATCGTCGGCGTGGTGCCCAAAAGCTTCTTGCCCAATTACCGCGAATATTATGAGAAGCGCTGGTTCGCCCATGGCCGCGCGATAACCGGCGAGACGCTGGTGCTGAACGGCGAGACCGTGCCGTTCGGTAGCGACCTGATCTTCGCCGCATCCGACCTACCCGGCTTCTGCTTCCATATCGAGATTTGCGAGGATTACTGGGCGCCGATCCCGCCGAGCAGCCACGCCGCGCTGGCGGGCGCGACGATCCTCACCAATCTTTCGGCGAGCAACATCACCATCGGCAAGGCGGACGAGCGCCACCTGCTCGCCCGCGCGCAGAGCGCACGCGCCGTCGCCGCCTATGCCTATTCCGCGTCGGGGCCGGGCGAGAGCACCACCGACCTGGCCTGGGACGGCCAGGGCATGGTCTATGAGCTGGGCGATCTGCTCACCGAATCCACGCGCTTCGAGCTGGAGCCGGAACTGTGCTGCGCCGATGTCGACACGCAGCGGATCCTGAACGAGCGCATGCGCATGCAGACCTTTAACGACGCGGCGAACCATGCGGCGGCTGAGGTCGCGCGCTTCCGCACGGTTCGCTTCGAGCATCAGCCGCATTATGACGACGCGGGCCTGATCCGCCCGATCCGCCGCTTTCCGTTCGTGCCGAACCGCGCGGCGCAGTGCGATCAGGATTGTTACGAGGCGTTCAACATTCAGGTGGAGGGTCTGCGCCGCCGGTTCGAGGCGACCGGCGCGAAGCATCTCGTCGTCGGCATTTCGGGCGGGCTAGACAGCACCCATGCGCTGATCGTGGCCGCCAAAATGTGCGACAAGATCGGGATATCCCGCAAGGCGATCCTGGCGTTCACCATGCCCGGTTTCGCCACTGGAGAGGCGAGCAAGTCCAATGCCTGGAAGCTGATGGACGCGATCGGCATCACCGGCGCGGAGATCGACATCCGCCCCGCCGCCGAGCAGATGCTGGGCGACATGGGCCATCCCTTTGCGGACGGCGAGCCGGTGTACGACGTGACGTTCGAAAATGTGCAGGCGGGGCTGCGTACCGATTATCTGTTTCGGCTGGCTGGGCAGCGCGAGGGATTCGTCATCGGCACCGGCGATCTCAGCGAAATGGCGCTGGGCTGGTGCACTTACGGCGTGGGCGACCAGATGAGCCATTATGCGGTCAATGTCGGCGTGCCCAAGACGCTGATCCAGTATCTCATTGCCTGGACCGTGCGCACCGACCAGTTCGATCCCGCCGCCCATGCGGTGCTGCAGGCGATCCTGGATACCGAGATAACGCCCGAACTGGTACCCGCGGGCGTCGATGGCATCGTCCAAAGCACCGAGGGTCTGATCGGCCCCTATGCGCTGCATGATTTCTTCGTGCACCACATCGTCCGTTACGGCCAGAAACCGAGCAAGGTGGCGTTTCTGGCGTGGCACGCCTGGCACGATAGGGACAGCGGCTCCTGGCCGATGGGCTATCCGCCGGAAAAGCGCATGGAATATGATTTGGCGGACATACGCAAATGGCTGGAGATGTTCTGCCAGCGCTTCTTCGGGTTCAGCCAGTATAAGCGCTCGGCTTTGCCCAACGGACCCAAGGTCAGCGCGGGCGGCGCGCTGTCCCCGCGTGGAGACTGGCGCGCTCCTAGCGATGCCAGCGCCGCGGTGTGGCTGGCGGAATTGCGGGAGAATGTGCCCGAGGGGTAGGATACCGATTTATCCTAAACACACTCGTCATTCCGGGCTTGACCCGGAATGACGACGGCTTTTTCGCAGGTCTCGCCCGCCCCGATCTACTTTAACGTCTCGATGATCCCCGAAAAGTCAAGCCGGTCATTGCCCGCCTCGACAAACGCCTCGTACAGTTCGCGCGCGCGCTTGCCCATTGGCACAGCTGCATTCGCGCCTTCGGCCGCATCCATCGCCAGCCGCAAATCTTTCAGCATCAGACCCGCCGCGAACCCGCCCTGGAACTGCTTGTCCGCCGGGCTTTGCGGGCCGACGCCGGGCACCGGGCAATAGCTCGTCATCGACCAGCTCTGGCCCGAGCTCACCGACGCGATGTCGTAGAATTTCTGCGCATCGAGCTCCAGTTTCTCGGCCAGCGCGAACGCTTCGCAGGTGGCGATCATCGTCGCGCCCAGGATCATGTTGTTGCACATTTTCGCGGCTTGGCCCGTGCCGTTGGTCCCGGCATGGATCACCGCCTTGCCCATGTCCTGCAGGATCGGCTCGGCGCGCGCAAAGCCCTCGTCCGAACCGCCGACCATGAAGGTGAGCGTGCCGCCCTCCGCCGCCGCGATGCCGCCCGAGACCGGCGCATCGACCGCGATCAGACCCTTTCCCGCCGCCGCATCGGCCACTGCGCGCGCGGTGGCGACGTCGATCGTCGAACAGTCGATCAGCAATGTGCTTTCATCGGCATGGGCGAACAGGCTTTCCTGATAGACCGACTGCACATGCTTGCCCGCGGGCAGCATGGTGACGATCACCTCGACGCCGCTCGCCGCTTCCGCTGCGCTCTGTGCAATCGTACAGCCCGCCGCCCTGGCTTTGGCGAGCGCGTTTTCGGAGAGATCGAAGGCTTTCACCTCATGCCCCGCCTCGGCCAGATTCGCGGCCATGCCGCCGCCCATATTGCCGAGCCCGATAAATGCGATGGCGGTCATTTCGTTCTCTCCATTATTGATTTGATCTAGTCGCACCAACGGGCGGGGCGGCGCGGCGTTTCAATCGGGGCTTGCGATTTGAAACGAACCCAACTTGCGCTCCTGCGAAGGCAGGAGCCCATCACCGAACCTTACCTGCTGGGCTCCTGCCTTCGCAGGAGCACGCCATCGGGTCAAATGGGGACAAGCTCAGACATCATGCTTGTCCTCTCGCCGCGTGCCGAGCAGCACCTCGCGCTCCAGATGGGTACGCAGCCCGCGATAATAATCGGTGAGGAACTGCCGGTCGTCGGGCAGCGGCCCGTCATAGCCGATCCGCCGGGCGATGGCGTCCGCCACGGTGCGCTCCGCGCGCTCGTCGCCCACCCGCAGCACGTCCTCCAGCTTGTGCAACTCGTGAATGCCGTAGGCGTCGAGCGCAAAGTCGGTGAACTCGAAATGCACCTCCTGCGCCTGCGCCAGATCCTCCTCTCGCTTCTTTTTCGGCCGTTCGACCACCCAGGTGCCCGCCAGCAGATCGCCGATCCGCATCCGGTCCCGGTTGAACGTCAGGAATAAAGAGAAGCCGAGCGCCCAGATCAACCCGGCCAGCACCGCCCAGCCGCTGCCGTCACCCGTCGCGGCCATGCTGGCCATCACCATGAACGGCAGGAAGATCTCGACCTCGCGCATCAGGTTGCGCGCGATGACCTGATCGATCGACAGCGGCCCGCCATCGCGCGACACCACGCGCAGACCCATGATACGCTTGCCCCATGTCGCCGCAGCCCCGCGCGCCTCGAACAGGATGAAATAAACGCTGCGCAGCGCGAAGCCCGATAGCGCAAGGATGATGATGATCGGCTCCGCCGCGCCGCTGCCCAGCGTGCCGAACGCCAGGATCAGCATGGTTATGATCACGCCCATGATCAGGCCGATGAACAGAAAATCGAGGATCAGCGCGATCAGCCGTGTGCTGGCCGAGGCGATAATCACGCCGAGCGGCACCCCCTCGGGCGTCAGCAGATCGCGGCGGCGCTTTTCGGATGGCAGGACCCTAGTCGCCATCGAAGCGGCTCTTCGGGCGGAGCAGATAGAAATAGCTGCACCAGCCGGCCAGCATAAAGGCGCCAATGGCGTAGCGCGCGGCGGTGACGGTGATCGTCTGGCGCCCGATCCCCTCCAGCAGGCCGGCCACCAGCAGCATGACCACCACGCCGACCATCGCCGTCGCCGCGCTGCGCCCGGCCTCGGCGGCGGCATCGATGCGCGCGCGGTCGCCCGGAAAGGCGACGGCGCTGCCGATGCGGATGCCCGCGGCGGCGGCCAGCACGATCGCGAACAGCTCCGTGGTGCCGTGGATGAACAGCCAGCCGCCCAGCTCCACGCCGAGCCCCTTGGCGGCATAGATCTGCAACAGCGCGCCGACCATGCAGCCATGATAGAGCACCAGCAGGATCGTCGGCAGGCCAAAGGCGAAGCCCAGCGCGAAGCACAGGATCGCGACCTGGCTGTTATGCACGAACAATTGCACCGCGAAGCCGGTGAGAAACCCGTCGCCGCCGCCGCCGAACAATATCTCGCGCAAGGGACCCGCGGCGACCTCGGGCCCGCGTCCCTGCGCCAGCTCCGGCGGCACGAAGGCGGCGTACCAGCTCGGATCGGACGCCACGAGCGCCCAGCCTACACCCACACCCAGCAACAGCAGCGCCAGCATCGCCAGCGTCTCGCGCCACAAGGCGCGCACGGCGGCGGGCCAGTCGGCGAGAAAGAAGCGCGCGACGCGGCCGGTCAGGCCCGCACGATTGCCATAGAGCCGGTAATAGCCGCGCAAGGACAACGCCTCGAGATGCGCGATCAGCGCCTGGTCAAGCG
This sequence comes from Novosphingopyxis sp., assembly GCF_965218915.1. Classification (GTDB taxonomy): domain Bacteria; phylum Pseudomonadota; class Alphaproteobacteria; order Sphingomonadales; family Sphingomonadaceae; genus Novosphingopyxis. Next base: position 603,515 of record NZ_OZ244708.1, on the reverse strand, counting down.
AGATCGCGCGCGCCAGCGACAGCGAGCTGAGCGTGCCGCGGTAAAGCCTGGGAAGCTGCAGCAGCTCGTCTTCGCTCAGCCGCTTGGGACCGCGCTTGTCGAGCCGACCCAGCAGCGCCTCGAACGCCGCCCAGTCCTCCTCGCGCTCGGCGCGGAAATTGGCCGCGCTCTGGATCGGGGCCGCGCTACTCACAGCTTCTGCGCCTTTACGATGTCGAGATAGCGGGTGACCAACTGCGGCCCCATATCGCGCCAGTCGGCCTCCAGCACCTCGGCGCCCGCCAGCCGCAGCCGCTCGATCACCAGCTTGCGCTCGCGCAGCAGCGTGCCCGCGGCAACCGCGCGCGCCACATCCTCGCTGTCGCCCGGCACCGCGTCGACCAGGCTTTCCAGCTCCTCGTCGCGCATCATCAGGAACAACACGACATGTTTGGACGTCAGCCGCGCGGCGGTGCGCAGCATCAGCTCGGCGCTGGCCGGATCGACGAAATCGGTGAAGATGACCACCAGCGAGCGCCGGTCGAGCCGCGCATCGAGGCTGGTGAGGCCGAGCGTGAAATTGGTTTCCTGGCTCGAATAATCGATCCGCGCGGCCAGCCGCTGGAGCTGCGCGAACCCAGCCAAGCCGCGCACCGCGCCGCTGGCGACATGCGGATGCGAATCGAATGAGAACAGCCGCACCCCGTCCCCCGCTTTCAGCGCCACGAACGCGGTCAGCAGCGCGGCCGAAATCGCTCGGTCGATGCGCGGCAGGCCCGCCACCGGCTCGCACATCAGCCGCCCGCTATCGATCGCCAGCACCAGACTGTTCGCGGTTTCGGCGCGATATTCCTTGGCGAGCAGCCGCGAATGGCGCGCGCTGCGCTTCCAGTCGATCATCCGCCGCTCCATGCCGCGCCGATAATCGGTCAGCGCCTCGAACTCGCGGCCCTGGCCGATGCGCGGCTCAACGCGTTCGCCGATCATCGCGTCGCGGCGCAGCAGTCTCATCGCATCCTCGCGCACGCCGTCCATGTCCGGCTGGATCGCCACCTGCGTCTGCGAATCGATCACGCGCTGCTTCCACACCAGCCCGAACGGCCCGCGCCAGCGCAGCCATAACGGGCCGAGCCGCGACAATCCGCGCCGCGCCGCGACCAGATGGTGCACCGCGCCGCCATCATCGCCGCCGTCGCCGCTCAGCATCAGTTTCGGCGCCAGCGTTCCCGTGTCGCTCAGCAGTGCGTCATGGCCGAGCCGCGCCTCGACCCGCCCGCTGACGCCCGTCACCGCGATGCGCACCGGCACCCCGGCGCCCACGCCGACCATGGCGGGTGCGCCGACGATCGCCTGCGCCGCCTTCGGCCCCGCTCCCGCCAGCGCATCGACCAGCATGAAGCCGAGGATCAGCGCGATCCACAGCAACGCCAGATGCCACCAAGCCGGGACCAGCAAGGCGGCGAGCAGCGCCGGCAGTGCGCCCGCTCCGGCCAGCGCGATCGCCCGGCCGCTGGGATAGATCATCGCGGCGCCTCGGTCGCCTCGACCAGTTCGTGCACGATCGTCTCGACATCGCGCGCGTCGATCTGCGCCGTCGGGGACAGCGTGACGCGGTGGCGCAGCGCCGGGACGGCGAGCGTCTTCACATCGTCGGGGATCACATAATCGCGCCCTTCCAGCGCCGCGCGCGCCCGCGCGCCGCGCGCCAGCATCGCGCCCGACCGCGGGGACGCGCCGATGCCGATGTCCGCGCTGGTCCGCGTGGCGCGCACCAGCCGCACGATATAGTCGGCGACCTCGTCCACCATCGTCACCCGCTCCACCGTGTCCAGCGCCTCGGCCAACTTCGCGGCATCCGCCTGCGCCGTGATGCCATAATCGGCCGGTCCCTGCGACGCCGCGCCGCCGCCATGCGCCAGCACGATGCTGCGCTCCTCGGCCTCGTCCGGATAGGCCAGCACATGCTTGAACAGGAAGCGGTCGAGCTGCGCCTCGGGCAGCGGATAGACGCCCTGATGCTCGATCGGGTTCTGCGTCGCGATCACGGTGAAGCGCGGCGACAGCTGATGCGTCTCGCCGTCGAAGGTGACCGATCGCTCCTGCATCGCCTCCAGCAGGGCAGCCTGCGTCTTGGGCGGCGTGCGGTTGATCTCGTCGGCCAGCAGCAGATCGCAGAACACCGGGCCTTTCGTTTGCGTGAAGCTGCCGGTCTGCAGATTGTAGATGTTCGAACCGATGATATCGCCCGGCATCAAATCGGGCGTAAACTGGATGCGCCCATAATCGAGCCCCAGCGCGACGGAAAAGCAACGCGCGGTCAGCGTCTTGGCGGTGCCCGGCGGCCCTTCGAGCAGGATATGCCCGCGCGCGAACAGCGCGGTCAGCATCAGATCGATCATGTCGGCCTGCCCGGTGATCGCCTTGGCCGTTTCGCGCCGGATCGCCTCGGCCAGCGTCTGCACTTCGGTGATGTCCATTATCTCTTTCCTTCGATCCATTGGGCCAGCGCGCGGGCGCTGCCGTGTAGCTGTTCCTCGCCACTGGCGCGCTCCACGGCCGCCGCTCGCGACGTGAAGGGCTCCGGCTCGCTTCCGGCACCGCCCCGATGATCTAGCCATTCGCTGAGCCGCTCTCCGCCGAGCGAGGGCGGCGCGCCCCAGCGTTCGCCCGCGCGCCGCCGCATCGTTTCCGCATAGCGCGGCCCCAGCCCGGAAATCTTGCCCGCACGGCGCAGCAGATCGGCGGTGGTCTCCACCAGCGCGCCCTTGCCGAACGCGAACACACGGGCGCGGCGCGTCACCGGGCCGAAACGCGCGAAACCGTGGAGCAGGGCAAGCAGCCCGGCGAACAGCAGGATGATGGTGAGCGGCAGGAACGGCGGATCGAACAACAATTTGCCCAGATTGCGCCCGCCCGCATCGGCCAGCCGCGGCGTGGCGATCATCACCGAATCTCCAGTGTAACGCAGGTCATCAATCATCGCGAACATCGCGCGGGCGTTGACCAGATCGTCGATCCCGCCATTGTTCATGAAATCGGGATCGGTCAGCACCCAATGCGGCCGATCCTCCGCTTCGATCAGCAGGCCCTCGGGATAACCATCCAGCATGTATGGATCGCCGACTGCGACATGCAATTTCTCGGGCAGCCGCACCGGCACGCCCGCGATCGAGGCACGCCCGCCGCCATCGGTTTCTTGAAGCTCACCGGGCGCGATCGCCTCCAGCAGCGTATCGAGCCCTTCCACCGGATAGGTCTCACTCGCCTGCACCTTGTCGCTGCTTAGCCCGATCGGCACCGCCGCCCATTTTGGCAGCACGAACAGCGTCGGCTCGTCGGGCCGCGCCTCGACGATCTGGTCCAACTTATCGGGCTGATCGGTCGCATCGACAAACACGATCAGCAGGCCTTTTCGTCCGAGTTCGTCGGTCCGGCTCAGCGTTTCGGTCTTCGGCCCGGCCTCTTCCAGCAACCGCACGAAGCCCGAATAGCCGACCGCGCTGTTCGACGCGGGCGTGGCGGTGACGCCGATATTGCCGGCGACATTGGGCGCGTAACTGGACAGCACGAAAAACAGGATCGCCGCGATCAGGCTGGCGGCGATGCCCAGCAGGACGGTGCGCTTACCGAAAGGATTTTCGTGCGCGCTCATACCGCGTGCCAGCTGCCGGAAAAGGCGAACTGTTCATAGGCCGCGCGCGCCTCTCGCCAGCCCGGCTCGCCCACCGGCCGCCGCGCGAACAAGGCACGCTCGACGATGCTCGCCATCGATCCGAACGCCTCGCGCGCGCGCTGCGGCAGGCTTGGCGCGGCGGCGATGTCGCGCGCGGTCAGGGACGGCATCAGAAAGTCCGGCAGGCGTCCCGCTATGTCCTCGACCGAGCGGCGCAGCAGCAGATGCACCGCCTCCTCATAACGCCCGCGCGCCGCCAGCGCCTCCGCCTCCGACAGCAGCGTGCGCGCCTTGGCCTCGTCGGGAAGCCAGCTTTCGGCGTCGTCCTCTGCCGCGTTTCTCTGCCACGGCCAGCGAATGGCGACGCCGAGCAGATCGCGCAGCACCCAATAGAGGATCATCGCCGCGATCAGCGCCAGCCCGGTCCAGAATAAATACGGCACGGCGGGGGCAAGCCATTGCAGGAAATCGATCAGCGGCTGCAGCCATTCCGGCGGCTTGGGCTCACGATAGGGCGGCAGGTCGAACTGGATCGACGGGTCCAGAAGCAGCGCGCGATGCGCCGTCTCCAACTTCGCGTCTCCGGCGCCCCCCGCCGCTGGAACTCGACCAACCGTCATCGCGGGCGACAGTGGCGGCGCGCCCGGCGAATGGCAAGCGCTAGACGCCCCGGCGCCCAGGCTTTATGCGCACGCTCATACGCCATGCTTATCCGACCGGAAACCGATCCGCCATGCTCGATATCAAACGCATCCGTAACGACCCTGAGGACGTGCTCGCCGCGCTAGCGAAGCGCGAGATGGACGTGGACCTGGCACCGATCCTGAAGCTGGACGAGGAACTGCGCGCGCTGACCGGCCGGGTCGACGCGGTGCAAGCCGAGCGCAACGTCATCGCCAAGGCCCTAAGTCAGAAGGGGGGGGGGCAGGTCAAGGGCAAGCCCGATCAAGAGGCCATCGCCAAGGCGAGCGCGCTGAAGGCGGAGGCGGCGGAGCTGGCGGGCGAGCAGGCGGCGCTGCGCGCGCGCTTCGACGAGGCGATGGCCGGCCTGCCCAATTTGCCCGACGACCGCGTTCCGCCCGGCGGCAAGGAAGCCAATCGGGTGCTGCGCCATTGGGGCGAGAAGCCCGTTCTGGATGACAAGGCGCTCAGCCATTTGGAACTGATCGAGAAGCACGGGCTGGTCGATTTCGAACGCGGCGTGAAGATGGCGGGCAGCAATTTCTGGCTCTACACCGGCGACGGCGCGGCGCTGGAATGGTCGCTGCTCGACTGGTTCAACCGCAGCCACCACCGCGACGGCTACACTTTCTTCCTGCCGCCGCATCTGCTGCTGCCCGAGAGCGGCTACGGCGCGGGGCAGTTCCCCAAATTCTACGACGACGTGTTCCATATCGCGGTGAAGGAAGGCGGGCAGGAGCGCTTTCTGCTGCCGACCGCCGAGACTGCGCTCCTGAACATCTACCGCGACGAAATCCTTCCCGCCGAAAAGCTGCCGATCAAGGCGTTCGCCTACACCCCCTGCTACCGGCGCGAGGGCGGCGGCGCGCGTGCGGACGAGCGCGGCACCGTGCGCGGGCATCAGTTCAACAAGGTCGAGATGTTCCAGTTCGTGGACGAGGACCAGGGCGAGGCGGCGCTGGAGGAACTGTTGAGCCGCGCCGAGTCCTTGCTGCAGGAGCTCGGCCTGCATTATCGCACCGTGCTGCTCGCGGCGGGCGATGTCAGCGCATCGATGGCGGTGACCTACGATGTCGAGGTGTGGCTACCCAGCATCGGCGATTACAAGGAAGTGAGCTCGGTCAGCTGGGCGAAGGACTATCAGGCGCGCCGCGCGCGCATCCGCACGCGCGGCAAGGACGACAAGCAGACGCGCTTCGTCCACACGCTCAACGGTTCGGGTCTGGCCACCAGCCGGCTGTTCCCCGCAATCCTGGAACAGCATCAGCAGCCCGATGGCAGCATTCTCATTCCCGAACCGCTTCGCGCTTGGATGGGCAAGGACCGCATCGGTTAGAAAGCCGATCGTTAAGCTGGCGAAACATCTGGATGACGGGCGGGCTCGGCTCCGCTATCGAGGCCCCGACATGCTTTCGCTGCCCAATATCCTCACCCTGTCGCGTATCTTGGCGGTGCCGATCCTCGCTTTCCTGCTGTGGCCCGATTTCGAGCCGATCGGGCTTCAACCGCGCCAGCTCGATTATCTGTTCGCCTTCGGGCTGTACTGCCTGATGGGCATCACCGATTATTTCGACGGCTATCTGGCGCGCGCCAGCGGCACGGTGTCGCGGCTCGGCCAGTTTCTCGATCCGATCGCCGACAAGATCATGATCGCCGCGGTGATCCTGATGCTGGTCTTCACCCGCGACATCCAGGGCTACAACGTGTTCGCCGCGCTGGTGATTTTGCTCCGCGAGATCATCGTTTCGGGCCTGCGCGAATTCCTGTCCGGCATCCAGGTGTCGATGCCGGTCTCCCGGCTCGCCAAATGGAAGACCACCGCGCAGCTCGTCGCCTTCGGCGCGATCATCCTGGCGGGCGGCCTGCCGATGTGGACCTTCATCCCCATCGCCGGGCTGATCCTGCTGTGGGTTGCGGCGATCCTGACGCTGATCACCGGCTGGGACTATCTGCGCCTCGGCATCCGGCACATGGACTGAACGCGGATGCGGATCGTCTATTTCGCCTGGGTGCGCGAGCAGATCGGCCTCGATGAGGAAGCCGCGCCCGAGGGCGCTTCGACGGTCGCCGATCTGCTCGAAATGCTGCGCAGCAAAGGCGGCGGCCATGCTGCGGCATTCGCCGACGAAACCAAGCTCAGGTTCGCACTCGACAAGCTGATGGTGAAGCCGGACGCCAAGCTCGGCGACGCCGGGGAACTCGCCATCTTTCCCCCGGTAACCGGCGGATGATCGAGGTACGGGTGCAGGCCGGGCCGTTCGATCTCGGCGGGGATCTGGAGCGGCTTGCGGCGACCGGCGCGGGCGCGGTGGCGAGCTTTTGCGGCATCGTGCGCGCCGATGGCGATCCGGCTTATCCGGACCGCCGCGTAACCGCGCTCGAGCTCGAACATTATCCCGGCATGACCGAAGCGGCGCTGCGCACTCTCGCCGAGAGCGCGACCGAGCGCTTCAGGCTGACCGGCGCCCTGATAATCCACCGCGTCGGCAAACTCGATGCAGGCGATCCCATCGTGCTCGCCGCCGCCGCCGCCGCCCACCGCGCCGACGCGCTCGACGCCTGCGCCTATCTGATCGACCGGCTGAAGACGGACGCGCCGTTCTGGAAGAAACAGCATTTCGCCGACGGCAGCGCGAAGTGGTTAGAGGCGAAAGATAGCGACGATGCACGCGCGGCGGGCTGGGAGTAGAGAGTGCCATGCTCCCCCAGACATCGTCATTCCGGGCTTGACCCGGAATCCAGGGCAACCGCAGCACTGTAACCGTCCTGGATTCCGGCTTTCGCCGGAATGACGGGAGCGTTTGGCGGCAAGCTCCTTACTAACGCTCCAACGCCCGTTCCATCCGCTGCGCCGCATCGTCGTAGACCCGCTCGCGCAGCCAGCCCGTCAGCGCCGCGCCCGAACTGCGCGGATGGCCGCCCGCGAACGGCGGGGCAGGATCATATTCGAGCACCAGCTGCACCGCGCGCGCGGTGCGCTCGCCGGCCACCTCGGCGATCACGCGCAGCGCGAAATCGATGCCCGAGGTCACGCCGCCAGCGGTGATGACGTTGCCGTCGATCACCACCCGCTCGTCGGCATGGATCGCACCGACCAGCGGCAGCAGCTGCGTATAGCCCCAATGCGTGGTGGCGCGCCGCCCTTTCAGGAAACCGGCCCGGCCCAGCAGGAAGGCTTCGGTGCAGACCGAGGTGACATAATCGGCGCTCGCGGCCTGGCGCGCGATGAAATCGATCAGCGCGCCGTCGCCCAGCGCATCGGCGACACCCAGGCCTCCGGGCACGCATAGCAACCGGGCCTGCGGACAATCGTCAAAGCCCGCGTTCGGCAGGATTGCGAAACCACTGTCGGTGACGACCGGATCGGGGCGGGCCGCGACGACCTGAACCTGAGCGTGCGGCAGGCGCGAGAGAAACTGCGCCGGCCCCGCGAAATCGAGCTGGGTCACGCCGGAAAAAATCGGAAAGACGATATGATAGGGTGCGTCGGTCATGGGCTGGCTCCGTCGTCGATGGATCGCCCAGGCGCACGGCTCGTTCGTCGCGCGCTCCCCGGTGGTGTTCCACCTCGTTCGCGCCAGTCGCGCGCGGCATGGTTTATATATCGGCTTTTTCCGCCGGACAATTATAAAGAATATTCGCGCCGCTGAACGCGAACGAAGCCGCAGCGCTTCGCTTCCATCCTGATAAAACAACGTCATCCCGGACTTGCTCCGGGATTCAGGGCGGGATGGCACTTCGGCTGGACCCTGGATTCCGGGTCGAGCCCGGAATGACGCCGGTGTTGTAGGGGCCAACCAACCCCGCCATATCCGCCGCCATGACCGAAACCGGAAAACTCACCCGCGGACCCGTCCGCTATCATCTGTTCCACCAGACCTGGCCCGCGCTGATCGGCGTCGCGGCGCTGATGTCGATCGGGATCGTCGACGCCTATTTCGTGGGGCGGGAGGGCGCCGACCAGCTCGCCGCGATCAGCTTCATCTTTCCGATCGTCACGGCGCTTTCCAGCCTCGGCGTGGGCGTGATCGTCGGCATCAATTCGGTGGTCAGCAGGGCGCTGGGCCGGGGCGAGCACGACCTCGCCGAAACGCGCGGGCTGCAGGGCTTCGTCATCGCCGGGTTCGCGGGTGTGGCGATCGGCCTGCTGCTGTGGCTGTTCCAGGGCGATCTGTTCGCCGCGATGAACGCGGGCGGCGATCTGGAGCCGCTGATCACCGCTTATATGACGCCCTACGCGCTCGGCTTTCCCTTCGTTATGGCGATGATGAGCCTGAGCGGCATGTTGCGCGGACAGGGCGCGGCGATGCGCAGTTCGATCATCCTGATCGTCAACGCCGCGGCCAACTGGGTGCTCGATCCGATGCTGATCGCCGGCTGGGGGCCGTTGCCGGGCTACGGCATCGCGGGCGCGGCCTATGCCAGCGTGATCGCGTTCGGGCTCGCGGGGATCACCGCCTTCGCGCTGCTGCAGAGCAGCGATCTGAAACTGCGCCTGTCGCGCTTCAGCCGCGCGGGATGGGGCGAGGGCGCGCGCGCGCTGATCCGCGTGGGCGGGCCGGCCGCGATCTCTAACAGCATCAACCCGATCGGCCTCGCCGTGCTGACCGGCTTCCTCGCCACCTACGGCAAGGATGCCGTCGCCGGTTACGGCGCGGCCGGGCGGCTGCAGAGTTTCGCGGTGGTCCCGCTGCTCGCCTTGTCGGGCTCGATCGGCGCGATCGTCGGGCAGAACTGGGGCGCGGGGCAGGAGGGGCGCGCGCGCAAGGCGTTGCTCTACGCGGTCGGCTTCGCGGTCCTCTACGGGCTGGCCGTGGCAGCGCTGCTGGTCGGGTTCGCCAGCGATTTCGCCGGACTGTTCACGGACAGCCAGCCGGTGATCGATGCCGCCGCGCAATATCTCGCCATCGCCGCCTGGGGCTATGGGCTCTACGGCGCGCTGATCGTCTCCAACGGTGCGCTCAACGCCATCGACCGTGCGGGCCAGGCGCTGATGGTCTCAGTCGGCCGGGTGCTGCTGGTGATGGTGCCGGCGGCCTGGCTGCTCGGCAGGCTATGGCGGGAGGGCGGCGTGTTCGCGGCGGAACTGGCGGCCAATCTGGTCGGCGGATCGATCGCTTTCTGGATTGCGTGGAAAGTCCTGAAAGACGGCGTGAACGCACAAAGGGCGCGCTCGCATGAAGCGGGCGCGCCCTCCGAAGTTCAACCGGCCGAATAACGACCGGTTCGAAGGAAGATCAGTCTTCCTTGGCGTCCTTGACCGTGGTGTCCTGCATGTCCGCTTCGGCGCGGGCAGCGGCATCGTCGGTATTGTCGGCGGCGTTGTCGGCCGCGTTTTCGATGTTGTTGCCGGCCTCGTCGAGCGAATCGCCCGCGGCCTGCGTGCCCGCCTCGATCGCGTTGCCGGCGTTCTCGGCACCGGTTTCGACGTCGTTGCCGATGGCGTCGGCGGCGGCGCCGGTCTTGTCCTGCGCTTCCTGCGAACAGGCCGACAGGCCGAGCGCCGCGGTGGCAACCAAGCCGGTGATGATGATCTTACGCATTAAAAATTCCTTCGGTAATGATTCCGATGCCCAACGGGGGCAGGAGGTATTTAGGGCCAGCCTATAATAAAATCAAGCCGAACCGTGCATTATCGGCGGTGAAATGCGACGAACTGTGAGTTGAGCGATATCAGCAGCTATCGCGGCGGGTTCAAAACTGATGATGGAAAGGCGGCGCGCGCCTCGCTATCTCTGCTTCATGCCTGATCAACCGCATCTCTTCCTCGTCGACGGCTCGGCCTATATCTTCCGCGCCTATCACCGCCTGCCGCCGCTTACGAACAAGCATGGCGAGCCGGTCGGCGCGGTCTATGGCTACACCACCATGCTGTGGAAGCTGGTCGACGATCTCAACGCCGCCGACGGTCCCACCCATATGGCGGTGATCTTCGATTATAGCGCGAAGACCTTTCGCAATGATCTCTACGCCGAGTACAAGGCACACCGGCCCGAGCCACCCGACGACCTGAAGCCGCAATTCCCGATGATCCGCGACGCCACGCGCGCCTTCTCGCTGCCCTGCATCGAGGAGGAGGGCGTCGAGGCGGACGACATCATCGCCACCTATGCCAAGCTGGCGCTGACCGCAGGGTTCAAGGTCACCATCGTATCGTCCGACAAGGATCTGATGCAGCTGATCGAGCCGGGGCTGGACCTGTACGACACGATGAACGATCGGCGGCTCGGCGCCGATTATGTCCACGAAAAATTCGGGGTCGCGCCGGACAAGCTCGGCGATATCCTCGCGTTGATGGGCGACAGCGTGGACAATGTCCCCGGCGTGCCCGGCATCGGGCCCAAAACCGCGGCCAAGCTGATCGAGGAGCATGGCGACCTCGACGCCGTGCTCGCCGCCGCGCCGGACATGAAGAAGTCGAAGATGAAGGAGAACCTCGTCGAACACAGCGACGATGCGCGGCTCAGCCGCGTGCTGGTGACGCTGAAGGAGGATTGCGCGGTGCCCCAGCCGCTCGAGGATTTCGCGCTGAAGGGCATCCCCGAGGCACCGTTGCGCGAATTTCTCGAACATCACGGCTTCGGCTCGCTGCTCAAACGCTTAGGCCAAGTGACTGGCGGGCGCGGCCCCAAGCCGACGCTGGGCGAAACGGCCGAAAATCCCGCCCGGCCGCAAGGCACCGCGACGCTGCCGGACATGCCCAAGATCGACACCGCAGCCTATGTCTGCATCACCGCGATCGATGCGCTGGATCACTGGATCGCACGTGCCCACGAAGAGGGCATGGTCGGTTTCGATACCGAGACCGACAGCCTGGAGGCGGTGACGGCGGAGCTGCTCGGCATCAGTCTCGCCGTCGCGCCGAACGAGGCCTGCTACATCCCGATCGGCCATGGCGGCGGAGACATGTTCGGCGAGCGGCCGGTGCAGTGCGAGATAGAAGCGGTGCTCGCCAAGCTGAAGCCGCTGCTCGAGGACGACAGCGTCCTCAAGATCGGGCAGAACCTCAAATACGACATGTCGGTGCTCGCGCAGTACGGCATTGCGCTGGCGCCCTATGACGATACCATGGTGATGAGCTTCTGCCTCGACGCCGGGCAGGAGGTGGGCGGCGGCCATGGCATGGATGCGCTCGCCAGGGCTCATCTGGACCATGAACCGATCGCCTATAAATCGCTCACCGGCACCGGCAAGAAGGCGATCGGCTTCCATGCCGTACCGCTGAAGGACGCCACCTGCTACGCCGCCGAGGATGCCGACGTGACGCTCAGGCTGTGGAAGCATCTCAAGCTGCGCATGGCGCCCGAGGGCGCGAGCCAGGTCTACGAGCGGGTCGACCGGCCGCTGGTGCCGGTGGTCGCGCGGATGGAATGCCGCGGCATCAAGGTCGACCGCGAGGCGCTGAGCCGCCTGTCGGCCGAGTTCGCCAAGCAGATGGAAGCGCTGGAAGCGACGATCCACGATCTCGCAGGCGAGCCGTTCGCGATCGGCAGCCCCAAGCAGCTGGGCGACATCCTGTTCGACAAGATGGGCCTGAAGGGCGGCAAAAAAGGAAAATCCGGTCAGTACAGCACCGACCAGAGCGTGCTGGAAAAGCTCGACGCACAAGGTGTGGAGATGGCCGGCAAGGTGCTCGAATGGCGCCAGCTGTCGAAGCTCAAATCCACTTATACCGACGCGCTGCAGGCACAGATCAACGCGAAAACCGGCCGCGTGCACACCAGTTACAGCCTCGTCGGCGCGCAGACCGGGCGGCTGTCGTCGACCGACCCCAACCTCCAGAACATCCCGATCCGCACCGCGATCGGCCGGCAAATCCGCGAGGCTTTCGTCGCCGAGCCGGGCAATGTGCTGCTCGCCGCCGATTACAGCCAGATCGAGCTGCGCCTCGCCGCGCACATCGCCGACGTGCCCGAACTCAAGCAGGCGTTCGCGGCGGGCGAGGACATCCACGACCGCACCGCGCGCGAACTGTTCGGCGAGGTGAACCGCGATACGCGCGGGCGCGCCAAGACGATCAATTTCGCGATCCTCTACGGCATCAGCCGCTGGGGGCTCGCGCGAAGGCTGGAGGTCGAGCCCGACGAGGCGCAGGCGATGATCGACACCTATTTTCAGCGCTTCCCGGGGATCGCGCAATATATGAACCGCACGCTCGAACAGGTGCGATCGAAGGGCTTCAGCGAGACGCTGTTCGGCCGCAAGACCCATTTCCCGCGGATCAATTCGAGGAACCAGACCGAGCGCCAAGGGTCCGAGCGCGCCGCGATCAACGCCCCGATCCAGGGCACCAGCGCGGATATCATCAAGCGCGCCATGGCCCGCATGGAACCCGCGCTGGACGAGGCCGGATTGCCCGATGTCAAAATGCTGTTGCAGGTGCACGACGAGCTGGTGTTCGAACTGCCGGAGGGCGATGTGGCGGCGGCCAGGCCGGTGATCGAGCGCGTCATGGCCGAAGCGGCGACCCCTGCCGTGCAATTGTCGGTGCCTCTGGGCGTCGAGATCGGGACGGGCAAAAGCTGGGACGCGGCGCACTAGCGCAAGCGGCTGCGCTCATAGGCCCGAGATGCCAGCTTTCGCTGGCATGACGAGGAAAGGTGATTCCAAAAAACTACGTCATGCCAGCGAAAGCTGGCATCCCGGGCAATCGAGAACTAAGCTTGCCCACATGAGCAAAGGCGGCTGGGTCTACATCATGACGAACAGGCGTTATGGCGTCCTGTACATCGGCGTGACTTCGAACCTGCCCGCAAGGATCGCCCAACATCGCGAAGGCAGAGGCAGCGTCTTCACGCGGCGCTACAAGCTGCGCCGGCTGGTCCACGCCGAACCGCACCCAACCATCGAAGACGCGATCCGACGTGAGAAAGCGATGAAGGCTTGGCAGCGTCCGTGGAAATTAGAGCTGATCGAAGAGCATAATCCTGGGTGGGACGATCTGTACGCCCATGTGATCGAAGCGTTGTTCTGAGCCGCCTTAGATCCCAGCTTTCGCTGGGATGACGCCGGTTTTTGAAATCTCGCCATTCGCGTCATCCCAGCGAAAGCTGGGATCTCAGGCCGGATTGCTCAAACCCATCGCCAAGGCCCTGTCCTACAACCCGCAGGGCACGCTAGAACTCACTCATGCCCGCCATCAAATTCCTCGTTTCGACTCATAGACACCAAACTGTTCATCGACAGCACAGCACGTTCCGACTGAGTTTCGGCGCTACGTGGGTCGGACTTACGCGAACTTCCAAACCGCGAATCGCGCTCCAACGCCGCACCCCATTTCGCGCCGATCGCCCGGTCCAGCGCTACCGGATCGAACGGATCGAGGCCCGATCCCGGATAGAAGGAAAATTCGCCGAAGCGCGGGCCGGCGTCGGTGTCGTAAAAGTCGCAGCGCACGAAATCGAAATCACGTCCCAGCGCTTCCGCCGCCTCGATCATCGCGTGAATGCTCCCCGGAAACGCCGGGCGGTCGCCCTTCGGATCGTTGGACACGGGATTGAGATCGCGGTCGAACAGCAGCCAGCGATGGGCCGATTCGCGCTCGAGATGCACCTGCACATAGGCGGCTTGGCCTCCGAACACGTAGATCTTGTAATCGACCGGCAGAGCGCCGCCGCGCCCGACAAATGGCTCGACGAGGAGCCCGCGCGGCACGTCGCGATAGGCCCATTCGTCCAGCCAGATACCATATTCGCGCTTCATCCAGCGCGCCGACCGCGCGCGGATCGTCGTCCAGTCCTCGTCGGCGCCGCGCACGAACGCGGTCTGATTGCAGCCATGGCGCGATTTGACCACGAACGGCGCGGGCCACGTCGGCATCTCGGGAAGGGCGGTGCCTTGCCACAAGGTCGGCACGGTCCATTGTTCGCCCAGCCGATCGGCCGCATAAGCCTTCGCTCCAACTTTATCGGTGAGGCGCGGCAAGCGCGGATCGCGATCGAACAATTTGCGCGCCTGCACGCGCTCGGTAAAGCTTTGCGGGTCGGCAAGGTCGAGCAGCCGCCGGTGACGCCAGAGATAGCAGAGATGTATGCGCAGGCTGCGGTGCATCGGCGCACGGGCGATGCGTTCGGGGACGGCTGGACGGTCGACAGCGACCGGAGCTTCGAGCGCGAGCGACCCTACGTTCAAAACGCCTGCTTCCGGTCCAGTTTCGGTCTCGACATGAAAGCTCCAACGCGCCGGAGCACGGAATCGCTTCACCGGGCCTTGCCACTGGCGCGGTCGGCCTCTAAATCGCCCCTGACCTCATCATCACGGGCGCGCGCGGCCTTGCGCATCGCCTCCAACGCATTCAGGGCATGAGCATGGACGATCGCAACAATATCCTGGCCGGATGGATCCTCGCGGGCGGCATCGCCGCGCTCGGCCTGTCGATCGGCTTCGGCAGCGTTTTCCATACGGAAAACCCCGAAGGCAAGCAAATGGGCTATTTCATCGAGGAAACGGCCGCCGCGGCGGGCGCGGCCAGCGGCCCGCCGCTCGCCGCGCTGCTCGCCAAGTCGGACGTCGCGCACGGCGAGGCGGTGTTCAAGAAATGCGCCGCCTGCCACACGATCAACGCCGGTGGGGCCAACGGCATCGGCCCGAACCTGCACGGCGTGGTCGGCGAGGCGATCGGCAAGGGCGTCGGCGGTTTCGCCTTCTCCGACGCGCTGGCCTCGGTCGGCGGTCAATGGACGTTCGATCAGCTCGGCAGCTGGCTCGAAAGCCCGCGCAAGTTCGCGCCGGGGACCAAGATGACCTTTGCCGGGCTCGGCGATCCGCAGGACCGCGCCGACATCATCGCCTATCTCAACGCGCAAGGCTCGAACCTGCCCTTCCCGCCGCCGCCCGCCGAGGGTGAGGCCGACGCCGACGCGACCGAAAGCGCGGCCGCGCCGGTGGAAGGCGGAGAGGGCGGCGCGGCGACTGACGCGAAGACGGTGGGCGAAGCGACCGAGCCCGCCCCCGCCGGCTGAGCCACGGACGGTGCGCGGTTTCAGGCTGCGTCGAGCTCGTAGAATTCGCAGATCTTCTGCCAGCCCTCTTCCGCCGTCTCGACGATCCGGAACAGGTCGAGATCGGTCGGACTGATCGTGCCTTCGAGCAGCAGCTCGTCGAAATCGATCACCCGCGTCCAGAAATCGCGACCGTAGAGCAGGATCGGCATCTTCGCGACCTTGCCGGTCTGCACCAGGGTGAGCAGCTCGAAAAACTCGTCGAACGTGCCGAACCCGCCGGGAAAGGCTGCGACGGCGCGGGCGCGCAGCAGGAAGTGCATCTTGCGCAGCGCGAAATAATGGAAGCGGAAGGATAGCGACGGCGTGACATAGCCGTTGGGTGCCTGCTCGTGCGGCAGCACGATGTTGAGCCCGATCGACTCCTTGCCGGCGTCGGCCGCGCCGCGATTGGCGGCTTCCATGATCGAGGGGCCGCCGCCCGAGCAGACCACGAAATGGCGCTTGCCGTCGGTCTCGCGAAACTCGCTGCTGCTGGCGAGAAAGGCGAGCCTGCGCGCCTCCTCGTAATAGCGCGCCTTGTCGGCGAGCCGCCCGGCGATTACCTTGGCCTGGTCGTCCACCGCCGCGTCGACCAAGCTTTGCGCCTTTTCGGGCGAGGGGATGCGCGCCGAGCCGTAGATGACGAGGGTGGAGCCGATGCCCTGCTCCTCGAGCATCATTTCGGGCTTCAACAGTTCCAGCTGGAAGCGAACCGGCCGCAGTTCCTCGCGCAGCAGGAAATCCTTGTCCTGGAACGCCAGCCGATAGGCCGGATCGAGCGTCTGCGGCGTCTCGACCGCTTCGTCGTCGACAAAGCGCGCTTCCTGTTTGGCGCGGTAGAAGCGCCGTTCCTTGATGTTCTTCTTGCTCATGATGGCGCGGAACTAAGCGAGCGAGCGTCTAGCGGCAATAGCCGTCGCCCGACATGTCGAAATGAAGGTGGTTGTAATGCGCCGCATTGTAATCGGGACCGAGCACGGTACCGAAGCGGCGGCAGGCCGATGCGTGCAGCGCGCGAAGGAAAGCCCGTTCCTGCGGCGAACCGTTCCAGCCCTGCTCGACGCTGATCCGGCGGCCGTCGGCGAGCACGAAGGCGGACACATCGACCGCATTGGCAAAGGCGTGCTGCGACAATTTGCCCGACGATGCGCCGTTGACGTTGCGGCAGGCATAGCTGCCCATGGTTTCGATCCGCACCACCTGACCGCCCAGCATCTGCCGCGCGGCGGGCTGCACCGCATATTGCGCCCAAGCGGCGAAATTGCGCGCCAGGGGGCAGGTCAGCGCGCCGAGATTGGTCGTCGGCGTGCCGATATCGAGCAGCTTGACCGTGTCGATCGTGCGGCACCCGCCCCCGAAATCGCGGTTGGGCAGCGCCTCGAACGCTACCGACGCCTTGCCCAGATCGGCCAGGCACTGGCGGCTTTCCGCTGAAGCAAATGCCGCTCCACCCACCGCCGCGGCCGGACGGGCTGGCGCATCGCCGCGACCGGTCGGCAGCATATCGCAGCCGCCGACCATGATCGGGGACAATAGGAGGAACAGGAGACGCAAACGCCAGGCCATGGCGCGACGCTAAGCCCCCATGGTTAACGATCGGCGAACGATCAGGCGGAGCCGCGCCGCGCTCCGCTATCGGCCGATGCGCCGGCCATGCCTCCGGCATCGCCATTCCTGCCGTCGCGCCAGCCGGTCTGGACCTTGAACTTGCTGGCATCGCCCAAAGCGTCCAGCGCAATCGGTTCGTCGAACTCGACGCCCATCTGGTTCTCCTGCGACCAGCGCGCGGTCGCGCCCACCAGAAGACGATTGTCGAGCTCCAGCCTGAACCTGGTGCCCGCCGGCACGTCCCACAGCCCGTCGATCATCGCTCCGGTGGACGAAATGTTGCGCACCAACCCTTCGTAACAGAAGCCGTCATTGTGCACCCCGATGCGTCTGAAGATACGTCTGCGCAGGGGACGGTTGGCCTGAAACCCCTCGGCGCTGGCATGGCCGCCCCGCTCGCCCAGCAGCGTCGTGGCGGCCGCGGCATCCATCGGTTTGCCGTATATGTAGCCTTGAACGTGACTGCAGCCGAGCTGACGGATCAGCGCCAGCTCGTCGTGCGTTTCGGCCCCTTCCGCGGTGGTATCCATGCCGAGCGCTTCGGCCAGGCTGACGATCGAGGCGATGATCGCCCCGTTCATGCTGCCCTTCTGCGCGGCGCCCCGCACGAAGCTCTGGTCGATCTTGATCTTGTCGAACGGCACCTTTTTCAGATAACCGAGCGCCGAATAGCCGGTGCCGAAATCGTCGAGCGCGAGACGAACGCCGGTCGACTTCAGCCGGTTGAAGATGTCGATATTGTCATTCCCGCCATCCAGGAACACGCTCTCGGTCACCTCCAGCTCGAGCTGAGCGGGCGCGATGCCGGTCTGGGCGATAGCGTTCAGCACCACGGCGGTGATGTCCCCGGCGGCGAACTGCGTCGGCGAGACGTTGACGGCGACGCGCAGGCCCTCGGGCCATGCCGCGATCTGCGCGCAGGCGCTGCGAATGGTCCATTCGCCGATGCGCGCGATAAGATTGGCCTCTTCGGCAATGGGGATGAAGATGTCCGGGCTGATCCTGCCGCGCGTGGGATGGTCCCAGCGGGTCAGCACCTCGAAGCCGGCAATCTTCTCGGTCGCGACATCGACCACCGGCTGGTAGACCAGCGACAGCTCGCCACGGCCCAGCGCATCGCGCAGATCCTCTTCCAGCGTGCGCCGTTCGGAGGCCTGCTCGTGCATCGCCTGCTCGTAGAAACGGAAGGTGCCACGCCCGGCGTCCTTGGCGCAATAGAGCGCGAGATCGGCATTGCGTACCAGCGCGGAAGGCTTGGTCTCGCCGCGCTCGTGCACCGCGATGCCGATCGACGCGCCGATCCGGACCTGCGATCCCTCGACGATATAGGGGAGCGAAACCGCATCGATGATCCGCGCCGCCAATTTCTCCAGATCGGCGATCCCGGTCAGCTTGGGCAGCACGATCTGGAACTCGTCGCCGCCGATGCGGCCCACGGTGCCATGCTCGTCGATTACCCGCTGCAGCCGCTCGGCCACCTGTTCGAGCAGAGCGTCGCCCGCCGGATGGCCGAGCGTATCGTTGACCTGCTTGAACCGATCGAGATCGAGCAGGAAAAGTGTGCACGGCTCGATCTTGCCCATGTGACCCTTGAGCGATTGCTCGAGCAGCCGGTTGATCTCCAGCCGGTTGGCGAGCCCGGTCAGCGTGTCGTAGCGCGCGAGTTGCTGAAACGCATTCTGCGTCTCGCGCATGTCGGTGAGGTCGGTGCCGCTGCCGCGATATCCCTGAAAATTGCCGAACTCGTCGATCACCGGATGCCCCGAAACCGACCACCAGCGCTCCTCGTCGGCAGCGACCTTGATCGAGATGTCGCTGAACGCGGTGCGCGAGGACAGATGAAACCCCAAGCTGCGCTCTTCGCGCTCGTCGTCGCGCTTGCCGATTTGCGCGATCAGGCTGGTAAACTGCTTGCCGAGCACCTCGTCAGAGCCGAGCCCGATCCGCTGCGCGACCTGCGGAGTGATGTAGCGCAAGATGCCGTGGCGGTCCGTTTCCCAGAACCAGCCGCGTCCGTCGCGCTCGTAATCCCCCAGCAAGGCGGCGGCGCGCAGCACCTCGTCGGAACGTTTGTCCTGCTCGAAACCGCGCCGATCGATCCGGCGTTGAATAAGCAGGACGAACGCCGTCGCCATCGCGATCAACACGATCTCGATCAACGTCGCGACGTTCAGACGGAGCGAAACGGCAAGCGGAACCAGGCTCGGTACGCAATAGGCCAACAAGGTCCACGGACGGGCACGAAACTTCATGGGCCGCGCAATAAACGAACAACCTTTCCGCTTCGTAACCATATCGGCCCGCGTCATTGCTCGTCCTACCGATTATTGCGGTGCAGCGCTTGACTTGACGCCACGTCGCTTTAGGTCGGCCAGCGGGCCACGCCGTCCCAACGCGGCGCGCGCTCTCTGCAAGGAGAAGCTTGAAATGACCGACGTGGATACACCCGAATTGCGCCCGGAGCGCCCCTTTTTCTCCTCCGGCCCCACCGCAAAGCCCCCCGGCTGGTCGTTCGACCGTTTGAAAACCGAATCGCTCGGCCGCTCGCATCGGTCGAAGATCGGCAAGGAGCGGCTCAAATATGCCATCGATCTGACCCGCGAGCTGCTCGGCGTTCCGCAAGACTATCTGATCGGCATCATGCCCGGCTCCGATACCGGCGCGCTGGAATGCGCGATGTGGACGATGCTGGGCAAGGGCCCCGCCACCGTCGCCGCCTGGGAAAGTTTCGGAAACGTCTGGATTCAGGACGCGGCGAAACAGCTGAAGCTGAAGGACCTCACCGTTCTCGACGCCGATTATGGCCAGCTGCCCGATCTGGGCTCGATCCCCGCGGACAACGACATCGTGTTCACCTGGAACGGCACCACGTCGGGCGTGCGCATCGCGGACACCGATTTCATCGCGGACGACCGCACCGGCGTCACCATCAACGACGCCACCTCGGCGATCTTCGCGCAGCCGATGGACTGGCCCAAGCTCGATGCGACCACGTTCAGCTGGCAAAAGGTGATGGGATCGGAGGCCGCGCACGGCATGCTGATCCTGAGCCCGCGCGCCGTCGAGCGGATCGAAAGCTACGATCCCAGCTGGCCGCTGCCCAAGCTGTTTCGCCTCAAGAAAGGCGGGCAGTTGAACCGCGCGATCTTCGAGGGCGCGACGATCAACACGCCCTCGATGATGGCGACCGAGGATTATATCGCCTCGCTCGAATGGGCCAAGAGCATCGGCGGCCTGCCGGCGATGCATGACCGGGCCGACGCCAATGCCAGGATCATGACCGACTGGATCGAGGCGACGCCCTGGCTGCGCAACATGGTCGATGATCCCAAGCTGCGCACCAACACCGGCGTGTGCTTCGTCTTTCAGGGCGCATTCTACGACAGGCTGGACGACGAGACCAAGGCTACGGTGCCGAAGAAAATCGCGGCGATGCTCGAAGAGCTGGGCGTGGCCTATGATTTCAACGGCTATCGCGATGCTCCGCCAAGCCTTCGGGTGTGGTGCGGCGGCACGGTGGAGCAGGAAGACCTGAAACGCCTGATCCCGTGGATCGAATGGGCCTATGCCCAGGTGAAAGCCGAGCTTTCCTAAGCGAGCTTGAGCCGCTGCGCTCCTGCGAAAGCAGGGGCCCAGAGCCCAGCGGAACTCCCTTGACGCCCTGGGCTCCTGCTTTCGCAGGAGCGCCCGGAACATCCGAAAGGCAAATCCCATGCCCAAAGTCCTGATATCCGATTCCATGTCCCCCAAGGCCGCCGAGATTTTCCGGACCCGCGGGATCGAGGTGGACGAGATCACCGGCAAGACCCCGGACGAACTCAAGGCGATGATCGGCGAGTATGATGGCCTCGCCATCCGCAGCTCGACCAAGGTCACGCCCGAAATTCTGGAGGCCGCGACCAATCTCAAGGTGGTCGGCCGCGCCGGGATCGGCGTCGACAATGTCGATATTCCCGCCGCCTCGGCCAAGGGCGTGGTGGTGATGAACACGCCGTTCGGCAATTCGATCACCACCGCCGAACATGCCGTGGCGATGATGTTCGCGCTCGCCCGGCAGCTGCCCGAAGCCGATGCCTCGACGCAGGCGGGCAAATGGGAGAAATCGAAGTTCATGGGCGTGGAGCTGACCAGCAAGACGCTGGGCCTGATCGGCGCGGGCAATATCGGCTCGATCGTCGCCGACCGCGCGCTCGGCCTCAAGATGAAGGTGATCGCGTTCGATCCGTTCCTGACGCCCGATCGCGCCGTGGAGATGGGCGTGGAAAAGGTCGAGCTCGACGAGCTGCTCGCCCGCGCGGACTTCATCACGCTGCACACCCCGCTGACCGACCAGACACGCGGCATCCTGTCGAAGGACGCGCTGGCCAAGACCAAGCATGGCGTGCGCATCATCAATTGCGCGCGCGGCGGGCTGATCGACGAGGCGGCGCTGAAGGAGGCGCTGGAATCGGGCCAGGTCGCGGGCGCGGCGCTCGACGTATTCGCCGAGGAACCAGCCAGAGACAACCCGCTGTTCGGCACGCCGGGGCTGGTCTGCACCCCGCATCTGGGCGCGTCCACGGATGAGGCGCAGGTCAACGTCGCGATCCAGGTGGCCGAGCAGCTCAGCGACTACCTCCTCACCGGCGGCGTCACCAACGCGCTCAACATGCCCAGCCTCTCGGCCGAGGAAGCGCCGCGCGTGCGCCCCTATATGGCGCTGGCCGAAAAGCTCGGCTCGCTGGTCGGGCAGCTGCTCGGCAAGGACATCCGCGGCGTCGCGATCGAGGTCGAGGGCGCGGCGGCGGCCCTCAACATCAAGCCGATCAGCGGCGCGGTGCTGGCGGGCCTGATGCGCGTCTATTCGGACACGGTGAACATGGTCAACGCGCCCTATCTCGCGCGCGAGCGTGGGCTCGACGTGCGCGAAATCCGGCATGATCGCACGCAAGATTATCACACGCTGCTGCGCGTCTCGGTCACCACCGAGGATGGCGAGCGCTCGGTCGCGGGCACGCTGTTCGGCGAGAACGAGCCGCGCCTGGTCGACATGTTCGGCATCAAGATCGAGGCCGATCTGAAGGGCGACATGCTCTATGTCGTCAACGAGGACGTGCCCGGCTTCATCGGCCGTGTCGGCACCGCGCTGGGCGAGGCGGGCGTCAATATCGGCACCTTCCATCTTGGCCGCCGCAGCGCCGCGCGGGCGGGCGAGGCGGTGCTGCTGCTCTCGGTCGACGAGCCGGTGGACGAGCCGGTGATGTGGAAGATCTGCAACCTCGAGGGCGTGAAGAAAGTGAAGGGGCTCAGCTTCAAATGAGCGGGGGTTTCAGATGAGCGAAAGCCCCGATCTGCTGCCGGTCGGTTTCCGCGACCGGCTGGCCCCGGCGGCCGAGCGCGGCGCGGAAATCGAGCGCGCGGTCCTCGCGGTACTGTCGTCGCACGGCTATGACCGCGTCGATCCACCGCTGGCCGAGACCGAACGCGCGTTGACGGCACGCGGCGGCGCGGGTGGCGGGCGCACCGATCATTTGCGCTTCACCGATCCGATCTCTCAGCGCACGCTGGCGCTACGCACCGACATGACCACGCAAATCGGGCGGATCGCGGCGACGCGGCTAGCCGATAATCCGCGTCCGCTCAGGCTCTGCTATGCCGGGCAGGTGCTGCGACTGCGATCGAGCCAGCTGCGTCCCGAACGGCAGATGACGCAGATCGGCGCGGAGATCGTCGGATCGGACGAGGTGGCGGCGGCGCGCGAAGTGGTTGGTGTGGCGATCGAGGCGCTGCAGGCGGCGGGCGTCACCGGCATCACCGTCGATTTTACGCTGCCGGACTTGGTCGATCGCCTCGCCGAGACGCGTTATCCGCTGGATGCGGACCGGCTCGCCGATGTGAAAGCCGAGCTCGACAGCAAGGATGCGGGCGGGCTCTCGGCGCTGGGCGCGGAAGATTATCTGCCGCTTATTTCCGCCGCCGGCCCCTATAAGCAGGCGCTGGCCAAGCTGGAGGCGCTCGATGCCGGCGGCGCGCTGGCATCGCGGATCGAGGGCTTGCGCGCCATCGCCAAACCGATCGCCGACGACATCCGCCTGACGCTCGACCCGACCGAACGCCACGGCTTCGAATATCAGAGCTGGTTCGGGTTCACGCTGTACGCGGACGGCCATGTCGCCAGCCTGGGGCGCGGCGGCACCTATTGCCTGACGCGCGAGGATGGCGATGAGGAACCGGCGACGGGATTTTCGCTCTATCCCGATGCGCTGGCGGAAGTCGGCAAGGCATCAGCGGAGCCGCACCGGCTTTTCCTGCCGCTGAATCACGACATCGCCGATGCCGCCCGCCTTCGCGGTGAAGGCTGGCGAACGGTCGCGGCGCTTAGCGAAAAGGACGATGCCATGAAGCTGGGTTGCAGCCATCGGCTGGAGGATGGCGGACCGCTTAAACTATAGAGTTCTAGCGTCTGTGCTCCTGCGAAGGCAGGAGCCCAGCATCAGACGGTCCCTGATGGGCTCCTGCCTTAGCAGGAGCACAAGAGTAAAAAGTTGGCGATTATGTGCTTTGCAAACCCAGTCGGATGGATTCAGAAACGGCATAGCTCCGCCTTTGTTCGTTCGTCATGCCGGCGAAAGCCGGCATCTCGGGCCTCATGGCGATCCCGCCCGAGGCCCCAGCTTTCGCTGGGGTGACGAAAAATGAAACGGGTTTGCAAGGTACATAATCGCCAAAAAGTTACGCCAAGCGTTCTGAAATCTCAGCTGTTCATCGTCGCAGGGTCCGGACCCATGCGCCCGTCCTCGCTATCCAGCGCATCGAACGCGGCCAGATCTTCCGGCGACAGCTCGAAATCGAGCACGCCGAAATTGTCGCGCATATGCTCCTCGGACGAGGCCTTGGGGATCACCAGCAGCCCGTTATCGATGTGCCAGCGCAGCACGACCTGCGCGGGCGTGCGGCCCAGCTTTTCGGCGAGGCCGTTCACGACATCATTGTCCATCGCATCGCCCTGCCCCAGCGGGCTCCAGCTCTGCGTCGCGATGCCCATGGCTTCATGCACTTTACGCGCCTCTTTCTGCTGGAAGCTCGGGTGCAGTTCGATCTGGTTGAGCACCGGCGCGACGCCGGTCTCGTCGACGATGCGTTTCAGATGCGGTTCGAGGAAATTGGAGACACCGATCGACTTGGCCTTGCCGGCCTTTTGAATCTCGATGAACGCCTTCCAGGTCTCGACATATTTGTCGTTGCCCGGGCACGGCCAGTGAATCAGCACGCAATCGACCGAATCGCGACCGAGCCGATCGAGGCATTTGCCGAACGCCTTCAGCGTGCGGTCATAGCCCTGGCTCTCGTTCCACACCTTGGTCGTCAGCCAGATGTCGTCATGGTCCTTTAGACCGGCGCCCACGCCTTTCTCGTTCCGATAGATCGCGGCGGTGTCGACGAGCCGGTAGCCGATATCCACGGCCTTGCGGACCGCGGACTCCGCGTCTCCGTCCGCCTCAATCTGATAAGTGCCGAAGCCGAGCTGCGGGATCGAGCGCCCGTCGTTGAGTTCGATCGTCGGATAGTTGGCGATGGTGTCGGTGGTCATGGGGTTCCTTTCGCATGTTTGCCTTCCAACGGACGAACCGGGCCGAAAGGTCCGCGAAGGCTAGACCTGGACCGCACCGGACTTTAGGGCGGCGCTTTTCGAGCGATTTTCAGCAGGGGCAGGATATTGGCCAACGTCACCGTGATCGGCGCGCAATGGGGCGACGAGGGCAAGGGCAAGATCGTCGACTGGCTATCCAGCCGGGCCGATGTCGTGGTCCGTTTCCAGGGCGGCCATAATGCCGGGCACACGCTGGTCGTCGATGGCGAGGTCTACAAGCTCTCGCTGCTCCCGTCCGGCATCGTCACCGGCACTTTGTCGATCATCGGCAATGGCGTGGTGCTCGATCCCTGGGCGCTGAAGGCCGAGATCGAGAAGCTGAGCGCGCAGGGCGTGTCGATCACGCCGGAGAATTTCGCGGTGGCCGACAATTGCGCGCTGATCCTGCCGCTGCACGGCGAGCTCGACGGCATGCGCGAGGATGCCAGCGGCGCGGGCAAGATCGGCACCACGCGCAGAGGCATCGGTCCCGCCTATGAGGACAAGGTCGGCAGGCGCGCGATCCGCGTGTGCGATCTGGCGCATCTGGACGCGCTCGAACCGCAACTCGATCGATTGTGCGCGCATCATGACGCGTTGCGGGCGGGCTTCGGGGAACCGCCGGTGAACCGCGCCGCGCTGCTCGAAGCATTGCGCGACATCGCGCCCTATGTGCTGGGCTTCGCCGAGCCGGTCTGGCGCCGCCTCAATCAGGTGCGCCGCGACGGCAAACGCATCCTGTTCGAAGGCGCACAGGGCGTGCTGCTCGACGTCGATCACGGCACCTATCCGTTCGTCACCTCGTCCAACACCGTGTCCGGCACGGCCGCGTCCGGCACAGGGCTCGGCCCGCATGCGGCGGGTTTCGTGCTCGGCATCGTCAAGGCCTACACCACCCGCGTCGGCTCCGGCCCGTTCCCGACCGAATTGCAGGACGCGGTCGGCCAGCGGCTCGGTGAGCGGGGCCATGAATTCGGCACCGTCACCGGCCGCCAGCGCCGCTGCGGCTGGTTCGACGCGGCGCTGGTGCGGCAGAGCTGCGCGGTATCCGGCGTCACCGGCATCGCGCTGACCAAACTCGACGTGCTCGATGGCTTCGAGACGATCCGCATCTGCACCGGTTACCGCCTGCCGGACCGCGAACTGGACTATTTCCCCGCGCAAGCCGGCGAGCAGATGGCGCTGGAGCCGATCTACGAGGAGATGGAAGGCTGGAGCCAATCCACCGAGGGCGCGACCAGCTGGGCCGATCTGCCCGCGCAGGCGATCAAATATATCCGCCGCGTCGAGGAGCTGATCGAAACCCCGGTCGCGCTGGTCTCGACCAGCCCCGAGCGCGACGACACGATCCTGGTGCGCGATCCGTTCTCGGATTGAGGGGATCCGCGCACTATTGTCAATTCTAGAGCAATTCTCTATAATAGCGCGTATGGCACAGATGAACATTTCCGTACCTGACCGTCTCAAAGACTGGGCCGAAGCGCGCGTGGCCGAAGGCCGCTACAGCAGCACCAGCGACTATATGCGCGACCTGCTGCGCCGTGATCAGGATTATGAAGCGAAACGCCGCAATCTGGTCGCGGAGATCGAGATCGGACGTCAGTCGCCAGACAGCGACAAGACGATTGCCTCCATCATTGCGGAAGCTCGGAAAAATCGCTGACCGGCTTTTGCCGCTCCGTATCAGCCAGGCCGCTGCCGCCGATCTGGAAAGCATCCTGATATATAGCGAACAGACCTTCGGTCCCGACATCGCCGACGCTTATCTCGAGGGCATCGACCGATGTTTAGCACTGCTCCAGCAGATGCCGTTTATCGGCGCACTCCGCAGCGATCTTGATGGTACAATCCGCAGCTTCCGGTACAAACGGCACGTCATCTTTTACGATTTCACAGGTGCCACATTGCGAATTCAGCGTGTACTCCATGATGCGCAAGACCATCACGCCGCACTGATCAGTTGATCACACATCGTCCGCGCTGATCAGCTCGGCGCGGTCCAGTTCGCCGGTCATGTGCGCCACCACCGTGGCCACCGTCGCGTCGCCGCTGACGTTCGTCGTCGTGCGCATCATGTCCATGATCCGGTCGACACCCGCCACGAAGGCGATCGTCTCCAGCGGCACGCCGACGGTGCCGAACACCAGCGCCATCATGATCAGGCCCGCGCCCGGAATGCCCGCCGCGCCGATCGCGCCCAATGTGGCGGTGACCGAGATCATGACATAATCGAACCAGCCGAGATCGACCCCGAACACCTGCGCCCCGAACAGGGTGGCGAGACCCAGATACATCGCGGTGCCGTTCATGTTGATCGTCGCGCCCAGCGACAGCACGAAGCTGGAGACGCTGGGCGATACGCCGAGATTGCGTTCGGCGCAGCGCATCGTGACCGGCAGCGTGGCGTTGGACGAGGCGGTGGAATAGCTCACCGCCATCGCATCGATGATGCCGCGGAAGAAATCGATCACCGGCAGCTTGGCGAGGAACTTGATCATCGCCGAATACATCACGAAGATGATCAGCAGGCAGCCGAGATAGTTGAGCCCGACCAGCTTGGCGAGCGCGATCAGCGCGTCATAGCCCAGATTGCCCGCGACCCAGGCCATCAGCGCGAACACGCCGAACGGGGTCAGTTCCATCACCACGATGGTGACCTTCTGCATCACGATCGAGCCCGAATCGAAAATCCGGCCGACCGGTTCGCCGTCTTCCTTGGCCATCAATATGCCCACGCCGATCAGCAGCGCGAACACGATCAGCGGCAGCACGTTGACGTCGGCCATCACCTGCACCGGGCTCTGCGGGACGATCGACAGCACCATCTCGCGCCAGCCGCCCGCCGCGGGTTCGGGCACCGGGCCCATTTCGATATTGGCGGTGTCGACGCCGATGCCCGGCTGAACGAGCGTGCCCAGCGCCAGGCCGAGCCACACCGCGATCTGTCCGGTGACGACGAACAGCAGCAGCGCGCGTCCTCCCACGGCGCCGAGCTTGCGCAGGTCGCCGATCGCGGCGACGCCGGAGACGAGCGAGAAGAAAATCAGCGGAACGACCAGCATCTTGATCGAGGCGATGAAGATATCGCCGACGATCTTGATGCTCTCGGAGCCGGGTCCCCAGACGAGCCCGGTGACGATGCCGAGCACCAGCGCGGCGATGACGCGCTGCCACAGCGGAATCCTGAACCATGTCGTCAGCATATAAGCGCCCTCCCTCGGTCGGAGCCGGACGCTAGCGGGCGGGCGGACGCGGAGCAAGACGATGGGGGTGCAACTCTGGCGCGCCACAGGGGTTGAGTAATAAAATTACACGGCGCATAGCGCGGCAATCGAAGCGCTTCGAACCAGGACGAGGACGGCGAGGAACGGCATGGCTGACGGCGAACAGACGCGATCCGGAAAGGAGGACGTCGATCCGGCGCTCCTCGATGCCCTGGGCACCGCCTTCCGGGCGAGCGCGCTTCCCGGCGAAGACGAGAATTTCGACGACGACGCCTGCCGCGCGGCCGCCGAGTTCGTCCTGCGCACCGCCGCCGGGCGCCAGAGCGGCGAACCCGCGCTCGCCATGGACGGTCTGACGGGCCCCGAGGGGCTGCGACTCATGCGCCTCGCCATCGTCAATGACGACATGCCGTTCCTGGTCGATTCGGTGGCCAATGCCATCGCCGAACAGGGCATCGCCATCTATCGCTTGATCCATCCGGTGCTGACGGTCGAGCGCGGCAAGTCCGGCAAGCTCGAAGCGATCCGCGCCGAACGCGGCGGTCCCGACCGCAGCGAGAGTTTCATCTATATCGAGATCGAGCGGGTCGACGCCAAGCAGCGCCGGGCGCTCGAAGCAAAGTTGCGCGACGTGCTGCGCGATGTGCGCGGCGGAGTCGAGGATTGGCTCAAGCTGCAGGTGGCGATGGGCGAGGACGCCGATGCGCTGCCCGACGGCGACGGCAGCGCGCTGCTGCGCTGGTTCCTCGACCGCAATCTAACGCTGGTCGCGCACGAGCACATCGCGCGCGACGGCACGCGCTCGGACCGGCTCGGCATCGCGCGCGTCGACGATGAGCAGATCCTGTCGGACGAGGCGCGCGACCGCGCGTTCAAATGGTTCGACGAGGGCAAAGGCCTCCCGCTCCTCATGAAGTCCAACCGCGTTTCGACGGTACATCGCTCGGTGCTGCTCGATCTCGTGCTGACGCCGCTGCGCGATGGCGACAAGATCACGGGGCTATCGCTGCACGCCGGGCTATGGACCAGCGCGGCGCTGGCGACCCCGCCCAATCGCATCCCGGTGCTGCGCGCGCATCTCGCCAGCCTGATGGACAAGTTCGGCTTCGATCCGTCGGGCCATGCCGGCAAGTCGCTCAGCCACGCGCTGACGTCGCTTCCGCACGATCTTCTGATCACCTTTGCGCTATCCGATCTGGAACGCATCGTTCTCACCAACATGTCGCTGTCCGATCGGCCGCGGCCCAAATTGCTGACCACGCGTTCGCCGCTCGGGCGCCACCTGTTCGTATTCGTCTGGCTGCCGCGTGACGATGTCTCGACTTCGATGCGCGTGTCGATCGAGGAGATGCTGAAGCGCAGCGCCGATGGCACGCTGCTCAGCTGGTCGATTTCGCTCGAGGACGGGCAGGTCGCCCTCCTGCGTTTCACGCTGAACCTGGCCGACCGCAACGCGGTGATCGACGACGACGCGCTGGACGACAAGCTCAAGCGCATGGTGCGCGGCTGGCAGCCTGCGGTCGAATCGGCGTTGGCCGAGATGATCGACGAGAAGCGCGCCGCCGCCTTGTCGCTGCGTTACGCCGATAATTTCGGAGCGACCTACCGCAGCGCCTACAACCCGCATGAAGCGGCGGCCGATATCCTGCGTCTGCACGCACTGGACGACGACAACCGCCGCGGCGCGCGCCTGTATCGGCTGGAAGGCGACCGGGATCATCAGTTGCGCCTCAAGCTCTATCATCTGGGCGGCGCGCTGCCGCTCAGCGATGCGGTGCCGGTGCTCGAGGATTTCGGTTTTGTCGTCCTCGGCGAAATCCCCTCCCCGCTCGGAGATGGCGACTTCGCTTTTATCCACGACTTCCTGCTCGGCGTGCGCGATGCCGGCAAGGCCGAGGCGCTGGTCGAGCGCGCCGAGACGATCGAGCGCGCGATCACCGCCGAAATCGACGGCAGCGTGGAGAACGATCCGTTCAACAGCCTGATCATCTCCGCCGCGCTCGAACCCGAAGCGGTGGTCTGGCTGCGCGCCTGGTTCCGCTATCTGCGCCAGACCGGCATGAGCTATTCGATGCAGACGGTGATCGACAGCCTGTCGCGCGCGCCCGGTATCGCACGCCAGCTGATCCATCTGTTCCGCGTGCGCCACGATCCCGCCTTCACCGGCGACCGCGAGGCCGAGAGCGAGGCCGCCAGCGAGGCGATCGACGAGCTACTGCTGAACGTCGCGGCGATCGACGAGGATCGCATCCTGCGCACCTTGCGCGCCGTCGCGCTCGCCGTGTTGCGCACCAACGCCTTTGCGCCGAGCGCGGCAGAGGCGCTGGGCTTCAAGATCGACAGCCACGCGATCCCCGGGCTTCCGGCGCCGGTGCCATGGCGCGAGATTTTCGTTTACTCGCCGCGCGTCGAGGGCATCCATCTGCGCGCCGGCCCGATCGCGCGTGGCGGCATCCGCTGGTCCGACCGGCGCGATGATTTCCGCACCGAGATTCTGGGCCTGATGAAGGCGCAGCGCGTCAAGAACGCGGTGATCGTGCCGACGGGGGCCAAGGGCGGCTTTTTCCCCAAGCGCCTGCCCAATCCGGCCGAAGACCGCGATGCCTGGATCGCCGAAGGCACCGAATGCTACAAGAGCTTTATCCGCACGCTGCTCTCGGTCACCGACAACATCGTCGACGACAAAGTGGTGCATCCCGAGAATGTCGTGATCCGCGACGGCGAGGACCCTTATTTCGTGGTCGCCGCGGACAAGGGCACGGCGAGCTTTTCGGACACCGCCAACGCCATCGCGATCGAGCATGGCTTCTGGCTGGGCGACGCCTTCGCCAGCGGCGGCAGCAACGGCTACGACCACAAGGCGATGGGCATCACCGCCAAGGGCGCGTGGATTTCGGTCCAGCGCCACTTCGCCGAAATGGGCGTGGACGTGCAGGAAGAGACCGTGCGCGTCTGCGGCGTCGGCGACATGTCGGGCGACGTGTTCGGCAACGGCATGCTGCTGTCGAAAGCGATTCTGCTGGTCGCCGCGTTCGACCATCGCCACATCTTCCTCGATCCGGATCCCGATCCGGGCAAGAGCTGGGAAGAACGCAAGCGCCTGTTCGATCTGCCGCGATCGAGCTGGGACGATTACGACAAGAAGCTGATTTCCCGGGGCGGCGGCGTGTTCGCCCGCTTGGACAAGAGCATCAAGCTGTCCAAACCCGTGCGCGAGATGCTGGCGATCGAGAGCGATACGGTCGATCCCGCCACGCTGATGTCGGCGATCCTGCGGATGAAGGCGGACCTGCTCTGGTTCGGCGGCATCGGCACCTATGTGAAGGCCAGGGTCGAAAGCTCGATCGATGTCGGCGATCCGGCCAACGATCCGATCCGCGTCGATGCCGAAGAGCTGGGCGTCCGGGTGATCGGCGAGGGCGCCAATCTGGCGGTCACGCAAGCGGGGCGGATCGCCTTCGACCTGAAGGGTGGCCGCATCAACGCCGATTTCATCGACAACAGCGCGGGCGTCGACTGTTCGGACAAGGAAGTGAACATCAAGATCGCGCTCAACCCCGAGCTGCGCGCGGGCACGCTGAAGGACGACAAGCGCAACGCGCTCCTCAAATCCATGACCGACGCCGTCGCCGAGATCGTGCTCGAGGACAATCGCCACCAGGCGCTGGGCATTTCGATCGCGGAGAATGACGGCACCGAGGGTCTGCCGAGTTATGTTCGGCTGATCGAGACGTTCGAGGGCGACGGCAAGCTGGACCGCATCGTCGAGGGACTGCCCGGCAATGAGGAGCTGCTGCGCCGCGGCCAGGATCAGGAGGGCATGACCCGCCCCGAACTTGCCGTCTTGCTCGCCACCGGCAAGCTGGCGCTGCAGGATTCGATCGAGAGCACGCTGAAGCTGGACGATCCCTCGCTCGACGACGAGTTGCTGACCGCCTTCCCCGAAAAAATGCGCGCCCCCCATCGCAAGGCGATCCTGGAGCACCGGCTGCGCGGCGAGATCATCGCCACGCGGATCGCCAACCGCATGGTCAACCGGCTCAACATCATCTATCCGTTCGAGCTGGCCGAGGAGGAAGGCTGCTCGCCCGGCGATGTCGCCAACGCCTTCATCGTGGTCGAGCGCCTGTTCGGGCTGCAGGATATCTGGAACGAACTCGATTTTGCCGAGATGGACGAGACGACGCGGCTCAATCTGTTCGATCTGGCCGCGCTTGCCGCGCGTTCGCATATCGCCGATCTCCTGCGCACCGATCACGCCGCCAAGCCGATCGGCGAGATCGTCAGCGAACTGTCCGACGGCGTGGGCAAGCTTACCGTCGATGTCGACGAACTGCTGTCCGAACGCGCCTGCGATCTGGCGCGCCGGCAGACCGAGCAA
This sequence comes from Novosphingopyxis sp., assembly GCF_965218915.1. Taxonomy (GTDB): domain Bacteria; phylum Pseudomonadota; class Alphaproteobacteria; order Sphingomonadales; family Sphingomonadaceae; genus Novosphingopyxis. Next base: position 571,378 of record NZ_OZ244708.1, on the reverse strand, counting down.
ATGGTGGAACAGGGCGCGCCGACCGAGCTCGCCGAAAAGGTCACCCATCTGTACAAGGCCGACGGCGCGATCGGCATCGCCGATCTGGCGCAGCAGCGCGATATCGCCGTGCGCGATGTCGGCGCGGCGTTCATCAAGATCGGCGACATGCTCGGCCTCGGCTGGGCGCAGACCACGGCCAACCGCATGGTCCCCGCCGATCCGTGGGAACGGCTGCTGGCGGCGGGCCTGGCGCGCGATTTCCAGCAGATGCGGCTCGACTTTTTACGCCGCGCGCGGTCCAAGGACCTGGCGCAGTTCGTCGACAACTGGGCACATGGCCGGGAGGACCGGATCGAGCAGTTCCGTTCGCTGATGGAACGGGCGCAGAAACAAGCCGTCGCCAGCGTGCCGATGCTCGCGCAGATCGCGGGGCAAGCCCGGGTGCTGCTGGGGCGGTAATTCTCCTTCTCCCGCCAAGGCGGGAGAAGGATACGAAAGCTTGGCGCGACGCGCCTAGCTGAAGTTGGATGAGGGTGGTTGGCGCGGCTTAGCGCCATCGATAGGTCGATGCTGCCGGGGGCGCCCTCACCGCTGCGACTAAGCGGTAAACCGTCAAGTCTCGCTCCTCTCCCGTGAAACGGGAGAGGAAATATCCGCCCTAAACCAGCCCGTCCACCAGATGGATCGCCACCCCCACCAGCCCGCCGACCAGCGTGCCGTTGATGCGGATATATTGCAGGTCGCGGCCGACCGCGGTTTCCACTCGGTCGGTGATCGTCCGCGCCTCCCAGCCGCGCACCGTATCGGACACCAGCCGCACGATATTGTCGCCATAGGCCGAGGTCGTGCCGGTGATCGCGCGGCGCGCAAAGCGGTTGATCTGGCGTTTGAGCAGCGGATCGTCCTGCAACGTATGTCCGAATTGCGAGAGCGCCTCGCCCAGCCGCCCGGCCATCGCCGCATCGGGATCGCGCGCGGCGGCGAGCAGCGCCTTGCGCCCCTGTTCCCACAATCCGCCGATCCAGTCGGACACCGCCGGATTGGCGAGCAGCTCCGCCTTCATTCGCGCCACGCGCTCCGCCATTTCGGGATCGTGGCAGAGATCGTGCGCCAGCCGCGCCAGCCCTTCCTCGACCCGCGCGCGCAGCGCATGATCGGGATCGCCGTCCATGTCGATCAGCAGTTTCTGCAGCCCGCCGACGATGGCGTTGGCCAGCGTCTCGTCGAGGCCGGTCCAGCGCAGGATGCTGTTCGATTTCTCGTGCACCATCGCCCGGATCAGATGCTCGTTGTCGTCGAGCGTCAGCGCGGCCCAGCGAATACCCGCGCTGATCAGCGGCAGATGCCGCTTGCTGTCGATCATCGCCCCGAGCATCTGGCCGAGCATGGGCCCGACGTCGATCTTTTCCAGCTGCCCGCGCAGCGCCGACTTGACCATGCCGCCCAGCCGTTCCTGATCGAGCGCCTCCACCACATCGCCGATCAGCCGCGAGGCACCGCGCCGCATGCGCCCTTCGCCAGAGCTGGGATGCGTCAGGAAGCGCCCGGCTGCCCCAGCCACGTCGATCCTGCTGAGCCGCCGCGCGACCACGGCGGGGATCAGGAAATTGTCGCGCAGGAACGCGGCCAGCGTCTCGCCGATCCGGTCCTTGTTGCGCGGGATTATCGCGGTGTGCGGAATCGGCAGGCCGAGCGGGTGGCGGAACAGCGCGGTGACCGCGAACCAGTCCGCCAGTCCGCCGACCATGCCGGCTTCGGCAAAAGCGCGCAGATACCCCCAGCCGGGATGGAATGGCTCGAGCGACCTTGCCGCGAAGAAAACGCCCGCCATCAGGACAAGAAGACCGGTGGCAATGCGGCGCATCCGCTTGAAGGCCGCCAGGCGTTCGGCCTCCGCCGGCGTTCCGGCCATCGCCGCTGATCGACCGATACGCTTCATATGCGCCGGTTAGCCTAGCGGACCGGTGCTTGCCAAGCACATGCGGCTATTCGGCCGGCTGGACCCCGCCGGCTTCGCCCTGTTGCCGTGACCCATCGTAATGCGGGTCGAGCGAGCGTTCGCGGTCGCCCGGCCGGTAAGTCAGGATATTACCGAACCAGCCGCCCATGCGTTTTTCGATACTGTCCGCCAGGCTGAAGCTCGCGGGCACGATCAGCAAGGTGAGCACCGTGGACAGGATCAACCCGCCGATCACCGTGGTGCCCATCGGCGCGCGCCAGGCGCCGTCGCCGCCGAGCGACAGCGCCGTCGGCACCATGCCCGCGGTCATCGCCACGGTGGTCATCACGATCGGCTGCGCGCGTTTGTGGCCCGCCTCCATGATCGCCGCAAACTTCTCCTTGCCGGCATGCATCTCCTCCAGCGCGAAATCGATCAGCAGGATCGAATTCTTGCCGACGATGCCGAGCAGCATGAGCAGCCCGATATACACCGGCATCGACATCGGCTGGCCGACGATCAGCAGCGCGATCAGTCCGCCCAGCGGCGCCAGCAAAAGCGAGCCCATGTTGACCAGCGGCGACATGAAGCGCTTGTAGAGCAGCACGAGCACCGCGAAGACGAGCAATATGCCGGCGATCACGGCAATGATGACGTTGGTGATCAGTTCGGCCTGCCATTCCTGCGCGCCGAACGCTTCGTTGGCGACACCCTGCGGCAGGTTGGTCATGATCGGCAGCGCGTTGATTTCCGCATAGGCTGTGCCGGTCACGACGTCGGGCGCCAGGTCCGCCCCCACGAACACGCGGCGCTGCTGGTTGTAGCGCTGGATCGTCGTCGGGCCCGAGCCGAAGCGGATATCGGCGACGCGCGAGAGCGGTACCGAGCCGCCCGCCGCCATCGGCACGGGCAGGTTCTCGATCGTCGACAGGCTCTCGCGCGAGGATTGGGGCAGCATCACGCGGATCGGGATCTGCCGGTCGGACAGCGAGAATTTGGCGCTGTTCTGGTCGATCTCACCAAGGGTCGCGATGCGGATCGCCTGGCTGAGCGCAGCGGTCGTGACGCCGAGCGAGGCGGCCAGTTGCGTGCGCGGCGAGATGATCAGCTCCGGCCGCTTGAGATCGGCGGCGATGCGCGGCCCCTGGATCGTCTTGAGCGCCTGCATCTGCTGCACCAGCGTGGACGCGGTCTTGTTGAGCAGCTCCGCATTGGAGCCGGTCAGCATCACCGAAATCTCGCGGCCCGTACCGCCGCCGCCGCCATTCTGCGCGCCGAAGGAAACGCGCGCATCCGGAATATTCTGCAGCAGGGGCGCGGTCTGGCGTTCGAACTCGGTCGACGTCCGCGCCCGGTCCGGCTTCAGATCGATATAGAGGGTCGCATCACCCTCGCGCACGCGTTCCAGCGCCAGGGCAACCTCGGGCTGTGCGTAGAGAATGTCGGCGACGCGGTCCGCCACCGCCTCGGTCTGCTCCAGCGTGGTGCCGGGGACCATCTCGATCATCACCCGGCTGTCGTCGCTATCGACATTGGGTTCGAATTGCTGCGGGATGGTCATCAGCAGGCCGACGGTCATCACCAGGGCGGCCCCGGCAATCATCGTCATCCAGACGCGGTGGTCTAGAAACAGGCTGAGAAATTTGCGAACGATCCCGCCATTTTCGCGAAAACGCAGCGCGTTGCGTTCGTCGAGCGACCAGCGCAGAATGCCCATATAGCGGTCCATCAACCAGCCCTCGCCGTGACTGGCGCGCCCTTTGGCTTCGATAAAATAGGCGGCGACCATCGGCGTGATCATGCGCGCCACCGCCAGGCTGATCAGAACCGCCACCACTACGGTGATGCCGAAATTCTTGAAGAATTCACCGGAGATGCCGGGCATCAGGCCGACGGGCAGAAACACCGCCACGATCGAGAAGGTGGTGGCGACGACGGCCAAGCCGATTTCGTCGGCGGCGTCGATGGAGGCCTGATAGGCGGATTTGCCCATGCGCATATGCCGCACGATATTCTCGATCTCCACGATCGCGTCATCGACGAGCACGCCTGCCACCAGACCGAGCGCGAGCAGCGAGAGAAAATTCAGGTTGAATCCCAGCAGGTCCATGAACCAGAAGGTCGGGATCGCGGACAGCGGGATGGCAAGCGCGGAGATCAAAGTAGCGCGCCAATCGCGCAGGAACAGGAACACCACGATCACTGCGAGTACCGCGCCCTCGATCATCGCATGGATCGAGCTGGTATACTGGTCCTTGGTGTAATCGACACTGGTGGTAAGTTCGATGATCTTGATGCCGGGGTTTTCTTCCTTGAGCTGTTTGATCGCATCCTGCGCGCCGTCATAGACGGTGACGTCCGAAGCGCCGCGCGCGCGCGAAATGTAGAAGTTCACCACCTCGGTTCCGCGCACCTTGCTGATCGAAGTGCGCTCCGAATAACCGTCGGAAACCTTGGCGACGTCGCCCAGCGCGATGACGCGCCCGTCGCCGAGCGGAATGCGGGTCTGCGACAGCGCAAAGGCGTCGTCGGCATTGCCCAGAATGCGCACCGACTGACGCGATCCGGCGATCTGCGCGCGGCCGCCCGCGGCATCGATATTGGTCTGGCGAAGCGCGCCGTTGATCTGGCTCGCGGTCACACCGAGCGCCTGCATCTTCGGCAGATCGAGCACCACGCTGATTTCGCGGTCGACCCCGCCGAAGCGGCCGACTTCGGCCATGCCCTCGACCGCGAGCAGCCGCTTGGCGACGGTATCGTCTATGAACCAGCTGAGCTGCTCCAGCGTCATGTCCTTGGCTTCGACCGCATAGATGCCGAGCGGACCGCCGCCGGTGACGTTTTCCTTCTGCACGCGCGGCTCGATGATCCCGTCCGGCAGCGAACCGCGGATCTGGTCTATCGCGTTGCTGACCTCGTTCACCGCGTTGTTCGCGTCAATGCCGATCTCGAACTCGATGAAGGTGGTGCTGTTGCCCTCCGACGCGGTCGAATTGATGTTCTTGACGCCGTTGATGCTGCGCACCGCCGACTCGACCAGTTGGGTGACCTGGTTCTCGATCTCGGTCGGGGCGGCGCCGGGCTGCGAGATGCTGACGGTCACCGCCGGGAATTCGACATCCGGCTGATTGACGATGTCCATTCGGGCAAAGCTCAATATGCCCGCCAGCGTCAGGCCGATGAACAAGACGATCGGCACCACCGGGTTGCGGATCGACCAAGCCGAGATGTTGCGGAAATTCATGAGCGCTTACCGACCGGCCTTGGCCGCGGGCGTTTCCGGCGCCTTCGCGGCCGGCGGGCTCGGGGACGCGGCATCGGCGCCGCCCCGCGCCGACGCGCTGGCCTGGCGGCGCGGCTGCACCGCTTCGCCCGGATTGAGGAAACCGGCCGCGTAGAGCACCACCAGCTCGGTGCCGCTGAGCCCGCTCGCGATGGTCAGGCCCTGCGCCGTGGCGGTACCGATCGTGACCGGGCGGCGGACGACCTTGTTCCCGTCGCCGACAATATAGACGTAATTGCCCTTGTCGTCGCTCTGCACGGCGCTTTCGGGCAGCACCGGAGCGGACACCGCGCCCGCGCGGATCGTCGCGTTGGCGAAACCGCCCGGGCGCAGCGCTTTGTCGTAACTCAGCGCGATCCGGGCAATGCCCTGGCGGGTCTGCGGATCGATCGTCGGCGCGACCTGCCATACCCTGCCGTTCAGCGCTGTGCTGGTGCCGACCGGCGTCACCTCGGCGGGCACGCCCACGCTGAGGCTGGCCAGATCGTTCTCGCTCAGCAGCGCCTGCATTTCCATTTCCCCCCCCGTAGCCATGCGGAACAGATCGCCGGAGCCCTGGGTCACCGTCTGGCCGGGCTGGACGGTGCGTTCGAGGATGATGCCGCTGGTCGGGGCGACCACGCTCAGACGGGCGTTGCGCGCCTGCGCCTCGCCCACCGAAGCGCGCGCCACGCGAAGCTGCGCCTGCGCGCGGTTGCGCTCGGCGGTCAACCGGTCGACATCGGCCTGGCTGATGAACCCGCGATCGACCAGCTGCAAGGCGCGGCCGAGCTGCGACTCGGCAAGATCGAGATTGGCTTGCGCCACGGAAATCTGGGCCTGCAGTCCGCTGACCTGCTGGTTCTGCACCGAGCGGTCGATGCTCGCCAAGATCTGGCCCTGCTTCACCCAGTCGCCGGCGTTGACGTATACCTTGACGACGCGCCCGCCCTCGCCGACCACGCCCACCGGCGTGTCGAAGCGCGCGGCGATCGTGCCGCTGGCGTTGATCGCGCTGACCACGGTGTTGCTGCCGGGCGCGACCACGGTGACCACCGGCGCCTGCTCGCCGCCGCCCGCCGCCGCTTCGGCCGGGGTATCGCCGGCAGCCGCCTTTTTACCGCCGCTGAGAAAATAGCCGAGCAGACCGAGCAGCAGCACGACGCCGATCACCGCCACGATGATTATACGCTTGCGGCGGCGCGCATGTCGCTCCTCCTGTGCGCCGACGATGCCGGGCGCTTCCCCAGCATCCGAATTCATGTCGTGCGAAATCGTGGATTCGTAATTCATTGCCATCTGCCCGTTCGCCCCTCGCTGGCCCTGATGAGCCTTCAAGCGGAGCTGTATTAGCTCAATAACTCAGTTGCCGCAAGCTCAACGCGGACCGTCGGATCCGTGCATAAAATTACGCAGATCGCGCTTAGCGCCAAGATCCCGATTGGGAAAAGAAATTGGGTAGGCGCTGGCCGAGGTTCGACGAACGACGTGAGACCGGATGCGCTGAACCGCCTCTGAACCGAGCAAGGGCCTGAACGAAAAAAAGGGGCCGCACCGCGGCCCCTGTCAAGTTCAGGTCGAGATGATCCGCTGTTCAGCGGATGCGGCGGCGCTGGATCAGGTTGGCGATCGCCAGCAGGATAACGGCGCCCACAAAGGACATCAGCAGTCCCGGAATGCTGAAGGTCGTCAACGTCGAATCGACCCCGAGCAGAACCGAGCCCAGCCAGCCTCCGATCAACGCGCCGATCAGGCCGACGATGATATTCCAGAAAATACCCATGGAAGCGTCGCGCCCCATGACCATGCTGGCGAGCCAGCCGATGATGCCGCCTACGATGATTGCTACAATCCAGCCCATAATTCATTCCTCCTGCCTTTAGACTTGCCGAACTTGCAAGTCTGTCTTTCTGGGAGGTTCAATCGCCGGGCCGGAGGAAAGTTCCGCAAGCATAACGAAAAGCCCACTCCGGCACAGGCGAACCGATCCAGAGCCGTTGCGGCGCTGTATCCGCTCGCCCTTCGACTGAGTGCTTGCACTTGCTCGGGCCAGGATTCGTCGTCTCCGGCTCCTAGCAATGACGAAAAGAGGGACGAATTCATAACCAGACACTATATTTGTTCGTCATGCCGGCGAAAGCTGGCATCTCGGATGTCATGGCGATCCGGCCCATGGCCCCGGCTTTCGTTGGGGTGACGAACGCGGGAAGGGTTGGCGAAGTATGTCAGCGCCTTCGTGTACGATAGCGCGCGGCGGCTGGCCGCAATCCGCCGTCAATATTTCTGCTGGCGCTCGTAGAGATCGCGATAATGCTGGATGCGGGTGACGCGCAGACCCGGCATGCCCGAGCGGTCGACCGCGCGCTGCCAGCCGGCAAATTCCTCCAGCGTCAGATCGTAGCGCTCGCACGCCTCGTCGACGCTGAGGAGCCCGCCATTGACCGCCGCCACGACCTCGGCCTTGCGTCGGACCACCCAGCGGCGGGTGGCGACCGGTGGCAGATCGGCGATGGTCAGCGGCTCACCGAGCGGGCCGATGACCTGGGCCGGCTTGATTTTCTGATTCTCGATCATGGCGTGTCCCCGAAAGGCGCCGCAGCTGTGGCACCTTGTGTGGAAAGCGTCTTAGACGCCAGGTCCCTGCCAGATGTTGAAGCGCCAAGGTAAACGCGCTTTTTACCATTCGGCACGAACCCGGCGAGCGGCGCGAAAGGTCCGCTCGGACGAACTGCGGAATCGATTCGGCCGGCGAAAAAGTCGAGTCGCTCGGCGATCGTTCCGGCATGACGGCACGGCGCCGCGGATCGCCGCGAACGCGCATTCCGCGCGATAAAACGCGCGACCAGCATCGCCCGCAGCGTCGGATAATCGATCGCCGCGAGCTGCGCCGCCGCCCGGTCGAACTGTTGGGGAGAGGATAGGTCCATGACCCCGTCTCTAGGCGGCAGAGAATAAGCTTCGGTAAAAGCCGGGTTCAGATCGCGTTAGGCTTGATGAACGGGCGCGGAGGTCCGCTCTCCGAGCCTGCCTCGGGCAGCACTGGCAAAGCACCCGCCGCCCCGCTAGAGGAAGCGTCATGACCGACACCGCCGATTTCCAGCTGGGGGACGATCTCAGGGGCAAGCGCATCGTCGTGGCCATGTCGGGCGGCGTCGACAGCTCGGTGGTGGCCGCGCTGGCCGCGCGGTCGGGCGCGGAAACGATCGGCGTGACGCTGCAACTCTACGATCATGGCGCCGCGGTCCGGCGCACCGGGTCCTGCTGCGCGGGCCAGGATATCCGCGATGCGCGCGCGGTGGCCGATCGGCTGGGCATCGCCCATTATGTGTTCGATCATGAAAGCCGCTTCCGCGATTCGGTGATCGAGCAGTTCGCCGACGATTACGCGCAGGGCCGCACGCCGATTCCCTGCGTGCAGTGCAATATGGGCGTGAAGTTCACCGACCTGCTGAAGCTCTCGCGCGAGCTTGGCGCCGATTGCCTGGCCACCGGCCATTATGTGCGCCGCATGATGGGCGATCAGGGCGCCGAGCTGCACCGCGCCGCCGATCCGGCGCGCGACCAGAGCTATTTTCTGTTCGCCACCACGCAGGACCAGCTGGATTATCTGCGCTTTCCGCTGGGCGGCATGCCCAAGGCCGCGGTGCGCGAACTGGCGCGCGCGGTCGCCCTGCCCGTCGCGGCCAAGCCCGACAGCCAGGACATCTGTTTCGTTCCCGACGGCGATTATGCCAAGATCGTGCGCAAGCTGCGCCCCGAGGCGGGCGAGGAAGGCGCGATCGTCGACCTTCAAGGCCGCGAACTGGGGCGACACAAGGGCATCATCCATTACACCGTCGGCCAGCGCCGCGGGCTGGACATCGGCGGGCAGGCCGAGCCGCTCTATGTGGTGCGGATCGACGCGGAGCAGCGCCGTGTCGTCGTCGGTCCCAAGGCCGCGCTCGGCGTGGCGGGGGCCGAACTGTCGGCGATCAACTGGATCGGCGGCAGCGTCGATGGTGCGTTGACGGCCAAGGTGCGCTCGCTGGCCAAACCGGTGCCCGTGCGGCTGGAGGGCGACCGGGTGTTGTTCGACACGCCCGAATATGGCGTGTCGCCGGGGCAGGCCGCGGTGCTCTACCGCGGCACGCGGGTTCTCGGCGGCGGCTGGATCGAACGCACGCTGGCGGTGGAAGCGGCGGTGGAAGCGGTGGTGGCGGCGTAGCGCGAAGCTGCGAACGGGGCTCGCCTGTTCGCCATCCAATTCTCGGGTAATCCACCGGCGCCCCAGCGGGGGCGGGGGGCTATCCGACTGTCCTTTCAGCACCAACGATAGATGGGACAGGCTCCCGCCTTCGCAGGAGCGACGAGGCTTATCGTTTGGCGATTACGTACCTTGCAAATCCGTTTCATTTTTTCGTCACCCCAGCGAAAGCTGGGGTCTCGGGCGGGATCGCCATGAGGCCTGAGATGCCAGCTTTCGCTGGCATGACGTACAAAGAAAGGAGGGGCTATGCTGTTTCTGAATTTCCATCCGACTGGGTTTGCAAAGCACATGATCGCCTTTTGTTCAAGCTACCTTGCAAATCCTTGCCTTGAATGCTGTCCTACATCCAATGTTTCCTCTATGTTCTCATGCAATGATCGAGAATTCTATCTTTTCCAATGCGCAGAAACGCCCTCCATCCATCGCTTGCGAGCCACGGTTGGACCGAATTTCGCGGCCCCAGTCCCGTCACTCGTGTCACCTTACGCGGCGCTCAGTCGACCGCATCCAGTTCCGTCGGGGTCATCAGCACGCAGCCGAAACGCCCACGTTTTTCCGCCGCCGCCTCGGCCAGGAATGGGACCGAGGCGAACACCCGCTCGGCCGGCGGATCGTCGCGCAGCGAGACGATCTCGGTGCCCGGCTCCCGGTCGGTCTCGCAGCTCGCCAGGTCGCGGCCTTCGACATAGCGGCACGAGCAGGCGACCCGCGCGGTGTAGCGCGCGCCGAGCTCGGCCTGTTTCGACAGATGCGACCAGTTGAACGCCAGCAGCAGCATGACGATCGAGACGAGCGCGCCGAGTCCGATCAGCGGCCGGTGCCACCACGGGCGTGGCCCAGAGCGCGCGGGGCGGGCTTCAGGGCTTGTCATGGCGGGTTTCGCTGGTGCAGGTCATCGGCCCATGCCTAGGAACAAATCGCTCGCCCTCGCAACCGCTTTCGCGCCGCTGATGCTGCTCGCCGCGTGCGGGCCAGACGCGCCCGAACCGGTCGCCGCGCCGCCGCCCTGCGATGCGCGCTGCGACTATATCGCGGCCGACAGCCCGGTCGACCGGGCCGCGCTCGACGCCCGGATCGACCCGCTGTTCGCCGATCCCGCGATGGCCGAAACGCGCGCGCTCGTGGTGATGCGCTACGGCCATGTCGTCGCCGAGCGCTACGCGCCCGGCTATTCGTCCGCGACGCCGCTGATCGGCTGGTCGATGGAAAAGAGCGTGACGGCGGTGCTGATCGGCATGCTCGTGGCCGACGGGCGGCTGCGGCTGGACGATCCCGCGCCGATCTCCGAATGGCAGAGCCCGGGCGATCCGCGCCGCGACATCACGCTGCGCCACCTCCTGCACATGGCGAGCGGGCTCGACCACACCGAGGGGCTGGACCCCGATCAGCCCGGCGAAATCTACGACGGCGACACGCCGCGCATGCTGTTCACGGACGGCGCCGACGACATGGCGCGCTATGCCGAGAGCCGCCCGATGGAGGCGCGGCCCGGCGAGAAATTCGAATATAGCTCGGCGACCACGGTGATCCTGGGCGACATCGTCGCGCGCGAACTGACCGCCAGCAAGGACCCGCGCATCCGCATGGAGGCGGTGCGGCGTTTCGCGCAGGGGCGGTTGTTCGAACCGCTGGGCATGGCCAGCGCGGTGCTGGAGTTCGACCGCGCGGGCACGCTGATCGGCGGATCGATCATGCACGCCACCGCGCGCGACTGGGCCAGATTCGGCGAGTTCCTGCGCACCGGCGGATCGATCGGCGGCGCGCAGCTGATCCCGCGCAAATGGATCGCGTTCATGCGCACGCCGTCCCCCGCCAACGCGGTCTATGGCGGCCATATCTGGCTGAACGCGCGCGCCGGGGCGGACGGCCTGCCGATCCTGTTCCCGGACGCCGCCCCGCCGAGCGCCTTCGCCGCGCTCGGGCATCTCGGCCAATATGTCATCGTCTCGCCGCAGCAGGGACTGACGGTCGTGCGGCTCGGCAAGACGCAGGACGAAGAGCGCCAGGCGGTGCGCGACCAACTGGGGCGCGTGGCGAATCTGTTCCCGGTGGGGAAATGAGAGCCTTCTCCCGCCCGGGCGGGAGAAGGATACGCAGCCCCGGATTTAATCCGGGGCGAAGTTGCCTGCCCTCGCGAAAGCGGGGGGATGAGGGTGGGTGGCGCGCCAGCGCCAGCGATGGGTCGGCGCTGCCGGGGCGGCCCTCACCGGGGTCCCCACAAAGTGGTACTTTGTGGGGTTTCCCCTCACCGGGGTCCCCACAAAGTGGTACTTTGTGGGGTTTCCCCTCACCGCTGCGACTAGGTCGCCGCTTCGCGCCGACCAAGTCTCGCTCCTCTCCCGTAAACGGGAGAGGGTTTCTAGAAACGGAACGTCCCCTCCACCACGGTCACGCAACTGCCGCCCAAGACCGCCCGGTCGCCTGCGCGGCGGCAGGTCAAATGACCGCCGCGCGCGCTCGCCTGAAACGCGGTGAATTCCTCGCGGCCCAGCCGGTCGCACCAGAACGGCGTCAGCACGGCATGGGCGGCCCCGGTCACCGGGTCCTCGTCGATACCCGCGCCGGGCACGAACACGCGGCTGATCACGTCGGTCTCCTCGCCCGGCGCGGTGCAGATGAACAGCATGTCGCCCAGGCCGGCGAGGCCGCGCAGGTCCGGATCGAGCGCGCGGACCTGATCGGCGCCGGCATAGCGGAAGACGTCGTAGCCGCCGGGATGACGCGCCACCTCTTCCGGCGCCGCGCCCAGCAGCGCCACCGCCGCGTCGAACGGCGCCGGCTCGGCGCGATAGGCCGGCAGCGACAGCGCGTAGCGATTGCCGCCGCGCGTCACCTCGAGCAGGCCGGCGCGCCGTGTGGCGAACCGCGCGCTGTCGCGGTCCGGCAGCAGCGCACTCAGCACGACATGGCCGCTCGCCAGCGTGGCATGGCCGCACAGCGCGATCTCGACCTGCGGAGCGAACCAGCGCAGCTCGTAATCGGCATCGTCTTCGCCCGGCAGCAAAAAAGCGGTCTCGGCGAACATGTTCTCCGCCGCGATTCCCTGCAGCACGGCGTCCTCCGGCCAGCTTTCGAGCAGCATCACCGCCGCCTGGTTGCCGGTGAAGGGCCGGTCCGCGAAGGCGTCTACGTGGTAATAGGGCACGGTGGGCATCGAGCGCTCCATTTGATCAAGATACCGTCAGGGTTGAGCTTGTCGAAGCCCTGCCCTTCGCTTGGCGACCTTGCAGTAGAAAAAGGCAGTCCTTCGGAAAAGCAATGATATACCTTCCAGACCCGTTTCCTTTGTTCGTCACCCCAGCGAAAGCTGGGGTCTCGGGCCGGATCGCATGGACGCCTGAGATGCCAGCTTTCCGGGTCCCAACAGAGTACTGCTTTGTTGGGTGCCCTTTCGCTGGCATGACGAAAAAAGGGGGCGCGGAAGAACCTGTTTCTGATTTTCGTCACACCGGGTTTGCAGCAGACACAACCGCCCTCGACAAGCTCGGGACGAACGGATGGAAGACTGTTGTGAGGGGTGGGGGCTCGCTAATCTCCCTCCTCCAGCTTCCTGAACTGGTCCTCCTCGACCAGCGGATTGTCCGGCTCGTCGACATGACCCTCGGGATCGATGTGGATCAATACCTCCACTTCGGGGAAATGCGCGCACAGATCCTCCTCGACGCGGTGGATGATGCCGTGGCTCTGCGCTACCGTCATGTCCGCGGGCATGTCGACGTGGAATTGCGCGAAATCGCGGTTGCCGCTGGTGCGGGTGCGCAGATCGTGAAGGTTTTTCAGCTCGTCATGACGATGGGCCACCGCGATGAAGCGCAGCCGCTTTTCGTCCGGCCACTCCTTGTCCATCAATTGGTCGATCGCGCGCGCCGCGCCGCGCCACGCGCCCCAGCTCAGCCACAGGGCGATCGCCACGCCGAACAGCGGGTCGACCCAGCCGATGCCCAGCGCCGCGTCGATCGCGAGTGCGGCGATCACCGACAGGTTCAGCAGCAGATCGCTCTGATAATGCAGATTGTCGGCCGCGATCGCTACCGAACCGGTGCGCCGGATGACGCTCTTCTGGTAGGCGATCAACGCAAAGGTGGCCAAAATCGCGATCACCGACACGATGATCCCCGATTCCGCCTCGACCGTGACGGCGCCGCTCATCAGCCGCCCGGTCGCGCGCCAGGCGATCAGCGCGGCCGAGACGGCGATCAGCGCGACCTGAAACAAAGCGGCGAGCGATTCGGCCTTGCCGTGCCCGAACCGGTGGTCCTCGTCCGGCGGCATCGCGGCGTAGCGCACGCTCAGCAGCAGCACGAGCGAGGCGACCAGATCGAGCGCGGTATCGGCGAGCGAGCCGAGCATGGCGACCGACCCGGTCGCGACCGCCGCCCAGCTTTTGAGTGCGAGCAGGAACAGCGCGGTGGCGACGCTGGCCACGGCGGCGCGCACATTGAGCGGCGGCCCGGGCCGTTTTTTGGTGGCAGCGTCGATCATTTTACACCCCGCCATTGCGAGGCGCCCGAAGGGCAACGAAGCCTGCGGCTCGTAATGACGATCCAAAAATCATGGATACAGAAGCCCTTCGCTCCAGCCCCCGTTTGCAGGATCGCCATCGCGCTGGAACAGGCGGCGCTCGTGCAGCCGGTGTTCGCGGTCCTGCCAGAATTCGATCCGCTCGGGCGTCAGCCGAAAGCCCGACCAATGCGGCGGGCGCAGCACGTCGCGGCCCCGGAACTCGTGCTCATATTGCTCGAAACGCTTGATGAACGTGCCGCGCCGGTCGAGGGCACGCGACTGGTCCGAAGCCCAGGCCCCGATCTGCGAATCGCGCCCTCGGCTGGCGAAATACGCATCGGCGACAGCATCGCAAACCCGCGCGACCGGCCCCGCGATGCGAATCTGCCGGCGCAGCGATTTCCAGTGAAACAGCAGCGCGGCCTGCGGATTGGCGGTCAGTTCGGCGCCCTTGCGGCTCTCCAAATTGGTATAGAAAGCGAAGCCGTCCGGCCCGTGATCCTTCAGCAGCACCATGCGCACCGACGGTCGGCCTTCGGCGTCGGCGGTCGCCAGCGCCATGGCGTCGGGATCGTTCGGCTCGGACTCCTGCGCTTCGGCGAACCAGCGGTCGAACAGGGCAAGGGGATCGTCGGCCATGCCCGCCGCTGTAGCGAAGGCCGCCGTGATGGTCGAGCCAAAGGGGGACATATATCGAGAGCGGGCGCGTCACGCATTTGTTGCCCTCGGCGCCTGCGCATCCTAACTCTCTGGCCATGGCCGATCCCTATGCGACATTGGGCGTATCCCGCGACGCCGACGAGAAAGCGATCAAGACCGCTTATCGCAAGCTCGCCAAGCAGCTGCACCCGGACAAGAACAAGGACAATCCCGCCGCGTCCGACCGGTTCAGCCGGGTCACGCAGGCCTATGATCTGCTGACCGACAAAGACAAACGCGCGGCGTTCGACCGCGGCGAGATCGACGGCGACGGCAATCCGCGCGGGCCGTTCGGCTATGGCGGCGAGGCCGGGCCCGGGGGCGGCTTTCGCAGAGCCGCCGGATCGCAGGGCGGCTTCACGGGCGCGGCTGGCGAGGAGGTCGATCTCGGCGATCTGTTCGAGGGACTGTTCGGCGGTGCCGGCGGCGCGCGCCAGCAGCGATCGAGCCCGTTCGGACGCGCCGGTGCCCGTTCCGCGCCCCCAGCCAAGGGCGCCAACATCGCCTATCGCATGCAGGTGAGCTTCACCGACGCCGCCACCCGCGAGGACCAGCGCATCACGCTGGCCGACGGCAAGACCATCGACCTCAAGCTTCCGGCCGGACTGGTCGACGGACAGCAGATAAGGCTCGCGGGCAAAGGCCAGCAGGGGCCGGGCGGCGTCGGCGACGGCATCGTCACCGTGCAGATCGGCGGACATCCTTTTTACGAGCGCGACGGAGACACCATCCGGCTCGACCTGCCGATCACGCTGGCCGAAGCGGTAACCGGCGGCAAGGTCCGCGTGCCGACGGTGGACGGCGCGGTCATGCTGACGGTGCCGCCCGGATCGAGCTCGGGCAAGACGCTGCGCCTCAAGGGCAAGGGGTTCAGCGCCAAAAGCGGCGGGCGCGGCGACCAGCTGGTGCGGCTGATGATCGAAATTCCGCAAGGCGACGCCGCGCTGAAGCAATTCGTCGAAGGCTGGGAGGCGCCGGGCGGCGTCCGGGACGCGCTGGGTGTCTGAGCATAGCCCGCTCTCGCCGGAGGCTCGGCGCAGAACGGTCTTGCGCCGCCGCAAGCGCGAGCGGAACGAGGAGACCGAGGCGCACTGGTTCCACCGGCTGCGGCCGGGCGCCAAGACGGTCGAGGTGGTCAAGCGCACCGCCGTCGGCGTCTATACCGACGGCTTCACCCAGGCCGGCAACTTCGCCTATCTCTCGCTGCTCGCGGTGTTCGCCTTCTTCATCGTCGCCGCCGCCGTGGCCGGCTTTTTCGGGCGCACGCAGTTGGGCTTCGATCTGATCCAGAGCTTCCTACAGACCGTGCCCAGCAGCGTCGGCGACGCGCTGCGCACCCCGGTCGAGAGCGCGATGACCGCGCGCTCGGGTCCGGTGCTGTGGCTCAGCGCCGTGGTCGGCCTGTGGACCACCGGCAGCCTGATCGAAACGATCCGCGCGATCCTGCACGATGCCTACGGCACCGAGGCGCAGCGGCCGTTCTGGCAGTACCGGCTGCGTTCGGTCGCGATCATCATCGGCGCGGTCATCCTGGCGATGCTCGCCTTTTCGACGCAGGTGCTGGTGACCGGCGCGGAACAGTTCGCCTATACCTATCTCCCCTGGGCGCAGAACGTGTCGCGGATTCTCTCCATCGGGCGCATCATCCCCTTCCTCGTGCTGTTCGCCGCGCTCTACATCCTGTTCCGCTCGATCACGCCGCGGCGTTATCGCGGCTCCGGCTCGCCGAAATGGCCGGGCGCGGTGCTGGTGAGCGGATGGTGGCTCGCCTCGACCATGATCCTGCCGCTGTTTCTGGCCAATGCGACCAATTACGATCTGACCTATGGCAGCCTCGCCGGAGCGATCATCGCGCTGATCTTCTTCTATCTCATCGGGCTCGGCATGGTAACGGGCGCGCACCTCAACGCGGCGCTGGCCAATGAAGGCCCGGGCGATGTAGAGCGGGGCCAAGGAGAACAAGACGCATGACCGGACTGATGCACGGCAAGCGCGGGCTCATCATGGGGCTCGCCAATGAAAAGTCGCTGGCTTGGGGCATAGCGCGGAAGCTCGCCGAACATGGCGCGCAGCTGGCGTTCAGCTATCTCGGCGAGGCGCTGGAAAAGCGCGTGCGGCCGCTGGCGGAGCAACTGGGCTCGGATTTCTGCATCCCTTGCGATGCGTCCAAGCAGGACTCTATCGATACCGCTTTCGCCGCCCTGGCCGAGCGCTGGGACGGCATCGACTTCCTCGTCCACGCCATCGGCTTTTCGGACAAGAACGAGCTGCGCGGCAAATATGTCGACACCAGCCTCGACAATTTCCTGATGACGATGAACGTCAGCGCCTATTCGCTGGTCGCGGTCACCCGCGCCGCGCGGCCGCTGATGAAGAACGGCGGAGCGGTGCTGACGCTGACCTATTACGGCGCCGAAAAGGTCATCCCGCATTACAACGTCATGGGCGTGGCCAAGGCCGCGCTGGAGAGCAGCGTCCAGTATCTCGCCGTCGATCTGGGTCCCGAGAACATCCGCGTGAACGCGGTGAGCGCCGGGCCGATCAAGACGCTGGCCGCCAGCGGTATCGGCGATTTCCGCTACATCCTGAAATGGAACGAGCTCAATTCGCCGCTGCGCCGCAACGTCACGATCGAGGATGTCGGCGGCGCCGGGCTGTATCTGCTCAGCGATCTGGCGAGCGGGGTGACCGGCGAGGTCCACCATGTCGACGCGGGCTATCACACCATCGGCATGAAGGCCGAGGACGCGCCCGACATCGCGCTGGACTGATGCCGGTCCTGCTCAGCTGGAAGGTTTTCGCTTCTTTTTCTACGCCCATGAAGGAATTCCGCTCGAGCCGCCGCATGTCCACGTGCGAAAGGACGGGTGCGAAGCCAAGATTTGGCTCACGCCGATCGTTCGGGTAGCATGAAACAAGCGGTTTGACTCCCGCACCTTGCGTAAGCTGGTGATGGTAGCGCAAACGCATAGAGATGAATTCGAGGAAGAATGGGATGTATTCTTTGCCTGAGCCGACATGGGTGGAATTTACCGAGGACGCGATGAGCGTCGCGCTCGATGACGGCCGGATCGTGTCTGTACCGATCGCCTGGTATCCGCGCCTGCTTCACGCCACGCGCGATGAGTTGAAGGCATATGAACTGAGCCCCGCCGGTATCCACTGGGATGCGCTAGACGAAGACATCTCGGTGGAAGGCATTTTAAAAGGTTTCGGCGATATCAGCCGAGCCAAGCCGCGGGCTGCGTGAACCGGGCGGTCACTGGCGAGTGACGATCGACATTCGCCTCGAAACGGCGCGATGAGCCACCACAGCTTCGGCCATCTGCTGCGCGTGACGACCTGGGGCGAAAGCCACGCCCCCGCAATCGATTGCGTGATCGACGGCTGCCCGCCCGGCATGGGCGAGCCGGAGAGGCACGGACCATGACCACCCGGCTCGATCATGTCCAGATCGCGATCCCTTTCGGAGGGGAGAAGGCAGCACGAAATTTTTTCGGAGATGCGCTGGGTCTGCGGGAGCTTCCCAAGCCCGCCGATCTTTCCGGCAATGGCGGCTGCTGGTTCGCGCTCGAAACGCTGCAACTGCATTGCGGTGTCGATCCGCACTTTCGCCCAGCCAAAAAGGCTCATATCGCCTTGTCTATCGACGATCTCGCCGCATTGAGAGATAAGCTGGCAAGCATGGGCGCTACTATCACCGGAGCCGACCTCATCGAAGGCCGGGCACGCTTCTTCACCGAAGATCCCTTCGGCAACCGTTTGGAATTCATCGCTAGCGCGGCCCCTCCCCCCTCGGGGGAGAGGGAAATATGAGCCACAACAGCTTCGGCCATCTCCTGCGCGTGACCACCTGGGGCGAGAGCCATGGCCCCGCGATCGGCTGCGTGGTCGACGGCTGCCCTCCCGGCATCGCGCTGAGCGAGACCGATATCCAGCCCTTCCTCGACGCACGCCGCCCCGGCACGTCGCGCTTCACCACGCAGCGGCGCGAACCGGACGAAGTGCGCATTTTGTCCGGGACATTCGAAGGCCGCACCACCGGCACGCCGATCAGCCTGATGATCGAGAATGTCGACCAGCGCTCTAAGGACTATTCCGACGTCGCCAAGGCCTATCGCCCGGGCCATGCCGATTATGCCTATGACGCCAAATATGGCTTTCGCGATTATCGCGGCGGCGGCCGGTCGAGCGCGCGCGAGACCGCGATGCGCGTGGCGGCGGGCGCGGTGGCGAGGTTGATCGTTCCCGGCGTGACGATCCGCGCCTGGACCGACGAGCTCGGCGGCGACCGGATCGATCCGGAGCGCTTCGATGCAGAAGTCATTGGCAGCAATCCCTTCTTCTGTCCCGATCCAGAGGCTGCGGCCCGCTGGGAAAATCTCATCGACAACGCACGCAAGGCCGGTTCGTCGCTCGGCGCGGTCGTCGCCTGCGAGGCAACCGGCGTTCCGGCCGGTTGGGGCGCGCCGGTCTACGCCAAACTCGACGCCTCGCTGGCCGCCGCGATGATGAGCATCAACGCGGTCAAGGGCGTGGAGATCGGCGATGGGTTCGCCGCCGCGCGCCTGTCGGGCGAACAAAACGCCGATCCGATGCGGCCGGGCGTGGACGGCCCGGTTTTTCTCGCCAACCACGCCGGCGGCGTGGCGGGCGGCATCGCCACCGGCCAGCCGGTGACCTGCCGCGCCGCGTTCAAGCCGACCAGCTCGATCCTGACGCCGGTGCCGACGATCACCCGTCCCGATCAAGACGGAAAGTCCGAGGCCACCGACATCTCGACCAGGGGCCGCCACGACCCTTGCGTCGGCATCCGCGGCGTGCCGGTGGTCGCGGCGATGATGGCGCTGGTGCTGGCCGACCAGTTCCTGCTCCACCGCGCGCAATGCGGAACGTGAGGGAGGCCGCGTGGGGACACTGCCCGCGGGGCCTGGTCCGGCCACATCCAAGCTGATGACTGCGTACAAATCTTATTTGCCACTTTTCCCTCGTCACCCCAGCGAAAGCTGGGGTCTCGAGCCGCGCAGCGCAAACGCCCGAGATGCCAGCTTTCGCTGGCATGACGAACAAACATGGACGGGAATTGTCCTTTATTCAGACGATAAGCGAGCTTTCGTCAGACTATGTTAGCAATCTATCCAATTGCCGGAACAATCCCCTTCGGTATCGGTTCGCCCCTCCCGCTTCTCGCCGCAGAAAACGCTGTCCTACACACGCCCTTTATGATAACCGGATAGGTTATGATTTATGAGTGGAATAATCCTTGTAAAACCTCGCCAGGCATCTCGGAACGACGGCTTATTGCGAACGATTTTTTATAAAACCCACCTTTGGCGTAAAGTTTGACAAGTTAAGGTCGGCTGTCATGCCATGCGATCGCACTAGTGCCGCGCCCCAAACCGCCCTAACGACGTCCTTATGTTCCTGATCGAAGCCTTCCGCGCCCTCATCGCTCAGCATCAGGCAATCATTGGCCTCGTCATCCTGACGCTGATGTTCGTCGGCTTCGTGATGGAGCGCTTTCCGGCGACGGTCGTCGCGATCCTCGGCGCCTGCACCTTTTTGTTCCTCGGCATCCTCGACGGCGACGGGCTGTTTTCCGTGTTCTCCAACTCCGCGCCGATCACCATCGCCGCTATGTTCATATTGTCCGGCGCCCTGCTGCGCACCGGCACGATGGACGCGATCGCCAGCGCGATCATATCGCGGGCCAAGAAACGCCCGCAGCTCGCCATTTTCGAGATGATGATCGGCGTATTCTTCGCTTCGGCTTTCATGAACAACACGCCGGTGGTGGTGGTGATGATCCCGATCATCATGCGCCTCTCCCACGCGCTCGGCACCAGCGCCAAGCGGTTGCTGATCCCCTTGAGCTACATCTGCATCCTCGGCGGTACGACCACGCTGATCGGGACCTCGACCAACCTGCTCGTCGATTCCGTCGCGCGCGATGCCGGGCTGGCGGGCTTCGGGATCTTCTCGATCACACCCTATGGCCTCATCGCGGGCGCGGTGGGCGCCGCGATGCTCTATTTCGTCAGCCGCTGGTTCCTGCCCGACAAGGACGAGAACGGTCCGTCGCTGGGGCAGGAGGCGAGCGGCTTTTTGACCGAACTGCGCGTGCGGCACGATAGCGAACATGTCGGCAGGCTATTGTCCGACCTGCCGCTGACACGGCGCGACAAGGTCAAGGTAATCGCGATCAAGCGCGCCGGACGCTTCCAGCGCACCGGGATCGAGAACGAGGTGCTGCGCGCCAACGATCATCTCGTGCTGCGCTGCTCCATCGCCGAACTGCTGTCGCTGCGCTCGTCGACCGAGTTCGAGGTCGGCCTTACCGCCGGCGATGCGGGCGTGCTGGCCAATTCGCGCGCGCTGGTCGAGGCGACGATCGCGCCGACCCACCCCTCGATCGGGCAGCGCCTCATCGACATTCCCTTCCTGTCCGAGCTGAAGGTCCGCATCCTCGGCATATCGCGGTTCCGCAAGGTGCCCGGCCCCGATCTGCCCGGCGCGCGCGTCCATGCCGTCGACCGCATCCTGGTGACCGGCGATACCGGGGCGATCCAGGCGATGTACGCCAACCCCAATCTCTACGGCGTCGGCGAAACCAAGGAGCGCGAGTTCCGCCGCGACCGCGCGCCCATCGCCATCGGCGCGCTGGCCGCGGTGGTCGCGCTGTCGGCCTTCGACGTGCTGTCGATCGGCATCGCCGCGATCATCGCCGTGGGCGCCATCCTGCTCACCCGCTGCATCGACGCGGAGGAGGCGTGGAGCTCGCTCGACGGAAACGTGCTGGTGCTGATCTTCGCCATGCTCGCGGTCGGCCTGGCGCTCGACAATGCCGGCAGCGTCAAGCTGATCGTGGGCGAGCTCACCCCGGTGCTGCGCGACGTGCCGCCATGGGCGCTGGTGTTCGCGGTCTACGGCATTTCGGTGCTGCTGACGGAAGTGGTCACCAACAACGCGGTGGCGATCATCGTCACGCCGATCGTGATCCAGCTGGCCAACGATCTCGGCGTGGAGCCGCGCCCGCTGGTGATCGCGGTGATGTTCGCCGCATCGGCCAGCTTCGCCACGCCGATCGGTTACCAGACCAACACGCTGGTCTATGCCGCGGGCGGGTACAAATTCACCGATTTCTTCAAGGCCGGCATCCCGCTCACCTTCGGCGTGGGGATCGCGACCTGTCTGGCGATCGACTGGCTCGCCTGAGCGCGGTCGGCCTTGGGAGGTGGTCAGACGATGGTCTTGCGCAGCGCCCGTTCGGTCAGCGCCTTGCCGCCGTCGACATTGCCGATGATCGCGATGCTGCCGTCATCCTGCCGCCGCGCGACGAGCAGGACGAACTCGTCGTCGCCGCCCCGGAAGTCGTCGAGCGACTTCGGTGCCGCGCCGCGCAAATTGGCGCGCGGATCGAGCTTCATCACACCCTGCACCGGCCCGTCGGCCTTCGCATCGCGCCGCGCCTTGCGTTCGTCGCGGACCATGGCCTTGAGACCGCCGTCATAGTGTTCGATCGCGCCCGCCAGTTCGCCGCGGCCGAGCCCCATGCGCGCGGCATGCCCCAGCGCGGCGGCATATTCGGTGAGCCGCGTCTTGTCGTAATCCTCGCCGAAGACCAGCTTCACGATCGGGGTCAGCGGCGCGCGCGCCTGTACCTTGAGGCCCCTGTCCTGTAGCAGTTCGGCATAGTCGGCCGAATGCTGCCGGGCGGCGAGTGCCACGTCCCAGGCGAGCCCGATCGCGCGGTAGAGCGCCGCGCGGCTGCGCGCATCGGCGCTGTCCGCGATGGCCGCCTGCACGCGCGCGGCGGTCAGCCAGTCGGCGAGCGGCGCATCCTCCTCCGGCATCGCGACGGGCGCGTCCGAAGCGGCGGCAAGGATCTCGTCCCCGGCATACTCCTTGTCCTCGTCCATCCGGCTCGGCGCGTCGGCCCAGACCGGCACCGTCTCGGCGCGCGGGCGGACGGCACGCAGCGCATCATCGACCTCGAGCCGCAATGCGCCCGAAACCGCGTCGCTCGCCGCTTCCTTCCAGTTGATCACGCCGTAGATGAAATCGATGCTGTCGTCATCCGAGGAAAAGGGCAGCAGGATGCCGCGATACATGATCGTCAGCCCGCGCTGGTTCACGAACTCGGCCTCGAAGCCGATCGGCGCGCGGTTGGCGATGATCTGCAGATAATGATCGGTGATCCGCGTCAGCAGCGAACGCGCGGGCACCTGGTCGAGATAGCCGATATCCGCGCCGATACCGCATTCCTCGCGCAGCGCTTCGCCCAGAAACTGGATCGAGGGATTCTCCATGCCCGAGGTGAAGTCGAGCAGCACGCCGTGATCGGCGAATTCGGGGACGTCCGCGGGCTCCAGATCCTCGATGTCGGGAAAATTGCCGTCGCCCAGCAGCGCGGTCCAGAAATTATAGGCGCGCACCTGCATCCGGCGTTCGTCGCCCGCAACGACCGGCGGCGCGTCGAGGCCGACATCGTCGCCCTGTTCGTCCTCATAGCTCACATAGTCCGCGTCTTCGCCATCTGGGCTTTCGTGCGAACCGAACCCGCGCAGATCGTCCATCATACCCCGCCTTCGCCTTCCCCGTCCCGGCCGGGACAGGCGAGGCGGTTTTGCACCCTGCGTGGTTAAGAAGGCGTAAACCCTGCGCCCTGCGGTTGCGCGAGGGGCCGCAGCATCTTGCCAGCCGCCCCCGCCCCGGCTATGCGCGCCCCTCGGTAAGCCGCTTTAGCTCAGCTGGTAGAGCACATCATTCGTAATGATGGGGTCAGGTGTTCGAGTCACCTAAGCGGCACCACTCCCGATCAAGGATGGGCACTGCGCCGACGGGCGAGGTGGCATCCTTGATCAGAGCGTGCTCAAGCGCTGCACGTGTTCCGCAGATGCGGATCCGGGAGGTGGATAATTCGACTCTTTGCACGGTGTTCGCAGTTGTAATAATGGTAGCGGCCGCCTTTCCCCGAGCGCACGGTTAGACCGGCGCCGCAGCAGGGATTAGGAAGACGGATGGCCAAATGGGCCGATCAGGCGGCGATATTCGGCTTCCGGCTTTCCATAGGCATCACCGGCAAGATCGATCAACTTTTCGCGGTCGAGGATCGTCACCAGCGACCGCCTTGAGCGGATCATGCCATTGCCTTCGAGGATATGGAGGCACACCGTCACGCCGGAGCGCTGCGCGGCGATCATCATCGACATGAATTCGTGGGTCAGCTTAATATCATCGCTATCGAGACGGTCGTGGCACATCAGCAGCCAGCGCGCGAGCCGGGCTTCGATGTTGTGATGTGCGTTCGACATCGTGCTGTAGACCGACTGCGCCAAGGCCGCCTGCACATAGCGCAGCAGCAGCGCGTTGAGCGATGGGCTCGCCTCGATGGCGGCGCGGTAATCATCGACATGGACACGCAAAGCGGTCGTGCCATCGACCTGAACGAAAGTTTCCGTGGAAGCACGATCGGTGCCCAGCAGGGCGGCGGTCCCCGACACGCCATCGCGTCCGAAGATACCGACCTCGGTGCGACTGGTGTCAGGGCCAGATGCGACCAGGGAGACGATCCCGCCTTCGGGAAAATAGATATATTCGATTGCCTGATCGGCATCGTCGAGAACCTGCTCGACCTCCAGATCCACTCGTTCGAACTTCGGTTCGAGTAGCGCGAGATCTTCGGGCGACATCGCCTGTATCAGAAGATTGGCGCTATAAGCCTGATTCGGCTGAGACATGCTCACCCCGTGAATTGGGGCGAAAGCGCATTGCATCTTTCAGCCGCTCGCGCCCTTATAATCGGCGAACGATGCTGGCTTGTAGCATATATTGTCCGGAAGAACACCATGTCATTTGTGCGATACCAGACAGTTCTCGCGGACTGGCAGCGGGGGGCCTATTGATCAGCTCGTTCGGGCATCTGACTGCCTCGAGTCATCTCGAATAAACACGCATTTATAAAAGTTTTAAACGCGCCGACGCGCTATTTTGAGATAGCTAATACAGGTCGAGGAACCCAATGTGCGCAATCGCACAGTCAGTTCCATTGCGCCAAAACCTCTTGCTAGAGCAAATCTAGGTTAAAGGTTGAGGAGAGCGGCATGACCAAGGATCTCAGGCAATATTACACGGAGCGAGCGACAGCGGAAGCCAAACTCGCCGATCGGTCAACTGAACCTACCGCCCTGATCGCTCATAGCAAGCTCGCGGCGCTCTACCGAGAAAGAGCCGGAGCCGCGAATTTGCAGCAACTGGTCGATCATGTGTGAGGTTATTGCATTGCGCGAACGTCTGCCGATGCGCCGCATGACAGAGCCTCATGCAACACTGGCGTGTACGCGCCTCGCCAAGCGGCCCTTTCTCAAGGGTGACGAACTGGCAGCCCTCGGTGATGCGACGCTTTCCCGGCAGAGATTTCAAGCAGGCGCTTATATTATTCGTGAAGGCGAATTGACAGAGAACATTCATTTTTTGAGCAAGGGTTGGGCCTGCCGCTACGCGACAACGCGTGACGGGCGGCGTCAGATATCGGCGGTTTTGTTGCCCGAGGACATCTGCAATCTCGACACCCTGATGGTTGAGCGTCTGAACTACGGCGTTCAAATGCTAACCGCAGGAACCGTCCTGTCGATCCCTAGGGACCGGGCACTGGCGCTCGCAGGCATCTATCCCGGCATTGCCTGCAGTTTCACCTGGTTTGGCATTATCGAAAATACGGTGCTTACTCAAAATGCGCTTTGTCTGGGGCGCCAGTCGGCACGTGAACGGACCGCGCACCTGTTTTGCGAACTCGCTGTCAGGCTTGGTTTTACCGACAAGGAAGGTGCTATCGATTTCAACTTCCCGCTCACTCAAGCGCAAATGGCCGACATGCTCGGAATGACGGCCATTCATTTGAACCGAACCCTACGTCAGTTACGAGCCGAAGGCTTGCTAAATTTGGCACGGAAAACGATCGGAATTGTAGACATCGCGGCGTTGCGCGAAGTCGCTACCTTCGATCCGAATTATTTGCACGATGACGAGTAATCGCATTTCCCTCATCGCTGGCGGAAATGCACAGGACGCGAGCGCGGCCTTTTATAATGACGGGGGCGGAATGGAGAGCGGAACCAGACAGACAACGCATCGGCGGACGATGCCTAATTTCGACGATTTGCTGCTTCGCGAAACCAATCATCGATGCGCTAACGACCTTCAACTTGTCGTCAGTCTGCTTGCACTACAAAGCAGGCGCGCGACCAACCCGGAGACGCAGCAGTCGCTACATGACGCCATGGAGCGCGTATCGATCCTCGCACGTTCACGCGCCGCCTTGCGGCATCAGACGGAGCTTTCGCTCGAAGCCGCTTTGCGTCAGGTGTGCGAAGCGCTTCATTCCCAGGCAGAACCGCGGTCGATCTTGATATCGCTTACGGTCGGACAATATCACCAAGGGCTGTCGTCGCCTCAGATCATGACGGTTGCGCTGGCCGTCAACGAACTTTCCACAAATGCGATCAAGCATGCCTTCGCAGAGGGCGTGGTCGGGCGTATCCAGATCACATTACGCAACCATGATGACCGGCATATCGTTGTTCTGATCGACGATGATGGCTTGCCGTTCCCGGAGACTATCAACCCGCAAAGCGGGGGACTAGGACTTGGCTTGGTCAAGCGATTGGTTGCAGCCATCGGCGGGCTCGTGATTGTTCCTACCCACGGATCGAAGATTTTCGAGTTGAGAATCCCTGTCGATTTAGGGGGACGCGCGCGATAATGAGTGAGCGCGAAGAAAAGCGGCAATCGAAATGCGACCTTCAGCAAAATGTGACTGACCGCGATGAACTCAACAAAATGACATTTTTCGAAGCGCAGGTGCTTATGGATCTAGAGGCTCCGCTTTCAAAAGAAAATGGCAGGCGTAGATCCGCCCGGTTTCCGTTTTTTGTGTTTCGCAACTAAGCCAAAGCGCTTCAACCAAGCGGTCCCGTTGGAGACTGGCGATCGATTTTGGCGTATCGAACTTGCTTCATGCGTCTAAGAACAAATTTATTTCGAAAGAATCGGCATCGGCCTGCGAGGAACAGTACTCAAAGGTTGTAGGAAGGCGGGTTTCAACCCGCCATCAGGATCGGGTGGAACACCCGACGCCGTGATATCGGTGATCTGCATATGATACCTAGGAGGGTCCGGTTTCACGGAAAAATTGTTGCATGCTGAACCCCCAGCCCATCAACGAACAGCCCGCGCTTCCGGGAGATATTGGAAAAGGGAGCGTCAGCAACGCTCCCTTAATAGCATCATTGCGATAGCGGCTTACCAATAACGCGATACCGACCAATAGTCATAGCTACGCGATCGATAATCGCGATCATGTGCCATGTCGCGCTCATTTTCGCGGTAGCTCGGCGCACCCTTGAGTTGGTCTTCGGTCACATCAAGGCGGTATCCGCCAAGCTCGGTATCGTAATCGAACTTGTCCCATGGCAAACTGTGCAGCGTTCCGCCCATACCTAGAAAGCTTCCGACCGATATTTCGACATCGCGAGCTTGGCCACTGCGTTTTTCAATCAACACGCGCTCCACCGCGCCTATTTTTTCACCCTTGGTTCCATATACCGCTGTTCCCTCGACCCGATCGCTACCGATCAGCGCACTGCTCTTCGCTTTTTCACTAAGCATCGAAAGCCTTTCTTATCATTCATTGATATAAGTATGTTAATTCTTACGGTCACAAAGGCTGGCCAAAACAAACCCTGATCCGTTCGGACATAAAATTAAATGATTAAACAAGCGGACAGTTGCTCGGTTGGTCGACGGTATGAGTTGTTCCGACTCGTTCTCCGGTGGATGATGAACCTAGCCGAACGCTCCGTTAATTTGCAGTTGAAAAGCTGACAGCCCGACAAGCACTCGATTTTTCGGATCGAGGTGTCTGGCACTGGCAGCAATGTCCTTTCAGGCTTGCAGGGTCTCGGCCGTAGCGCAGAGCAAACGCAACCATCCTTCGCTCTGCCGCTTTAGGAGCCTCCTAAGCCAAAGGCAGCGATGAAATTGTGCGATAGCTGACAATGGCTAGAATCGATTTGTCGCCTCATTACAACTCTTGCTGCTAAGCCAGCATATAGGAGACTTGCTATGCTAACCTCTCAAGATCTTGATTATCTTCGGAGTAGAGAAGTGACCGAGCGTGCAGGAGCAATGGATGCCGCCGATATGGTTGAAGCAGATGCCCGGTTGATTCGCGCGGACCGATTGGCCGACCTCCTTTGGTCGATCGAGCAGGAAGAAAGTCTGAGCGATGTCAGGTTGGTCGTCGAACGGTCGGCCAACTAAGTCGGTTGTCGCCGAGCGCTCGAATATTTCGCTATGCAAATAGATAATCTGTCGGGTGATGCAGATCAACTCCCGCAGCTATCGTTCTTGGCAATCGCGTCCGATCAGCCGCTGGGCTCGGACGGACCTGATTCCTGAAGGCAAACTGATCTGGCGTTAAAGCTGGCCCACCGGCGGCAAGCAGAGCCCGCCATCTTGCATCAACGCATTCAAAATGCCCTCTGGCGCCATTAATGCTTAGGCGGCATTAGCCCGCTCGCGTTTGAAGCCAAGGTGGCTTAACCAGATAAGGGACCGGTGTAAAACCTTTACAAGTCCATTTCGGATCCAGATGCAAACCTACTGCTTGACATGACGGTTTATTCCAGCCTGTTTCTGGCTTTTCTTACGAGCCAGCGCGTTTGTAATTTGTATATCAAGCTGCTCGTTGGAATCTGACAAAACTATCGAAAGTGCCGCGAATTGATGGCGCTGCACCGCTCACTAGCTGGGCTACTCTGGCAAGCATATCATCGTCTGCGGCATTATCCTCGTCGCGATAGGCCATCGCCCACGTGCCAAATTCGCGAGACTGAACCACTCGCGTCGAGAGTATCACCAGTGCGTGGTGCCGAGGGTCTTTTTGGATGCGTTCAAATGTAGCGTCAACATCGGCGCTTTGGCCCTCAAGTGCCTGAAGAAACCGCCTCCCGTTGAAGAAAAGCAATCCAGTGACATTACTGCTGGCATTATTGTGGCGCGATACTTCCAAAATTGCTTCCAAGTCGATTGGTTTTACCAGTCTGGGCTTGATGGAGCTGATGTAGAGCAACTGCCGCATTTCAATAATCCACTATTTTTAACTCCGAACCCGGTTACCTATAAAGGCTTAATAATTTCTGCAGACAGATCGGCTAAGATATTTTTATCATGCGTTTATTTTCGCCTGTGACCGCGTCGTTGCCTAGATATTCCGGAGGCATTTGACGATAACAGCACGCAATTCATGATTGCCCGGTTTTAGCGGACTGGCCGACACAAGCCGGTGATGTTGACGGCAGTGCCTTTACGTAACTCACGTTGCTGCCCGCAAGCATCAGCGCATAGGCACCGATTAGCGCTCTAAGCGTTACCCAAATGGCTTACACCTCAAGGAAACGGACATATGCCAAATATCGTCGATATCGACTTCGAGACAGCAGCATTTCAGGACGGAGACGTGACGTTTCAAGTTGTCGTAGAAGAGCAGAAGCGAGATGTTATCATCAATCCGAGAGTGCTGCTTGGGACCCAAGCAGCAAATGCCGAATATGACGCAACAGCAGTCCAGATGCTGTCGCGCCATGCAACTGAAATTCAGCCCATTTTGGATATGCATTTCAGAGACGGTCCTGGCGCACCTACCGTTTTCAAGATCAATTGATCGCCCTTTGATCGCGTCAAACGTCACTACTGTCAGCAGGTAATGGGCTGCATCGAACGTTACGCCGGGCAACGTAAGTGCGATCAAGCCTCAAGGCATCCGGTCAAAACGGCATAAACAGCGTAGCCCGGATTATGAAGTCTGCTGATCAGCCGCCACATTTTGAAAAACTTGCACTACAGCGGCGTGCTTGAAGGGTTGTCCGGCGCGTTGATGCTTGGCGCGGCATGGGGAATATTCTGGAAACTGCCTGAGGAAGTGGAAGGATTTCTGATCGCGCTCGCTGGCGGCGCGCTCATCGTTTCGGCGTTGTCGGAGCTAATTGAACCCGCGCTGGCCAAGTCATCTCTCACACTAGTCGTGTCTTCGGTTGCCGCGGGGGCCGTGGTATTCACCCTTGCTGATTATCTGGTCGAGAGGAAACTGGGCGAAGACAACGGCGGCGGGCTACTGGCGTCGATCACGCTGGATGGTATTCCAGAAAAAAACCTGGCGCTTGGCGTTGCTCTGATTGGTGCCGGGCCGATGCAGGTCGCTGCGCTGGCCGGATCGATCTTTCTGTCGAACCTGCCGGAAGCCGCTGGCGGCGCGAAGGAGATGGCGCAAAATCGGTCAATGGGTCAGGTGTTTGCCCTGTGGACGGCCCGGCGGTATTGCTGTCAGCGGCGGCGATCATCGGCAATTTGCTGCTGGAGGGGGTGGCCCCGGAATATTTGGCAGCTATTCGTTGTTTCACGGCAGGTGCGGTTATCGCGTCCTTGGCAACCGCGGTATTTCCCAAAGCATATCGTGAGGACAGCTACGTCGCCGGCGTGGCAACCGCCCTGGGGGGAACTGGCTTAATCCCGCCGATCTGATCGTGCGAGAGCCCGAGGTGGTGCCAGGCTATCCGATCGCATCCTCCCCAAAGACGAGAACGCCGAGCCATCAAGGGAAGAACTCTCATGCTGAACCATATAGTTCAGTGTACAACCTGTTCGCGCAGAAAGCGCAATCTCGCGAACTTTCCCTGCTTTAGACCGGTCATTCGAGGTCATGCGCCGCGGCGGCGGCAGCAAAAATCGTCTGCTGCGTGTCAAGAGCGACTTTCGAGCCGCCGTTGAACGAATATTAGCTTTCAGCACTTGCTCGCGCGCCAAAGCAGTCCGCCGGCTTACGGCCCAATTCCCGCCGGTCTCAAAAGCGCCCTAACAGCTGCCGTTTGACGGTGGCATCGATAATACCATAAGCTGACGTTCTTTCGATCTCAGCATTCTTTCACGGCGTAAACCCGAAGTAGTCGATTGTTCTAACCCTTGGCCACTTCCGGCCCAGGAGAATGACAATGGGTTACTCACGATATGATAGCGCGATGCAGGGTCGCTCGGCATGGAATGCAGGAAAGACGGTCGGCACCAAGCGACCGCTTACCCAGAAGCAAATTTGGGCCATTAGGTTTTTTCTGGATCGAGAGGGAAGGCTACGAGACCGGACACTGTTTGACTTGGCGATCGATAGCAAATTGCGAGGTTGCGATCTGGTGAAGATCAAGATTGGTGATGTTGTAGCCGGTGCGGACATCAGGAACCGGGCCACGGTGGTTCAGCAGAAGACCAACCGGCCGGTCCAATTCGAGCTCACCGCTGACGTTAGGGCTACTCTGATTGCATGGCTGGAGAGGCGCGGAGGTGGCCATGGCGACTTCCTGTTCCCGAGCCGCGTTGATCACCGCCGCCATATGAGCACGCGGCAATACGCCCGGCTGGTAGACTGTCCGCCGTCAGCACCCATGGCACAGATTTGCGGTTGTGATTTAAGGAGGATTTGGGTCTCGTCGTAGTGACGAAGGAACGAAGATGAGACCCAAATCCTCAAAGCCCAAAGCCACCGCCGAGAAGGTGGTAAAAGACATCCGGCGGGCGACGCGTCGGCACTTCTCAGCCGAGGACAATATCCGTGTGGTGCTGGAAGGCCTGCGCGGCGATGACAGCATTGCTGAGCTGTGCCGCAAGGAAGGCATCGCCCAGAGCCTGTATTACACCTGGTCCAAGGAGTTCATGGAGGCCGGCAAGCGGCGCCTCGCTGGCGATACTTCGCGTGCGGCGACGACCGACGAGGTGAAGGATCTGCGCCGCGAGTCCCGCGATCTGAAGGAATGCGTCGCCGACCTGACGCTGGAGAACCGCCTGCTTAAAAAAAGCATGATGGCGGATGGGGGAGACC
The DNA here is from genome assembly GCF_965218915.1 of Novosphingopyxis sp. Classification (GTDB taxonomy): domain Bacteria; phylum Pseudomonadota; class Alphaproteobacteria; order Sphingomonadales; family Sphingomonadaceae; genus Novosphingopyxis. The sequence continues at coordinate 539,823 of NZ_OZ244708.1, read as the reverse complement.
AAGAATGAGGTATCCTGCCACCGAGAAGCTGGAGATCATCAGGCTGGTCGAGCAGTCGCATCTGCCAGCAAAGCGCACGCTGGACCAGCTGGGCATCCCACGCCGGACCTTCTACCGCTGGTATGACCGATACCGTGATGGTGGCCCGGAGGGGCTCACCGATCGGCCGTCGGCGCCAAGCAGGGTGTGGAACCGCGTGCCCAGCGAGATCCAGGATCAGATTATCGAACTGGCGCTGGAGCAGTCCGAGCTGAGCCCGCGCGAGCTGGCGGTGCGGTTCACCGACGAACGGCGCTACTTCGTCTCCGAGGCGACGGTCTACCGCCTGCTGAAGGCCCATGATCTGATCACCAGCCCCGCTTACGTCGTGATCAAAGCTGCCGATCGCTTCCCCACCCAGACGACCCGGGTGAACGAGATGTGGCAGACCGACTTCACCTACTTCAAGATCATCGGCTGGGGCTGGATGTATCTCTCGACCGTGCTGGACGATTACTCGCGCTACATTATCGCCTGGCGGCTGTGCAGCACGATGAAGGCCGAGGACGTCACCGATACACTGGATATGGCATTGGCGGCGTCAGGCTGCTTGTCGGCCAATGTTCGGCACCGCCCACGGCTGCTGAGCGACAATGGTCCGAGCTACATCGCCGACGAACTGGCCGATTACATCAAGGCGAACGCCATGAGCCATGTTCGCGGCGCGCCGTTCCATCCGCAGACCCAGGGCAAGATCGAACGCTGGCACCAGACCCTGAAGAACCGCGTCCTGCTGGAGAACTACTTCCTGCCCGGCGATCTGGAGCAGCAGATCGAGGCGTTCGTCGAGCATTACAACCACCAGCGCTACCATGAAAGCCTGGACAACGTGACGCCCGCCGACGCCTACTTCGGCAGGGCCGCAGCCATCATCAAACAGCGAGAAAGGATCAAACGAAAGACCATCGAACATCGGCGCTTGCAGCACCGCAAGATAGCCGCCTAAACATCAAACCCCCGACGAGGCCCACGCTCCGCTAATTTACAACGCGAGTTGTGCCAAATGTTCTGACGACGGACACGTTTCTGATCGTGTCGGTTCTGATCTACGTGCTGACCGGCGTGTTTTATACTCGCGCGACGCCGGGGCCGCTCGGCAATATCGTCGACACAAGCTTGCTGTTCGGACCGGCCATTGCCGGTTTCGCCCTGCAGGTTGGCCTGGTGCACGAAAGCCCGTTCGGGAGCGCTTTCGCCGCGCTTGGATTTGCAGCGCTGTATCTGGGCGTCGCGAGCTGGGCCATGCGGTTTCGCAGCGATGGGCTGCGGACGTTGAACGAAACCATGCTGGCCATCGGCGTCGGCTTCGTCACCTTGGCGGTGCCGCTGGCGCTGGGTGCGCGGTGGACATCGGCGGCGTGGGCGCTGGAGGGCGCAGGGGCCTTCTGGGTCGGGATGAGGCAGGCACGATGGCTGCCACGGCTGTTCGGTATCGCGCTGCAGCTGGTGGCCGCAATGCTTTATCTGAGTGGAATGGCGGAAAATACGTCGCCCGTTCCACTCGCCAATCCGGGCTTCATCGGTGCAATGCTGATCGCGCTGGCGGCATTGGCGACCGCATGGTGGATGCGCGAACCTTTACGATCGGGAACAGCGGGCACCGCGTCGAACTGGACCAGGCTGTACGAGGGATATGAGGTGAAGCTCCCCGAGCCGACGTTCCTGTTCAGTTTTGCGTTCTGGTGGCTGGCCTGGGTCGTTGAAATCGGCAGGGTGCCGCCATCTGTCTATGCCGACGCTCCAGGCGCGTCGGTGTTCGGCGCCATAACCCAGGTGCTGCTGGCGATGCTGGTGTATATCGTCAGTGCATGGGCCGCGCAGATTGCCGCGCGGCGGTTGGATTGGCCGGTCGCCCAGTGGCCGAGCCTTGCCACATTAGCGCCGCTGGCGCTGGCGTTTCTCGTGGTCGTCGGGTCGGGGGCAAGCGTGCTGAATTCCCCGGACTGGATGATCTGGATCGTGGCGATAGCGCTCCACGGCTGGATGTTGCGAGACAACGATCTCGAACCTGAAGCGAGGGGGCAGTTTGCATTGGTGCGGGCGAGCCATGTCGGTGGATTGTGGCTGGCCACCGCCATGCTGGCAAACAGCCTGTCGCTGGGTATCGATCGCGCAGGATTGTGGGACACCGCCTGGGCCCAGATCGTTTTCCTTGTCGCCGCCATCGCGATATTGGGCGTGCTGACCTGGTGGACCCGCGGCGCGCTGGCCGATCTTGCAGCGCCCGCGCGGTGGCCGCTGAGCCGCCACGCCATCGCCTATGGCTGGTATGGTGCCATACCGATCGCGGCGCTGATCTTCGCAGGATCATTGGTGACAGCGCTGGTATCCGCTGGCGAGGCTGCACCCCTGCCATATATCCCCGTGATGAATCCCCTGGAAATAACCTTGGGCCTGTCGCTCGCGGTGTTGGCCGTGTGGCACCGAGCCACGTTGTCTTTCGACCCCGCGGTGCCGGGCGTCACGGTGCTGCGCAGGCCCTGGGCTTTGGCATCGCTGGCCGCGCTGGGATTTGTGATGATCAACACCGTCTGGCTGCGGATCGCGCATCATTTCCTCGCCGTTCCCTGGAGCGCGGACGCGCTGCACGGCAGCTTCGTCGTGCAGACGGGCTTGGCGATTTTGTGGACCCTGGTGGCTCTTGCGCTGATGGTGCTGGCGCATCGCCGCGGCGCGCGCATCGTCTGGCTGATCGGCGCGGGATTGCTGGGGATCACCGTGGTAAAGCTGCTGTTGGTCGATATGAACAATGCCGATGGCGGCGCACGGATCGTCGCTTTCATTGCGGTGGGCCTGCTGATGCTGGTGGTCGGCTATTTCGCGCCTTTGCCACCGCGATCCGCCGAGATCGCCGACGCGGCGCCGGGGCAGGCCTCTAGCGATCGACGGCAGCCGGTCGCATGACCATCGTCAGACTGATTGGGCTGGCGCTCGCGTCGTTCCTGCTTGCAAGCGCCGGACCAGACGAGCCGGGCAGCGGCCCTGAAACATACCGGTTTCACGTCCCCATCGCCGTCGAAAGCGGTCATCCGGTGCAGCGCTTGGAGGTTCCGGGAGAAGCGATGGTTGCATCCACCAGTCCCGATCTGGCCGACCTGCGGGTATTCGACGCGGCCGGCAAGGCGATGCCGATGGCACGGATTGCAGCCAGGCACGGCCCGGTGCGGCGCGACACATTCCCCGCCTTGCCGATACTTGGCAGTGCGGACGCGCTCGATATCACCGGCGTTTCGCTGCGGCTCGACGGTCGCGGCCGCGCGAGGGTCGCCAATGTCACAGGGACTCCTGTGGAAAGCGGCGGTGCAACGGCAATATTGGGCGTCCTGTTCGACGCGCGCAAGATCAGCGGCCACGCGCAAAGCCTGTCGCTTGATGCCGACCTGCCGATTTCGCAGCCGATCACCTTCGTGGCGGAGGCGAGCGCGGACCTTAAGAATTGGCGCAAACTGGGGGAACAGGTGGCTTACCGCGAACCAGGCGCGAGAGAAGCGGTGACGCTATCGTTGGACGGTGCGCTTGTTAGCGAAGAATTTGTCCGGCTGACATGGTGGGCGAATTCCCGATTGCTGACCCCGGTAACAATCAGGAGCGGTACGCTGGTAACCCGCGCGCGCTCTGCAAGCGCGAACCAGACGGTCAGGGCACATCCGCCCGCGTTGACCGATGGACATACTCTGGAATTTATGGTGCCGACCTCCGCCCCCGTTCGCGCCGTCGGGGTTGTTCCGACGGGAACCGATGTCATCATACCGGTGCGAATCTTCGGTCGGAGCCACTGGGAACAGTCGTGGACGCTGCTAGGCCAGGGGACGGCGGCGCGCGCCAGTGCGATCGCAATCCGGGCCGGCAGATATCCGATGATACGGATCGAGGCAGACCGCGCATCGCCCGGTTTCACCTCGCCGCCCGAGCTCGCCTTGCAGTTCGCGCCACAAAATATCGCCTTCCTCGCGACTGGCACCCCGCCATTCGTGCTCGCAGCGGGCAAGGCACAGGATGTACAATCGTATTTTCCACTGGCCAGCCTGATGACGCAATCGGGCGGGCAGGACCCTGGTAATGCGACGACGCGTCCAACCGACCGCGTGCTGCAATTGCGCGGTATCGAGGACGATGCGGGGATCGGTCGGCAGGCGTTGCTGTGGGCGATCCTGCTCGCGGCGACCGCGCTGCTTGCCGCGATGGCGTGGTGGTTATGGAAGCGCAACAGCGGGTCGGCTTGACCGCGCAAGACCGGCTCTTGTTCGATCCGCGATAAGTTTCACGCCGGTGGGCCGGCGAGTGACACATGGGACCTTCCCGATGGGTGCACCGTTTCGACGGCACGGAGTCGATCCGGGCTATCCTAGCACGGTCTTGGCGATCGACACGCCGGTCGTGCGCACTGATAGCGATGTGGTCATCGCCATATACGACGAGTTTGGCTACGCTTAGCGGATCATCTCGGTCGCTCGGGAAATACCGGCGGCCCTAAGCTAACCGATCTAACGACTGGTTGGGTAGAATTGCTACCTCATTTTCGGCACCCTTAAGACCTGCTAACTGCCGTTTGAACATCTTCGCTCTAATGCTGGCGCGCGAAGCGCAATGACCGATGGCGGGCCCGGCGCTGGACGGCCGGATTTAACGCACAGCGTCCAAATCCGGTCAGGCAGCTATCGGCCCACTAGCAGCCCAGCGGCTGTTGTCTTGAGCAGCCGGTCAGCAAAGCGCCCCAATCTAGGTCATTCAATCAGCCTTCGCAATCCAAAATCTTTCAATCATTTAGGTAGCAGCCGGTGGCGGCATTGCGCTATAAATATTGCCGCCTAGGGCACACAAGAGCGCCCAAAACTTGCCGTCCGACAGTTGGAAATTCACTCGACCTGTTGTGTTGGATGGGCCTCGGAATTTTGCGCTAAATGGAGTGAAGATCGACGTGAGAAATCTGGATCAAGGCGATCAGCATTCGAAGGTTCAAAAATTGCGGCGCATCGAAACAATTTCACGATGAACCGATGCATCCGCCTCGGTCGTGAAATCAGCCAGTTGACGGGCGTAATAATCCTCCTAAGGCGTCGTTTATTGAGCTTGTCGCTCAGCAAATAAGCCAAGGAATTTATGAATATGGTGCGTTTTGGTTCGGTCGATCATTGTCACTCGCATTCGCGTTCGCCCAAGCTGGGCCTGCGACAGGGTTGCGCGCTGGGCGTTCTAGCACTGGCGAGCGCGGCGTTTCCCCAAGCCGCTCAGGCACAGAACCAATGCGGTGCACCGCAAGACGGAACGGTCACATGTTCGCCGGACGGAAACCCATACAACACCGGCATCCAGTACGCTCCGGTCGAAGACCTGACGATCGTGCTCGAGCCGGATGTGGTCGTGGCACCGGATGGAGCCGTATCAGGTGTCGTTCTGCAAGGCGACGTGCGAGGCGAGGTCGTGGCGCAGACAGGCGCGACGATTGATTCCAATGGCTCGGGCATCTTCGTCAACACTGCGGGCACCACAGTAGATAACGGGTCGACGATTGCTGCTGGCACGCGCGGCATCGGGGCCTATTCCGACAATGACGTAACGGTGACCAACACCGGAGCGATTACCGTCGATGGAGATCGAAGCGGAGCAAACTTTGCATCGGCTATCGCGGCAGGTTCCGATGTCGGGCCAGTTTCCGTCACGAATTCCGGTGAGATCGCGCTGTCGGGTTCGGACTTTTTCTCCAACGGAATAATCGCGCAGACTTTCAGTGGCGCCTCAGCCATCGAAATCGATAACAGCGGCGACATAGCGCTTGCGACCACAGGTGTTGACGGTTTCTCCAACGCTATTTTCGCGGGAGCCTATGCGAACGGAGAGGGTGGTACGGCAATCACCAATTCGGGCGATCTGACCGTTTCATCGGCCAACACCGCCCGCGGCATTGCGGTGTATAATTACAATGATGGCGGTGTGATCATCGATAATTCCGGTGGCATCGACGTCACGGGCGCGAATGCCCATGGCATCATCGTGGAAAGCCGCGGTTCGGCGCTCCCCAGCGACGTGGTGATCTCGTCCTCGGGCGACATCAGCGCGACGAGCACCACCGGCGGGTTTGCGGCGGGTGTCCGCGCAAGTACCTTTGGTTCGCTCGCAATCGACGTTGCGAATGTCACCGCAACGGGTAATGCGACCCAGGGCATCGTCGGCCGCGCGGACGGCGACATCGCAGTCGCCGCCGACACGGTTTCCACTTCTGGCGACAATTCCAACGCGGTTGATCTGGCCAGCTATTCGGGTGGTATCGACTTGGCGGTGGGCGACGTGTCGACTAGCGGCTCACTTTCGGGCGGCGTTCGGGCGATCGGCGGAACCGATTCGGACGTGACCGTTACGACGGGCAATGTGGCAACGGCTGGCACTGCAGGCAGCAACTACTCGTTCCTTCCCACCTCCACCGCGATTGTCGCAACTGCTCAAGGCACTGGCAATGTTACGGTCGTTTCGGGTGATCTTACGACGGCTGGTCTGGGTGCCGCTGGCCTCAACGCCAGCGCGGCAGATGGTGATGTTCTGGCCAGCACTGGCGATATCGTAACGACTGGCGGCCGCGCGAACGGCGCGACCGTTCAGAGCTATACGGGCGACGTATCCGTCTCGACCGGATCGGTCGCGACCAGCGGCGACGGTTCGGCCGGGATTTACGCCGTGGCACGCAATGGCGGTGCGACTGTCGACGCGAACGGCGCGATCTCGAGCGAGGGCTTTAACGCACGCGGTATCAACGTCTTTTCCGGTGAAGGCGGCGCCGATATCAATTTCACCGAAGTGACGACGACGGGCGGGCTTGCTTCCGGCATCTCGGCCATTTCCACGGGCGGTGACGTAACCGTATCGGGCGCGGACATCAGTTCGCAGGGTCAGGCGGGCTACGCGCTCTATGCGGCGTCCGACAGCGGCAATGTCGTGCTCAACACGACTGGCACCGTTTCGGCTTCGGGTCGCGGCGGCGTCGGCATCGTGGCGCAGTCCGACACCGGCAACACGATCGTGACCGCGAACAACGTCATCGTGGCGGCAGCCGATGAGGGCGATCTTGAGACCACGCGCGGCGGCATTCTCGCCAGCGGCGCGAACACCACCGTAACCGTTACGGGTACCGCCACGACCACGGGCAGCGCGCTTTACGGCGGCACGGCGGACGCGGTGAATGCCACCGCGACCGATGGCGATGCCATGGTCAGCGTGGTCGATGTCAACACCAGCGGCGACAATGCCGATGGCGTGGAGGCGACATCGGCCACCGGCATGACCACCGTCGATGCCACCGGGACGATTACCACGACGGGCGACAACAGCCGCGGCATCATTGCCCGCGGAGAAACCGGCGTGACCGTGACCGGCGGCGGCGACGTGAATACGGCGGGTGATAATGCCAATGCCGTCGATGTGGCGAGCAACAATGGTCCGCTAGATATCACTGTGGGCGACATCTCGACGACGGGTGAGTTTTCCAACGGTGTGCTTGCGGCGGGCGGTGCGGACTCTGACGTGGTTGTTACCACGGGCAGTGTTTCGACTGCAGGCCTGGAGGGCGGAAATTATTCCTTCTCGCCCACTTCGTCGGCGATCCTCGCCACCGCGCAGGGCACGGGCAATGTCAGCGTCACCTCCGGCGACCTTTCGACCGTCGGCCTGGGCGCGGTTGGGGTTAACGCAAACGCCGCAGATGGTGACGTTACAGTCGCCACGGGCAATGTGACCACCACTGGCAACCGTGCAAATGGTGTCTCGGCGCAGAGCTATAATGGCAGCGTGGCGGTTTCGACCGGAACGGTCTCGACCACAGGCGATCAGTCGACCGTCATCTACGCGATAGCCCGCAATGGCGGCGTCACCGTCGACGCGGGCGCGATCGACACAGCGGGCTTCGCTTCCAACGGCATCACCGCCGTTGGCGGAGAAGGTGGCGCTGACGTCAGCTTTACGCAGGTAAGCACGGCGGGGCAGCTCACCACGGGTGTCTCGGCTTATGCGGCTGGCGGAGACGTCAGCGTTTCCGGTGCCGACATCAGCAGCACCGGGCAGGCGAGCACCGCGCTTTATGCTTCGTCCGATAGCGGCGATGTTATGGTCGCCAGCACCGGCAGCATTCTGGCTTCCGGCCGTGGCGGTTCGGGTATCATTGCGGTATCCGACACCGGTGATGTGGACGTGACTGCGAATAATGTTTCGACGGTTGCAGCGCTGGACGACGATGTCGACAGCGCCCGTGCCGCGATCATCGCGACCGGCGCGAACGCTTCGGTTATCACGACGGGCAACGTAAGCACCTCGGGCCAGGCACTTTATGGCGGGTTCGGCGATGCTATCCGCGTCACCGGCACGGATGGTGATGCCAGCGCAACGGTTAACAATGTTCTCGCCAGCGGCGATGGCTCCAGCGCGGTAGTCGTGACCGCAACCGAAGCGGCTTCCGCGACTGTCAACGGTCGGGTTCTTGCCCAGGGCGAGGGCACCGACGCGCTTTACGTAACGGGTGATACCGCTGCGGTAACCGTGGCAAGCGGCGGCAGCGTCCAGGCCACCGATGGCAACTCCATCACGCTCGATTCCATCACCGGCAGCACGCTGAGCAATGCCGGAACCATCGCCAACAATGCCAATGGCATTGCAGTGCTGGCGCTGGGTGGGCCGATCGCGATCACCAACAGTGGCCGCCTGACGTCGGACATAGTCCTGACCGATGGTGCCGATAGCGTGAATAACAGCGGCACCTTTGTCGTTGGCGTAAATCCCGATTTCGGGGCTGGCACCGACAGTTTTGTGAACAGCGGCACGGTGCTGGTTGGGAACGGCGCGACCGCGATAGTCTCGCCAACTTTCACTGGTCTGGAGAGCTTCACCAATGCTGGCGGTCTCGTCGATCTACGAAACGACCGGGCGGGCGACACGCTTACCTTGCCGGGCAGCTTCACGGGCACGGGCAACAGCCAGCTCGGTCTGGACATCGCCTTTGGTGATACCAATGATCGACTTATCATTGGCGGTGCGGCGAGTGGCAACACGACGATCGTGCTCAATTCGCTAGACGACAATCTGTTCAGCTTCGGCAATGGCGGTACGTTGGTCGATGTTGGCGCCGCATCCAACGCCGGTGCTTTCAGCCTTGCCAATGGTTCACAGGAGCAGGGCTTCGTCCGTCTGGAAGTCGTCTACGACGCGGCCAACAGCCGTTACGATCTGGTCGGTGCGCCCAGCGATGCGGCGTTCCGCACGCTCAATTATGTTGAAGGTGTTCGCAACTTGTGGCTGCAATCGGCCGACGTGATCTCCGCGCAGTTGCGGGCACGGCGTGATGCGCTCTGGGGCTTTGGTGGCGGCGATGCGTCTGCACGGACTTGGGTGCAAATCCACGGCGCCGTCGATACCCGTAAAGATAATCGTGACGTGACCGATTTCTCGCGCACGCGCACGCTGTCCAATGGCTTCCAGCAGGATTATTTCGGTGGCCAGGTCGGCGTCGATTTCGGCGGTTCCAGCGGTGAGAAGGGTGGCTTCGCTTTTGGCGTAACCGGCGGCTATCTGAACTCTTCGCAGAACTTTGCCGGATCGGCCGATCGCATCCGTTACGATGTCGTCAACGGAGGCCTCTACGCCAGTTATTCGTCGGGGAACTTCTTCTTCAATGCCTTAGGCAAATATGATTATTACTGGGGCGATGTGAACGGCCAGTCGGCCGGGTTCAGCCGTGACGTCAAGGGAGACGCCTATGGTGGCCGCGCCGAAGGTGGTGTGCGCTTCGGCAGCGATACATTCTTCGTCGAGCCAGCCGTGAGCATCTCCTACGTGAAGAGCGACTTCGACTCGTTCAATGTGGGCGCTACGAACGTCGACTTTGACGATGACGATGGTCTTCGCGGCCGTGCCGGTGCCCGTGTCGGTGGTCAGTTTGGCTTGGCGGGAGCGACCAAGGGCTCCTTCTATGTCGGCGCCAATTACGTCCATGAATTTCAGGGCGAAGACGGCGTTACATTCACCAATAATGGTCAGTCGTTCAGCTTCGTGAATGATCATATCGACGATTATGGCGAGGCGATCGTGGGTCTATCGATCGGAAGTGCCGACGGCATTTCCGGCTTCTTCGAGGGCAATTACCGGCGTTCGTTTAAGGACAATAACGGCGTAACGGATCTTGAAGGCGCAGGCGGCCGCGCCGGTCTTCGCATTCGGTTCTGATCAAGTGGGGCATCGCGGTCGCAATGGCTGCGGTGCCCCACTCCGGATATTTTCTTGACTGAAGAAACCATATCACCCGCCAAGCCGCCCAAGACCGATATAACGGTCTCGCGCGGTCTGGCCGATTGGCTGCATCTCCATGAGACCAGTTTGGCGTTCACATCCTATCAGACAGGGCAATTGTTTCTGGTCGGCGTGCTGCCGGACGGCGGCATCTCGCTAAACCAGCAGAATTATTCCCGGGCAATGGGCATATCTTTCCATGCCGGGCGGCTCTATCTCGGCTCTCACTTCCAGATTTGGCGCTTGGAAAACATGCTTCGTCCGGGAGAACTCGGCAATGGTTCATTCGACGCGGTATTCGTGCCCCGCAATGCGCAGACTACCGGTGATGTCGATGTCCATGAGTTGGGTGTCGATAACAAAGGGCGGGTGGTCTTCGTCAACACTAAATATTCCTGTCTCGCGCGGCTCGATCTCCGTCACAGTTTCGCTCCGATCTGGCAACCGCCTTTCATATCCAAGCTGGCCCCCGAGGATCGCTGCCATCTGAATGGCCTCGCTATGTTCAATGGAGAGCCGAAATATGTCAGTGCGGTCAGCCGCACGGACTTGGTCAATGGATGGCGGGAGCGGCGCGATCGCGGCGGTGTGATCATTGATGTAACCAGCGACGAGGTCGTCAGCGAGGGATTATCGATGCCACATTCACCGCGCTTGGTGGATGGCACGCTCTATGCGCTCGATTCCGGTAGGGGACAGCTGATAGCGATCGATCCCGCCACCGGTAAAAGCCGCGATATCGCGTTTGCACCCGGTTTCATGCGCGGCCTCGCCATCCATCGTGGTCATGCTATCGTGACGCTTTCCAAGCCGCGTGACGGATCGTTCAAGGAGTTGGCGCTGGAGCGAGAGCTTACCAAGCGCGATGGCGATGCTTGGTGCGGGATTGTCATCATCAATCTCGCCACGGGTGATATCGTCGAATGGATTCGTATGGAGGGCGATATTGTGGAACTTTTTGATGTCGCCGCCATCCCGGGCGTGCGCACGCCTATGTCGGTTGGTGTCAATACGATAGAAATGCGCAACTCGATCACGTTCGAAGCAAGATAGAACTGAAAAGCGTTGCTTTGGGCGCGCTCTTCCTTTCCCGATGAATCGAAACGATGCATGTTTTGCCCGCGCAGCATCTTGCCGCAGGGCTTTGGCGGGGTAGCAATATCGCGCGGACTAAATCAGCTGTCGAATGTCGGTCAGCCCATAACCTGCCATTCCGCCTGCGGCCCAGTTGCAGCCGGTCTGCAAAGCGCCCAATAGTGGTCATTCGTGACCGCCTTTCGATCTCTCGAAAGCTGCCCTAGCTAGCTGCGAACGTCTTCCCGCCTTATGCCCAAGATCCAAAGCATCCTACTTCCAGCTAAGTGCTGGCCTCAAAAGCTTCGAATTTATCCGCTCCTGCGATGTACCGGTGCGAAAACCGATACTGTAAACTCGGCGGCAATCATGTTTTTCGTTCCAAGGTGCCGCTCTTGCCAGAGAATGTTAGCGCCAGTTTTATCATCGGTCTTTTCGTAAGTGTTGCGGGCTCTTCATATTGGCATGGCTGGCGCACCGCTTCGAAAGGCACCATGTGATGCTGGCAGCGTTGACCGAATCGATTACAGTATAAGGTGCGGCGCTGTTTCTGCCGCCCGGCGATGCGACGCTTCTGCCCGTCGCGCTCAAACTTATCGTGGTCATGCTTCTCTGGAGTTATCCGCTCGGCCGCAGCCAGCAGCAAAATTTGCGACAAGGTTTCGGTGTGCGATGACGCAGACAGGCGAATTTGATAACGTCGGAGGTGCCCAGCAGTTTTTGTGCGTGAGTACGGCGGTTTGCTACATGCCGGGCGCTTCATACGTCCAGCGTCAAAGATAGGCGCCTTCATCCAGCCGGCCCGCGGCCCGCAACAGATTGGCTTGGGCGATCAGTTCGTCGCTTTGGCTGCGCGCGAGCGCCAGCTGTGCGGCGCGGTAGCTTTGGTCTGCCAGGAGGATGTCGATCGTTGAGCGCAGTCCGAACTCATATTCGGCGCGCACGCCGTCCAACGCCAGTTCGGCTGCCTCAAGCCCATCCCGGCTGGCCTGAAGGCGAAGCTGCGCGGCCTCCAGCGCGGCCCAGGCGGTGTCAACGACGCGAATCACTTCGCGCTCGACGCTTTCTGTCGCGAAACGCTCGGCCGAATACGTCGCCTCCGCCTCGCGCACGCGTGACGGGACCAGCCCGCCAGTGAAGATCGGTAGGTTCAGCGATAGTCCGACCATCGCCTCGCTTTCGAAGCCGCGCAGACCTCCGCCCGAGAGCTGTGCGCCCCGGCCATAGCCAGCTGCCAGATCCAGCGAAGGAGCGCCAACGGCTCGTGCCCGGAGGATCCGCGCGGCGGACGCATCGGCAATACTGGTCTGTTCGAGCAGCAACGGATTGGCCTCCTCCGCCGAAAGCCGCGCCTCAGGCAAGTTGGTCGGCAGCGCATCTGGCGGCGAAACAGTGGCAACGAGATCGCCCGGCGACTGCCCCACCACCGCGCGATAAGTAGCCGCCGCGCTGGTCAAGGCGGCTTCGGCATCGGCAAGGCTGGCGAGGACATTGGCCCGCTGGGCGCGCAATTGCGCGACGTCCGTCAGTGTTGCTTCGCCCAGATCGAACCGGGACCGCGCTTCGTCCACCTGCCGGTCGAGCCGTTCAATCCCGATCCGTGCCACCTCTACCGAGGCCTGCGCGAACAGAAGGTCGGCATAGGCGGTCACGACCCGTTCCAGAACCGCAGCCTCGCGGTCACGCACACGTTGTTCGCCAGCCGCGACATCGGCATTGGCCGCGCGCACTGCGGAGGGCACCCGCCCGCCCGTCCAGATCGGCAAAGTGACGCGCAGGTTCGCGTTACCCGCATTGCCGATGCCGTTATTGTTATAGCCGGCACCGACATCGGCGGAGAGCGTCGGGCGGCCATCGGCGCGGGCCTGCTCGGGTGCTTCCTCCAGCGCCGCCTGCCGGGCGCGTGCTTCGGCGAGGACCGGGTTGGTGGCATAGGCCAGAGCGATCGCCTCGCGCAGAGTTTCTGCTTGAGCAGGCGCGGCTGCCGCTAGTGCCGCCGACAGAAGCAGCGAAGACCGAGCGCGGCCTTCAATCATATCGCAGCGCCCAGGCCGACGTCGTCCGGCTTGCGCGCAGCGACTGGCCGAGCACGGTCAGCACGGCGATCGCCAAGGAGAGCAGGCTCGCGCCAAGAAAATAGATGGGCGACAGCGCAATCCGGTCGGCGAACCCGGCCAGCCATTTCTCCATCGCAAAATAGGCCAGCGGCCAGGCGATCAGATTAGCGATAATGACGGGTCGCAGGAACTGGCCGACCAGAAGCTTGACGATATCAGCAGAGGAGGCGCCGAGCGACTTGCGAATGCCGATCTCCTTCACCCGGCGCGCGGTGTTGAACGAGGCCAGCCCCCACAGCCCGACCATGCCGATCAGAACCGCAAGCCCGGCGCCGATGGCGAACAGCCGCGTGGCGCGGTCGTCATCCTCGTAGAATTTGGTCAGCCGCTGATCGGCCGTCTGCGCATTGAACGGGACTTGCGGCACCATGCGCTGCCAGATGGTCTCGATCTCGGCCATGACGGCACGCGGATCGCCGGTGAACCGGATCGAGGCGACGATGGCACTGTCTAGCGGCGCAGGGTCGGCGGCATAGCGATAATAGGTGGCCTCGATCGGATCGCGCGGCCCCGAAAAACCCATATCTCCGACCACACCGATGATGGTGCGCGGCCGGTCACCACCCACTGTCTTGCCGATCGCTGCCTGCGGGGAAGTGAATCCAAGGGTGCCGACTGCTTTACGATTGATGACGATATTGATCTCGGTCCCAGTGGAGCCGCCCATGCTATTGTCCGCCGGCCGAGTATCATCGAACAGGCGTCCGGCGACTAGCGACGTGCCATAGACATCGAAGAAATGCGGTCCGACGATCTCCCAAATCAGCGACGGCCCCGATCCCGATACGCCGGGCAACGGCACATTGTCGGCATTTTGCGCGCCGCTACCGCCAACGACGGTGTTGGCAAGCGCGGCTTCCCTTACCGCCGGCAGCGCACGCACTTCTTCTATGAAAGCGCGTTTTTGCGAAGCTTCGACCAGGCTATCGCGCAAGGAAAGCACGGTCATCAGCCCCTCGCGCTGGAAGCCGATATCGGCTGCACGCACATACCGCGTCTGCGCCACCAGTACAGCGGTGCCGATCAGGAAGGCGATGGCGAGACCGAACTGTGCCACCACCAGCGCTTCGCGAATGCGGGTGCTTGTCTGACCACCACCGGGCGACCGGGATGAGGCGAGCACGGAAGCGGGGCGGAAGCGCGACAGGATGAGCGCGGGATAGGCACCCGCCAGCAGGCCCGCAACTATCGTGAGTATGGCCAGCGCGGGCACCACGGATTGATAGGGTATGGAGAGTGACAACCCTCCCGCCGCGTTCACCAGCGGCAGCCCTAGCTCGGCCATGATGAGGCCCAATAGCGAGGCAACCGCCACGGTTAGAACCGCTTCGGCCAAAAACTGACGCATGACCGCGGCACGGTTTGCTCCCAACACCTTGCGCATGGCGACCTCACGTGCTCGCAGACTGGCGCGCGCGGTGGCCAGATTGATGTAGTTGATCAGCGCGATCAGCAGAGCAAATATCCCGACCAGTCCCAATGTGATCAGGATCAGCTTTGCGCTGGCGCTGGCGATGCCTTGCGGTTTCAGATGCGCATCGACGAGCGGCAGCAATTGAATACCGACTGTGCCCGACGGATTGTCACCCATATCCGCCTTGCCGCGGCGATCTACGAAAGCGGGCATCTTTTCTTCAAAGGCGCGGGCCGCGGCTGGGTTCGGAAAGCGCAGATACGTCTGCAGGCTGGTGCTGCCCCAGTGAAACCAGTTGGAGTTCTGCCGCTCCATGTCGACGGGCAGCGGGGTCAGGACCGAAAGCTTGAAATCGCTGTTGGCGGGCAAATCCTCGAACACACCGGCGACGCGGTAATCCTTTTCCTCGTAGATCGAGACAATCAGCGTCTGGCCGATGGGATCGCTGTCTCCGAAATAGCGCCGCGCCGCGCTTTGGCTGATCAGGACGGCACTCGGGTCCGTCAGCGCGCCATCGCCGCTTCCGTCCGCCATCGGCAATTCGAATACTTTAAAGAAGGACGGATCGACCATCGCCACATCCTCGGTGACGGCGTTGTTGCCGCGCCGGACGATGCCGCCTTCCTCGCCGCCTAGTATCCGGGCGCCGATCGTGCCGGGGAAATCCTCCTGCAGCTGATTCAGCAGCCCTCCCATCGAGTAGGTATAAGCGCCGTTGACCGGACTGCCGGGGTCCATCCACACCGTCTCCACGACGTAGACCTCGTCATGCCGGGGCAGCCATTTTTCATAACTGGTTTCAAAGCGGACATAGAGGCCGAGTACGATGAAAACGGCGATCCCAACCGCCAGCCCGCCGATATTGAGCGCGGCATAAAGCTTGTGGCGGGTCAGTGAACGGTAAAGCGAAAGCAGCGCAAAGCGGTTCATGAAATTGGTTTCCGGTGCAGATGGTCAGGAACAGAATATGTCAGCGTCGCCGCTGCTGTTGATCGTGCAGACCGCGCCGCCGGTGACCTTTACCGTTGCCATCCCGCTCGCCGTAATCGCTGCGGTACGATCGGCGCGCGCGCGCACTTTCGCGATGCCGCTGGCGGACACTGCCAGTGTCGGCGCAGCAAGCGCATGCGTGTCGATCTCCGACGCCCCGGTCGATTGGATGGCGAGTTGATCTGCCTGGCCCTCGGCGTCGATCTCGGCTGCGCCTGATAATTCGAACGCGATCCTGTCGCTATCAACAGCGGCCAGCTTCACCTCGCTGGCTCCGTCAACGAAGACGCGCGTTTCAATCGTCTGCACTCCGCTCATGTCGAGCTTGCCAGCGCCTGAAAGCCTAGCCTCGAACCGATCCTCGATAAGCGGCGCAACCGCGATTTGGCCCGCGCCGCTGATCGTCACCGCGCGCAGAGTTGGCATCGTGATCGCAATGCGGTTGCCCCGAGCATTCCCATTGCAGCTGTCCGCGGTGCGGCGTAGCTTCAGCGTTTCGCCGGAAACCTTGGCGCTCAGCGTATCGAGATTGCGCGTCGCCCCGGTCACCTCCACCGCGAATCGTAGGCCAAAAAGCACGTCCACTACATCGCAGCCGGCAAGCTCAATCGACTGAAAATCGCTGACATCGAGATCGCGAGTTTCAATCGGCCCCGGGTCGCGATCGCCTCGAGTATCGAAGGCACGTTCGGCAGCACTATCGGTGATGTTGATCGCACAGGCCGGAACGGCGCACAGCAGCGCGATGGCGGCGCAGGATCGTAGGAGCATTGTCACGGCTGTTTCTCCCTCAAATCGCGCGCATGGCCGAGGCAACGACGCGGCCGTCGAGCATGTCGATGCGGCGCTTGGCCATGTCGGCATGGCTGGGCGAGTGGGTAACCATCACGATGGTCGCGCCAGCATCGTTGAGCGCGGCCAGGATGTTCATCACCTGCTCGCCATTGGTGGTATCCAGATTGCCGGTCGGCTCATCCGCCAAGATCAGCATCGGGTCGCCCACGATGGCGCGCGCGATCGCGGCGCGCTGCTGCTGCCCGCCCGATAGCTGATGCGGAAAATGGCGCGCACGGTGGGCGATACCGACCGTGTCCATGGCGGCGGCCACGCGCTCCGCTTTCTTGCCCGATGTTTTGCGATAGGCAAGGCCGAGAGCCACATTCTCCTCGATCGTCAATTCATCGATCAAGTTGAAGCTTTGAAAGACAAAGCCCAGCCGCGCGGCGCGAAATTTGGCCAGCTCCTTTTCCGGAAGCTCGGCAAGATCGCGGTCCTCGAACCAATATTGCCCGCCCGTGGGCCGATCGATCGTGCCCAGCGTGTTGAGGAGGGTCGATTTACCGCAGCCGGACGGCCCCATGATGGCTAAGAACTCGCCCTCCGCCACGGCCAGGTTCACCTCGGCAAGCGCAGTGGTCTCCACCTCGTCGGAGGTGTAACGGCGCTCGATATTTTCCAGTCGGATCATGGGTGGCTTTATCCTCTCTAGCGGATGTTGATGATGTCGCCTTCAACCTGCGACAAATTGCTGGTGACGATGCGCTGACCGGGGGTCAGGCCCGACAGGATTTCCACCTGGCGCGGATTGCGTCGGCCGATTTCCACGCGTCGGCGCCGGGCGTGATCGCCGCCCAGATCGAGCACGAAGGCGCTGCTGCCGCCATTGGTCAGCCAGCCGCCCACGGGCACGGTCAAGGCCTGGGTGGCGGCGCCAAGCGTGATCCGCAGGTCGAGCGTCTGGCCGCGGTTGAGCGCTTGGCCGGGCGCGGTGTCAAAGGTCAGTACGACGCGGAAGCGCCCGTCAGTCACGGTGGGAAGAACCTGGGAGACGGTCATGCGCGCGCCCTCGCTCGTTACCGCCTGCTGCCCTGGCTTGACGCGGCCGAGATAATATTCGTCGACATCGGCTTCCAGCTTCCACTGCCCCTCGCTGTCGACCTGCCCCGCCGGATCGCCCGGCGCGAGGGTTTGGCCCGGCTGGATCGTGAAATTGGTCAGCCGGCCGGCCATCGGTGCGCGGATAGTGAGCGCATCGAGGCTGCCGCGCACGGCGGACAGGTTGTTCTGAAGGCGCGCGCGGGTCGCATCAAGCAAGGCGCCCTGTGTGGCCGTAATCTGCGTTTCCTGCGCCCGGCCGGTTTGCAGCTGCGCCAGCCGCTTCTGCTGGTAATCGACCTCTTCCTGATAGCTTTTCACGCCTGCATCGGAAACGAAGCCCTTCTGGTGCAACTGCTGGCGAATATCGAGATCGCGGCGCGCGCGGATAAGGTCATATTCGGCTTGGCTGACCTGGCCCGCGCGGTCAACGCGGGAACGCTGGATGCCAAGATTTTCGCCTGCAACGCCACCCAATTGGCTGGCGATCTGCGCCTCTTGGCTGAGCACCTGCAGCCGCAGTTCCGGATTGGCGAGCCGGGCCAGCGGCTCACCCTTGGTCACCAGCGCGCCATCCTGCGTCAGAAGCCCTTCGATCTGGCCCCCGCTCATCACGCCGACCAGCGTGGTCGTGGCGGGCACGACGGTGGCGCGAACCGGGAGATAATCTTCAAACGCAGCGCGCGCCACCTCGCCGGTCTGGATGTCCGCGGCATCGACGTCAGTCGATCCGCTGGCGGGCAGCGCGCGCCAGCCCGCCACGGCGAGCATCGCCACGACCAGCGCGATCACTGCCCAGCGCGATCGCCACCAAGGCGTGCGCGGTTTGTCCACCCGGCGGTCCATCGCGGCGCCAGACGGAGTGTTTGAAGAAGTATTTGCCTGTTCGGCGGCTTGCGTCATCATGTGACAAGTATCGCCGAACAGGCCTGAAAAAGCTAAAGAGCTATGAACAAAGAGTTTTCCGAGATCGAGCAACACCCCGACCGTCCACGAGCGGACAAGGTGTCCGGAAATGGACAGGCGAGCACTGCGTCAAGCGGCAATGCCTCCCGGGCGATTCTGCTGATCGATGACAATCCGGCCGTGACGCGCGCAATGGAGATCGCGTTCCGCCTGGCGGACCATGTTCTCGACATCGCCGTTGGTCCGGAAGAGGCGTACTCGCTGCTGGCGCGGCGGCGCTTCGATGCCATATTGCTTGATCTAAACTTCACGCCGGGCAAGGCGGACGGGCGCGAGGGCCTTGCCTGTCTCGCCCGGATCATGACCGAGGATCCCGCGGCGTGCGTGGTGGTGGTGACCGCGCATGGCGGTATCCGCACGGCGGTGGCGGCGATGCAGGCCGGCGCGCGCGACTTCGCCGTCAAACCATGGAAAAACGCCGATCTGATCCAAAAGGTGGAAGACGCGATCGCACGCGAGCCGATTGTTTCCGGCGGTGCATCGGCAGCGCAATCAGCAAGCGGCGGCGCATCGCCCCGGCTGCTAGGCGAGAGCGGGGAGATCATCGCCTTGCGCAATCTCATCCAGCGCGTCGGGCCGACGGCAGCGGGCGTTACGATCACCGGCCCGCCGGGCGTGGGGCGGCAACTGACCGCCCGCGCGCTTTACGCTGCATCGGGCGATGCGGACGCTGGCGTGCTCAGAATTGACCTTCGCGACGACAGCGCCTGGGCGCAGCTCGAGCGTGCCAGTGGGACCGTGATCCTGCGACATCCTGATCGGCTTGAGGACATCGCGCAAGACCGGCTTGCGGAACTTTTGCCAGCAACCATCCGGCCGATTGCGATTGCTGATAGTCTTGCAAACCTTACCCCGGCATTACGCCGCCGCATCGCCACGGTCGAGCTGGCCGTTCCGCCGCTGGCCCAACGCCGCGAGGACATATCGCTGCTCGCCCGCCACTTTCTGCGCGACGCAGCCGAGCGGTTCGGGCGGCCCGTGCCCCAACTGACCGGCTCGGCAGAGGACGCGCTCCGGGTGGCCGACTGGCCCGACGAGGTGCGCGGGCTCGCGCTGACGCTGGAGCGCGCGGTGCTGTTGGCTGAGGACGGCGTCGTCGATGCCGCAGCGCTGTCCCTCGGTGCATCGCCCAAGCCGGAAATGCAGCAGCAGGTCGGCGAAACGGAACGTAATTTCGATCTGAACCAGTCTGAAAAATCGATGATCAAAGCCGCTCTCGCCGAACATCATCAGAATGTCAGCCACGCGGCCCGGGCACTGGGGCTGAGCCGAGGCGCGCTCTATCGGCGGATGGAGCGCTACGGCCTGTGACCCTCCATCACAGACGCGGCTGGCGCGCCGCGGCGCTTGGCATGACGCTGGCGGCATGCGGGATCACCGGGGCCTACGCTTGGACACAGGGTTATTGGGGCCTGTTGACGGGCGCGGCGCTAGTTGCGCTCTGGCTCGCGGTGCTGGCCTGGTGGAACGCCGCGCTGCTGCCGATCCGTGGACTGCCAGTGCACCGCGATCACAATACTGAGATCGAAGCTGAGGATATTGAAAACCACCTCGTGATGCAGCGCCTGCTGCTCGATGCCGCGCCCACGCCGCTGCTGGCGATCGAAGGCGGCACAGCCCGCACGCTCAATCGAGCAGCGCGCAGCATTTTCGGCACCGACGACCGGATCGTCCCGCCACCGCCCGCCTTGCTCAACCCTTTGGCGAGCCATCTTCGTCACGAGGGCAGACATTGGCGGATCGACCGGATCGAGGCGGCGTCGCAGATTGTGGCCGCGCTGATCGATTTCGAGCGCGAGGAACGCGCCGCCGAGGCCCGTGCGAGCGCCGAGCTGATCGAAATCCTCGGCCATGAATTGCTCAATGGCCTGTCGCCGATCGTGTCGCTGGCGGAAAGCGCGCAGATCGCGGCAACCAAACGCCCGGTCGATCCAGCACTGTTGCACGAAATCCTCGGGCCACTCGCCCGGCGCGCCGAGGGGCTTCAGCGCTTTGCCAGCAGCTATCGCGCACTCGCCCGCCTGCCCGAACCCAGCGCTCACCCGGTGGCGGTAAGCGAATTCGCACATGATCTTGCCCGCGCTTTTGCCGAGCGCTGGCCCGCTATCGAGCTTGCTTTGACGTCCCCGCCAGGCCTCATATGGCCGATGGATCGGGACCAGATGAACCAGGCACTGTGGGCGCTGCTCCACAACGCCGCTGAAGCTGCCAGCGGCGGGGGCGATCCACATGTCGGCCTCACATTTGCTAGAGTGGGCGAACGGCTGGCGATCGACGTTAGCGATAACGGACTTGGCGTACCGCCCGACAGCGTGGACCATATCTTTCGCCCGTTTCACACGACCAAGCCGGAAGGCTCTGGAATAGGACTTTCGCTCGCCCGGCAGATCGCCCGCGCGCACGGTGGCGCGCTGGAACTTTGCGGAGCGAATCCAACCCTGTTCCGGCTGACCCTGCCAGGCTGACCTTTCAACCATTGCGCAGTGCCTTTGCCGGAGCCGCGCGCGCCACCCGCCACGCCTGGCCGAACACCGTCAGCGCCGCGATCGCGATCGCCAGAACGGTCGCGCCCATGAAGAATGCAGGCGACAGCGCCATCCGGTCGTCAAACCCGGAAAGCCAGCGCCGCATCGCAAAAAAGGCAAGCGGCCAGGCGATCACATTAGCAATCACCACCGGTCGCAGGAACTGGCCGACGAGCAGCCTGACAATATCGCGCGTGGAAGCACCCAGCGCTTTGCGAATACCGACTTCGCGCACCCGGCGGGAGGTGTCGAAGGCGGCAAGGCCATAAAGGCCAAGGCAACCGATCGCCACAGCCAACACAGCGCCGAGCGCGAACAGGCGCGAACGCTGCAGATCGGCCTCATAGTATTTTTCGTAAAGCTGGCGGTTCACGGTTACCGCATCAAATGGCACCGTCCCCGCGCGATTCTGCCAGATGTTTTCAATCGCAGCGAGCATAGGCTGGTCCGCACCGCTGTAACGGACGGCAAGCACTGGCGAAAACTTGTTGTCCGTGCGCAGATAATAAGCTTGCGGCTGCACCGGTTCGCGCGGGTCACCAAAACGGAGATTGTCGATCACGCCAATAATGGTGATTTCGTCGCCCGCGGAGATCACCTCCCCGATCGCAGCTTCGTCATCGTCAAAGCCAAGCGACCTAACTGCTGATTGGTTGATGACGGCGTTGAGTTTCTGGGACTGGCGCACCAAGCCGGTGCTCCCGATAAGTTGATCCGTTTCCGGACTCATGACGTCGGCTGAAAATCGGTTTGGCTTGAACAGCCTACCCGCGCGCAATCTCGCCCCGTACAACTTGAAAAATCCCGGGCCTGTCACCCCCTCCAGCATCTCGGTCTGGATTTTCTTCTCATCATTGAACGTTCGAATTGTGAAAGTTCCTCCCCCTGGCGCCACCCCTGAAATTGCGGTCCCGGCAACGCCGGGCAGTTCGGAAATCGCCCTGCGAATACTATCTCGCTGCGCCGGATCGAACGTGCGATTGGCGAAGCTAGGCACCATGATCAGCCCATCGCGCTTGAAACCGAGATCGGACGTCTGGAGATGCCGCGCCTGAACGAGCAGAACACCGGTGCCGATCATCAGCGCGATGGCGATGGCGAACTGGCCAACCACCAGCGCCGATCGCAGCACCCGGCCGCGCCGCCCGAGGCCCGGCGATTGCGTGGAACTGAGCACGGAAGCAGGTTGGAACCGGGACAGGACGAATGCGGGATAAAGGCCTGCGACAACTCCGGTGACGAGTACCACCGTTACCACCGGCGGCAGGATGCCGGACCGGCCCCAATAGGCAATCGCGAGCTCGGTTCCTCCGGCGGAATTTACCAGCGGCAATGCCAGCTCGGCCAGCGCGAGCCCCAGCAGACCGGCGATACTCGCGGTCGCAAGGGACTCTGCCAGAAATTGGCGGATCAACGCCATGCGCGGCGCGCCGACCACCTTGCGCAAGGCCACTTCGCGCGCGCGCAAATCAGCCCGCGCGGTCGAGAGATTGACGTAATTCACGATCGCCAGGATCAGCGCGATCAGCCCGACAATGCCGAGCGTGGCGACCACCAGCCGGTCGCGCGGTTCCTCCAAATGGAGATCGCCCAATGGGATAATATGTTCGCTGATCTTGATCAGTCCGGATGGACCGGTGAAATTGGGATCGGGATGCCGGGCATTGAACATAGGCAGGCTGGCGATCCGCGCCTCGGCGGCGGCGCTATCGGCGAAGCGCAGAAAAGTCGTGGTCCCGCCAAATCCCTGAAGATCATCCGCCTCTGCTGTCAAGCGGACGAAAATATCATTGCGATGGGTCATGGCCGCTGGAAGATCACTGATGACGGCGGCGACGCGCAGCAGCCGGCGATCCTCGCTAATGGTGACATCTATTGTCTGACCGATCGGATCACCAGGTCGCAAATAGCGCTTGGCGATCCGATCGGTGATGACCGCGCCGTCCGGTCGCGCAAGTGCCTGCTTCGGAGAGCCCGACAGTATATGCAGCGGGAACAAGTCGAACCATGCCGGATCGACCAGTGCGAGCCGCTCTGTGACCCCCTGGCGGCCGCTTTGTACCGCCACTTCCCCAGCCATCAGCCGCGCGCCTTTTGTATCCGTATAATCGGCCTGCAGCAGCGGCAGCATGTCGAAGCGCGACGGAATATCAACGGGCGGAGCCGCGCCGAACTGCAAGCTGCGGTCGACGATCCATATCTCATCCGATCCCGGCAACGTGCGATCGAAATTCGTCTCGAACCGCACGAACAGGAACAGCACCAGAAATACAGCGATGCCCAAAGCCAGGCCGCCAAGATTGATGAAGGCGAAGCGCGGATGGCGACTAAAGGAGCGGTAGAGAGCGAGAAATGCGTGCATGGTCCGGTGTCCGATCGCCTGTGGGTAGGCCTTCACTATACTCGGTGAACCAGCCGCATCCTAACGCACTGATAATGCCTTATATATCGCTTGCTTCTGGTCATATGCGCTCACGCAAGTGTATCACCTGTCCGATTCCGAACAGTGGAGCGTTGATGTCAAACAAATCGCCTGAACCGATCCCCGATATCCTGATCGTGGATGATGATGCCGATGTCGTTCGCGCCGCGCGGCTGTTGCTCGAACGGCGCGGTTTCGGCGTTCGGGCCGCAGACGGCCCGGACAGCGCCTGGATCGAGCTGGCGAAGCGGCGACCCGAGGTCATTCTGCTCGATCTGAACTTCGCACGCGGGCGGGTTTCCGGAGACGAAGGACTGAGCCTTCTGGACAGGCTGATAGCAGCGGACCCGCATGCAGTAGTGGTGATAATCACTGGCCATAGCGGCATCGCCATAGCGGTGAAAGCGATGCGCGCTGGCGCCAGCGATTTTCTCATCAAACCGTGGAATAACGACCGGCTGACCGCCACCGTGAAGCGTGCGGTGGCACAGGCTCGACAGTCCTCGGACCGGGGCCAAACCCCCGCCGCAGCGCTGACGCTGCTTGGCGAAAGCCCCGCCATCGTCGAGGCGCGAACGCTAATCGCGCGCATCGCGCCGACCATGGCGGGCGTCCTCGTGATGGGACCCACCGGGGCAGGAAAGACGCTTGCCGCTGACCTGATCCATCGCGCGTCGGTGCTGGCGGGGCGCAGCGTCATTCGCCTCGAAGGCGACATGGTCGATCCGGCGCGGCTGCCCAACCTTGCAGGCGAGACCGTCCTGATCGAGACGATTGACCGTGTCCCGCGCGAGGCACAGCATGCATTTGCAGATGTTCTTGACGGCGCCCGGCCGATCGCGACCACGCGGCTTGCCCGCGATGCCTTGCGAGAGGCGGTGACCGGCGATCTGCTATACCGGTTCAACACGATCGAGATCACGCTGCCGCCTTTGGTGGATCGGGCGAACGACATCGTGCCACTCGCGCGCCATTTTCTCGCACTGTCCGCTGCAAAGCATGGCAAGGCTGTGCTGTCACTTTCCGAGGAAGCGGCGCATACCATCGCCGCGCATTCCTGGCCGGACAATTTCCACGGCATGCAACAGGCGATGGAACGCGCTGCGCTGCTCGCTACAGGCGGCAGCTACGAAGCCCCCGATTTTGTGCTGCCCGCGTTCAACGACGAAGAGCAGCCGGCCAAGGGCGGCGATCTCAATCTCGAACGCCACGAGCGCCGCATCGTTCTGGCGGCGCTGAAGCGTCATTCCTATAATATCAGCCGCGCCGCCGAGGAACTCGGGCTTACCCGCGCGGCGCTTTATCGCCGTATGGACAAGCATGGTATTTAAGTCCCTGCGCCTGCCCGGCCTCGCCCTTTTGGCACTGGTCGCCGGCGCGGGCATGGCCGCGGCTTGGTTCGCGGGCCTGATCGCGGCGGGGATCGTCGCCATGCTTGTGGGCATTTGGGCCATCAGCGCGACCACGCTATCAGCACGGCGCCAATCCAGCCGCCCGCTCCCGCCAGCCGCTGCTGCGGCCGCGCCGGATCGGCAGGCTCTGGAAGGCTGTCTCGACGCCTCGCCGCTCCCTTTGCTGCTGCTCGATCCGAATGAGCGGCTGATCGCACTCAATCGCCCCGCCCGGCGCCTGTTTGCGGCAGAACATCTTATCATCGCGCCGCCCGCAGAGCTTATCGAAACCATCCGCGCCACGACGCCAGGAAAGACCGCACGAATCGAGCTTGCGGTGGACGACCAGAGACGGCCCTTTGCGCTCACCACCAGCGATGTCGCAGGTGCACTTGGCAGCGGGCGGATCGCCGCATTCACCGATATCGAAGCCGAATTGCGCGCAGCGGAGGCGGCCACATTGCGCGATCTGGTCCGCGTTCTCGGCCACGAAATCGCCAATACCCTTACGCCTATTGCCTCGCTCAGCCGAACCGCCGCTGAGATTGTCGACGACGATCCGCCGGACATTCACGCTTTGCGCGAGGCAGTCCAAACCATCGCCCGGCGCGCGGAAGGATTGCAGCGCTTCGGCCAGGCCTACCGGCAACTGTCGCGCCTACCAGCTCCCGCGATCGCACCGTTCAAGGCAGAAACATTTTTAGGCGATATCGAAGCGCTGTTTCGCACGCGCTGGCCCGGCATCGATTTCACATGCGACGCTTCCCGTGCGCCCGCAACGCTGCATGCCGATCGGGACCAGTTACACGCCGCGATCTGGGCGGTCCTGCAGAATGCGGCAGAGGCGGCCAGCGATGACCAGCCGATTGTAAACTTCGCCTGCCACCGATTTGGCAGCTCGATCATGTTGCGCATCGCCGACAATGGCGAAGGCGTTCCTGCCCATCTTGCCAGCGATATTTTTCAGCCCTTCATCACCTACAAACCGGGTGGCACCGGCATCGGCCTGACGCTGGCCAGCCTGATCCTGCGAGCCCATCATGGCGAAATCCAAGTGGAGCCAGACCAGGGCCAGGGTGCACAGTTCCGGATCGATCTGCCTGCCTAGGATCAACGGTCATAGCGTGGCATCATCGAACGGTCAGGCAGCCGATATAAGGGGATGCTGGAGCTAGGCAGAAAATTCCACCCTAAAGCGAAGGCGATCATGTGCTTTGCAAACCCAGTCGGATGGAAATTCAGAAACGGCATGGCTCCGCCTTTCTTTGTCCGTCATGCCGGCGAAAGGGCACCCAACAAAGTAGTACTTTGTTGGGACCCGGAAAGCTGGCATCTCAGGTCTCATGGCGATCCCGCCCGAGATCCCAGCTTTCGCTGGGGTGACGAAAAAATGAAACGGGTTTGCAAGGTACATAATCGCCATCGTAAGCGGCCTGACAGCTGATGGCCCAGTATCGGTCACGAACGATGAAAACTTCCCAATGTTTGGGAGTGCCCATTTTTCCTCTAAGGGCACCGTCCTGCTTTCCCGAGACTTCCTGAAACCCTGGGTTTTCCACGGTTTCGGTAAGGCTCGTCAGTATGCAAGGCCGACGCTAGATCGGATCGCGGCAAGCATTTCGTGGAACGACCGTTGTTTGGCTGCTAGTCCATATCCATGCAACTGTTCGCCGGATCGTTCCTCACGACTGATTATCTGGAAGAAGCCATCCGGCAATCGGCCGAATACCGGGCGGTTGATGGCGATGCGCTTCGCTCTGCCCTGACGGCCATTGCCGAGCGCTTCCCGCGCGGATCGTCGCCCAATGAAAGCCAGACCGAAGACGATTTCATTTGGCCGGTGCTTGCCGAACTGGGTTGGTCCGAAAGCCTGCGGCAGCAGAACCTGTCCGCCGGTGGCCGGCTCGACGTGCCGGACGGACTGCTGTTCATCGATGGCGAGGCGAAAGACCGCGCGAATGCGAAGCCGGAAGAATGGCGGCGCTATGAGCAAGGCGCGGCCGTGGTCGAAAGCAAACGCTGGGCACGGCCGCTCGACCGGGCGGTGGGACGCGAGGATGCGGTCGCTCCATCGACTCAGATGCTGCGCTATCTGCGCCGCATCGGCGACAACAGCGAGCACGGACTGCGCTGGGGCATCCTCACCAATGGTGCGCGCTGGCGGCTCTACTGGGCGGGCGCACGATCGGTCAGCGAGGAGTTTCTCGAAGTCGATCTGGCGGGTGCCTTGGCCCTGGATACGCAGGGCGAACTCGGCGTCGATGATGACGTGCGCGACCATGCGTTGCGCGTCTTCGCCGCGATCTTTTCGCACACCGCGTTTGCCAGGACCGGCGCCGATGGCCGCTCGTTCCACGAACGCGCGCGGGCGGAAGCCGCGTTCTACGAAGAGCGCGTCGCCAAGTCCCTCTCGAAGCTCGTCTTCGAAGACATCTTTCCGGCACTGACCGCCGCGGTTGCCGGAGCATCGCCGCAAACGCCGCTCGAGGAAGTGCGCGACGCCTCGCTCGTCCTGCTCTACCGCTTGCTGTTCCTGCTCTACGCCGAAGACCGCGATCTGCTGCCGGTCAATTCGGATGGCTATGACGATTACGCCCTGCGCCCCAAACGCATCGAAGTCGGCGATCGCATGGAGCGCGGCGATGCCTTTTCGGGCCATGCCTCGCAAATCTGGAACCGCATTGCCGATCTGTCGCGCATCGTCGATCGCGGCGATGCGTCGATCGGCATTCCGCCCTATAATGGCGGCCTGTTCGCGCCCGCCAACACCCTGTTGCTCGACCGGATTCGTTTGCCCGACAGCGTGCTTGCCCCGGTTATCGACAAGCTGTCGTTCGAGCGCCAGGGCGGTGCCGGAAGCTCCGAACGCCGCTACATCAACTATCGCGACCTCACGGTGCAGCAACTGGGCTCGATCTACGAACGCCTGCTGGAGCATGAAGTGGTGCGCGAAGAGGGCGTCATCGCCGTCCGGCCCAATGCCTTCGCGCGCAAAAACAGCGGCAGCTACTACACGCCGGACGAGCTGGTCACGCTGATCCTCGAAAAGACGCTGGAGCCGCTGTTCGCGGATGCCGATGCGGGCTTCGTGGCGGCCATGGGTCGCATCAAAAAGAGCGACGCCGAGGACTATGTCCGCGCCGAACTGGGCGATGCCGATCCGGCGCAGGCCATCCTGCGCCTTCGCATTTGCGACCCGGCGATGGGATCGGGTCATTTCCTCGTCAGCCTGGTCGATCTCATGGCCGACAAGGTGCTCGAAGCGATGGCGGAAGCAACCGCAAAAGCGGAACAGGCCGGCCATGAATATACCAGCCCGCTGGCCGACCGGATCGGGGACATCCGCCGCACCATCCTGAGGAACGCGCGCGAGGAAGGCTGGGCCATCGACGAGGCGCAGCTCGACGACCGGCATATCGTGCGGCGCATGGTGCTGAAACGCTGCGTCTACGGCGTGGACAAGAACCCGATGGCGGTGGAGCTCGCCAAGGTATCGCTGTGGCTGCACACCTTTACGGTCGGCGCGCCGCTGTCTTTCATCGACCACCACCTGCGTTGCGGGGACAGCCTGTTCGGCCTGTGGGTGCGCGATGCGATCGACAAGGCGTCCGAGCTCGGCGGCGAGCTGCTGTGGAACGAGGCCCT
This sequence comes from Novosphingopyxis sp., assembly GCF_965218915.1. GTDB lineage: Bacteria > Pseudomonadota > Alphaproteobacteria > Sphingomonadales > Sphingomonadaceae > Novosphingopyxis. The sequence goes on along the minus strand of NZ_OZ244708.1, from coordinate 511,102 downwards.
GCGCAACGCGCAGCGCCAGGCGCAGGCGATGAAGACCATCGAACTGGCCACCGACGCCGAAATCGCGGAGGCCGATCGCTCGGCGGCGATGTGGGAAGACGTCGAGTTCCAGACCGGCCCGCTGGACGGCTTCGTCAGCTTCATGCACGCGCTGGACTGGCTGGGTCTGGACAAGCATGGCAAGGGTCTGGTCCGCCTGTGGCTCGACGGGCGGTTCGGCGATCCGATCCCCATCGCGCGCGGTCGCAAGGAGCCGGAAGGCGGCAAGGCCACGGCGCAGGAAGTCGAGGCCTTCGCCGCAATCTGGCGCGATGCGCGGGCGTTGATCGAGGAGGAACGGTTCCTCAACTGGCAGATCGCCTTCCCCGGCGTGTGGCAGGACTGGGCAAGCGCGGAGCGCAAGGGCGGCTTCGACGCCATCGTCGGCAACCCGCCGTGGGACCGGATCAAGCTGCAACAAGTCGAATGGTTCGCGGCCCGCAAACCGGAGATCGCGCTGGCCGCGCGCGCGTCGGATCGCAAGCGCATGATCGCCGCGCTGGAAGCCGCGCGCGATCCCCTGTTCGCCGAATACGAGCATGCCAGCGGTCGGGCCATGGATGCGCTGCGCATGGCGCGCGCCAAACCGCAGGATGCCGGCGCCTATCCGCTGTTGGGGCGTGGCGACGTGAACCTCTACAGCCTGTTCGTCGAGCGCGGCCATGCGCTGGTGCGGCAGGGCCGCGCGGACGCGGGCGGCATGGTCGGCCTGCTGACGCCCAGCGGCATCGCCAGCGACCTTTCGGCCAGCGCCTTCTTCGGCCGGGTCGCGACGGGCGGGCATTTGAAGGCGCTGTTCGATTTCGAGAACCGTCGCACGCGATACGGACTCGATCCATTTTTTCCGGACGTGGACAGCAGGTTCAAATTCGCCGCGATGATAGCCAGCCCCAAGCGACGGTTCGACACGGCGGAGTGCGGGTTTTTCCTGCAAGCCGTAACCGAAACGCAAGACGAGGATCGCGCCTTCGCGATGACGGCGGCGGACTTCGCGCGGGTCAATCCCAACACCGGCACCGCGCCGATCTTCCGCAGCCGCCGCGATCAGGAACTGACCACCGCCATTTATGCGCGCGTTCCCGTGCTGGTCGACCGGCGCGGAGAGGAGCCGGTAGCGGCCTGGCCGGTGCGCTACCGCACCATGTTCCACATGACGAACGACAGCCACCTGTTCCGCACCCGTGCCGAACTGGAGGAGGCCGAAGGCGCGTGGCCCGTTGGCGGCAACCGCTGGCAATCGGCGGATGGCGAGTGGGTGCCGCTTTATGTGGGTCGGATGATTCACCAGTTCGACCATCGGGCGGCTTCCGTTCTGATCAATGAGGGAAACCTGCACAACGCCGCCCTTAGCGGAGAAGTGACGCCGGAGCAGAAAGCCGATGCGGATTTCACGGCGGTGCCGCAGTATTGGGTTCAACAAACCGCCAATCTTGCGCACAGTGCCATCGCCTTTCGGGATATCGCCAGAGCAACCGATGCCCGGACATTCATTGCATCGATGGTGCCGAGCCGCGCAGCCGGAAATACTGCTCCGCTCATTATTGAGACAGGCTCCGCTCTTAATGATGCGCTGCTGCTCGCAAATTTCAATTCAATCACGCTCGACTTCGTTGCTCGCCAGAAAGCGCAGAGTACCCACTTGAACTGGTACATCGTCGAACAGCTCCCCGTCGTTCCCCCCGATGCCTATGACCGCCGCTTCGGCGACAGGACCGCCGCAGAGATCGTGCGCGAGGCGGTGCTGGAGCTGACCTATACCGCGCACGACATGGCACCCTTCGCGTGCGATCTGGGCCATGTCGATGCGGATGGCCCAAATGCAGGTAACGTGCTGCCGCCCTTCGCCTGGGACGAGGAGCGCCGCTTCGCCCTGCGCGCGAAGCTCGATGCGCTCTACTTCATCCTCTACGGCGTATGGGACGAAGCCGATCCCGCCAAATCGCGCGAGGATATCCGCTACATCTATTCCACCTTCCCGATCGTCGAGCGCGAGGAACGCGCGCGCTACGCGGGCCGCTACCGCAGCCCGGAACTTGCGCTGCTGTGGATCAACGCCCTGATGGCGGGGCGGCCGGACGCGGATATAAGGGATTGACTTCAGGAAATCCCCAACACAGCTTCTACGCCGAAACAAGAAATCCCCCGCCAGCGAACCGGCGAGGGATTCTGTGATATGAGAAACTTCAATATCAGTGGACTTCTTTAAAGGAATCTCCCCGTGAAGGGATCGAGGGCCAGAGGCATCCTTCTCAGCGAAGTCAAACTGTTACCGTGGCTTCCCTACCGATTTGCCTGACCCCTTATTTGCCTATTGACGCTTGTCCGTCAAGCCGCTTTTCTGGCGAAAGGGGGATAAGGTGATGAATAGCGCGACATCCAACGGTCTGGTCTTCGGAATCGACCTTGGCATCGCCTCTTGCGGCTGGGCCGTCCTGCGCCATCCGACCGAGGCGGATCCATCTGGCGAGATCCTCGCGATGGGCAGCTGGATGTTCGATGCGCCGGAAACTGACAAGGAACGCACGCCCACCAACCAGATCAGGCGCGGCAATCGGTTGCTCCGTCGTGTCGTTCGACGCCGGGCGCAACGTATGGCGGCTATCCGCCGGCTGTTCGAGGAGCAGGGCCTGCTGCCCTCCTCCAGCTCTGATGCGCTGAAGCGTCCCACTATCGACCCATGGGAGATGCGGGCAAGGGGTCTGGACAAGCTCCTGAAGCCTGCCGAGCTGGCCGTGGCACTGGGCCACATCGCCAAACGGCGCGGCTTCAAGTCCGCCAAAAAGGGAAAAGAGGGCAACCGGTCCGAACGCGATGAACCGAAAATGCTGGAAGCATTGGAGGAGACAGAAGAAAAGCTGGCGCGATACCGCACTGTCGGCGCAATGTTCGCCCGTGATCCGGAGTTTCTTCACCGCAAGCGAAACCGCGATGGGGACTATTCCCGGACCGTAAAGCGCCAGCATCTGCTGGAAGAGGTGAAACTTCTTTTCAAGGAGCAGCGCAGGCTCGGAAACGATTTCGCCAGCGCAGAATTGGAAGCCGCTTACATCAAGGAGGCATTCACTCAACGGAAAATGCAGGACAGCGAACGGCTCGTCGGCATGTGCCTGTTCGAACCGGCCGAGAAGCGGTCCGCGAAACATGCGCCGTCGTTCGAGAAATTCCGGCTGCTGACCCGCCTCGTCCACCTGCGGATCACGACTGGCGACGGCGAGCGAACGCTCACGCCGGACGAACTCCGGCTTGCCACTGCCGATCCGGGATCGACCGCGAAGCTTTCGGTAAAGACGATCCGCAAGCGCATCCGCCTGCCCGATGACCAGCGTTTCACCGCGATCAAGCCCGAAGACGAGAACCAGGACATTGCCGTCCGCACCGGCGAGGCGATGCACGGCACCAGGAAGCTGCGCGATGCGCTTGGCGAGGAACTGTGGGGCGAATTGCGGGAACAGCCGGAAACGCTGGACCGGATCGCGCACGTCCTGAGCTTCTTCGAGACCGCCGAGACGATCGCCGGGGAATTGCGCAAGCTCGATCTGCCGGCAGGAGCGGTCAATGCATTGCTGGACGCGTTGGAAGGCGGCAACTTTTCGCGCTTCAAGGGCGCCGGGCATATTTCCGCCAAGGCCGCGCGGGCGCTGATCCCGCATCTGGAACGGGGCCTGCGTTACGATCAGGCCTGCGAGGCGGTGGGCTACGATCACTCCGCCTCTCGCTGGTCGAAACGCGAACAGGTGACGGACAGAAAATCGTTCAATCGGCTGGTTGCGGACATGGGCAACGAGATCGCCAATCCCGTCGCCCGCAAATCTCTGACCGAAGGGCTGAAGCAGCTCTGGGCGATGCGCAATCGCTGGGGACTGCCTGACGGGGTACACATCGAATTGGCGCGCGATGTCGGCAACAGCCTTGAGGAAAGAAACAAAATCAAAAGGCGCCTTGATGATACTACGGCGCAGCGCGAGAGGGAGCGAAAGGAAGCTGCGGAGCAACTCGATATCGACCCCGGCGATATCGGCGGAGATACCTTGCTGCGGTATCGCCTGTGGAAGGAACAGTCGGGGCGTTGCCCATACACAGACATCGCCATTCCGCCGGTTGCGATTGCCGCGACTGACAACAGCTTCCAGGTCGATCACATTCTGCCCTGGTCGCGCTTCGGAGACGATAGTTTCAACAACAAGGTCTTGTGCACCGCGGCGTCGAACCAGCAAAAGCGCAGTAATACGCCATATGAGTGGATCATGCGGGCCAAGGGCGAGGAAGGCTGGGCAAGCTTTGTCGAGAGGATCGAGACGAACAAACAGTTTCGCGGCTTCAAGAAGCGCAACTATACCTTAAAGAACGCCGAAAAAGCGGCGGAGAAGTTCCGTAGCCGCAATCTCAACGATACGCGCTACGCTGCCCGCCTGCTTGCCGAGGCGGTGAAGCTGTTTTACCCGGAAGGGCAGCGCGGCGACAAAGACGGCAAGCGGCCGGTAAAAACGCGCCCCGGCTCGCTCACCGCGGCCCTCCGCCACGCATGGGGGGTGGAGTCGCTCAAGAAGGTTGACGGCAAACGGGTCGACGATGCTCGCCATCATGCGCTCGATGCGCTGGTCGTGGCCGCCGTCGGCGAATGGGAAGTCCAGCGGCTGACCAAATCGTTCCAGGAATGGGAGCAGCGCGGCCTCCCCCGCCCCCTGCGCCGCGTCGACCCGCCATGGGGCGACTTCCACAGCTTCCGGCGAGAAGTCGAAGAGGCGTATGAAAGGATCTTCGTCGCGCGTCCGGAACGCCGCCGTGCGCGGGGCGAAGGCCATGCCGCAACCGTCCGACAAGTGAAGGAACGTGATGGCGCAGCAGTGGTGTACGAGCGTAAGGCCGTCGCTGATCTTGGCATGGACAAAGGCAAGTTTTCGGAGGCCAAGGCGCTAAAGCAGCTTTCCATGCTGAAAGACCTTGAACGCAACAAGCCTATCGCAGAAGCAATCATAGCCTGGATTGCCGCAGGACGACCAGTGGACAAACCGCCACTTGGCCTACCGATTTCCAAGAATCGCGATGCACCTCGTCACCCCATAACGAAGGTAAGACTTGCCACCGACAAGAAACCTGCCGTGACAGTTCGCGGCGGCATTGCCGATCGGGGAGACTTCATACGGATTGATGTATTCACCTTGGCAAGCAAGAAGGGACAGGACGAATTTTACCTCGTCCCAATTTACCCTCATGAGATTCATGGCAAAGAGCCCCCGATGTCCTTCATGACGACGAACGGTCAGGAGATGCCCCTAACCACCGATCATGTGTTCAAGATGAGCATCTACAATCGAACTTATGTTGAGATCGAGAAGCGCGACGGACGCGTTGTGGCCGGATATGTGGTATCGTTCGATCGATCTGTAGCAGCCCTCAAGATTTACGAACATAATACCCTGAAGCCAGTCGAGAAAAGTTCAGGCGTAAAGACCCTTAAAAGGTTTTCGAAGTATAGTGTAGACCGCTTCGGCAATCGTTCCGAGGTGAAGTCGGAGGTTCGCACATGGCATGGCGAGGTCTGCACATCTCCAATCCCGCCCGGCTGACGCATCGCAGGCGGCAGATCGTCGTCGCGCCAGAAGCAAGCGAAGAACTGACTTTCCCGGTCGAGGATATCGCCTGGATTATTCTCGACACGCCCCAGCTATCGATTTCAGGTTCACTTCTAAGCGCATTGGCAGAGAACGGCGTCGCCATGATCGTGCCGGACGCCAAACATCATCCAGCCGGTGTGCTCATTTCCTTTCATCAGCATCATGCCCAATCTGCCATCGCCCACGCCCAAATCGGGATGACTGTGCCGCTACAGAAACGTTTGTGGCAGAGGATCGTCCGGGCGAAGATCGAAAACCAGGCGGCAGTGTTGCGCGCTATTGGAAATGATCATGCACAGGCGCTGTCGGCGATGGCGTCGCGGGTTGGCTCGGGCGATCCCGGCAATCTGGAAGCGCAGGCGGCCCGCGCCTACTGGCCCCAGCTGTTCGCAGATTTTCGTCGACACGACGAAACCCGCGAGAATGCCCTGCTCAATTACGGATACGCCGTCGTTCGCGCTGCGCTCGCACGCGCCTGCGCTGCCTCGGGCTTACTTCCGGCCTTCGGCATCCACCACAAGTCGCGCACCAATCCGTTCAATCTGGTCGATGATCTGATTGAGCCGTTTCGGCCCTCCGTAGATCGTCTGGCGCAAAGGCGAGCAAATGAAACAGATCGGGAAGAACTGGATGTAGAAGATCGCCGCCACATGGCGGGTATCCTCAACGAAAGCGTGTCGATCGAGGAAGAGCGGCTGACCATCCTTGCGGCCACCGAAGTGGTGGCCGCAAGCCTTGTGCGGGTTATCGAAGGTCGCAATGCCGGTTTGCTTAATACGCCCGCCTTGCCGTTGGCGCGGCGAAACTAGCCATGGAAGCAGAGGAGGTCCGCTTCATGTGGCTAATGGTGTTCTTCGACTTGCCGACAATGACGAAGCCCCAGCGGCGCAGAGCAAATCGCTTCCGCGAATTCCTCAAAAAGGACGGCTTTATGATGCTGCAACTTTCGGTTTACGCACGTGTCTGTAGGGGGCAAGATGCTGTGGACAAACATATCCGCAGAGTGCGTTCGAGTTTGCCCAAGGAGGGAAGCGTCAGAACGCTCCAGGTAACGGACAAGCAGTATGGCAGGATGGAATTGATGCTCGGAAACGCACGAAAAACCGAGTCGGTCGGCACGTCTCAGATGGTGCTGTTGTGATTTCGGCGGCGATTAGTCAGCGAAAATCACAACAGTTCCAATTCCTTACGCCATAGCAGTCCTACCATAGGCAAATCGGTAGGGAAACCACGGCTCGTCGCCCCTGCCTTCGCCAAGGCTCTCCGTCCTACCATAGGCAAATCGGTAGGGAAACCACGGCCACCGAGTCTGGCGTGACGATAGGTTCACGGTCCTACCATAGGCAAATCGGTAGGGAAACCACGGCACACACGCCACGGTAAAGCCCGTCGACCTCGTCCTACCATAGGCAAATCGGTAGGGAAACCACGGCAAAGTTGACGCGAGCGACGTTAAAGCCGCTGTCCTACCATAGGCAAATCGGTAGGGAAACCACGGCCACATATTCATTAAAGCCAAGCTAGAATGCGTCCTACCATAGGCAAATCGGTAGGGAAACCACGGCCTCAAGCACCGGCTTGGCCGCAAGCCAATGGTCCTACCATAGGCAAATCGGTAGGGAAACCACGGCCGCGCCGCGCCAGGTTCCCGACATTGCCCTGTCCTACCATAGGCAAATCGGTAGGGAAACCACGGCCTGGTTCCCGAAGCGGTTATCACCGTGGATGTCCTACCATAGGCAAATCGGTAGGGAAACCACGGCCCGCCACGCCGGGAGGGCCACGCCCTCCCTGTCCTACCATAGGCAAATCGGTAGGGAAACCACGGCGTTCGCCCCGATCGGCCCCATTTCCTTTTGGTCCTACCATAGGCAAATCGGTAGGGAAACCACGGCAAGCCCCGCCGGCGGATCGGTATTTATCCCGTCCTACCATAGGCAAATCGGTAGGGAAACCACGGCAGCACGCCTCGTGCGCTCTTGGTGACGGCGGTCCTACCATAGGCAAATCGGTAGGGAAACCACGGCAGGTGTTCACCGGCAGGATCGACCGGTTCGGTCCTACCATAGGCAAATCGGTAGGGAAACCACGGCAGCACGGTCGGCGCTATTTACGGGACGGCTGTCCTACCATAGGCAAATCGGTAGGGAAACCACGGCTGAACGCGCGTGTAGCCACTCAAATCGTCAGTCCTACCATAGGCAAATCGGTAGGGAAACCACGGCACGACTTCTCAAGTATCAAAGATCAGAAAAGTCCTACCATAGGCAAATCGGTAGGGAAACCACGGCATGTGCGATGACGGGCTCCATCTTTGCGGAGTCCTACCATAGGCAAATCGGTAGGGAAACCACGGCTGTTGTAGTGCTCATAATACGGGTCGTTTGGTCCTACCATAGGCAAATCGGTAGGGAAACCACGGCAAAGCTTATGGGCTGGTGGGCCGAATACTAGTCCTACCATAGGCAAATCGGTAGGGAAACCACGGCGGACGCGAACGCTCAATCCCGCTGGCTACGGTCCTACCATAGGCAAATCGGTAGGGAAACCACGGCCTGGGTTGAGCGGATCGATAGCTACCGTGAGTCCTACCATAGGCAAATCGGTAGGGAAACCACGGCTTTACGTTCCGCGCGAACCATCGCAATCGCGTCCTACCATAGGCAAATCGGTAGGGAAACCACGGCCAAAGCCCACCGGGTAAGCGCTGCGATCCTGTCCTACCATAGGCAAATCGGTAGGGAAACCACGGCGAGCGTCACCGACAGCGTCGGACGCGCGCGGTCCTACCATAGGCAAATCGGTAGGGAAACCACGGCCATGTCCGCGGAGAGTCCACGGCTGCGCAGGTCCTACCATAGGCAAATCGGTAGGGAAACCACGGCCAGTCACGCCGGGAGGGCCACGCCCTCCTCGTCCTACCATAGGCAAATCGGTAGGGAAACCACGGCTCTTTCAACAAATTCCCAACGCTAGCAATGGTCCTACCATAGGCAAATCGGTAGGGAAACCACGGCTTTACGTTCCGCGCGAACCATCGCAATCGCGTCCTACCATAGGCAAATCGGTAGGGAAACCACGGCGAAGGTGTTCGGCTCGATATGATTGAGGGGGTCCTACCATAGGCAAATCGGTAGGGAAACCACGGCTGCTGACCCGTTTAGCTTGTGGCAATCTTGGTCCTACCATAGGCAAATCGGTAGGGAAACCACGGCAGGCGTCGGCGTGGAGCCGTTGCCGGCCGGGTCCTACCATAGGCAAATCGGTAGGGAAACCACGGCGCAATCGGTCAAGCTCATTAGCTCCACTGAGTCCTACCATAGGCAAATCGGTAGGGAAACCACGGCGCCGGTGATCTGCTTTGGCCCATAGCCCTTGTCCTACCATAGGCAAATCGGTAGGGAAACCACGGCAGGACCGGCCAAGCCTCGCGCACAAATCCAGTCCTACCATAGGCAAATCGGTAGGGAAACCACGGCTCGTTCCACGTCGCCAAGTCGGCGGACAACGTCCTACCATAGGCAAATCGGTAGGGAAACCACGGCTATTTCTGCCGAAGCCCAAAAGATGGCTATGTCCTACCATAGGCAAATCGGTAGGGAAACCACGGCCATCTGGCCCAAGGCGCGCCGCACATCGGAGTCCTACCATAGGCAAATCGGTAGGGAAACCACGGCATAACCGGCCCTGATCGGGCAATCGGATAAGTCCTACCATAGGCAAATCGGTAGGGAAACCACGGCTCGATCTCTGGCCTCAAGGCGATCGGCAAAGTCCTACCATAGGCAAATCGGTAGGGAAACCACGGCCGGCATTCAGCCCGCCCGCGATATTGCTGAGTCCTACCATAGGCAAATCGGTAGGGAAACCACGGCAATGCCCAAGTGCCAGTTCCGCGCGGTGCTGTCCTACCATAGGCAAATCGGTAGGGAAACCACGGCCTGGGCCTCGTCATGCAGCTTGTGATTGCCGTCCTACCATAGGCAAATCGGTAGGGAAACCACGGCCGGTGGCATAATCGCCCAGCGTGATTTCCAGTCCTACCATAGGCAAATCGGTAGGGAAACCACGGCTGCTATCGCCCGAGGGCGAGGAGCTCTTGGGTCCTACCATAGGCAAATCGGTAGGGAAACCACGGCCTGCATCACGAATATACCGCGGCTCGTCAGGTCCTACCATAGGCAAATCGGTAGGGAAACCACGGCACCGGCTGCTGAAGGATGCCCGGCAACAAGGTCCTACCATAGGCAAATCGGTAGGGAAACCACGGCGCAAGTTGACTTGTTCAATGCCGCGTCCGGGTCCTACCATAGGCAAATCGGTAGGGAAACCACGGCCGAACTGGCCGTCACCCGCAAGCAGCGCGAGTCCTACCATAGGCAAATCGGTAGGGAAACCACGGCCCGGTTCGGGCCTGAATGCGGCGAGCGCTTGTCCTACCATAGGCAAATCGGTAGGGAAACCACGGCCCCTTGTGCCTGGGCGGATTGATCGGGTGGGTCCTACCATAGGCAAATCGGTAGGGAAACCACGGCGTTACTTCCAGAGGAACGCCGGCCCTGAGGGTCCTACCATAGGCAAATCGGTAGGGAAACCACGGCGCCAGAACGGTTCAGGGTAGTCAGCCTTGCGTCCTACCATAGGCAAATCGGTAGGGAAACCACGGCCGGTGCTGGTGCTGCCTTCCGCGACCTTCCGTCCTACCATAGGCAAATCGGTAGGGAAACCACGGCCGAGAGTGCCTTGCGGCAGAATTGCTCGGCGTCCTACCATAGGCAAATCGGTAGGGAAACCACGGCCGTTTGGCAAAGGCTGGGCGCGGCGCGTTGGTCCTACCATAGGCAAATCGGTAGGGAAACCACGGCCGCGATCGCCCGCCACACCGTGTGTTCGCGGTCCTACCATAGGCAAATCGGTAGGGAAACCACGGCCGAGGTAGGCGCGGGCTTCTTCCGTTCCCGGTCCTACCATAGGCAAATCGGTAGGGAAACCACGGCCCTTCGCGCAGGCGGTCCTCGTCCGGCGCGTCCTACCATAGGTAAATCGGTAGGGAAACCACGGCTATCCACGAGGCGCTAGGCAAGGCGCTGGTGTCCTACCATAGGCAAATCGGTAGGGAAACCACGGCGGTGTCTTTAGCCTTCTTCGATCGCGTCCTACCATAGGCAAATCGGTAGGGAAACCACGGCCTTCGATGCCGAGGCTTCAGAACTCAAAAAGTCCTACCATAGGCAAATCGGTAGGGAAACCACGGCACCGGCTTCCGTCCCGCGCATCGGAAAGCTGTCTACCATAGGCAAATCGGTAGGTCGGGGGCATCGCTGAAAGCGCTTACAAAAATGTTTCATAATTCAAGGAGATGCCTGCCGATTTGGAGCCACCTAAGCGGCACCGCCCATCCGCATCCGCCCAGCCCGGCGCTGGTCGCCAGCTTCCATATCCTTCTCCCGCCCGTGTGGAAGAGCGATTGAAGCTCCAAATTCAAATCTGAGACCCCACTGTCCATTGCTATGTCGAACTCACGGCCGGGGCAGCAGGCACGGCGCCGGAACCTTCGCCACCGATCCAACTCGCCTGGACAGTCATATTCTCTGCCATTGCAACAAGATCTGCACGCGCGCCCACCGCGATACGGCCATGAAGCGGGGCGATTCCGAGGAACTCGGCCGGACTTGCGCTCGCCATCATGCTGGCCGCCTCCAATGGTAGCTCGAGCAATCGGACCGCGTTGCGGACAGCGCTGGCCATGTCGAGGTCCGATCCCGCAAGCGTTCCGAATTCATCGCGGCAGACTCCGCCGCGCACCGTGACGGGCCGGCCCTGTAGCGAAAAATCCTTATCCGCCGCACCGACGCTCGGCATCGCATCGGTCACCAGCATGATCCGTTCGCGTCGTTTGAGACGTAGGGCGAGGCGCATCGTGACCGGGTCGACATGGTGGCCGTCGACGATCAGCCCGCACCAGCTTTCGTCGTCCTCCAGCGCGGCGCCGACCGCGCCCGGCGCGCGGGAGGTTAGTGGGGACATGGCATTGAACAGATGGGTGAAGCCGCGCACGCCTGCATCGAGTCCGCTGCGAATTTGCGCATAGGTCCCGTTGGTATGGCCGGCGGCCACGATGATCCCGGCCGCGGTGAGCCGGCGGATCATGGCCGGACTGGTACGCTCCGGAGCGAGGGTGAGCAGGGTCACGCCGCGTTTCATGCCGGTAACCAGAGCGAATCCATCCTCGTCCAGCGGCCGCATCTTGTCCGGATCGTGAATTCCGCCGCGGTCGGCGCTCAGGAACGGCCCTTCGATGTGGATCCCCAGTACGCCGGGCACGCCCTGCGCGATCGCTTCCCCGACGGCGGCCATTCCCGCGCGCACGACATCGAACGAATCGGTCAGGAGCGTCGGAAGAAATCCGGTGGTGCCGTAATTTCGGTGGGCCGCGCCGATTGCAGCAATCGCCTCGACCGTCGGGTTCTCGTTGAACAGAACGCCGCCGCCGCCATTCACCTGACAATCGATGAAGCCGGGCAGCAGAGTGGCTTCGCCAAGGTCGGTGCAAGGCGTGCCGACGGGCACGTCCCGTGCGCCAACGATCGCGGCGATCTGGCCATTGTCGATCAGCAGCGCATGGCCTTGTACCATGCCGGACTCCAGCAGGATTCGGCCGCCTGTGAGCGCGTGCGTCATGTCGTCTGCGTCACCTTTTTAAGATGGGGCGGGCGGTCGGGATCGAAACCCCGTCGCAAGGACAGCGCATTGACCGCGCCATAGAAGGACTGGATCTGCACGATGGGCTGCAACGCGGGATGGGTGGTAATCGTCGGAAGCGAAATCGCCTGGCCCGGGCATTTGCCCGCGACCCGTATCCGCGCGCCACGATCCAGCATCGTTGTGATCACATCGTCGATACCCTTGGCGGTGGCATCCTCCTGACGGAACACAAGCAGTGGGAAGGCCTCCGTGATGATCGCCATCGGGCCGTGCAGCACCTCTGCAGAACTGAACGCCTCGGCATGCAGACCGCATGTTTCCTTGAGCTTCAGGGCCGCCTCTTGTGCAGCCCCCAAGCCAACCCCGCGGCCGATGACGTACAGGCCGCGCGCATCGCTCAGTTCATCGACGAGAGCGGACCAGTCAAGCTCGGTCGCGGCCTGCAACTGATCCGGCAGCTCGGCCAAAGCCTCGTTCAACGAGGCGTCGTTCGACCAGGCGGCCACCAGCTCGGCGATCCGCGCCAGCGAAGCGATATAGCTTTTCGTGGCGGCAACGCTGCGTTCCGGGCCGGCCTCGAGCGGAACAACATGGTCGGCAAGATCGGCGAGCGGCGACGCGGCGGCGTTCACCAATGCCAGCGTCCGCGCGCCGCCCGACTTTGCCGCGCGCGCCGAGGCCAGCAGATCGGGGCTGGCGCCGGACTGCGAGATCGCGATGCACAGCGCGCCCTGCGCTTGCGGAATGCGGCCGTAGATCGAAGCGGTGGATGGCGCGGCCGACGACACCGGAATGCCGATCAGCGTCTCAATGAGATATTTGGCATAGGTCGCGGCGTGATCGGAACTGCCGCGGGCGCAGGTCAGGACCACGGGCGGGGGCCGATCGCGCAAGCTCCGCGCGATCGCTTCCATCTGATTCCCGTCGCCCGCTTGCTGGCGCCGGACCGCGTCCGCCGCTTGCGCCGCCTCGCGCGCCATATCGGTTTGGGACTGGGTCATTCCGGATCGCTCAGCTCAGCCACAAAGTCATAGGCGTCGCCGCGATACCAGCTCTGCGTCATTTCGATGGGTCGTCCGTCCTTCAGAAATCCCCGCCGGTCGATGAACAGTCCCGCGGCACCTGCCTCGACCCCTATCAATTTGGCCTTTGACTGGTCGAACAGCGCCGCTCGCAGCCGCTGCAGGGCGCGCACGGGACGATGACCGGCCGCATCGAGCGCCGCGTAAAGCGAGGTTTTGACCGCCGCGATGTCCGGCAGGCCGAACAAAGGAATGGTGGTATATTCGAGCGCCATGCCGAGATCGTCGGCATAGCGGATGCGGTGGAACCGGTAGACCTGCGCGCCGGGGCTGAGACCCAGCGCGAGCGATTCGTCCGATGTCACCACGCCCTCCGAGCGACGAAGCCACTCGCTGCGCACCGAGCGGCCACGCGCCGCCATGTCCTCGGAAAAGGAGGTCAGCTTGGCGAATTGTTTCTCGACGCGTCCCGTAACGAAGGTACCGGCGCCCTGTCGCCGCAGCAGCAGCCCCTCGTTGACAAGTCCTTCCACCGCCTTGCGCAGCGTAATGCGCGAGACGCCGAGTTCCGCCGCCAGTTCACGTTCCGGCGGAATCGCGTCCTCGGGACGATAGGCACCGCTGTCGATCGCGCTGCGGAGCCGATCCTGCACATGGCGGTACAGCACACGGCGGCTTTTGGAGGCCGGGGCCTCGGTTGCCGATATCTTGATTTCGCCCTGCGGCATACACATCCCCCCGATTGTCACGCAGTAGATTCATCCTAAGACCACTTAGGAACCAATATCCAGCAGAAATTTTCCTCATTGCTTCACGAATTTGAAATTTCCCCTTGACGATCCGTATAAGTTGGCGGATGTTTTCCATAATTGGTATTTGATTGGTGCCATAGAGGCATTGATAAGTGCCGAGGGGAAAAGGGGTGGACGATGAGCATTTGCAGGCAATTAGGCTGGACCGCGAGCATCTTCGCAATCGGTATCGTGGCGTCCGCCGCTCAGGCGCAGAATGACGAGGATGTCCCGATCAACAGCGGCGAACCGGCCGCTTCTCCCCAAGAGGATACCTCCTATACCGAATCGCAGGACATCATCGTCACCGGCATCCGGGCATCGCAGCGGGCATCGATCGACGCAAAGCGCAATCTGGGCGTCATCGCGGATGTTCTGACCGCGGAAGATATCGGCAAGTTTCCCGACAAGAACGTCGCCGAGGCGCTGCAACGCGTTCCCGGCGTCGTCATCAACCGCGAGTTCGGCGAAGGCGAACGGGTCAGCCTGCGTGGTACTGCGCCGAATCTTACCAAGACGCTGGTCAACGGCCACGGGATCGCGACCGCCGACTGGTTCGTGCTCGAACAGCTCGCCGCCACGCGCTCGTTCAATTATCTTACGCTGCCGTCGGAGATCGTCGGCCAGCTCGAGGTCTACAAGAGCCCGCAAGCCGACGTGGAAGAGGGTGGAATCGGTGCGACGATCAATGTCAATACACGCGACCCCCTCGATCTGGACGCATGGACCATTTCGGCATCGGCACAGGCGGTCTATTCGGAAAAGCGCGACAGCTTCGATCCGCAGGCATCCGGTCTGGTTAGCTGGAAGAATTCTTCCGAGACCTTCGGCATCCTGATCGGCGGCGTCTACCAGAAGCGCAAGATCCGCCGCGACGGCGTGGAGGTTCTCGGCTATTTCGATTATGACGTGAACGGCGAGACGGTGAAGGTGCCCTCCCTGATCGGTTCGGCCCTGTTCGAACAGGAGCGCGAGCGCTACGGCGGCAACATCGGAATTCAATTCCGTCCGTCCGACGAGTTCGAGCTGAACGTCACCGGCTTGTACTCCAAGTTCAACGCCAATAATTTCAACCAGAATTTCCTGGCCTGGGGCAGCAACGCGCTGGGCGGCGGCGGCACGCTCAGCTCGCCCACCGTCCGCGACGGGACGGTGGTGAGCGGGCGCATCGATTCCATTCCCGGCGGTAGAGCGGCGGTCTACGACGCGATCGATCGCACGGCGTTCGCCGAGACCTATTCGGGTGATGTCGATGCGCTCATCCACCCGAGAGACGGGACCACGATCCATCTGAAGGCCGGCTATACCGAAGCGCATGGCGATACCGTGTCCCAACCGTTCTACGAGGGCGGCGCGCCGGGCGGGTTCACCTTCGATCTGACCGGGCGCACGCCGCAAGTCGGTTTCATCGGGCTGGATCCAACCGATCCGGGCGATCTGGCCTTCGATTTCGGCTCGCTGCACCAGATCACCAACACCGACCAGGAATTCTACGTCTACGGCGATTTCGAGCAGGAACTCGATCTGGGTCCGGTGACGGCGATCAAGGTCGGCGGCAAATATGTCGATCACAACCGCGACGCGGCGTTTCTGGCGACCACCTATGGCGGCTTCTTCCTGCCGCTGCTCGCCAATGGCTGCGGAGGACCGTGCACTTCGGCCGATTTCGCCGGCGATCTCACGCCGGACGATTTTCTTTCGAACATCGCTTCGCCAGGCACTTTGACCAACTTCTTCCAGGTCGACCGGGAGCGCTTGCGGTCGATCTACAACGGCCTGCCCGCCGCGGTGCGCGCGCGCATCATCAATCCGCCCGAAAACTATTCCATCCGCGAACTCAGCTATGGCGCCTACGCCATGGCGAAGTTCGAAGGCACCGGATATCGCGGCAATCTCGGCGTGCGGGTGGTGCGCACCGAACAGCGCTCGCAAGGCAACCAGATCGGCATTCCTCCGGGGCCTGGGACGGTGAACGACAACGCGTTCGGGGTCTATCTGCCGATCACCGTCGACCGGTCCTATACCGACTGGCTGCCGTCCTTCAACATCGCCATCGATATCACGCCGGACCTGATCGTCCGGTTCGGTGCGGCGCGGGCCATCGCCCGTCCGGACTATACCGATATTGTGCCGCGTATCAGTCTGAACCCGGGATCGCTGACGGCGGCCGGCGGCAATCCGTTCGTCGATCCCTATCGCTCGAACCAGGCCGATCTGTCGGTGGAGTTCTACCCCGACAACGAAACCATCTTCGCGGCGGCCCTCTATTACAAGGACATCGAGTCCTACATCACCGACCGTATCTTCCAGCAGAATTTTCCCGTGCAGACCGCAACGCCGAACACGTCGCGTTGCACGTTGCTGAACGCGGCCGACAATCTCTATGATTGCACCTTCGACGTGAACCAGCGCGACAACGGTCCGGGCGGCAAGAACAAGGGCATCGAACTGCAGGCATCGCGGCGGTTGTTCGCCGGTTTCGGCGCGATCCTGAACTACACTTATTCGGATGCGACGATCGATGGCGGTGGTCAGGTGCCCGGCAATTCGGAGCATTCGTTCAACGCCACCGGCTATTATGAAGCGAACGGCCTTTCGGCGCGTCTGAGCTATACCTATCGGTCCGATTTCTTCATCACGATCGACCGGGCGGCGCCGCTCAATCAGACCGCCACGGACTCGCTCGATGGTTCGCTGAGTTACCAGCTGACGCCCAACATTGCCTTGACGGCGGATGCGATCAATCTGACAAACCACAAGATCGTGCAATTCTCCGGCACGCCCGACCGGCCGCGCGCGATCTACGATAACGGGCGCCAGTTCTACGCGGGGGTCCGGGTCCGCTTCTGATGACGCAAGGAAGGGGAGGAGCGGTGTTGCGAAGGTCGATGGCCGCGTTCTGGCTGCTTTTCCTTCCGGCTTGCGCGGCCTTGCCCCGCACTGCGCCGCCGCCGGTTTCGTCGGTTCAGTCGGAACCGCGGCTTTTGCCGTTGCCGGTTGCGCTGACACGGGGACCCGGCGCGCTGCTGCTGAGGAGCGGCGCGGTGGTGGCGGTGCCGCCCCGCGATCCGGGGGCTTCCGCCGCGGCCGATCTGCTGGCGGATTGGCTCGTGCGCACCGGAGGACCGGCGCTGGTCGTTCGCGAGGCGAGCGCGGGAACGATCCGCTTTGTCCGCCGCGCCGGTCTTCCTGCCGAAGGCTATGCCCTCGACGTGACGCCGGACGGTGCCACGATTGCCGCGAGCGACGATGCCGGGCTGCTCTACGGCGCGGTCACGCTCTGGCAACTGGCAACGCAGGACGGCGTCGTCGGCACATTGCCCGCAGTGCATGTTTCGGACGCGCCGCGCTTCGCCTGGCGCGGGCTGATGCTCGACAGCGCGCGCCACTATCAGACGCCAGCCTTCATCCGCTCGCTGATCGACGCCATGGCCGCCAATAAGCTGAACCGATTGCACTGGCATCTCGTCGACGATCAGGCCTGGCGGCTGGAGATCCGCAAATATCCGCTGCTCACGCAAGTCGGCGGTTTTCGCGCACCGGCCACGGCGCCGGGCGCGCCGCCGCTGCCGCCGACGGGCGGGGTCTACAGCCAGGCCGAAGTGCGCGATCTCGTCGCCTACGCCGCCCGCCGCGGCATCACCATCGTGCCGGAAATCGAGATGCCCGGCCATGCGCTGTCGGCCATCCGCGCCTATCCGGCGCTCGGGACCGGCGCCCCGATCCCGCCGGGGGTCGAGGCCGGTTGGGGCGTGTTCCCGTGGCTGTTCAATACCGAGGATAGCACCTTTGTCTTTCTCGAGAACGTGCTGACGGAGGTCATGGAGCTGTTCCCCTCCCGATATATCCATATTGGCGGCGACGAGGCGGTGAAGGAGCAATGGAAGGCCTCGCCGGCCATCCAGGCCAAGATGCGCGAATTGGGCATCGCCGACGAGAATGCACTGCAGGGCTGGTTCATCGGACGGATACAGAAGTATCTTGCCAGCCATGGTCGCCGGATCATCGGCTGGGACGAAATCCTGGACGACGGCGCCGCGGCGCCGGGAACGACCATCATGTCCTGGCGCGGAACCGACGGCGCCGTCGCGGCGGCAAAGGCGGGGCTCGACACGGTGCTCTCTCCGGCGCCGACGCTGTATCTCGACCATTTGCAGAGCGGCGCGGGATTCGAGGGGCCGGGACGCGGCCCGCCGATCGGGCTGGCGGAGGTCTATGCGTTCGAGCCCATGCCGGACGGCTTGACGGAAGAGCAGAGAACGCACGTCCTGGGCGTGCAGGGCAACCTGTGGACCGAGCATGTGCGCGGCGATGCGCGCGCGGCCTATATGATGTTCCCGCGCGGCGCGGCGGTGGCGGAGATCGGGTGGTCGCCGCCCCAGGCACGCGATTTCAGCAGTTTCGCCCGGCGGCTCGCGCCGCAGATCGATCGCATGGCGGCGCTCGGTATCGTCGGCGCGCCCAGCGCATTCGTGCCGCGCCCGGACGTGGAAGCCGATTTTGCCGTGCATGGCAGCAGGGTTTCACTCTCCAACGAGGTGGGAAGCACCATCCGCTACACGTTGGACGGAAGCGAACCCACCGCGCGTTCACCGCGATATGAAGCGCCGCTTCGGATCGGCTGGCCGGGGCGGCTGCGCGCCGCGGCCTTCGATGGGGATCGTCGGCTGCCCGGCGCGCTGGATCGCGGGTTCGACGCCGCCGAGGCCCGGCGGCGCGCCGATACCGATCTAACGCTGTGCTCGAACGGCGTCATCCTGGCGCTGGAAGACGACGCGCCCGCCACCGGCCCGCGCCCATCCCTGCGCATGAATATCCTCAAGCCTTGCTGGATTTATCCTGCCGCGCCGCTGGACGGCGTCGACGCGATCGCGGTGACGGTCGGCCAGTTGCCGTTCAATTTTCAAGTCGGCGCCGACCGCGACGCGATCCGCTTCGCACCGCCCGCGACCGTGGCGGGCGAGATCGAAGTCCGGCTGGACGATTGCGAGGGTGCTCGCATCGCCGTGCTGCCCTTGGGGCCAGCGGCCGGCAACGCCGCGTTGACCAAACTCT
This sequence comes from Novosphingopyxis sp., assembly GCF_965218915.1. GTDB lineage: Bacteria > Pseudomonadota > Alphaproteobacteria > Sphingomonadales > Sphingomonadaceae > Novosphingopyxis. Next base: position 491,875 of record NZ_OZ244708.1, on the reverse strand, counting down.
CGGCACCCATCTCCGGACAGTCGGGGACGCATGATCTGTGCCTGACCTATACCGCCGATGGTCCCAATCCCCTGTGGGCGATCGAGTCCGTCCAACTGGTGGCTCCGTGAGCGCGATCCGTCTGGCGGCGCCATGGGCGGGGTGGGCCATGCCGCTGGCAGACGTGCCGGACCCCGCGTTCGCGCAAGGAATGATGGGCGAAGGGATCGCCATCGATCCGCTGGAAGGAACGTTGCGCGCGCCCTGCGCGGGCGTCGTCGGAACCGTGGCCGCTACCGGCCATGCCGTAACGCTCCTGCTCGAGAATGGTGCGGAGCTGTTGCTGCATGTCGGCGTCGACACGGTCGCGCTGCAAGGCAAGGGCTTTCGCGCGCTCGTCGAGCGAGGCGCATCGGTCGATCAGGGCACGCCGCTGATCGAGGTCGATCTGGCGAGCGTGGCCGCGAAGGTCAAAAGCCTGAGGACCCCGGTGCTCATAGCCAATTCCGGCTATCGCTGCACGGTCCTCGCGTGCGACCGGCTCGTCGAGCCGGGCGATCCCATAATGGACGTCACGCCACTGGACTTGGCGACGCAAGAGCGGCTGCATGAGGGCGAAGAAATCATGCGCGCCGTCGAGTTGCCGCCGGGTCACGGGCTCCATGCGCGCCCGGCCGCGCGAATCGGCGCTGCCCTGAAAGGATATGGCGCGCAGGTCCGTATCGAAGCCCATGGCCGCTCGGCCGACGCGCGCAGCACAACCGGACTGATGGCGCTGGGCACCCGGGCCGGCGATCGGCTGCACATGACGGCGGTAGGCGCGGATGCGGCGGCAGCGCTCGCCGCGCTCGCCGCGTTGATCGAGACGGGGCTGGAAGGCGAAACCGAGACTCCGGCCGCGCCGGTGCCGGCCGCAACCCTGGCGCACGAACCACTTTCCGCCAATCAATTGCGCGGAGTTCGCGCCGCGCCCGGTATGGCGATCGGATCGGTTTTCAAGCTGGTATCCCAAGCGATAGCGGTGGAGCGCGACGGGCGCGGAACGGATCGGGAGATGGCGGCCCTGACCGCCGCCCTGTCCAATCTGTCTGCCGAACTGGGTCGGCCGGCGTCGACGGCGGCGGAGGAGATCATGGCCGCGCATCGCGCCATGCTGTACGACCCGGAACTGCTCGCGCTTGCTCGCTCCGCCATTGCAAAAGGACGGTCGGCCGGCTGGGCGTGGCGGGAGGCAACGCGCGCGCGGGCTGGCAGCTTGCAAGCCACGGGCGACGCGCGGCTCGTCGAGCGGGTCGCCGATCTGCGCGATCTCGAACAGCGGATTCTGGCGCGCCTGTCCGGTGATATCGAACCCGGCGCACCATCGGCGCCTGCCGGGTCCATCGTTATCGCCGACGACCTGCTTCCGTCGCGGTTTCTCGAACTGCAGAAAATCGGCGTGGCGGGCATCGCGACCGCCCGGGGCGGGGCAACCGCTCACGCCGCCATTCTTGCCGCCGCCGCTGGCGTACCGATGATCGTCGCCGTCGGACCCGCGGTGCTGGAACTGGCGAATGGCGACATGGCCGTGCTGGACGCGGACCGCGCGATTATCGATTGCAAGCCGGACAAGGCCGCGATCGCGGACGCCCGCGCGTTACAGGCACGCCGTTCGAGCGACCGTGCAGCGGCACTGGAAAGCGCTCACACGCTCTGTCGCACGCGGGACGGCGAACGAATCGAGATATTCGCCAATCTCGGTTCGGCCGCCGACGCCCGCAGCGCCGTGGCGGCGGGCGCCGAAGGTTGCGGTCTGCTGCGCACGGAATTTCTGTTTCTGGATCGCCAGACCGCTCCCGACGAAGCCGAACAGCGTGCGGCCTATGCCGCTATTGCAAACGCCCTGGAAGACCGTCCGCTGATCGTGCGCACCCTCGACGTCGGAGCGGACAAGCAGGCGCCCTATCTGCCGGCAGCTTTTGAGGACAATCCCGCGCTCGGACTGCGCGGCGTGCGCCTCAGCCTGGCGCGCCCGGAACTGCTGAAAACGCAGTTGCGGGCCATCCTGACCGGCGTGCCCGCCCCGCGCTGCCGGATCATGGTGCCGATGGTCGTCGATCCATCCGAATTGCTCAGGGTCCGCGAGATGCTGGATATGTGTCAGCACGATCTTGGGCTGGAGAGAGTGCCGCTCGGCGTCATGATTGAGACGCCGGCCGCCGCGCTGATGGCCGCAGAGATTGCGGTCCATGCCGATTTCCTGTCGGTCGGAACCAACGACCTGACCCAATATACCCTCTGTATCGATCGTACCAGCGATGCGCTCGCTGCGCGCGCCGACGCCCTGCACCCCGCGGTGATTCGCCTGATCGCGGCGGCGGGCACGGGGGCGGCGCGCCATGACCGTCCGTTGGGCGTGTGCGGCGCCCTGGCGTCGGACCCGCTTGCGGCGCCGCTGCTGCTTGGGCTGGGCGTGACCGAATTGTCGGCGATCCCGGCCATGATCCCGGCGCTGAAGGCACGAGTGCGCGCGCTGGAAATGGCCGAATGTCGGACGCTCGCCGAGCGGGCGCTTTCCTTGGGTTCGCCGGCAGAGATACGCGCCCTGTTGGAGAAGACCATATGAGGCTGTCGCTGGACCGGCTGCAACCGCTCGGCCGCGCGCTGATGCTTCCCATCGCCGTGCTGCCGGTGGCTGGCTTGCTGCTCCGGCTGGGCCAGGACGATCTGCTCGGCATCCCGTTCGTCGCCGATGCCGGGGGGGCGATCTTTTCGAGCCTTGGACTGTTGTTCGCGATCGGCGTGGCGGTCGGGCTGGCGCGGGAAAATCACGGAGCGGCCGGGCTCGCCGGCGCGGTGGCCTATCTGGTGACCGTCGAAGGCGCGAAATCCCTGCTCGCTATCCCGGCGGACGTGTCGGCGGGTCAAAGCGGACCGATGGCGGATATGTTGGTCGCGGCCTGGAAGACCAAGGAACTGGCCAAGCTCGGCGTTCCGGCCGGCATTGCCTCGGGTCTCGTCGCCGGCGCGCTCTACAATCGCTATGCCACCATCAAACTGCCGGAATATCTGGCATTTTTCGGGGGCCGGCGCTTCGTGCCCATTGCGGCCGGTTTTGCCGGACTGTTTGGCGCCCTTCTGTTCGGGCTTGGCTTTCCGTTATTGGAGGCCGCCATCGACACGCTCAGCCGCTGGGTCGTCGATGCGGGCGAAATCGGCCTGTTCGTCTACGGGGTGCTGAATCGGCTGCTGATCGTTACCGGACTGCATCACATATTGAACAACATCGCCTGGTTCCTAGTCGGCGATTATCAGGGGGCTACGGGGGATCTGAACCGCTTCTTTGCCGGCGATCCAACAGCTGGCGCATTCATGTCCGGTTTCTTCCCGGTGATGATGTTCGGTCTGCCCGCCGCCTGCCTCGCCATGTACCGATCCGCGGCACCCGAGCGGCGACCGGCGGTCGGCGGGCTGTTTCTCTCGCTCGCCCTCACCTCCTTCCTGACCGGCGTGACGGAGCCGATCGAATTCACGTTCATGTTCCTGGCACCGGTCCTCTACGCGGTTCACGCGGCCCTGACAGGACTGTCGATGGTGATCATGGACCTTCTGGACGTGAAGCTCGGCTTCGGGTTTTCCGCCGGGCTGTTCGATTATCTGCTGAACTACGGCTTGGCGACGCGGCCGCTGCTGTTGCTGCCCGTCGGCGCCGCCTATTTCGCGATCTATTATGCGAGCTTCCGGTTTTGCATCGTTCGCTTCGATCTCAAGACGCCCGGCCGCGAGGTCACCGAGCGCGGTGGGATGCCGAATGAATTGCACGGCGCAGCGGGCGGAACCGGGGAAGACCGTGCGAGGGGCTATGTTGCGGCGCTGGGCGGGCCGGCAAATCTCGTCACCGTGGATGCGTGTACGACACGGCTGCGCTTGACGCTCGGCGACGACATGGCGATCGACGAGGAGGCCCTCAAGCGCCTCGGCGTTCGCGGCATCATTCGGCCGGGGGCGGGACTGCTACAGGTGGTGATCGGTCCATCCGCGGACCTGCTTGCCGGTCAGATCCGCGATATCGTCAAATCGCCTGCTGCACAGGATCATGGAGAGCACATGATGCTTGCGCTGGGTGGATGCGCAAATGTCGTCTCGATCGAGCAGCAGGCCGACCGCGTGACGGCAATCGTACACGACATCACTGGCCTCGATCCCTCCCTGATGAACGAATGGGCAGGCCGGGGCTGGCGGCAAGTCGGGCCGAACATAGTTCATATCTTGCCGGAAGAATGAATAGCGGTGGCGATCGCTTCGGCGGTCTTGAGAAGCTGCCGCGGCTCAAGCTGGCTCGATTTGTAAGATTGGCGAAAGCGTGCATCCGCCTGACAATCGAAGCTGCCCTTTCGGTTTCAAGGGCTGCAACGCTTGGTTAAGACCAAGCCTAGAATGTATAGCCCAGCCCGATACCGCCGAGGAACTGGTTGGCGCTGCCGCGGATGCTGGTGATCGGGCTGTGCTTGGCGTCGCCGAGCAGGCGGCTGTAACCGGCCAGCACGAAGACGGCGAAGCCTCCGTCGGTCAGGTCTCCGTTCAGATCATAGGTAAACAGCGCGTTGGCGCCCACGCTTTGGAAGCCGCCCTCCGCCTGAAACACCGGCAGGCCGCTCGCTAGCGCGCCCGACGGGCTGCTCGAATAATAATAATCGGCGAAATCGTCGTCGACATGCTCGGCATTGACCGAAAGCGCGATGGCGGTGCCGCGGCTGACCGGGGTGAGGAAGCTGACGGTGGGGCGGATCATGCGCCCGTTATACGCGCCGGCCACGTCCCACACCGCGTCGAGCGTGACCGACAGCGTATCGAACGGGGTGATGATGCCCGAATATTGCACGCCGACCTGGCCGCCCAGCTCGATCGCGGTGTCCAGCTCGCCGAGCTGCTCCACCGCGTCGTCCACGATCCGCCGGGTGCGGTCCAGCCGGATGCGCGCCACGGGGCCGGCAATGAAGCCGAACTGCGCATCCTCGGCATCCGGGATCACGTCAAAGGCGAGGCCGGTGCCGCTGGGGCGGAAATTGATACCGCCCAGCGTGCCGGCGGCAGCGGGCACGGGGAAGAAGGTGTAATCGTCCGAGCCCGAATAGCTGGGCGTGATGCCCACGCCCGCGCCGATGGTGATGAAATCGCCCGCAAAGACGGTGTCCTCGACCTCGGGCAGCGGCGCGGTATCGACGTCCTGGGCAAAAGCGGGCACGGAGAGAGCGGCGGCGCATAGGCCGGCGGCGAAAAGTGGCAGACGCATGGCTGTCGAGACCCCATTATATCGGTTTTGCGGACAATATACTATGTGATCAAAGGTTGCGACCGGGCGCACGCCGCGATGCACGATAGTCACGCGGGTGCGGCTTTTCGGCAACGGGCATGGGCTGCCCTCGCCGACGAAACCGGCGGTGCCCGATCAGAGGAAATAGCGCATCCGCACGGTTTGCGTGGTTACGCCGGGACCGATCGCCAGCGCCACCTTGTCGAAGCCCGGCGGGCCAAAAGTGATCTTCGGGTTGCGCGAAAAGCCGATGCCTTCCTTGGGGATGCCTGCAAAAGTATCGAGCTTGTCGTTGCCATTCTCGTCATGATGGACCGAGACGGCATAGCGCGCCTGCGCGAGGCCGGAGACGATGAGTATGGGCTTGCTGGCGGGCACCGTCAGAAAACGCTTGTCGGGATCCTCAGTGCAATCGGGGAAATAGGCCGGATCGGCGGTGATGCAGACGAGCAGACTGCCCTTGGCCGAGCGCAGATTGGTGAAGGTCAGATCGAGCTCGGACCCGGTTGGCACGGGCGCGGCGCCGGTGGCCAGCGCCAGCAGCGCGGCACCCATGATGGTGCGCTCGATCATGCGGATTTCCTCTCGAACGCTGCCTGCACGTCGAAGGCGCCCAGCCCCGCATCGGTGCCGCAGACGCGGTCCCAGAAGCGGAAATACAGCCCGTAATTGCAATTGTAGCGCTCGTGATGGCGCTGGTGGTGACTGGCGGTGATCGTCCAGCGGCCGAGCGGGCCCCCGGTCCACCAGCGCGGAAACATCTCCCAGCCCATATGGTTGGTGACGCCCATCAGCGTCATGATCGCCAGCACCGTGCCCAGCACCGCGACGTGGACCGGCACCAGGAAGACGAGCGCGGGGATCACCACCGCGCCGGTCAGCGCCTCGATCGGGTGAAAGCTCATCGCCGCCCAGGCGGTCGGCGGGCGGCTGTCGTGATGGACGGCGTGCGCGATTTTGAACCATTTCGGCTGGTGCATGAAGCGGTGGGTCCAATAGAACCATGTGTCGTGCGCGAACAGATAGACGAACAACGAGACCGGCGAATACCAGAGCGGAAACGCGGTTACATCGCTGTAGATCGCGGTCCAGCCGCGCTCCTGCCAGCCCCACATGACGATGCCGGCGGGGATGCCGTAGATCGCCGCGCTCCACAGCGACCAGCGCATTTCTCGCCCGATCTGGAGCTTCAGCCGGTCGTAGAGGCCGGGGCGCACACGCTGCGTGAGCCAGGCGAAACCGCCGCTCGCGACCACATAGCGCAGCGCCACGATGAGCGTCATCGCCAGCGTCGAGGCGAACAGGGAGAGGATGAGCGCGGTCACGCTCCCCCATAGCGCGCGGCAATGAACAGGTCATGGGTGTTGTGCTGCTCAATTTGCAAATACCGCCGGAATGTTTACGGCAAAATCGGGCGCAGCGTAGCGAAACAAGCACAGGGTTGATGGCAGTCCCGCTCTTGGTCTTTGATGAAATCGTCCCATAATCCGGTGGATAAACCGCTAAATTCTCCGCCCCCAGGATTCCCATCGCCCGTCCACTCGGCTACGCCCGCCCCCCATGCTCGAAAAACGCACCTGCGATCTCGCCATTATCGGCGGCGGCCTGGCCGGGGGGTTGATCGCGCTCGCGCTGCGCCGCCGGCGGCCCGATCTGGAACTGCTGCTGATCGAGCGCGGCGAGACCTTTGGCGGCAACCATATCTGGAGCTATTTTTCCAGCGACGTCGCGCCAGAGCATCGCTGGCTCACCGCGCCGCTGGTCACCCATGGCTGGAGCGGGCACGAGGTGCGCTTCCCCGCGCATAATCGCCAGCTGGACGGCATCTATTATTCGATCGAGAGCGACCGCTTCGACGAAGTGATCCGCGAGCAATTGCTCGAACGCATGCGCGTGACCGGCGTGGAGGTCGCCTCGGTCACGCCTACGGCGGTCGCGCTGAAAGGCCATGGCCGTATCCGTGCGGGCGGCGTGATCGACTGCCGCGGCCCGGCCGACACGCAGGCGCTCGATTGCGGCTGGCAGAAATTCGTCGGCCAGCTGCTCGAGCTGGAGGAGCCGCACGGGCTCAAGCATCCGATCATCATGGACGCAACGGTCGACCAGAAGGACGGCTATCGCTTCGTTTACTGCCTGCCGTTCACCCCGACGCGCATGTTCGTCGAGGACACCTATTACAGCAACCAGCCCGATCTCGACCGGCGGCGGATCGCGCAGCGGATCGGCGAATATGCCGCCGCCCAAGGCTGGGCCATCACCCGCACGCTGCGGGAGGAATCGGGCGTGTTGCCGGTGGTCCATGGCGGCGATCTGGAGGCCTATTGGAAAGCGGGCGGCGAGCGCACCGCCAAGGCCGGGGCGCGGGCCGCCTTGTTCCACCCGATGACCAGCTATTCGCTGCCCGATGCGGTGCGCACCGCCATGGCGATCGCCGAGCTCGACGATTTTTCGGGCGATGCGCTGCACCGCTTCACCCGCAATCTGGCCGGCGATCATTGGCGCGGTTCCGCCTTTTACCGTATGCTCGGCAAGATGCTGTTCGGCGGCGCCAAGCCGGGCGAGCGCTACAAAATCTTCGAGCGCTTCTACCGGTTGAGCCCCGATCTGATCCTGCGCTTCTATGCCGGGCAGACAACCTCCGCGGACAAGCTGCGCATATTGTCCGGCAAGCCGCCCATCCCCATATCCCATGCCTTGCGGGCGATCTGGGGTAAGTAGCTATGGCAATGACGATCGACAGGACGAAAGTCCGCGAGCCTGATCTGTTCGGCGCCGACAAGCGGCCTTCTCCGACCGGCAAGACCGCCATCGTCATCGGCGCGGGCTTCGGCGGGCTAGCACTTGCCATCCGCCTGCAATCGGCGGGGATCGCGACGACGTTGGTCGAAGCGCGCGACAAGCCCGGCGGCCGCGGCTACTATTGGGAAAGGGACGGCTACACATTCGATGCCGGACCCACCGTCATCACCGATCCGGATTGCCTGCGCGAACTCTGGTCGCTGACCGGCGCGGACATGGCGCGCGACGTGACGCTGGAACCGGTCTTTCCCTTCTATCGTCTGAACTGGGAAGACGGCACGAACTTCGATTATTCGAACGACGAGGCCAGGCTCAACGACGAGATCGCCAAGCTGAACCCCGCCGATGTCGAGGGCTATGCCAGGTTCCTCGAGTATAGCGTGGGCGTGTATGAAGAGGGCTATGTGAAGCTCGGCCACAAGGCGTTTCTCGATTTCGGGGCGATGATCAAGGCCGCGCCCGCACTGGCCAAATATCAGGCATGGCGCTCGGTCTATTCGATCGTGAGCAAATTCGTGAAGCACGAGAAGCTGCGCGAGGCGCTGAGCTTCCACACGCTGCTCGTCGGCGGCAATCCGATGACCACCAGCGCGATCTACGCGCTGATTCACAAGCTGGAGAAAGACGGCGGCGTGTGGTTTGCCAAGGGCGGCACCAACCGGCTGGTCGCCGGGATGGCCGCGCAGTTCGAGCGGATCGGCGGGACGATGCGGCTCGGCGATCCGGTGGCGCATATCGACATGATGGGCGACCACGCGACCGGCGTGACCACCAAAAGCGGCTGGCAGGGCACCGCCGACGCGGTGGCCAGCAACGCCGATATCGTGCACAGTTACCGCGACCTGCTTGGACAAAACACACGCGGCCAGCGGGTTGCCAAGAAGCTGGCGCGCAAGAAATATTCGCCGTCGCTGTTTGTCGTGCATTTCGGCATCGAGGGCCGCTGGCCCGGCATCCCGCACCATATGATCCTGTTCGGCCCGCGTTACGAGGGGCTGCTCAAGGACATTTACGATCATGGCGTGCTGCCGAAGGATTTCTCGATCTATCTGCACCACCCCACCGTCACCGATCCGTCGATGGCGCCCGAGGGCTGCTCGACATTCTATGCGCTGGTGCCCGTCGCCCATATGGGCAAGCTGCCGATCGACTGGGATGAGGCCGGGCCGCTCTTGGAAAAACGCGTGCTGGACGAGGTCGGGCGGCGGCTGATCCCCGACATCCACGACCGGATCGTCACCAAATTCCACTACGCCCCGCCCGATTTCGCGCGCGATCTGTCGGCGCATCTGGGCAGCGCATTCAGCCTGGAGCCGGTGCTGACGCAAAGCGCCTGGTTTCGCGCGCACAACCGCGACGATGTCATCTCGAACCTGTACTTCGTGGGCGCGGGCACGCATCCCGGCGCCGGCATCCCCGGCGTGGTGGGCAGCGCGAAAGCGACCGCCGGGCTGATGCTGGAGGATTTGCGGGTTTAGGGGCAGCCCCTATCACACAAACCGTCGTCATTCCGGCGGAAGCCGGAATCCAGGGTCCAGCGGCAGTTCCATCTCGCCCTGGAACCCGGATCAAGTCCGGGATGACGTTGATAGTAATGGCAGCCCCATCCCTCTCGACACCCCGCTCCTCTCCCGGCTAACGCACCCCCATGTCCCGCACTCTCACCAGCCTCGCCGTCTATTGCGGCTCCGCCACGCCCGCAGATCCCGTCTATATCGACACGGCGCGTACCGTCGGCAGCGCGTTGGCCGAGCGCGGCATCCGCGTGATCTATGGCGGCGGCAGGCTGGGGCTGATGGGCGCGGTGGCGGATGCGGCGCTCAGCGCGGGCGGCGAGGTGATCGGGGTGATCCCGGAAGCGCTGGTCGGCAGCGAAGTCGCGCATCGCGGCTGCACCGAACTGCATGTCGTGCCCGGCATGCACGCGCGCAAACAGGCTTTCACCGATCTGTCGGACGGCTTCGTCACCCTGCCCGGCGGCGTCGGCACGATGGACGAGCTGTGGGAGGCGATCAGCTGGGCGCAGCTCGGCTATCATGACAGTCCGGTCGGGCTGCTCAACGTGAACGGATTCTATGATCATCTGATCGCGTTCAACCGGCAGATGATCGACGTCGGCTTCATCCGCGCGCAGCATGCCGGGATCATGGTGGTGGCGGATGCGATCGGCGCGCTGGTGGACAAGCTGGGATCGTACGAACCGCACCGCACGATCTTCCAGATGAAGGCGGACGATCTGTGAGCGATAAAAGCGGTTTCCTTTCCCCCCCTCCTCCAGGGGAGGGGCCGGGGGTGGGGGCTATCGATCAAACACGTCCTGCGGAGGGAGTCCCCACCCCAACCCCACCCCTGAAGGGGAGGGGCTTGGATAGACCCGCGCTTGTCGCGCATGCCAAGGACAGCATCGCCAAGGGCTCGCGCAGCTTCGCGCTCGCCTCGCGCCTGTTCGACCGGGAAACGCGCGAGCGCGCCTGGCTGCTCTATGCTTGGTGCCGCAAATGCGATGACCTCGCCGACGGGCAGGACCATGGCCGCGGCATGAGCGTGATCGACGATGCCGCCGACCGCCTCGGCTATCTCAAAGGCATGACCGACGCCGCGTGGAACGGCACGGTAACCGGCGAGCCCGCCTTCGACGGCTTCGGCGTGGTCGCGCGCGAATGCGGCATTCCGCGGCGCTTCGCGGACGATGTCATTGCGGGCTTCGCGCTCGATACCGAGGAGTGGCGGCCGCGCTCCGAGAACGATCTCTACCGCTATTGCTATCATGTCGCGGGCGCGGTGGGGTGCATGATGGCGGTCGTGATGGGCGTGGACGCGGACGACGAAGCGACGCTGGACAGGGCCTGCGATCTGGGTCTGGCGTTCCAGCTCGCCAATATCGCGCGCGATCTGGCGGAGGACGATGCCGCCGGGCGTTGCTATCTGCCGATGGAATGGCTGGCCGAGTTCGACATTCCGCCCGGCCAGCATCTCAAACCCCCGTTCCGGCCCGCGCTGGTGGCGATGGGCAAGCGGCTCGCGGATGCCTCCGAACGCTACGAAGCGTCGGCGCGGGTCGGGGCGGAGGCGCTGCCCTTGCGCAGCCGCTGGGCGGTGCTGGCGGCGGCGGGCATCTACGGCGACATCGCCCGCGAGGTCCGCGCGCGCGGCGCCCATGCCTGGGACCACCGCGTGCATACGGGCAAGCGGGAAAAGCTGCTGTGGGTAGCGCGCGCGCGGGCGCAGGCGGGAGCGAGCGTGGAACCTGTCGGGCGCGAGGGGCTGTGGAACCGGAATTCCCTATCCCAAACTTCGTCATTCCGGGCTTGACCCGGAATCCAGTGCCCGGCAGCGCGACGTTGGTGCTGTAGCCGCCCTGGATCCCGGATCAAGTCCGGGATGACGGCGTTTTTTGTTTCCTCACACGGCGGACTAATTCCCCGCCAGTATCTCCGCCGCGCGATCCGCCAGCCGCTCCACCACCGCGCCGTGAATACCTGGCGCGCACACGATCAGGCCGAAATCCTTGGGGCTGGCCTTGTTGTAGCGGATCGGGTCGCCCAGCGCGTCGCTGACGATCGCGCCGGCTTCCGCCGCGATCAGGTTCGCCGCGGCGACGTCCCACTCGTTTCCCCAGCGCAGGGTCGCCACCAGATCGGCCTCCCCGCTCGCCACCATGCAGATGCGCAGGGCGATGCTGTTCGGCTTGGGCACCATCGCCAGGTCGCGGTCGGCCTTGGCGAGGCCGTCGCTGGGCACGCGCGCGCCGGTGATCTCCTCGCGCGCGCTGGCGTGGATCGAGGCGCCATTGAGCCAAGCGCCGTCGCCTTTGCGTGCGGTGAAGCAGCGGTCCCCGACCGGCGCGTGGATCACCGAGAAGACCGGCCGGCCCGCCTTCATCAGCGCGATCGAGATCGCCCAGCCCTTGCGCCCGCGGATATAGTCGCGCGTGCCGTCGATGGGATCGACCAGCCAGGTCCATTCGCGCCGCGTCCGGTCGCTGTCGTCGACGGTTTCCTCGCTGAGCCAGCCGGCCTCGGGAAGAATAGCGGCGAGGCGTTCCTTCAGCAGTTCGTCGACCCCCAGATCGATATCGCAGACCGGATGGCCGGGCTTCTTCTCCCATATCTTGCAATCGGGCTGCCCGCCCTCGCGCCAGCGCGCGAGCGCAAGGTCGCCCGCCTCGCGCGCCGCGATGATGATCTGATCGGGGTCGAATGGAATCATCCCGCTCCCAACCATCCATCGTCATTGCGAGCCCACGGGCCGAAGCAATCCAGGGCCGTTGCAGCGCCGTATTGGCCCTGGATTGCTTCGTCGCCTCCGGCTCCTCGCAACGACGACGATATTAACCGCTGCTCGCTCACGCCGCCACGGTCATGCCGTCGACGCGCAAGGTCGGCACGTTGAGCCCGCGGATGAACTCCAGATCGTCGGCGGGCACCATCGCGGCGAACATGTCCTTGAGGTTCCCCGCCACGGTGAACTCGCTGACCGGCCGGGTGATCTCGCCCTGCTCGATCAGGAAGCCGCCCGCGCCGCGGCTGTAATCGCCGGTCACGCCGTTGACGCCCTGGCCGATCAGCTCGGTCAGATAGACGCCGCGTTCGATGTTCGCCATCAGCGCGGCAGGGCTCTCGTTGCCCGGCTCCATATGCACGTTCGTCGCGCCGACGCCGGGCGATCCACCGGCGCCGCGGGTGGCGTGGCCGTTCGGCTCCAGCCCCAATTGGCGGGCGGACGAGACGTTGAGCAACCATTGCGTCAGCACCCCCCTGTCGATCAGTTTGGAACGAGCGGTCGGCAGGCCCTCTCCGTCGAATGCCTTGGAGCCAAGTCCGCGCATCCGGTGCGGATCGTCGATAATGGTCACGCCACCGTCGAATAGCGCCTCGCCCATCGCATCGAGCAAAAATGTCGCGCGGCGCGCCACCGAGGGGCCGGAGATCGCGCCGAGCAGATGGCCGATCAGCGAACCCCCGACGCGCGGATCGAACAGGACCGGCATCGGTCCGCCCTTGATCGCAGCCGGATCGAGCCGGGCAACCGCGCGCTCCCCCGCCTGCTGGCCGATGGCGGCGGGGCCGGGCAGGTCGGAGGCGTGGCGCGCGGTGCGATAGGCATGATCGCGCTCCTTGGCCGCGCCCTCGCCCGCCAGCACGCTGGCCGACAGGCTGTGGCTCGAGCGGGTATAGGAGCCGCCAAAGCCCGTGCTGGTGGCGAGCGCGACGACCGAGCGGCCCGTGCTCGCCCCGCCGCCCTCGCTGTTCGACACGCCGGGCACCGCGCGCGCCGCGTCCTCGGCTGCCAGCGCCGCCTCGCGCAGCGCTTCGGGACCCTGCGCGCCGCCATCGTCGAGATCAAGCGCAGGCGCCGGCCCGGTCATCAGCCGCTCTTGGGGCGCTAGGCCGGCATAGGGATCTTCCGGCGCGGCTTTGGCCATTGCCACCGCGCGCTCGGCGAGATCGCGCAGCAGTTCAGGCGCGAGCGCGCTGCTCGACACGCTGGCCGATCGCTGGCCCACGAACAGCCTCAGCCCGATTTCCTCACCCTCCGAGCGACCGGCGTCCTCCAGCTTGCCTAGCCGCACCGATATTTCCGTGGCCGCGCCGCCCGCATAGAGCGCGTCGGCAGCGTCCGCGCCCGCATCGAGCGCGGCGGAGACCAGCATCTGCGCGCGTTCCAGCGCCTGTTGTTCGCTCAGCATAGGAGGCGCGATGTAGGCAGCACGCCGCTCCCGGTCAATTGCAGCGCCCAAACCGCGAATCGCCCTGCCGAGCGCGGCTTGTCCACCCGCATGGCTTTCGTTACGGGATCGGTTGGAAATGATCGAACGCGCGAAACGCATCTGGCACGAACTGCTCAGCCCCGAGCGGCAGCATGGCTATGGCACCACGCTGCTGCCGGCTGCGGTGGCGCTCGCCATCCTGATCCTGCTGTCGGGCGGCATCGCCATCATGGGCGCGATCGACAGCGAGCGCGAGGCGCGCGAGGCGAGCCAATATACCACCGGCGTTATCGCGCGGCTGGAAAAGGTTCGCGCGCTCGCGGTCGACATCGAAACCGGACAGCGCGGCTATTTGCTCACCGGGCAGCGCCGCTTCCTGCAGCCGCTTAAGATCGCCGCCGAACGCGAGGAACAGCTGCTCGACGAGCTAAAGACTTATGCCTATGGGAATATGGAAGGTCCGCAGGAAGGCTGGCTCGCGCGGATCGACCAACTGGTGAAGGAGCATTTCGCCGATGCCGACCGCAGTGTGAAGATGGCCCTCCGGGGCCGCCGCGTCGAGGCGGTCGCACGGGTGCAGGCGGGAAACGGCATGGCGCGCATGGATAGCCTGCGCGAACTGATCGACCGATATGAGGACTATGAATATAAGCGCCAGACGCGCAGCCTGAAGGCGGCGACCAATTACGAGCAGATCGGCGGGCAGCAGGTGCTCGTAGTGATCGTCGTGCTGTTGCTGCTGCTGCTCTTGATCGCCTATTTGCTGTGGCGCAATTCGCGCCTGCTTCAGACCGAAACCGAACTGAGCGAAATCACCGAGGCCAAGGAGCAGGTCGAGCTGATCAGCCGCGAGCTCAATCACCGCGTGAAAAACCTGTTCGCCGTGGTGATGGCGATCATCAGCATGACGGCGCGGCGCGAGACCGATGCCAAGCTGGCGGGCGAGAAGATGCGAGAGCGAGTCAATGCGCTGGCCCGCGCGCACCAACTTACGCTCGACCAGGACGGCGGACGGGCGGTTAGCTTGGGCTCGCTGGTCGATAATGTGCTGGCGCCCTATCTCTCCGGGCAGCTACGCTGCGAAGCCGACGGCCCGGCGGTCGAGCTCGTCCAGCGCATCGCCACGCCGATCGGCCTCGCGCTGCACGAACTGGCGACGAACGCGGTGAAATATGGCGCCTGGTCGCGCGAGACCGGTGGCACCATCACCATTCACTGGCACGAGGAAGCGGCGGAAACGGTCGGGGAGCCGGGCCGGATCGTCCTCGACTGGACCGAGCGCGGCGGGCCGGAAACGGCGGCGCCGGGAGAGGACGGCAAGGGCTTCGGCAGCCAGCTCATCATGCAGAGCCTGCGCCAGATCGGCGGCGGCTTCGAGGCCGACTGGCAAGCGGCAGGACTTAAGGCGAAATTGTTTTTTGCGCTGCAGCGGGAACCGGGCGTCGAGACTCAAGTTTAACATATATGAAAAATTTCACAGTCATGGTGGCCGAAGACGAGATCCTGATCGCCCTCGATATGGTCGACCGTCTGCGCGAGCGCGGTCTCGCCGTGATCGGACCTTGCATGTCGCTGGACGACTGCCTCGATTGTATCGATGGACCGCAAACGATCGACGCGGCGATCCTCGATGTCGATCTGGCCGGGCAGGATGTGTTTCCGGCGGCCATGCTGCTCAAGGACAAGGATATTCCCTTCGTGTTCCATAGCGGCCATTGCAATGCAGCCTCCTTGCCTGCCGACTTGGCCGATGTTCGGCTCTTCCAAAAGCCCACAGGAGTTGATCAGATTGCGGACAGCCTGTGCCCGACAATCAACTGACGGGTAGAGGGTAACAATGGAAATAGGGCTGCTTCGGCGGCCCTTTTACTTTGATGATTATGTCTTCTGCCTTGCCGGCGGTCTTCAGGGCAGACCGAGCAATTTGTGCGTTTGCAGCGACAGCCGCCAGCCGGGATGCTCCTCGACGAAGCGGATCGCTGCAGCGCGGTTGGCATCGGGCGCGGCGCTATCCATCGGCTGGATCAGATGATGATCGAACGCCCATTCCTGCATGGCAGCCCAGTCCGATCCGGGCTGCGGCCAGACCAGCTTCAATTCGTCGCCCGAGCGCTGAACCGTTTTCGATCCCGCCTTGGGGCTGATGCAGATCCAGTCGATACTTCGCGGCACCGGCAACGTGCCGTTGCTCTCGACCGCGATCTCGAAACCGCGCCTATGAAGCGCGTCGATGAGCGCATCGTCGACCTGCAGCATCGGCTCGCCGCCGGTCATCACCACATAGCGGCGGTCTTCGCCCTCGCCCCATAAGGACGCGACTTTGTCCGCCAACGCGTCGGCATCCGAATAGCGTGCGCCATTCTCGCCATCCATTCCGACGAAATCGGTGTCGCAAAATCGGCAGATCGCTGCCGCGCGGTCCTGCTCGCGTCCGGTCCACAGATTGCAGCCGGCGAAGCGCAGGAACACCGCGCGGCGTCCAGCCTGCGCGCCCTCGCCCTGCAGCGTGGGAAAGATTTCTTTGACCGCGTAACTCATCGGGCTTGGACTACGACCACGTCATTGCGCTCCTGCGAAGGTAGGAGCCCAGCAGGTGAGGTTCCCGGATGTGCTCCTGCAGATATTCGGATATGGTTCTCATCCAACCTCGGGCTTCACCGCATACACCGTCGGGTCTTCGATGCCCGCCTCGACGAACCCCGCATGGCGCAGGCGGCAGCTGTCGCAGCGGCCGCAATGTTTCAGATCGGGCGTAGGATCGTAGCAGGACCAGCTCATCGCCGGATCGAGCCGCAGCCGGATCGCTTCGGCCGCGATGCTTGCCTTGGTCATATATTGCAGCGGCGCGCGCACCTCGAAGCTTTCCTGCGCATCGCCCGCCTTGGTGCCCAGCATGGCGAGCCGCTGGAAGGCGTCGATGAATTCGGGCCGGCAATCGGGATAGCCCGAATAATCGAGGGCGTTGACGCCGACCACCAGGTCGCGCGCGCCCGCCGCCTCGGCCCAGCCCAGGCACAGCGACAGAAAGATGGTATTGCGTGCGGGGACGTAAGTGACCGGAATCCCGTTGCCGACCCCGTCCTTGGGCACGGCGATGTCGGCGGTCAGCGCCGATCCGCCGAATTGCGTCAGATCGAGCGGCAGGACGACATGCCGCTTCACATCCAGCGCCCGCGCGATCGCAGCGGCGCTTTGCAACTCGATCTTGTGGCGCTGGCCGTAGTCGACGGTCAGCGCCAGGATATCGAACCCCTGTTCGCGCGCGATGCCGCCCGCCACCATCGAATCCAGGCCCCCCGAGAGGAGGACCACCGCCTGCTTGCCGCTTTCGTTCATGCCCGGGAGCTAGGGAAACATAGGCCCCACCGCAAGCAACGCATGAAAAATGGGCCACTCCTTAGAGCGGCCCAGTCTCGGCTCGTGCGAGCCAGCTAGGGAGGAAAGCGTACCGAAATTGGGTACGGGACGTCTGATAACAAATTTTAGTAAATGAAAGCTTAACGGTGGCGGCGCCGACATGAATTATTTGTTGCGGCGCTCAGCAGCCCCCGGTCTTGCGCGCCTCGTAATCGAACGCGAACGGTGCGCCATGATCGAGCCCTTGGCTGCGGATTTGTACCAGCCGGTCGGTCTCGCGGCGAATCGTGGTGCTGCCTTGTGCTCCCCTGCATCTATAGCTGTACATCGCCTGGCGCGCATCGCCGTTCAAGCGCTTGACCGCACAACTCTGGCCGAGATGGCGCAACTGTATAAGCACCTGCGGATCGCCGAGGCAGATGCGCTTCACCGTCTTGAACCCGTTTTCCTTGTCGCGCAGCGACCACTGCCCTTTCTCCAAGGTCTGGAGCGAAAAGGCGGACTTCGCCGCAAGCGCGGCCCCGGACATGGTGGCGACAGCCGACAGGCCGAGCAGGAAAGCATTATGTTTTTTCATCATATATTCGTCCGTGGAAGCGACTAGCCCACGCTTGCCGTTATAGGATGGAAGTGGAAAAAAAGCGACCGGGGCATGGCCGAAATACGGCCCGGGTCAGTTGTCGAGGCTAGCCACGGAGATAGGAAATTTGCGGCTGCAGAATTCGCAGTCGACGGTGATATCGCCTGCTTCGTCGGCCATTTCGCGGCGCTCGTCGCGTGGAAAACGGCCGATCACCGAGCGGATATGATCGGGATCGCAGCGGCAACCCTTGCTGAGGCCTATGCCCTGCTCGATCCGTACCTCGCGCTCCTCGTGGAACAGCCGCCAGACCAGCTCCTCCAGCGGCAGGCCGGGATGGGCCAGCTCCTCCGGTTTGATCGTCTCGGCGAGCGCGCGGACATGTTCCCACTCGGGATGGTCGAGCCGCACATGCAGCCGCTCGCGCCCGTCTTCGCCCTCGGCGAGATGCTGGACCAGGAAGCCTCCCGCAACGGCGCGGCCGCCGACGATGCCGCGCGCGGTGCGGATCAGCGTCGGGATCTGCTCGGACTGCGCGAAATAATATTCGCAGGCTTCGGCCAATGACGCGCCCTCCAACGGCACGATACCCTGATAGCGGCCCCCCGGTTCGTCCGCGCTCTGCTGCTTGCGGTCAAAGGTGATCGCCAGAAAGCCTTTGCCGAACAGGCCGAACAGGGTCGGCTCGGGCGGTAGTTCGGCCACGCGTGCCTCGTCATATTGGGCATACCCGCGCAGCTGCCCGTCGCGATAATCGCAGACCAGCAGCGTCACCGCCCCGGCCTCGGTCTGTGCCTGCATGGTGAGCTCGCCGCCGACATCCTTGAGCAGCGATCCCAGCAGAGCGGCGAGCGTCACCGCCTCGGTCAGCAGCGCTTCGATCGCGGGCGGATAGGCGTGGGCGGAGAGGATATCGGCCAGGCTCTCCTCAATCCGCACCGCACGGCCGCGCGCGTGGCGGCCGGGGATGGAGAAGCGCAGTGGACGGTCGGAATAGGTTTCGCTTTGCGGGGTTTCAGGGGGCGTATTCTTGTCGTTCATCGCCCCAAGATAGTCAGAGTTGGCCGAAAACCCAGCGCAAGATCGATTTTTGCGCGTGCAGGCGGTTTTCCGCCTCGTCGAAAATCACCGACTGCGGGCCGTCGATCACGTCCGCCGTCACCTCCTCGCCGCGATGCGCGGGCAGGCAATGCAGAAACAAGGCCTCAGGTCTTGCGCGCGCCATCAGCGCCGCGTCGACCTGAAAGGGCATCATCACGGCCAGCTTGGCATCGCCGCCACGCTGGCCCATCGAAATCCAGGTGTCGGTCACGATCACATCCGCGCCCGCCGCCGCTTCGTCCGCGTCGCGGTGGATCGAGATATCGGCCCCGCCCGCGCGCGCCTGCGCGATGAAGCGCTCATCGGGATCATAGCCCTCGGGGCAGCCGATGCGCACGTCGAACTTCATCAGACCCGCCGCCTCGACGATGGAGTTAAGTACATTATTGCCGTCGCCCAGCCAAGCAAACTGCAGGCCGGGCAGCGCCTTGCCATGATCGACGATGGTCAGCAGATCGGCGACGATCTGGCAGGGGTGCGAAAGATCGGTGAGCGCATTGATTACCGGCACGCCGGCGTGGTGCGCCATGACCTCGATCTTGGCATGATCGTCGGTCCTGAGCATGATCGCATCGACGTAAGCCGACAGCACGCGCGCGGTGTCCGCCACGCTTTCGCCGCGGCCCAACTGCATTGATCCGGCATCGGCTACTATGACGCTGCCGCCGAGCTGCGTCATCGCCATCTCGAAGCTGAAGCGCGTGCGCGTGGAGCTTTTCTCGAAGATCATCGCGAGGACATGGCCGGCGAGCGGCGCATCGGAGTCGGGCCTGCCTTTGGGCCAGCCCTGGCGCGCGGCCTTGCGGTCGAGCGCATCCCCCAGCATGGCCGCGATGGCGTCGCCGCCGGCATCGGAGAGGTTGAGGAAATGGCGGGTCATAAAAACTCTTTCCTTGTTCCCCTGCGAAGGCAGGGGTCCATCAGGAGAGGGCACCTGCTGGGCTCCTGCCTTCGCAGGAGCGCAACTTATGGTTCGGCGCAACTCTCAGGCCGCTGCCGCCTCCGGCACGACATAATCGGCCGCGCCCGCCGACAGCTTCTCCATGAACTCGGCGATATGCGCGTCCTCGATGATCAGCGGCGGCAGCACGCGGATGACGTTGTCGGCCGCGGCGACGGTCGTCAGATCATGATTGTCTCGCAAATGCGCATAGAAGGGACGGCTCTCGACCTTCATCTTGAGGCCGAGCATCAGGCCTTCGCCGCGCACCAGCTCGAACAGGTCGTCATGATTGCCGATGAACTGTTCGATCGCGCTGCGCAGGCGTTCGCCCTTGGCACGCACGTTTGCGAGAAAGTCCTCGTTCGCGATCACGTTCCACACCGCCTCGCCCGCGGCCATGGCCAGTGGGTTACCGCCATAGGTCGAGCCGTGCGATCCGAAGCCCATGCCGCGCGCCGCCTGTTCGGTGGCAAGGCAGGCGCCCAGCGGAAAGCCCCCGGCGATGCCCTTGGCGGTCGCAAGGATGTCCGGCGTCACGCCATAATGTTCGTGCGCGTAGAGCTTGCCGGTGCGCCCGACGCCGCATTGCACTTCGTCCAGCACCAGCATCAAATCCTGCTCGTCGCAGATTTCGCGCAGGCCGGTCATGAACGCCTGGCTGGCCGGACGGATACCGCCCTCGCCCTGGATCGGCTCGACCAGGAACCCGGCGGTGTTCGGTCCGACGGCGGCGCGCGCGGCCTCCAGATCGTCGAATTCGACATATTTGAAGCCGGGCAGCAACGGCTGGAATCCCTTGTGCATCTTGGTCTGGTTGGAGGCGCTGATCGTGGCCATGGTGCGCCCGTGAAACGCCATCGAAAAGGTGATCAGCTCGGTGCGCGCGGCATCGCCGCCCTCGTGCTGGTGATAGGCACGCGCGGTCTTGATCGCGCATTCCACCGCTTCCGCGCCGCTGTTGGTAAAGAACACGGTATCGGCGAAAGTCGTATCGACGATGCGCTGCGCCAGCCGCTCGCCCTGTGGGCTGCCATACATGTTGGACACATGCATCAGCTTGGCGGCCTGGGTCTGGATCGCCTCGATCAGCGCGGGATGACTGTGGCCGAGCGAGTTCACCGCGATGCCGCTGGCGAAATCGAGCAACCGCCGGCCGTCCTCGGTGATGAGATAACAGCCGTCGCCCTCCACCGGACGCACGTCGCAGCGGGGATAGACGGGCATGAGCGGGGTGATCGACATGGGGCGGCCTTTTCGTGAAAAACAACAATGGCGGCTCTCGGGGGCCGCCTGTAACCATCCCTACGCCCGTGCCCAATACAAATCAATCGAGCCGCCGGGCCGCCCCGCGGCAATATCGTGGCTTTTCCCCCCAAGACATGACGCTGACGCCTTATGCCGACAGCCGCGGCACAGATGCTAGCTGTCCTGAGCCTGGTGGGATACGCCCGGTCTTCGCGCCGCGGCCGTCAGTTGGCGGCCGACGGACCGGGCGCAGGTTGGACGCCCGTATATTGCGTCGAAAGCATCTGCCATCGTCCGCCGACGAGCTGTTCGACATAAGTCACCCGAACGGCGCGGCTGATCGTTTCTCCGTCCGGTTTCGCAAACGAAAAGCTCACCGTGCCGACGGCCACGGCTATGTCTCCGTAGCGATTGATGAATTCGATGCTGCGTGTCATCGGCGGGACGGGCGTCGCCTTGTCCGGCGCGTAGAATGACAGCACGTTTTCGCGCGTATCGATTTCTCCGCGCGGTGATATTTCGACATAGTCGGGGGCCAGCAGGCCATCGAGCGCGGCCGCATCGAAACCGTTGCGGGCATCGGAAAAGGCGTCGACGAGCGCACGATTGGAGGCGGTGTCCGCTTTCTCCACCGTTTGGCCGAGACAGGGCTGCGCCAACGTCATCGAGACACAGCATGCAAAAATTGCAAAAATGCGCATAATCGGGCTTTCCTCATCCGATGAGCGCTCAAGGTAAGCGGGCGCGGCGACTGGCCCATCCGTCATTCGCCGAGCAACGTTGATTTTTCTGCGAACAGCGTTGACCGAGGTAGCTGCCGGGAAAGTCGGTGCCAGTTCCGGCCATCCGAAAAAAAGGGCGCCCCCCGCGAGGCGCCCCTTCGTTTGACGGTAGAGAAAAGGATCAGCTCGAATAATACATGTCGTACTCGACCGGGCTCGGCGTGGTTTCCCAGCGCTCGACCTCGGGCCATTTGAGTTCGATATAGGCCTCGATCTGGTCCTTGCTGAACACATCGCCCTCCAGCAGGAAGTCGTGATCAGCCTGAAGCGCCTCGAGCGCCTCGCGCAGGTTGCGGCAGACGGTGGGCACGTCCTTCAGCTCTTCGGGCGGAAGATCGTAGAGATTCTTGTCCATCGCCTCGCCCGGATGGATCTTGTTGCGGATGCCGTCGAGGCCCGCCATCAACAGCGCGGCATAGGCCAGATAGGGATTGGCCAACGGATCGGGAAAGCGGAACTCGACGCGCTTGGCCTTTTCGCCCGCACCATAAGGAATGCGGCAGCTGGCCGAGCGGTTGCGGCTGGAATAGGCCAGCAGCACCGGCGCCTCGTAACCCGGCACCAGCCGCTTGTAGCTGTTGGTGGTCGGGTTGGTGAAGGCGTTGAGCGCATGGGCATGCTTGATTACGCCGCCGATATAATGAAGGCACATTTCGCTTAGGCCCGCATAGCCGTCGCCCGCGAACAACGGCTTCTTGCCATCCCAGATCGACATGTGGGTATGCATGCCCGAGCCGTTGTCCTTGGCGATCGGCTTGGGCATGAAGGTCGCGGTCTTGCCGTAGCTGTGGGCCACCTGGTGCACGACATATTTATAGACCTGCATCTGGTCCGCGCAGGTGACCAGCGTGGAAAAGGTGAGGCCCAGCTCGTGCTGCGCGGCGCCCACTTCATGATGGTGCTTGTCCATCTTGAGGCCCATTTCCAGCATGGTGGCGACCATCTCGCCACGGATGTCGACGGCGCTGTCGACCGGCGCGACGGGGAAATAGCCGCCCTTGGCGCGCGGGCGGTGGCCCATATTGCCGACGTCATATTCGCGGCCCGAATTGGTGGGCAGCTCGATATCGTCGATCTTGTAATAGCTGCGGTCGTAACCGTCCTCGAAGCGGACATCGTCGAACATGAAAAACTCGGCTTCGGGGCCGACATAGATGGTATCGCCGATGCCGCTGTTCTTCAGGAATGCCTCGGCGCGCTTGGCGGTGGAGCGTGGATCGCGTGCGTACAGCTCGCCGGTCGATGGCTCGACGATGTCGCAGAACAGCACCATCATCGGGGTGGCCGAGAACGGGTCCATATAGGCCGCGTCCAGATCGGGACGCAGGATCATGTCGCTCTCGTTGATCGCCTTCCAGCCCTCGATCGAGCTGCCGTCGAACATCAGCCCGTCTTCCAGCTCATCCTCGCCCAGCACTTCGGCGCACATGGTGAGATGCTGCCATTTGCCCTTGGGATCGGTGAAGCGAAGATCGACCCATTCGATTTCCTCCTCCTCGATGCGCTTCAAGATGTCCTTGGAAGAGGTCGCCATGTTCGATTGCCTTTCGGTTTAAGGGGTTTCGCGCAACAAGCGTAAAGCAAAGCGCGGGTTGCTGCAATTCTGTTTTGCAGCGCAGCATAGGGTGGCAAGTCAATTCTTGATCGACGCAATGCAGCGCTCCTGCGAAGGCAGGAGCCTGTCGGGTGAGCTTCGGTGATGGGCTCCTGCCTTCGCAGGAGCGCACGAATATTTGTCCAAATCCAAGCCTACAGCGCGTCCGCATCCCGTTCGCCAGTGCGAATGCGCAGGGCGGCCTCTATCGAGGTCACGAAAATCTTGCCGTCGCCGATGCGCCCGGTCTGCGCGGCACCCGCGATTGCCTCGACCGCACGCTCCCATATGGCATTCTCGACCACGACTTCCAGCTTCACCTTGGGCAGGAAATCGACGACATATTCGGCGCCGCGATAGAGTTCGGTATGGCCTTTCTGCCGGCCGAAGCCCTTGGCTTCGGTTACGGTAATGCCCGACACGCCTACCTCGTGCAGCGCCTCCTTCACTTCGTCCAGTTTGAATGGCTTGATGATCGCTTCGATTTTTTTCATCATGTGCCCGTCTTCTGGCCTGTTTCCCGGCCGGTTTCATTATCCGGTTCGACCGTCTCGCCGGCCCTGTGCCGGGCGATCGTCCACAAGGTGAAGCGTTTCACGGGCGCTGCGGTTCCGGTCTCGGCGTGGGCGAAGGGGTCGGCGACGGGACGGGCCGCGGAACCGCCGCCAGCGCCTCGTTGCCGCCCAATCGCAGCAGCACCAGCCGCGGCGCGGCGGGCACGCGGAGCAGATAGCCGGGTGCGGGTTCGTCCGTTTCTGCGGTTTTCGTGCCGGCCGATTTCCTCCGGTTCGCCTGGCCGTCGCCAGCCGACGCTGCAGGCGCGGGCCAGTCGAAACGGCCGCCGAGCCCGGTCAGCACCGCGACATATTGCTCGCCGCCGACCAGAAACGTGCTCGGCGCCCCGGCGATGCCCGATCCCAGATCGCGGTTGTACAGCGTCGCGCCGGATGCAGCGTCGAACGCCACGAAGCGGCCAATACCGGTGCCGAGAAACAGGAGCCCGCCGGCAGTCGACAGCGTGCTGCCGTTGCGCGGTGCAGTCAGCGCGCGGCTCCAGCGGATTTTGCCCGCGACCGGATCGAAGGCGACTAACCGCGCGCCGGCGGCCCGCCAGCGCGGGGGCGGGGGCTGCGTGTCTGGCGCGGCATCGGACGCGGATTCTACTGGCTCTTGCTGCGCGTAGCGGGGCAGCGTGAAATAGACCAGGCCGGTACCGGGATTAAAGCTCATCCAGCGCGGCGCGCGGCGCGTATCGATCGGCGGAAAGATCGGCCGCTGCTCGGCAACTGGGGCTAGGATGCGCGCGATCTGGCTGGCCTTTTTGCCGGCATCGGCGGGACCGATCCGGACTGGGCGGCCCGTGGCGGGATCGAAACCGCTGGTCCAGCCGGGCTGGTCGAACAGCGGCGCGGCGGAGATCAGCTTGCCGCTGGTTCGGTCGATCACGAAGAAGAAGCCATTGTCGGACGCGTGCAGCAGCACCTTTCGCGGCGCGGAGGCAGCCTGTTTTACCTTATCGCGGCAGATCGACTGATCCTCCCGAATTTTGTCGCCTTTTGGTCCGGGCGGTGCCTGTACCATCGGACAGGCTGGTATTGGACCGTCGAGCACTTTTGGCATCGCAAGCTCGGCCAGCACGAACGGCTGGCTCGCGCCATAGGCGGGGCGGCCGCCGGGCGTTTCCTGATAGTGCCACAGAAACTCGCCGTCGTCGGGATCGAGCGCGACGATCGACGAGAGAAACAGCCGGTCGCCCGCCCGCGCATCTGCGGGCGGCCCCGCGCCCACGCCGACATAGAGCTGGTCGACATCGGGATCGTAGATCACCGCATCGGTGACATAGCCGCCCGCCGCCGCGCCGAGCGCGCCGCCGCCCCAGGTCTGCCGCGCCGTGCCGAGCACCGCGTCGCTGGAAGCCTGATCGGACGTCTCATCCGGCTGTGGTACCGTGTAGAAGCGCCAGCGTAGCGCACCGTCGGTCGCATCATAGGCCGACACGTAGCCGCGGCCGCCCCCGCTTGCGGCACGCCCGCTGCCGATGACGACCATGTTCTTAACCATATGCGGGGCCGAGGTGATACGATAGGCTCCAGTCTCGCCGCCGGTCTGGATCGACCAGAGCTGCGCGCCGGTGATCGCATCGAGCGCGATCAGCTGTCCGTCGAGCGTGGCCAGATAGAGGCGGCCCTTCCAGATCGCCAGCCCCTGATTCCCCACACCGCTGGCCGCCTTCGCCGCGGTGGGCTGGGTCAGTCCGGGGTCAAAACTCCAAAGCTGCTTGCCGGTGGCGCCATCGAAAGCGAACACACGGGAGCGCGGAGTGGTGACGTAGATCTTGCCGTCGGCGGCGATCGGCGTGGACTGAGGCACCTCGCCTTCGGGCAAGTCCGCCAACCAGCCGATGCCGAGCTGGCCGACATTGGCACGGTTAATCGCGTCCAGCGGTGAAAAACGCTGTCCGTAATAATTGAAGCCGATCGCAGCCCAGTTGGTGCCGTCCCCGCCAGTGGCGAGATAATCGCCATCGATCTGGGTTGCGGCCACCGCGGCGGGCGGCGTCGGCGCGGCCTTGTCCCGTTCGTCTTTTTTGAAATCGCAGGCGCCCAGCAGCAGCGCGGGGACCAACAGTCCGAGCCAAAATGATCGCATTATCGTCCGTACCTCACGGCTTTGACGCTAACGGGGGTGTGCGGGCGGGTAAAGGAGGGATCGTGTTTTGGTTGGTACGGTGTACAATCGCCGTCATCCCGGACTTGATCCGGGATCCAGGGCCCAGCCGAAATACCATTTCGCCCTGGATTCCGCGTCAAGCCCGGAATGACGGTATTTGAGAAATCGGAAACTGGTTCGTCGCCTCAATAAGGCGGTTTGTGCAATCCCTTGGGGCTCTGCGTAAAAATCTCGCAGCCATCCGCCGTGATGCCGATCGAATGTTCGAATTGCGCGGACAGCTTGCGGTCGCGCGTCACCGCGGTCCAGCCATCGCCCAGCACCTTCACGCCCGCCTTGCCGAGGTTGATCATCGGCTCGATGGTGAAGAACATGCCCTCCTTCAGCTCAGGTCCCGAGCCGGGCCGGCCGGCGTGCACCACTTCGGGCGCATCGTGGAACAGCCGGCCTACGCCATGGCCGCAAAATTCGCGCACCACGCCGTAACGGTTGGCTTCGGCATGGCGCTGGATCGCCGCACCGATATCGCCCAGCCGCACACCGGGCCGCGCCATCTCGACGCCGATCATCATGCACTCATAGGTCACATCGACCAGCTTCTTCGCCTTCAGCGGAACATCGCCGACCAGGAACATCCGGCTGGTATCGCCGTGCCAGCCGTCGATGATGATGGTCACGTCGATATTGACGATATCGCCATCCTTCAGCGGCTTTTCGTTAGGGATGCCGTGGCACACGACATGGTTGATCGAGGTACAGCAGCTATGGGTGAAGCCGCGATAGCCCAGCGTGGCGGGCACGCCACCGAGGCTGATCATGTGGCTGCGCACCATGTCGTCGAGCTCGGCGGTGGTGACGCCGGGCACGACGTGCGGGACGAGCGCATCGAGCACTTCGGCGGCGGCCCGGCCTGCGCGGCGCATGCCGGCGAAACCTTCCGGTCCATGCAGCTTGATCGCGCCATCGCGCGGGGTGGAGGCTTCTTGCGGAGTGACGGTGACATATTGATCCATGTCCGTCCATATAGGACAAACCGCCATTATTTGCGAGACGCTTTGAGCTCGCCAAGGATCGACCCATGACCCATTCGCGCATCTGGACCGCCGCCCTCGTCATTATCGGCGATGAAATCCTTTCCGGACGGACCCAGGACCGGAATATCGCGCAGGTGGCGAGCTGGCTCAACGTGCAGGGCATCCGGCTGGCCGAGGTGCGCGTGGTGGCCGACGATATGGACGCGATCGCCGAGGCGGTTAACGTGCTGCGGGCGCGGAGCGACTATCTGTTAACCACGGGCGGGATCGGCCCCACGCATGACGACATCACCGTGGACGCGATCGCCGCGGCGCTGGGCGTGGAGGTGGTGGTCCATCCCCAGGCGCGGGCCACGCTGGAGCACTATTACGAGAGCAAGGGCGGCATCAACGAGAATCGCCTGCGCATGGCGCGCGTGCCGGACGGCGGCGAGCTGATCCCCAACCGGATGAGCGGTGCGCCGGGGATCAGGGTAGAGAATATCTTCATCATGGCCGGGGTGCCGCACATCACCGCCGGGATGCTCGACGCACTGACCGGCACGCTGGAAGGCGGCGCGCCGTTATTATCGGACCAGATCGGCTGCTGGGTGGCCGAGAGCGAGGTTGCCGGACTGCTGCGCGCAACCGAAAAAGCGCACGAAGACTGCCAGATCGGCAGCTATCCCTTTTTCCGCGAGGGCAAGGTGGGCGCAAATTTCGTGGTGCGCTCGATCGAGCGGGATTTGCTGGATGCGTGCATGGCGGCATTGAAGGCCGGACTGGAAGAGATGGGGTGCGAGGTGGTGGACGGCGGCATCTAACGCAAAATCCCCCCCTCGCGAAGCTGAGGGGAGGTGGCGCGCTGCCGCACGGCAGCGTGACGGAGGGGCTGCCGCGCCAGCGGCGATTGCACCGCCGCCCCCTCCACCATTTGCCTGGGGCAAACGGTCCCCCCCCCCCCGTTCCGGGAAGGATTTATTCCCTGAGCGCCCGCAGCGCCGCGCCGGCCGCGAACGGGGCCAGCACCGTCAACCCCAAGCTCACCGCCGCGAGCAGTGGCAGGCCGCCGCGCGCGCCTGGATCGAGGCTGCCCGCACCAAAGATCAGCACCGGGATCGCCAGCGGGAGCAGTATCAGCCCCGCCGCGCCGCCGCCCGCGCGCGCGGTCAGCGCGGCAATTGTGACCGATAGCGCGGCAAGCGCCGGCGTGGCGACGGCGAGGCCGCCGAGCAATATACCGAGTGTGCGCCCGCCCAGATCGAACAGCGCCGCGCCGAACAGCGCCGCGAGCAGCAGCGGCGGGCCGAAGCTCAGCCAGTGCGCGGCGATCTTCAGCGCGGCCACCGCCTCGTCCGCCCAGCCGCGCACCGCGAGCTGATCGAGATGGCCGCTCTCCAGATCGGGCCGAATCAGACGGTCGATCGGCAGCAGCGCGGCGAGTAGTGCGGCAATCCACAGCATCGCTCCACCGGTGGCGCGCAGCAATTTAAGATCCGGGCCGACCGCGAAGGGATAGAGGATGGCGACCGCGAGGAAGAACAGCACCGGCAGCCACAGGCCTCCACCGGCCCAGGCGAGCCGCAAATCGCGGGCGATCAGGCGGAGCGCGTTCATACCGGTATGCCCAGGTCGAGCGTAGCCGCGGGCGTGATGCCGATCGGGATGTGCGAGGCGACGACGACGGTTTTTCCCGTCGCGATCCGCCGCCTGAGCGCGTCCTCGAGCTGCTCCGCGCTGGTGCTGTCGAGCCCGTTCATCGGTTCGTCGAGCAGCAGCACATCGGCGTTCGATTGCAGCGCGCGAGCGGCCATGGCACGGCGCATCTGCCCGGTCGAAAGCATGCGCACCGGCACCTCGGCGAGTCCCGCCAGCCCCAGTCCCTCCAGCGCGGCATCGCTGGCGCCCACCGTCTGTCCGTCGATCGCCGCCCAGAAGCGCAGGGCATGGCGCAGGCTCGGCTGCGGATCGAGCGAGCAGCGTTCGTCGGCCAGCGCCACCGATCCCGCGATGTGCACTGATCCGGCGGCAGGCTTCAGCAGCCCCGCGAGAATGCGCATCAGGCTGGATTTGCCCGTGCCATTGGGCCCGATGAGCAGGCCCAGAGTGCCGCGCTCGACTTGCCAGTCCAGCCCCTCGAAAACCAGCCGCCCGCCGCGCCAGCAGGCCAGCTTTTCGATGCGTATCGCAGGCTCGGCTTGACGCTGTTCCATCGTGCGACTTAGGCATGGGCACCCCCTCGTGCCAAGCCGGAGAGATGATATGGTCCAGAAACTGAGCGATAGCGAACGCAAGGACGCGCTGGCAGGGCTGACCGGCTGGGACCATGACGCAGGCCGCGACGCCATTTCGAAAAGCTTCGAATTCGACGATTTCGTCGACGCTTTCGGCTTCATGGCGCGCGTGGCGCTGCATGCCGAAAAGGCGGATCACCATCCCGAATGGTCGAACGTCTATGACAAGGTGGGGATCACGCTCACCACGCACGACTGCAGCGGGCTCAGCGAAAAGGACGTGGCGCTGGCGAAGGCGATCGAGGGATTGGTTTGAACACCCACCCCCGTTCGGGCTGAGCTTGTCGAAGCCTTGTCCTTTTTTCAGGCTACAGTGCGGAAGAAGAAGTACGGCCCTTCGACAGGCTCAGGACGAACGGAGATTGGCGCTTGGGCCTGGCCCCTTACCCCTCGTCCTCCAGCGCGTGCATGTCGTCATCGCTCAGGCCGAAATGATGGCCGATCTCGTGGATCATGACATGGTGGATCATCCGCTTCAGCGGAATGTCGCGGTTCCGGGCTTCCGCGAGGATTGGCCGGCGGAACAGGTAGATGCGGTCGGGCGTGGCGCCGGGGATGTCCCAGATGCTTTTCGTGTCGATCGGGCGGCCCGAATAGAGCCCGGACAGCTGCATCGGATGGGTCAGGCCCACCGATTCCAGCATGTCCGCGTCCGCCACGTCCTGCACGCGCACCACCACGTCGCTCAAATGCTGACGAAACTGCGCGGGCAGCGCGGCGAGCGAGCGTTTGGCGGACGCTTCCATCTCTTCATTGGTCATCATGCGCGCCGATATAGGCGCGCGCCCCGCCGCCGATAAGACCGCTCAGCCGTCGACTGCGCTGTCTAGGCCCTGCACCAGACCCATTCTCCTGCGCAGACGCCCCGGAAACCAGCGCGCGGCGAACATCAACTGGCGCGCCATCTTGTTGACCGGGGTGTGGACCGCATCGCCGTGCACCGCGTCCCACGCCGCCTGACCCACGATGGCGACCGGGCTGACCTCGATCCCCGCCGATTGCAGGCGCTCCCTGCCGGTCTGACTGGTGCCTTCGCCCACGGCCGACAGGATATTGGTATCGATGAAACCTGGCATCAGCGATCGGACGCGGATGCCGAGGGGCGCGAACTCGATGTCCCAGGCTTCGGTCAGCCCGCGCACCGCGAATTTGGTCGCGCTGTACACGCTAAGCCCCGCCGATCCGTAGATGCCTGAGGCCGAGCTGGTGTTGAGGATGCACGCGCCGGGCGATGCTCTTAGCAGATCGAACGCGGCCTGCGTGCCGTTCATCACGCCGGTGAAGTTGATCGCCACCAGCCGGTCGATGTCGGCCGGGTCCATGTCGGGGAAGGCGCCGCCCTTGCCGATCCCGGCGTTGTTGAACAACAGATGCATGCGACCGTCGGTGCGTTCGGAGAAGGCGGCGATCGCTTGGCCCCAGGCCGCGCGGTCGGCCACGTCGAGCCGGTGCGTCCAGCAATTTTCCGCGCCGATGATCGCGGCGGTTTCGGCCAGCCCGGTCTCGTCGACGTCGGTCAGCCCGGCGAACCAGCCCTTGGCGGCGAAATGGCGGGCGACCTCGCGGCCGATACCCGAACCCGCGCCGGTCACGAACAGGATTTTTCTATCTCTCATCCCGGATCTCTCCTCTGCCCTCCCGCTGACTTTATGCGGCGGCGCGCTTTAGTCCAGCATTGCGTTGCCGCCGTCTCGCCGCCAGAAGGTAGAGCATGGCCGACCCCACAGGACCCTCCGTGACGTTCGAGGGCGTCACCAAGCGCTATGGCGATCTCGCGGCGGTCGATGACGTTACGCTGAAGATCGCGGCGGGCGGCTTCGTGGCGTTGGTGGGTCAATCGGGATCGGGCAAGTCGACGCTGCTGAAGACCGTCAACCGCCTGACCCCGCCAAGCGAGGGCCGCGTGCTGCTGGACGGCGAGGCTGTCGCCGCGCGCGAGCCGCATCGGCTCCGCCGCTCGATCGGCTATGTGTTCCAGAATGTCGGGCTGTTCCCGCATCTGACGGTGCGCGAGAATATCCTGATCAACCATCGAATCGCGGGCGATCGCGCGGCGGCCGGAGCGGCGGACGAACTGCTCGACATGGTCGAACTGCCGCGCGAATTCGCGGACCGGCGGCCGAGCGAATTGTCGGGCGGACAGGCGCAACGCGTCGGTGTCGCCCGCGCGTTGGCGGGCAAGCCCGGGCTGATGCTGATGGACGAGCCGTTCGGCGCGCTCGATCCCGTCACACGGGACAGCCTCGGCCAAGCCTATCGCGCGTTGCACGACCGGCTCCGTCTCACCACGGTCATGGTGACGCACGACATGGCCGAGGCGCTGCTGCTCGCCGACCGTGTCCTGGTGATGGCCGCGGGCAGGATCGTCGCCGACGCGCCGCCGCAGTCCATTCTCAACGACGATCTGGGGCCGGAGGCCGAGGCGCTGGTCGCGGTGCCGCGCGCGCAGGCCGAGCGGCTGGTGGCGATGGAGACGCGTTCGTGAGCGGGCTGTGGGCGGACGCCTTTGCGCGCGTGCCGTCGCTGCTCGCCGCGCATGTCGAACTGTGCCTCGCCGCATTGGTGCTGGCGATGCTCATCAGCCTGCCGCTGTCGGTCTGGGCTGCGCGCAGCCGCCGCGCCTCGGGCGTGGTGCTGACCGTCGCCAGCATCATCCAGACGATTCCCGCGCTGGCGCTGCTCGCCTTGTTCTATCCGCTGCTGCTGGCGCTGCGCTCGCTGGTCGGCGACTGGCTCACCCCGCTCGGCTTCCTGCCCGCGCTGATGGCGCTGACGCTCTACGCGCTGCTGCCGATCATCCGCAACGCGGTGACCGGGCTCACCGGCGTCGATCCCGCGATGGTCGAGGCCGCCGACGGGGTCGGCATGACCGCGCGGCAGAAACTGCTGTGGGTCGAGGCCCCGCTGGCCGCGCCGACGATCATGGCCGGCATCCGCACCGCCGCGGTGTGGACGATCGGCATCGGCACGCTCGCCACCACCATCGGCCAGTCGAGCCTCGGCGATCTGATCTTTGCCGGTCTGCAGACGCAGAACTGGGCGCTGGTATTGGCGGGCTGCATCGCCTCGGCGGGACTGGCGCTGATCGTCGACCAGTTGCTGGGGCTGATCCAGCGCGGGCTGGCGGAGCGCAAGAAATGGAAGCTGTGGACCGCGCTGGTGCTGCTCGCCGCCGGGCTGCTGCTCGCGCTCGGGCCGCGGCTGGTCGCATCGGCGGGCGGCGGATCGGATCGCGAGGTCGTGACCGTTGGCGCCAAGGGCTTTTCCGAGCAGTATATCCTCGCCCGGATGATCGGCACCCAGCTGGAACGGGCCGGCTACGCGGTGCGCTACCGCGAGGGGTTGGGTTCGGCGGTGGTGTTCCAGGCGCTGTCGAACGGCGATATCGACGTCTATGTCGATTATGCCGGGACCATCTGGACCAACGAGATGAACCGCGCCAAGCCGATCCCGCGCGATGCGATGCGCCGCGCGATCGGCGACTGGGCGATGAAACAGCATGGCGTGAGGCTGGTCGGCGCGCTCGGCTTCGAGAACGCCTACGCCTTTGCCGTGCGGCGCATGGATGCACGGGCGCGCGGGCTGAAGACGCTGGACGACCTCGCCCGGCTTTCCCCGCAGCTCTCTCTGGGCGCGGACCTGGAGTTTCTCGACCGCCCCGAATGGGCACAGGTCAAGGCGGCCTATCCGATGCGCTTCGCCAGCGAGCGCGCCTATGACCCCACTTTCATGTACCGCGCGCTGCAGAGCGGGCAGGTCGACGCGATCTCGGCGTTCTCCTCGGACGGTCGCATCGCCGCGTTCGATTTCGTGACGCTGTCCGATCCCGAGGGCGCGATCCCCAATTACGACGCGATCATGATGGTATCGCCGAAACACGCGAAGGATCAGCGCTTTCTCGATGCCGTTCAGCCGCTGGTCGGCGCAATACCGGTCGACGCGATGCGCGCAGCCAATTACATGGTCGACCGCGAGGAGGACAAGAGCAGCCCGGCTACGGCGGCCGCCTGGCTTCTGCGCAAGACCGGTATCGAGGAGTAATCTCGCATGATTCGCAAATGGCCTCCGTTTCGAAACTGGCTCGCCGCGGTCGGGCTGGCTTTGTCGCTGTGTCTCGGCCTGCCCGCCGCCGCGCAGGCCGAAGTCGTCGCCACCTTCTACAGTCAGGATTTCGGCGACAGCTTCCCCCACGCCTTCGTCAAGCTGAACGGCACCGACGACGCGACCGGCGTCGCTGTCGACACCAATTACGGCTTCACCGCGGTCAATATCGGGCCGGGCATATTGTTGGGCTCGGTCAAAGGCCGGCTCGACGTCGCCAATCAGCGCTATATCGATGCCAGCGACGCGCATTTTTCGGTGCGCCTCAGCGACGCGCAATACCGGTCGCTGGTCATCGAGGTGCGCCGCTGGGCCGGCCTGCCGCAGCCGAGCTACAGTCTGGGCAAGGCCAATTGCGTTCATTTCATCGGCGCGATGGCCACGTCGATCGGTCTCAGGATCAACGAGAAGACCGCGTTCTGGAAGAAACCCAAAAGCTTCCTGCGCGAGGTGAAGGGCCTCAATCCGGGCGTGCTGCCGCCAGCCGGGTGAGCGCAAGCCGGTCATAGCGCCGGATTGTCGTAGACATGCCAGGTGAGCAGCGCCGCCGCGCCGCGGTGCGGGGACCAGGTCTCGGCCAGCCGTCGTGCTTCTTTCTCGGCGGGCCGCGCGTCCAGCTCCAAAATCTTGTGGAGCCCCGCCTGTACCGCCAGATCGCCTGCGGGCCAGATATCGGGGCGCCCCTCGGCGAACAGCAGATAGATTTCCGCCGACCAGCGCCCGATGCCTTTCACGCGGGTGAGATAGGCGATCGCTTCTTCGTCATCGCCCGGCAAGGCGTCGAGCGGCAGCTCGCCCGACAGGATCAGCGCGGCCAGCGAGCGCGCATAGCCCTGTTTCTGCCGCGACAGCCCGCAGGCGCGCAAGGCATCGAACTCCTGCTCGATCAGCAGCTCGGCAGGGCAATTTGGCCCCAGCACCGCCTCCAGCTTGTTCCAGACCGAAGCCGCCGCGGCCACGCTGACCTGCTGGCCGACGATGGTGCGCAGCAGCGTGGCATAGCCGCGTTCCCGAATGCGCGGTTCGGGATAACCCGCCGCGGCGACCGCGCGCGCCACCGCCGGTTCGTGCGTGCCCAGCGCGTCCAGCGAAGCGGCAATCTGTTCGGCGGTCAGGCCCATCAGCGCGTCCTCATCACCGCTGCGCCGCCGCGTAGAGCGCGATCGCCGCGGCGTTGGAGACGTTGAGGCTCTCCATGCGCTCGCTGATCGGCAGCTTCGCCAGATGATCGCAATGCTCGCCGACATTGTGGCGCAGGCCCTCGCCCTCCGCGCCCAGCACCAGCGCGTTGCGCCCCGGCGTCAGCGCGTCCGGCAGCAGCACCTCCGATTCGCCCGCCAGTCCAATCCGCCAATAGCCCGCCTCCGCCGCCTCGATCAGCGCGCGCGACAGGTTGACCACGCGGATCCACGGCACCAGCTCCAGCGCGCCCGACGCCGCCTTGGCGACCACGCCGCTTTCGGGCGGCGCGTGCCGGTCCTGCGTCACCACCGCGACCGCATCGAACGCGGCGGCCGAACGGAAGATCGCGCCGACATTGTGCGGATCGGTCACCTGGTCGAGGAACAGCAGCGTCGCCGTCTCGCCCGCATCCAGCACATCGGCCAGCAGCAGTTCCTCGAGCGGGGCGACCTCGGCCACCATGCCCTGATGCGGCGCGTCTTTGGGCACGTGGCGGGCGAGGTCGGTCACCTCGCAAAACTGCACCGGCATCCCCTCGGGGATGACGAGCGTGGCCGCGGCCTCGCGCGTCAGAAACAGTTTTCGGACATCGCGATCCGGATTGTCCAGCGCGGCCTCGACCGCGTGGCGGCCGTAGAAATGGGGAAGCCCGCGCTTGGCTTCCTTCCGCGCGCGTCCGCGTTTGGCCATGGTGGTCGTTCCTTTGTCTCGGACGTCATTGCGAGGAGCCGGAGGCGACGAAGCAATCCAGGGTGCGGCAGCGCTGCCACAGCGCGTGCGGCGCTGCAACCGCGCTGGATCGTCGTTTCATTACAGTTGCGCCGAGACACCCTCGCTTGCGCTCGGGAGATTTGCCGGAAATCGTCCCCCGGACGATTTCTCTTCGGCAAATCTGGTGGACAGGGCTGGATTCGAACCAGCGTACGGAAAACCGGGCAGATTTACAGTCTGCTGCCTTTAACCACTCGGCCACCTGTCCCCAGCTTCGCTTGGCTCCGACGGAGCGGCGGTCCGCGCGCGGCCGGGCCGCGGACAAGGCCGGGTCAATGGCGGTGAGGCCGGTGCATGTCAAGCGCGGGGAGGATGCGAATCGGCGATCGGGCGAGCGGGGCCTTGTAAGGTGACACGGGTGACAGGGATGGGGGCCAGAAATTGCGGTGAGCGGTTGACTTGCTTCGATGAATGGAGCCGCCGGATGGGCGGCGCGAAGGACGGGCGCTGGCATTGCGGGGATGACGATAGCCGAACCCACCCCATGTAGGACAGCGTTTCCATAAATCCTCCCGGAACGGGGGGGACCGCCGCGAAGCGGTGGTGGAGGGGCCGGGACGGTGCGTTCGGATGCGAACCCCTCGGCCCCTCCGTCACGCTGCCTTCCGGCAGCGCGCCACCTCCCCGTTCCGGAGAGGATTTTGAACTTTACGCCTCGTCCGCTTCGACCACCACCAGCGCCGCGTCCTTCTGCACCTGCGCGCCCTCGCTGGCTTTCAGCGCGGTGACGGTGCCGTCGAACGGCGCGGTGAGGCTGTGTTCCATCTTCATCGCTTCCAGCGTGACGAGCCTGTCGCCCGCCTTGACGCGGTCGCCCTCGGCCACGCCGACCGCGATGATCTTGCCGGGCATGGGCGCGAGGATCGCGCCGTCTCCGGCGGTGGCTGCGCCCGAGCCTTCGACGCGCCAGGGCGACAGCCGCCAGACCTGGCCTTCCTCGGCGATCAGCAGTTCGTCCGCGACCTCGCCGCTCGCGTTCGCGCCCACGGGCAACTCCACCGGCTCACCGTCGAGCAGGAACCAGGCGGCCGCCTTGGGCGGGGCATTGAGCCGGAAGCCCGGCATATCGGTGAGCTGCAGCAGCGCGTTCGCCTGCTCACCGAGTTCTTCGTCGGAAGGCGCGCCGCCGGGCATCAGGTCGTCGCCCGCGCGCGCGATCAGCCCGGTGTCGAGATCGGCCGCGACGAAGTCCGGATGGTCGAGCGCGCGCACCAGAAATCCGGCATTGCTCTTGACCGGCCACACCGCGCTGCCCGCGATCATGTCGCGCAGCCCCGCCCGTGCTTCCTCGCGGGTCTCGGCATGGACGATCATTTTGGCGATCATCGGATCGTAAAAGGGCGAGATGTCCGCGCCCGTCTCGACCCCCGTTTCGACCCGTCCGCTGTCGTCCAGATCGAACAGCTCCAGCCGCCCCGTGCTCGGCAGGAACCCGCTCGCCGGGTCCTCGGCATAGAGCCGGGCCTCGATCGCGTGGCCGGTGATGCTGAGCTCGTCCTGCCGCATCGGCAGCGGCTCGCCCGAGGCCACGCGCAACTGCCATTCGACCAGATCGACGCCGGTGATCTCCTCGGTCACCGGATGCTCGACCTGCAGCCGCGTGTTCATTTCCATGAACCATATCCGATCGCTACGCAGGCCATCGGAGCCGTCGGCGATGAACTCGATCGTGCCCGCGCCCTCGTAATCCACCGCTCGCGCGGCCCGGACCGCCGCATCGCACACGGCCGCTCTCGTCGCCTCGTCCATGCCCGGTGCGGGGGCTTCCTCGATCACCTTTTGATGCCGCCGCTGGAGCGAGCAATCGCGCTCGAACAGGTGGACGACGTTGCCATGGCTGTCGCCGAACACCTGCACCTCGATATGGCGCGGGCTCTCGACCCATTTTTCGATGAGCACGATGTCGTTGGCGAACGCCGCCTTGGCCTCGCGCTGCGCGGACTGCAGGGAGTCGTTGAATTGGTCTGCCGCCTCAACCTTGCGCATCCCCTTGCCGCCGCCGCCCGCGACCGCCTTGATCAGCACGGGATAGCCGATCTCGGCGGCGCGCTCCGCCAGAAAAGATGCCTCCTGATTGTCGCCGATATAGCCCGGCGTGGTCGGCACCCCGGCCGCGTCCATCAGCGTCTTGGCCGCGTCCTTCAGGCCCATCTTGCGGATCGAATCCGGCTTCGGCCCGACCCAGATCAGGCCCGCGTCCAGCACGGCCTGCGCGAAATCCGCGTTCTCGGAGAGGAAGCCATAGCCCGGATGGATTGCCTCCGCGCCGCTTTCCTTGGCCGCCGCGATGATCTTGTCGCCGACGAGATAGCTCTCGTTGGCTGGCGAGGGGCCGATAGGCACGGCTTCGTCGGCCGAGCGCACATGCAGCGCGTTGCGGTCGGCATCCGAATAGACCGCGACCGTGCGAATACCGAGCTTCCGCGCACTGCGGATGATCCGGCAGGCGATCTCGCCGCGATTGGCGATGAGGAGGGATTCAAGCATCAAATCCTCCCCGGCACGGGGAGGGGGACCGCCGCGAAGCGGTGGTGGAGGGGCCGGGACGGTGCGTTCGGATGCGAACCTCCCGGCCCCTCCGTCAGCCCTGCGGGCTGCCACCTCCCCGTTCCGGGGAGGATTTGGGGGTGCTCATATCTCATCGTCTCTGCTCCACTCTTCGCAATGCGCCACGATATGCTTCACCACCGCCTCCAGATCACGCAGCACATCGCGCGCCGCGATGCGCAATGTCCGGTAGCCGCGCGCCGCCAACATCGCGTCGCGTCGCGCGTCGCGCTCCGGCCGATCTCCGCGATCATGCGCCGCCCCGTCGATCTCGATCGCCAGCCGCGCGGAAAGGCAGGCGAAGTCGAGGACATAGGGATGGGCGGGCACCTGCTTGCGGAACTTGAACCCGCCGGGCCGCTGCTTCAGCTGCCGCCACAGCAGCACTTCGGGCAAGCTCATCTCGCGCCGCAGTTGCCGCGCCCACCGGATGGTCTCGTCGGGAGCGCCGACGGTCCGATGCTTCGCTTTCCCCAAATCCTCTCCCGAAACGGTCAAATCAAATCCTCCCCGGAACGGGGAGGTGGCGCGCCGAAGGCGTGACGGAGGGGCCGAAACATTTGCTCCATCAGGAGAGGCCCCGGCCCCTCCACCCCTCGGCTACGCCGAGCGGTCCCCCTCCCCGTTCCGGGGAGGATTTGGGAGGGGCGCACGTTCCGGTTGGCTACTATCCTAAACTGGATCACTGACGCTTCTTGCCCTTCGCCAATTTTGTAAGGATGAGATATGAATGCACCCTAGGATGCTTATAAGGTTTTTTGAGTGGATCGATTAGTCGTTTTCGCGATGAATCCCAAACCATCCAATGTGCTTCATCCGCAGCAGGTCGATAATTGCAGTAAACTAATGCATCACTCCTCAAATTCAGTTGCCCTGCCGAGCGGCCAAAATGGCTTTGCCTCTTTTTTGGGATATCATAACCAAGTTCGTTGAGTGCATGGCGTATGTCCTCCTTAGTAGTCGCACGACATTTCTCAGTTCCGTAAAGGGTCTGATATGCGCGAGAGTACGTCACGCGGGCCAACATCGCTAAGCAAGCAGCGCCGCAGTCTTTGGTCCTTAGTTGGCTAACTCGCCTTATTGGCCTCATCATCACATCCGGAACACGCCGAACCGCGCCCGCTCCGGCACCGGCGCGTTCAGGCATGCCGCCAACGCCAGGCCCAGCACGTCGCGGGTCTGCGCGGGGTCGACGATGCCGTCGTCCCAGCCGCGGGCGGTGGCGTAATAGGGATTGCCCTCTTCTTCATATTTGTCGCGGATCGGGGCCTTGAACGCTTCGGTTTCCTCCTCGCTCCAGTCGTCCGCGTCGCGGTGGACCGTCGCCAGCACGCTCGCCGCCTGTTCGCCGCCCATCACGCTGATCCGGCTGTTCGGCCAGCTGAACAGGAAGCGCGGGGAGTAGGCGCGGCCGCTCATGCCGTAATTGCCCGCGCCGAAGCTGCCGCCGATCAGCACGGTCACCTTGGGCACGCTCGCGGTGGCCACCGCGGTGACGAGCTTGGCGCCGTGCTTGGCGATGCCCTCCGCCTCGTATTTGCCGCCGACCATGAAGCCGCTGATATTCTGCAGGAACAGCAGCGGGATGCGCCGCTGGCAGGCAAGCTCGATGAAATGCGCGCCCTTGACCGCGCTTTCGCTGAACAGGATGCCGTTGTTCGCCAGGATCGCGACCGGCATGCCCCAGATATGCGCGAAACCGCACACCAGCGTCTCGCCGTAGAGCGATTTGAACTCCTGGAACTCGCTGCCGTCCACCAGCCGCGCGATGATCTCGTGCACGTCATAGGGCTGGCGCACGTCCCGCGGCACGATGCCGTAGAGATCTTCGGCGTCGAACTTGGGGGGGCGCGGGGCGGCCGTGTTGACGTCCGGCAAGCGGTCCTGCGGCAGGGTGGAGACGATATCGCGCACGATGGTCAGCGCATGCCCGTCGTTCTCGGCGACATGGTCGACCACGCCGGATTTGCGCCCGTGCAGGTCGCCGCCGCCCAGATCCTCGGCGCTGATGACCTCGCCGGTCGCGGCCTTCACCAAGGGAGGCCCGCCCAGGAAGATGGTGCCCTGTTCGCGCACGATCACGCTTTCGTCGGCCATGGCGGGGACATAGGCGCCGCCCGCGGTGCAGCTGCCCATCACGCAGGCGATCTGCGGGATGCCCTGGCTGCTCATCCGCGCCTGGTTGAAGAAGATGCGCCCGAAATGGTCGCGGTCTGGAAACACCTCGGCCTGGTGCGGCAGGTTCGCGCCGCCGCTGTCGACGAGGTAGACGCACGGGAGCCGGTTTTCCTCGGCGATCTCCTGCGCGCGCAGATGCTTCTTCACCGTCATCGGATAATAGGTGCCGCCCTTCACCGTTGCGTCGTTGCAGACGATCATGACCTGACGGCCCGAAACGCGGCCGATGCCCGCGATCAGCCCGGCGCCGGGAATATCGTCCTTGCCGTACATGCCGCCCGCGGCAAGCTGGCCGATCTCCAGAAACGGCGAGCCGGGGTCGAGCAGCCGTTCCACCCGCTCGCGTGGCAGCAGTTTGCCGCGATCCACATGGCGCCGACGGCTGCCTTCGGACCCGCCCTTGGCCGCCGTGGCGACGGCCCCGCGAAGCTGCTCCGCCAGCATATGGTTATGCGCGGCATTGGCCTTGAACGGGGCGCTGTCGGGATCGACCTGGGTGGTCAGCACCGGCGCGCTCATCAATCGGTCTTTCGGTTGGTTGCTGGCATGCTCTCTCCTGTCGCACCGCCGTGCGTAGCGACCGGCGGGCGCCATGAAAAGACGCGCGAGACAATTTGCGTTCCGCTTTCGGTTGCAGGGGGCTTCGGTTGCACGGGGCGCGCGCATCGCTTCACCGCAAATGCGATTTACGGGCGCGCGGGATCGCGGCATGATCGGCGCGATGAACCGGCCGCTTCTCGCCTCCGCGCTGCTTGCCCTGCTGCTGCCGTCCTGCGCCTCGGCCGAGCCTGCGGCGACGCAGCGGGCGAGCGCGGCGGAAACGCAAAGCGCGGCCCCGCAGCCCGCGCCCGCGCCCGCGCCGCCGCCGGTGGTGACGCCGAGAGTGGTCGCGCGCTTTCCGCACGATCCGGACGCCTTCACCCAAGGGCTGCTCTGGCATGATGGCGCGCTGTACGAGAGCACCGGGCAGCGCGAACATTCCGAAATTCGCGAGGTGCGGCTGGAAGACGGACACGTGCTGCGGAGCGCCGCCATTCCGCGCCAAGAGTTCGGCGAGGGGCTGGCGCTGTGGCAGGGCGAGCTGATCAGCCTCACCTGGCAGGCGGGCGTGGCCCACCGCTGGGCGCTCAAGGACTTCAAGCCGAAGGGTGAATTTCATTATGACGGCGAGGGCTGGGGGCTGACCGACGACGGCGCTTCGCTGATCCTCTCCGACGGCTCGCCGATCCTGCGCTTCCTCGATCCCGAGACCTTCGCGGAGCGCAGCACGCTGCTCGTCCATATGCCGGACGGCCGCGTGATCCCGCAGCTCAACGAGCTGGAATATGTGGGCGGCAACATCCTCGCCAATGTCTGGCAGACCCCCTTCATCCTGCGCATCGACCCCAAGACCGGGCTGATCACGCAGGTCATCGACTGCCGCGCGATCGTCGGCGAAATCGGCGCGACCGACGCCAACGCCGTGCTCAACGGCATCGCGTGGGACGCCGAGGGCCAGCGGCTGTTCATCACCGGCAAGCTGTGGCCGACGCTGTTCGAGGTGACGTTGCCGGGGGCGGAGTAGGGGATCAGACAAGATGCCAGTCTCTCTTTAGTCCGGCGGAGGGAGATGGGATTTTCTTTCTTTGGGTGAGGGAGGCCTTATTTCTGGCGCGACGCGTGAACACCGGTGTCTACCCAAATCTACCCAAATCTAGCGATATTCGCTAGTTATTGCTAGATAGGGCTAGCCTGTCAGCTATGACTGGAATCTGAGATGGACCCCTATCGCAACCCCTTTGCACCCGGCGCAGGCAGTCGTCCTCCCGAACTTGCCGGCAGAGACATAATTCTGGAAGCGGCCAGAATTTCATGTGGCCGGGCAATCAACGGCAAGAATGCGCGTTCGATGATGCTGCTTGGATTGCGCGGTACGGGCAAAACCGTGTTACTCAACGAAATTGGTCGGAATGCCGAGAAGCAGGGCTTGCTTGTATCACGGGTAGAATCTCCGGAAGGCGAAAGCCTCGCCCGTCTTATTTATCCGGAAATGCGCAAGGTCATGAGATCACTGTCCGCCGTGGACGCGGCAAAGCAGATCGCCACCCGTGGTCTGAAGGGGCTGCGGAACTTTGCGGCAATCT
This sequence comes from Novosphingopyxis sp., assembly GCF_965218915.1. Taxonomy (GTDB): domain Bacteria; phylum Pseudomonadota; class Alphaproteobacteria; order Sphingomonadales; family Sphingomonadaceae; genus Novosphingopyxis. The sequence goes on along the minus strand of NZ_OZ244708.1, from coordinate 449,613 downwards.
TCAAGATCGAAATTGCGGGCGTGGAAATAGGCGTGGAGCATGAGCCCGGCCTGGCCGATACCGGCGAACTTCAATATGATCTGCCAGAACTCTTCATCTTGATCGGCAAGGCCGCACAGGCTGCCGGGCGCGGTTGGCTGCTCTTGATCGACGAAGTGCAATATTTGTCCGAAGCGGATTTGTCGGCACTCATTGTGGCAATGCATCGCATCTCGCAAGAAGGCTTGCCTGTGCTGCTGGTGGGGGCGGGTCTACCGCAGATCGCACGCTTGGCCGGTGAGGCGAAGTCTTATGCAGAACGCCTGTTTCAATATCCGGCGGTGGGCGCGCTTGATACGGTTTCCGCCGGGCAGGCGATCGAAAAACCAATTATCGAGGAGGAAGCGCGCATCGCTCCGGGAGCATTGCGCGCCATTGTTGAGCGGACACAGGGGTATCCGTTCTTTCTTCAGGAGTGGGCCTCCGTGGTTTGGAACAATTCGGATGGCCCCGAGATCAAGGCTGCCGATGTGGATCAGTCCTATGATGAGACGCTTGCCCTGCTTGACGCAGGCTTTTTCAAAGTACGGATCGATCGTTTGACGAAGTCGGAGGTTCAATTTGTAAAGGCGATGGCGCAACTGGGCGACGGTCCTTATGCTATGGCAGACATTGCACAGGCCATGGGCCGTACCCAAAAATCCTTGGGTCCCGCCAGATCGAATATCATTTCAAAAGGCATGATTTACAGCACGGATCACGGATATATCGATTTCAGCGTGCCGCTTTTTGCAGAGTTCATGCGGCGCCAAGGCTGAACGAGGTTCGGCTCCAACCTCATGGTCGAAAACTCAATCCATCATGTTGTTGGAAATATCCAACCGCGGTTTTGCAATGCAGGCGCGGCCACTTTGTAGCCTTTGCACAACTTTGTTGCGTGGCTCCGCCGCTTACGCCGCGTCCTGATCCAGCGAATAGCCGGCCGAGCGCACCGTGCGGATCAGGTCCGGCCGGTCGCCCGCGTTCAGCGCCTTGCGCAGCCGCCGGATGTGGACGTCCACCGTGCGCGGTTCGATGTCGCTGTCGTGGCCCCAGACGCTGTCGAGCAGGCGCTCGCGGCTGAACACCCAGCCGGGATGCTCCAGGAAATGCTTGAACAGGCGGTATTCGGTGGGGCCGAGCGGCACCACCTCGCCGTCGCGGCGGACCTTGTGCGCGACGGTGTCCATCTCGACGTCGGCGAATTTCAGCGTTTCGCCGGCCAGCGCGGGGCGCACGCGGCGCAGCACCGCGTTGACGCGCGCGACCAGCTCGCGCGGGCTGAACGGTTTCGTGACATAATCATCCGCGCCGATCTCGAAACCGCGTATCCGGTCGTCCTCCTCGCCGCGCGCCGTCAGCATGATGATCGGCACGTTCGCGGTGGTCTCGATCTTGCGCAGCTGGCGGCACACCTCGATGCCGGACAGGTTCTCGATCATCCAGTCGAGCAGCACGATATCGGGCGTCTGCTCGCGCGCGAGCAGCAGCGCCTCCTCGCCATCGGGGGTCTGGCGCACCTCGAACTCCTCGCGCTCGAAATGCCAGCGGACGAGTTCGGCCAGCGATTCGTCGTCCTCGACCAGCAGCATGCGGGGCTTGTTCATGGTCTTCTCCTCAGCCGTCCATCTCGTCGCCGAGACTGCGTCCGGTCTGCGAGAAATAGACCATCTCGGCGCAGGTCGTGGCGTGATCGCCGATCCGTTCGAGATTCTTCGAGATCGACAGCAGATGCGCGATCTCGGTGGCGTCGGTCGGGTGCTTGGCGACATGCGCGATGAAATCGACGAACAATTCCTTGTGAATAAGGTCCACATCGTCGTCGCGGATGCACACCGCGCGGGCCATGTCGATATCGCGCCGGGCATAGGCTTCCATCGCCATGCGCACCATCTCGCCGCCGATATCGGCCATTCGGAACAGCTGTTCGTTGCCGTCGAGGAAGCCGTGGCCCTCCAGTGAGCCGACGCGCTTGGCGATGTTCTTGGCATAGTCGCCGATGCGCTCGATCACCCCGCTCATCTTGAGCGCGGCGACCAGATCGCGCAGATCGTCGGCCATCGGCGCGCGCAGAGCAATGGTCTGCACCACGCGCCGCTCGACCGCGGTCTCGATCGCGTCGATCGCCTTATCGCCCGCCACGACGATGCGCGCATTGTCGATATCGTTGGTACGAAGCGCCTTCATCGCCGCCTCCACGGCGGCTTCGGCGCGCGCGCCCATGTCGGAAATCATGCCGCGGATTTCCGACATCTCGTCGTCGAACGCCTTGACGGTGTGGCCGGCCTGCTGGTTCATAATGCTGTCCTTCCCGGGTCCGATCCTAGCCGTAACGGCCCGTGATGTAATCCTTTGTGCGCTCTTCGCGGGGGTTGGTGAAGATCTCGGATGTCTCGCCATATTCCACCAGCGTGCCGAGGTGGAAGAAGGCGGTGCGCTGCGACACGCGCGCGGCCTGCTGCATATTGTGGGTCACGATCACGATCGCATATTGGCCGCGCAGCGCGTGGATCAACTCCTCGATCTTGGCGGTGGCGATCGGATCGAGCGCCGAACAGGGTTCGTCCATCAGGATCACCTCGGGATCGACGGCGATGGCGCGCGCGATGCACAGCCGCTGCTGCTGACCGCCGGACAGCGCGGTGCCGCTGTCGGTCAGCCGGTCCTTCACCTCGTTCCAAAGCCCCGCGCGCTGCAGCGATCGTTCGACGATCTCGTCCAGCTCATTCTTGCCCGCGGCGAGCCCGTGGATGCGCGGGCCGTAAGCGACATTGTCATAGATCGATTTGGGGAACGGGTTGGGTTTTTGAAAGACCATGCCGACGCGGGCGCGAAGCTGCACCACGTCCATGCGGGGCGCGTAGATATCTTCGCCATCGAGTCGGATGTCGCCCTCGACGCGCGCGCTCGGGATGGTGTCGTTCATCCGGTTGAGCGTGCGCAAAAAGGTCGATTTGCCGCAGCCGGACGGACCGATGAAGGCGACGACATTGTCCATGCCGACGTCGATCGAGACGTCGTTGATCGCCTGCTTGGTGCCGTAGAACACATCGACGTTGCGCGCGGCGATCTTGGGATCGGCAAGACCGGTCGCCTCCGACGGCACCCCGGTATCGACGTCGTTGTCCCGCGCTATCCGCGCGAGCTGATCATTGAGTCTGTTGTCGGTGTTGTCTGTCATCGGGAGGGTATCACCAGCGGGTTTCGAACTTGTTGCGCAGATAGATCGCAACCGCGTTCATCGAAAGGAGGAAGAGCAAGAGGACGATGATCGCGGCGCTGGTCTTCTCGACGAAGCCGCGATTGATCTCGTCCGACCACAGGAAAATCTGCACCGGCAGCACGGTCGCCGGATCGGTGAAGCCGCCCGGCGCCGTCGGGATGAACGCGCGCATGCCGATCAGCAGCAGCGGCGCGGTCTCGCCCAGCGCGCGCGCCATGCCGATGATCGTGCCGGTCAGGATGCCGGGCAAGGCTAGCGGCAGCACATGGTGGAACACCACCTGGACGGGCGATGCACCGATCCCGAGCGCCGCCTCGCGGATCGAGGGCGGCACCGATTTGATCGCGTTGCGGCCCGCGATAACGATGATCGGCATGGTCATCAGCGCCAGCGTCAGCCCGCCGACGATCGCGGCGGAACGCGGCATGGCGAACCAGTTCAGGAACACGACCAGGCCGAGCAGGCCGAAGATGATCGACGGCACCGCGGCCAGATTGTTGATCGAAACCTCGATCAGGTCGGTCCAGCGGTTCTTGGGCGCATATTCTTCCAGATACAGCGCGGCGAAGACGCCGATCGGGAAGGCAAGAACCACCGTGATCAGCATGGTCATCAGCGAACCCTTGAACGCCGACCAGATGCCCGCCTGCGCGGGATCGGTCGCGTCCGATCCGGTGAGGAAGCTGCTGTTGAAACTGGTGCGCACCACATCCTTTTGTCGCAGCTGGCCGAGCAGTGCCCGCGCCTCGCCCGTGCCGCCTTCCTTGGCCGCGATATCGATGTCCGAGGAGGCGGGCAGCCACATCGTCTGTTTCTGTTCGATCAGCGACGGGTCGGCGAGCAGCTTCTGCTGCACCACCTGCCATGCGCCGCTGGAGAAGATCGTCTTGCCGTCCGTGCCATATTCCGCCTCGAGCGCGACGCCGACAACGCCGGGCAGATCGAGCGAGGCGATCACGGTTTCCGCCGTGGGGCCGGAGATCGCGGCGGCGCTGGTGCCGCCGGTCAGCGCGGGGAAGTCGATCGTCAGCTGGGCCTCGGTGCGCTGAAAACCGCTCAATCCGTTGCCGACCATGACGTAGAGCAGAAAGGCCAGGAACGACGCCGACAGCACGACTGCGGCGAGCCCGAGATATTTGAACCGGCGCTCGGCGGCATAGCGTTTGGCGATGCGCTTTTGCATGGCGCCGCTGGTCCAATCGGTCGGCGCGGTGCGCGCTCCGTCGACGTGGAAAACGGAGGCGTTATCGGCGCTCATTCATAAGCCTCCCGGTAGCGCTTGACCACGCGCAGCGCCACCAGGTTGAGCAGCAGCGTGACGATGAACAGCACGAGGCCGAGCGCGAATGCGGCGAGCGTCTTGGGGCTGTCGAATTCCTGATCGCCGGTGAGCAATTGCACGATCTGCACCGTCACCGTGGTCACGCTGGCGAACGGATTGGCGGTCATGTTGGCGGTGAGGCCGGCGGCCATCACCACGATCATCGTCTCGCCGATCGCGCGGCTGACCGCGAGCAGCACGCCGCCGACGACGCCGGGCAGCGCGGCGGGGATCAGCACCTTTTTGATCGTTTCCGACTTAGTCGATCCCATGGCGAGCGAGCCGTCGCGCATCGCGTTCGGCACCGCGGCGATCGAATCGTCGGCCATCGAGGAGACGAACGGAATGATCATCACGCCCATCACCACGCCCGCCGCCAGCGCGCTTTCGGACGAGGCGCCGGGAATGCCGACCATCGCCGCGAAATCGCGCAAGGCGGGCGCGATGGTGAGCGCGGCGAAATAGCCATAGACCACGGTCGGCACGCCCGCGAGGATCTCCAGGATCGGCTTCATCCACCTGCGAAAGCCGGGCCGCGCATATTGGGTAAGATAGACCGCGCTCATCAGGCCCAGCGGGATCGCCACGATCATGGCGATGATCGCGCCGATGAACACGGTGCCCCAGAACAGGGGAATGGCGCCGAAACCATTGTCTTCGCCCGGGGTGACGTTCGTCTGCGGATTCCAGTTCGTGCCGAACAGGAATTCGATCGGCGAGACCGCCTGGAAGAAACGGATCGTCTCGAAGATCAGCGAGGCGACGATGCCGATGGTGGTGACGATGGCGATCAGGGAGGCGACCAGCAGCCCGGCCATCACCACGCGCTCCACCTTGGTGCGGGCACGGAAATCGGGTTTAAGCCGGGTAAAGGCAAAGGCCCCGCCGGCAAAGACGAGCAGCACCGTCGCGGCGACCGCGATCCAGTTGTAATGCGCGATCGCCGCGCGGTAGAGCGGCACGAACTGATCGGCCATGGGCTGGAAGGCGGTGGTCTGCGTGCCCTTGGCGATGGCACGGGCCTCGGACAGGATCGAGGCGCGGGTGAAGCCGTCGGCGGGAAGCTGGGCCGCCTCCGGCGCGGTCAGCACCATATCGGTCTGCAGCGCGGGGACGACGCCGCTCCACACGATCAGGAACAGCAGCGGCGGCACCACCGCGAACAGCGCAAGGTACCAGCCATGGTAGCTCGGCAGGCTGTTGAGGTTGGAGCGCCCGCCATGGACGAAGGCGGCGGCACGCGCACGCCCGGCGATCCAGCCGATCAGCCCCAGCCCCAGCACCAGAAAGAGCAGCCCCGCCCCCGCCATCGTCTACGTCCTCTCGCCTCTCGGTCCGTGGCGCGCGGTGTGGGCGGACAATCCGCCCGGCATCGACCGCGTCCGAATAGTGGCGGCCTAACCGGCCAAAGTCGACGCGTCGATGGACTTCATCGCGCCCGCGTTGCCCGCCGATGCCGCGCGCTCGCCGTCGGGCAGCGAGATCAGCCCGAGCGGGGCGAGATAGCCGTCCTTGCCGCCGGCCGAAACGAACTCCTGCACGAACTCCTTGAGGCCCGGAATCTTGCCGACATGCGCCTTCTTGACGTAAAGGAAGAGCGGCCGCGCGCCGGGATATTTTCCGCTCGCGATGCTGTCGTAGGTCGGCGCGACGCCCTGGATCGGGATACCGCGCACCTTGTCGGCATTTTCCGCCATGTAGCTATAGCCGAACACGCCCATCATATCGGGATTGCTGGCGAGTTTCTGGACGATCAGATTGTCGTTCTCGCCCTGCTCCTTGTACGCGCCGTCGGTGCGGATCTCGGTGCAGATCGCGTCGTGCCGATCTTTATCGCTGTCCTTCATCGCTTGCATCTGCGCGTTGGTATCGCAGCCTTTTTCCAGAATCAGTTCCTCGAAGGCGTCGCGCGTTCCGGACGTCCCGGGGGGGCCATAGACCGCGATCGGGATATCGGGCAGCGAGGGATCGACGTCGGACCAGCTCCTGGCGGTCTGGTTCATGCCGAACGGCTTGGCGGCGAGCGCCTTGTAGATCTGCTCCTCGGTGAGCGATATCTTGGGACCCTTGACCGACTGTGCCACGGCGATTCCGTCGATCCCGATCTTGACCTCGGCGATATCGGTCACGCCGTTCTTGCCGCAGCTTTCGAACTCGCTCGGCTTCATCCGGCGCGAGGCGTTGGCGATGTCCGGTGTGCCGGGGCCGATGCCCGCGCAGAACTGCTCGATGCCGCCGCCGGTGCCGGTCGATTCGAGGACCGGCGCGGTGCGTCCGGCCGCGCCCGAAGCATAGCGCTCGGACACGGCCTTGGCGAAGGGGAAGACGGTTGACGAGCCGACGATCGCGATATGGTCGCGCGTGCCGGCGCCCGATGTGCCGGCCTGGTCCTGGCATCCGGCCAGCAGCACGACTCCGGCTGCGAGTGCCGCAAATTTCTTGTCCATGCTCAACCTCTTGATATCATGAAATTTCGCTGTCCCGGCCGGTTTGCACGGGTGGCGGGAGAGGGTCGTTCGTCTGGGCGCTGTAGGCGAAGGACGTGGCTTGCGGGTGACTGTCATGTGACAGCGGCGTTACAGTTTAGGTCAACGGCGCTTGTCGTTGCGTGCCTCGGAAGAGCAAGGTCTCAGCCGGGACCTTCGTTCGCGCCCGTTTCGGGGTCGGCATGGGCGTCCGCGCGCGCGATCTGCAACATCACGTTGATCGCGGTGCCCTCGCCCTGCTCGCTGGCGATTTCGAGATGCCCGCGATGACGATCGACGATATGCTTGACCAGCGACAGGCCGAGCCCCGTGCCGCCCAGCTGGCGGCTGCGCCCTGAATCGACGCGGTAGAAGCGTTCGGTCAGCCGCGGGATATGCTCGGGCGCGATGCCCTCCCCCTCGTCGGTAACACGCAGCCGCGCCATCGAGCCCGATCGCGAAAGCCCCAGCGACAGCATGATCGGCGTGCCCTGCCGGCCATATTTCATCGCGTTCGAAAGGACATTGTATAGCAATTGCCGCAGCTGGCTCGTGTCGCCCATCACCGTCAGCGGCCGCTCGTGCCCATCGAGCACGATGTCGCGGCCGCGTGGATTGGACCCGGCGGCGAGCTCGCCCGCCACGCTAACGGCGATATCGGCCAGATCGACACTGGTCTCGACCGGCTGATATTTCTCCGCCTCGATCCGGCTCAGCGACATCAGATCGCGCACCAACACCTGCATCCGGTCGGTCTCGGCCGCCATGATCCCCAGGAAACGCGTGCGCGTCGGCGCCGATCCGCCGGCATCGGGCTCGCTCAGCGTCTCGATGAAGCCTTTGATCGAGGAGATCGGCGTCATCAGCTCGTGGCTGGCATTGGCCACGAAATCGACCCGCATCTTCTCGGCCGCCTGGCTCGACGTCCGGTCGGTCAGCTGGACCAGCTTCTGGCCCGATCCGATGCGGCTGATGCGCATGTCCCAGCTCTGGTCGCGCAGGCCGATGCCGGTGAGCCGCAGCGGGCGGCCCTCATGCTGCGCATCATCGTCGGCGAGCCGCTCGGCGGCGCCGGCATGGCGCACGGCGGTGCGCACGTTCTCGCCGATCACATTCTCGCCCAGCAGACGCTGCGCGGCGCGGTTGGCATTGGTGACCCGCGCCGCCTCGACCAGCAACACCGGATCGGTCGAGGCATCGATGAACGCCTGGAAATCGGGATGGTGGGTGATCCGCCCCGGCGCGGAGGGTATTTGGCGCGGCGGCCGCGCACGCGCCTTTCCGCCGCCCTGATCGGACGCCACGAACAGGGCGATCATGCCGGAGACGATCATGATGAAACTACGCTCGGCCAGCTCGGTTGAATAGCCCGCCATGATCGCGCCGGTCAGCAGCAGCAGCGCGGCGAGGGCCAGGCGCAGAAGGGAAAAACGGCTCATGGCCGCGCTTCATAACAGGTCGGACGCCGTCAATATATTGGCAAGTTTTCAGGCCCACCCTGTCCCGCGATCGGACGGTAAGGAAAGCCCTGGCGCCTGCGCTATCGCTTTCGCCGCGCGCCACCGCTATGCCCGATCCGCGCCGTTGGGAGACAAATCTGGTGAACGATACCCCCAAGCATGAACAAGGCCCCGCCGACGACGGCGAGTCCGCCGGCCGTGGCGGGGTCGATCGCCGCCACGCGCTGATGCTCGGCGCGTTCGCCGCCTCGACCATCGTCAGCGTGCGCCCGGCGATCGCGCAGGCCACCGGATCGGTGCTGAATTGCGAGATCCCGGTGCCCGACCGCGCGCAGGCGGGACAATATATCGCCGGCGACGGACGGCTCGTGCCGCCCGATACGCCCGGCTCCTTCGCGCCGCCGGGCCGCAATTATACCGGCGAAGAGGTCAAACGCGCGCTGCAGGGACGCAGCCTGCCCGGCGCGACTTACGAGCAGAACCAGGCTTATCTGAACTATATCCGGCGTCTCCAGGCCGGGCAGAGCGGGTTCACCTGCTACGCCTCGCTGCAGATGCCGCGCTGATCGCAGTCGGCTCGCTCGCTCTTTCGGGCTTGCCTAGGCAGGCTACACTGCGGACAAGGGGCGCCTCATGCCAGCTGAGCCGCTCTACACCCGCGTTCCCGAAGCAGAGCTGGTCTGGCGGCCGCTCGATGCGGTGACGCTCGTCTACCACCGGCGCTCGGGGCAGACGCACATCGTCATGGAGCCGGTGCCCGAACTCATGGCGGCGATGGGCGAGGAGCCGATCGATGCCGCCGGGCTCGCCGCGCGGCTCGCCGAACAATATGAGCTCGTCCGCCAGGACGCCGCCGCGCTGGTCGGCGCGCGGCTGGAGGAGCTGGCGGCGCTAGGCCTGGTCGAACGGGTGCGCGGGCGTGCATGAGTTCCGCGTCCGCGTCGGCCCCGCGGCCTTTCGCATCGGTTCGGCCTGGCGCGGGCCGATCGAGCAGTTGGAGCGGCTCTATGCCGCCTATCCGAAGCCCCCCCACAGCGATTTTACCGTGCGGCTGGAGCCGGCGAGGCCTTGGCGCAAGCTCGTCCGTCCCTCGGTCGCGATCGCGGGCGATTTCATGCTGCCCGACGCCGCGCCGCTGCCGCTCGCGCAAGGACTGCTGGCGGCGGAAATGGGGATGAACCTGCAACTGGCGCTGGGCTGGCGGCGGCATCTGCTGCTCCACGCCGGCGCGGCGGAAAAGGACGGACGCGCGCTGGTGATGACCGGGTTGTCGGGCTCGGGCAAATCGACCATGGCCGCGCTGCTGGGCGAGACCGGCTGGCGCTTCATGAGCGACGAGTTCGCGCTCGTCGGCCTGGAAGACGCCGCAATCCACCCTTTTCCGCGCCTCGTCAGCCTAAAGAACGAAGGCGTCGGCGCGCTCGAGCAACGGGTCAGCCACAACCGCCTCGGCCCGAGGCTCAGGGGCACGCCCAAGGGCGACATCCGTCATCTCGTGCCGCCGCTCGATGCGATTCGGCGCATGACCGAAACGGCGCCGCCCGGGCTGATCCTGTTCCCGCGCTTCGGCGAGGCGCGGGCGGTGCGCGATGTGCCACCGAGCGAATTGTTCATGCGGCTCACCCAGGCGTCGACCAATTATGTCGCGCTGGGCGAGGCGGGCTTTCGCGCGCTGACGCGCCTTTGCGAGAATGTACCGGCCCGCGCGATCGATTATCGGCGGGGGGAAGAGGGTGCCGAGCTGATCGAGGAACTGTGGGATAAGCTGGCGTGACCGCCGCGCGCCGTCTCGTCGACACATTGCGCGATCCACGCGCCGCAAGCGGCTTCGGCGCGCGCCACTGGAACGGGCTGATCGCCGCCGCGCGCGCCGAACGGCTGATCGGCGCGCTCGCCGACCGGCTCGACGGGCGCGGCGTGCCGGACGAGGTCGCAGCTGTGCTCGCCGATGCCCGCAGTGCCGCCGAGCAGGAGCGCCGCGCCGCCTTGTGGGAAGCCGATTGCGCCCGCCGCGCGCTGGCCGATTATGAGGGTAAGGCGGTACTGCTCAAGGGCACCGCCTATGTCGCGGCCGATCTGGCGGCGGGACGCGGCCGCTCGATCGGCGACCTCGATCTGCTGGTGGCGGAGGATGATCTGGAAAAGGTCGAGGCGGCGCTGCTTGGCGCGGGCTGGGAATGGGTCAAGGAAAACGCCTATGACGATCAATATTATCGCCGCTGGATGCACGAGTTGCCGCCGCTGATCCACCGGACGCGGGACCGGATGATCGACGTGCACCACACCATCCTGCCCAGGACCGCACGGCCCACGCCCGATGCCAAGGCGATGCTCGGCTCGGCCATCGCGCTCGAGCCCGATGCCGAGCAAAAAGGCGTGCGGCTTGCCAAATTCTCCAGCTGGCACGGCCTCCACGTGCTTTCGCCCGCCGATATGGTGGTGCATTCGATCGCGCATCTGTTCGCCGACGGAGAACTGGACGGGGGCCTGCGCAACCTGTGGGACATCGACCGGATGTTGCGCGAATTCGCCGTCGCGCCGAATTTCTGGGACGCGCTGGCCGTGCGCGCCCGGCGCCACCAACTGCTGCCCTTCGTCCGCCGCGCGTTGCGCCTGTCGGAACGAATTTACGGCACGCCGGTCGACGGAAAGCTGAAAGGCAAGCCGTCGCCGTTCGACCCCTGGTACGAAAAACGCCTAATGGCCCGCGACGGCTGGGGACGCCCGACGCGGCGCTGGCTGCGTTTCGCCTTCACCCTTCGCGGCCACTGGCTGCGCATGCCCCCGATCATGCTGGCGCGGCATCTGTGGACGAAGTGGCGCCGGGGGCGAGAACGCTCGGCGTAAGCTGCGGCGCTTACTCGCCGCCGCTTTGGCCTTCATTGCCTCGATCGTCAGTCACCTGTCCGAGCGCCATCTGCATAATCAGCGTGTCAGTGTCCGTGCCCTTGTCCAGCCCAACCAGAATGGCACGCGCGCTATCGGCATCTGCCCCGCCATGGGGATCATAGGCGATGGGGATCAGATTGGCGCGAGCCGAATCGCGCTCGCCGTCGCGCAAATCCTGCATCGCCAACATAAAGCGCAGGCCCAGATCGAACGGCGCGAGTTGCGCGGCGCGGCCCAGCCCACGCACCGCCAGCTTGGAGGGCTCGATGCCCTGCTCCACAAAGCTGCGGTAGAAATAGAGCAGCGGCAGCGGGTTATTATTCTCGATCTTGTTGAGCGCGACGAAGGGCTTGATCGCCTCGGCATAGGCCGCCTCGCGGTCGTCCGCACTCTCCGCCTCGTCGAATAGCGCGTAGCCTTTTTGCACATAGGCATTGACCTGACGATCGTCGATCCCCAGCGCCGCATTGGCAGCTGCGATCGCTTCCGCATCGTTCCCGGCGTCGAATTCGGCCTCGGCCAGCGCCGATTGCACCGCCGCTTCGCCAGGATATTTCGCCGCAATCTTGCGGGCATCGACCAGCACCTCCAGCGCTTGCTCGCGGTTGACGCCGCGCTTGGACTGCAGCTTGATGGGGACCATGGCGGCCTCGCCTTCGCTGAGCGGGCGAACGGCGATTGGCCCCGTCTGCAGATTGGTACCGGCCATGTTGAACACGCTCATGCGGCGCTGGCGCAGATAGGAATTGAGGTCTTTCTCCAGCTGATCGAGATTACCGAACGCCTCGACAGCCGCCTCGCGCAGAGTTTTTCCGGCGCGCAGGGCGGTGCCGTATTTCTTCAGCTGTCCCGCGCGTTCTTCGGAAAAGACCAGATAATGATAGAGCAGCCAGCTCTTGCCGTAAAAGGCGCTAAAACCGCTCCCGTCGGGTTCGTTCTCCGTCGCCGTAAGGATGTCCTCGACTTCGATACCGCCATCATTGTAAAGCTCGTAAGCGCGGTGCTGCGCCGGTCGGCCTAGACTGACGCCGCCGTCTTTTTCGAACTTGGCCGAGGCGAAAAACTCCGCCGCGCCTTCAGACATCCAAAGCGGCATGGGAAAGCCACTGCTCGAAATCAGAAAGTGATGCGCATATTCGTGAAGCAGGATAAGCATCGATTCGTCGAGTTCGCGCGACCGGTTTTCGATCCGCGGCACAAACGCCACCGAGCCGCCCGCGCGCGGAATGTAAAAGCCGGCTACCCTGCTAGACTTGTCGCCCAGCAGCTTACGCACTTCGCCGTCATTGTTGACGACATAGATAACGACGCGGTTGGACGGGCTCGGCTGCTCTTCACGATTGCTGAACAGCCTGCCCATAGCAGCATCGTATCGCTCGAGCTGGTCGGTGAACGCTCGGATGTCCTTTTCGCTGTCGTCCGCCACCACGACGAAATGGTCGCTCGACGCCTCGCGCCATTCGGCGCGGGCGGGGCCCGCCACGGCACAGGACAAAAACAGGATAGATGCGAGAACGCGCATGGTAACTCCCCCCTTGGAGCAAACGCACCCACAACAACATCGCGAGCCGACAAAACGCTTCTTGCAAAAAATGGCTGGCGGCGAAAGCCCCTTGCCGATCAATCTAGTTCTTGCGGCTCAGAAACCGCTCCAGGCGCTCGCTGAACCCGTCACGCGCAAAGCTTTCTGTGAACAGCGCGCGGCTTTCCGTATCGTCGTCGACCACCCCCCGGGCGATCGCACGCAAATGGCGCTTGGAGACCGCGATGCTGTGCGGCGAGAGCGCCATCATCTGTATCGCAAACGCCCGCGCGCGGGCCATCGGATCGGCGGCGATTTCGTGAATCAGCCCGATTCGATACGCCTCCTCGGCGTCGATCAGCGCTGCCGTCAGCAGCAGGCGCCGCGCCTGCGCATCGCCCACCGCGGCGACCAGCAGCGACGTGTCGAAGCGGGCATAGGCGATGCCGAGCCTGGCCGGGGTGACCCCGAAGCGCGCGCCCGGCGCGGCGATGCGCAGGTCGCAGGCGAGCGCGAGGCCGCAACCGCCGCCGATGCAATCGCCGCCGATCGCCGCGATCACCGGCTTGTCCGCTTCCCATAATGCGCGGTTGCACGCGCGCACCGCCGCATAGTTGCCCGTCCGCCAGGCGGCATCCTGATGATTCGCGGCGATATCGGCGATATCCGCGCCCGCACAGAACAGCTGCGGGTTCTTGGCCGTCAAGATGATCGCGCGCACGGCCTCGTCCGCATCGGCCCGCGCCGCGCATTCGGTCAGCGCCTTCCAGTCCTGCAGCCGCAGCGCATTCTTGCGCAAGGGCCGGTCGATCGCGATCGTGGCGATGCCGCCCGCATCCGCGCGTGCGATGCTCATGCCGGGCTCGTTCCGGCGAGCTTGAGGGCGGACGCGTCGCCGGCCTCGAGTGGCCTGCTATCGAGCTCGATGCCCACATGATCGTCGGGAAAATCCGTCATGGAAACGGACATGGCTTCAAGCCACTGGATTATGCAAGGGGGGCGTGGCAGGGGGCAGGCGCCGCCAAGCGAACGAAAGCGAACCCGATGAACAGCGCACGCCCTCTTGCCGCCATCGTCCTCGCCGCGGGATCGGGCACGCGGATGGCGTCCGATCTGCACAAGGTTCTCCACCCCATCGCCGGCAAGCCGATGCTGCACCATCTGATCGATACGCTGGGCGAACTGGGCGCCCAGCGCACCGTGGTGGTGGTCGGCGCACGCAAGGAGCAGGTGGCGGCCAGCCTCGCCGGGCGCGATATCGCGATCGCCGAACAGATCGAGCAGCTCGGCACCGGCCATGCCGTGGCCCGCGCGCACGATGCGCTCAAGGGATTTTCGGGCGACGTGCTGATCCTCTACGGCGACGTGCCGCTGGTGAGCGCTGAGACGATGCGGCGGATGGTGGAGCGGCTGCGGCGCGGCGACGATCCGCGCTGCGTGGTACTCGGCTTCCGCCCGGACGATCCCGCCGCCTATGGCCGGGTGATCGCCGACGGCACCGGGATCATTGAGACGATGGTCGAGTACAAAGACGCGAGCGAGGCCGAGCGCGCGGCGACGCTGTGCAACAGCGGGCTGATGGCGGCGCGCGCGACCGACCTGTTCGTGCTCCTGGACCAGATCGGCAACGACAACGTAGCGGGCGAATATTATCTGCCCGACATCGTCATGCTGCCGGGCCAGGCGAGCGCGGTGATCGAGACGGCGGCCAGCGAGGTGGCAGGGGTCAACAGCCGCGCGGAACTGGCGCGCGTGGAGGCCGACTGGCAGGCGCTGCGGCGGGAACGGGCCATGGCCGAGGGCGCGAGCCTGCAGGCGCCCGAAACGGTGTTCTTCGCGCACGATACGAAGCTCGGCCGCGACGTGACGATCGCGCCGAATGTCGTGTTCGGGCCTGGCGTGACGGTGGAGGACGGCGTCGTCATCCATGCCTTCAGTCATCTCGAGGGCGCGCATGTCAAGGCGGGCTGCTCGGTCGGCCCCTATGCGCGGCTCAGGCCCGGATCGGTGATGGAGGAGGGCGCCAAGGTCGGCAATTTCGTCGAGATGAAGCAGACGGTTCTGGGACGCGGCGCCAAGGCCAGCCATCTCACCTATCTGGGCGATACCGACGTCGGCGCGGGCGCCAATATCGGCGCAGGCACGATCACCTGCAATTACGACGGCTGGTTCAAGCACCGGACCGTGATCGGCGAGGGGGCGTTCATCGGCTCGAACAGCGCGCTGGTCGCCCCGATCAGCATCGGGCGCGGCGCGATCGTGGCGGCGGGCAGCGCGGTCAGCCGCGACGTCGGCGACGGCGATCTCAGGCTCGTGCGCGGCGAGCAGCTGGTCAAGCCCGGCTGGGCCGACCGCTTCAACAGCGCGATGAGGAGGAAGAAAGACGAGCGAAAATAGCTTTGTTCTGCTAGATAACAGCGCAGCATCACGAGGAAAATAGGCAATGGACCGGCTCGACCGAAAACGACATGAGGAAACATGATCTCGCTGTTCTGTCGTTGCTCTTGGTTGCGGCCTGCTCTCAAGCGGAGCCGGAGGCGAGCGATGGCGGCGAGTCTCCGGTGGCGGAAGCGGCGGCACCCGCACTGCAGCCGACCAAGCCTGTCGAGGCCTCAATCCCGAGCCCCACACCGCCAGCGCAGCCGGGCAAGGACAATCTGTGCGCGCCGGGCGAGCCGGTGATCTTTTCCTGCCGCCTAGCGAGCGGCAAATCGCTCTCGGTCTGCGCCGCGGCCGAGGCGGGCGGGCCGCGCTTCGCGCAATATCGCTACGGCGCTTCCGGCGAAGCGAACGAGCTGACCTTTCCGGAAAACCGCGCGGCGGGCGCGCTGCGCTTCGTCTCGGTGCCCTATTCCGGAGGCGGCGAGGCACAGTTGAGCTTTGCGCGCGGGTCCGCGAGCTATGTCGTTTACAGCCGGGTGATGCGAACCAATTTCGAAGCGGACGAGCCGAACGATCCGCGTTTCGACGACGGCGTGCTGGTGCTGCGCGGAGAAAAGACCATCGCCGATCATCGCTGTGAGAGCGAGCAGCTGACCTCGGTCGATCATGATCTGGCCAAGAAATATGCCAAGTCTGACGACAGTGGCGACGTGGTCTATCACGACTGAGAAGACTGCCAAGATACTTGACACGATATCATGATATGATATCGTCATATCATGACGCGTATTCTTGCTGACCTGCCCGAGGAAGATATCAAATGGCTCGATAGCCTTGCCTCCGAGCAAGGCAAAAGCCGTGCCTCGATTCTGCGCGAGGCGGTCTCGGCCTACCGCGCCGAGGCCCCGCTCGACTGGCTGGAAACTGGCTTCGGCGCATGGAAAGAGCGTGACGACATCGGTGACGCGGTGGATTGGCAGCGCCGCGAACGTGCCTCCTGGACCCGGCCTTGGGACGATGATTATGAGGAGGTCAGGGCTGAGTTTCCGGACCTTTTCGATCAAGAGGATGATCGCCAGCGGCAAATCCATCTCGACATGCTGGCGGGCCGCTATCCCGAGCCTCGAAAACCCGCCTCCTGATGAGCGGTTATTCGCTTGATTCCAATATCCTGATCGATGCATTGGCAGGCTATGATCGCGCGCGCGTGGAAATACGCCGCGCAACCGCCAGCGGCCAGCGCGCCTGGGTCAGCCGAATGGTCTGGATCGAGGTGCTTTCCAAAGGATCGGTGGAGGCATTGCGCAGGGCGGAAATATTTTTGTCGGGCTTCGGGGTCGATGAGATCGACGCGGAAATTGCCGAGCGCGCCGCCGTTCTGCGCCGCGACAGGCCAAGATTGAAAACGCCCGACACGATCATACTGGCCACGGCGATGCTGCGCGGCAGGGTTCTCGTGACGCGAAATACCAAGGATTTCTCCGCCAATATGCCGGGCATCCGCGTACCTTACACACTCTGACGAAAGCGTATTCACCATGTGCGGCATCATCGGAATATTGGGCAAGGACGACGTGGCCGACCGGCTGGTCGACGGGCTGAAGCGGCTCGAATATCGCGGCTATGATTCGGCGGGCATCTGTACCGTGCACGACGGCCGGTTCGAGCGGCGCCGAGCCGAGGGCAAGCTCAGGAACCTGACCGCCAAGCTGGCGGGCGAGCCTGCATCCGGTTCCGCCGGGATTGCGCACACGCGCTGGGCCACCCATGGCGCGCCGACCGTCGACAATGCGCATCCGCATGCCTCGAACGGTGTCGCGGTGGTCCACAATGGCATCATCGAAAATTTCAAACCGCTGCGCCGCGAGCTTGAAGCGCGCGGGCGCAGCTTCGCGAGCCAGACCGATACCGAGGTGGTGGTGCATCTGATCGCCGAACAGGTCGAGGCCGGAAAATCGCCGCAGGAAGCGGTCGAGGCCGTCCTGCCCCGGCTCGAAGGCGCGTTCGCGCTCGCCATATTGTTCCGCGACCATGATGACCTGATGATCGGCGCGCGGCTCGGCTCGCCGCTGGTGGTCGGACGCGGCGAGGGCGATGACGAGGGCGAGGCCTATCTCGGATCGGACGCGTTGGCGCTGGCCCCGCTGACGCGCAGCATCGCCTATCTCAAGGAGGGCGACCGCGTGGTCGTGCGGCGCGGCGATATCCGTATCTTCGACGAGCGGGACCAACCGGTGGAGCGCGAATTCGTCGACAGCGGCGTGACCGCGGGCGCGATCGAAAAGGGCCATTATCGCCATTTCATGCTAAAGGAGATTTTCGAACAGCCCACCGTCGTCGCGCAGACTCTCGGCTCCTATTTACGCCCGCTGGAAAATATCGTCGCGCTGCCCGATATCCAGTTCGACGTCTCGGCGATCCGCCGCGTCACCATCGTCGCCTGCGGCACCAGCTATTATGCCGGAATGGTCGCCAAATACTGGTTCGAGCGGTTCGCGCGCGTGCCGGTCGATATCGATGTCGCCTCCGAATTCCGCTATCGCGAACCGATCATGGAGCCGGGCGGCCTGGCGCTGTTCATCAGTCAGTCGGGCGAGACCGCCGACACGCTCGCCGCGCTGCGCCATGCCCGCGCCGAGGGGCAGAAGATCGCCGTCGTCGTCAACGTGCCGACCAGCACCATGGCGCGCGAAGCCGACCTGCTGCTGCCGACCCATGCGGGGCCGGAGATCGGCGTGGCGTCGACCAAGGCCTTCACCTGCCAGCTCGCCGTGCTCGCCGCGCTGGCCGCGCATTTCGCGCGCGTCAAAGGCCGCATGTCCGCCGAGGAAGAAAAAGCGATCGTCGCGCATCTGCAGGAGGCTCCGGCGGCGATGAACGACGCGCTGAGCCGCGACGCGGCGATTGCGGCGATCGCCCCGCTGATCGCGCCGGCGCGCGACGTGCTCTATCTCGGGCGCGGCCCGGACTATCCGATGGCGATGGAGGGCGCGTTGAAGCTGAAGGAAATCAGCTATATCCACGCCGAGGGCTATGCCGCGGGCGAGATGAAACACGGGCCGATCGCGCTGATCGACGAGGCGGTGCCGGTGATCGTGATCGCGCCTTCGGGGCCGCTGTTCGACAAGACCGTCAGCAACATGCAGGAAGTCGCCGCGCGCGGCGGCAAGATCGTGCTGATCTCCGACGCGCAAGGCATCGCCGAGGCGGGCGACGGCGCGCTGGCGACGATCGAGATGCCCGGCGTCCACCCGCTGATCGCGCCGTTGATCTATGCGGTGCCGGTGCAGCTGCTCGCCTATCATGTCGCGGTGGCCAAGGGCACCGACGTCGACCAGCCGCGCAACCTGGCGAAGTCCGTGACGGTGGAATAATCTTCCGCAACGATCGCGAACTTCGAACCGTCCCGCCACCGGTCCCCTTATCGCCTTTCCTACACGGCCATATTCATGATATGTTCCACGCTCACCGAATCATGGAGCCCCCGATCATGGATACCGATCATGGATTCGCCCGCTTGTCGCATCTTTCCCCTCCCGTTCGCCGTTTCCGGTGGCAGACGCGCCGTCCCGGTCCGCTTCGGCGGGGAGCGAAGAAGGGGGGGACGTATACGGCCCTTCAGGAACTTCCGATCGCAACAAGGCGGTTTCGTTCGCAACAAGCCCTGACGGCGCCTTTCGGCCCGGCGCCGCGGCCCGGCGAATTCGAACGGGCGCGCTACCTGGGAAACTCGCGCGGTTGACAGCCGCCCGCCGTTTGCCGCACTCGGTTCGCCCTGGATGTATGGAGAGACAGCGATGGCCGGCCTGTGGTTCGACGAGCTCGAAGTGGGGCAGATCTTCGATCATGCCATGCGTCGCACGGTGACCGAGACCGACAACCTGCTGTTCACCACGCTCACCCACAACCCGGCCGCGCTTCATCTCGACGCCGAATATATGAAGACCAGCGATTACGGCCGCGTGCTGGTCAACAGCACGTTCACGCTGGGCCTGATGGTCGGGGTGTCGGTGGGCGACACCACGCTCGGCACCGCGGTCGCCAATCTGGGCTGGGACGAGGTGCGCTTTCCGGCGCCGGTGTTCGTCGGCGACACGCTGACAATCCAGACCGAGGTCGTCGACAAGCGCGAATCCAAATCGCGGCCGAGCGCGGGGATCGTCACCTTTGTCCACCGCGCGTTCAATCAGGACGGCACGCTGGTCGCCTCGTGCAGGCGCACCGGGTTGCAGCACAAGGGACCGACCGAATGATACCGCTGCGGTCCTTTTTGTTCGTCCCCGGCGATAGCGAAAAGAAGCTGGGCAAGGTCGATGGCTGCG
Source organism: Novosphingopyxis sp. (assembly GCF_965218915.1). GTDB lineage: Bacteria > Pseudomonadota > Alphaproteobacteria > Sphingomonadales > Sphingomonadaceae > Novosphingopyxis. The sequence goes on along the minus strand of NZ_OZ244708.1, from coordinate 430,011 downwards.
GCGCCGACGCGGTGATCCTCGATCTGGAAGATGCCGTCGCGCCCGCCAACAAGGACGCGGCCCGGACTCTCGTCGCCGAGTTTCTGCGGGCACGGCCGAAAGCCGAACGGCCCTTGCAAATCTGGGTGCGCGTCAATCCGCTGGGTAGCGGGCTGACCCTCGCCGATCTCGCCGCGATCGTCGCGGTGGAGCCGGACGGCATCGTGCAACCCAAGACCGACGGGCCGGACGATGTGCGCACGCTTTCGCATTATTGCGACGCGCTGGAGGCGCAGGCGGGGCTGGAGCCGGGCGCGATCCGCATCCTGCCGGTCGCCACCGAGACCGCGCGCGCGCCGTTTTCGCTCGGCGCGTTCGCCGACGCGAAGCTGGACCGGCTGGCGGGCCTCACCTGGGGTGCCGAGGACCTGTCGGCGGCGCTGTGCGCCAGCGGCAATCGCGACGCGGACGGAACATGGGCCTTCACCTATCGGATGGTGCGCTCGCTGACATTGATGGCGGCGCACGCGGCCGGCGTGCCCGCGATCGAGACGCTGCACGCCGATTTCCGCGACGACGAGGGCTTGCGCGCCACCTCCCGCGCCGCCCGCGCCGAGGGGTTCACCGGGCGCCTAGCCATCCACCCCGCGCAGGTCGCCGGGATCAACGAGAGTTTTACACCCGGCGACGAAGAGGTCGCCTTCGCCGCCCGGCTTATCACCGCGTTCGAAGCGCAGCCCGATGCCGGCACCGTGGGGATCGACGGCAAGATGTATGACATCCCGCACCTCAAAGCCGCGCGCCGCACGCGGGCATTGCACGAGGCGGCATTGCACGAATCGCGCAGCGCACAGGACCGGTAGCATCCTGCCGATTTTCGTCCCGGCGCGGGGCGTCGTCGCCTAATCGGCGAGACGTTCCATGCGCGCGGCGGAGCGGTGACCGGTGGTGGCACCGATCCGGAGAACGAGGCGTTGAGCCCATGCGAGACCGTCATGGTCTGCAGCATCCAGAGTTCCGGTCCGTTATCCCCCTCCCACCCTCCCCCCCCGCGGGATGTCGGGCCGGTACCTGGTGATCGCCCGCGGTATCCGCTTCATTTTTCCGACAGAAAGCCGGCCCATGAGCAGAATTCTCGTCCTTTATTATTCTTCTTATGGTCACACCGGCAAACTGGCCGAAGCCATCGCCGAAGGCGCGCGCGATGCGGGCGCCGATGTCAGCATCAAACGCGTACCCGAAACCGCGCCGGACGAGGTGGTAAAGACGGCAGGCTTCCGGCACGACGAGAGTCATGAGCTCGCCGAAGTGGGGGAACTGGCTGACTATGACGCCATCCTCGTCGGCTCCCCCACGCGTTACGGCCGGATGGCCAGCCAGATGGCCGCCTTCTGGGACCAGACCGGGGGGCTGTGGCAAAAGGGCGCACTGATCGGCAAGGTCGGCGCGGCGTTCACCTCCACCGCCAGCCAGCATGGCGGGCAGGAGACCACCTTGTTTTCGATCATCACCAATCTGCTCCATCAGGGCATGACCATCGTCGGGCTCGATTACGGCTTCGACGGCCAGCTCGATCTGAGCGCGGTCCACGGCAATTCGCCCTATGGCGCCAGCACCATCGCGGGCGGCGACGGCAGCCGCCAGCCGAGCGACAAGGATCTGGCCGGCGCGGTCTATCTGGGCAAAAAGGTGGCGAATACGGCGGCGAAGCTGACCGGCTGAAACAGTCACAGCGCTTGAACATGGCACGATCACCTGCCACCTGCGGCAGGTGATCGAAGTCCCCGAAACCCTGTTCATCGATGGCGAGGCGCTCGTCGTCGACAAGCCCGCCGGGCTCGATGTCGATACGCCCAAGCGCGGCGGCTTCAGCCTCGTTTCGATGCTCGGCGCGCTGCGTTTCGGCTTTCACCGCGAGCCGACGGCGGTGCACCGGCTGGATCGCGATACCTCCGGCTGCCTGCTGCTCGCGCGCCATCCCAAGGCCCATGCGCGCTTCGCCAAGGCGTTCGAGGACGGGACGGTCGAAAAAGTCTATCTCGGCATTCTCGACGGAATTCCGGAACGGCGCGAAGGCACGATCGCGCTGGCGCTGGCCAAGCAGAGCTCGAAGGAGCGCGGCTGGCGGATGATCGCGGCAGAGACGGGCAAGTCCGCGGTGACGCACTGGCGCACGGTCGCAGAATCCGGCGGCAAGGCGCTGATCGAATTTCGCCCCGAAACCGGCCGCACTCACCAGCTCCGCGCGCACGCACTTTACGGCTTGGGCATTCCGTTGATGGGCGATCCGGTTTATGGAGAGGGCACGCAGACGTTGCTCCATGCCAGCGCGATCCGGGTGCCGCGCGAGGGCAAGCCGCCGATCGCGGCACGCGCTCCGCTGCCCGCGATCTTTCTGCAACAGGGCTTCGCCGATCCGGAACCGGCAATCGAACCCGAACCCACCGCCGCACCAGCCGATGCGCGTTCCTGAAGAACATATCGACGAAAGCTTTCTCGCCGGATCCGGTCCGGGCGGGCAGAACGTCAACAAGGTCGAGACCGCCGCGCAGCTCAGGGTCAACGTCTTCGCGCTGGGCCTGCAGCCTTTTGCCTATCGCCAGCTCAAGGATCTGGCGGGCTCCAAGCTGACCAAGGACGGGGTGCTCGTGATCACCGCGCGCACCCACCGCACGCGCGAGGCCAATCGCGAGGAAGCCCGGCGGCGGCTCGAGGCACTGCTGGCCAAGGCTCATCACCGCGACCCCAAGCGCCGCAAGACCAAGCCCAGCCGCGCGGCCAAGGCGCGGCGGGTGGACGGCAAGAAGAAGCGCGCCGCCGTGAAGCAGAAGCGCGGCCGCGTGCGGCTGGATTGAGAAGAACTTTTTCAACCATACGTCATTCCGGGCTTGACCCGGAATCCAGGGCCCAGCGGCAGTGCCATCTCGCCCTGGATCCCGGATCAAGTCCGGATGACGACCTCTGGTAAGGAACGCCATGTTCGCTTTTGAAATTAACCCGGATACTCCAACTATTGAGCGTTGGGACGAGATCGTCCGCGCCGCCGGAGCGCTCGTCGACGGCGAGCCCGATGCGATCGCCAACATGGCCAATGTCGCCGCGCTGCTGTGGCAGTTCCTGCCGGACGTGAACTGGACCGGCTTCTACCGGCTGGTCGAGGGCGAGCTCGTGCTCGGGCCGTTCCAGGGCAAGGCCGCCTGCATCCGCATCCCGATCGGCCAAGGCGTATGCGGGGCGGCGGCGCGAACCCGCAAGACGCAGCTCGTGGACGACGTCCGGGCGTTCGAGGGGCATATCGCCTGCGATGCGGACAGCCGCTCCGAGCTGGTGGTGCCGCTGGCCCATGACGGACGGTTACTCGGCGTGATCGATATCGACAGCCCCTATCCCGCACGCTTCGACACCGACGACGCGGCCGGGTGCGAGCGTCTGGCCAGGCGGATCGCGGCGGCGCTGGCCGGCTGAACGGGCGCCGGTTCGATGAACCGCGCCAAAACGGGACAGGAACGGCGGCCCATGCCTGAATGCTGGCGCCAACCCCCTAGAAATGCTAAGGAACTCTTAACCAAAATCGCACGTTCGCCCCTTTGATCGTGATCTGGCCGAGGAGTGCCCCCGAGATGAAAAGCCTTGTTTATGTGACTATTGCGGTCCCCGCGCTGATGGCGGCCGCGCCGGCATTGGCTGCTCCCGACTCGCCGGATTACCAACCCTATGGCGCCGAATATGCGCCCACCGCTTCCTACGACGATGGCGCCTATGACTGGGACGACCGGGTCTATTCGCAGCAGGACGCCCAAAGCGGCGTTTATGACGGCACTTGGACTGGCAATTATGTCGATGATCAGGGCCAGGTCTATCAGGGCGAATGGCAAGGCACCTATGTCGACGAAAACGGCCGGGCCTATGAGGGCAGCTATCGCGGCACCTCGGTCGGCGAGCCGCGCTACGAAACCGAATATGGCACTTCCGGCACGGCGACCCCGGCCTACCAGGGCGATTACCGCACCGCACCGATGGCAGGCCATGATCGGTACTCCGATGGCGCCGGCGATTATGACGGCCCGCCTTCCGGCTATGACGGGTATCGCCGCGATAACGGCGTCGGCGGCGCGATCATCGGCGGGGTCGCCGGCGGGGTCGCCGGCAATGTCATCGCGGGCCGCGGCAATCGTCTTGCGGGCACTTTGATCGGCGGCGGTATCGGCGCGGTCGCGGGCGCTGCGATCGACCGGGCCGAGGATCGCGGACGCCCGGCACCCGGCTATTATCGCGGCGAACGGCGCGGCCCGGTTTATCGCCGGGGCGGCTATGCCTATGGTAATCATGGATCCAACGCGGGCTATGGCGCGCCCAGCGGCTATGGCTGGCAGGGCCATCGCTACTGGTATCGCGCCTCGCCGGGCTATTATTACCAGCCGCAAGGCTATACCGGCGCCGCGACCACCGTGGTCGTGGTCCCCGGCCAGACGACCTCGACCACCACTACCACGGTGACCGAGGAATATGTCACCGGCCGGGGGCATCACGACAAGCGCATCATCCGCAAGGGCCGCTGAAACGGTTCATCGCGACGTTCCGCAAGGTTGAATTATAAAAAAACCGTCGGCTGCAAAGTCGGCGGGTTTTTTCCTTGCCGCCACATATCCGCGTCGCTCCTGCGAAGGCAGGAGCCCGTATAGCGCGGGCAGGTTAAGGTCGTTGATCCGCGTACCCCGACATCATCGAACAGGATCGATAGCCCACCCTGACCTGCCGACACGCGATTGGCTTCATGCCTTCGCAGGAGCGACGTGCGTTTTATCAATTGCGTAGCTGTGTTACCGCTATCCCAGACAATATCCGACCGAGGCCGGACGGCTCAGCCGGCCCTGGGTTCGAACCGTTCCCAGCCGTCCGGGCCCAGCCGCTCGAGCGGACGATAGCGGATCTTGTATTGCATGCGCGCCGATCCTTCGACCCAGTAGCCGAGGTAGACGTAGGGCAGCTTGGCCGCTCGCGCGCGTATGATGTGATCTAGAATGATGTAATTGCCCAGCCCCTTGCGATCCTCGATCCCGGGATCGAAGAAGCTGTAGATCATCGACAGGCCGTCCGACTGCTGGTCGGTCAGGCAGGCGCCGACCAGCTTGCCCGGCCGGCCGCCCAGGCCCGGTTCGCGATATTCGACGACATAGCTGCTGACCGGCGTCTGCTCGACCATGTCGGCATAATCCATGTCGTCCATGTCGTTCATTCCGCCATCGGGATGGCGCGCGGTCAGATAGCGGCGCAGCAGTTCATATTGTTCGGAGGTCGACCAGGGACGGCAGGCGGACACCTGCAGATCCTCGTTGCGGCGGATCAGCTTGCGCTGAGTCGCTCCCGGCTCGAACTTGGCTGCGATCACGCGCACCGACACGCAGGCGCGGCAGTCCGCACAGCTCGGCCGATAGGCCACATTCTGGCTGCGGCGGAAACCGATCCGGCCCAGCGCGTCGTTGAGTTCGTCGGCATGTTCGCCGTTCAGCTCGGTAAACACCTTCCGCTCGGTCCGGTCCGGCAGATAAGGGCATGGCGCCGGATTGGTGAGGAAGAATCGAGGAAAACGTACCGGTGCGCTCACGGGGGCGGATCGTCCTGACAAGGTGACTGAAGAAGGTTGATGTTATGCCTTGATGGTGCCTGTGAAAAGGAGATTTACCACGTTCCGGCGTTTGCGATAAACGCTTCAGTCCATTTCCACCCGGTGCACCGCATAGCCCTCGTCGTGCAGTTCCTCGATCAGCGCGTCGAGCTGCGGCTTGTCGCGCGCTTCGCATTCGATATCGGTAATCAGACCCTTGGCAGGCAGGTTGGTGAAGATACGCTGGTGATAGATCTCGATGATGTTCACGCGGTGCGCATCGAAGGTCCGCATCACCTTGAACAGGGCGCCGGGCCGGTCCTGCAGAGTGATGCGCAGGCGCGACAACTGCCCCGAGCGCGCCAGATCGCGGATCAGCACATTGGCGAGCAGCCGCGTATCGATATTGCCGCCGCACAGGACGAGGCCGACATTCTTGCCCGCGAACCGGTCTGGATTGGCCAGCACCGCGGCAAACCCGGCCGCGCCCGCGCCCTCCACCACGGTCTTTTCGATCTGCAGCAGCAGGCTGACCGCGCGCTCCAGATCGGGTTCGCTGACGAGCAATATGTCGTCGACCAGTTCGGCGATCCACTTGCGGGTGAGCACGCCCGGTTCCTTGACGGCAATGCCCTCGGCCAGCGTATCGCCCGCGCATTCGGCCGAAACGCCTTTCACCGCGCCGTGCATGGAGGGGTAAAGCTCGGCCTCGACACCGATCAGCTCGATCCCGGGCTTCAGCGCGCGCGCCGCGGTGGCGATGCCGGACATCAGTCCGCCGCCGCCGATCGGCACCACCAGCACGTCGAGATCGGGGAAGGCCTCGAGCATCTCCAGCCCGATCGTGCCCTGCCCTGCCGCCACGTCCGGATCGTCGAACGGGTGCACGAAAACGAGCCCCTGTTCCTGCTCGAGTTGGCGGGCATGGGCATGGGCATCGTCGAATTTCTCGCCGAACAGCACCACCTTGCCGCCCACGCTTTCGGTCTGCTTCACCTTGATCGCCGGCGTGGTCACTGGCATCACGATCGTCGCGGGGATGCCGAGCCGCGTGGCGTGATAGCTGAGGCCCTGCGCGTGATTGCCGGCCGAGGCCGCGATCACCCCCTTGGAACGGCGCTCCTCGCTCATCAGCAGCAGCGCGTTGAGCGCCCCGCGCTCCTTGAAACTGGCGGTGAACTGATGGTTCTCGAATTTGAGGTAAATGTTCGCGCCGGTGATCTCGCTCAGCGTGCGGCTGTAGCTGGTGACGGTTTCGATTACCGCGCCGCGAATGCGCTCGCGCGCGGCGCGGACGTCTTCGACGGTGAGGCTCTGCCCGGCGCTGATTTTCGACTGCTCGTTCATCACCGCGGGCTATCCTGTCTGGCCCTCGGGCGCAACGCCCGTTAGGGTCCGTGTCCATGAGCAAAACCGCATTTATCGGGCTCGGCGTCATGGGCTTCCCCATGGCCGGGCATCTCGCCGCCGCCGGGCATCAGGTCACCGTCTACAACCGCACCGCGTCCAAGGCCGATGCCTGGGTGGAGCGGTATGGCGGATCGAAAGCCGCCACGCCGCGTGAAGCCGCCGAGGGGGCCGAGTTCGTATTCACCTGCGTGGGCAATGACGACGACCTGAAATCGGTCACTTTGGGTTCGAATGGGGGCGATGACGGCGCGTTCGCGGGACTTTCCGAAGGCGCGCTGTTCGTCGATCACAGCACGGTTTCGGCCGATCTGGCGCGGCATCTGTCCGAAACGCTCCAAAGCCAGGGCTGCGAAAGCATCGACGCGCCGGTCTCGGGCGGTCAGGCGGGCGCGGAAAAGGGCAAGCTGGCGATCATGTGCGGCGGACCGGACGCGGCGATGGCGCGCGCCATGCCGGTGATGGATGCCTATGCCGCGCGCATCGTCCATGTCGGCGGCCCCGGCGCGGGGCAGACCACCAAGATGGTCAACCAGATCTGTATCGCGGGCGTGCTCGCGGGCGTGTCCGAAGGATTGCGGTTCGCGCAGGCGAGCAGTCTCGATCTCGCCAAGGTCAAGGACGCGATCTCGGGCGGCGCGGCGCAGAGCTGGCAGATGGACAATCGCTGGGATTCGATGGCCGACGACCATTTCGATTTCGGCTTCGCGATCGACTGGATGCGCAAGGATCTGGGGCTGGCGCTGGACGAGGCGCGGCGCAACGGCGCCAGCCTGCCGACCGCGGCCACGGTCGACCAATATTATGCCGAGGTTCAGGCCATGGGCGGCAACCGGCAGGACACGAGCGCGCTCATACGGCGGCTCGGCAAGAGCGGAGAGAGACGTTGAAATTGACCGGTAAAATCGCGGGCGCGTTGCTGCTTGCCTCGTCGCTGCTGAGCGCGCCTGCGCTGGCCGACGGATTATATGACAATGTCAACGGCATGACGCTGGACGAGGACGGCCAGCTGATCCGCTTCACCGGCATCCTGATCGACCAGGACGGCAAGGTTACGAAATTGCTCGACCGCCGCGACAAGCGTCCGCGCGAACTCGACTGGCGCGAGGATGGCGAGGGCAAGACGATGATGCCCGGCTTCATCGACGCGCATGGCCATGTCATGGAGCTGGGCTTCCAGCAGCTGACGCTCGATCTGTCGCAGACCAATTCTCTCGAGGAAGCGCAGGCGGCGATCGCGGCCTATGCGCGCAAATATCCCGAACGGCGGTGGATCGTCGGCAGCGGCTGGAACCAGGAGAAATGGGGCCTGGGCCGCTTCCCCACCGCCGCCGAACTGGATGCGGTGGTGCCCGATCGCCCGGTCTGGCTGGCGCGCGTCGACGGCCATGCCGGCTGGGCCAACAGCGCCGCGATCGCCGAGGCCGGCGTAACCGCCCAGACCAAGGCGCCCGATGGGGGCCGCATCGAAATGGTCGGCGGCAAACCGGGCGGCGTCTTCGTCGACAAGGCGACCGCGCTGATCGAGCAATTCGTGCCCGTGCCCCGGCCCGCCGAACGCGATCTGGCTTTGGCCGAGGCGCAGAAGGTGCTGCTGTCCCACGGCGTCACCGGCACCGCCGACATGGGCATCACCATCGAGGACTGGCAGGCCTATCGCCGCGCGGGCGATGCCGGCTGGCTCAACGTCCATGTCGCGGCCTATGCCAGGGGCGTGGACCAGATGGTGCTGATCGCCGGGCAGAAGCCGACGCCGTGGCTCTATGACGACAAGCTCAAGCTGGTCGGCCTCAAACTCTATCTCGACGGCGCGCTGGGCAGCCGCGGCGCGTGGCTCAAAAAGCCCTATAGCGATGCGCCGGGGCAGACCGGTCTGCCGATGCTGGAAAGCGCGGAGCTGCGCAATCTGATGAGCCGCGCGGCGATGGACGGGTTCCAGACCGCGGTCCACGCGATCGGCGACGCGGCCAATGCCGAGGTGATCGGCGCGGTCGAGGAATTGTCCGAAACCTACAAGGGCGACCGGCGCTGGCGGATCGAGCATGCGCAGATCGTCGATCCCGCCGACCTGCCGCGGCTGGGCCGGCATGGCATCATCTCCTCGATGCAGCCGACCCATGAGACCAGCGACCGGATCATGGCCGAAGCGCGGCTGGGGCCGGACCGGCTGGAAGGCGCTTATGCCTGGCGCACGATCCTGAACGATGGCGGCAAGCTGGCGTTCGGATCGGATTTCCCGGTCGAATCGCCCGATCCTTTTGCAGGGTTCGCCGCCGCGATCTCGCGCACCGGCCCGGACGGCCAGCCGTTCGGCGGATGGCGCCCGCAGGATGCGGTGAGCCGAACCCAGGCGCTCGCCGCCTTCACCATTGGCGCGGCCTATGCGGAATTCGGCGAGAACCAGATCGGCAGCCTGACCCCCGGTCACCGCGCCGATTTCATCCTGATCGACCGGGATCTGATGCTGGCCAGCCCCGCGGAAATACGCGGAACCAGACTGCTGGAGACCTGGGTCAACGGCAAGCCGGCTTATCGATCCGCACCGTGATACAGGATATTCCTGGCATCCGGGACGCTTGCGGAGCCGGCTTGAAAGCCGTTACGGAACTTTGTTGCACTGCAACCGTTTCTGAGTTGATTGCAAAAAGCAAAACGATTATCGCGTTGGAATATGAAGGGGAGATTTGATATGAAATTCGGAAAAGTCTTTGCCGGTTTGGCTATGCTTTCGATGACGGCATCGCCGGCTATCGCGCAGGCGTCGGCATCGGCTGTAGCTCAGGCATCCACGGCCGATTATGCAGATAATGGCCTTGCCAACGATAGCTCACGGGACAACAAGAAAATCCTTATCGGGATATTCGTATTAGCCGGGATTATCGGAGCAATTATCGCTATCTCCACCGACGACGATAATGACAACGATAATGATGGTGGCGGCGATGACGGTGTTCCCGTCAGTCCATGAAGATCGATATAAACAGTTGGAAAAGGGAGCATTTTTTGCTCCCTTTTTTTATCGGTCATATCCTTTGCAAGCCTAGCCTGACGGAAGTCCGGAACGATCTAGCTCAGTACCCATAAGTCGTCATTCCGACGTAGCTTCGCCCGGAAAACATCGGTTTTACGTTAGCGATGCTTGATCCGGAAATCAGGGCGGCAACCGATGCCGTTTGAGGCCGTGGTTTCCGGAATGACGAAGACAGTTTAATAGGTTTTGACCCTAGTTCCGTTTCTGATTTTGTTCGTCATGCCAGCGAAAGCTGGCATCTCGGCCATCTTATCCATCCGGCCCGAGACCCCAGCTTTCGCTGGGGTGACGAGCAGAGGGCATGGGTTTGCAATCTACACAATCGCCTTTTTTGGGATTTCGATTTGCAACAATCTGCAAGGCGCTCAGGAGAAGACCTGTCGATAAAGCGATCCCGCCAATTCCGATTCCCGTTATATGCCGACGCTTAGAAATTCCGGTACCGGACCGTTCCAATCGGAGCTTTGATCCGCTGTTCGGCTCGGCCGACGCTCTTTTTCCCCGACCGTCTCTTGCGAAATTTTTTGCACGGGCGCTTTGTCTACCCCGGCGCTTTCATTGGGCGGGCGGTTTTCGCGTTCCGCGCCCTGCTTTCCGCGCGCGCGCGGCTGGCGGGGTTCAGACTCGCTTGACTTGCGCTTTCCCAGATCGGCAGAAGCCTGTCCGATCCGCGCTTCGGCAGCCGCCGGGGGTGGCCCGTCGCCAGCCGCTTCCCGGCCGCCAGCCTCCCCCCGCCCGATCGTCGTGCCGATCAACTGCTCGATGCTCTCCAGCGCCTCCATGTCATCGGGGGTGACAAAGGTATAGGCGATGCCGTTCGCGCCAGCGCGGCCGGTGCGACCGATGCGGTGGACATAATCGTCCGGATGCCAGGGGCAGTCATAGTTGAAAACATGGCTGACGCCTTTGACGTCCAAGCCGCGGGCGGCGACATCCGAGGCGACGAGAATATTGACCTTGCCGTCCTTGAACAGGTTGAGTTCGGCGATGCGGGCCGGCTGGTCCATGTCGCCGTGAATCTCGCCGCTCGAAAATCCACGCTTTCTGAGGTCCTTGTTGAGATCGCGCACGGTCGTTTTCCGGTTGCAGAAGACGATCGCGGTCTGCACCTTTTCCTGCTCCAGCAATTCGCGCAGCTTCGCCTTCTTGGTGCGCGAGGAAACCTTGACCAGGCGCTGATCGATATTGGTCGCCGCGGTGGCGGGGCGCGCGACCTCGATCAGCTTGGGGTTCGACAGAAACTTGTCGGCCAGCTTCTTGATCGGCCCCGGCATCGTCGCCGAGAACAGCAGCGTCTGGCGGGTGGCCGGAAGCTTGGAACAGATGCTCTCGATGTCCGGGATGAACCCCATGTCGAGCATCCGGTCGGCCTCGTCGATCACCAGCAATTCGCAACCGTTGAGCAGGATCTTGCCGCGGTCGAACAGGTCCATGAGTCGGCCCGGCGTCGCGATCAGCACGTCCACGCCCTTTTCGAGCGCCTTCATCTGGTCGCCCATCGACACGCCGCCGATCAGCAGCGCCATGTTGAGCTTGTGGTTCTCGCCATATTTCTCGAAATTTTCGGCGACCTGCGCGGCAAGCTCACGCGTCGGTTCGAGGATCAGCGAACGGGGCATGCGCGCGCGGCTGCGGCCCTGGGCGAGAATATCGATCATCGGCAGCACGAAGCTGGCAGTCTTGCCGGTACCGGTCTGCGCCACGCCGATCAAATCGCGCATCATCAACACGGATGGAATCGCGCTCGCCTGGATCGGCGTCGGCTCGGTATAGCCGGCCTTGTCGACCGCCTTCAAAAGTTCATCGGAAAGGCCGAGATCGGCGAAAGTCATTCATGATCCTGATATCTGCCGGGGAAGCAAGTATCGCCCGGGCTTCCACTAGCGCGCTGCCGTAGTCAGCAGCCACGCGGTCCTGCCGCCGCCCATGCTGCAAGCGCGCGGCTTAGTCAAGCGATGGCGCCGAATACGCCTTTCCTACACGCTTGTGTTCATGTTATGTCCCGCGTTCGCCGATCATGGAGACCGATGATGGATTCGCCCGTTTCTCGCATCCTCGCCGCCCCGCCCTGCCGTTCCCGGTGGCAGGCGCGGAAAGTCCCGAACCGGTTCGTCGGGGGCCGAACAAGGGGGGGACGTATGGGGCCCTTTGTGACCTTCCGATCGCGGCGAGGCTATTGCGCGACCGCTTGGCGTGGCCCAGCGGCCGGTCGCTCATGAACGGACCGCTCAGGAACGGGATGGCGGCTCGGCGCGATGGCAGATGGCAAGGCGACGCGATTTCAACCCGCCCGCCGCGCGGGAGCGCCCTCATTTTTTCCGTTCAAGTTCCACGCTGCGCAGCCGATCGATCTCGCAGCGCATGCCGGATCGCGCCATCAGCACGTCCCGCTCGGCGCAGACCTTGCCGTCCTTGTTGCGCTCGACATACAGCCCCGCGTGAAAATCCATGGCGAGGCATCCCCCATCGAGATAGGCGCGAACGCGCTTGCGGTCGCGCGTGACGAAGTCGAGCGCGCGGCTGCGCGACGGCGTCATCCCGACAATCTGGTCCGCCGCGATGCACTGCTTCATTTTCTTTTCGACATAATGCGGCGGCTCGGGCGGCGGCGAAGGGGTGCGCGCCGGAGCGGTCGCCATAAGCTGCACGCGATCGGACGAACGGCGCGGTACACGGATAATCACGCGCTGCTGGATGCGCATCTGAAAGACGGGACGCGGACCTGGCGAAACGGTATCGATCCGGGGATCGGCCACGGGTTCGGGCGGGAGCATCTCCCCGCCCATCGCCGCGCTTGCCGTCAAGATGGCGAGCCATTGCCAGATCACATCGTTCCTCGAATCCCTGCTTGCCGGTTACGGTCCTTGTTTTTATCGCCCGCTATTGAACGGGGAGTGAACTTGCGCGTCAACCCCGCCGCGCGCTTTGTCCCGGTGTCGCGCTTCCCCTTGCGCGGCGGCGCGTCGGCTCTTAAGGCGCGGGCTAACCTTTCGGGCCGCGTGCCGGCCACCTTTGCCTAACGGAGCAGATGCCATGGCGAGCGCGCCGACCCCCAATAATCTTCCGATGTTCTACAAGGATCTGATCCCGCTCAACAGCGAGCAGCATGGCGGCTGGCGCACGCGTGGGCTCGACGATGCCAAGTTCCTGTCCGACCAGCATGCGATTCCGATCACCGTCGACGAGTTCGTGCCCTGCTCGCGCAGCTATCCGATCATCTTTTCGTCCGGCGACCAGCCGGTGCCGCTGGCGCTGATGGGCATGAACGAGGGCGTCAACACCTTTATCAACGACGAAGGCCAGCTCGACCAGCCGGTGTATCTGCCCGCCTATATCCGCCGCTATCCCTTCCTGCTCGCGCGGTTGCAGCAAGATAGCGACGAGCTGTCGCTGTGCTTCGATCCGCAGGCGGGCGCGATCGGCGATTTCGACGAGGGCGACAAGCTGTTCGAAGACGGCCAGCCGAGCGAAGCGACCAAGAATATCCTAAAATTCTGCGAGGATTTCGAGCAGTCCGGTGCGCGCACCCAGGCCTTCATGGAAGAGCTGAACAAGGCCGGCCTGATCATGGACGGCGAAGTCTCCATCCAGCAGAACGGCGTCGAGCAGCCGTTCGTCTATCGCGGCTTCGGCATGGTCGACGAGCAGAAGCTCAAAGATCTGCGCGGCGACGAGCTGCGCAAGATGAACCAGAACGGCATGCTGCCGCTGATCTATGCCCATCTGTTCTCGCTGCAGCTGATGCGCGAGCTGTTCTCCCGCCAGGTTCAGCTCGGCAAGATGCCGCAGGTGACCGAAGCGCCGCAGGTCTGACGGGCGTGGCGGTGCGGACGAAAGCGGGGCTCGAGCGGTTCAGCACCGTGGCGATCGTCCTGCACTGGGGAATCGCGCTGCTCGTCATCGCCAATCTGGTGCTCGCGGAAAATGCGGAGGGGCTGCGCGGCCCGGCGCGCGGCGCGCTGATGGGTCCGCACACCGCTATCGGGATCACCGTGCTGCTGCTCAGCGTCCTCTTGATCGCATGGCGGATCACGCATCGGCGCCCGGCCTATCCTCAGGAAATGCGGCGGTGGGAGCGATCTTTGTCCAACGCGTTGCGGGTGGTCTTCTACATTCTGATCATCGCGATCCCGCTGACCGGTTGGCTATTGGTTTCGGCGCATCAAGGCGCCGAGGGGATCGACTGGTTCGGCCTGTTCACCGTGCCGCCGCTGCCCGTCACCGCCGACAAAAGCGGCCATGAACTGATCGAGGCGGTGCACAAGAATTTCGGCGGCGCGATGATCTACCTGATCGGGCTCCACGTGCTCGGCGCGCTGAAGCATATGTTCATCGACAAGATGCCCTATTTCCACCGGATGTGGCCGAGCTGAACGTTGCGCCGCGCTCGGCACGATTTTTGCATTTTATCCCTACGAGGCGTTGAAACCAAATCGCGCCATGGCCATTTAAAACGCGACGGGCATCCCCCCTCTTGTCCGTCGGGCGCCCTTCGGGCGTCATCTCCCTGAGCCTTGGCCACCCCGAAAGGGGTGGTCCTTTTACAGCAGGCCGCGGCTTTCTACTCCGCCGCGTTGAGCCAGGCCCGACCGATCAGTTCCCGTTCGAGCTGCTCCGCCACGCCGAGCACCCAGTCCGACATGTCCGCCACCGCGCCCGCCACGGGCTCGCGCGCGCTCGGATCGAGATAGAGGGTGCGGTCGATTTCCAGCTGCAACGCGTGAATATTCGCCGCCGGCGCGCCATGACGTTCCAGGATATAGCCACCCGGATAAGGATGGTTGAGCGCCGCCTCCAGCCCCAGCGCCTGTTCGGCCACCAGCGATGCGTAGCGCGTCGACGCGCTGCGTCCGAAGCGATCGCCGACCACGATTTGCGGCGCGCCGACCGTGGGAAAGCGCAAGCTCGGCATGCTGTGCAGATCGAGCAGCACCGCGCCGCCGAAGCGCGCCGTCATCGCCGCCAGCACGTCCGCGATCCGGCGATGATAGGGCTGATGATCGCGCGCGATGCGCTGGTCGAGTTCGGCGCGCATCAGCCGGTCGCGCCACAGTTCGCCGCCGTTGCCAAGCCAGCGCGGAACCAGGCCGAGCCCGCCGCGCACCTTGCCGTTGGGCGGATCGACCTCTTCGGCCGAAAGTCCATCGACCATTGCGACGTCGATCTCGCGGGTCGAGCGGTTGAGATCGATCCAGGCGCGCGGGCGCCGCGCGACGATACACGAAAAGCCCGCCGCGATCGCTCCGCGCGCCAGCAGATCGACATAGCGATCCTCGAGCCGCTGGAGCACCGCGGGCGATACGCGTGAGCGCGCCAGCAGCGAGGGCGGATAGTCGCGCCCGGCATGGGGCACCGAGATCAGGAGCGGACGGGCCGGATCGTCCAGAGCGTGGCCCGCATAAGTGGAGCTGCCCTCGGTGCCGCGATTCGCCATTGTCTCCCGCGATAGGCACGCCGCAGCCGTTTCGCAATCGCGCGCGGTCGATTCGGCCATAGAAAATAAACTTCTGGCCGTTACGACAGCGTCAGGCCCCCCGCCGACACGACCCGTTGCCCTCGACCCGTTACCGAAGAGCGTCCATCCATGTCCGATCCGATCCGTATCCTGCTGGCCGAAGACGAAGACGCCATGCGCGCCTATCTGGCGCGGGCGCTGGAGAAATCCGGCTATGAGGTGGTCGCGGTCGACCGCGGTACCGCGGCGCTGCCCTTGCTCAAGGCCGAGCGCTTCGACCTGCTCTTGACCGATATCGTCATGCCCGAAATGGACGGCATCGAACTCGCCCAGCATTGCGGCAAGGTTTCCCCGGACACCCAGGTGATGTTCATCACCGGCTTTTCCGGCGTGACGCTGCGCGCGGGACAAGCGGTGCCGCGCGCCAAATTGTTGTCCAAGCCGTTCCACCTGCGCGATCTGGTGCTGGAGGTCGACCGCATGTTCGTGGGCGAGAGCAGGAGCGGCCTGATTTAGACACTTGAACGCCCCGCCCCGACTGGGTAGAGGGCGACCGATCGACCTCCCCGGAGGCGCGAATCTCGGAAAATGGGCGTATAGCTCAGTGGTAGAGCACCGTGTTGACATCGCGGGGGTCGGAAGTTCAATCCTTCCTACGCCCACCATTTTTCGGGACGAAGCAACCGCCCGGGGGGCGGTTTGCCCGAACGATCCCGAACGCGAGCGCGGGTGGCTCGGCCCAAGGTCTTCAGGACTCGGCTTCTGACTCGCTTGCACCCGTTCCATCGCTACACCCGCAGCGTTTCGGAACCGTAACGGGAACCAACCCGCCCCGTTTCCGGTTGTTCGCGGCAAGCGTCGACCGAACCGACAGGAATTTTCATGACCGATATTTTCGACCGCCTGAAGCAGGATCACGATCTGCATCGCGACATGCTCGCGAAGCTCGCCGATACCAGCGGCGACAGCGCCGAGCGGCGGGAAGGCTTCGAGCAGTTCCGGATCGAGGTGAGCGCCCACGCGGCGGCGGAGGAAGAGTCGCTCTACGCGGTGATGCTGCAGGACCCGGAGCTGCGCGAGGAAGGCCAGCATTCGGTGTCCGAGCATAAGGAAATCGACGATTTTCTTGAGGAGCTCGAGGACATAGAGATGTCGAGTCCGGGCTGGATGGCGACATTCAAGAAGATGCGCCATCGCTACGAACATCATATCGACGAGGAAGAGGAAGAGATTTTCCCGGCGGCGAAGCAGCGACTCGATGCGGGAGTGCCGGACGCGCTCAAGGCCAAGTTCGACGAACGCAAGCCCGAGGAGCGCGAGCGCGCCGAGGAAGGGACGCATAACCAAGCGCTCGACTGAACGGCGGCGGTTTGCGGGGTTGCGGCGCGCCGTGCCTCGGTTAAACCGGGCCTCATGAACCTTGCCGATATTCTTGCCCGTCTCGGCGCGAACGATCTGTCCGCCGACATTCCTCCCGGCTGGATGCAAGGCCGCACCGCTTATGGCGGGCTGTCGAGCGCGATCGCGCTGGCGGCAGCGCGCACCATCGCGGACGATCTGCCGCCGCTGAAAAGCGGGCAGATCGCGTTCGTCGGACCGATCGCCGAGACGGTGACGGCCAGGCCGAGGCTGCTCCGGCGGGGCAGGAACACCGCCTTCGTGCAGGTCGAGCTGGGAAGCCAAAGCGGGATCGGGCTGATCGCCAGCTTCATCTTCATGAACGGCCGAGAGAGCAGTATCGCCTTCGACCGGATCCCCGACATCGCGCTGCCGCCGATCCCCGAGGATGGCAAGACCCGCACGGGTCCGCCGGAATATTTCACGTCGCAATTCGATTATCCGGACAAGCGGCTGGTGCTGGGCACCGGCGATGTGCACTTGGCCAACTGGCACCGGCTGCGCGACCGCGGGCGGCTCGACGGCTCTACCGAACTGATGGCGATCGCCGACGCGCTGCCCCCCGCCGCGATGGGCGCGATGGAAAAAGCCGGCCCGGTCAGCACGATGAACTGGCAGTTCAACCTGCTCACCGACACACCCCGAACCGAGAACGGCTGGTGGTGGATCGATGCCGAGGGGCATCAGGCGGCCCGCGGTTCGAGCAGCCAGTACATGTCGGTGCGCAACGCGCGCGGCGAGCCGGTGATGATGGGCATGCAGTCGGTGGCGGTGTTCGTTTGAGGGTCGCTCATCGAGGATGAAACGCGCTCCATATCCTCTGAAAAAAAAATGCTTCCTTTCTCGTCACCCCAGCGAAAGGGCACCCAACAAAGTAGTACTTACTTTGTTGGGACCCGAAAGGGCGCCGGATAGCCGGGGTCTCGGGCCGAATTGCATCGACGCCCGAGATGCCGGCTTTCGCTGGCATGACGCATGAGAAAAAAGGAATTCGCAATCTACGCAATCACCCTTTTCCCTTCGTCGCCATCCCCCAGAAACCGTTCCTCCGCCGCGCGCATGTAATCGCGCGACAGCGGCAGCGCGCGGCGATCGCGGACATATTGGATCTGGTAGTTGCCCATGCCCCCACCCTCGAACGCGGCGGCCGCGCCGGCGAGATAGAAGATCCACATGCGGTAGAAGCGCTCGTCGTACATCTGGACGATGGCGTCCTTCCGGGCGACCGCGCGCTCGTACCAGGCGCGCAGCGTCCGGCCGTAATGGACCCGCCAGGTCTCGATGTCGCTGTGGATCAGCTTGACCTTTTCGCTCGCCTCCAGCGTTTCGGAGAGCGCCGGGATATAGCCGCCCGGAAAGATATATTTGCGGGTGAAGGCGTCGGTTGACCCGGGTGGTCCCAGCCGGCCGATGCTGTGGATCAGCGCCGCGCCGTCCGGCGTCATCAGCTTGCGCACGCAGGCGAAATAGGTTGCGAAGTTCGGCCGCCCGACATGCTCGAACATGCCGATCGAGACGATCCGGTCGAAGCTCTCGGGCTCGCGCTCGGCCAGATCGCGGTAATCGACCAGCTCGAACGTCACCCGGTCCGCCACGCCCGCTTCCTCCGCGCGCCGGCGGGCGAGCGCCAGCTGTTCGGTGCTGAGCGTGATGCCGTGCACCCGCACGTCCATCAGCGCGGCGAGATAGAGCGCGGTGCCGCCCCAGCCGCAGCCGATATCGAGCACGCGTTGCCCGGGCTCGAGCGCCAGCTTGGCCGCGATATGCGCCTTCTTGGCGGTCTGCGCCTGCTCCAGCGTCATGCCTTCGTCCGGCCAGTAGGCGCAGCTATACTGCATGTCCTCGTCCAGCCACAGCCGGTAGAAATCGTTGCTGAGATCGTAGTGATGCGCGACGTTTCGGCGCGAGCGGGCCAGCGAATTGAGCTGGTCGAGCCGGCTCAGCGTCCATTCGCCGAATTTGGCGAGCGGCCCGCGCGACCCCACTTCGGCGCCCGCCTCCCACGGCGCGTTGCGGCGGACCAGCATGATCAGGTCCATGATGTCGCCTCGCTCCACGGTCACGCTGCCGTCCATGAAGGTCTCGGGCATGCCCAGATTGGGGTTGGTGACGATGCGCCGCTCGGCCTGCTTATCGTGAAAGCGCAGGGCGACGTCGGGCCAGCCGGGCGCGGACGTGCCGAAGCTCTCGCGGCTGCCGTCCGGCCACAGAAAAACCAGGGTTCCGCGGGTGATGCGGGTTCCGACGATGCGTCCGAGCAAACTCATGCGCCCGCCTTTAGCGCGGCGCGGCGCAATTGCCAGCGCCGCGGGCATCGACCATCGCTGGCGGCGGCGCGTTGTTGATGACGCTTCATAGGTGCAAATACCGCGTCATTCCGGGCTTAACCCGGGGCGAGATGGCACTTCCGCTCGGCCCCGGATCCCGGGTCGAGCCCGGGATGACGGCTGATTTCAGGTGATTTGTCATCGGGGCCATGATCCGCCCGATCCGCCTTACCACCGCGCGCCGGGTGCAATCCGGGGCTCGCTCCTCTTCACACCCTCCGGCGGCTCGGCCTCGGCGCGATGCTCCCGTTCGTCCCCGTCCCGGTCCTCTTCGTCCCAGTCATCCTCGTCCCACTCTTCGTCTTCCGCTTCGTCCGGAAGTTCACGAAGGGCGGCATACGTCCCCCCCTTCCGGCCCCCCTTCCGGCCCCCTTCCCGGCCTCCCTCCCGGCCCGCCACATCGGCATCCCCCCACCGTTCCGCGGCGCGCTCGCGCTCCATCGCCTGGGCGCGTTTCAGCCCGGCGATCTTCTCCAGGATCAGTTCGTCGACCTCCTCGGACGTCGGCATCGCCTCGCGCTCGATCGCGCGCGCGTTGGCCTGCGCCTCGGTGTAGAACACCGGACCCGGCAGCGGATCGCGTTCGGGCAGCGGGGCCGGGGCGGCGGGCGGGGCGGCGGACGGGGCGTCCGCCCCATCCGGCGCCCGCCCGTCCTCCGCTTCCAGCGCCTCGCACGCTTCTGCATCTTCGGCGACGCGCTTCAGCGCCTCGCCCAGGGCGGTGCCGGTCTGGTCGCGCTCGCGGCGCACCTCGCGCCGGTCGATCCACGCGCCGAACCGGTCCGGCGCGCGGCGGGCGAGGATGAACATCGCCAGCCGCTCGTCATATTGCCGCCATTCGCCGATCCGCTCGCCCTGAAAGAACACCGGCCGCTCGACCCCGTGCAGCGCGCGGGAGAAGGTCGCGTCGGACAGGCATTGGACCGCGCTGTCGAGCGCCACGTCCCATGCCTCGCGGAAGCTGCGCGCGTCGGGCCGGGCGCGCAGCTTGTAGGCCGAGCGCGCGCTCATCCCCACCCGCGCCGCCGCCTCGGTCACGTTGCCGCACGCCGCCAGCGCCGCGACGAACGCCGTCTGCCGGCCCGCCGTCCACCCGTCGTGCCGCGCGCGCAGCGCGACCGGATCGAACGCGGCGATATCGGGCGGATCGCCGGACTCCGGCGCGGAGCGGGACGACGCCGAGGAGGAAGGAGGCGGCGTCGCGCACGAAGCGGAGGCGGCCGGGGCGGAGCGGGTGTGATGCCGGGTCATCCCGCTTCATAGCATAAAATGTGCCATGTAGGACAGTGCTTTGTTGTTGGGTTAGCCGTTCTGGTTCTTTTCCCGGGCGTGCTGGAGGCTTTGCGAGTGGGGTGAATTAAACATGCCGTCCCCGGAATTCGCGGAATTTCTCGGGTGAGGGGGCGCCGCTCGCTCGACCGTCACCCCGGACCCGATCCGGGGTCCGGCTTTTCTGGTTCACGCGAAGACGCAAAGGCGCGAAAATGTTGTGCGATGAGGCGAAGCCGCCTTCAAACAGCCAACGCCGCATCCTGAAAACACGTCGAGACAAAGCAAAAAGCAGGCCGCCACGCGCCCCTTCTTCGCGCCTTCGCGGCTTTGCGTGACTATTCGCTTGGCTCGACCTCCTCGGCGGGCAGATACAGATGCTCGCCCTTTTCTTTGTAGAGTTTGCTCATCACTTCCATGCCTTCTTCCGCACTTCGCGTCTTCGCGTCTTCGCGTGATGCCCCTCCACCATGCTTCGCATGGTCCCCCTCCCCGGTCGGGGGAGGAACTTCCGCCGCCAGATAGCTGTCGCTGTTCTGCTTGGCGGCGAATTCGCGCACTTCCTGGCTGATCTTCATGCTGCAGAATTTCGGGCCGCACATCGAGCAGAAATGCGCGGTCTTGGCGCCTTCGGCGGGCAGCGTCTGGTCGTGGAACTGCTCGGCGGTGTCGGGGTCGAGCGAGAGGTTGAACTGGTCGCGCCAGCGGAACTCGAAGCGGGCTTTGCTCAGCGCGTCGTCGCGGACCTGCGCGGCGGGGTGGCCCTTGGCGAGATCGGCGGCGTGGGCGGCCAGCTTGTAGGTGACCACGCCGACTTTTACATCGTCGCGGTCGGGCAGGCCGAGATGCTCCTTGGGCGTGACGTAGCAGAGCATGGCGGTGCCGTACCAGCCGATCTGCGCGGCGCCGATGCCGCTGGTGATATGGTCGTATCCCGGCGCGATATCGGTGGTGAGCGGCCCCAATGTGTAGAACGGCGCCTCGCCGCAGCTTTCCAGCTGCTTTTCCATATTCTCCCTGATCTTGTGCATCGGCACATGGCCGGGGCCCTCGATCATGACCTGCACGTCTTCCTTCCAGGCGCGCTTGGTCAGTTCGCCCAGCGTGTAGAGCTCGGCGAACTGCGCCTCGTCGTTCGCGTCGTAGATGCTGCCGGGGCGCAGGCCGTCGCCCAGCGAATAGGCGATGTCGTACGCCTTCATGATCTCGGTGATCTCGTCGAAGCGCTCGTACAGAAAGCTCTCCTTGTGGTGGGAGAGGCACCATTTGGCCATGATCGATCCGCCGCGGCTGACGATGCCGGTCATGCGCTTGGCCGCCATCGGCACATAGGGCAGGCGCACGCCGGCATGGATGGTGAAATAATCGACGCCCTGCTCGGCCTGCTCGATCAGCGTGTCGCGGAAGATTTCCCAGGTCAGCTCCTCGGCCACGCCGCCGACCTTTTCCAGCGCCTGGTAGATCGGCACGGTGCCGATGGGGACCGGGCTGTTGCGGATGATCCACTCGCGGGTGTCGTGGATGTTGCGGCCGGTGGAAAGGTCCATCACGGTGTCCGCGCCCCAGCGGATCGACCACACCATCTTGTCGACTTCGGCCGCGACGTCGGACGCCACCGCGCTGTTGCCGATATTGGCGTTGATCTTGACGAGGAAATTGCGCCCGATCGCCATGGGTTCGGATTCGGGGTGGTTGATGTTGTTGGGAATGATGGCGCGGCCGCGCGCCACCTCGTCGCGCACGAATTCCGGCGTGACATAGTCCGGGATGGAGGCGCCGAAGCTCTCGCCATCGCGCTTATATTCGGCGAGGCGCTCGCGGCCGAGATTCTCGCGCTCGGCGACATATTCCATCTCGGGCGTGACGATCCCTTTGCGGGCATAGTGCATCTGGCTGACGTTCTGCCCCGCCTTGGCGCGCAGCGGGCGCTTCACCACCTTGGGGAAACGCGGCACGCCGCCGGACCGGTCCGGGCCGAGCTGGCCGTTATCCTCGGGGCGGAGTTCGCGCGCGTCATAGCTCTCGACATCGCCGCGCGCCTCGATCCATTCGCGGCGCAGCTGCGGCAGCCCGCCGTGGATGTCGATGATCGCGGCTTCGTCGGTGTACGGGCCAGACGTGTCGTAGACGCGCACCGGCGCCTCGCCGGCTTCAAGTCGAATTTCGCGCATCGCGACCTTGATCCCGCTGCCGGACTTGGCGGCGACATGGATTTTCTTCGAGCCGCGAATGGCGCCGGTGGTGACGCCGATCTCGGTGCGGGCGGGAATGTCTGCCATGGGATGGTCCTTTTGGGTGAAAATTCAAGAAATTGGTCGTCACCCCAGCGAAAGCTGGGGTCTCCGGCCGATGCGCTCAACGGCCCGAGATGCCAGCTTTCGCTGGCATGACGAGAGGAAAGGGCTGCGCGCCATCACACGCGCACCGCGCCGGCGAGGAAAAAGGCGAGCCCGATGGCGACGCTCGCCCCCGGTCCGATCCGGCCGCTCTTGTCCAGCAACTGCCAGGCGAACGGCAGGAACCGGTCGGGCATGGCGAGCAGAACGAGCCCCTCGACCACGATCAGCCCGCCGACGATGCCGAGGACAAAGGTCAGCCAGTCGCGCCCCCCCAGCGGATTGGCGAGGTAGATCACGGCACCGATCAGTATGCACAGCAGCGCGGTGACGAACTGCAACGCGCGGCTGCCCTCGATCTCGTCCAGCATGCGCTCCCAGCCGCCCGCCTGGCGCAGTTCGCCTGCCCCGGCGGCCAGCGCGTACAGCCCGAGAAAGATCGCGGTCCAGGCGGTCAGGAAAGCGGGCTGCGACGTCATCGGCCTCCTCAAAACAATTCGAAGAGACGGGCGGATTGGCGGACATGGCCCGGTCACCGCTCCCTCCCTCCGCCCGTATTATCGGGATCAGGTTCGACGGGTCGCGGGCTATTCCGCTCTCAACCGGCGTTTTCGCGCGCGGCTCCCCGGGGATGAGCGCAGTCTAGCGCCGCCCCGGCGCGCTGTACAGGTCTCGTTGCGTGAAGGCCCCGGGCCCGGCGCTACAGCCCGGCCGCGTCCAGCAGCACCTCGTACCCGGCGCCGCCGACAGCTGGGTAGCGCCGCCATGCATGTCCCGCCCCTGGACCCGAAACGCCGAGGCCATTATATCCACTTTCCAATGTGGAAAGTTTTAACTTGCAAATGAGGAAAGTCGCGTTCATTCATTTTCCAGATTGGAAAGTGAAAGGATTGATTCGATGCGACAGGAAGATGCCCGCGCCGCGCTGGACGCGGTCGACGATACCAGAATGAAACTGGCCGATGTCGCCGAGTCCCCACCCTGGCGCCATGCCGCCTTCGGCGCGGTCATGGCGGCGCTGGTGTTCTCGGTGTCGCTGCCGATCCTGTTTCAGGGCGCGGTGACCGCCGTGGCGATGGCCGGCGTGGCGGTCCTGGCCCAAGGCGACCGCAGACGAAAGGGCGCGTTCGTCAATGGCTGGCGCGTGGGAAAGACCCTCTGGGTCGTTCTGCTCATCCTGGCGGTCATTCTGGGCATGATGATGTTGTCGGTCAGCACGCGCGGCGAGCCCGCCCCGGCACCGCTGGCGGTGCTGGCCGCGGGCGGCTCGTTCGTGGGCGCTTCCGTCGGCAGCGTGATCTGGAAACGCGTTTTCCGCGCGGAAATGCGGGGAAGCGCGCGGCTGTGAAGGCAGCCGCGATCGACCCGCTGCTCAACCCGCCCGCGCGGCTGCAGATCGCGGCGGTGCTGGCGCAGGTCGACGACGTCGAGTTCGCCCGGCTGCGCGAGATCGTGGGGGTGAGCGATTCGGTGCTGTCCAAGCATCTCGGCGCGCTCGGCGAGGCGGGCTATGTCCGCCTCCGCAAGGCGGCGGTCGAGGGGCGGCAGCGCACATGGGCCGGGTTTACCCGCAAAGGCCGCCGCGCCTTCGCCGCGCACATAGCGGCATTGCACGCCTTGGTCGCCAGCGCCGAACAGGCGATCGCGGCGGAGTAGACCCGTGACCGCGGGTGCGCTGTTGAAGACACGCTGGCCCCTGCTCAGGACGGCCAGCTGGCGCGATTCAACGCTACGCCATATCGCCAGCGCTCACGGCAACGCAGCAGCGCAGCGCGATGAGCCGGCGCATGAGTGCCGACGATAACGGTCGCGAAGGCAAGAAGGACTGAAGGCCCGCGCCAACAATCCCCTTCCCCCCGCCCCGCCCCGCCGCTAGGGCGGGCGGCGATGCAGGCTTCCTTCCATCTGCTGAACAAACGGCGGTTCCTGCCCCTGTTCGCCACGCAGAATCTCGGCGCGTTCAACGACAATCTGTACAAGACCGCGATGGTGCTGTTCGTCGTCTACGGCGTGTTCAGCGACCCCGAGACCGAAACGCTGTTCAGCGCGGTGGCGACGGGCGTGTTCGTGCTGCCCTTCTTCCTGTTCTCCGCCTTGTCCGGCCAGTTCGCCGATGCGCGCGACAAGGCCGCGCTGATCCGCATCATCAAGGCGTGCGAGATCGCGATCATGACCGTGGGCGCGCTCGGCCTGGTGCTCGCCTGGATGGGCATCGCCGTGCATGTCGCGGCGATCCCGCTGCTGCTGCTCGCGCTGTTCGCGATGGGCGTCCACTCGACCTTTTTCGGGCCGATCAAATACGCCATATTGCCGCAGCATCTGCGCCACGAGGAGGTGCTCGGCGGCACCGGGCTGGTCGAGGCGGGGACCTATATCGCCATCCTGATCGGTACCATCGTCGCCGGCATCATCCCCGTGGAGGTCGCCGCGGGCGCGGTGATCCTGACCGCGCTGATCGGCTATGTCACCGGTCGCCAGGTGCCCCCCGCGCCGCCCGCGCCGAACGACGTCGGCACGATCGACTACAACCTCTGGACCTCTTCGCGCGATCTCGTCCGGCTGGTGCGCAAGACCCGCGCGGTGTGGCTGGCGGTGGTGGCGATCAGCTTCTTCTGGACCATCGGCACGGTGCTGTTCATCCAGTTTCCACCGCTCGTCAAGAACGTGCTGACCGGCGACAAGACCGTGGCCAGCCTGTTCCTCGCCATCTTCTCGGTCGGCATCGCGATCGGATCGCTCGCGATCAACCGGCTGCTGGGCGGCAAGGTCTCGGCGCGCTATTCGCCGGTTTCGGTGCTCGCGATGGGCGGCTTCGTCGTGCTGTTCTATTTCGTCTGTCACGGCTGGGAGGTGAGCCGGACCGGGCGGCTGTACGATATCCCCGCCTTCATGGCGCACCCGGACAGCTGGGCGGTGGTGGTCACGCTGCTCGGCATCGCGGTGGCGGGCGGCATGTTCGTGGTGCCGCTCTACGCCTTTTTGACGACCACCGTGCCCAAGAGCGAGACCGCGCGCGCGGTGGCGGCGAACAATCTCGTCAATTCGGGCGCGATGGTGGCCGGATCGCTGTTCACGCTCGGCCTCAGCGCGGCGGGCATTCCGATCACCGAGCAACTGCTGCTCAGCGCGGGCATGTGCCTGGTCTCGGCCTGGCTCGCGCACCGGTTGCATATGGCGAGCCGCGCGATGGTGCTGCGCGAGGCCGACGGGCCGATGCTGTAAACCCGTTATACGCGCTCAGGCGATGAAGCTGTAGATCGCCGTGAAAAAGGCCGCGAAGCTGATCGCGAACAGCTGCGTATCCTCCTGCCGCCACCAGCCCTTATCCGTAATCTCCGGCACGGGATCGGCCTTGGGCACGTTCAGGATGTGCGGTTTCAGGGTTCGCCGGAACGGATGCCCGGCATTTTCGGAGGTGAGGACGAGGGCGCGTTTCATAAGCGACATGTTAACGCTTTGTTAGGGATGAGCGCCATCGCTATAGATGGTTAACCCCGAACCGTCCGATCCGGGGACACGTTAACAATATCCCAACGCCTCGTCGCACCTTTGCAGGCAAGAGCGAGGGGGATGTAATCTAGCCGATCCAGCTACGGATAATCAACGCCACCGCGCCGAGCAGCGCCACGCTCATCCCCCAGATCGCGGCCATCCAGCCGATCCGCCGCCACAGCGGCAGCGCCTCGGCCCGTTCCGCTCCGTCCAGCGGCGCCAGCTTCATGCGTGATAGCCCTCATGGCCGGTCTTGCCGCGAAACACCCAATAGGCGAAAGCGGTATAGATCAGGATGATCGGCATGATGATCGCGGTGCCGATCAGCATGAAGACCTGGCTGCGTTCGGGCGCGGCGGCGTCCCAGATGGTGATGTCGTTCGGCACGATATGGGGCCACATCGACACGCCGAGCCCGGCCATGCCGATGAGGAACAGCGCCAGCGACAACAGGAACGGCCGATAGATTCGCCGCTTCACCAGCGCCCTCAGCAGGGCGAAGACGATGATCGCGGTGAGCAGCGGTACCTGCGCCGCGAAGACGATGCTGGGAAAGGTGAACCAGCGGTTGAAATAGTCCGCCTCGAGGAACGGGGTGTACAGGCTGACTCCCGCCATCAGCGCGAGCGTCGCGAAAAAGGCGGGCCGCGCCATGCGATAGGCATGGTCGAGCCCCTTGCCCTCGGTCTTGATGATCAGCCACGTGCTGCCGAGCAGCGCATAGCCCGCCACGGTGCCCAGCCCGGTCAGCAGCGTATAGGGCGTCAGCCAGTCGAACCAGCTCCCCGCATAGGCGCGGTCCACGACGGTGATGCCCTGCAGCAACGCGCCCAGGATCATGCCCTGCGCCATCGCCGCGGCGAGCGATCCGCCGAAAAAGGCCAGGTCCCAGAACCGCTGATGCCGTTCGTCGCGCCAGCGGAATTCGAACGCCACCCCGCGAAAGACGAGGCCGAGCAGCATGATGATGATCAGCGGATAGGTGGCCGGCAGGATGACCGCATAGGCCAGCGGGAAGGCCGCGAACAGCCCGCCGCCGCCCAGCACCAGCCAGGTCTCGTTGCCGTCCCACACCGGCGCGATGCTGTTCATCGCCGCGTCGCGCTCCTGCCCCACCGCGATCGTCGGGAACAGGATGCCGATGCCCAGATCGAAACCGTCCATCACGACGTACATGAACACCGCAAAGGCGATGATGAACGCCCAGACGGTGGCGAGATCGAAATTGTAGAGCGCGGTCATCCGGCTCGCTCCGCTTCGGCTTCGTTCTTCGCGCCCTCGCCCTGCGCTGGACCGGGCGTGATGCCGGCGGTGCGCACGGGGCCTTTTTCGGTCCGCCGCACGCCCTTTTCGCCCGGATGGGGCGATCCGCTCATCAACCGCAAGATATACCAGGTGCCCACGCCGAACACCGCGAAATAGACCAGCACAAAGGCCGCGAGCGAGGTTGCCACGGCGGGCGCGGCCAGTGGGCTGGCGCTATCGGCGGTGCGCAAGAGGCCGTAAACGGTGAACGGTTGCCGGCCGACCTCGGTGGTCACCCAGCCCGCGATCACCGCGACGAAACCCGACGGCCCCATCACCAAGGCGGCGCGGTGCAGCCAGCCCCAGTCGTAGAGCTTCTTGCGCACCCGCGCGGCGAGGCTCCACAATCCCAGGCCGAGCATCGCGAAGCCGATGCCGACCATGATGCGGAAGCTCCAGAAGACGATAGTGACCGGCGGCTGGTCCGCGTCGGGAATCGTGTCGAGCCCGGCCATCGGGGCGTTCAGATCATGCTTCAGGATCAGCGAGGATAGCTTGGGAATGCCCACCGCATAATCGAGCCGCTGTTCCTTCTCGTTCGGGATGCCGAACAGATACAGCGGCGCGCCGTCCGGATGACTCTCGTAATGGCCCTCCATCGCCATGATCTTCTGCGGCTGATGCTCCAGCGTGTTGAGGCCCTGCGTGTCGCCGGCGAAAATCTGCACGGGCGCGACCAGCGCGGCCATCCACATCGCCATCGAGAACATCTTGCGCGCGTGCAGGTTGGTCCTGTCTTTCAGCAAATGCCAGGCGCCGACCGCGCCGACCACGAAGGCGGTGGTGAGATAGGCGGCGATCACGGTGTGGACCAGGCGATAGGGAAAGCTGGGGCTGAACACGATCGTCCACCAGCTGTCGCCCGGCAGGAACTGTCCGTTCGGTCCCATCTCGTAACCCACCGGCGTGTGCATCCAGCTGTTCACGCTGATGATCCAGAAGGCCGAGATGCAGGTGCCGATCGCGACCATCAGGGTGGCGGCGAAATGCAGCTTCCTGCCCACGCGGTTCATGCCGAACAGCATCACCCCGAGAAAACCCGCTTCCAGGAAAAAGGCGGTGAGCACCTCATAGGCCATCAGCGGGCCGACCACCGGCCCGGCCTTGTCCGAGAACACCGCCCAGTTGGTGCCGAACTGGTAGCTCATCACGATGCCCGACACGACGCCCATGGCAAAGGCGATGGCGAAAATCTTGAGCCAATATTTGAACAGGTCCTTGTAAAGATCCTTGC
This sequence comes from Novosphingopyxis sp., assembly GCF_965218915.1. Lineage (GTDB taxonomy): Bacteria > Pseudomonadota > Alphaproteobacteria > Sphingomonadales > Sphingomonadaceae > Novosphingopyxis. The sequence goes on along the minus strand of NZ_OZ244708.1, from coordinate 401,173 downwards.
CCGTCTTCAACCACAGCCCTTCGAGCACGGCGAGATAGCTCGCCAGGCCGATCGAAAAGGCCGGAAAGATGAAATGGAAGCTCACCGTGAAGGCGAACTGGATGCGGGCGAGAATGAGCGCGTCGGCGCCGTCAAACACGGGTCAATATCCCATCAGTCGGCCGGCATCGGGCCCGGCCTTCCCAACGCGCTGGATGTAAGGGCATGGGCTGCCGATCACAACCTGCGGCAGAAGCGAAAGCACGGCGTATCGGTTGCAACTCCTGCAACCGGTGAATTACGGTCGTGCGCGGGTAGGAACCCTTCACTCAGGCGCTGATCTACTTTGCTGGCCCGTCTCTCAATTCGTCACCCCATCGAAAGCTAGGGTCTCGGGCCGGATCGCTTTGACGCCCGAGATCCAGCTTTCCGGGTCCTTTCGCTGGCATGACGAACAAACGGGGCCCGAGCGTATCATTTTGCCACGGACGGTCGATCGGCCACTCCCTGCGCCGGGCAGAAGCTTTCCTGTTCGCCCGTGCTTCTAGGGTCCTAGGCCGCCGCTGCCACGCGTGTCCGCCGATCGGCGAACCAGGTGATCAACGCCGCCACCGTCAGGATCGCGACGAGGATCGGGGAGTGGTCGAGCAGCCCGTCGATCAAGCTCGCCACCGGGTTGGTTACGGTGAAGATGCGCTCGATCATCCAGCTGATCGCGGCGAACCCGGCGAAGGACGCGCCGCCAAGCCGCAGCCAGTCGTAATGCCGCGTGCGCGCGAACAGCATCAGCGCGGGCAGGAACGCCAGCACCACGATCAGCTGAACGATCTCGATGCCGATGTTGAAGCCCAGGATCGAGAGGATCTCGCGGCTGACGCCGAGCCCCAGATCGCCGACGATGGTGGCGAAGGCGAGGCCGTGGATCAAGCCGAAAAACACCGCCACCAACGGCTCGCGCCCCGGGAAGAGCGGCCGCCAGGCGTGGATCGCGGAGATCAGGATCGACAGCGCGATGCCGATCTCGACCGGCTGCGCGGGTAGATGCACGCCCAGCAGCGGCGCGGCGATCAGCGTCAGGCTGTGCCCGACGGTGAAACTGGTGATGATCTTGGTCATCCCCCAGATCGCGTCCTTGGGGCGGCGCGGCCCGCCCCAGCGCTTGCGGTTCGCCGCGAGCACCAGCGGCATCGGCAGGAACAGCGCCAGCAGGAACAGCAGATGGTCGTGCCCCTCGGCGATATGCTCGCCGCCCAGCCGCACCGCGTTGGCGAAACCGGTCATCGGTTTGGCGTGGCCGCGGTCGACGTTCAGCAGCATCCGGTCGCTACGCACCGCGCCGATGATCTCGCGCTGATCGCCATAGCGGCCGTACAGATCGCGCTTGGCGACGAACAGCACGAAATGCGAGGGGTTGGTGTCGACCACCGCGGTCCAGTCGATCGTGAATTTTCGAACGGGCGCGTTCTCGGGCGGGATCAGCGTGGCGATGGCATGCAGATCGGGCGGCCCGGCGATCTGAGCGAATTCGGTCAGCTGATAATCGATCGTCCACCGGCGCCCGTCGGGGCTGCGGATCGACACATGATGTTTCAGCCAGTCCTGCGCCTTTTGATAATTCGCCGGGGTCTTGGCGATCGGATTGCCACTGGCCGCGGCGTAATCGCCCAGCGGCACGATGATGTCGGCGCGCGCCTCGGACGGACCGAAGTCGAGCTGCACCTCGCTGTTCGGCGTGATGTGCGCGGCCGCCGGACCCGGAGCCAAGCAGGCCAGGATCGCGAGCAGCGCCGCCGCGAGGCGACGCCAAGCGCGGTCAGCCATGGCCGAACCAGATATAGCTTTGCGCCGGGTCGAAAACTTTGGGATCGATCTTCTCCGCTTCTGTCCGTGCCCTGTCGCTGGCCTTGCCGTGGCCCAATAACGCTTCCGCTTCCGCCTGCAACGCCCAGGCCCGCGCGCTGACCCAGCCCGATTTCTCGGTCCGCTTCAGCAGCGCCAGCGCTTTTTCGGTCTGCCCGTTGGCGAGCTGTGCCGTGGCGAGCATGATCGCGGCCTGGCCATAGGGCCGCGCCTTGTAGTCCGCCGCGGCGATGCGCAGCGCCTTGGCCGGGTCACCCAGCGCCAGTTCGTGCTCGATCGCATGGCCGCGCGCCGCGCTCGGCAAGGCCGCCATGCGCCGATCCCAGATCACCTGCGCCCGCGCCGCCCATTGCCGGCTTTCGGCGATGCGTCCGTTCGCGCGCAGCAGCGATCCGAGCGCGTCCATCACCAACGGATCGTGCGAGCGGTTGGCGACCTGCGTATAAAGCGCCACCGCGCCCGCGACATCGCCGTTCAATGCCAGCATCTGCGCCCGATACGCCTCGGCCAGCCACCAGCCCTGGAACGCATGATTGGCCGCGTCGATATTTTCCTGCGCCATCGTCCAGTCCCCGCTGGCGAGGCCGACATCGGCGAGCCGCAGGAAGTAGAAGGCGGCGAGATAGGGGCTCGGCGTCTTCGCCGTGGCACCGGCGCGGCGGATATTGGCGGCGGCCTCGTCGAACCGGCCATGTTTCAGCTCAAAGGTGTACAGCCGGATCAGACCGCCGGCATCCTCGCTCAAATGAAGCGCGGCGCGGTAGTTTCTGAGCGCCGCGTCATAATCGCCGCGATACAATGCCACGTCGCCGCGCATTCCCAGCATTTCGGCGCGCGTGCCGTTATCGGGCGCAACCGCGAAGCCATCGGCGATATTGAGATATTTCTCCACCTCGTCGAGGCGGTGGACCGTCAGCGCATGGGCGGCGGCACCGATCACCGGCCCCGCCCCCTCGGGCGCATCGCGAAACGCGCGCGCAAGCTCGTCGTCGATCGCGACAAGATCGACATAATTGCCCGTTAGCGAAGCGCGGCGGGCCAGCGCTCCGGTGTAGGATGCACGTCGCAGCCATTGTTCCGGCGCATCGGACAGACGGACCCTGTTGTTATGGACCGCGCTCTCGGCCCGGGCGAGTTCGTCGACGTAATTGTCGGGCCCCGCCACGCGGGTGAAACCGACGCCCGTGACAGGTGCGTCGGACAGATCATTCTCTCCGTCGAGCCAGCGCGCCGCGAGCGCTATCAGAGTGGCGGCCATCAGCACCAGGAAAGCGATCTTCCACAACCGGCTGCTCGAGCCGAAACGATCGCCATCCGGCGGAGGAGAAGAAGGGCGTGCCGTAACCTCGGTCACGGCACGCCCCTTGGCTTGATCATATCGGTCGCTTCGTCAGGAGACGGTCGAGCAGGGAACGAAGCCCAGCGAGATCAGGTCGTCCCTAAGGCCCGCATGTATCTTGGTCAGCTCCGACGTCAGCTCGCTCACGAATTTGCCCGCCAAGTCGTCCGATGGATCGGCGTCGTTATAGGCGACCTTCTTATCCATGCCGATGAGCGCGGTGGCGACCGCCGGCATGCCCATGCGATCGACCCGTATATAGGACGTGTCGGGCTGGGTGCGGAAGTTGAAGTTCGTCCCCGACGTATCCGCCAAGGGCGGATTGCCCTGCGGCGGTAGGATGTAAGGGAAATCGTCCAGGAACATGCCGTTGTTGATGTCGTTCTGCGGGACATCGAGCGACGTTCGGCCGTTCAGCGCAGCAACCGCGGACGGCGGGAACTGCTGGAACGTCAGTGCCGTCTGCTGCTCTCCGCCAGCGGTCTTGGCCGTCAGGTCGAGCAGAATCACCGCCTCGGTTACATTGGCCACGGGATCGACGGGCCTGCGCCCGTTCGGGAAGCCGGCCGGCGCATTGAAGTCCAGCGTAAGCGTATCGGGGATGATCAAATCCGCGACCGTGGTGCCGGGCGCCACTTCCTGCATCAGACATTGCGACACGTCAACCGTGCCAGTTGCACCCGTGCTCGTCGCGGTTGGCGTCGGCGTAGGGGTGGGCGTGGGCGTGGGCGCCGGTGTCGGCGGGGCAGGTGTCGGTGCCGGCGTCGGCGTCGTAGTCATCGTGTCGTCGTTGTTGTTGTCGTCGCAGGCGGTCATGGTCAGAGCCAGTGCCAGCGGCGTTGCGAGTGCTAAAGCGCGCTTGGAAATGTTCATCAGAGTTGCCCTCCCAGACGCAGGGTTTCGGCCCAAATATCAACCGGCGAAGAGCCGTCGCCGATACGGTCCCGCGGAATCGTTATGACGATGGCGGTATCGTTCGCGTTGGCGAAGAAATCCCGATCGTTCATGATGGAGAGATTTCCGGTCATTTTCGACTCCAGGAAGCCCTGATCGTCGAAGAAGAACGGATCGTCGAACAGACCGGCGCGGAACTGCACGCCATCCATGGTGTTATCGGTCTCGACAGGGCCAAAGACGCCGTCGTCGCCCGTACCGGGAATGCCGAGGATCTGAACGCCCCACTTGCCGGAACCCCGGCCGTCCTCGCCGAAGCGCACCCTGATCGGAATGTCCGTCGTGGTGCGCGGAGCGCTGTTGGAGACGTTGATCTTATAAAGCACGTTACGATCATAGGTCGCCGCCTGATCCGTCGGTGCAGGACCGGCAAAGGTCAGAACAATACGGAATTCGTCGTCGGTGTGCGCGGCGAACAAGTCCGCGATGTCGGCGGCGCGATCCGGCGTATCGTCGACCGCCGGGTCGGTACGTTGCGGCGGATCGACGTGATCCGCAGCCGGGGCGAACTGCTCCGGAAGTATGATGGCAAGCGGGACTGCGAGCGCTACAGCACCCCCAGCAACCGCCAGCTTGGCAAATCGGTTCATGAAATTTCCTCCTCTAGCGGCAGTCGAAATGGAAGCTTCTCCCACCCTGCCTCTCCTATGCATACGACAAAACGAGACGGATGGTTGCGAAAATTTAAAAAAATTCGCTAAATAATCGAGCGGCTTGCGTGAAACATTCACTTTGAGGAAAGGAACGAAACCGTAACAATCCTCATCTCCCGCCGGATTGCGGGTAAAATTTCACTCTAATCCGCGGCACAAAGCCGATAACCGGCGGATGTCAAATCGTCGGCAAAGCTATTGGTCAGAGCGGTCAGCTCATCTTCCACGTCTCCCACAAAATCTCCGTCGACGTCCTCTTGGGGCGTGGCATCATTGTAGTCGGGTTTGCGCTCGAACGGGACGATCGCGGTGGAGACGAGCGGCATCCCCACCCGGTCGACCCGGTCATACTGATCGTCATCTTCGTCCACGAAATCGAAAGTGCGTCCGCTCCTGTCGGCGCGCGGCGGGTTGCCCTGAGCCGGCGCCAGAAAGGGAAATCCAGCCGGCAAGGCGACGTCGTTCGAGGGCGGGTTGAGCGGAAGATCGGCAAAGCGCCGCGCGCCCTCCTCGCCCAGATCGAGAAACAGATAGGCCAGCATGATATCGACCACCTGGTCGGTGAGCAGGCGGCCGTTGGGAAAACCGGCGGGCCGGTTGAAATCGAGGGTCAGCGTGTCGGGAAAGATTGCCTGGCCGACGGTGTGCCCGCCGCCGATCACCTCGCTCTCGGGAATTTCCTGGGTCAGGCAGTGGCGCACATCATAGCTTACCCCGCTCGGCGCGGGCGGTGGCGGCGGCACCGGAATAGCGCTGAAATCTTCTTCGGTATCCACCGAATCCTTCTTTCCCCCGCAAGCGGACAGCGCGAAGATCATGGAAAGGGCCGCGGCGGCGGCAAGCGATCGAACGGTCATCGGCAAATCCTCGGGCTACTGGCCTTTGGTCCACCATCTAGCAGAGGAACATAGCGCTATGGTAGCCGTAAAGCTTGGCAAGAGCGCGGCAATTTCAGAACAGGAGAGAGAAGGCATGGCGGACGGCAGACATGACGAGGCTTTGGTCGAACGCCCACGCGGCGGCGAAACGCATTGCACCGCCGATGATTATGACCGGCTCTACGCCACTTCGCTGGCCGATCCCGACGGCTTCTGGCGCGAGCAGGCTGCCCGTATCGACTGGTTCGCCGAACCGGACGCCATCGGCGACTGGTCGTTCGATCCGATCGATATCCGATGGTATGCGGGCGCGCGTCTGAACCTGTGCTACAATTGCGTCGACCGCCATGTCGATGACGGCCTGGGGAATCGCACCGCGCTGATCTGGGAGGCCGACCAGCCGGGCACGGTGAAAACGCTGAGCTATGCCGAATTGCTGGCCGAGGTGCAGCGGTTCGCCAATGTGCTCAAGGCCATGGGCGTCGGGCGCGGCGACCGCGTGACCCTGTATATGCCGATGATCCTGGAGGGCGCGATCGCGATGCTCGCCTGCGCACGGATCGGCGCGGTGCATTCGGTGGTGTTCGGCGGGTTCTCTCCCGAAGCGCTGGCCGGCCGGATCGAGGATTGCGACAGCCGCTTCCTCATCACCGCCGACGCCGGGGTGCGCGCGGGCAAGACGGTGCCGCTCAAGGCCAATGCCGACGCCGCGCTCGAAAAGGTTCCGTTCGAGGTCAGGACACTCGTCATTCGCCACCGCCATGAAGCGGTCGCCATGCAGGACGGTCGCGACCTATGGTACGACGAGGCGGCGAAGGACGTGCCCTCGACATGCCCCTGCGAGGAGATGGACGGCGAGGACCCGCTGTTCATCCTCTACACATCGGGTTCCACCGGCAAGCCCAAGGGCGTGCTCCACACCACCGGCGGCTACGGCGTGTGGACCGCCGCCACCTTTCATTACACGTTCGATTACCGGCCGGGCGATATCTACTGGTGCACCGCCGATATCGGCTGGGTCACCGGCCACAGCTATGTCGTCTACGGCCCGCTGCAGAACGGCGCGACCAGCCTGATGTTCGAGGGCGTGCCGAATTATCCCGACGCCGGCCGCCTGTGGGACATGGTCGAACGGCACCGGGTCAATATCCTCTACACCGCCCCCACCGCGATCCGCGCGTTGATGCGCGAGGGGGACGCGCCCGTGCAAAAGCACGACCTGAGCTCGCTCAAGCTGCTCGGCACCGTCGGCGAGCCGATCAACCCCGAAGCCTGGCGCTGGTACCACGACGTGGTGGGCGGCGGCGAGGTGCCGATCGTCGACACCTGGTGGCAGACCGAGACCGGCGGGATCATGATCACCACTTTGCCCGGGGCGCACGACATGAAACCGGGCAGCGCCGGCAAACCCTTTTTCGGAATCGAGCCGCAGCTGGTGGATGCCGAAGGCGAAGTGCTGGAGGGCGAGGCCGAAGGCAATCTGGTCATCGCGCGCAGCTGGCCGGGCCAGGCGCGCACTATCCACGGCGATCACGAGCGCTTCGTGCAGACCTATTTCAGTACCTATGAAGGCAAATATTTCACCGGCGACGGCTGCCGCCGCGACGCCGACGGCTATTACACCATCACCGGACGCGTGGACGACGTCATCAACGTTTCGGGCCACCGCATGGGCACCGCCGAGGTGGAGAGCGCGCTGGTGCTCCATCCCAAGGTCTCCGAGGCCGCGGTGGTCGGCTATCCGCACGATCTCAAGGGCCAGGGCATCTATTGCTACGTCACGCTGAACGCGGGCGACGAACCAAGCGAGGAACTGGAGGCCGAGCTGAAACGGCAGGTGCGCAGCGAGATCGGTTCGATCGCCACGCCCGATTTCATCCACTTTACGCCTGCCCTCCCCAAGACACGCTCGGGCAAGATCATGCGGCGGATCCTGCGCAAGATCGCGCAGAATGAGTTCGGCTCGCTCGGCGACACCTCGACGCTCGCCGATCCCGATGTGGTCGAGGGGCTGATCGAGAAGCGCAAGAACCGGTAAATCGTCTGCCTAGCACCACTTCCGTTCGTCCTGAATCTGTCGAAGGAATGGGTAGTGGGTCAGTTTGAAATATACTCTCTTCGTCATTGCGAGGAGCCCCGGACTTGATCCGGGGCGACGCGGCAATCCAGGGCAGCTGTAGCGCCGCAACTGCCCTGGATTGCTTCGGCCTGCGGCCTCGCAATGACGAGAATTCTAGATGAAGCGCAGGAGGAAATTCAAACTGACCCACTACCAAGGAATGTCGTGCTTCGGGGGTAGCGCCAGGGAAACAATGCAAGGGCGATTATGTACCTTGCACACCCGTTTCATTTGTTCGTCACCCCAGCGAAAGCTGGGGTCTCGGGCGGGATCGCCATGAGGCCTGAGATGCCAGCTTTCGCTGGCATGACGAACAAAGTTTCGCTGGCATTACGAACAAAGAAAGGCGGAGCCATGCCGCTTCTGAATTTCCATCCGGCAGGGTTTGCAAAGTATATAATCGCCAATGCAAGGCTTCGACAAGCTCAGCCCGAACGGGGTCGATGCACAACGACGGGACCGAGAGCCGATACCGATCGCCGCGCGGGATAGTCATCACGTGCTGGCGGGCGGAAACCAGCTGTTGTCGACCTCGAAATGGCGATCGCGATATTGCGAGAGCAGGCGCAGCTCATCCTCGTCGCGAAGTTCGATTTCGCGCCGGGTGCGGCGGATCAGACCGTCGCTGGTCATTTCCTTGAGCAGTCGGTTGACGTGGATCGCGGTGAGGCCGACCGCATCGGCCAGGTCGCTCTGGGTGAGCGGCACCTGCAACACTTTTTCCGCGCGGCCATGCAGCACGCGCATGCGCTCCGCGATCGACAGGAACAGATGCGCGAGCCGCGCCTTGCCGTCGGTGCGGCCGAGCGCACGCAGCCGATCGTTGAGATCGATCACTTCCAGCATGCCGAGCGAATAGAACAAGGTTCCGAGCCGGGGATGCTCGACGAACAGCTCGCCCAGGCGTGCCCGCGGAAAAATGCACAGCCGCGCATCCTGCACCGCGCGCACCGTGCTGCAAGCATGATCGAACGCGATGCTGGCGGTGCCGATCAGTTCGCCCGGGAAATAGAAGCGCAGGATCTGGCGCTCGCCGCCCTCGAGCACGGTTTCCGATAGAAGCCAGCCCTTCTGGACGATGCAGATATCGTCCGATTTGGCGCCCTCTTCCCACAGCTTCCGGCCCGCGACCAGATCGGTCGGGTCCTGTTCGAGCTTCGCAATCGCGGATTTCTCCGCGTCGGTAATATCTAGATAATGCAGCAGGCGCTGCACAAAACAACTGTCGGCCATCGGTCGGTGATTCCCATTCCGCAGGGGGTCCGCCCGGTTTATGACGGCTAAATTTGGTGCCAACACCTAACGGACTGTTGCGGTTAAACAATTAACCCATGTTACATTGCTTAGCATAACCTGCATGGAAGCGGGGAAATATATGAAAGCCTTGCCCGCGACGCCATGGATCGCCTTTTTCAGCGTTTGGGTATGTCTAAACTTGTAGCATGGGCAGGACCTCGTTAGCCCTGACCATATGATGAGCATGGCATCTTTTCCCTCCGACGCCACCGGCAGCCCGGCCCCATGGCCCGCCGCCTCCCTTCCCGAGATCCAGGCTCTTCTTTGCGCGCCCGGACAGCGCTTCGAGATGGAAGATGTGGCCGTGCGCGGCGAGACGATCCGCGCGTGGAAGAACGTGCCGCCGACGCTCGCCGGGTTGGCCGCGCTCGCCCGCACCCATGGCGATGCGATCTTTCTCATCCTGGGCGAAGAGCGCGTCAGCTATGACGCCTGGCATCGCGCCACCGCGAAGCTGGCCCGGCATTTCCTCGCGCTCGGCATCGGCAAGGGCGACCGGATCGCGCTGGCCATGCGCAACCTGCCCGAATGGCCGGTGGCGTTCTTCGCCGCCACCGCGATCGGCGCGATCATGGTGCCGCTCAACGCCTGGTGGACGGGGCAGGAGCTCGAATATGGCCTGAAGGATGCCGGTGCGCGGCTGCTGGTGTGCGACGCGGAACGCCATCAACGGCTGGCCGAGCATTATGCTGCGCTGCCCGGACTCGAAACGGTGCTGGTGGCGCGTGCGGACGGCGCATTGACCGGCCATGCTCGCGCGCTCGAAGCCATCATCGGCACCACCGCCGATTATGCCGCGCTGCCCGACGACGATCTGCCCGATAGCGCGCTCGTCCCCGATGACGCGGCGACGATTTTCTACACCAGCGGTACCACCGGCGAACCGAAGGGCGCGCTGGGCACCCACCGCAACATCACCACCAATATCTTTTCCAGCGCCTATGCCGCGGCGCGCAGCTTCCTGCGGCGCGGCGAGATGCCGCCCGATCCGCCGCCGCGCGCGGTGGCCCTGCTGGTGATCCCGCTGTTCCACGTCACCGCCTGTTCGGCGACGATGACCGGCGCGATGGCGAGCGGCGCGACGATGATCTTCATGCACAAATGGCACCCGGAGGAGGCGTTCCGCATCATCGAGCGCGAAAGGGTCACGCTGGCGGGCGGCGTGCCGACCATCGCCTGGCAACTGATCGAGCATCCGGCGCGCGAAAAATACGATCTCGGCTCGCTCAAGACGATCAGCTATGGCGGCGCGCCGTCCGCGCCCGATCTCGTCCGCAAGATCCGCGACGTGATGGGCGCGCTGCCGGGCAATGGCTGGGGCATGACCGAGACGATGGCGACGGTCACCAGCCACAGCGCCGAGGATTATCTGAACCGCCCCGACAGCTGCGGCCCACCGGTGCCGGTGTCCGACATCAAGATCATGGCCGAGGACGGCAGCGTCGAATTGCCCATCGGCACGATCGGTGAATTGTGGGCGCGCGGGCCGCAGGTCGTGAGCGGCTACTGGAACAAGCCCGCTGCCACCGCCGAGACCTTCGTTCACGGCTGGGTGCGCACCGGCGATCTCGCCCGAATCGACGCGGAAGGCTTCTGCTATATCGTCGACCGCGCCAAGGACATCGTCATCCGCGGCGGCGAGAATATCTATTCGACCGAGGTCGAGAACATTCTGTACGATCACCCCGCCGTCACCGACGCCGCCGTCGTCGCCTTGCCGCACCGCACGCTGGGCGAAGAGCCCGGCGCGGTGGTGCATCTGGCGCCCGGCGAAACGGCGAGCGAGCGGGAACTGCAGGACTGGGTGCGCGGGGCTCTCGCCGCGTTCAAGGTGCCGGTGCGGATCGTCTTTTCCGACGACACGCTGCCGCGCAACGCCAACGGCAAGATCCTGAAGACCGAACTGAAGGGCCTGTTCGAGGCCTAGGCACGGCCTAGGCGACATCGGCGTCGGTCTCCGCGTCGGGCGGCAGATCGGCACCCTCGCCGGCATAATGCAGCCCGCTGCCGCGCCAGAACAGGGCCAACGATACCAGCGCGAAGACGCTCGCCACCGCATAGGGCGCGCCCGGCCAATAGACCGGCGCGCTGTCCTGCGTGAACAGGAAGAAGGCGGCGGTGAACAGCGGCGGGCCGACCACCGCGGCCAGACTGTTGAGGCTCGACGTCGCGCCCTGCAACTCGCCCTGCCGCCGGTCGTCGACGGCGCGGCTCATCAGGCCGGTGACCGAAGGCTGGATCAGCCCCTGAAACCAGCCGATCGGGATCGCCACGAAGATCAACCAGGGCACGGTCGCGAAGCAGTAGATGATATTGGCGCTCAGCATCGCGCCGAAACCGATCAGCACCGCCCGCCGCTCGCCGATGCGCGGCACGACGATCCGGATCAGCCCGCCCTGCACCAGCGCCGCGCCGACCCCGACCAGCGCCAGCGACAGGCCGATGGTGAGTTCGGTCCAGCCGAACGCCTGGATCGCGTAATAGGCGAAGATCACCGGATAGACGATGCCGCTGGTGGTGAAGAAGACGAGCGCGGCGGCGTACCACAGCACCACGCGGTTCTGCCCGCCCAGCGCCCTCATCGCCGACAGCGCGTTGGAGCGGATCAGCGAGAAGGGGCGGCGCTTGTCCTGCGCCAGGCTTTCCTTGAGCATGACCAGCCCGAACAGGAAATTGATCGCGGCGAGGCCCGATGCGGCGAAGAAGGGCAATCGCGTGCCGAACTCGCCCAATATGCCGCCGAGCGCCGGGCCGAAGATGAAGCCGACGCCGAACGCCATGCCGATCAGCCCGAAATTCTGCGCGCGTCTTTCCGGCGGGGTGATGTCCGCGATATAGGCGTAGGCGACCGAGAAGCTGGCGCCCGTCACCCCGGTCACGATGCGCGCGGCGTACAGCCAGGCCAGCGTGGGCGCCCAGCCCATCATCGCATAGCCGATTCCATACATGCCGAGGCAGGCCAGCAGCACCGGGCGGCGCCCGAAGCGGTCCGACAGATTGCCCATGACCGGCCCGAACAGGAACTGCATGCCGGCATAGGCAAAGGCGAGCCAGCCGGCATCCACCGCCGCCTCGGCGATGCTGCCGCCGGTCAGATCGGTGATCAGCGCGGGCAGCACGGGCATGATGATGCCGAAGCCCATCATGTCGATCAGCACGACGAGAAAGACGAAGACGAGCGAGGCCCCGCGCGCCGCTTTGGCGGGTGCTGATGGCGAAGCGTCGCGGGTCATGCCATGCGGCCTTCAGACGCCGCGATTGCCGCGCGGGGCGATCGGGTGGCTGGCGGACAATCCGCCATCGACGGGGAGCGCCTGTCCGTTGACGTAGCTCGCCTGATCGCTCGCCAGGAACAACGCCGCCCTGGCGATTTCCTCCGGCTCGCCGCCGCGCTTCATCGGGTTCAATTGCCCGATCTTTTCCAGCTTTCCGGCCCCCCGCGCATAATCATAGACCGGCTTGGTCATGCCGGTCTCGATCAGGCCGGGGCAGATGCAGTTGACCCGCACATTGGTGCCATCGAGCTGCCAGGCGGCGGTCTTGACCAGGTTGATCACGCCCGCCTTGCTCGCCGAATAGCTCGCCGGCCCCGCGCCCGAGCGCAGGCCCGCGACCGAGGCGGTGCAGACGATCGACCCGCCGCCGCGCGCCTGGATTTTCGGCGCGCCATATTTGATCGCCAGATACGGCCCGATCAGGTTCACGCGCAGCACCTCGGCCCACTCGCCCGCATCGCTGTCGAACAGCCCGCCGGGCTTGCCGCCGGTGATGCCGGCATTGGCGTAGATGATGTCGAGCCCGCCGAAGCGCGCGCACGCGTCCTCGGCCAGCGCCTTCACCGCCGCCTCGTCGCCCGCATCCATTTGGCGGGCAAAGCCGGTGCCACCCGCCTGCTCGATCATCGCCAGCGTCTCTTGCACCGCCTCGGCGCGGTCCGCGATCATCACGCTCGCGCCCGCCTCGGCGAACAGCCGCGCCGAAGCCCGCCCGATCCCCGAAGCCGCCCCGGTAACGATCGCCACCTTGCCCGAAAGGTCTATCCGCACGCCCATAATCGATCTCCTCGAACGGCCCTTAGAGCATATGCCGAGTGCGCGAAACGGCGCAGGCGGGCGGCGCGGCGATTATCCTTTACCGCACGCCGAGGGAGGCCGGTTGGGCATGTCGCGCAAAAGGTCTACGGCAAGGCGATTATGTACCTTGCACACCCGTTTCATCTTTTCGTCACCCCGGCGAAAGCTGGGGTCTCGGGCGGGATCGCCATAAGGCCTGAGATGCCGGCTTTCCGGGTCCCAACGCTGGCATGACGGACAAAGAAAGGCGGAGCTATGCCGTTTCTGAATTTCCATCCGACAGGGTTTGCAAAGTACATAATCGCCTACGACAAGGAACGGGCCGGCGGCGATCGCAGCCGGAAGTTCGCAAAGGGCGCTATACGTCCCCCCCTTGTTCACCCTCGCCCGAACCGCTGCAGGACTTTCGCACCCCGCCACCATAAGGTCGGCATACGAGCGGCGCGAACGGGGTAGAGGAAGAGCGGCGAATCCATGATTGGCCTCCAAGCACGACAAGCGGAGAACATATCATGAATATGCGATGTAGGAAAGGCGTCCGGGCGACGGGTAGCTTCTCTGTTTGAATTTCCGGAATCGCCCCAGTTGGAGACGTTCCCTCTACCGTCACCCCGGACTTGATCCGGGGCCCAGCTATCCTGCCCTTTCTTGTAAATTGACCGTTCCGGGTGGATTCGCATCGCGAGCGATCCGGAACGGTACGATGTAGCCGGGAACATGGACTAGAATAAAAAAGCTGGACCCCGGATCAAGCCCGGGGTGACGGAATTTGTGGACAGATCGCGGGCGAGTTTGTGCAGGCAAGCGCAGGCATGATGCCTTACCGTACCGATCTTCGCAATTTCCCGTGACCGCCGCCTCCCCGTTTGCTAGCCCGGATGCTGCAGGGAGTATACCGCGCACATGAACGTCGAGAGCAACGCCGCAAAAGGCGCCGACCAGGAAGAGCGAACCGGCCGGTTCGAGGCCAAGCGCGAGCGGATCGTTTCCGCCGCGGCCGAGCTGATCAACGAGCGCGGTGTCAAGGGCATGACCTTCGTCGATGTCGGGCGGATGGTCGATCTCAATACCACCAGCATCGCCTATTATTTCAAGCGCAAGGACAGGCTGGCCGAGGCCGTGTTCCACCGCACGCTGGAGCGGATCGAGCGCGAGGTCGACGAGGCCGGCACCGAGCCGACTCCGCAAGCACGTGTGCGGCGCTATCTCGAACTGAGCTTCGAACGCATCGCGGCCCAGCGCGAGGGCACGCATCCGCCCGAGGCGCAGCTGTCCGACATCCGCGCCATGCCGGAGGATACGCGCGAACGGCTGCTGGGCGAATTCGTGCGCATGTTCCGCAAGGTGCGGCGCTTCTTCGGCGAGACGGATGATCCGGTCGGCCATGCCGATCTCACCGCGCGCGCGCATATCTTCCTGGAATTCACCTATTGGCTGCCGGTTCTGCTGAGCGATTATTCGCGCACCGATTTCGGCCGCCTGCACGAACGCAGCTTCGAGCTGATGCGCCTGGGGCTCGCCGCCGGCGGGCGCCAGGCGGAAGCACTCGATCTGCCCGTGCCCGCCCGCGTCGAAAGCGACGGACCGGAGCGCGGCCTCGGCGATTTCCTGGAGGCGGCGACCCGGCTGATCAACGAGCGCGGCTATCGCGGCGCCTCGGTCGAGCGCATCGCGTCGCAGCTCAACGTGACCAAGGGCAGCTTCTACCACCATCTAGCGGCCAAGGACGATCTCGTGATGAAATGCTTCGCCGCGAGCTACGATCGCGTCTCGGCGGTGCAGCGCTTGGCCTTGGCCGAGGAGGGCAGTTTCCTCGATCGCATCGCCTCGTCCGTTTTCAGTCTCGTACATGCGCAGTTCGACGGCGACCGGCCGCTGCTGCGCACCACCGCCATGGGCGTGCTGCCGCCGCGGATGCAGCAGCTCGTGCTCGAACGTTCGGACTGGATGGCGCGGCGCTTCGCCGGCATGATGATCGACGGCATCGCGCAAGGCTCGGTCCGCGCGATCGATCCGCTGGTGGCGAGCCAGCTGGCGATGGTCATGCTCAACGCCGCCTGGGACCTGCGCGGCTGGGCCGGGCGGCGCGACATGGCGCTGGCCACGCGGCTCTACACCGCGCCCTTGCTCCACGGCTTCTTCGGCCCGCCGGCCGGGAGCTAGGCCACAGCGCGGCGCGGCTCGGTCACGCGCAGCCAGAACACGCCGAACGCGCCCGCCAGCAGCGCCGCCGCTCCGCCGAGCAGCGCGACATAGCCAAGCAGATGCACGATCACGCCGGCGAGCAGCGGACCGATCGTGGCGATCAACCCCTCCACCGTCGTCGACAGCGCGAGCCGCATCGGCATGTCCTCGCGGTTGCCGAGCTCCAGCACCATCGTCTGCGCGCTCATCATATAGCCCGAATTGGCGGCGCCAAGGCCGATGAAGCTGAGGATGATCAGCGGTTCGGTCAGCGCCGGGATCAAGAGCGCGATCGCGCCGATCCAGGTAGCGATGGCGAGCAGAAAGGTGAGCCGGTAGCCGAAGCGATCGCCCAGCTGGCCCCACAGGATATTGGACGCGGTGTCCGCGCCCAGAAACGCCAGGCTGAGTACGCCGATGGTGGTGCCGTCGAGGTCCATCACCCGCGCCGCGTAGAGGATGTAGAAGGGCGCGGCGACACGGCCGGTCACCGCCAGCGCCTGCCCGATCACGAACCAGCGATAATTACGGTCGCGCAGCAGATGCGGCACTTCGGCAAGCCGCTGGCGCAGCGGCATCCGCAGGCGGACCGACGGCGCGGCGGGCTCCTTCATCCCGAATTGCAACACGAGGAGGCCGAGCGAGGTCAGCACGAAGGCGAGCAGAAAGGTGGTGGCATAGCCGTTGCCGAGCACGTGATCGTTGATGAGCCAGCGCCCCGCCGTATAGCTCAGCCCCGCCGCGATCGCGCCGCCCGCCAGGTTGCGCATCCCCTGCAGCCGCCCGCGCCGATCGAGCGGGATCACCTTGGCGATGATCATCTGAAAGGCGACGCGCTGCAGCCCCTGGAACAGTCCGAGAGCCAAGAACAGGATCATCGTCGCGATCAGCAGCGACGTGCCCGACAGGAACCAGCCAGCGAGTGCCAGGCCGAGCACCTGCACGCGCATCAACGTGCCGATGCGGATCGCCACCGAGAGGATGCGTGTGCGATGTTCGAGCTGCGACGCGCCCAGGATCGGCACCGCGAACCCGCCCAGCATCAGCAGCGTCTGGCCGAGCCCGACATAGAGCGCCGAGCCGGTCATCAGCTGGATATAGGCGGGGATGAAGGTGGGCGCATAGATCAGCCGGAAGCCGGTCAGCCCGAGCATGCCGTGGACGAAATTCACGATGAAGTTGCGCTTCAGATTGCGCTCGACCTCGGCATCGAACGCGGCTTCGCGCCGCACGCGATCGTCCGGCTCTATACCCAGCGGATCGCCGCTTTCATCCATCGGTCCGGCGGCGGCGGCCGGCTCAATAATCGTTGAGCAGCGCGAAGCGGTCGCGGTGGAACGCGCTCGATCCCCACAATTGCTCCAAGGTGCGCGCGCGCTTCAGATAGAAGCCGATATCATATTCGTCGGTCATGCCGATGCCGCCGTGCAGTTGCACCGCTTCCTTGCTCATATGATGGATCGCGTCGCTCGCTACCGCCTTGGCCTGACTGGCCGCCATCGCGATGTCGCCGCGATTGTCGTCGAGAGCGGCCAGCCCGTTCTCGACCGCCGAGCGCATCAGCTCGATCTCGCCGAACAGATCGGCCATGCGGTGCTGCAGCGCCTGAAAGCTGGAGAGCACCTGGTTGAACTGCACGCGCTGCTTGAGATAGGCGAGCGTCACGTCGAACGCTTGGCTCGCCATGCCGAGCATTTCCGCCGCCGCGCCGATCCGCGCGCGGTCGAGAATCTGATCGAGCAGATCGCCGCCGCCGGCCGCCAGCTTGTCCGCCACCGCACCGTCGAACGTGACTTCGGCCCAGCCGCGCTGATCGACCATCGAGCGGCCCGACCGCGTCACGCCGTCCGCCGACCCGTCGACGAGATAGACCCCGTCCGCCGCCGCAACGATGAACAGCCCCGCGCTCATGCCTTCGGGCACGAACATTTTTGTACCCGACAGCTTGCCGCCCGACACGCTGGTCTCGTTCTTGCCGGGATTGTGGCGCGGGCCTTCGTCGATGGCGAGCGTGCCGATCACTTCGCCGCCGGTGATCTTCGGCAGCCACGCGCCCTTCTGCGCGTCCGATCCGCCGAGGATCAGCGCGCTGGCCGCGCCGAGCGCCGAGGCGAGCAGCGGGCTGGCGGTCAGGCTGCGCCCGGTTTCCTCCAGCACCAGCCCCAAGCTCATATAGCCGAAATCGGAGCCGCCATGCGCTTCAGGGATGATCACCCCGCTCCAGCCCATTTCGGCCATCTGGGCATAGACGTCCGCGTCGTAACCGCTGTCGGCATCGGCATCGCGCAGCTTGCGGAACGCGCCGACGGGGTTTTCCTTTTTCGTCCATTCGCGCGCCATATCGCGCAGCATGGTCTGTTCTTCGCTCAGGATTGCCATGTGAATTCTCCGCATCGTCATTCCGGCGAAAGCCGGAATCCAGGGCGGAACGGCACTGCCGCTGGGCCCTGGATCCCGGATCAAGTCCGGGATGACGCTGTTCTATTTATTGATGGTCCAGCATCCCCAATATGCGCTTGGCGATGATGTTGTTCTGCACCTCGGTCGAGCCGCCGTAGATCGTGGTCGCCTTGCCGAACAGCCAGCCGCGGGTCGAACGCAGTTCATCGTCGGTAAAGCCCTCGCCCTCCCAGCCGAGGCCCTTCATACCCATGATCTCGATCATCATTTCGGCGCGCTGCTGGCCCAGCTTGGTGCCGACCTTTTTCAGGATCGAGCTGACCTCGGACACGCCGCCGGTCGCCCTGGCCTCGGCCTGCACGCGCATCGCTGTCCCTAGGAAGCTGCGCCACTGCATCTCGAAATCGCTGATCCTGGTGCGCAGTTCGGCGTCGTCCAACTCGCCATTGTCGTTCACGCCGACATAGGTCTTGGCCATCGCGTGGAGCGGCATGGCGGGCATGCGGATCGCGCTGCCGCCGCCCGACAGATTGGTGCGCTCATGCTGCAGCAGGCGCTTGCCGATGGTCCAGCCCTGCCCTTCCTCGCCGACCAGATTTTCCTTGGGCACCTTTACGTTGGTGAAAAAGGTCTCGCAGAACGGGCTCATGCCGCTGATCATGCGGATCGGTTTCACGTCGACGCCGTCCGCGGTCATGTCGATCAGCATGAAGGAAATCCCTTCATGCTTGTGGCTCTTGTCGGTGCGCACGAGGGCGAAGCATTTGTCCGCCCATTGCCCGCCGCTGGTCCAGGTCTTCTGGCCGTTCACGACATAATGATCGCCCCCAACGGGATCAGAAACCGCTTCGCCGAATGTCTGGATATTGGCGAGATCGGACCCGGCATTGGGTTCGGAATAGCCCTGGCACCAGCGGATTTCGCCGCGCGTGATCGGCGGGATATGCTCCTGCTTCTGCGCTTCCGATCCATATTCCAGCAGCGTCGGGCCGAACATCATCACGCCCATGCCGCCGATCGGGTTGTAGGCGCCCGCGCGGTTCATTTCCTGCCCGAGGATTTTCGCCTGTTCGCGGGTGAGCCCGCCGCCGCCATATTCGCGCGGCCAGGTCGGCGTGCCCCAGCCGG
Organism: Novosphingopyxis sp.; assembly: GCF_965218915.1. Classification (GTDB taxonomy): domain Bacteria; phylum Pseudomonadota; class Alphaproteobacteria; order Sphingomonadales; family Sphingomonadaceae; genus Novosphingopyxis. Next base: position 382,310 of record NZ_OZ244708.1, on the reverse strand, counting down.
TTGCACCCATCGACTTCCGCCAGGCGGTTTCATCGGCGCTCTCGTCGCTCGGCTGTTCGACCGAGGACAGGCTGTTATCATGGCCTTTCAGCGCAGCGGGGAAATTCGCGTCCAGCCATTCGCGCACCTGCGCGCGGAATGCCTCGGTATCGGTTTCGGGGGTTATTGCCGGCGCGCTGGCCATTATGCTCTCCTGAAGCTTTTCGTGGAATCGGTATGCCCGAAAAGCGGCAGCGATGCCAAATGAATCTGGGCGATATCAAATGTCCTGTCGCCATTCATTCTCCCCTCCCTTTCGAGGGAGGGGCCGGGGGTGGGTGGAGACGAACGGGGGCTCGATGCCCCCGGTCGGCTCTGCGAGCCGAGCGCGCCCGCAAGCGAGCGCGCACCCACCCCTAACCCCTCCCGCTTGCGGGAGGGGGATTTCATCACCCCCGCACGCGCATCATTCCCTCCTGCGTCACGCTGGCCACCAGCCGTCCGTCGCGCGCGAAGATCATGCCGCGGTTGAAGCCCCGGGCATGGCCGGTCCACGGGCTGTCCATGGCGAACAGCAGCCAGTCGTCGATGCGGAAATCCTCGTGGAACCAGAGCGCGTGATCGATGCTGGTCATGGAAAGCTTCTCGGTCGCCCAGTGAATGCCGTGCGGCAGCATGCTGGTGCCCAGCAGCAGCATGTCGCTGGCGAAAGCGAACATCGTGCGGTGGAGCGAGGGCGGCCCGTCGACCGGGGCCACCGCGCGCAGCCAGGCATGCTGATAGGGCGGCCGCTTGTTGCCGCCGCCCGCGAAGCGCGGTTCGACGGTACGAAACTCGATCGGGCGGGGCCGCGCGCGCATCCGCTCCAGAAACTCCGCGGGCACATTGTCCTGCCCCTCCAGCCGCTCGACCTCGCCCGGCAACTCTTCCGGCATCGGCACATCGGGCATGGCGAACTGATGCGTCAGCCCGTCGGCGGGTCGCTGAAAGCTGGCCGAAAAATTCAGGATCGGCTGGCCATGCTGGATCGCGATGACGCGGCGGTTGGAGAAGCTGCGCCCGTCGAAATCGCGCTCGACGCGGTAGATGATCGGCTGGCCCGGCTCGCCGCCGCGCAAGAAATACGCATGCAGCGAGTGGACGATCCGCTCGTCTTCCACGGTTTCGCAAGCAGCGGCGAGCGCCTGGGCAATAACCTGCCCACCGAACACCCGATCTCGTTCGTCATCGCGGTTGCGACCGCGATAGAGATCGGCGTCGAGTCGCTCCACGGTGAGAAGTTTGCGGAGCCCGGCGACGAGTCTTTCCGGCGAATAGTGGTTAACGTTTTGCAAAGACTCGTCGGCGGGCATCAAGGGTTCCTTCGAAATGGGTCGTTCGACCTCATCCCCGGCACGGTTGAACGCGTCAAGCGCGACAGCCGGGGAATCGCCCATTAGCTGACACTTCGACCGCTGGAGGGCGGCCTGAGGTTGGTTGAGAAGACTCCGGTTTTCTGTTATAAATCAAAGGCATGATTAATATGCAGCTGTCGAAAACATCGATCCGCGCGCGGCTTTGCAGCGCCCCCAAAGCCTTTAGCGGCCGCAAATTCCTCAGCTACGGCATCGCCGCGATGGTTCCGGCCATGGGTCTGATCGGCGCAGCGCGCGCCGACGCGCCAGCGCCGGCCAGCGGCTTCGTTCCGATCGAGGTGAGCGCCGACATCGATGCCGAAATGACCAGCCCGGCGGCCGTCGATATCGATACCGTAATCGATGCGCCATCGGGCGGCGATGCAGCCGGCATCGTGAAAGGCGCCGAACAGCTGCTCGAGGATCTCGGCACCGGCGGCGCCAGCTATTACGGCCCCAATCTGGCCGGCAACCGCACCGCCAGCGGCGAGCGCTTCGATCCGACCCAACTCACCGCCGCGCACCGCACGCTACCCATGGGCAGCCTGGTCAAGGTGACGCATGAAGGCAAATCGGTGATCGTGCGGATCAACGATCGCGGGCCCTTCCACGGCAACCGCGTGATCGACCTGTCGACCGCCGCGGCCAAGCGGATCGGCCTCTTCCGCGCGGGCACCGGCCAGGTGGAACTGCAGCTCGTCCACGGCTGAGCGGCCGCACTCGACCCATAATGAAGTCGTCATCCCGGACTTGATCCGGGAACCAAGGTGGTTGCAGCACAAACATGGTTCGGCTGGGCCCTGGATTTCGGGTCAGGCCCGGAATGACGTCGTTCTATAAATGCAAGGGCAGCCGGCGCAGCATCTCACCCCAGCGCCCGCCCGGCCACCGCATCCAGCTTGGCGAGCAGCGCCGGATCGCGGTGCGCGGGATCGGTGATCAGCGCATGATCCAGCACCGTGTCGAGCGGGCTGGGCTCGCGCACCTCCGGCAGCGCTTTGACGAACGCCTCCACCGCCTTTCGCGCCACCGCGCCATTCGCCGCCATTTGCGCGATCACCTCGCTCACCTCCACGAACGCGGTCTCCTCGCGCCAGCAGTCGTAATCGGTGACCATGCCGATCAGCGCATAGGGCAGCTCGGCTTCGCGTGCCAATTTGGCCTCGGGCATAGCGGTCATGCCGATGACGTCCGCGCCCCATTGGCGGTACAGCATGCTTTCCGCGCGGGTGGAGAATTGCGGGCCTTCCATCGCCAGATAGGTGCCGCCCTTGGCCACATTTCCGCCCGCCTTGTCCACCGCCTCGGCGGCGAACGCGCTCAGCCGCTCGCACACCGGCTCGGCCATCGAGACATGCGCGACCATGCCGCTGGTGAAGAAGCTGGAGGGGCGTCCTTTGGTGCGGTCGATGAACTGGTCGATCACCACGAACCGGCCCGGCGCCAGTTCCTCGCGCAAGCTACCGATCGAGGAGATGGAAAGAATGTCGGTGCAGCCCGAACGCTTCAGCGCATCGATATTGGCGCGCGCGTTCAGGTCCGACGGGGCGATCCGGTGCCCGCGGCCATGGCGCGGCAGGAAGCGCAGATGCACGTCGCCGATGCGGCCGAACAGGATGTCGTCCGAGGGCTGCCCCCAGGGCGATTCGACGCGGCGCCATGCCTGATCCTCCAGCCCGTCGATCGCGTAGAGCCCTGAGCCCCCAATGATCCCGATGGTCCACTGATCCGCCATTTCTATAACCTCACCCGTCGCTCCCCGCGCCGGCGGGAGCCTATCCCGACTCTCGTTAGCGCGCGGAGGCCAGACGGGATAGGCCCCTGCCTTCGCAGGGGCGACGGGTTGCTGTTGGCTATGGGCAGCACTTGACGTTTGCGTAAACTCCCTCTCCAATCGCCCCAAACAAACCGGAGAGCCGCCATGCCGATCGATACCGCCACCCGCACCGCCTACACGCAAGACATGGACGCGTTCCGCGACACGGTACGCAGCTTCATGCGCGATCGCGTCGCGCCGAACGCGGAGCAGTGGGATGAGGCCAAGATCGTGCCCAAGTCGATCTGGAAGGAAGCCGGGGAGCTTGGCATGCTGTGCCCCACCGTGCCGGAGGAATATGGCGGGCTGGGCCTCGATTTCCGCTACAACGCCGTGGTCGACGAGGAAGCGGCCTACGGCGCGGGCACCACGCTCGGCTTCTCGCTGCAGTCGGACATCGTGGCGGATTACATTGTCAATTACGGCTCCGAAGAGCAGAAGCAGTTATGGCTGCCGAAGATGGTGTCGGGCGAGGTGGTCACCGCCATCGCCATGACCGAGCCGGGCGTCGGCAGCGATCTGCAATCGATCCAGACCAGCGCCAAAAGGGACGGCAATCATTATGTAATCAACGGCTCCAAGACCTATATCACCAACGGCCAGAACGCGGACCTCACGCTGGTCTGCGCCGTCACCGATCCGGACGCGGAAAAGAAGTGGCAGGGCGTCTCGATCATTCTGGTCGAGGCCGACCGCGAGGGTTATTCGCGTGGCCGCAATCTCGACAAGATCGGGCAGGACGCGGCGGATACGTCCGAACTGTTTTTCAGCGACGTGCGCGTGCCGATCACCAATTGCCTGGGCCAGGAAGGCAAGGGCTTCATCTATCTGATGAGCCAGCTCGGCCAGGAACGCCTGTCGATCGCGGTCAGCGCGCAGGCCAGCGCGCAAAAGGCGTTCGACGATACGGTGGCGTTCGTGAAGGAGCGCAAGGCCTTCGGCAAACCGGTGTTCGATTTCCAGAACACCCGCTTCGTGCTGGCCGACCTTAAGGCCAAGCTGCAGGTCGGCTGGGCGCATCTCGACCATTGCCTGACGCTCCACGCCAAACGCACGCTGACGCCCGAGGAAGGCGCGGCGGCCAAGCTGTGGCACACCGAATTCCAGTGGGAAATGATCGACAAATGCCTGCAGCTGCACGGCGGCGCGGGCTATATGAACGAATATCCCATCGCCCGCATGTGGCGCGGCGCGCGCGTCACCCGCATCTTCGGCGGCACCACCGAGATCATGAAGGAACTGATCGGGCGCTCGCTCTAAACCCTCTCCCCTTGGGAGAGGGATGCGAAGACTTGGAAACTTGTTTCCTAGTCGCAGCTGGGTGAGGGTGGCTGCGCAGCACCAAGAATAGAAAAAGAAGCCGTCATCCCGGGCTTGACCCGGGATCCAGGGCGCAATGGAACCGCCATCCGGCCCTGGATTCCGGATCAAGTCCGGAATGACGTTTGGCGGGATAGGAAGGCTCAAGGACCAAGATGACCACCAAACCACCCCGCGACATCGCCGCCTATCCCTTCCGCACGCACACCGAGACCCGCTTCCAGGACCTCGATCCGCTGGGCCACCTCAACAACGTCGCGATCGCGGCGCTGTTCGAAAACGGCCGCGTGCGGTTCAACCAGTCGCTCGGCCTCACCCACGCGCCCGGCACGCGCTGGCTGATCGCGCGGGTGGAGATCGATTATGTCGCGGAAGGCTTCTTTCCCGAGGCGGTGGAGATCGCCAGCGGCATCGGGCGCGTGGGCAATTCGAGCTGGCAGATCGTCAGCGCCGCGTTTCAGGAAAAAGGCTGCGTGGCGACCAGCGTGACGACGCTTGTGCTGACCAACAAGGACGGATCGCTGCCGATGGACGATGCCATGCGCGCCGTGCTGGCGGCGAATATGGTCGAGGGTTCGGCCGAGGGCTGACCTCCCCTGCATCGTCATTCCGGCGAAAGCCGGAATCCAGGGCGATTGCAGCACGAACGTCAGTCCCGCGGGGTCCTGGATCCCGGGTCAGGCCCGGGATGACGAGCGAGTGGAGGACAGGTAATTATTCGCTTCCCAACATCCAATCGCTTGCAATGTTGGAATTTTTCTGGGCCTCTGGAGCGCTCGGCCCTGCTTTTTCTCATCGGTCGATCGCGCCTGCCGATGTAGGAAATAATCGATCGCCATTCTGCAACCACGCCCCCCGGCCACTTCGTAGCCTTTGCGCAACTTTCTGTCGCGGCAGCGCATCGAACGCCGGTTTCAGGGCAACGTGTAATCGAAGACATAGCGATGATCGCTGCCGGACTGGTCGATGGTCATCGTACCGGCAATCCCTGCCAGATCGCCCGTGCCCGAATCGGGGATGACCTGAATGGCGAGCGACGGCTGGCCGCGATCCATCATACCGCTGTGCTGGAGCGCGAAGCTGCCCTTGCGGCCGCCAAGCGACCCTTCGAACCGTTCGATCGCGACATAGCCCGCCGAGCCCTCGACATCGGTCCTGACCGCCAGCATCTGGCCACGGCTCGTGCCGGTCAGATCGCCTTCGAACGTCTTGTCGAGGGTCATGCGAGCGACCGGCATGTCCGGATCGGACGCGGGTTCCAGGGCAACGTCGAATCGTCCGGAAGCTGTCATTGCTTGTTTTCCTTCGTGCATGTCCGGCTCCAGCGCCGGGGTTTCGTTTGCTTGCGTCGCCGCGCTCGGCAATATCATAGCGGCGGACGTCAGAACCAGAATGGGCAGCAGCGCCATCGCTCAATCCGTCCAGTTCGCGCTGCGCTTCTCCATCTGGCTGCGCACCGCCTCGATCTGGTTGGGCCGGCGGATGACGCGCAGCTGCGCCTCGCTTTCGGCCTGCAGCACCGCCGCCTCGTCCATGTCCACGGCGGCGTTGAACAGGCCCTTGGCCTCGCGCATCGCCTCCGGATTGCGGTCGGCGATGATCCTGGCAAGCTCCATCGCCCGTTCGAGCGGCGCGTCGCGCACTTCGGTGGCGAAACCCCAGTCCACCGCCTCGCGGCCGTTGAACTCGGCATTGGTGTAGGTCAGGCGCCGCAGCACGTCCTCGCGCACGTTGCGCCGCCACAGCGCGTATCCGCCCATGTCCGGCACCAGTCCCCATTTCATCTCCATGATCGCCAGCCGCGTCTCCGGCGAGACGATGCGGACGTCGGCGCCGCCGGCGATCTGCAGCCCGCCGCCGAAGCAGATGCCGTGCACCGCCGCGATCACCGGCATCGGCAGCTCGCGCCAGATCATCGCCACCTTTTGCACGATGTTGGAGGTGCCGTGCGTGCGGCCCCTGATCTCCATGCCCGATCCGCCGCTGGCCATGCTCGCCATGTCCAGCCCCGCGCAGAACGCCCGGCCCTCGCCCGACAACACCACCGCGCGCACCCCCGTTTCGCCCATCAGCCGCTCGCCCGCCGCGACGATGCCCTCGAACATCGCGGTATCCAGCGCGTTCATCTTCTCGGGCCGGTTCAACCGGACATCGGCGATATGGTTCTCGATGCTGATCGATACGCGGTCGTTCATGATGACTCTCCTCAATCCCTCGTTATCGTCATTCCAGCGAAAGCTGGAATCTCCAGCGCTCCGGTTCCGCGCCACATCCACGGGGCCTGAGATCCCAGCTTTCGCTGGGATGACGGCGACCTTGTTACTGGCCCTGCCCGCCCGGACCATTTACTCCATTGGCCAATAGGAACTTCTTCACTCCGCGCGCCGCCTGCCGGATGCGCTGTTCATTCTCGACCAGCGCGAGCCGCACGAAACCCTCGCCCTCCGAACCGAAGCCCGCTCCCGGCGCGACTGCGACCTTGGCCTCGGACAAAAGCCGCTTGGCGAACTCGACCGAGCCGAGATGCGCCAAGGCGGGCGGGATCGGGGCCCAGGCGAACATGCTGGCTTGCGGAGACGGCACATCCCAACCGGCTCGCGTGAAGCTGTCGACCATCACGTCGCGCCTCGCCTTGTAAAGCGCGCGGTTGGCCGCGACGGCATCCTGCGGCCCGTTGAGCGCGGCGACGGCGGCGGCCTGGATCGGGGTGAACGCGCCATAATCGAGATAGCTCTTCACCCGCGCCAGCGCATCGATCAGCACCGGATTGCCGACCGCGAAGCCCATGCGCCATCCGGCCATCGAATAGGTCTTCGACATGCTGGTGAACTCCACCGCGACATCCTTGCCGCCCGGCACCTGCAGGATCGAGGGGGTGGGCTCGTCGCCGAAATAGATCTCGGCATAGGCGAGGTCGGAGATGACCCAGAGCTTGTGCTCCCGGGCGAAGGCCACGACCTCCCGGTAGAAGGCCAGATCGGCAACATAGGCGGTCGGGTTGGACGGATAGCCGATCACCAGCACCGACGGCTTGGGCACCGAATAGGCCATGGCATATTCGAGCCGCAGGAAGAAATCCGGGCCCGGCGCGGCGGGGATCGAGCGGATCGCGGCGCCGGTGATGATGAAGCCAAAGGTGTGGATCGGGTAGCTCGGATTGGGCGCGAGCACGACGTCGCCCGGCGCGGTGATCGCCTGCGCCAGATTGGCCAGCCCTTCTTTCGAGCCGAGTGTCACGACGACCTCGGTATCCGGATCGAGCTCGACGCCGAAGCGACGCTGATAATAGGCCGCCTGCGCCTTCCTCAGGCCCTTGATGCCCTTGGACGCGCTATAGCCGTGCGCACCGGGATCGCGCGCGACCTCGCACAGTTTTGCGATGATATGCGGGGCGGGCGCGCCGTCGGGATTGCCCATGCCCAGATCGATGATGTCCTCGCCCTCGGCCCTTGCGCGTGCCTTCATCGCGTTGACCTCGGCGAAGACATAGGGCGGCAGGCGGCGGATGCGGTAGAATTGATCGTTCATGACATGGGCCGCCTTATCGGGCGGAACCGCGCGCGTCATGCACAACTTCATGCTATAGGCGGCTGAATAACGGCCATGAACTATAGGATTTCGCTTGACCGGTTCTCCGGCGAAGGCCGGAGTCCAGCATCGAACCGTGACTGATGGACCCCGGCCTTCGCCGGGGAACAGCGCCGGGTTTTCATATTACCCCGATCTAGGAGAAAGCAGAATGGCAGATGCGCAGAAGGGGCCAGGACCCGCCCAGTCGCCCGAACAGGCAGCCGCCGACCTCGCCGAGGGCACGCAGAACCTGCTCGAGCAGATGCAGCAATGGGGCTTCGTCAGCTTGCGCGCGCAGCAGCTGCTCGCCGAGTTCGCCGCCGAGCAGATCGCCGACGGCTCGCTCGCCGCGCGATCTGAGGCGATGATGCGCCGCTGGATGGAAGGCGCCGACGCGCCCGCCGGCTACCGCCTGGGCGTGCAGGACCCGATGGCCGCAATGCGCCAGCAGGCCGATATCATGGTTTCCGGCTTCGATTATTGGGGCAAGATGATGACCGCCGGGCTGGAAGGCTGGACCAAGCCGGCCGAGGCCAGGGACAAACGGTTCCACCATGAAGGCTGGGAGAACCATCCGATTTTCGCGGCGATCGCGCAGGCCTATCAATTCACCGCCGAGCGCATGCTGGCCTGGGCCGACGATATCGACGGGCTCGACCCGGAGGCAAAGGCCAAGCTGCGCTTCAACCTGTCGAACGCGCTGGACGCGGTATCGCCGACCAATTTCGCGCTGACCAACCCGCAGGTGCTCGAGCGGGCCTATGAAACGCGCGGGGAGAGCCTGCTCAAGGGGCTCGAGCATATGCTGGCCGATCTGCGCAAGGGCCAGCTCACCCACACCGATCCCGATGCGTTCGAGCTCGGCGTCAACATCGCCATGACGCCCGGCAAGGTGGTTCGCGAAACCCTGCTCTACCAGCTGATCCAATATACGCCGAGCACGGACAAGGTGCTGAAGACCCCGCTGATCGTGTTCCCGCCGTGGATCAACCGCTTCTACATCCTCGATCTCAACGAGAAGAAGAGCTTCGTCAGATGGGCGGTGGAACAGGGCGTCACTTTGTTCATGGTCAGCTGGAAATCGGCCGACGCGTCGATGGCCGATGTTATTTGGGACGATTATATCGCCGCGCAGATCGACGCGATCGATACGGTGCGCGAGGCGCTGGACGTGAAGGACGTGCACACCATCGGTTACTGCGTGGCCGGCACCACGCTCGCCGCCACGCTGGCGCTGCTGGCGGAACGCGGCGAGGAAGACAAGGTCGCCAGCGCCACCTTCTTTACCGCGCAGGTGGATTTCGAGGAAGCGGGCGACCTGCTGCTGTTCACCGGCGACGAGCATATGGAGCTGGTGCAGCAGCTCAGCGAGCCGGGCTATCTCGACGGGCGCTATATGGCCGCGACCTTCAACATGCTGCGTGGGCGCGACCTGATCTGGAACTATGTCGTCACCAATTATCTGCTGGGCGAGGATTATCCGGCGTTCGACCTGCTTCACTGGAACGGCGACACCACCAACCTGCCCAGCAAATGGCACCGCTCCTATCTGGGCGATCTCTACCGCGGCAACAAGCTGGCCAAGCCCGGCGCGATCCGCATCGACGGCACGCCGATCGATCTGAACAAAATCGAGACGCCGGTCTATATTCAGGCGGGTAAGGAAGACCATATCGCGCCGGTCGCCAGCGTGTGGAAGCTGATGGACCATCTGTCCGGCGAAAAGCGCTTCATCCTCGCCGGGTCGGGCCATATCGCGGGTGTGGTCAACCCGCCGTCATCGGGCAAATATCAATATTGGACCAATGAGGATGCGGACGTGGATACGCTCGCCCAGTTCATCGATGGCGCCAGCGAGACCAAGGGCAGCTGGTGGCCCGACTGGATCGAATGGCTGAAGGCGCGTGCGCCGGAGGAAGTCGACGCCAAGGGCGGCCGCAAGCCGGGCAAGGGCAAGCTCAAGGCGATCGAGGATGCGCCCGGAAGCTATGTGAAAAGCCGTTAGCCCGGCCGTCATGCAACTGCAGCAAAAAAATCGTTAAGGTGGCGACGAAACGCCCGTTTCCTGCGGTGTTTCAACTTTGTTGCACTGCACAATATCTCTTGACAATCATCTCCCGACCCCTTATTGTGCAACGCAGCATAGAAGGAACGGATGGACGATGACTGCTCGCAAGACAGCACCGAAATCAAAGGCTCCCGCATCAGGGAACAAGAAGGCTGCCCCGGCCGAGCGGACGGCGAAACCGTCTGCCAAGGTCGAGGCAAGCCCGAAGACAGCGGCCAAGGCGGACGACGCCAAGGTCGAAGCGAAGGCGGAGGCTCCCAAGGCCGCTGCCAAGCCCGCCGAGACCCCCAAGGTCGCGGCGAAGACCGAAGAACCCAAGGCCGCTGACGTGGCCAAGGACATCATCAAACAGACCGCTCCGGCAGAGGCCCCGCAAAAGGCCGTCACCCGGAGCATCGAAAAAGGAAATACAATCATGGCCAACACCACCGCAAAAATGACCGACCAGACCAGCAAGATCATGGGCGACATGTCCGAGCGCGCCAAGGCCGCTTCGGAGAAGACCACGCAGATGATGACGCAGGCCGGCGAATTCAGCCGCGGCAACGTCGAAGCGTTCGTCGAAGCCGGCAAGATCGGCGCCGAGGGCGTGCAGGAAATGGGCCGCGAGAATATGGAGTTCGCCAAGAAGAGCTTCGAGACCGCGTCGAGCTCCATGAAGGACTTCACCTCGGTGAAATCGCCGACCGAGTTGTTCCAGCTGCAGGGCGAATATGCCCGCAAGAATTTCGACGTGATGGTCGAGCAGGCTTCGAAGAACACCGAGAAGATGGTGAAGCTTTTCGGTGACATGTTCCAGCCGCTGTCGAGCCGCATGGCCGAAGCCGGCGAGAAGATGAAGATCGACGCCTGAAGCCACGGGCTTCAACATGAATGAAATTTGGGCCGCTCCCGGCAATGGGGGCGGCCTTTTTCATGCCGCTTGAAGACGGAAAGTCGGGCAGCCGATCACAGCGGGGCTTGCCCCATCGCCCCGCCATGCCATATTTTGAAACGATATGAATCACCCCAGCACCTCAACGCTCCGCCCGCTTTCGATTCGCATGGCCAAGGATGACGAGCAGGATCCCGGCGGTCCCTCGGTCGGCATCGCCACCCGCACGCGGCCCAAGACCAAGCAGCCGAGCCAGTACAAGGTGCTGATGCTGAACGACGATTACACGCCGATGGAATTCGTGGTGCATTGCCTCAAGCGCTTCTTCACCATGGACACCGACGAGGCGACCCGGGTCATGCTTCACGTCCACCAGCGCGGCGTGGGCGTGTGCGGCATCTTCAGCTATGAGGTGGCCGAGACCAAGGTAAACCAGGTCATGGATTTCGCCCGGCAGAACCAGCACCCGCTGCAATGCACGCTGGAGAAGGCTTGAGGGGTTGGTAAATCCGGCTCGACAGATTTCGCGGCCAGCCGGTTGATTTGAGCCTACTCCAACCCTAAAAAATCGCGGCATTCCGGGCTTGACCCGGAATCCAGGGCGAGATGGCACCGCCGCTGGGCCCTGGATCCCGGATCAAGTCCGGGATGACGGCGGGTTGGCAGTATCTCCCGAACATCATGGCATCGCATTGCCCCGCCTTGCCTCGCCCCGCGCAATCGCTATCACTGTTCGATGGACAGAATTCTCATTCGCGGCGGCAATCGTTTATCGGGCCGCATTCCGATCTCCGGCGCCAAGAACAGCGCGCTCACACTCATCCCCTGCGCGCTGCTGACCGACGAGCCGCTGACGCTGCGCAACCTGCCGCGGCTCGCGGACATCGACAGCTTTCAGCATCTCATGAACCAGTTCGGTGTTTCCACCGCCATCGCCGGATCGCGCCCGGAGGATTTCGGCCGCGTGATGACGCTGCAGGCGACGCGGATCACCTCCACGGTCGCGCCCTATGACATCGTGCGCAAGATGCGCGCCTCGATCCTGGTGCTTGGGCCCCTGCTGGCGCGCGCGGGCGAGGCGACGGTATCGCTGCCGGGCGGCTGCGCGATCGGCAACCGGCCGATCGATCTGCATCTCAAAGTGCTCGAGGCGATGGGCGCCGAGATCGAGATCGCGGCCGGCTATGTCCGCGCCAGCGCGCCCGACGGCGGCCTTCCGGGCGGCACTTACAGCTTTCCCGTGGTATCGGTCGGCGCGACCGAGAATGCGTTGATGGCGGCATCGCTCGCCAGCGGCACCACGCTGCTGCGCAACGCCGCGCGCGAACCGGAGATCGTCGATCTGTGCAAGCTGCTGGCGGCAATGGGCGCGGATATCGAGGGCATCGGCACGTCCGACATCACCATCCACGGCGTGCCGCGGATGCACGGCGCGACCTATGAGGTGATGCCGGACCGGATCGAGGCCGGCAGCTATGCCTGCGCCGCCGCGATCACCGGCGGCGAGGTCGACCTGATCGGCGCGCGCGCGGACGAGATGGATGCCACGCTGATCGCGCTCACCGAAATGGGCCTGCATGTCGAACCGCACAAGAAGGGCGTGAAGATTGCCGCCAACGGCACCCTCAAACCCGTCCGGCTCACCACCGCGCCCTATCCGGGGCTGGCCACCGACATGCAGGCGCAGCTCATGGCGCTCTTGTGCAAGGCGGACGGCAACAGCGTGCTGACCGAGACGATTTTCGAGAACCGCTATATGCACGTGCCCGAGCTCAACCGCATGGGCGCGCATATCGACGTCGACGGGCACACCGCGGTGGTGCGCGGCGTGGAGCAACTGACCGGCGCGCCGGTGATGGCGACCGATCTGCGCGCCTCGATGAGCCTGGTCATCGCCGGGCTGGCCGCCGAGGGTCAGACCGAGCTCAACCGCGTCTACCATCTCGACCGCGGCTATGAACGGCTCGAGGAAAAGCTCGAGGCGGTCGGCGCGGATATCGAGCGCGTCGGTGGGGATTGACAGGTAAAATCCTCCCCGGAACGGGGAGGTGGCGCGCTGCCGAAAGGCGGCGTGACGGGGGGGGCCGCCGCGCCCTCCACCATCCTGCGGATGGTCCCCCTCCCCGTGCCGGGGAGGATCTTTAGAAGGTGTACCTCACGCTCGCTCTCAACTGTCTCGGCTCCACCGGATGGAAATGGCGGTCGGCGACCGGCGCGGCTTCGCCCCGCAATTGCGATTCGTAGAAATAGGTGATGTCCGAATCCTCGGCATCGAACAGATTGAACAGCTCCGCGCCGATGCGCAGCCGGCCGAAATCGTAATAGCCGCCGATATTCACCAGCGTGGTCGGATCGCTGCGCACGCTGTTGTCCTCGATCAGCGGGGCCGAACCGAAGTGGCGCAGCTTGGCGGTGAGATCGATCGCACGCGTCGGGCTCAGCGTCACGCCCGCCGAAATGACCTCGGGCACCGCACCGGGAATATAGTCGTCCGCGCCGACATCGGCGAACCGCGCGTCGGTATAGGCGTAATCGGCATCGATCGTGATCCAGTCGGTCGGCCGCCAGAACAAAGTCGCCTCCACGCCGTAGCGCCGCGAGGCGTCATTGGGTTCGGTGTTGCCGGCATCGCCGACGAACACCAGTTCGCTGGCGAGCTTCAGATAATAGCCGACCAGCGAGGCGGTCAACGCGCCGCGTTCCAACCGCGCGCCGAGTTCGGCGCCGTCAGCCGGCGAGATCGCGCGCACCGGGTCCGCCGGATCGCCGCTGGCCGGATCGATCCGGATGGTGGCGCCGCGCACGTCGTTCGAATGGAAGCTTCGGCCGTAATTGGCGTAGAGTTCAAGCCCGTCGGTCGGCTGCCAGGCCAATGCGACCTTCGGCCCGAACAGATCGTCATGACCGGTGCCGGAATTGGCCGCCAGATCGGATTCGACATCATAACCGATCCGATCGTAACGCAGACCGCCGATCGCGCGCAGGCCCGGCGCCAGCATGACCTCGGCCTGGCCGTAAAGACCGAAACCGAATTCATCGACCTGATCCTGCCGGATGGTATTGGTCTGCACGCCCGCGACGCTGTCATACAGGCCCACGCGGTCGACCGCGTCATAGCGCAGGTCGCCGCCCAACGTCAGGTCGACGAATCCCAGATCGAACTTGTGGCTAGCCGCGCCGCCGTAAATGGTCCGGCGATCGCGCTGGATGAACTCGTCGCCATTCACCGGATCGTCGAGGAAATAGGTGAAGTTGGAGGTCAGCCGGAAGTCGTAATAGGTGACGAACGCGTTCAGTTTGGTATTGCCGAGCGCGGCATTGGCGACGCCGCCGATCCGCGTGGTGTCGCCGCCCAGGTTCGGGTCGATGTTGCCGAAGCGGTCGATCAGCCCGCTCTCCACCGCCCGCTCGGGAATCTGGTCGGTGGATTGCCAGCGGCTGTCATAGCCGTTGATCTGCACCGAAAAATGATCGTCGCGCCCGCCCTGACTGTATTTCACGAGGCCTGCGATCCGGTGCAGCTTTTCCGGCAGGACCCAGGGCCCGTCATAGCCCTGGACCTCGGCGGCGGCGAGGAGGTCACCGCCGCCGAGCTGCGTACTGCCCGCCGCAACGGCGCGCAGGTATCCGAATGCTCCGGCTTCACCCTGAACGAAGGGCGCGATCGTGTCGCGGGTGACGAAGGAGACCGTGCCGGCCGCCGAAAAGTCGCCGACATCGGCGAAATAAGGGCCTTTCCGATAGTCGATCCGCTCCAGCGTTTCGGGGATGAGGAAGTTGAAGTCGAGATAGCCCTGGCCGTGCCCGTGGCTGCGCATGTTGATCGGCGCGCCGTCGACGAAGCCGGCGAAATCGGTGCCGTGATCGAGGTTGAAGCCGCGCAGGAAATACTGGTTGGCCTTGCCCGATCCCGAATGCTGGGTGGCGATGACGCCGGGTACGTTCTCGACCAGCTCGCCGGTGCGGCTGATCGGCACATTGTCGAAATCCGCGTAACCGACGGTGCCCTGCGATCCCGACGTCGCGACGCCGATCTGCTCGATCGCGCGGCCATAGACGACGATCGGCTCGTTGCTCGCACTTGGCGCGTTCTCATCTTCCTGCGAGACACCGCCCTGGAGCCGGACGTTCCCGCTCGATCCGTCCTGCTGCGCCTCCTGCGCGAGCAGCGGAGGGGAGAAGGTCGATGCGCTCGCCAGCATCAGCACTGCCGCACCTGGCCGGAACTTTGCAGACATTTCACACTCCCCCCAAAGACATGGACGATCCGCGTCCACCGAATGTAAGAATAATACGTATATTCTGCATACGTACCCGCGTTCGAAAGAGTTGCAACGGATTTGACGCTTTTTTTGCAGGATGGCATGACGGTGCCCGAGAGGGCGTCCACCATGCAGCGCATCACCATTTCGATCGACGACGTGCTGGCCGCGGAGCTGGACCGAATGGCGCGCGCGCGCGGTTATGAAAGCCGGTCCGAGGCGATGCGCGACATCGCGCGGGCCACGGTCGAGCGCTGGCGGCAGGACGACAGCGCGGCCGAGTTCTGCGTCGCCACCTTGTCCTATGTCTACGACCGCAGGGTCCGCGCGCTGCCCGAGCGGTTATCGGGCATGGAGCATGCGCATCACGATCTGGTGGCATCTTCGGCCACGGTCCGGCTCGATCATTATGACAGCCTGGTGTCGGTGATGCTGAAGGGTAGATCGGCCGAGGTGCAGAAGCTCGCCGACCGGATAACCGCGCAGCGCGGCGTGCGGCTGGCCAAGCTCAATCTGATCGCGGTCGAGCCGGGCGATGCGCATGATTCCGAGGGTTCGCATCACCATCACGGGCACGAACATCTGTCGCCGGTGAGCAGTTGAGGCACGCCCCCTCCATTATGCCGATGAGCGAAGTCGGTCGGTCAGCCACAATCTTATCGCTCCAGCCAAACCGGACGGCGTGTCCGATTCCAGCCGCTCGGCGTCGATCCGCGCGACGATGGCGTTCAATGGTTCGTCCAGTTCGTCGGCAGCGCGCCTGAGCAAATCCCAGAACAGCGGCTCCAGGCTGATCGAAGTCTGGTGTCCGGCGATGGTGACCGAGCGCTTGACCGGCGGATGGTACAGCGAACGGTCCATCAGTGCATTTCGCGGGAAAGGCGAGAGTATGGAGTCACCGGGTTAGGGATAAAGATCGGCGATGGATTCCCGCTTTCGCGGGAATGACGAGAATAAATGGACTCGTTTATCAACAACATTCGTCGTTCCCGCGAACGCGGGAATCCATCGCCTGACGTTTCCTACATGCACCGCCAATGATGGCAGCCGATCGAAACCGAACTCCAGTGCCAGGTCGCGCCAATTCGGGTTGACGGCCTCGATCATTTCTATCGTCCATGACCGGTTCCACTTCTTGATCCGCTTCTCCCTGACGGGTGGCTCCGGCGATGGATTCCCGCTTTCGCGGGAATGACGAGAGAGGGACTGCGCCTTCAATACATGTGCTGGCCGCCGTTGATCGACATCGTCGATCCGGTGACGAACCCGGCATCGTCGGAGCACAGGAAGCACACGCCGCGCGCGATTTCCTCGGCTTGGCCCAGCCGGCCGACCGGGATCTTGGCGACGATCTTCTCGAGCACCGGTTCGGGCACCGCGGCGACCATGTCGGTGTCGATATAGCCCGGCGCGATCGCGTTGACGGTGACGCCCGAGCGAGCGCCCTCCTGCGCCAGCGCCTTGGTGAAGCCGTGGATGCCGGACTTGGCGGCGGCGTAGTTGACCTGGCCATATTGCCCGGCCTGCCCGTTGATCGAACCGATGTTGACGATGCGGCCCCATCCGCGCTCGCGCATGCCCGGGTACACCGCCTTGGCCATGTTGAAGCAGCCGCCCAGATTGACGCGCATCACTTCGTTCCAGTCGTCGAAGCTCATCTTGTGCATGGTGCCGTCGCGGGTGATGCCGGCGTTGTTGACCAGCACGTCGATCGGGCCGATCGTTTCGGCGATCTCGGCGCAACCGTCGATGCAGGCCTGGTGGTCGCCCACATCCCATTTGCGGGTTTCGATGCCGGCGCGCTCGGTAAAATCCTTGGCCGCAGCGTCATTGCCGGCATAGACGGCGACGACGGTCATGCCCTTGTCTTTGAGCGCGCAGCTGATCGCCTCTCCGATGCCGCGACTTCCTCCGGTAACCACTGCCGTGCGTGCCATAAGCTTCAAACCTTCCTCATCCTGTTACGGGCCGATGGATTCGGCCTCTCCCGTAGGTTTAAAGCTTAGAAGGCCCGAGAGTTGCGGACAAGCGCGGGCTTTCTAATCGATCCAGCCCGCCAGCTCGCGCTTCAGCAGCGTTTCCAGCATGGCCATGCCGGGCGCGCCGTCGTTGAGGCAGGGCAGATAGGCGAAGCGCTGGCCGCCCGCACCCAGGAACTGCTCCTTGCCGCGGATGGCCAGCTCTTCCAGCGTTTCGAGGCAATCGGAGGCAAAGCCGGGCGCGGCGATGGCGATGCGCTCGATACCTTCGCCCGGCATTGCTTCGAGCACCGCGTCGGTGGCCGGTTCGAGCCATTTGGCGCGGCCGAAGCGCGACTGGAAAGCGACGCGCACATCGCGGCCCATCGCCTCGCCCAGCAGCCGCGCGGTCTTGCGGCACTGGCAATGATAGGGATCGCCCAGCTCCAACGTGCGCTGCGGCATGCCGTGGAAGCTGAGCAGCAGCGCGTCCGGCGTGAAATCCAGCGCATCCAGCGAGGCGGTGATCGAATGCTTCAATGCGTCGATATAGGCCGGATCGTCGTGATAGGGCGGCAGGGTGCGCAGGGCGGGTTGCCAGCGCATGGCGGCCAGCGTGCGGTACGCCTCGTCCATCACCGTCGCCGTCGTGGCGCCGCAATATTGCGGGTAGAGCGGCGCGATCAGGATCCGCTCGCACCCATCCGCCTGCATCGCGCGCAGCATGTCGCCGATCGCGGGTTTGCCATAACGCATCGCCCAGCGAACATCGACGCCGTCACCGAACTGCCCGGCAAGCCGTTCGGCCTGCCGCCGGGTGTAATAAGCGAGCGGACTGCCCCCGGCCATCCACACCTGGCTATAGGCTTCGGCGGATTTCTTGGGACGGGTCTGCAGGATGATGCCGCGCAGGATCGGCTGCCACAGCAAGGGCGGGATCTCGACCACGCGGCGATCGGACAGGAACTCGCGCAGATAGCGCTTCACCGCCTTTGGCTCGGCCGCCTCGGGCGTGCCGAGATTGACCAGCAGCACGCCGATGCGCGGCGCCGGGATCACGGGATGGGTTTCAGGCTTCACGCCGCCCGCGTTCGCACATCGGGAAGCGCCGCGAAAGCCCGTTCCCAGAACTGGTGGAGCGCCCGCGGATCACAGCCCGCCGGACAGCAGCGGCAGCTCGCGCAGCCGCACCCCCGCCGCAGAAAACAGCGCATTGGCGATCGCGGGCGCGATCGCGGGCACGCCGATCTCGCCGATCCCGCCGGGTTCCGCGTCGCTGCGCACGAATTCCACCTGGATATCGGGCATGTCGTCCAGCGCGGGCAGATTGGCCTCGCGCAGCCGCCGGACGGTGGCCAGCCCGCGCTCGAACCCCGTCGCCGCGCCCAGCGCCTGCGCCAGCCCCCAGACGATGCCGCCCTCGATCTGCTGGCGCGCGATGTCCGGATTGATCAGCCGCCCGGCATCGACCATCGCCGAGATGCGGCTAACGCGCACGCCGCGGTCGCCGGTCCGCGCGCTGGCGATCACCGCGATATATGAACCGCGCATGGCATGACAGGCGAGCCCCTGCCCTTCGCCGCCCGCGCCGCCGGTCCAGTTGGCCATCGCCGCCACGCCGGTGATGCAGGCGGCCAGGCGCGGTTGGCCGCCGAGCATCTGCATGCGAAAGGAAAGCGGCTCGATACTGGCCGCGATCGCCAGTTCGTCGAGAAAGGCTTCGACGAAAAAGGCGGTGTAGCTGTTCGCATTGCCCCTCCAGCGGCCGGTGGGGATGCCGATCCCGGCCGGGTAATGATCGACCGCGACATTGGGGATATTGTAGAGCGGCATCGCGCCCTCGACCGCCAGCGGATCGCACTCGTCCGCCACCGCCCGCCACGCCGCATGCGGCAGGTCCACGCGCACCAGACGGCGCATCTGTTCGCGCATCGTGGCAGGCACCGCGATCTTGGCGGAGAGACCGGCCAACTCGCCCGCCTGCCCGATCGCGCCGATCATCCTTGCCTTGGCCGGCGCGCGGTAATGGTCCTGCAGGCATTCCTCCGCGCGCGACCATGTCAGCTGCACCGGGCGGCCCATATGCCGGCTGATCAGCGCCGCCTCGACCGCGACGCCGTGATCGAGCGCGCGCCCGAACGCGCCGCCCGCCAGCATCGGATAGAGGATGACGTCGGACGCGGACACGCCGAGCGCGGCGGCCACCGCCTCGCGCGCCGCGGCGGGCGCCTGGCTCGCCGCCCAGACCTCCACCTTGCCGCCGCGCACCGATGCGGTGGCGCTGCGCGTCTCGATCCCGGCGTGGAGCGCGGGCGCGGCGTTGTACTCGGCCTCGAACACCCGCGTCCCGGCGGATTTCTCGAACGAAGCCAGCACCGATCCGCGCTCTGCGATGGTCCAACCCTTGCCGGTGCGCAGCGCTTCGGCGAGCGCGGTCTCGATCGAATCGTCGTCCGGCAGGGGTCCATGGGTCTCGAAGGTCGGCGCGAGCCGGTCGAGCGCGCGGTTGGCGGCCCACCCATTGTTCGCCACCGCCGCCAGCCAGCGATCGGTTGTCACCACATCGACCAGCCCGATGACGCCCTTGGCGCCGTCCCTGCTGAACTTGGTCAGCCTGCTATCGCCGATCGGGCCGTGCCGGATCGCGGCGTAGAGCATGTCGGGCAGGCGCACGTCGGCGGCGAATGTCGCGCTGCCGTCCAGC
This sequence comes from Novosphingopyxis sp., assembly GCF_965218915.1. GTDB lineage: Bacteria > Pseudomonadota > Alphaproteobacteria > Sphingomonadales > Sphingomonadaceae > Novosphingopyxis. The sequence continues at coordinate 362,365 of NZ_OZ244708.1, read as the reverse complement.
TTGGCGGGCACGTCGAGCCGCGGCATGTCCATCCCCGACAGCGCGTTGCGCGGCGTCGGCAGCAAAGGCACCGGATCGGGCGGATCGAGCGCGGCGGCCTCCTCCGCCAGTTCGCCGAAGCGCAGCCTTCTCCGTTCGTGGATGACGAAGCCGTCCACGGCCCGGCAGCTCTCCCACGGCACGTCCCAGCGCGCCGCCGCCGCCCGGCACAGCATCGCGCGCGCGGTTGCCCCGGCGATGCGCGCGGGCTGTTCGAACATGCGCACCGAGCTCGATCCGGCGGTGACCATGAACGCGCCGCGCGTCGCCAGCTCCTCCAGCGCATCGCCCAGCATCGGCTGGTCCTCGGCGCGGTCGGCCTGCGGCGGGAGCACGGCCGGCGCCCATTGCCTGGCGAGCAACACATTGGCGAACAGCGGATTGATCTCCGCCGGCTGCACCGCCACCGCGCGCCAATCCGCGCCGAGTTCACCGGCGACGATCTGCGCCAACAATGTGTAGACGCCCTGGCCCAGTTCGGCCTGCGGCACCGCCACCGTCACCCGTCCGTCGCGCGCGATCTTGAGCCAGGCGTCGAACACGCGCTCGTCCTCGGTCGCCGCAAAACCCGCACGATATTGGCGCGGCCACAGCGCCCAGCCGATCACGAGCCCACCGGCCGCCGCGCCGCCGATCAGCAGCGAACGTCGACTGAGCCCGCGGCCCTCCGTGCGATCCTCAGCCCTTGCGGACACCGAGACGCGGAATTTCGATCTTGGGACAGCGGTCCATGACCACCTTCAGGCCCGCCGCTTCGGCGCGCGCGGCGGCGGCTTCATCGATCACGCCGAGCTGCATCCAGACGGCGCCCGCACCCACCGCGATGGCTTCGTCGACCGCATCGCCCGCATCCTCGCTGTTGCGGAAGATGTCGACCAGATCGATCGGACCCTCGATATCGGCGAGCGATGCCACCACCGCTGCGCCGTGGATTTCGCTTGCCGCATGGCCCGGATTGACCGGGATCACGTCATAGCCCTGATCGAGCAAAAATTTGAGCACGCCGTTGCTCGCCCGCTGCGGCTTGGGCGAGGCCCCGACCATCGCGATACGCCGCGTCCGTTCGAGCAGCGCCTTGATATCCTCGTCTCGTTCAAGCGGCATCGGTTCGGCTCCCTTGGCTATCCATCCAGTCGATCACCTTGTCGGCAATAGCCATGAACGCGCCGCCTTGCACGCTATCTCCGGCGGCGGGCGGCACGCCGCCATCGCTGGCCGAACGGATCGCGATGTCGAGCGGGATGCGCCCCAGGAACGGCAGATCGAGCGCGCGGGCGGCCGCCTCCGCGCCGCCGCGGCCGAACGGATCGCTCAGCTCGCCGCAATGCGGGCAGACATAGCCCGCCATGTTCTCGACCAGCCCGATCACCGGCACGCCCGCCTTGTCGAAGAAGCCGATCGCGCGCGCCGCGTCGATCAGCGACAGGTCCTGCGGGGTGGAGACGATCACCGCGGCGGCGGGCTTGTGGCCCTGCACCATCGACAGCTGGATATCGCCGGTGCCGGGCGGCAGATCGATCACCAGTTCCCGGGCATCGCCCCAATGCGCATCGATCAATTGGCCGAGCGCCTTGCCCGCCATCGGCCCGCGCCAGGCCACCGCCTGTCCTGCGCCCACCAGCTGGCCCATCGACAGGAAGGGCACGTCATAAGCGCTCGCCACCGGCACCAGTTTCTTGCCCTCGGCTTCGGGTCGAACGCCCTCGCGGCCCATCAAGGTGGGGATGGAGGGGCCGTAGATATCGGCATCGACCAGTCCGACCGCGCGGCCGCGGCGCGCCATCGCCACCGCCAGATTGGCCGCAAGCGTGGACTTGCCGACGCCGCCCTTGCCGCTGCCGACCGCGATCAGTTTCGGTTTCGATCGTTCCGCGGTCATCGCGATGCGCAGCGCCCGGCCTTCGATCAGCACGCCCAGTTCGGACCGGATCACGTCTTCGAGCGCGCTACGCTCACCCTCGTCCAGACCCGCGACGTCGAGCATCACGGTGAGCGCCGCATCGTCCAGCCGCGCCAGCCGCGCCCGCCCGCCCGCCGCTTCGTGTAGCGCGGCCTCGATTTCGTCCGATGTCGCCAAGGGGGGTGTCGCCATGGGGCGCGGGCATAGGGACCAATTTCGCGCTTGGCACTGTTTTTCTGGGCCGCCGCTCCCTATAGCATGGAGCATGAGGGAAATTTCCAGCGCGTCCGGCAATGACGGTGACGGCACCGGCAATATGATGAACGACCAGGGTCCCTGGGGCGGTCCCAAAAAGGGCGGCGGCGACGGCGGCGGCGGTCCGCGCAATCCGTGGACGCCTCCGCCGCAGGGCCCGGGTGGCCCGCGCAAGCCGCGCGGCCCCTCGCTCGAGGAGCTTTTCCGCAATCGCGGGAAGTTCAACATGCCGGGCGATTCGGGCAATAAATCGCTGTGGCTGCTCGCGGTGGTCGCCTTGGTCGCGCTGTGGCTGGCCTTTTCCAGCGTCCATGTGCTGGGCGCCGAGGAAGAGGGCGTGGTGACGCGGCTGGGCGCCTACAACCGCACCGTCGGGCCGGGCTTCCACTTCACCCTGCCGCTGCCGCTCGAAAAGCTGCAAAAGGTCGATACCCAGGCGATCCGCACCACCCAGATCGGATCGACCGGGGCCAGCCAGGAAAATCTCATCCTGACCAGCGACCAGAACATCATCGACATGGCCTATGAAGTGCGCTGGTCGGTGCGCGATCCGCAACGCTTCCTGTTCCAGCTCGAGGACCCCGAGCAGACCGTGGCCGAAGTCGGCGAGAGCGCGATGCGCGCCGCCGTCGCCAATTTCGAGCTGATCTCCGCGATCGGTCCCGGCCGCGGCGAGATCGAGGGACAGGTGCGCGAGCGGATGCAGCAGATTCTCGACAGCTACCGCTCCGGCATCTCCGTGCAGGCGATCTCGATCCTGCAATCCGATCCCCCGGCCGAGGTCAACGAGGCGTTCAAGGAGGTCAACGCGGCCAAGCAGGAACGCGAATCGGCGATCAACAACAGCCGCGCCTTTTCGCAGCGGGTGATCGAACGCGCGCTGGGCGATACCGCGCGGTTCGACAAGGTCTATGCCGAATACCGGCTCGCCCCCGAAGTGACCCGCCGCCGCATCTATTACGAGACCATGGAAGGCGTGCTCGGCGATGTCGACAAGACCATCGTCGAGAGCGGCGGCAACGTAACGCCCTATCTGCCGCTGCCCGAACTCAAGCGCCGCGCCGAACAACCGGCGGCGCCGGTTGAGGCCGCGCCATGAACCGCACCGTCCTCGCCAGTCCGATGGCGATCGCCCTGATCGTGATCGCCGCCATATTGCTCGTGACGATGACGGTGTCGATCGTTCCGGAAACCAAGCAGGCGATCATCACCGCTTACGGCAAGCCCGATCGCATCGTGAACCCCTATCGCGCCAACGAGGATTTCGGCGCGACGCCGGGCAATCTGGTCGCGCGGATTCCGTTCATCGAGCAGATCCAGTTCATCGACAAGCGCATCCGCCGGGTCGAGATGGCGCGCCAGGAAGTGCTCTCGACCGACCAGCTGCGGCTGCAGGTCGATGCCTATGCGCGGTTCCGCATCACCGATCCGCTGCGCATGTATACCACTATCCGCACCGAGGATGCGCTCGCCGATCAGCTGCGCACGATCCTCGGTTCCAGCTTGCGCAACGAACTCGGCAAGCGCGCCTTTGCCACCTTGCTCAGCCCCGAACGCGGCCAGGTGATGGAGAACATCCAGACCGCGCTGAATATCGAGGCGAACAAATATGGCGCGCAGATCATCGACGTGCGCATCAAGCGCGCCGACCTGCCCGAGGGCACGCCGCTGCAATCGGCCTATGAGCGCATGCGCACCGCGCGCCAGCAGGAGGCGGTCGCGATCCGCGCCGAGGGCGAGAAGCAGGCCCAGATCATCCGCGCCGACGCCGAGGCGCAGGCCGCGCGGACCTATGCCGAAAGCTTCGGCAAGGACCCGGAATTCTACGATTTCTACCGCTCGATGGAATCCTACACGCGCACGTTCGAACAGGGCAAGGGCGGCACCAACATCGTGATTTCGCCCGACAACGACTATCTGCGAAACTTTCGTGGCGGCGGGAAATGACGGAAATGACGGGGGTACCTTGCGAACCCGCTTCCCTTAGTCGTCGCCCCAGCGGAAGCCGGGGTCTCGGCCGGATGGCTTTGACGCCCAAGATGCCAGTTTTCGCCGGCATGACGAACGGAGGGGAAGTTTGATAAGCGAAACGGGGATATTCAATCGCCGTTCAGCGTTTGCAGTGCATCCATTCGCCTTCTTCCGGGGGCGTCCGACCGCAGCTTTTCGACGAGGATTCAATTTTTGAGAGGACATTTCAACGTGCGCTATGCCTATGCCTTTACCGCAGCGCTTCTTCTGGGCGGCAGCACCGTCGCCCTGGTGAACGGCACGCCCGTCACCGCCCAGACCGCCCAGAACGAAGACCATGTCATGCGCGCGCTCGCGCCCGGCGGCGCGCCGATGAGTTTCGCCGATCTCGCCGCCCAGTTGCAGCCGGCCGTGGTCAACATCTCGACCAAGCAGACCGTCAAGGTGGAGAACAACCCGCTCGGCGGCCTGTTCGGCCAGTTCTTCGGCCAGCGCGGTGGCCAGCCGGCCCAGCCGCGCACGCAGGAAGCGCAGTCGCTCGGCTCCGGCTTCATCATATCCAGCGACGGCTATATCGTCACCAACAACCATGTCGTCGCGCCCGGCAATGAAAACGCGACGGTGGAATCGATCACCGTGATCATGCCCGACCGCACCGAATTTCCGGCCACCCTCGTGGGCCGTGACGAACAGTCGGACATCGCGGTGCTGAAAATCGACGCCAAGGGTTCCCTGCCCTTCGTGAAGCTGGGCGATTCGACTCAGGCGCGCGTGGGCGATTGGGTGCTGGCGATCGGCAATCCGCTCGGTCTCGGCGGTACCGTCACCAGCGGCATCGTCTCGGCGCTTTACCGCAATGTCGGCCCTGGCGGCGTGGATACCGGCGGGGCCTATGATCGCTTCATCCAGACCGACGCGGCGATCAACCAGGGCAATTCGGGCGGCCCCATGTTCAATCTCAACGGCGAAGTGATCGGCATCAACCGCGCGATCCTGTCGCCCACCGGCGGCAGCGTCGGTCTCGGCTTCGCGACGCCGTCCGAAGTCGCCGCGCCGATCATCAACGCGCTGAAGAGCGGCAAGACCGTGGAGCATGGCTATCTGGGTATCCAGTTCCAGCCGCTGAGCGACGATCTGGCTGCGTCCCTCCCGGGCGTTGCGGACAAGAACAGCGGTGCCTTCGTGCAAAGCGTCGTTCCGGGCGCCTCCGCCGAACAAGGCGGCGTCGAAGCCGGCGATGTCATCACCAGTATCAACCGTCAGGCCGTCACACGCGACAACACCCTCGCATTTATCGTGGCCAATATCCCGGTCGGCAACACTGTGCCGGTCGAAGTGATCCGCGATGGCAAGCGCCGGCGACTGAACGTTACGATCAGCCAGCGTCCTTCCGAGGAGGAATTGGCGAGCCTGTCCGGCGATGGTAACGAATTCCCCGAGCAGGACGATTCGATGGCCGAGGAAGCCGCGCGGACCGATCTCGGCATTTCCGCGCTCGATCTCACGCCCAATCTGCGCCGCCAGTTGCGGCTCGGCGCGGATGTGCAGGGCGTGGTGGTAAATGCCGTCGATCCGAACAGCGACGCCGCGCGCAAGGGCATCGAGCGCGGTTTGGTCATTCTTACCGTGGATGGTCGCGCCGTTGCTTCGGTTGGTGCGTTCGAAAGCGTGATCAGTGCGGCGCAACGTTCGAATAAGGAGGCGGTCCTGCTGCGCGTGCAAGCCCCCGGCGGGCAGCAGTCGCGCTTTATCCCGGTGCGTATCAAGGGCGAGTAATCGCGCTTTTGTGAATCGAAAGGGCTCCGGAGCGATCATGCTCCGGGGCCTTTTCTCAGGCGATCATGTGCTTTGCAAACGCTGTCGGATGGAAATTCAGAAACGGCATGGCTCCGCCTTTCTTCGTTCGTCATGGCGATCCCGCCCGAGACCCCGGCTTTCGCTGGGGTGACGAACAAATGAAACGGGTTTGCAAGGTACATAATCGCCTTTTCTTAAACTCACTCATCTGTCACTTCTGACGCATCATGACGGGAGCGTGAAGATGGCGAAGGACAGCGATGAAGCGATCTTCATCGGCCTCGGCGAGGGGGCGGGCGGCGGCGAGCCGCAATGGCTGAGCCTCAAGCGCTCCAACCGCCACGGGTTGATCGCGGGCGCCACCGGCACCGGCAAGACGATCACTTTGCAGGGCCTCGCCGAAAGTTTTTCGCGCGCCGGCGTTCCGGTGTTTCTGGCCGACGTCAAGGGCGATCTCGCGGGGATGGCGATGGCCGGGTCCCCCGACAGCAAGCTGCACGAACCCTTCACCAAGCGCGCCGCCGAAATCGGCTATGAAGATTATTCCTATGCCGACAACCCGGTGGTGTTCTGGGACCTGTTCGGCGAGCAGGGCCATCCGGTACGCACCACCATCTCCGAAATGGGGCCGTTGCTGCTCGGGCGCCTGCTGCAACTCAACGACACGCAGGCGGGCGTGCTGGAAATCGCCTTTCGCGCGGCCGACGACGGGGGCCTGCTTCTGCTGAACCTCGCCGACCTGCAGTCGCTGCTGCTCTGGGCCAGCGAGAACCGCAAGGAGCTGTCGGGCCAATATGGCAATGTCTCCACCGCCAGCGTGGGCGCGATCCAGCGCGCGCTACTGCAGCTCGATGCGCAGGGCGGCGCGCGCTTCTTCGGCGAACCGGCGATGGAGATCGCCGATCTGATCCGTGTGGACAAGGACGGGCGCGGCCAGGTCAATATCCTGTCCGCCGACAGGCTGATGCAGAGCCCGCGGCTCTATTCGACCTTTTTGCTGTGGCTGCTGTCCGACCTGTTCGAGGCGCTTCCCGAAATCGGCGATCCGGACAAGCCCAAGCTCGTCTTCTTTTTCGACGAGGCGCATCTGCTGTTCGACGAAGCGCCCAAGGTGCTGCTCGACAAGGTGGAGCAGGTGGTGCGGCTGATCCGCTCCAAAGGCGTGGGCGTCTATTTCGTGACGCAAAACCCGGTCGATATTCCCGAGGCGGTGGCGGGCCAGCTCGCGGGCCGCGTGCAGCACGCGCTGCGCGCCTTCACCCCGCGCGACAAGAAGGCGATCAAGGCGGCGGCCGAAACGTTCCGGGAGAATCCCGATCTCGATGTCGAGACCGCGATCACCGAGCTGAAGGTCGGCGAGGCGCTGGTATCGACGCTGATGGAGGACGGCGCGCCGTCGGTGGTGCAGCGCACGCTGGTCAAGCCGCCGCGCTCGCGCGCCGGGCCGCTGACGCCCAAGGAACGCGCGATCATCCGCTCGATCTCTCCCTTCGGCGACAAATATGATCAGGAGATCGACCGCGAATCCTGCGAGGAGATGCTCGCCAAAAAGGCGCAGGACGCCGCCGCGGCAGCGCGGGCGGTGGAGGAGAAGGGCGTCGAGGAGGTGCGCAAGGCACCGCGCCGCACCCGTTCGATCTGGGAAAAGGCCGGCAAGGCGGCGATGGGAGCCGCGGCGTCCTCTGCCGGAGCGATGATCGGACGGCGGATGTCGGGCCGTACGAGCCGCGCCTCACCCACCAGAAGCGCCGCCGGCGCGGCCGCCGGTTCGGTCGGGACCGAGCTTGGCAAGGCGATCGGCTTTCCGGGGCTCGGCCGGTTCGCACGCGGGCTGCTCGGCGGATTGATGCGTTAGCGTCAGTCCTGACGGCAGCCTTTGCGCTCCTGCGAAGGCAGGAGCCCATCATCGAACCTCCCCCGCTGGGCCCCGGCCTGCGCCGGGGCTCAAAAGCCTGAAGCTAGCGCTGCGATTCAAACCGCGTGCGCATCGATCCACTGGCGCGCCTGATCCATGATCCGCTGCCGCGCTTCGATCCGCGTTTTCACGACACCGATCGTCTGATCGACTGGCTTGCGCGCTTCCGCGCCCAGATTGGCCTTGGCATAGGCTTCCAGCTTCCCGATCGTCTCCGGCCGGTCCGATCCCGCCGCGATCCGCGCGACATAGCGTGACTGCGCGCTGTTATCGACGATCCGGTCGATGTCGCCGGGATGCGCCAGCGCGAAATCGAGCGCCATTTCCGGATGGCGAACGGCGACCGACGAAATGAGCGACGCGCCGATGGTCGCGCCGGGCTCGTCGGTGATGGCGAGGTCGAGCGCCTTGGCCGCCAGCATATCGTCCTTGGCGCCGCCCAGCGCCGAATAAAGCGCCGAGCGCTCGGTAAAGCCGCCCGCATCTTGCGCCAGCCGATGCAGTTGCTCCCATTCCGCCGGGGTGGCGTCGCGGGCGATGAGGCCGAGCCAGGTGGTCTTGAGCGGCCCGTCGAGCGCCTTGGGATCGGTCGCCAGTGCCTTGAGCAATCGTGTACGCTCGGCCTCGACCGACGCCAGGCCGGTGGCGCCGAGCGCGGAGATCAGCGTGGGGCGCAGCAGCGTTTCGCCGGCCGGCTCGCCATCCTTGACGGTGAAGCCGAGCCGGCTCAGCACCGGCGCATATTTCGCCTGAATCCGCTGGCCGATTTTTTCCTGCACCGCCGGCTCGTCCTCGAACAGGCCGTAGAGATTGGTCCAGCTGCCCAGCCCCTCGGCCAGCACCTTGGGATCGGCATCGGCGGGGATCGCGGCGACGAGATCGAGCGCGCCGCCGATCGGCTGATACCCGGCATAGGCGAGCGCGATATTGTCGTTCAGCAGGCCATATTGGTCGATCGGCTTGAGCGATGAGAAATTTTGCGCCAGCGCGGCCAGCTGCGGCGCGCCGTAGAGCGTGCGGTAATAGCCCGCCTGTCCGGCATTGACGAGCAGGGGCGCGCAGCCCGGCACGGTCATCTGCGTGGTTCTGCCCTCGGTCACCGCGTCGACGGTGCCGCCACCGACGGTCGATGCCAGCACGGGGACGTTCCAGCTTTGCGGCTTCGCGGCAACCGCCTCGCGCCGGTCGGCCGAGAACTCGCTCTGCGTCAGCGTGACGGCGGTGTCGCCGCCCCGGCATTGCGCCGCGCCGACCTGGATCAGCGGCACGCCCGGCTGCAGCGTGAACTGGTGCGCGATGCGGGTGAGGTTGTCCGCGCCCGCCGCCTCGACCGCCTTCCACAGATCGTCGGTGCGGGTGTTGCGATACTGATGCGCCTTGACGTAATCCTGCACGCCCTTGCGCCACACGTCGGCGCCGGCATAGGCCTCCAGCATGGCGATGACCGACTCGCCCTTGGAATAGGTGATCGAATCGAACGCCTGGTTGGTCTGCTCGACGGTGCGGATGGTCTGGACGATGGGATGCGTCGCCTCATAGGCATCCTGTCTCATCGCCGACTCGCGCGAGCCGACCCGGTCGATATCGGCGCCCCATTCCGGATGCAGCGTGCTCGTCGTCTTGTTCTCCATCCAGCTGGCAAAGCCCTCGTTCAGCCAGAGATCGTCCCACCAGGCCATGGTGACCAGATCGCCGAACCACTGATGCGCCATCTCGTGCGCGGCGACCGAAAAGATGCGCTGCCGATCCCCCTCGGAACTGATCGTCGGATCGTTGAGCAGGATGCGCTCGAAGGTGAAGATCGCGCCCCAGTTCTCCATCGCGCCGAAGAACTGCGACTGGCCGGGCCCGGCGATATTGTCGAGTTTCGGCAGCGGATAGGGCGTCCCGAAATAATCATTGTAGAAGGGCAGGATCGCCGCGGCGCTGTCGAGCGCATATTGCCCCTGATCGGCCTTGCCGCGGCTCATCACGATGCCGACATCGGTGCCGCCGGCTTGCCGGTGGATCCGCTCGAAATCGCCGAGCCCGAAGAACAGCAGATAGCTCGACATGGTCGGCGTGGTGCCGAACGTGACCTTGCTCATGCCGCCCCCGAGGTCTTCCGAAGACTTCACCGGCATGTTGCTCAGCGGCATCTGATCCGACGGAACCGTCGCCGTCAGGTCGAACACCGCCTTGTAATCGGGCTCGTCCCAGCTGGGCACGAAGCGGCGCGCGTCGGGCGCCTCGAACTGCGTGAACAGTCCACGCCGCTGGGTGCCGTCGGGATCCTTGTAATCGAGCGCGAACAGGCCGTTGGCCTGCGTGCTGATGGTGCCGGTGTAGACGATATCGAACCGATAGGCGCCCTTTGGCAGCTTCTCGCCGAAATCGAAGCTGGCGGTCTGCGCGTCGGCATCGAGCGTTATCTTCGCTTGATGGGGCGTGTTGTCCGACCCATAGATCGTCGCGCTGTCGATCGCCAGATCGGCGGCGTTCAGCACCAGCTTGTCGGTGGCCTTCACGATATCGAGCGCGATGCGCACCGAACCGCCAAAAGCCAAGGCTTGCGCATCGGGTGCGATCTGGATGCTGTAACGATGCGGGACGGCGGTTCGCGGGAGCTGCGTGGGAAGGCGGGTGTCGACCGTATCGGCTTGCGTAGCGGGCTTCGCGTCGGCGGCCGTGCCTTCGGCCATCTGCGCGGAAGCCGGAACGGCCAGAGCAAGCATCGAGGCGGCGGCGAACAAACGACCTGGGTTGCGAATCATGGGCATGGGGGAGCAGACTCCGGACAAAGCAAGGAAATTTTGCTCAGCCTATGCCTGTAAGGCGCCCCGTTCAAGCGACGATCCGATCACGGATCATGTTCGTCGAAGTTCGTCAGCCTTCGGTCTTGGGAAAGAAATATTCGGCCACGTCCTTGGCGATCCGCGTGGGCCGCAGCGTCTCGGCATCCAGGCAACACCAGCTCGATTTCACCTCCGCCAGCACCTCCTCGCCGCGCTTGATCACCGTTTCGTAAAAAGCGCGCGCGCCCTGCACCTTTTCCAGGATGACCTCGGCGAACACCTCGTCGTTGAGGAACGCCGGCTTGCGATAGGTGATCTCATGCTTCAACGCGACCCACAGATGCTCGGCCACCGCTTGGCGCGGAGCGATCTTCTGCCAATGCGCAACCACCGCGTCCTGAACCCACGACAAGTAATTGGCATTGTTGACATGACCCATGAAGTCGATGTCTTCGGGGGTGATATCGATGGCGTGGCTGTGACTGGCGGTCATGATACTTACAATAATGTCAGTTTTACATGAAGGGAAGATGAAAGCGGGCGAATTATTTGCACCTCACCCTCGACCGCGATAGGATGCAACCCCGGTGTCGGGCACCCACAGGCCGTTCGGCGCCGCGCCGCTCTGCCAGAACACATCGATCGGGATGCCGCCGCGCGGATACCAGTAACCGCCGATGCGCAGCCATGTCGGCTGCATTTCCTCGAACAGGCGGACGCCGATGCCCACCGTGCAATCCTCGTGGAAGGCGCAGTGATTGCGAAAGCTGCCGAGGAACAGTTTCAGCGATTTCGATTCGACGATGGTCTTGCCGGGCGCGTAATCGATTACCAGATGCGCGAAATCGGGCTGGCCGGTAACCGGGCAGAGCGAGGTGAATTCAGGCGCGGTAAATCTGACGCAGTAGAGTTGCCCGGCACGCGGATTGGGGACATAGTCCAGCTCCGCCTCGTCCGGAGCAGCGGGGAGCGGGCTGTCCCGTCCCAAAAAGCGGGGTTTCGTATCTTCGGCCATGACGGCATTCACTAAGGCGGACGCACCCATCTGTCATTCCCGAAAAACCGAACGAAATGCCGCCATGGGCTTGCTCCCGCTGGCGCTCATCGTGCTGCCGCTCGCCCCGGCAGCGGCGCAGCGGACGACCGATCCGTCGGGCGGCTTTCGTCTCGATCCGGTCCCGACACCCGCGCCAACGCCCGGCCCGGTGATCGCGCCGCTGCCGACGCCCGCGCCAGTCCCCAGCCCGACCCCGCGATCCCTGCCGACCGGCACGCAGGTTCCGGTCGCCGTGCCGACGCTTGCCCGCCCGCGCCCCAGCCCGGCACCCACGCCGCGCCCGGCCCCGACACCGGCATCCGCACCGCGTCCGACGTCTGCCGCTCCGCCGGTGCCCGCAACGCAAACGGTGCCCCAGTCCGACGCAATCCTTGCAGCGCCCGAAGCGACACCGACTGTCGAGGCGAGCACGCCGTCCATCGAAGCGCCGGACATTCCCGCCACGGCGGCGCCGGCCGCCATATCTTCGGAAGAACCGGAAGACGGTGCGCTCTGGCCATGGATCGCCGCCTTGCTGTTGCTCGCTCTTGGAGGAGCGTTCTGGTGGCGGCGTCGCAAACGGATGCAGTCGCTGCGCGATGAGAGCCTGGTCTACGAGGAGCCGGCGCAGGTCGATGAAGCGGTCGAAGCCGACGAACCGACCGCGGCAACCGCCGTGCTCCCCGTTCCGCAGCCCGAGCGCGCTATGGAGCCCGCGCCATCGACGGACACGCCCGCGGACGATCCTGCGTTGCCCGCCGCGCCTGCAAGCAAAAAGCCTGTTCCCAAGGGTGTCGTCACCTCGGACGCCGCGCCAGCTGCCGGCACCGTCCGCGCTTTTTCGGGACTGACCGGCACGCCGCCCCGGGCCGCGCCCGTTCAGCCCCGGGGGTCGCCGGTTCCTTCCGGTCTCGTCACCACGCGCATGGCGCCCCCGCCCGCCGCCGGTCGGCCGCAAATGGCGATGCAGCTCGATATTCTCGGCGCCGAGCAGACCGCGACCCATTTCATTCTTCAATATCGCTTGTGGATGATCAACCAGGGGCCGGGCCCAGCCGATGCGGCAGTGTTGCGTCTGGATGTGCTGCCCGGCGGGCCGGACACCCAGAAACAGGTCGACCGGTTCTTCCAGCGCGAACAGGCCCGCGGCCGGACCGTCACGATTCCCGCCATGGGACCGTCCAGCCGGACCCCGGTCGAGGGCGACATGCGCGTGCCACTCGATCCCGCGATAACCTTCCGCATGGAAGGGCGGCAGATGATCATTCCGCTGGTCGCCGCCGATCTCGATTATCGCTGGGGCGGGGGGCAGGACCGCAGCCAGGCCACCTTCGTGCTCGGCCGCGTCGGCGCGGCCGGGCAGGAACGGCTGGGACCGATCAACATCGATCTCGGCCCGCGCATCGTGCGAGGCATCGGCGCCAAGCCGGTCTAGGGCCAAAACCCTGGACGGATGAGGCGGCGGAACCAAGACCGCCGCTCCCGCGCTGGAACGGCGACCATGGCCGACCCGATTCTCATCCCCGTTCTGGGCGACCAGCTGTCGTTCGACCTCTCGTCGCTGGAAGGGGCGGAGCCCGAAAACTGCGTGTTGCTGATGATGGAGGTGGCGCAGGAAACGACCTATGTGCGCCACCACAAGGCCAAGATCGCCTATATCCTCTCGGCCATGCGCCACCACGCCGAAGCGCTGCGGGCGCGCGGCTGGACGGTCGATTATGTCGCACTGGGCGATCCCGACAACGATGGCAGCTTTTCCGGCGAACTCGCCCGCGCGATCGAGCGTCACAACCCTTCGGCGATCCGCGTGACCGAGGCGGGCGAATGGCGGGTGCGCGAGATGCTGGAAAACTGGGAGGAGCAGTTCGGTTTGCCGGTCACCATTTGCCCCGACACCCGCTTTCTTGCGACTCACAAGGAGTTCGAGGATTGGGCCGCGGGCAAGAAACAACTGCGCATGGAGTTCTTCTACCGCGAGATGCGGCGCAAGACGGGTATCCTGATGGACGAGGACGGCGAGCCGGCCGGGGGAAAGTGGAATTACGACAAGGAGAATCGCAAGCCCGCACCGGTGGGCGACTTGCTCATGCCTCGGCCGATCCGCTTCCGTCCGGACGATATCACGCAGGACGTGATCGCGACGGTGGAGGAGCGCTTCGCCGACCATCCAGGCACGACCAAGAACTTCCACTTCGCCGTCACGCACGAGGAGGCGATGCGGGCGCGCCGCCAGTTCCTAGACGAAGCTCTGCCGCAGTTCGGCGACTATCAGGACGCGATGCAGCGCGGGGAGCCGTTCCTGTGGCACTCGGTGCTCAGCCCGTACATCAACTCCGGCCTGCTCGATCCGATCGATCTGTGCCGCGATGTGGCGGCGCGCTACCGCGAGGGCAAGGTGCCGCTCAACGCCGCCGAGGGGTTCATCCGGCAGATCATCGGCTGGCGTGAATATATGCGCGGCATCTACTGGCGCGAGGGGCCGGATTATGTCGAGCACAACTTTTTCGGCGCGGACCGCGACCTGCCCGCTTTCTATTATGATGGCGCAACGGACATGGAGTGCATGGCGCAGGCGATCGGCCAGACGCTGGACCATGCCTATGCCCATCATATCCAGCGGCTGATGGTCACCGGCAATTTCGCCATGCTCGCGGGCGTCGATCCAAAACAGGTCCACGCCTGGTATCTGGAAGTCTATGCCGATGCCTATGAATGGGTCGAACTGCCCAATGTGCTGGGGATGAGCCAGTTCGGCGACGGCGGACTGCTCGCATCCAAACCCTATGCGGCGTCGGGCGCTTATATCGATCGCATGTCCGATTATTGCGGCGCCTGCCGCTATGATCCCGGGACCAAGACCGAATTCGACAGCTGCCCGTTCAACGCGCTCTACTGGGACTTCCTCGCCCGCAACGAGGACAAGCTGAAGGCCAACAGCCGCCTGGCGCTGGCCTATCGCAACTGGGAGCGCAAGGACGCCGGCGAAAAGATCGCGATCCGGGCCAAGGCGCGCGAGACGCTAAGCGCGATGGATGCGCTCTGACGGCACGGCAAGGCTTTTCAGACGCCCGGTATGGCGCTAGTCCTGCGCCTCTAATCAAGCGGGATGATGTCGATGGACCAATTAGTTTCAACCGAATGGCTGGCCGGCGAAATGGGCGCGAGCGATCTGCGTGTCGTCGATGCCACCTATTTCCTGCCCGATGCCGGGCGCAATGCCCGCGCCGAATATGAAGGCGGCCACATCCCTGGCGCGGTGTTCATGGATATTGCCGAACTCGCCGATGCGTCGGGCGACCTGCCCAATATGCTGCCGAGCGCCGAAAAATTCGCCAGCCGCATGCAGTCGCTCGGCCTCGGCGACGGCAGCCGCATCGTGCTGTACGACGATTCGCCGCTCAGGAGCTCGGCGCGCGCCTGGTGGATGCTGACCATGTTCGGCGCGCATTCGGTCGCCATCCTCGACGGCGGATTGCCCAAGTGGAAATCGGAGGACCGTCCGCTCGAAACCGGCAGGCCCGAGGTGCGCCATCGCCATTTCACGGTGTGGAAGGACGACAAGCAGGTCGCCAAAAAGGCCGACGTGATGGCGAACCTGCACGACAAGCATGCCGAACTGGTCGATGCCAGGCCGAGCGCTCGCTTCACCGGCGAAGAGCCCGAACCGCGGGGCGACCTCGCCAGTGGCCACATCCCCGGCTCCCATAGCACCCCGCACGGGCAATTCTTCCATGGCGACGGCACCTGGAAGACCGGCGATGAGCTGAAGGCGGTGTTCGAGGACGCCGGCGTCGATCTCGACAAGCCGATGATCACCAGTTGCGGCAGCGGCATGACCGCCGCGGTGCCACTCTTCGCCGTGCATCTGCTCGGCAAGGAGGACGTTCGTCTCTACGATGGTGCCTGGACCGAATGGGCCACCGACCCCCATACCCCCAAGGCAACGGCATAAGCCTCTTCACATCCAGCCTCCGTTCGTGCTGAGCTTGTCGAAGCACTGCTCTTCCACTTAGATCGTTGACGGAAGAAGTACGGCCCTTCGACAAGCTCAGGGCAACGGAGATTGAGATTGGTCGATAGAAAAGCCGGTGCAAAGCGCCCCGCCACCACGCTCGTAACTGGCGGTCGGCGCGAGGAATGGACCGGCGGCGCGGTGGTCAACCCGCCGGTCTGGCGCGGCAGCACGCATCTCTACGACAGCGTGGCCGGTCTGCGCGCGGCCAAGGGGGCGGTCCAGCCCAACGGCTTCTTCTACGGCCGCCGCGGCGGGCCGACGCATTGGGCGCTGGCCGACGCGTTGACCGAACTCGAGCCGGGCGCGGCGGGCACCTATCTCTTTCCCTCGGGCGTCGCGGCGATCGCCTGCGCGCTGCTCGCGGTGCTGAAGCCCGGCGACACGCTGCTCATGACCGACAACGCCTATGATCCCTCGCGCGGCTTCGCGAGCGACTGGCTCAGGCATTGGGGAGTGACCACGCGCTGGTTCGATCCGATGGCCGGCCTCGACGAGATCGCGGCGTTGATGGACGAAGACGGCGAGAACGGCCCGGCCGCCGCGATCCTGCTCGAAAGCCCCGGCAGTCTGACCTTTGAGGTGCAGGACGTCCCCGGCATTTGCGCCGCAGCCAAGGCACGCGGCTTGGCCACCCTGCTAGACAACACCTGGGCGACGCCGCTGTTCTTCCCGGCGATCACCAAGGGCGTCGATCTCACGATCCTGGCGGGCACCAAATATATCGGCGGGCATAGCGACCTGATGCTCGGCACCGTCACCGCGACCAAGCCCTACTGGACCGCCCTTCGCCGCACCGCCTTTCAGTTCGGCCAGGTAATTTCGCCCGACGACGCCTATCTCGCCCATCGCGGGCTGCGCACGCTCGACGTGCGGTTGCGGCGGCACGAGTCGAACGCGCTCGATATCGCACGCTGGCTCGAGCGCCGTTCCGAAGTCGGCGCGGTGCTGCATCCCGCTTTGCCCTCCTGCCCCGGTCACGCCACCTGGGCGCACGACTTCACGGGATCGACGGGTCTGTTCTCGTTCGTCTTGAGCGACGCGACCGACGCTCAGGCCGCGATGCTGATCGACGCGCTGTCCCTGTTCGGAATCGGTTACAGCTGGGGCGGATTCGAAAGCCTCGCGCTGCCGGTCGATCCGCGGCCCGACCGCAGCGCGACGCAGTGGACCGCCGATGGACCGCTGATTCGCCTGAGTATCGGACTGGAACACTCTGCCGATCTGATCGCCGATCTTGAACGCGGCTTCGCGGCGATGCATGACATGGGCGCATGAACGCGCTCGAAAACTGGCTGGCGAACCGGGGCATCGCCCTCGATTTGGATGTCAGCACCGCGCTGATCGCCTTCGGGCTGGTCGTTGCGGCCTGGCTCCTCGGCTGGCTGAGCGCCTCGGCCCTGGCACCTCGGATCGAAGCGTTCGTGCAGAACCGCCTGAAGCAGGATCCGCGCCCCAATCGCTGCAAGCGGATCGAACGGGTCGCGCGGTTCCTGATCGTGGCCATCCTGCTGCTGGTATTGTTTCAGGCGCATGCCTGGGGCCAGCTGTCGATCGCGATCATCGGGCTGAACCTGGCGGCCGCGTCCACGCTGTTCATCAATCGCGCGATCCGTTTCCTGCGCATGCCGCAATGGGCCGCATTGCTGCTGTCGGGCGTGGTGTTCCTGTTCGTCGTCAATGGGCTGTTGCAGGGTTTTCAAGGCATCGAACCGCTGAGCAACGAGCTCGACCGGATCGGGTTCGATGCCGGCAAGACGCGCGTATCGGCGCTGACCGTCCTGCAATGGGCCGTCACCGCGGTGCTGCTGTTCGCGCTGGTGCGCTTCGTCAACCGGCTGACGCGTCACTTCATCGACGGCACGCGGCGGCTCGATCCGGCGCAGAAGCTGCTGGTGGAGAAGCTGGCGGGGATCGGGGTCATCGTCGTCGCTTTCTTCGTCGGGATCGATTTCCTCGGGATCGACCTCACCGCCCTGGCGGTGTTCTCCGGCGCCTTCGGCCTGGCCATCGGTTTCGGTTTCCAGAAAACCTTCGGCAATCTGATTTCGGGCATCATCCTGCTGATGGACCGCTCGATCAAGCCGGGCGACGTGATCGCGGTGGGAGACAGCTTCGGCTGGGTCAACAAGATCGGCGTCCGCGCGGTCTCGATCGTCACCCGCGATGGCAAGGAGCATCTGATCCCGAACGAAGTGCTGATGACCGAAGAGGTCGAGAACTGGAGCTATTCAAGCAAGAATGTGCGCGTGCGTATTCCGGTCGGCGTGTCCTACGCCTCCGACATGGAACTGGCGGTCAAGCTGATGCTCCAGGCCGCCGAAGAGAGCCCGCGCGTGCTCGATCTGCCGCGGGCGAATGTGTGGTGGAGCGAATATGGCGAGAGCAGCGTCAATTTCGAAATCCTCGTCTGGATCAAGGACCCGGAAGAGGGGGTCGGCAACGTGCGGTCCGACGTGCTGCGCAGGCTGTGGTTCCTGTTCAAGGACAACGGCATCGAAATTCCGTTCCCGCAGCGAGACCTCAACCTGCGCAAACTGCCGGACGGCCTGATCGAGCGGTTGGCCGACCCGCGGCCAAATGGCAACATCGACGAATAAAATTGCGCATATAAGCTTCTCCACGCAGTTTTTTTATTTGTGCGATGCAACACATCTGATCTATGCCGAATTCGATTGATCGAGCGAGGCGCGTTCCTTTCGGGGCGCGGTCACATAAAAACGCTGATCTTCGCAGGTGGGATGAGACGCATCATACCAGAAAAAGGGGAATAGAAATGCGCACGTCCTTTATCGGCCTTTTGGGCCTTACCCTCTCCACCATGCTCGCCGTTCCCGCCCTTGCGCAGGATGCGGGCCCCGAGCATACCGAGCCGGACGGTCCGACCTACGACACCGCGCCGCCGAGCGCGTTCGAGCTTTCGGCCAACGTCGCGCTCGTGACCGACTACCGCTTCCGCGGCGTCAGTCTGTCCGACGGCGACATCGCCATCCAGGGCGGGTTCGACGTCAAGCATTCGAGCGGCTTCTACGTCGGCGCATGGGCCAGTTCGCTGGAAGATTCGCCGCGATACGGCCATACCGAGCTCGATCTCTACGGCGGCTGGTCGGGCGAGGTCGCCTCGGGCATCACGGTCGACGCGGGCCTTCTCTATTACGTCTATCCCAACGGTGACAAAGCCGTCGGTGGGCCGAGCGACTATTTCGAACCCTATGCCTCGGTCAGCGGCCAATTGGGTCCGGTCTCGGCCACCGCCGGCATCGCCTATGCCTGGGGCGGCCAGGATGCGCTGGGCGGCGACGACAACACCTATCTCTATCTCGACCTCGGCAGCGGCATTCCGAACACGCCGGTCAGCATCAGCGCGCATGCCGGCTATACCGACGGCGTGCTGTCGTTCGATAGCGACAGCACCAGCTGGGACTTCTCGCTCGGCGCGAGCTACGCCATTACCGGCAACCTGTCGGCGGGCGTCACCTATACCACCGTCGAAGGCCCGGTGGTCGACGATCTGACCAACGACGGCTTCTTCGCCACGCTGTCGGCGACGTTCTGAGAAACGGGGCAGGTGGCCGCTTGCGGTCCCTGCCCCACTCACCGTGTCGGCCTCGGCACCTCGCCCGAATAATCGTAGAAACCGCGGCCCGATTTGCGGCCGTACCAGCCCGCCTCGACATATTTGACGAGCAGCGGCGCGGGGCGGAACTTGGGATCGCCGGTGCTGGCGAAGAGCACGTTGACGATCTCCAGGCACGTGTCGAGCCCGATGAAATCGGCCAGCGTGAGCGGCCCCATCGGGTGGTTGAGGCCCAGGCGGCAGGCGGCGTCGATATCCTCGATGCTCGCCACGCCCTCGCCCAGCGCGAAGCAGGCCTCGTTGAGCATCGGCATCAGCACGCGGTTGACGATGAAACCGGGCGCGTCATTGGCGAACACCATCTGCTTGCCCAGCGCCTTGCCGTAGCCGCGCACGATCTCGACCGTCTCATCGCTGGTGGCGAGGCCGCGGATCACCTCGATCAGGTCCATCACCGGCACGGGGTTGAAGAAATGCACGCCGATGAAGCGCGCCGGATCGGGCGAGGCCTGCGCCAGCCGCGTGATCGGGATCGACGAGGTGTTCGAAGCCAGCACCGCCTTGTGGCCGAGGATCTTGCCGACTTCGGTGAAGATGGTGCGCTTGACTTCCTCGCGCTCGGTCGCCGCCTCGATCACCAGGCCGGCGGTGGCCATCTTTTCGAAGCTGGACAGCGGCTCGATCCGGCCCAACGCGGTCTCGGCGGCCTGCTTCTCCAGCTTGTCCTTTTCGACCAAGCGGTTCAGCCGCTTTTCGATATCAACCTTGGCCTTGTCGGCGACCTCCTGGCTGATGTCGGCGAGGAAAACATGATAGCCCGCCGCGGCGGAAACCTGCGCGATGCCCGCGCCCATCTGGCCGGCGCCGATGACCCCGATGCTGTTCATGCTGATTCCTTCGGGCTGGAGGCGGATGCCGGGCCGCTTAAACTGTCAAAGTTTCCCGCAGACCCGGGTTAAGAAAAAACCATTCTCAACTAGCTGTAAACTTAAGCGCGGGGTTTGCCGAACCGGGCTTGCGCAGCAGGGGGAAAACGCATTCTTCATAGACTCCCTTATGGCAGCTTCGCCTCGTGTAGGACAGGATTTTTCCTCCGACCTTTCACCGTCATTCCGGCGAAAGCCGAAATCCAGGGACCAGCGGCATTGCCATCTCGCCCTAGATCCCGAGTCAAGCCCGGGATGACGTAGCTTAGCAGGCTGGAATGCTCCTCAAGGCGCGAACCGGTCCGGCGCGGCCTCGGCCAAAATCAGCGAGAACCAGCCCTTGTCGTCGGTCCATTCGCGGATCGGTTCCCAGCCGCCCGCGCGCAGCAGCAGGCGCGAATCGCGCGGCTTGAACTTGTGGCTGTTCTCGGTATGGATGGTCTCGCCCTTACCCATGTGGAAGCGTTTCTCGGCAACGGTGAAATCCACGTCCTCGGTCGCCTCGATATGCATTTCGATGCGCGAATGGCTCTCGTTCCACACGGCGCAATGTTTGAACTTGCCGCGCGGGATGTCGCCGTCCAGCTCGCGGTTGATGCGATCCAGCAGATTGAGGTTGAACGCGGCGGTCACCCCGGCGGCATCGTCATAGGCCGGTACCAATATCGTTTCGCTCTTCACCCGGTCCATCCCGATCAGCAGCAGCGCGCCCTCACCCAGATTGTCGCGCATCCGCCGCAGCAGGTCGACGCCCGTGCGCGGCACCATATTGCCGATGGTCGAGCCGGGAAAAAAGCCGATACGCGGAAGCTTTTGCGCCGCTTCGGGCAAGGTCACCGGATGCATGAAATCGGCCTCGACCGGCGCGACCGGCAGCCCGGGGAAACTCCTGGCCAGCGCCTCGGCACTCTCGCGCAGAAAATCGCCGCTGATGTCGATCGGTACATAGACCGCCGGGTCGACCGCCTGCAGCAGGATCGGCGTCTTCACCGAACTGCCCGATCCGAATTCGATCACCGCATGGCCGGTGCCCGCGATCTCGGCGACTTCCGGGCAATGCTTTTCAAGAAGAGCCCGTTCGGTGCGCGTGGGATAATATTCGGGTAGCCCGGTAATCTCCTCGAACAGGCCCGATCCGGCATGGTCGTAGAGCCAGCGCGCCGGAATGGCGCGCGGATCGCTGCCAAGGCCGCGCAGCACGTCGCCGCGGAACGCATCGTCCAGGGCGCCAGTGGTCCCGGCGTCGGTATCGGTCATGCTCTGCCCCTGGTTATTCAAGCCCAATGGTTCGTCATGCCAGCGAAAGCTGGCATCTCGGGCCATGAGCTATTGCGCCCTAGACCCCAACTTTCGCTGGGGTGCCGAAGTCTTCTATCCATAGTCGCAATCGCCCGACAGGGCGTTACCCTCCTCACAAATCCTTCGCCAGGCGCAGGCCGGTGAATTGCCAGCGCTGGTGCGGATAGAAGAAATTGCGGTAGCAGGCGCGCACATGGCCGCGGGGCGTGGCACAGCTGCCGCCCTTCAGCACGAACTGCCCGCTCATGAACTTGCCGTTATATTCGCCGACCGCGCCCGAGGCCGGTTTGAAACCGGGATAAGGACGGAACGCGCTGCCGGTCCATTCCCACACGTCCCCGAACATCTGGGCCAGGCCGTCGCCTTTTGGCGCGGGCGCGGGGCGGATCGCGCCCGCGCGGCCCAGCTGGTTGCCGCCCGCCGCGTCGAGCCCGGCGGCGGCGCTTTCCCATTCGGGCTCGGTCGGCAGGCGGGCGCCGGCCCAGCTCGCATAGGCATCGGCCTCGTACAGGCTGACATGGCACACCGGCGCGGCGGCATCGACCGGCTGCATGCCATCGAGCCCGAACTGGCCCCAGCCGCCATCTTCACGCTGCTGCCAGTAAAGCGGCGCTTCGATGCCTTCGGCCCGCACCCAGGCCCAGCCGTCGGACAGCCAGTGGCGCGGATCGTCATAGCCGCCGTCCGCCATGAACTGCTCCCACTCGCCATTGGTGACGCAGCGGCTGGCCAGTGCATGGTGGGTGAGCAGAGCTTCGTGGCGCGGTCCCTCGCAATCATAGGCGAAACCTTCGGCATCATGACCGAGATCGACCACGCCGGTTTTGCCCTCGATCCAGCGCAGCGGCGCTGGCTCGGCCGCGTGGAGGCGGCGGGGCGCGGGCCAGATCGCCGGTTTGGTCGGGTTGCGCGAAAACAAATGCAGAAGGTCGGTCTGGAACAGTTCCTGATGCTGCTGCTCGTGATGGATGCCCAGCTCGAGCAGCGTCAGCGCCTCGTCCGGCAACGCATCGAAATGCTCCGCCACCGCGGCATCGACATGCGCGCGGTACGCCCGCACCTCGTCCAGCGAGGGCCGCGTGATCATGCCGCGCCGGCGGCGATCGTGACGATCACCCTCCGCCTCGTAATAGCTGTTGAACAGATAGGCGAAGTCCGCGTCATAGGCCTCATAGCCCGGCACATGGTCGCGCAGGACGAAGGTTTCGAAGAACCAGCTGGTATGCGCCATGTGCCATTTGGACGGCGAGGCGTCGTCCATCGACTGGACGGTGGCATCGGCGTCGGACAGCGGCTCGGCAAACGCGAGGGTGAGCGCGCGCGTGGCCTGAAAATCGCGCAGCTGCGCGGCGTCGGCTTGGGCTATGATCGGCTGGGTCGACATGGCAGGCCTTCCTCCTTGGCACAAAGCGGCGGCTCTGTCCTAAACGCGCATCAACCTTTCAGCGCGATGCGCCCGGTTTCCAAAGCACGTCGCCCGCTACGGTTCCCGATTCCGTGCCGGCATTGGCGCGGCGCGCGGCGGTGAACAGATAATCGGACAGGCGGTTGACGTAGCGCAGCGCCTCCGGGTTCAGCCCATGCGCGCGGCCCGCCGACACCAGCGCGCGCTCGGCGCGGCGCGCGGTGGCGCGGGCCAGATGCAGCGCTGCGGCGGCGGGGGTGCCGCCGGGCAGGATGAAGCTCTTGAGCGGATCGAGCGCTTCGTTCAGCCGGTCGATTTCCGCCTCCAGCCATGCGGTCTGCGTGGCCACGATGCGCAATTCCAGCTCGGACGGCTCGAAATTCTCGCCCGGCGTGGCGATGTCCGCGCCAAGGTCGAACAGATCGTTCTGGATGCGTTGCAGGCCCGCCGCGATACCGGCGTCATCCGCGCCGTCAAAGGCGGCGAGCGCGCAGCCGATAGCGCTGTTCGCCTCGTCGACATCGCCGATCGCGGCCATCCGCGGATCGTCCTTGGGCGTGCGCGACCCATCGACCAGACCGGTGCTGCCGTCGTCCCCGGTGCGGGTGTAAATCTTGTTGAGCTTGACCAAGCGGCGCGGCCGTTACCGGGCCTGGCTGAAGATCAGCAGCAGCGCGACCAGCACGATCGCGATCGCCTGCCATTTCACGCGCGCGAACATCATCTTGTTCTGCATATTGGCCGAGCGCGGCGTGCCGTTTTCATCGAGATCGTCGGGCCGCATATTGGCAAAGGAGGACAACCCGCGCACGAGAGCGACGACGACCAGACAGGCCGCGACGATGATTCCGATGACGAGAATGGCGCCCATGGCTCTAAGCTAGGGACTGGACAGCGAAATGCCAGCGGGAAAGTGGCGCGCGCGCAATTGATCGGACAGCACGCGCCCGTCTTCGCCCGCTTCCCGCCGCTCGCGCAGAGCGGGCGAATCCTTCGATTTGGAGAGTTTCCCGCCGCCCGGGCCGAACAGCAGCGGGTGGTGCCAATAAGCGGGCTGAGGCAGGTCGAGCAACGTCTGCAGCAGCACATGGATGTCGGTGTAATCGAACAGGTCCATGCCGCGCACCACCGGGCCGATCCCTTGCGCCGCGTCGTCGACGGTGGCGGCGAGATGATAGCTGGCGGGCGCGTCCTTGCGCCAGATCACGATATCGCCGAAGCGGCCCGGATCGGCGGCGATCTCCCCGCGCGCCAGGTCGCGCCAGCGCAGCGGGCCGGTGCGCCCGGCCGCCCAGTCCACTGCCAGGTCCGTCTTCAGCCGCCAGCTGTGCGCCCGGGCCGGATCGCCCGCATGCTCCGCATGGCGGCAGGTGCCGGGATAGGCCGGGCCGTCGGGTCCGTGGCGCACGGACTGGCGGCGCAGCGCGGCGGCGATCTGAGCGCGCGTGCACCAGCAGCGATAGAGCAGGCCGCGTTCTTTCAGACGGTCGAAGGCTGTAAGATAGGCCGGAATCCGCGTCGACTGACGGAGCGGCGGCGCGTTGGGCTCCAGCCCGAGCCAGGCGAGATCGGCCAGTGCGCTTGCGACATGTTCGGGCCGGCTGCGTACGGCGTCGATATCCTCGATCCGCACCAGAAAGCGCCCGCCGCTCGCCCGGGCGAGGTCATGACAGTAGAGCGCGGACAACGCGTGACCCAGATGCAGCGGCCCGTTGGGGCTCGGCGCGAAGCGGGTTATCGCCGGTCTTTCCACAGATTTTTCCACGCGCGGCGGCAGGAAGCTTCGCGGCATTTCGCCCAAGGTCATTGGCCTGTCACTTTTTTGCGCTTATCAGGGCATGTCGAAGAGGAGGAGCGAGGGTTCGGGCATGTACCATCCGGACATTCTGGATAATCCCGCGAGCTTGCGCCACCCGGAAAGTTGCCCGGCGCTGATCCTCAACGCGGATTACACGCCGCTGAGCTATTATCCGCTCAGCCTGTGGCCGTGGCAGACCGCGATCAAGGCGGTGTTCCTCGACAAGGTCGATATCGTCGCGAGCTACGACCGCGCGGTGCACAGCCCCAGCTTTCAGATGAACATCCCCTCGGTGATCGCGCTGCGCCAATATGTCCGGCCGAGCGAATATCCCGCCTTCACGCGGTTCAACCTGTTCCTGCGCGACAAGTTCGCCTGCCAATATTGCGGATCGGAAGCCAATCTGACCTTCGATCACGTCATTCCGCGGCGGCAGGGCGGCGGCACCAGCTGGGAGAATGTCAGCACCGCCTGCCTGCCGTGCAATCTGAAGAAGGGCGGCCGCACGCCCAGGGAGGCCCATATGCAGCTGTTCCTGAAGCCGCACCGGCCGACCAGCTGGCAGCTGCAGGAACGCGGCCGCGCCTTTCCGCCGGGCTATCTGCACGAAAGCTGGCACGACTGGCTCTATTGGGACATCGAGCTGGAGGAGTGAATCTCCTCCTCCCTTGACGCGGCGTCATGGTGCGGCGCACAATCCTGGTCATGGCCGACCTTCCCCCGATCTCGCAAAATCCGGATATCCGCTTTCTGGGCCGCATTCTCGGCGATGTGATCCGGGCCTATGGCGGCGAGGCGCTGTACGACCAGACCGAGGCGATCCGCCGCGCCAGCGTGGAGCGGCATCGCGGCGCCACGCCGGGCGCCGCGGCGGTGCCGGAACTCGACGCGCTCGACCTCGACGGCACGCTCGATTTCGTGCGCGGCTTCATGCTGTTCTCGCTGCTCGCCAACCTCGCCGAGGACCGGCAGGGCGTGGCGCGCGAACGGGGCGCGAGCGTGGCCGAGGCGCTGACGGCGCTCGAGGCGCAGGGCGTCGGCCGCGCATCGGTCGCCGAGATGCTGGAAAGCGCCGCCATCGTTCCCGTGCTCACCGCGCACCCCACCGAGGTGCGGCGCAAGAGCGTGATCGACCACAAGAACCGCATCGCCGCCCTCATGCGGCTGCGCGACGCGGGCGCCGCGGTTACGCCCGAGGGCGACGATGTCGAGGACGCCATCCGCCGCCAGGTGGCGCTGCTCTGGCAGACCCGGCCGCTGCGCGAACGCCGCCTGTTCGTCGCCGACGAAATCGACAATGCCCGCGCCTATATGCGCGACGTGTTCCTGCCCGCGCTGCCGCTGCTGTACGCGCGCTGGGACAAGCAGCTGGGCCGCCGCGTGCCGAGCTTCCTGACGCTGGGCAGCTGGATCGGCGGAGACCGCGACGGCAACCCCTATGTCGATGCCGCGACCATGCGGCTCGCCTTCAGGGGCGGCGCGGAGGCGGCGCTCGGCCATTATCTCGACATGCTGCACGCGCTCGGCGCCGAGCTCTCGCTGTCCTCCAAATATTCCGATGTGCCCGAAGCCGTGCTGAAACTGGCCGAGGCCAGCGGCGACGATGCGCCGAGCCGCGGAGACGAGCCCTATCGGCGCGCGATCTCCGGCGTCTACGCGCGCCTCGCCGCGACCTATCGCAAGCTGACCGGCGAAACGCCCTCGCGTCCGTCCGCGCTGGCGGGCGAGCCCTATTGCACGCCCGCCGAACTGCGCGCCGATCTCGCCACGCTCGCCAACGCGCTGGCCGCGGATGGCGACGGCGCGCTGGCAAGCGGCGGCGCGCTCGGGCGGCTGATCCGCGCGGTGGAGACGTTCGGCTTCCACCTCGCCGCGCTCGATATGCGCCAGGACAGCGGCGTGCACGAGCGCGTCGTCGGTGAGCTGCTCGCGCAGGCCGGGGTCGCGCCCGATTATGCCGCGCTGGAAGAGCAGCGCCGTGTCGATCTGCTGGTCGCCGAGCTCGCGCACAACCGCCCGCTCGCTGCCGCAAATGCCGGGCATTCGGAGGAGACCGCAAAGGAACTCGCCATCCTGCGCACCGCCGCCGAGATGCTGAAGGCTTACGGTCCGTCGGCCATGGACAATTACGTTATCAGCCATGGCGAGACCGCGTCCGATATGCTCGAGGTCTATCTGCTGCTGAAGGAAGCCGGGTTGTGGCATGTGGACGAGGGCGGCACGCCGTCCTGTCCCCTGCGCGCCGTGCCGCTGTTCGAGACCGTCGCCGATCTGGAGAACGCGCCCGACGTCATGCGCACCGCTTTCCGGCTCCCCCCGATCGAGCGATTGCTTGCAGGCGGCGGCGTGCAGGAAGTGATGATCGGCTATTCGGACTCCAACAAGGACGGCGGCTATCTGACCTCCACCTGGCAGCTTAATCTGGCGAGCCGCGCGCTGGCGCCGGTGTTCGAGGAAGCGGGCCACGGCATGCGGCTGTTCCACGGCCGCGGCGGCGCGGTCGGGCGCGGTGGCGGCAGCGCGTTCGACGCCATCCGCGCGCAGCCGCGCGGCACCGTGCAGGGCCGCATCCGCATCACCGAACAGGGCGAGGTGATCGCCGCCAAATACGGCACGGTCGACAACGCCGCGGTGGCGCTCGAAGCCATGGTCTCGGCCACCATGCTGGCGACCATGGGGGATCGCAGCGTCGCTATGGACGATCGCGCGCGCTATTCGGACGCGATGCAGACGCTGTCGGACAGCGCGTTCGAAACCTACCGGGCGCTGGTCTACGGCACCGACGATTTCGCCGATTTCTTCTTCCAGGCGACGCCGATCGCCGAAATTTCCACGCTCAAGATCGGCTCGCGCCCCGCCAGCCGGAAGAAAGGGCAAAGGATCGAGGACTTGCGGGCGATCCCCTGGGTGTTCAGCTGGGCGCAGGCGCGGGTGATGCTGCCGGGCTGGTACGGCGTCGGCAGCGCGCTCGAAGCGTTCGAGGACAAGGCGCTGCTGAGGGAAATGGCCGCGCAGTGGCCATTCTTCCGCGCGATGCTGGCCAATATGGAGCAGGTGCTGGCCAAATCCGACATGGCGCTGGCGCGGCGCTACGCCGGGCTGGTCGAGGACCGGGATTTCGCCGAAACCATCTTCGGCCGTATCGAAAGCGAATGGCGGCGCACCCATGACGGGCTGCTGGAGGCGAAAGGCGAAAGCTATCTGCTCGAAAGCAATCCGTCGCTGCTCGAATCGATCCGGCTGCGCCTGCCCTATATCGAGCCGCTCAACCAGCTCCAGATCGAACTGATGAAACGCCACCGCGCGGGCGAGGACGATCCGCGCATCAGCGAAGGCATCCAGCTGACGATCAACGCCATCGCCACGGCGCTCAGGAACAGCGGCTGAGGCGAGGTGGCCAAAGCCGACATTCTCCGACTCCCAAAAAACCTAATCCCGCAACAATTCGTTGATGCCCGTCGAGGCCCTCGTCTTCGCATCCACCGTCTTGACGATCACCGCGCAAGCGAGGCCCGGCCCTGGCGATCCGTCGGCAAGTGGCCTGCCCGGCAGGCTGCCCGGCACCACCACCGAATAAGGCGGGACGTGCCCGCGCAGTACTTCGCCGGTGTCGCGGACCACGATTCTGGTCGACTGCGTGATGAACACGCCCATCGAGATCACCGAGCCTTCGCCCACGATCACGCCCTCGACCACCTCCGAGCGCGCGCCGACGAAGCAATGGTCCTCGATGATGGTCGGGCTCGCCTGCAGCGGTTCGAGCACGCCGCCGATGCCCGCGCCCGCCGAGATGTGGCAGTTCGCGCCGACCTGCGCGCAGCTGCCGACCGAGGC
Organism: Novosphingopyxis sp.; assembly: GCF_965218915.1. Lineage (GTDB taxonomy): Bacteria > Pseudomonadota > Alphaproteobacteria > Sphingomonadales > Sphingomonadaceae > Novosphingopyxis. Next base: position 333,827 of record NZ_OZ244708.1, on the reverse strand, counting down.
CCAGGTGTCGATCATCGTGCCCTCGCCGACATAGGCGCCGAGATTGACGAAGCTGGGCATCAGCACGGCGTGTTTGGCGATATGCGCGCCGCGGCGCACGAAGCTGCCGGGCACCGCGCGGATGCCGGCCTGGCGGAAATCGTGGGCGGTCCAGCCGGCGAACTTGGCTTGCACCTTGTCCCACCAGACCGCGCCGCCGGGGCCGCCCTCGAGTAGTTCCATCTCGTTCAGCCGAAAAGACAGCAGCACGGCTTTCTTGAGCCATTGGTGCACGGCCCACTCGCCGCCCTGCTTCTCCGCAACGCGCATGCTGCCATCGTCGAGGCCCGCGAGCGCGGCGTCCACCGCTTCGCGCACCTCGCCCCCGGTCGCGGCGCTCAGATCGGCACGATCCTCCCAGGCCCGATCGATGATCGTCTGCATCTCTTGACGGTCCATGGACGTCTCTCCTTATAGCCGCATGCCGTTACCGGCCCCGCCGCGCCCCGGCAAGCCGAGGCAAGAATTCACGGGTTGTTCACGGGCTGATGCCTAGTTCCGGTAGCGGAGAGTGGAAGGGTTATGGGCAGCATCGCTTTCAGACGAATTTCCGCGGGCGTTTCGGCGGCCGCGCTGGTGATGGCGCTCGCCGCGTGCAGCGGTGGCGGCGGCCGTTCGGGTGGTCCGTCGGCGCAATTGCCGACCCCGCCGCCGCCCGCTCCGGCGCCCACGCCGCCGCCCCCTCCGCCCGCGCCGCCGCCCCCGCCGCCAAGTTCCACCAACTTCGACACCGCCGAATACCGCCGCTCCGACGGGCCGAGCTTCCACCATGCGATCACCGCCTATCAGGCCGGCGCGACCGGCCAGGGCGTGACGATCGGCGTGCTCGACACCGGCATCGATCCGGACAGCCATGAATTCGCCGGCCGCATCGCGGCCGCATCGCGCGATGTCGCGGGCAATCGCGAGCTTGCGGACGAAGACGGTCACGGCTCCGCCGTCAGCCGCGTTCTCGCCGGCGCCAAGGACGATCTCGATATCCACGGCATCGCGTTCGACGCCACCATCCTGACGCTGCGCGCCGACACGCCCGGGAGCTGCGCAGCGATCCCCGGGGAGGGCGACGAGGCCGGGTGCAGTTTCAACGACAGCTCGATCGCCACGGGCGTCGATGTGGCCCGCAAGGCGGGGGCGCGCGTGCTCAACATCTCGCTGGGCGGGCCGAACCGGATCGGCACCGCGTTGGCGAACGCGATCGGGCAGGCGACCAGAGCGGGCCTGATCATCATCGTCTCGGCCGGCAACGAGTTCGGCAAGGACGAACCCGATTACGATCCCGACAATCCCAGCCCGTTCGCGCAATCCATCCTCGAAGCGGGCGGCGGCAACGTGATCATCGCCACTGCGGTCGACGACGGCGGCATCATCTCCGATTTCAGCGACCGCGCGGGCGCGTCGCGCGCCGCCGTACTCTCCGCGCTCGGCAATGCGATCTGCTGCGTCTACGAGAACGACCGGATCAAGACGACCATGCGGGGCGGCCAGCAATTCGTCACGGTGTTCAACGGCACCTCCTTCTCCGCCCCGCAGATCAGCGGCGCCGCGGCGCTGCTGGCGCAGGCTTTCCCCAATCTCACCGGCGCGCAGATCGTCGAGATTTTGCTGCGCAGCGCGCGCGACGCGGGCGCGACCGGAACCGACAGCGTCTATGGCCGCGGCATCCTCGACATCGCCGCCGCGTTCGATCCGCAAGGCGCGACGTCGTTGGCGGGATCGACGACTTTTGTGGCGCTGGGCGAAAGCGCGGGCACGACCTCGGGCGCGATGGGCGATGCGGGGCTGGCGCAGGCGGCGCTGAGCGCCGTGCTGCTCGATAGCTACGACCGCGCCTACACCACCGATCTGGGCTACGGCCTCACCGGCTCGGCGCCGAGCTACAAGCTGACCGGCGCGCTGACCGACCGCAGCCGCTCGGTTTCACTCGGCGCGGGGCCGGTGGCGGTGGCCTTCTCGATCGCACCGATGGCGGACGGCACCGCGCGGGTCGGCGAGCTGCGCCTGCGCGAACGGGATGGCGAGGGCGCGCGGCTGATCGCCGGACGCATCGCGGCGCGGCTGTCGCCCGACGCATCGGTCAGCTTCGGCATCGCGCAGGGCGCCAGCGGGCAGGTCGCCGCGCTGCAGGGTTCGGAACGGCCCGCCTTCCTCGTCGGCGAAGAGGCGCGGGGCTCCAACGGCTTCATCGCGCGCGCTGGTGCCTCGGCCGCGGTGCGGCGGCGATTGGGCGACTATGGCCTCACGATCAGCGGTGAGAGTGGCGACGCGGCGCTGTGGCAGGACGCTGAGCCCGGCAATCTGTCCGGCCGCTATCATGATTATGGCTATGCGCGTTTCGGTGCCGCGCTCGACCGGCGCTTCGGCGATGTGACTGCGACGCTCGGCGCGGACTGGCTGCGCGAAGACGAGACGGTGCTCGGCGCGCGCTTTTCCGAGGCGCTGGGCCGCGGCGGGGCGTCGAGCGTCTTTATCGACGCGGGGCTGGCTTGGGAGCCGGCAACGGGTTGGCAGCTGGCGGCTGGCTGGCGGCAGGGCTGGACCCGCGCGCTGGCAACGCAGACGGTGACCGGCACCGGCGTGCTGCAATCGAGCGCGTTCAACGCCGATTTGTCGAAGCGCAATATTTTCGGCGGCGACGACGAGCTGGCTCTGCGTTTCGCGCAGCCCTTGCGTGTCAGCGATGGCGGGATCGATCTCAATCTGCCGGTGGCCTATGACTATGCCAGCGGCGATGTCACTTTCGGTACGCAGCGTTTGAACCTCGCCCCGCAGGGCCGCGAGCTGGTCAGCGAGATGAGCTACCGCGCGTCCTTATGGGAGGGCATCGTCAGCGCGAACCTGTTCTGGCGCCGGCAGCCCGGCCATTATCAGGCGGCGCCTGACGATATGGGCGCGGCGCTGCGCTATTCGCTGCGTTTTTGAACAGCCGTCATTGCATCGACCTTAGCCTAGACCATAAAGCTTTCGCCGCAGCCACAAGCGCCCTTGGCGTTGGGGTTTTCAAAGGTGAAGCCGGCCTGAAAATCGTCTTCCGTCCAGTCCATCACCGATCCGACCAGATAGAGCACCGAGGCGCCATCCACGAAAAAGGTGCCTCCTTCGGTTTCGATGGTTTCGTCGAATTTCGCCGCCTCGCTGACATAATCGACCGAGTAGGCGAGGCCCGAACAGCCCCGGCGCGGGGTGCTGAGCTTCACCCCGATCGCATCCTCGGGGGCTGCGGCCATCAGATCGGCAATGCGCTGCACCGCTGCCGGCGTCAGCGTCAGCGCTGCAGGGCGTTCGCGGATTTTCATTTCGACGGTCATCATTTTCACTCCATTTCCCCTACCGCTTGCGGGAGGGGAGTGAGACTTGCTCGCCATCGGCGAGCTTAGTCGCAGCGGGGCGGGCATTCCCACCCCCGGCCCCTCCCGCTTGCGGGAGGGGAGCAAATGCTACAGCATTCCCAATTCCAGCTTGGCATCGTCGGTCATCTTCTGCGGATCCCATGGGGGGTCCCAGACCAGGTTGACCTCGGCATGGCCGACGCCGGGAACCGAACCGACCTGCAGCTCGATCTCGCCGGGCATGGACTCGGCGACGGGGCAGTGCGGCGTGGTCAGCGTCATGTTGACGATGGCATGACCGTCATCGGTCACCTCGACGCCGTAGATCAGGCCGAGATCGTAGATGTTCACCGGAATTTCCGGATCGTAGATGCTCTTCAGCGTATCGATGATCGCCTCGTACAGACCGCCGCCGGGCTCGCTTGGCGCGGTTTCGGCGGGTTTCTGCGCGAGGAAGCCCTCGAGATAATCGCGCTTGCGATCCAGCCTGGCGCGGTCGCTCTCGAACGGCGACGGCGCGGCGACCTTGTGGTCCTGAGGCTCATCCGCGTCCGCAACGCGCGCACGCGGCGGCTCGGCGGCCTGCGCCACCTCTTCGGTCTGGAATTTGCTCTGTTCGTTCATAGTCTCACCCGAAAATTGTCCTGACCCGTTCGACGCCCTGGACCAGCGCCGCGACGTCGCTTTCGTCCGAATACACCCCGAAACTGGCGCGCGCCGTGGCGGGGACGCCGAGCTGGTCCATCAGCGGCTGGCAGCAATGATGGCCCGCGCGGATCGCCACGCCTTCCTCATCCAATATGGTGGCGATGTCGTGCGGATGCACCCCCTCGATCGCGAAGCTGACGATGCCGAGCCCGTCTTCGGGGCCGAACAGCCGCACCGAATTGACCTGCGCCAGCGCGTCGCGCGCCTTGCCCGCGAGACCCCGCTCATGCGCCTCGATCCGGTCGATGCCGATGGCGTTCACATAATCGATCGCCGCGTGCAGCCCGGCCGCGCCCACGATATGCGGTGTGCCCGCCTCGAACCGGCCCGGCGCGGGCGTGTAAGTGGTGCGCGCAAAGGTGACGCGGTCGATCATCGACCCGCCGCCCTGCCATGGCGGCATCGCGTTCAGAATGTCGCCTTTGGCCCACAGCACGCCGATGCCGGTGGGGCCGTAGAGCTTGTGCCCGGAAAAGACGTAGAAATCGCAGTCCAGCGCCGCCACGTCGATGGCCAGACGCGGCACGCTCTGGCAGCCGTCGAGCAGGAGCTTCGCCCCGACGCCGTGGGCCATATCGGCCGCGCGCCTGGCATCGAGCACCGATCCGAGCGCGTTGGACAGATGGCACAAGGCGACAAGCTTGTGCTGCTCGGTCAGGTTCGCCTCGACCCAGTCGAGATCGATCCGGCCGTCCTCGGTGAGCGGTGCGACGTCGATCACAGCGCCCACGCGCTCGGCGAGCAACTGCCACGGCACGATGTTGGAATGATGCTCCAGCACGGAGAGCATGATGCGGTCGCTCGCGCGCAGGTTCGCGCCGCCCCAGCTTTGCGCGACCAGGTTGATCGCCTCGGTCGCCCCGCGCACGAACACGCATTCGTCTGAGGAGGCAGCGTTGATGAACCGCGCGCAAGCTCCACGAGCTTCTTCGTAGCGCAGCGTCATATCCGACGAGCGGCGGTATACGCCGCGGTGCACGGTGGCGTAATCCTCGCCGTAATTGCGGGCGATGGCGTCGATCACCGCGCGCGGTTTCTGCGCGGTCGCGGCGCTGTCGAGATAGTGCCAGTTGGCGGTAAGGCCGGGAAAGTCGTTGCGGACGCTCAAATCCTCCCCGGAACGGGGAGGTGGCGCGCAGCCGGAAGGCTGCGTGACGGAGGGGTCGAGGCCCTTCGCCTGAGATTGCGCACTCTCCTGTTTCGGCAGCGCTTCGGCCCCTCCACCATTCGCTGCGCGAACGGTCCCCCTCCCCGTTCCGGGGAGGATTTTTGCCTCGCCGCTCATTTCAACCCCTCCAGCAAGCCTTGCGCCTTCGTCTCCAGCGCTTCGCGCGCGCCGTCGTCGTCGATGCTCACGAACGCGTCCGCGATGAACGCCTGCAGCATCAGCCGCCGCGCGACCTCGGGTGGAAGCCCGCGCGTGGCCATGTAGAACAGCGCCTGCGCGTCGAGCTCGCCGACCGTTGCGCCATGTGCGCATTTCACGTCGTCGGCGAAGATTTCGAGCTGCGGCACCGCGTTGGCGGTCGCGCCGCGGTCCAGCAGCATCGCCTTGACCGACTGCGCGGCGTCGGTCTTCTGGGCACCCCGCGCCACGCCGATCTTGCCGAGGAAGCTGCCGGTGGCCGTGTTCGCCAGCACCGAGCGCACGGTCTGTTTGGAGGTGCCACCCGGTTCCACATGCTCGACATCGGTGACGATTTCGAGCAGCTGTTCGCCCCTGGCGAGAATAGCCCCGCCCAGTTCGAAATGCGCGCCATCGCCCAGTTTTACGGCGATCTCCACGCGGCCATAATCGCGGCCCGTGAGCAAACAGTGCAGATCGAAGCGCGCATTGCCCGCGACGGTCACGTCATAGCGCAGGATGCCGCTGTCCGGCAGTTCGTCCACGCGCAGCCGTTCGTGTGAGCCCTCGGGCACATGCAATGTCTGCGCGGGAGCGAGGTCCTGCCAGACACGCTCGACCGCGGCGAGATCGGCGTAGCGCCAGGCTTCGTCCCGGCGCGTGGGGAGTGCGAGGGCGTTCATGCTAAAATCCTCCCCGTCACGGGGGAGCCGAAGGCGTTGCGCAGCAACAGCGGGACCGTTCGCGAAGCGAATGGTGGAGGGGCGCTAGCGCATCGATTGGAACGGAGCGCGTCGGCCCCTCCGTCACGCTGCCTGTCGGCAGCGCGCCACCTCCCCGTTCCGGGGAGGATTTTGCGTAGTCCCATCACGCCGCAACCACCTCATAGCCTTCATCCTCGAGCCGCAGCGCCAGTTCCGGGCCGCCGGTCTTCACGATGCGGCCGCCGGCCAGCACATGGACATAATCCGGCTCCACGATCTCCAGCAGCCGCTGATAATGGGTGATCAGCAACACCGCCTTGTCGGGCTTGCGCATGATGATGTTGATGCCGTCGCCCACGGTGCGCAGCGCGTCGATGTCGAGCCCGCTGTCGGTCTCGTCGAGAATAGCGAGCCTGGGGTCGATCAGACCCATCTGCACCATCTCGTTACGCTTCTTCTCGCCGCCCGAAAAGCCGACATTCACCGCGCGCTTCATCATGTCCATGTCCATCTTGAGCAGCGCCGCCTTCTCGCGCGCCGCCTTCAGGAACTCGCCGCCCGACAGCGGCTCCTCGCCGCGCGCGCCGCGCTGCGCGTTCACCGCCTCGCGCAGGAACTGGACGCCCGAGACGCCGGGAATCTCGACCGGATATTGGAAGCCTAGAAACAGCCCCGCCGCGGCCCGCGCATGCGGGTCCATGTCGAGCAGGTCCTTGCCTTCGAACGTCGCGCTGCCCTCGGTCGCCTCATAACCGGGCCGCCCGCCGAGCACATAGCCCAGCGTCGATTTGCCCGCGCCGTTCGGCCCCATGATCGCATGGATTTCGCCCGCGTTGATTTCGAGCGAAAGTCCCTTGAGGATTTCGGTGCCGCCGATGGAGGCGTGGAGGTCATTGATTTTTAGCATTTTAACTTCAGCTACTTTCAAAAATTCGAACAATGCCAATCAAGTCAGCGATAATCAAAATAACAATTAACAGACTGATGAGAAATGCACCGGAAAGCCACAAAGCCTGGGACCAAAACAAGATCGGATGATCTTTGCGTTCCATGCGCCAGAGACCAGAGTCCGGCTCAATCCAGAAAAGCACCGCCCCAGTCGTGATCGTCTGCCTCAATACACCGCCAAAAATGAGTGCGATTACGCTGACTACAAATAAATTGAAACTCATGCTGCACTCGCGCGGTTCGGAATGGATCGCATCCTTTCCAATGCTTTCTTCGCGCCTTCGCGGCTTCGCGTGATACCGCTTAATTTTTCACGCGAAGACGCGAAGACGCGAAAAAAGAAGAACCCGTCACCCCGGACTTGATCCGGGGTCCAGCTTTTCGGCTGGCGCGGCATTGAAAAACAGCTGGATGCCGGATCAAGTCCGGCATGACGGCGGGGGGCTGGCTGGTGAAGGGCGAGCTGGTGCATTATCCCACGCTGCCTTCCAGCGAGATCGCCAGCAGCTTCTGCGCTTCGACGGCGAATTCCATCGGCAGCTGGCGCATCACATCCTTGGCGAAGCCGTTGACGATGAGCGCCACCGCCTGCTCCTCGTCCAGCCCGCGCTGCATCGCGTAGAACATCTGGTCGTCGCTGATCTTGCTCGTGGTCGCTTCATGCTCGATCTGCGCGGTGGGGTTGCGGACCTCGATATAGGGCACCGTGTGCGCGCCGCACTGGTCGCCGAGCAGCAGGCTGTCGCACTGGGTGAAGTTGCGGACATTGTCGGCGTTCGGGCCCACGCGCACCATCCCGCGATAGCTGTTGTCGCTATGGCCGGCGCTGATGCCCTTGGAGATGATCGTCGACCGGCTGCCCTTGCCATTGTGGATCATCTTGGTGCCGGTATCGGCCTGCTGATAATTGTTGGTCAGCGCGACCGAATAGAATTCGCCGACGCTGTTCTCGCCGTTCAGCACGCAGCTGGGATATTTCCAGGTGATCGCGCTGCCGGTTTCCACCTGAGTCCAGCTGATCTTCGAGTTCCTGCCCTGACAAAGCCCGCGCTTCGTAACGAAATTATAGATGCCGCCCTTGCCGTTTTCATCGCCGGGATACCAGTTCTGCACGGTCGAATATTTGATCTCGGCATCGTCCATCGCGACCAGCTCGACCACCGCGGCGTGGAGCTGGTTCTCGTCGCGCATCGGCGCGGTGCAGCCTTCCAGATAGCTGACATAGCTGCCCGCTTCGGCGATGATCAGCGTCCGTTCGAACTGGCCGGTATTCTCGGCGTTGATACGGAAATAGGTGCTGAGCTCCATCGGACAGCGTACGCCCTTGGGGATGTACACGAAGGTGCCGTCGGAGAAGACCGCGCTGTTGAGCGTGGCGAAATAATTGTCGCGCTGCGGCACCACTTTCCCGAGCCATTTCTTGACCAGCTCGGGATGCTCGCGGATCGCCTCGCTGATCGACAGGAAGATCACGCCCGCCTTGCTCAGCTCCTCGCGAAAGGTGGTGGCGACGCTGACGCTGTCGAATACCGCGTCGACCGCGACCTTGCGCGCGCCCTCGACATTGGCGAGCACTTTCTGCTCCTCGATCGGGATGCCGAGCTTCTTGTAGGTATCGAGGATTTCCGGATCGAGTTCGTCGAGCGAACCGATCGTCGCCTTCTTCTTGGGCTCGGCGTAATAATAAGCGTTCTGATAGTCGATCATCGGGATGTCGAGCTTGGCCCAGTCGGGGCTTTCCATGTCCTGCCACAGCCGGAACGCCTTCAGCCGCCAATCCAGCATCCATTGCGGCTCGTTCTTCTTGGCCGAGATGAAGCGCACCGTGTCTTCGCTGAGACCCTTGGGCGCGAAATCCTGCTCGATGTCGCTCGACCAGCCATGTTCATAGGTGGACGCGCGGTCGACCGCGTCATGCGCGTCGCGGTTCATCTCGTCGCGTGATTCCTGGCGGGTCTTGAGGGCTTGGTCGTCGGTCATGCAGTCACCTTCTGGATCGGCAGATCGGCCGACAGGCTGGACAGGGTTACATTGGCGAGCGCGCCGCGCACCGCCTCGTTCACAGCGCTGCTGTGCGGCTTGATCCGGCAGTCGGCCTCGATCGCGCAATCCTGCGCGCCGGACGCGAGGCAGGCGGTGAGCGCGATCGGCCCCTCTACCGCCTCGACGATGTCGGCGAGCGAAATGGCGGACGCCGGACGCGCCAGACGAATGCCCCCGCCGGTTCCGCGGGTAGAGCTGATAAGGCCCGCCTTGGAGAGTAGGCTGACCAACTTCTGCGCGGTCGGCAGCGGAAGATGCGTTTCCTCGGCCAGATGCGTCGCGGAGACCCTCGCGGTATCGCAATGCCGCGCGGCGGCGGACATCAGGACAATGCCATAATCGGCCATGCTGCTGAGGCGCATGCGGACAATATGCCTTTAATCGGAGTGATTCGTTCCGATTGACATGTGGGCTCTTCACGTTGGGAAATCAACCGCGCGGTGTGCACGTCAGTCCATGTTATTTGCAACGCCAACTTAAGGAAAGTTAAAGAGATTCTAACCTCGGCCCCGCTTTGTTCGTCATGCCAGCGAAAGCTGGCATCTCAAGCGTTCATGTAATCCGGCCCGAGACCCCAGCTTTCGCTGGGGTGACGAGCAACGAGATAGGGGTCTGAAAGGAACATCGTCTTCCTGCGGAAGCTTGTCACCCCCTCGGCGCGCGCCCATAGGCCAGCCCATGTGGTTCCAGCAATTCGCCCGTCCCCTTCTGTTCCGCATCGAGCCCGAACGGGCGCATCGGCTCACCATCCGAATGCTCAAGCGCAAACCGCTGAGCGGCGCGCTTACTGGCGGCGGGCCGGCCGACGATCCGGTGCTCGCCACCACCGTCGGCGGGCTGATCTTTCCCAATCCCGTTGGCCTCGCGGCGGGCGTCGACAAAAACGCCGAGGCACCGCTGGCATTCCTCGATCTCGGCTTCGGTTTCGCCGAGGTCGGCACGCTGACGCCGCATCCGCAAAAGGGCAATCCGCGCCCGCGCATCTTCCGGCTTGAGGAAGACCGCGCCATCATCAACCGGCTGGGCTTCAACAACCAGGGCCAGGACGCGGCGATCGCGCGGCTCAAGCTTTATGCCCGCCGCCCCGGGCCGATCGGCGTCAATATCGGCGCCAACAGGGACAGCCCGGACCGGATCGCCGACTATGCCGGCGGCGCGCGCGCGATGTGCCCCTATGCCGACTACCTCACGGTAAACATTTCCTCGCCGAACACGCCGGGCCTGCGCGCGCTGCAGGACAAGGCGATGCTGGAGGCGCTGCTGGCCGCGGTGATCGAGAACAACAGCCATCAATGCCCGGTCTTCCTGAAAGTCGCGCCCGATCTGAAACCGGCCGACATCGCGGATATCGCCGAAGTCGCGATCGCGCATGGCGTCGCCGCGCTGATCGTCTCCAACACCACCATCAGCCGGCCCACGCTCCGCTCGCGCCATGCCGACGAAGCCGGCGGCCTGTCGGGCGCGCCGCTCGCCCCGCTGGCGGCCGAGCGCCTGGCCGGTTTCCGCCATGTCTGCGGCGGCGCATTGCCGTTGATCGCGGCCGGCGGCGTCGGCTCGGGCGCGGACGCCTATGCCCGCATCCGCGCCGGTGCGTCGCTGGTCCAGCTCTACACCGCATTGATCTACGAAGGTCCCGATCTCGGCCGGCGGATCGCGGACGACCTGGCCGATTTGCTGAAGCGCGACGGGTTTGCCTCGGTGGCCGAGGCCGTCGGCGTGGACGCGCGCGCGTGATTGTACCGCAACCGCTCCCGTTCCTGCCACGTTAAGCCAGCAGGCCACACTGACGTGCCCGAAAGGACCGCCATGACCCGACCGATTTCCATATCCCTGACTTCCCTCGCCTGTGCCCTCGCGCTATCTGCGCCGGTTGCCGTGCGGGATGCGCACGCGCAGTCCTTTGACGACGCGCAAACGGTTCCCGGCACCTATGTGCCGTCCGTCCCGGCGCGCGAAGGCACGATGGATGACGCGCGCGCGCCGCAGCCGCAGCAGGTCGACGAAGCCGAGCAAGAGAGCGAGGGCAACCCGCCGCGCAGCGACAAGGCAGCACAGCCGGACGGGGACTCCGCGCAGGCCGATGGCGATCTGTTTTCCGGCGGCACGCTGATCCAGCCTTCGGGCCTCAAGGTCGGACTCGCCTCCAGCGCCGATCCGCGCGCCACCGAGGTGGGCATGCAGATCCTGCGCGAAGGCGGATCGGCGGCCGACGCGGCGATGGCGATGATGGTCGCGCTGACCGTGGTCGAGCCGCAATCGAGCGGCATTGGCGGCGGCGGATTCCTGCTGCACGCGTCGGGCACCGATGGCACGGTTACCACCGTCGACGGACGCGAGACCGCACCGATCACCGCGCAGCCCGGTCGCTTCCTGGGCCCGGACGGCCAGCCCTTGCCCTTCGTCCAGGCCTTCCAGGGCGGCAAGTCGGTGGGCGTTCCCGGCAATATCCGCCTGATGGCGATGGTCCACGACAAATGGGGCAAGCTCCCCTGGGCAGACCTATTCCAGCCGGCGATCCAGCTCGCCGAGGGCGGCTATGATGTCGACAAAACGATGGCGGAGCGTTTGCGGCAGATCGCGCCGCTGTGGGACCGGTTCCCCGATGCCAAGGCGGTCTACTGGAAGAACGGCGCGCCGGCTAAGCTGGGCGATACTATCACCAACCCCAAGCTCGCCGAGACGTTCGAACGGCTTGCCGAATTGGGCCCGGACGCCTTCTATTCCGGGCAGACCGCGACCGAGATCGTCAACGCCGTGCACACGACTCCGGTCAACGCCGGCGATCTGACGCAGGAAGACCTCACCGCTTATGCCGCTGAGGAGCGTCCGGCGGTGTGCATGCCTTACCGCGAATACAAGATCTGCGGCATGGGTCCGCCGTCATCGGGCGCGACCTCGGTGCTGCAGATCCTCGGCATGCTCGAACATTTCGATCTCGCCGCTCTGGGGTCGGGCGATCCGCAGAGCTGGCATCTGATCGGCGAGGCGATGCGGCTCGCCTATGCCGACCGCGAGGCGTATCTGGGCGACCCGTCCTTCGTCTATGTTCCCGTCGAGGGCCTGCTGAACAAGGATTATCTGACGAGTCGCGCCGCGCTGATCAAATCGGAAACCTCGCTCGGCACCTACGAGCCCGGCACGCCGCCGGACGCGGAGCCGCGCACGCCCGCCCCATCTGGCGAAGTCGCCGGAACAAGCCACTTCGTCGCGGTCGACAAGGACGGCAACGTCGTCTCGATGACCTCCACGATCGAGGGTCCGTTCGGCAGCCAGCTGATGGCCAGCGGCTTCTTCCTCAACAACGAACTCACCGACTTCACCTTTGCGCCCGAACGCGGTGGCGAGCCGGTGGCCAACGCGGTGAAGGGCGGCAAGCGGCCGCTCTCCTCGATGTCACCGACGATCGTGTTCGACGGCCAGGGCCGCCCGGTGCTCGCGCTCGGCTCGGCCGGCGGCAAGCGCATCATCATGCATGTCGCCAAGACGCTGATCGGCTTCATCGACTGGGATTATCCGATCGACCAGGCGATCGCGCTGCCCAACATCTTCTACGGCGGCGACGGGCTGATCGTGGAGCAGGACACGCCGCTGGCGCCGCTGGCACCGCAGATCGAGGCGTTCGGCACGCCCGTGGTGGTCGGCGAGCTGCCGTCCAAGGTCAACGCGGCCCTGTGGACCGAGAATGGCTGGGAAGGCGCCGCCGACCCGCGCAGCGAGGGCACCGCGCAGGCCGAATGAGAGGGCGGCGGAGCGCGGGACCGCGCGCCCGGATGGAGCGGCAGCCCGTTTGATCGTTGCCCGCGCCTGCCCCGCGCGCTAGCTCTCTGTCATTGCGGCCGCGTTGCGACGGCCATGGCGGAGAGCACAAGTGGCATTCGATGCGTTTGACGGGTTTCCCAATCTCGTCACCCTTTTCTTCGACCGCGCGGCGGAGAAGGGCGACAAGCCCTTTCTGTGGCGCAAGGACAAGCAGGGCTGGCAGTCGATCGGCTGGCGCGACGCCGCGCGGCAGGTCGCCGGATTTGCCGAGTCGCTCCGCCAGCTGGGCTTCGAGCCGGGCGATCGCATCATGCTGGTGTCCGAAAACCGCCCCGAATGGTGCATCGCCGATCTCGGCATCATGGCCGCAGGCTGCATCACCGTGCCGACCTACACCAGCAATTCGGAGCGCGACCACCAGCATATCCTGGATGACAGCGGCGCGCGCGGCGTCATCGTTTCCACCGCCAGACTGGCGCAGACGCTGCTGCCGGCGGTGATCCGCTCGAGCGCGGCGGAGCATGTCATCGGCATGGAAGAGCTCAGCAGCCGGCAGGCGGGGCAGCTCAGCATCTGCAAATTTTCCGATCTGGCACTCGGCAGCGACGAGGACGTCGTCGCCGCCCGCCAACGCGCCTCCCACGTCGAACGCGCGGACCTGGCGTGCATCATCTACACCAGCGGCACCGGCGGCGCGCCGCGCGGCGTGCGCCAGCATCACGGCGCGATCCTCCACAACGTCGCGGGCGCATCCGAAGTGATCGCCAATGATTTCGGCTGGGACAACGAGGTGTTCCTGTCCTTTCTCCCGCTCAGCCATGCCTATGAGCATAGCGGCGGGCAGTTCTTTCCGATCGGACTGGGCGCGCAGATCTATTATGCCGAAGGGCTGGAGAAGCTCGCCTCCAACATTCATGAGGTGCGCCCGACGATCATGGTCGTCGTACCGCGATTGTTCGAGGTGCTGCGCGCACGGATCATCAAGGGGATCGAGAAGCAGGGCAAGCTGCCGCGCTTTTTTCTGGCCCGCGCGCAGGAAATTGGGGCGCGCCGATATGACGGGCACGGGCGGCTGCTCGACCGGCCGATGGACCTGATCCTCGAACGCATGTTCCGGCCCAAGATCCGCGCCAAATTCGGTGGTCGGCTGAAGGCGATGGTGTCCGGCGGAGCGCCGCTCAACCCCGATATCGGTCTGTTTTTCGAATCGCTCGGCCTCTGCCTCCTGCAGGGCTACGGCCAGACCGAGGCGGCCCCGATCATCAGCTGCAACCGCCCCCGCGCCGGGATCAAGATGGACACCGTCGGACCGCCGCTGATGAACACCGAGGTCCGGATCGCCGAGGACGGCGAGTTGCTGGTGCGCGGCGAACTGGTGATGCACGGTTATTGGCACAACGATTCCGAAACGCGCCGCGTGCTGCGCGATGGTTGGCTGCACACCGGCGATATCGGCCACCTCGACGAAGCCGGCCGCATCGTGATCACCGATCGCAAGAAGGACCTGATCGTCAACGACAAGGGCGACAATGTCGCGCCGCAAAAGGTGGAGGGCATGCTGACGCTGCAGCCCGAGATCAGCCAGGCGATGATCTATGGCGATCGCCGCCCGTACATGGTCGGCCTGATCGTGCCCGATGCGGAGTGGGCGGTGGAATTCTGCAAGGCCCATGGTTGCGGCTTCGATTTTTCGAGGATCCAGGACCGGCCCGAGTTCCGCAAGGCGGTCGGCGAAGCGGTGGACCGGGTGAACAGCGACCTGTCGCAGGTCGAGCGCGTGCGCCGCTTCATCTTCGCCGAGGAGCCGTTCACCATCGAGAATGGAGAGATGACGCCGTCGATGAAAATTCGCCGCCACATCATCCGGGAGCGCTACGGCGCCCGACTGGACGGCATGTATCGCGGCTGAGCCTTCGGGCCATCAGCCTACCCGTCGTCGGGCCTTGCGTAAGGCGTGAATTCGCCCAGCACGCACGAACCGCCATAGATGCCGCTGGTGCGATCGATCAGGCGGATGATGTCGCCGCTGCACGATGTGCTCTGCAATTTTTCGGTGACGATGATGTCCCAGTCCCGGGCCAGCCCGGGGCAGCTGGACCGCAAATTGTTGACATAGACCGTTCCGCGCCCCTGGCGATAGACGAGCACATCGTCGCTGATCCGGATATTGGAAGCGCTGCTCAGGCCGGGCGGCAGGCAGTTGATCGATTTCCGCGCCACCTTGCCGTCGATCAGGGCGGCAAGCTTCGTGCTCTGTTCGGGCGTGAGCGCCGCACGCTGCGTATCGCGCGGACCGTAAGCACAAGCCGTTATCGAAAATGCGGCGGCGGCAATGATGAGCGAGGACAGCATGCGGGCCATTGGAAATCTCCGGTTTCGACTTGCCACCCTGTAACGTCCCGTCCGGCGCAAAAGTTGCGCGCCGGGGGCTCCGATCAAGCGTTATCCTTTGCCTTGCGCCGTGCCGCCAGTTCCTCGACGGACCCCGCGCGCATGAACGGATTGGTGGCCCTTTCGGCGGCGATGTCGGTCGGCACCGTCGCCTCGCCGCGTGCGCGCTTCGCCCGCACCTTGTCCATCCGTTCGGCGAGCGCGGCATTGTCCGGCTCGACGGTCAGCGCGAAATCGCCATTGGCCTCGGTATATTCATGCGCACAGTAGATCGCGGTCTCGTCGGGCAATGCCTCGAGCTTGCGCATATTGGCATACATCTGCGCCGCATCGCCCTCGAACAATCGCCCGCAGCCCATCGCGAACAGCGTGTCGCCGACGAACGCGACCCGTTCGCCAGGCAGATGATAGGCGATATGGCCGGCGGTGTGCGCGGGCACGTCGATTACCCGCGCTTCGATCGCGCCCAGCGAAACGGTGTCGCCCTCGCTCACCAGCCGATCGAGCGTCGGGATGCGCGCGGCCTCGGCCCTCGGTCCGGTGATCGTGCAGCCGGTCGCGGCCTTGATCGCTTCGTTGCCGCCGGTGTGATCGGGATGCCAGTGCGTGTTCCAGATCTGCGTGATCGTCCAGTCGCGCTTTTCGGCCTCCGCCAGCACCGGCCCGGCGACGGCAGGATCGACCACCATCGTTTCGCCGCTGCCGGACTCGTGCACCAGCCAGACATAATTGTCGCTGAGCACCGGGATGCGGACGACTTCCATCACCATGTCCCGACATTCTCCATCGAGGCCCAGGGCTCGGCGGGCTCCTTGCGCTCGCCCTTCTGCAGCAGCTCGACCGAGATGCCGTCGGGCGAGCGCACGAACGCCATATGGCCGTCGCGCGGCGGCCGGTTGATCGTCACGCCGCCGTCCGAAAGCCGCCGGCAGCTTTCATAGATATCGTCGACCGCATAGGCGAGATGACCGAAATTGCGGCCGCCCCCATATTGCTCGGGCGCGCCGCCATCCTCGGCCGGCCAGTTGTAGGTGAGTTCGACCTGGGCGTCCTCGTCGCCCGGCGCGGCGAGGAAGACGAGCGTGAAGCGCCCCTTTTCGCTATCGGCGCGGCGAGCCTCCTCTAGCCCGAGCAGTTCGAAGAAGCGGAGCGTCGCAGCGATGTCGGAGACGCGGATCATGGTGTGCAGATATTTCATGGGCGATCCCTTATCACGGCGCGGGGGCGGCCGTCACCTCGCCAGGCTCCGCGAGCGCGGCCAGCTGCCGCGTTGCCGCCTCCGCCTGCGAGCTGCCCGGCGCCACCTCGGCCACGCGCTGCCATTCGGCGCGCGCAGCCGTATCGTCACCGGAAAGCGCCGCGATATTGCCGCGCTCGAGCAGCACCGCCGGTTCTTCCGGCGCGAGCGCCTTGGCAAATCCGATATCCGACGCGGCCTTCTCCAGATCGCCCGCGCGCCGCGCCAGCGTCGCCGACAGCAGCCAGGCGAGCGGGTCCTGCGGCACCAGCCCCACGGCTTCGGCCAGCGCCGCGGCGGCATCGGCGCCACGACCCGCCGATACCAGCGCGCGGGCGCGGTCGAGCTGCACCTCGCCCAGCGCCTTGCCGCTCAGCGTGCCGGTCGCCACCGCGCGGTCGAGATGGGTCAGCGCGGTGGCGCCCTCACCGCCCGCCAGCGCGGCATTGCCCGCCTGCATCCACAGATTGGCTTCGTCCGGGCCATGCGCCCCCTGCGCCATCAACGCGGCCTTCACAAACGCGGCCTCGGCCCGGTCCCAGCGACCGCTGCCCGCTTCGGCCAGCCCCATGCATTGATAGGCCGGCGCGCCGCCATTGCCCGCGATCCACTGGTTCGCGCGCACCACCGCGGTCACCGGGTCGGTGCTGGCCAGATCGAGACATTCGCCCAGACGCGGATCGGCATCGGCGGCGGCGTCTGCCGCCGGTGCCGCGACGGCGGCGGTGGCGGCTTGGAGGAGCAATGGGAAAAACACGGAAATCATGCAGCGGTCCTTCCCCGGTCTTCGATCAGGCGATCGACCGTGGCGGCGAGCAGCGCAAGGTCCGCGCCGCGCGACAGCCGGTGGTCACCGTCCTTGATCAGCAGCGTCTGCACATCGGCTGAACGCAGCGCCGCGGCGAGGCGGAGCGAGGTCTCGTGCGGCACGTCCGCATCGGCCTGCCCATGGAGCAGCCGCACCGGGCAATCGATCGCGATCTTATCGTTCAGCAGCAGATTGGCCTGCCCCGATCGCCAGAAAGCGGCGGCGGTCGGGGTCGGCTCGAGGCCGTAATCGCTGTCCTCGTACAAGGTTTCGCCGGTCGCCAGCAGCGCGCGCTGCGCCTCGTCGAAACCCCAGTCGGTGAAGTCCGGCGCCGCCGCGATACCGACGAGCCCGGCCACCCGGTCTCCCCCGTCCCGCTCGATCAGGGCCAGCGCCGCCAGCAGCATCAGCCAGCCGCCCATCGACGATCCGGCCAGCAGCAGCGGACCGTCGGTCAGTTCATCGATCAGGAACAGCGCGTCGTCGCACCAGCTCTCCAGCGTCTGTTCCTCGAACGCGCCGCCGCTCGCCCCGCATCCGGCATAATCGAACAGCAGCGCCGCGCGCCCCCTGACGGCGGCTTCGTCGAACAGCATCGTCGCCTTCGATCCCGCCATGTCCGACTTGTAGCCGGGCAGGAAGACCAGCGTCGGCCCGGCTCCGGCCGCCTCGCGCCGTTCGGCCTTTTGATAGGCCAGCCGTGCGCCGCCGGGACGAGTCAGGAAGGAGATTTCGCTCATGCCGGAAGCCGAGTCGAAATCTGGAAGTTCACGGAGGGCGCTATACATCCCCCCCCCTCTTCGGCCCCGCCCAAGCGATGCGCAGCGCATGGAGAGATCGTGGCGGTTTGAGCGGACCATGCGGCGAGACTAACCCGAACAGGCCGTTGTAGGACAGCGAAAATCCGTTGGATTTGGAAGAAATAGATGGCTGCTGCGTGTTCTTTGATTCTGTAGCTACACCCTCATATCCTACCCTTCCCCGTTTAAGGGAGAGGAGCGAACCACGGACTTGATCCGGGATCCAGGGCGGATGCAGCGCTGTAACCGCTCCGGCTTTCGCCGGGCTGACGGGGTTTGCGAGAACCGAACATCAAATCGCCTCGCCCCGCCGCGACCGCCGCACACCGTCCACCGAAAAGACCACCAGCGCCGTCCAGATCAACGCGAAACAGGCGAGGCGCGGGGTGGTGAGCGGTTCGTCATAAAGGAACACGCCAAGCGCGAACTGCATGGTCGGACCGATATAGGAGACGAAGCCGAGCGCCGTCAGCCGCATCCGCCGCGCCGCCCCGGCGAACAGCAGCAGCGGGATGGCGGTGACCGCGCCGCCCGCGATCAAGAGCAGGTCGATCTTCAGCGAACTGCCGAAGCCGGCGCTGCCGCCGTAGAGCAGGAACCAGCCGACCGCGCCCAGCGCCACCGGCGACAGCATCACCGTCTCGGCGGCGAGGCCCGGCATCGACCCGACCGGCGCCAGCTTGCGCACCAGCCCGTACAGGCCGAAGCTGAACGCCAGCGCGAGACTGATCCACAAGGTATCGAGCGCCCCCGCCGCCAGGATCGCGACGCCGATGAAAGCGAGCACCACCGAAACGAAGGTGGCTCTGGTCATCCCTTCCTTGAGGAAGAAATAGCCGAGCAGCACGTTGAGCAGGGGCGTGAGATAATAGCCCAGGCTCGCGGCCAGGATATGGTCGGCCAGCACCGCGAACACGTAGATCAGCCAGTTGGCCGCGATCAGCGTGGAGCTGAGCAGCATCAGCAGCCGTGTCTTGGGCGTCTTCAGCACACCCCAGAACGCGGGGAGCTGTTTGCGAAAGGCCAGGATCACGAGCAGCAGCGGCACCGACCAGATCACGCGGTGCGCCACCACCTCCACCGGGGGCACGCCGGTGAGCTGCTTGAAGAACAGCGGCATGAAGCCCCAGATGAAATAAGCGCCGAGCCCCTGCGCCAGGCCGCTGCCGGGCTCGGTCGGCGGCGCATCGGCGCGGGCGGCCTCGATGGGCGTGGCGGGCTCGTCGCGCATGTCTATGCGCCGCCGGTCAGACGGTGATCAGCAGCCGCAGGAAGCAGAGCACGAACACCAGGATGCAGAAATTGCGCCCGCTCTTGCGCCGTGAAAAAGCCCCGATGACGATGCCGATCAGCGGCAGCGGCAGGATGATCAGCGCCAGCAGCCAGCCGAGGACGGGCAGAACCGTGGGGATGGCGAGAATTGCCGAGACGATACCGATGAGCCAGGCGACGATGTTTCCCATGTGCCCGCCCTGCCGCTCCGCCCATGCCCTGGCAAGCGCTTTTCAAAGTTGGGATAGGTTCTGACCGACAGGCGATATTCATCCGGAAAGCCGTTCATCGACAATCGGCAACGGTCCGTCTTGTCGTCCTGTGTTCATGAAACAGCTGCTAAACCTGAACCGTTCTCGACAAGCAACCTTCCGGAAACCCCCTCCGGCAAGCCAGGAGAAGCCGACATGAAAATCGCCATCCTCGCCGCGGCAGCCGCGCTGTCCATGGCCGTTCCGACCCCCGATCTGGGTCCGATAACCGAAGGCGCGGCCGTCCATGCGGACAGCGGCAAGCATGATAATCGCCACCAGCGCTACAAGCATTATCAGCGCCAGCAGGCCCGCGAATATCGCCAGGAGCAGCGTTACTACGACCGTCAGGCCCGCCGCGACGCGCGCCATGACCGCCGCCTCGGCCGCAACGACCGTATCTGGCGCGGCAATGACGGGCGCTATCGCTGCCGCCGCGACGACGGCACCGCCGGTCTGGTGATCGGCGGCGCGCTGGGCGCGATCGGCGGCGCGGAAATCGCCGGCCGGCGGGACCGCACGATCGGCGCGATCATCGGCGCCGTGGGTGGCGGTCTGCTCGGCCGCGAGCTCGATCGCGGCGGCGTCACCTGCCGCTGAGTTTCCAGCATCGTCACGCAGAAGGGCACCCCTTGCCGGGTGCCCTTTTTTGTGGCGCGCCGATGCGGTAGGAGCGCGCACTCCATCGAAAGGCGCATTCCCATGCTGAACGGCCCCCTGCTCGTTACCGAACGGCTGATCCTGCGCCCGCCCGCCGCCGAGGATTTCGAGGCGGCGGTCGCCTTTCACGCCGATCCCGAAACTATGCGTTTTCTGAGCGGTCCGAAATCGCGCGCCGAGACCTGGCGCGCCTGGTGCTGTCTGGCGGGCAGCTGGCATATCAACGGCTTCGGCATGTTCTCGATGATCGAGCGCGCCACCGGCCGCTGGATCGGCCGCGCCGGGCCGTGGCAGCCCGCCGAATGGCCGGTGGCCGAAATCGGCTGGGGCGTGGCGCGCGAGTTCGAAGGCAAGGGCTATGCCCGCGAAGCCGCCGTCGCGGCGATCGATTATGCGTTCGACCGGCTCGGCTGGGACGCGGTGCACCACATCATCGATCCGCAAAACACAGGATCGATCAAGCTGGCCGAGCGGCTGGGATCGGCCAAGATGGGACCGACCCGAATGCCCGCGCCGTTCCAGGACAAGCAGGTCGACTGCTACGGCCAGACCCGCGAGGCGTGGAAGGCGCGGCGGAATTAGGGTCAATATCTAAGCCGGGCGCGCATCACATCGCATCCAGATCCACCGCCTGCACCAGCCGCGGCTTGGCCCGCGCGGCGGTCGCCCTGCCGGCCACGATCAATGCCGCGCCCGCCAGCACCGGCCAGCTCGGCATTTCGGCAAAGAACAGCCAGCCGAACAGGATCGCCCAGAGAAAGCCGGTATATTCCACCGGAATCAGGGCTTGCGCCTCGGCCCGGGCATAAGCCCATCCGAGCAGAAGCAGGGACAGGCTGGACAGCGCCGCCGCGCCGATAATCGCGGGCCACTGCTCGGCGGCAGGCGGCACCGCGAGCAACGGCGCGGCGAGTCCGAAATAGCCTGCCAGGAACAGCGCCATGTACATGGCGATCTCGATCGGCCCGGCGATCTGCGCCTGCCTTCGCGCAAGGATGAGATTATAGGCGAACAGGCAGGCCGAAAACAGCACCGCCCGCACCAAGCAGCGCTTGCGCTTCATAATCGCCGCTCACCCGCCCGCCGACGATCACCGCCACACCGATCAGGCCCAGCACCGAGGCGAGGATCGCGCTGCGCCCGATGGTTTCGCCCAGCAGCAGCGCCGCGAGATAGAGCGCGATCACCGGCGCGATGAAGCTGAGCGCGATCGCCTCGGCCAGCGGCAGCCGGCCGAGCGCCCAGAAGAAGCTCAGCCCCATCGGCAACAGCACCAGCGCGCGCCGGGCATGGATGCGCAGCGCCGCGCGGGTCGGATGGCGCCGACGGCGCCAGATCAGATAGGGCAGCGCCAGGATCGCGATGGCGGCGAGCGAACGCCAGAACAGCGCGTTGTACACGTCGATCCGGAGCACCAGTCCCTTCATCACCGCGTCCATCAGCGAAAAGCTGCCGATGCCGAGACAGGCGACGAGGAAGGGGACGAGCGGGCGCTGGGGCATCGGGGCGCTATCGGGCGGGCGGTGGGCGCTGTCCAGACGGGGCATAGATCATATTATGGGCTAAACCCCTTTGCTGCCGCCCACGTCCGTTCGCCCTGAGCCTGTCGAAGCCTGTTCTGAGCGACTGCTGCAAGCAGGCAGTCGAAGGGGGCTGCTTTCCTTTTTTTCCATCGTTACACGAAAAAAGAGCGGTGCTTCGACAAGCTCAGCACGAACGGAATTGGGGATGTGGCAGTGATCCGGAACCCGCCCCGCGCCCATGCGTCGAAGCCGGACATGCACCAACAAGGGAGTCCATCCATGATCCGCAGCCTCATCGCCCTCGCCGCGTTGCCGCTCGCCGCCTGCGCCGCCGGAACGCCCGCCGGCCCGGCGTCGCCCTATGCGGTGCAGCAGCGATTGCAGCAGGAGGCGTCCAGCGCGTCCGCAGCCCGGCGCACGACCGTGGGCGATCAGGCCGCGCTCGACCGGCTGCGCAACAATAGCGGGCTGACCCTGCAATGGATCGGCTGGGATTATCGCGGCACCCTGAACGTAACGCAGGATGGCGCGCTCGTCCGTCTGCACGGCAGCCAGAACGGTGGCAATGCGCCGCCAGGCACCAAGGACGCGGCGGCAGGACGGCTCACGCTGGACGGCGCTGTCACCGATATCGCGAGCGACCATTTCAGCTTCGACGGTACTATCACCATCGCCGACGCGCCCGACGCGGGGCGCAACTGCGTGCGGACCGGCCCGATGCTGTTTCAGGTCACGCAGAACCGCAAATATTGGCGGCTGCAGAATATGGAATCGTGCCGCGACGGGCTCACCGACTATGTCGATATCTATTTCTGAGAAATAGCCGCCGGCGCGGAGAAACGCGCATTCTCATCGGCCATGGCCAGCATCGAGCGGGCATGGCGTCCCGCCACCTCGCGCTGGTCGGCGCCGTAGCCGCCACCCAGGGCGCTCGCCACCGGAACCGCGCGCCGCCGCGCCTCGGCCAGCACATAACGGTCGCGCCGCGCCAGGCCCGCATTGCTGAGCGAGAGCCGTCCCAGCCTGTCGCCCGCATGCGGATCGACCCCGGCCTGATAAAGGACGAGATCGGGCCGATAGCCATCGAGCAGGCGCGGCCAATGCTCCGACAGCGCCGCCATATAGCCATCGTCGCCGGTGCCGTCGGGCAGCGGCACGTCGAGGTCCGAGAGCGCCTTGCGCACCGGAAAATTCTTCTCGGCGTGCATGGAAAAGGTGAAAATATCCTCGCGGCCCGCGGTCAGCGCGGCGGTGCCGTCGCCCTGGTGCACGTCGCAGTCGACGATCAGGATGCGCTGGACCGTCCCTTCGGCGGTCAGCCGGTTGGCGGCCACCGCGAGATCGTTGAACACGCAATAGCCCGCACCGGTATCGTGTTGTGCATGATGGCTGCCGCCCGCGCTGTTGGCGGCATATCCATGTTCGAGCGCCAGATGCGCGGCGCGCCAGGTGCCGCCATTGGTATGCTGCACGCGCTGCGCGATGTGCGGCGTGACGGGAAAGCCGATCCTGCGCTCCTTTTCGCGCGGCACCGCGGCGGCGAGCACGCTGTCGACATAGGCCGGATCATGCACCGCGGCGAGCCAGTCCCGCGGCATCGGCGGAGGCGCATGCTCGGTGATCGCCGCACCGCTTTCGCGCAGCAGGATCATGACGAGCTGATATTTGTCGAACTGGAACGTGCCACGCTCGGGCAGCGGGGCCATGTAATCGGCATGATGGACGACGTGGAGCATCATGCCTCCCTTAGCTAACTCGTCGCTCCGGCGAAGGCCGGAGCCTATCCTGTGTTCGACTTGAGGGCAGCGTTGTGATCATGCAGATTAACCGATGCCGGGTGTGATGACGAACGGTTCTCATATCCGAGAAACGGGATGGGCCCCGGCCCCCGCCGGGGCGACGGTGGTTTCAACGCTTGGAGCGCGCTATGCCGCAAAGCCCTTCAGCGCCTCGCCCTCCATCCGCATGATGCGCCACGCGTGCTGCATCTTCGCGCCAATCCGTTCGTAGACGCGGATCGCGCCCTCGTTCCAGTCCAGCACCACCCATTCGAACCGCACGCAGCCGCGCTCCACCGCGATTCCGGCGAGCCGCTTCAGCAGCGCCGAACCGATGCCGTGCCCGCGCATCGCCTCGCTCACATAGAGATCCTCGAGATAGAGCCCCTTCAGCCCCTGCCAGGTCGAGAAATTGTGGAAGAACAACGCGAACGCCGCCGCCTCGCCGTCCCACTCCGCGATCAGCGCCTCGGCCACCGCATGCGGCCCGAACAGCGCGTCGTTGAGCCGCGCCGCGTTCACGGGCACGTCGTCCGGCCCGGCTTTCTCGAACGCGGCCAGTTCGCGCACGAAGCGGAGCATGTCGGGAACGTCGGCGGGCGTGGCGGCGCGGATATCGATGCTCATTCCGCCGCCACCGGCTCGGCTTCCGCCGCGTTCGCCGCCTCGATCTCGGCCGCCTTGGCCTCGACCAGCCCGACGATGTGATCGAGCATGTCGCCATCGGCCACATGATGGTCGGTGACGCCCGACAGATAGACCATGTGCTTGCCCTTGCCGCCGCCGGTGAGGCCGATGTCGGTCTCGCGCGCCTCGCCCGGGCCGTTGACGACGCAGCCGAGTACCGAGAGAGAGAGCGGCGTGTTGATATGCCGCAGCCGGTCTTCGAGCGCCTGCACGGTGCGGATCACATCGAACCCCTGCCGCGCGCAGGAGGGACAGGAGACGATGCGCACGCCGCGCGTACGCAGGCCCAGCGTCTTCAGGATCTCGTAGCCGACGCGCACCTCTTCCTCCGGCTCGGCCGAGAGCGAAACGCGGATGGTGTCGCCGATCCCGGCCCACAGCAGATTGCCGATGCCGAGCGCGGACTTGACGGTGCCGCCGATCAGCCCGCCCGCCTCGGTGATGCCGAGATGGAGCGGGCAGTCCACGGCGTCGGCGAGCTGCATGTAGGCGGCGACCGCGAGAAACACGTCGCTCGCCTTCACCGCGACCTTGTACTCATGAAAATCCTGGTCCTGCAGCAGCCGGATATGGTCGAGCGCGCTCTCCACCAGCGCCTCGGGACAGGGCTCGCCGTATTTTTCGAGCAGGTCGCGTTCGAGCGAGCCGGCGTTCACGCCGATGCGGATCGCGCAGCCGTTGCTTTTGGCGGCGTCGACCACTTCCTTCACGCGGCGCGCGTCGCCGATATTGCCGGGGTTGATCCTGAGGCAGGCCGCGCCCGCGTCGGCGGCTTCGAGCGCGCGCCGGTAATGGAAATGGATGTCGGCGACGATGGGCACCTTCGCGGCCCGCACAATCTGCTTGAGCGCGGCGGTGGACGGTTCGTCGGGGCAGGACACGCGGATGATGTCGACGCCCGCTTCCTCGCAGCGGCGGATCTGGTCGATCGTCGCGCGGGCATCGTCGGTCGGCGTGTTGGTCATCGTCTGCACGGTGATCGGCGCGTCGCCGCCGACGGGCACGTCGCCGACCATGATCCGGCGGCTCGTCCGGCGTTCGATATCGCGCCAGGGGCGCAGCGAAGGATTGTCGGCGGTCATCGGAACAGGCCTCGGGGTTCGCGGGTTTGCCCCCATATAGCGGCTCGCGATGACAGTTGCGAGTGGCAGTACCGGACCACCCATAACCCGTAAGTCCTGAGCCTGTCGAAGGACGTCTCGATCGAGAAGCGCCCTTCGACAAGCTCAAGGCTACGGTATTTGAACAAGGAACCAAGATATGCCCACCATTCTCATCACCGGCGGCAGCCGCGGCATCGGCCGTGCGCTGGTCCAGGATTATGCCGCCCATGGCTGGGATGTGATCGCGACCGCCCGGAGCGAAGACGATCTCGCGGAGCTCAACGCAATGGACAAGGTCGAGGCGCTGGAACTCGACGTGGGCGAGGACGAAAGCATCGACCGCTTCGTAGAGCAGCTCGGCGACCGGCCGATCGACCTATTCCTCAACAATGCCGGGATCGCCAGCATCGACGCCGACGACCGCGCGGGCTTCCTCAAGACACTGGAGATCAACGCCGTCGCGCCGACCATGCTGGCGCGGAGGCTCAAGGACCATGTCGCGCAATCGGATCAGAAGAAGATGGCGGTGGTGACCAGCCGCATGGGCTCGATCGGCGACAATGACGGCGGCGGCTACATCCCCTATCGCGCGTCCAAGGCGGCGGTGAACGCGGCGTGGAAGAGCCTGGCGATCGACATGAAACCGGACGGGATCGCCATCGCGATGCTCCATCCGGGTCATGTGAAGACCGATATGGGCGGCAGCGGCGCGCCGGTGACGCCCGCCGACAGCGCCAGCGGCCTGCGCAAACAGATCGACGAGACCAACCTGTCCAACAGCGGCCGCTTCGTCGGCTATGACGGCGCGGCGATCGAGTGGTGAGGTAGCGCGTCATTCCGGCGAATGGCGCAATCTCGTTTAACGCTGTGCTGTCCGCAATTGAGCATTTCCCGCGCAGTTGCTGCATTGCTGCACTCAGCGTTGTCAGCAGCGCCCGACACGCATAGGATCATGCGGATCAGGGAGGGGCTTATGCGTAGAATCTGGGCGATTTTTCTGGGAGCGCTGATCATGTCCAACGCGGCTTCTGCGCAAACGTCAGGCGATCCGCCCGCTGGCAAACCCGCATGGGCGCTCACCATTCATGGCGGCGCGGGGGTGATCGAGCGCGGCAAGCTGACGCCCGAAAAGGACGCCGAAATCCGCGCCGCTTTGTCGCGCGCGCTCGATGCCGGATCGGCGGTGCTGGCAGGCGGCGGCAGCGCCGTCGACGCGATCGGCGCGACGATCACGATCCTTGAGGATGACGCCAATTTCAACGCCGGGCGCGGCGCGGTGTTCACCTGGGACGGCGCGAACGAGATGGACGCGGCGATCATGAAGGGCGAGACGCTGGAGGCCGGCGCGGTCACCGGCGTCACCCGCACCAAGAACCCGGTGCTGCTGGCGCGCAAGGTGATGGAGGATAGCGGTTTCGTGTTCCTGAGCCGCGAGGGTGCCGACCAGTTCTCACGCGAGCAGGGGCTGGAGCAGGTCGATCCAAGCTATTTCGCCACGCCGCTGCGCCGCGAGCAGCTCGAGGAGCTGAAGGAACGCGTGGCCAGCGGCAAGCAGGTGTCGAGCTTCGACATCGACATGAAATATGGCACCGTCGGCGCCGTTGCCCTCGACCAGTCCGGCCATGTCGCCGCCGCCACCTCGACCGGCGGGGTGACCGGCAAGCGCTGGGGCCGGATCGGCGATTCGCCCGTGATCGGCGCCGGTACCTATGCCGACGACCGGTCCTGCGCGATCTCCGCCACCGGCGCGGGCGAATATTTCATCCGACTCGGCGTGGCGCATGAAATCTGCACGCGGCTGCGGTTTCGCGCGATCGAACAAGCGGCCGAGGCGCAGGCCGAGGTGCCCGTCGACCGTGACGGCGCGCCCGAACGCGTCATCACCCCGGACGCGGTTTCGCTCGATCCGCGCGAAGTGCAGGACATCGTCACCGGAGTGATCGACGAGCTCGGCGAGCTGGGCGGCACTGGCGGCGTCATCTATGCCACGCCCTGGGGCCAGCAGGGCTGGAGCTTCAACACGCCCGGCATGTACCGCGGCAAGGCGTCGAGCGGCGGCGAAAAGCTTGTGGCGATCTACGGGGACGAGGAATAGCATAGGGCCAACCCTCTTCCCTCCGGGGGAGAGGAGCGAGACTTGGGCGCGTGCGCCCTAGTCGCAGCGGAGAGGGGCGCTCAGCCGAACCGCCCTGACCCAGATGGCGCTTCAGCAAAATCAAACTTTGGGAATCCCTTTAATGGGTCCTGACCCTAGTCAACGAGCTGGCAAGGCTCCGTATCCTTCTCCCGCCTAGGCGGGAGAAGATTTGGATACAGCCCGTCTTCCCCATGCAACAAATCGGGCGTAGGGCCCGCGCCATGCTGCGTTTCCTGACCGCGCTGCTTGCCGCGCTCGCTTTTCTTCCCCCGGCCCCCGCGCTCGGCTGGGGCGAATATGGCCACCGCACCGTGGCCGCTATCGCCGTGACCAATGTCTCGCCGCACGCCAAATCGGTGATGCGCCGGCTGTTCAAGGCCGCGCCGCTGCTCGGCACGCCCGATTGCGCATTGAAAACCATCGGCGATGCCAGCGTCTGGCCGGACTGCATTCGGCGGGACCGCGACCGCTGGGGCTATACCGCGCCCTGGCATTACCAGAATGTCGACATCTGCCAGCCGTTCGCGCTCGAACCCAATTGTCCGAACGGCAACTGCGCCTATGCGCAGGTGGAGCGCAATTTCAAGATTCTCGCCGACAAATCGCTACCCGACAATGTCCGGCTCGAGGCGCTGGCGTTCCTGATCCATTTCACCGGCGATCTCCACCAGCCGTTGCACGCCGGCGACCGGCACGATCGCGGCGGCAACGACGTGAAGTCCGACTACGGGATCATTCCGGACCTCAACCTGCACTGGATCTGGGACGGGCCGCTGGCCGAGCGCGCGATCTCCACCCCGCCCCGCCTGATCCGCCGCTACGATCCGGCGGAAACGGCACAATTTGTGACCGGTACACCCGAGGACTGGAGCCGCGAAGCCTGGGAGGCGAGTCGCGATATCGCCTATGCCCGCGCGCTGGACGGAGACCCGTGCGGCCCCAAGCCCGAGAGCAAGCTGGTGATCGACGAGGCCGATGTCGCTGCTTCGGCGGAAACGCTACGCCTGCAGATCGTGCGCGCTGGGCTCCGGCTCGCCGATATGCTGAAAAAAGCGCTTTAATCTTTACCCTCTTTATAATCCCGATATCGGGCGGTGCGAATTTGCCACTCGCGCTGAAAGCCCCATTATGCCTAGTCTTCTACGTGGCCGATTTGCCACAGTTGCCATTCGACTCAACGCTGGTGGAAACCTTTTCGTCTTACGGCGTTATGTTGTGCAGTGCGAAAGGACCGTAGTATGACAATCCAGACCGCCGCTTCGAGTTTCGGCATTCAGGGCGCCATGAAGCGCTATTCCTTCATGTATCATGACGGAGACACCAACCATTGCCCCGGCTGTGGGCACAGCCACTGGCATGTCGGACGGGCCACCGCCGAATGCGCCAATTGCGGAACGGCGCTGCCGCTGGCCGAGGTCTCGTCGACCCCGGTGCGACCGCTCTTCTATGTGCGCAGCAGCAAGACGGCGATGGCGGCCTGAGTTAGCCGTTGGTTGCTGCCACTTCGCCGTCGTTCCGGGCTTGACCCGGAAACGTAAGTTCGGCGAAGCCAATCCAGGGCCCAGCGGCATTGTCCTATCGCTCTGGATTTCGGCTTTCGCTGGAATGACGACGCTTTTTGGCGGATCTACTCCACGCAAATAAGGGCGAGCCGTGAGGCCCGCCCTTATTGATTCCCTCAGCCCGCCTTATTCGACGGTCGCATCCACCGGGAAGCCGCGCTTTTCGAGAATGTAGCGCACCTCCGGATCGCGCCCGCGGAACTTGCGATACGCCTCGAGCCGGTCGGTCTCGTTGCCGGTCGAGAGCAGGACCTCGCGGAACCGGTCGGCGGTGGCCTTGTCCCACGAGCTGCCCGCTTCCCCGAACGCCGCCCAGGTGTCGGCGTCCATCGTTTCCGACCATAAATAGCTGTAGTAGCCCGCCGAATAGGCGTCCGACGAGAACAGATGATTGAACTGCGGCAGGCGGTGGCGCATCACGATCTCGTCCGGCATGCCGATCTCCGCTAGCGTCTCGCGCTCGAACGCATCGACATCGGTTACCGGCTCACTGCGGTCGTGCAGCTTCATGTCGATGATCGCGCTCGACAGATATTCCACCGTGGAAAAGCCCTCGTTGAACTTGGACGAGGCCTCGATCTTGTCGACCAGTTCCTGCGGGATCGGCTCGCCGGTCTGATAATGTACCGCGTAATTGTTCAAGATGTAGGGCGTCAGCAGCCAGTTCTCGTTCACCTGGCTCGGATATTCCACGAAGTCGCGCGGCGTGCCGCGCAGGCCCGGATAGGTGATATCGGTCAAGAGCGCGTGGATCGCGTGGCCGAACTCGTGGAACAGCGTGGAGGCATCGTCGACGCTGATCAGCGCCGCCTCGCCCTTGGGCGGTTTCACGAAATTATTGTTGTTCGCCGACAGCACGTTGCGCTCCCCGCCCAGCGACCGCTGCGAGCGGTAGGTGGTCGCCCACGCGCCCGAGCGTTTGCCGCTGCGGGCATAGGGGTCCATATAATAGACGCCGACATTGCTGCCGTCGCGCTTGTCGCTCACCACCCAGCTGCGCATGTTCGGATCGAACAGCGGGATATCGCCAGTGTTTTCGGTGAATTCCAGATCGTAAAGGCGTCCGGCGGCATCCATCATGCCGTCGATCATTTTGGTCAGCTGGAAATAAGGTTTGATCTCATTCTGATCGAGATCATATTTATCCTTGCGCACTTTCTCGGCGTAGAAACGATAGTCCCACGGCGCGATCGTGATATCCGCGCCTTCTTTGTCGGCGATCGCCTGCATGTCGGCGACTTCCTCATGGACGCGCGCCACCGCGGCGGGCCAGACCTTCATCATCAGCGCCATCGCGCGCTCGGGCTCCTTGGCCATGGTGTCGGCCATGCGGTAATCGGCATGCGTGTCGAAGCCGAGCAGCTCGGCGCGCTGCTGGCGCAGCTTCAGGATGTTGGCGATAGTGGCGTTGGTGTCGTTCTCGCCGCCATTGTCGCCGCGATTGACATAGGCGGTGAAGATCTTCTCGCGCAGATCGCGCCGCGTGGAATTTTCCAGAAAGGGCTGCATGAAGCTGCGGGTGTTGACTACCGCCCAGCCGGTTTCCTCATTATCTTCCGCCGCGCTCTTCATCGAGGCGACCAGGCTATCGGGCAGGCCCGCCAGATCGGCCTCGTCCGTCAGGAGGATATAGCTCTCCTCATCGGCGAGCACCTTGTTCGAGAAATCCGAAAACTGGCTCGCCAGCTCGGTCTCGATGCGAATGATCTCCTGCTTCTGCTCGGGCGTCAGCAGCGCGCCGCCGCGCACCAGATCCTCATATTGCCGCGTGACCAGACGCATCTGCTCGGGGTCGAGGTTCAGGCTCTCGCGCCGGTCGTAGAGCGATTTCACGCGCGCAAACAGCCGCGGGTCGAAATTCAGCTCGTTGAAAAAAGCGCTGAGCTTGGGGCTCCACTCGGACTGGATGGCGCGCACCTCGGGGCTCGAAAGATTGGAGGTGTACACTCCCCAATAGCTGAAAACCCGGCCGATTTCCTCGCCGGCCAGTTCCAGCGGCTCCATCGTGTTGGCAAAGGTCGGCGCTTCGGGATTGGCGAGGATCGTTTCATATTCGGCCTTGGTACCGGCCATGCCCAGTCTGAACGCGCCGGGAAAATCGGACGCCTCGACCTCATCCCATTGCGGCACGCCCTGATAGGGTCCGGTCCAGGGGTTGAGCAGCGAATTGGTGTCGTTCGATTTCGGCATGACTTTGGGGCTTTCATCATCGGCGGACATATCCGGCGCTTCGCCAATCACCGATCCGGTACCCGCGTCCGTTTCGCCACCGGTCTGCGCCAGAGCGGGCGTGCCGAGCGCCAAAGTGGATACGGACAAGGCGAAAAAGGCAAGGGTCTTGGGCAAGGGGCAGCCTTTCATGGTGAGTGCTGGTTGCCGCTGTGGTCGAGCATCGAGCGCGCCGCAAGGGCCGTGCAGCCACCGGCCGGAGACGAGGGCGTTCGCCGCACCATCCAGGACAATCAACCTCAACCGAAATGGACCAGATCGGCGAACTGCTCTAACCTCGTCCGCGCCGATCCGCGCTTATGCGATCTGGGGGAGAACAGATCATGGAAAATTATGTTGAAACCAGTCCTTTGGCCGTGCTGCTCGGCGCGAACCCAGTGCTCGAAAGCGAGCTTGACGCCATCGCCGATATCGCCGGCTGGCGGTTGCTGACGCCCGGCGCGACGTTCGACTGGCCGGGCGAGCGGTCCGCTGCGGGGTCGCCCGAATTGATTCTTTGCGATATTCGATCCGGATCGGAGACGCCTGAACGCGAAATCGCGCGGGCCGCGCAATATGCCGCCGATCATGACATCGCCTTTATCGCTTGGACCGACAGGGATCGCCTCGACGAGGCGACCTATCTGGCCGCGCCGGCCGATGCCGAATTCCTGGTCGATCCGGAGCGCGCCGAAACGGTCTATGCCTTGATCATGGCGCGCGGGCGAAAACGTGGGCGCGCACGCGAAAATCGCGGAGAAAGCCGGGAACTCATGCGACTGAGCGACGAGCTGGTCGCAATGGCGCGCCGCGTCGCCGGGCTCACGCGCGACGATCAGGGCGGACAGCTGCGCAGCGATCCGCTCTCCTATCGCGGCGCCCCGCCGGGCAGCGGGGCGCCGCTGGACGGGGACGCCGCCCCCGCGATCAAAGCAGAGCAAGTGCGCGAGATGATTCGCCTGCGCCGAATGCGCGACGAAGCGTTCGAATCGGATCTGTTCGCCGATCCGGCCTGGGATATGCTGCTCGATCTGCTGGCCTCCCGTATCGAGGACAGGCCGGTCTCGGTCTCCAGCCTGTGCATCGCTTCGGCCGTGCCCGCGACGACCGCGCTGCGCTGGATCAAGCTGATGACCGACCGCGGCCTGCTCGAACGGCGCGCCGATACCGCCGATGCGCGGCGCATCTTCATCGCGCTCAGCGAGGATACCGCAGCCCGGCTCCACCGCCTGCTCGCCGCGATACTCGCAAGCGGCGCGCCGTTGGTGTGACGATGATGGTGCGCGGTTCGGCTACGATTGGACGGAGTTGTAAAAATGTTCTGCCGGTCGCCTGATGCCGCCAGTACGCGCCGGTCCGCACGATCCACATTGCCCTCGAAGTGGCGGCGCTTAATTCTATGCCGGTTCAACGTCTACCCATCAAGCCTGGCCAACGTCTACGCTCCGCACGAACCGCGGATTATCAATTCTGTAGGGAGGCGGACCGATTTATGTTCTGATTGCGAGTTGAGTACACTTGATACCAGCAACCGACCGGCCTGTCCTGTATCCTGCCTGATAGTGGTGAGCTTCGGGGTACTGAGCCGACTAAGCAGCATGTCGTCGTACCCCACCACGGCCACATCGTCCGGTATGGTTTGGCCAGAGCGTTGCAAGGCCTGTATCGCCCCCAAGGCGATAAGATCGCTCGATGCGACAATGGCATCGAAAGAAACCCCAGATTCGATCATGTGACTTACCGCCGCGTCGGCCTGATCAAGTTCGAATTCCACCGTCGCAACGCGCTTATTATCGAAGTCGATATCCGCACGTTCCAGCGCTCCAATATAGCCGCGACACCGCTGCTGCGCCTCGGGATCCGTACCACCCAGAAATGCGATCCGGCGCCGCCCGAGCCTGATGAGGTGATCGGTTGCCCGCTTTCCACCGCTGAAATTGTCGGACCCTATCGATCGATAACGTTGTTCCGGCAGTTCTGCACCCCACACAACGAATGCTATGCCCTGATCCGCCAGCCGATTGAACGATTCGTGCAAATATCCCTGCCCCAAAAAGATCGTACCGTTTGCCCGGCTCGTCGTGCTGGCGACGAAGAGATCGTCATAGCTTACCGGGGACAAATGGCTGACCGTAAAATCGCAATCATGGGACCGCGCCGCCTCCCCGATACATGCCAAAAGCTCGAGGAAGAACGGATGTGACAGCGGAAGCGGACGCCCGCGCGTTTGCGGCGTCACGATGACTATGCTGCCTTCCGAACCGATCGGGGCAATTGGCATCGATGCGCGGAACGGGTAGTCGTGGGCATGGGCGAGTGCCCAAATCCGTTGTTTCGTGCGCGAACTGATCAGGGGATGGTCGTTGAGTGCGCGGGAAATCGTGGAAATGGATACTCCCGCCAGCTGGGCGAGGTCCTGCAACGTGGTTTTCTTCTTTGATCCGATTGCCATTATCTACGATCACCTTGATATGGTCCACAACACTGTCAAGCTCACATGTGATATGCAATAGCAGTGGTGAACAGACCGAATCACATACGGGGGCCCAATCCCCTCACTCTGCCGCAGATATGCAACCTGTCGATCGGACTTTTCGGCGTACAGGTCGTCTGGGGCCTGCAGAACGTGAACACGAGCCGTATTTTCCAGACGCTGGGCGCCGATGTATCGGACCTTGCCCTGTTGTGGATTGCCGCACCGATTACCGGTCTCATCGTGCAACCGCTGGTGGGGCATTTCAGCGATCACCTGGATGGCCGCTGGGGCCGACGCAGCCCCTTCATCGTCATCGGAGGGGTGCTGACCGCGATCTCCCTATTGCTGATGGGTCATGCGCCATCGCTGACGGCGGCGGTCTTGGGCCTATGGTTGCTCACCATTTCGGTCAATATACTGATGCAACCCTTGCGTGCATTGTCCGCCGACCGCTTGCCGAGCGACCAACGCATGACCGGTTTTGCGCTCCAGGTCTGTTTCATCGGTGCCGGCGCGATCTTCGCATCCGCGCTGCCGTGGATACTGGCGAATGCATTCGACGTAGCGGGGGTGGACGCGAAGGACGGCCTGCCGCAATCGATCCGTCTGGCGTTCGCTCTGGGGGCGCTCGCCATGACGATGACCGTCGGCTGGACGGTGTTCCGGGTCCGCGAACGGCACCATGTGTTAGAAGACGCAAGCACGATCCGCCGCGCAACCAGGCTGGCTGGGACCTGGCGGGCGCATGGCTTGTGGGTGATTTCCGGCCTCGCCATCGCGGTCACCGTCGCTGGGCTGGACCTGCCGCATGAAGGGTATCTTCTCGCCGGCCTGCCGGCAGCCTATGGCGCCATCCGGGCGCTTCGCGCCTGGCGCATGCAGCGGGATACGACGTCGCGCGGACTGTTCGAGATCATCGACGACATCGCCGATATGCCGCTGGCGCTGCGGCGGCTGGCCATCACCCAATTCCTGACCTGGTTCGGGCTGTTCGTGATGTGGGTTTATTCGATCCCCGCCATCGCGTTCCGGCATTTCGGGACGAGTGACGTGCGTTCGATCGCTTACGCGCAGGCGGGGGATTGGGTCGGCCTGCTGGCTGCGATGTATGACGGGGTCGCGGTCATCACCGCGCTGGCGCTGCCCGGGTTGACCCGCAGGATCGGCCTGCGACCTTGTTACGCGATCTGCCTGGCCATGGGCGCGGCCGGACTTGCTGCGATGCTGGTGATCGAAGACCCCGCGCACTTATGGATTTCAGCGGTCGGCATCGGGATCGCATGGGCGGCGGTACTGGCTGCCCCCTATGTCATCGTCGCCAATTCGGTCGTTCCGGCCAAGACCGGGGTTTATCTGGGGATCCACAACATCTTCCTCGTCTTGCCGCAACTCGTCGGCGCCGCGTGTCTGGGCAAGCTGATGGACGTTTTTTTCGAAGATCGGCCCGATGTCATGCTGGCCATCGCCGCCGCCGCCTTTGCCTGCGCCGCGGCGAGCACGGGGCTGATCCCTTCGCAAGTCAGCCCAGGCCGCGAGTCGCAATAATTATGCAAAGTCTTGCATGAATGCCTCTCGGGAGTGTTCGAGGCGTATGGGAGATGGTGTGAACTCGCAAGATTGCCGCTTGCTCTTTACGCAAAAAGATGCAAATTTGCCCTCGGATCAGCGACAGGCTGGCGGATCGAGGGAGGATTATATGGCGGGCACCCGAACCACACACGCATTGACCTACGGCGTATCGACCATCGCGCTGGTGTTCGGCGCCACTGCGGCGATGGCACAGGATGCGGACGAATCGGTCGAGCGCGCCTCGCAGACCCAGCAGACCTCTACCGGATCGCCCGAAACAGGCGAGGCGGCGACGGAGGACACCTCCAGCACGATCATCGTCACCGGCGTGCGCGAAGCGCTGATCACGTCGCAAAGCATCAAGAAGAACGCCGATACTTTCGTCGATTCGATTACGGCGACCGATATCGGTGCCTTCCCGGACAAGTCCGCGGCCGAGGCGTTGCAGCGCGTACCGGGGATCACCGTGGGGCGCCTGCAATCAGCGGACGACAGCACCCACCCTTCGGGCGAACCCGCCAGCGTCCTGATCCGCGGGCTAACCCAGGTCCGCACCGAATTTAACGGGCGCGACAGTTTCTCCGCCGATTCGCAGCGGGGATTGCAGTTCAACGACGTTTCGCCCGAGCTTCTGGCGGGCGTCGATGCCTATAAGAACCAGACCGCCAAGATGATCGAAGGCGGGATCGCCGGCACGGTCAACCTGCGCACCCGGCTGCCGTTCGATGAAGATGGCTTGGTCGTCACCGGCGTGTTCAAATTGAACTATGGCGATCGATCGGACGAAGTCACGCCCGAGTTTTCCGGCCTGATCAGCGATAGCTGGGATACGGCGGCCGGGCGTTTCGGCCTGCTGGTCGATTATGCCCAAAGCAAGGTGGTCACGCGCACCGAAAACGTGATCATGGACAAGATCGACACCTATTGTTCGGACGGATTCGGCACCGCTGCCGCGGGCAATCTGGACGCCGATGGTTTCGTCGCCTGCAACGCCAATCCCTTCGGCGGCACCGGTTTTGCCCTGATCCCCGACGGAGTTCGTTTTTCTCAAGTCGATTACGACCGCAAGCGGCATGGCCTTGCCGTGGCGGCACAATATGAATCCCCGGATGAAAAAATCCATGCGACCGTGCAATTCACGCAATCGCGTTATCGCAACGCCTGGTTCGAACGGGCCAGTCACGCGATTCTGGAAGGGGGTTATTTCGGCACGCCGGCCTTCAATCCGCGAACCGGATCGGCCCTGGGTCCTGCGGACGGGACCGGACCGCTGGTATTCGGTTCGAACGGCTTGCTGCAATCGGGCGTGCTGACCCAGCCGCACGGCAGCTTCAGCGGCACGTATGAAAGCGTGCAGGCCGCGATCAATGCCGGTTCCGCCATCCCTGGCGTTCCGTTCGTGAATTACTGCGGCGCGGGGTCGAACTGCACCACTTTGCGCGACGGGCTGTATCTCCAGAACGAAGCGCGCAATTTCGCCCACCGCGAAAGAACCAGCGACTTTTCGGGATATCTCGAATGGCAGCCGACCGAACGACTGCACCTGAGCACCGATCTCCAGTTCATCGACGCATCGACCTACAACAACGACATCATCGTGACGGCCGGTTCGATGGCGAACTTCGATTACAGAGTAAACGAGGATGGGACCCCTCAGATCGCCTTGTTGCCCGGAGACAACGTCAATTACGCCGAGGGCGGCTTAGCGAACCCGCATAATTACTGGATTCCGTTCATCCAAGG
Source organism: Novosphingopyxis sp. (assembly GCF_965218915.1). Lineage (GTDB taxonomy): Bacteria > Pseudomonadota > Alphaproteobacteria > Sphingomonadales > Sphingomonadaceae > Novosphingopyxis. The sequence continues at coordinate 296,750 of NZ_OZ244708.1, read as the reverse complement.
CCATGTCGAGGATAACCAGGGTGAAGAATTCGCGCTGCGCGGCGATGCGGATTACGATTTCGACGAAGGCGGCTGGATCGACTCGCTGTCGGCCGGCGTGCGTTATGCAAATCGCCGGCAGACGGTGCGCTATTCCACGTTCAACTGGACACCGATCGCAGCCAACTGGAACTGCAACGGCCCGGGTTTCAATGCCGACAACACCACTGGCGGCGCTTATCCCACCGATACCGGCAATTGTGGCGGCAACGCGGGCCATCCCGACTTCTCCGGTTATGGCGCAGGCATCTGGGAGTCTCACGACCTCGGTGATTTCTACAGCCAAGGCACCTATCCCAACGGCCAGCTGGTCTTCCTCAACCGCGACACGCTGCGGAATTTCGATGGGCTGATCAACGCGCTTGGCGGTGCGCAGACCAATTCGCCGATCCAGCCGGGCTATACCGCCATTTGCGATCGCGATAACGCCACAGTGGACGATTGCTTTACGGATGGTGAAGTGTTCAGGGTGCGCGAAAAGACGTTGGCGGGTTATGCCATGCTGAAGTTCGGCGGGCAGGACCGATATGTCGGGGGCGTCAACGTGGTCGGCAATGTCGGCTTACGGGTCGTCCGCACCCGCGTACGCAGCGAAGGCAGCATCGCGTTTCCCGCAACCAATACGTTCGACGGTCTGCAGCCCTGTGGCACGCCGCTGTCGGGTACCAGCATCGTCAATCCCAGTTGCTATCTGACACCGGAAATCCGCGCCTTTGCCGATGGGAGCGCGCTGACGGGAACCTATAGCGGGAGCCATACGGACTGGTTGCCGAGCTTCAACGTGCGGTTCGGGCTGGATGACGAGAAATTCATCCGCTTCGGCTATTCGCGCGCGATTGCCCGTCCCGAATTCGGCTATCTGCGGAACACCGTCGCGATCAATGCGCCGGTCATCAATACCGGGCCGGATTCGCCCTTCATCGTCTACAATTCCCCGAACGCGGCGCCGGTCGCGGCGAACGTGACCGGCTATAATTTCGTGTTCCGCGCGAATTCGGGCAACGCGGCCCTGAAGCCGATCAAGGCCGATCAGTTCGATCTGTCGTTCGAATATTACCCATCCGCCAGTACCTCGTTCACGCTGACGGGATTCTACAAGAAGCTCGATAATTACATCACTTTCGGCCAGTTCGACCGGGTCGTCGAAAATGGCGGATCGCAGCAGACGGTGGAGATCCTGGGGCCGCAGAATGCCGATGGCGGCGGCGAATTGAAAGGTTTCGAGGCCGCGTTCCAGACGTTCTTCGATTTCCTGCCGAGCCCGTTCGATGGCATCGGCACGCAATTGAACTACACGTTCGTCGATCAGTCCGGGATCAACAATTCGAACCTTATTACGGCGTCGTCCGGCGGCGACATCGGGGCCTTCGGCGCGGGCCAGCAGGCGCTGGGCGGCCAGGGTTCGGTAATCGATTCGCACCAGCTTGCCGGGATTTCCAAACATACCTTCAACATCGTCGGATTGTACGAAAAGGGACCCGTCGGCCTGCGGCTTGCCTATAATTGGCGCTCGCGTTATCTGACGCAGAACCTCGATTGCTGCATCGGCCTGCCGGTGTTCCAGAAGGCGGCGGGTTTTCTGGACGGATCGATCCGTTTCTCGCTGACGCGTTATGCGGAACTCTCGCTCGAAGGATCCAATCTGCTGGGCACCACCACGGTGTATCAGCAGCAGATCTTCGGCGATTCCCCGCAGACGCCGGGCGCGACGCCGGTATATATCGATTCCAACTGGAGCCGCGTGGACCGGCGTTTCCAGGCGGGCGTGCGCTTCAAGTTCTAGCCTCCCTAACCCGCTGCCCCGGTCCGCGTCCACGGGCCGGGGAGCCATAAAGAGGAAGAACAGTGGGTGACAACCTAGCGACGAAGGGATCGTATGCCCCACTGAAGATTGCAATTCTCGGGGGTGGGACGGCGGGCTGGATGACCGCCGCTGCCCTGATCAGTCAATTGCCCGAGCGCGACTATGCCATCACGCTGATCGAATCGGATGCGATCGGCACGGTCGGCGTGGGCGAAGCGACGCTGCCGCATCTCAAGATATTCAACGACATGCTCGGCCTCGACGAAGCCGAGTTCATGCGATCCACCGGCGCCACCTTCAAGCTCGGGATCGACTTCCGCGGCTGGGACCGGCCGGGATCGAGCTACATCCATCCGTTCGGCGCCTTTGGCGAACCGTGGAGCGGAATCCAGTTCCAGCATCACTGGCTGCGCGCGCAGGCGGCGGGGCAAACACCCGGACCGATCGCCGATTATTCCTATGCGGTCATGGCGGCGCGGGCGCAGGTGTTCGATCTGCCGAACGATGACGCCGCATCGATCCGTTCGACCTACAGCTACGCCTATCATCTCGATGCCGGGCTATATGCCGATTATCTGCGCAGATGGGCGATCGCGCGCGGTGTGTCCCGGATCGAAGGCAAGGTCGGCGAGGTGGCGCGCCATCCCGAAAGCGGCCTGCTGGAAAGCCTGGCGCTGGAATCGGGCGCGCAAGTGCAGGCCGAGCTGTTCATCGACTGCTCGGGCTTCCGTTCGCTGCTGATCGGTCAGCAATTGGGCGTCGACTGGGTCGATTGGAAGCATTGGCTGCCGTGCGACCGCGCATGGGCCGTGCCCTGTTCGCGCGCGGACGCATTTGTCCCTTACACCTGTTCCACCGCGCAGACCGCCGGATGGACCTGGCGTATTCCGCTGCAGCACCGCATCGGCAATGGTTACGTGTTCTCCAGCCGTTTCGTGGATGACGACACGGCCCGCGACACCTTGCTGTCGGCATTGGAAGCGGAGCCGGCCGGCACGCCGCGCCTGCTGCATTTCGCCACGGGCAAGCGCGAATGTGCCTGGGCCGGCAACTGCGTGGCGATCGGCCTCGCCAGCGGCTTTCTCGAACCGCTCGAATCCACCAGCATCTATCTGATCCAGGCCGCCGTCATCGATCTCATCCGGCTCATCCCGCGGCGACCCGGTGCGCCCGATCCGCGTCTGCGAAATGAATTTAACCGCCTGTTCGACTTGCATTACGAGCGCGTTCGAGACTTCCTCATCCTGCATTACACCGCCAACCGGCGCGAAGGGGAACCCTTGTGGGATCATGTCCGCACCATGCCTCTGCCCGCCACACTGGCACAGAAGATCGCGCTGTTCCGCGCCCGCGCCAGCCTGCCGGACTATCGCTACGGGTTGTTCGCGCGCGATAGCTGGCTTGCTGTCCTGCTCGGGCAGAATATCGTGCCGGACCGGTACGATCCGCTCGCAGAAAAGGTGCCGCTCGACGCGCTGGACGCCAAGCTGGCAGATTTTCGGCAGCGGATCGCATCGGGTGTCGCGATGATGCCGGGTCACACCGATTTCATCGCCGACTATTGCGCTGCATCCGCGGCGCCGCAGAGCGCGACGGCATGAGACGGTTCGTCCTGATCGGACGCGACGCCGCATTGTGGCTGACCGCGGCGGCGCTGGCCCGCGGTATACCGTCCGGCCTGGCCGAGATCGCCGTGGTCGAATTGCCGAGCGTGCTGACACCTGCCGGCGTCTATGCCAGCCAACCCCCGCTCGAAGCGCTGCACCAGCGCATCGGTATCGACGAAGCCATGCTGCTCCGCCTGACGGGGGCCGTGTTCTCGTTGGGACAGAACTTCACCGGGCCGCCCGCCCGGACGTTCTTCCATGCTTGGGCGGCCTATGGCGCACCGGTCGAGAGGCATCAATTCTTCGACTTGTGGCTGCGCGCGCGTGACGGGGGGCTACGTATCGATCTGCAGGAATTCTGCCCGGCGGCGATCGCGGCCACCCATGGTCGGATCATGCTGCCGTCCGAACCGGCCCTGGCCTTCGGAAGGATCGAATATGGGTATCATCTGCCCGCCATTCCCTATTGCGGACTGCTCAAGGAACTGGCGGCGAAACAAGGCGTCGCGATCCATCGATCGACGGTGGCGGGCGTGGAGCATGCTCCAACGCCCGAAACGCTTGCTGCCGTCATTCTGGATGACGGAACGCGGATCGAAGGTGAGCTGTTCGTCGATGCGACCGGCGATGGAACGCTGCTCGACAGCTTGGCCGGCAGGACTTCCGGCCGGCAGAACGGCGCAGCTCGCAGCTTGCGCCTTTTGACGGCGAATGCGCCGGCCTTCGGCGAGATCCCCCCTTTCGCCGAACTGCGCGCAACGCCCGAAGGATGGCTGCGGCTGCACCCGGTACGCACGGCGACCGGGGTGCAATATGTGTTCGATGACCGCATCGGGGACGATGAAGCCGTCGAACAGGCAGGCCAGTCTGCACAGGCGCCGCTGTGGGATATCGAGATCGGTCCGGTTCTTTCGCGAGAGATCGGCGATCCCTGGACCGGCAATTGCGTGGCGATCGGCAGCAGTGCGCGAACCTTCGACCCGGTGCACCCGGTCCAGCTGCATGCCATCCAGCTGGGCATCGTCCATCTGCTCGCGCTGCTGCCGGCGACCGACGATGTGTCCGCCGAACGCCGCGAATACAATCGTATTATCGGCTCCTCCTTCGACCGGATCGCCGATTTTTTGCAGGCGGTATATGCGCTGGCGCCGTGGACCGGGCCGTTCTGGGACGATGCGCGCGCGGCACCTGCGTCCGACGCGCTGCAGCATTTGCTCGCGACCTTCCGCGCGCGCGGCGAGATCGCGCCGATGGAGGATGAATCCTTTTCGCCCGATAGCTGGCGCATCATGCTGACCGGGCTGGGCGCCTATCCGGAAAGCTGGCCGCCCACCGCCGACCGTTTGGCCCCCGAACGGCTCAAGCATAACATCGTGGCGATGTTGCGCTTCATCAAGGACACCGTGCTCGAACAACCCCACCATAACGCCTATCTCCGGGACATGATCGGAAACCCCCGATCGTGACCGGCTCGTCTCCATCTCGTCCGATCGCGACCGCCGCGATGCCGCCGCCCGTCGGCGAGGCCGCGATCGGCGCTGCGCGCGATTTGCAGGGTCTGGTGGAGAGCGGCCAGCCGGCTGTCATCCGCGGGCTGGTGGCGGATTGGCCCGCTGCCACCGCCGGCAGTGCCGGTCCCGAAGCCCTGAACGCCTATCTGCAAAGGATCGACCTGGGCAAGCCAGGCCCGGTCATGGAAGCGCCGGCGATGATGAAGGGCCGCTTCGGCTATGCGTCCGACCTGCGCGAATTCGCCTTCACCAAACGCCAGCGGCCGGTGCCCGAAACGCTCGATCGGATCGCGCGGAGCATGGATCGGCCGAACGGGCCCGTGATCGCGATCCAGATGCTGTCGCTGCGCGCACATATGCCGGCGTTCCTGCAGGACAATCCGCTGCCAGTCCTGCCGGGGGTCGATCCGCTGCTGTGGTTGGGCGGTCCGGTCCGGACTCAGATCCATAACGATCGCGACCATAATCTCGCCTGCGTGATCGCCGGGCTGCGGCGCTTTCTGCTGTTTCCGCCCGAGCAGGTGGCCAATCTCTATATCGGTCCGCTCGATAATCCGCCGCCGCTGTCGCTGGTCGATGCCGATGCGCCCGACCTGGAGCGGTTCCCCCGCTTCGCCCAGGCGATGGAACACGCCCTGATCGCGGAACTGGCGCCGGGGGACGCGCTGTTCCTGCCGCGGTACTGGTGGCATCACGTCACCTCGCTCGCCCCCTACAACGCGATGGTCAATTACTGGTGGGGTGAGTGTGCCGCCGGACTGGAAGATCCGCACACGCTGTTCCTGGCCGCGTTGCTGTCGCTGAAGGCCCTGCCCCAGCCTGAGCGCGCCTATTGGCAGGCGATGTTCGCCGCGCATGTTTTTGGCGACGACGCCGATCACATTCCCGCCGAACTGCGGGGGGCGCTCGGGCGCCTTACCCCCCGCGCGCGTGCCGAACTGCGCCGCGAATGCCGCGACAGATTGCTGCAAGCCGATTTTCCTTCCCGCACCCGATGAGGTTTTGTGTCATGTACCGTTCGTATCTTTTGCTGTTGTGTGCCGTGTTCGTCCCCGCCACCGCATGGGCCGCACCAGTCGAATGCGCCCGGTCCCCTGGCGAAATCATCGAAGTCTGCGTCACGGTCGCACAAGGGCAGGCGACCTACAGCGTGAACCGCAACGGTGTGCCCGTTCTGGCGGCGGCCCACCTCGGCCTGGCCTTCGCCGATGAAACCGCGCCGCGCTTCGATGCCGTCGACGATGTCGCGCGCAGCCGTAGCGATAGCACATGGGAGCAGCCATGGGGTGAACAGCGCCTCATCCGCGACAATCACACCGAATTTCGCCTGACCCTGAAGGGCGACACGCCGCTGACCGAGAATATGGTGGTGACGTTCCGGCTGTTCGATGACGGCATCGGATTTCGCTACACCCTTCCGTCGATCCCGGCGGGCCGCGATGTGGCCGTGACGTCGGAATTGACCCAATTCCGCCCGGTCGGCGCGCATGACGCATGGTGGTATGAAGCGCTGGGCCAGGAAAGGGACGAATATCTCTACAACCGGACCGCCGCGCGCCGCATCACGATCGCGGAGACACCGCTGACCCTGGAAGGCGAGGACGGATCGTTCCTGTCCTTCCACGAGGCGGCGCTGGTCGATTATCCGAGCATGTTGCTGGCCGGCGACGGCGCCGGAACCCTGTCGGCAACATCGATGCCCTGGCCGGATGGCACGTTGGCGAAGAAGACGGGGCCGTTCGCGACGCCCTGGCGCATGGTCCTGATCACCGATTCCATCGGTGCGCTGGCCGATAGCCGGATCGAATTGAACTTGAACGAACCGAACCGGCTGGGCGACGTATCCTGGTTCAAGCCGGGAAAATATGCCGGAATCTGGTGGGAGATGCATCTCGATCGCTCGACCTGGGCGAGCGGACCGCGCCATGGCGCGAACACGCGGAACGTCAAGCATTACATGGATTTTGCAGCGAAATACGGATTTGACGGGGTGCTGGTCGAAGGCTGGAATGTCGGCTGGAACGGGGACTGGACGACGGAAGGAGACAAGTTCAGCTTCACCCAGGCCTATCCCGATTTCGATATCGATGAAATCGCGAAATACGGCAAGCAGCGGGGCGTGAAGCTGATCGGCCATCATGAAACGGGCGGCGCGGTGGAAAACTACGAACGCCAGATGAATGATGCTTTCGACCTGTACCAACGCAATGGGGTGGCGATCGTAAAGACCGGCTATGTGCGCCACAGCGGCGACATCGTCGATGCCGATGGCGGCCTGGAGTGGTTCGCCGGGCAATATATGGTGCGTCATCACCTGAAGGTGGTGGAGGCGGCCGCCCGCCACCGCATCGCCATCGATACCCACGAACCGGTCAAGGATACGGGCCTGCGCCGGACCTATCCCAACTGGGTCAGCCGCGAAGGCGCCCGCGGGCAGGAGTTCAACGCCTGGGGCAACCCGACCAATCCGCCCGAGCACCTCACCATCCTGCCGTTCACCCGGCTGCTGGCCGGACCGATGGACTTCACGCCCGGCATCTTCGACATTCCGCGCGATGGTACTGAACTGATCCGCAGGGTGCAGTCGACACTCGCAACGCAATTGGCGGAATATGTCGTGATCTACAGTCCCATCCAGATGGCTGCCGATCTGCCAGAAAATTACGAGCGCAATCCGGCGGCGTTCCAGTTCATCCGCGACGTGCCGACGGATTGGGAACGCTCGGTCACGCTCCAAGGCAAGGTCGGTGATTATGTGGTCGTCGCCCGCCAGCAACGCGGGGCGCGCGATTGGTATCTGGGTGCCATCACGGATGAGGAAGCGCGCGATCTGACCCAGCCTCTGACCTTCCTGCCGGCCGGCAAACGGTACGAGGCGCAGATCTATGCCGACGGGCCGGGCGCCGATTACCGGACCAATCCTCTGTCGCTGGCGATCAGCAGCAAGATGGTGACGTCGAAGGATACCCTGCCCTTGAAGCTCGCACCGGGCGGCGGGGTGGCCATAAGATTTCGCGCTTTGCCCCAGTGATCGGCAACGGGCGATAATCCCCTGTGTCTCGATCCGGGTCCTTGCTGCGTTCGGTACTTTCGCTTGCCTTGGGGATCGCGTTGGTTGGCGGGAGCGCGCCCGATGCCCCCACCCGCCGGACCATGGCGGCGCTCGATCTGACCGACATCGGCGCGCGAGGCGCGGCCGTGCCGTTCGACGAATACGAAGCGGAGAACGCGGTCTTCACCGGCAGACGGATCGGGCCGGACCGCCGCTTCCAGACGCTCGCCGCCGAAGCGTCCGGCAGGATGGCGGTGCTGCTGTCGGGTCCGGACGACGAGGTGACCGTGACGCTGGCGCGCGCCGCCAACGCGCTGACGGTGCGCACCGCCATCCCCGATGGCGCGGATGGCCGCGGGCAAGATGCGACAATGGGTATCTACATAGGCGGGGAGCGGATCGGAACGCTGGCGCTGACGTCGCGCTATGGGTGGTTTTACGGTCGTTACCCGTTCACCAACGATCCCGCCGACGGGCAGCCGCACCATTTCTGGGACCACGCGCGCCTGCTGCTGGACACTATGTTGCCGGCGGGCACGCAAGTGACGCTGAAGGCTGCTGACGGGGCGGCCTGGACCGCGCTCGACCTGGTCGATTTCGAAACGGTTGCCGGGCCGCTGACCCCGCCCCCCGAGGCCGTGTCCATAATGAACTTCGGGGCCGATCCCACCGGCCGTCGCAGTTCCGCACATGCGCTGGAACAGGCGATCGCAGCGGCGCAGGGGCAAGGTGGCAGCGTGTGGCTGCCCCCGGGGCGATTTCGTGTGGACCGGCACGTCATCGTGGACCGGGTGACGATCGCCGGCGCGGGCATGTGGTACAGTTCGCTGGTCGGCCGGGGGGTGGGCTTATACGGGCGCGAGGCCCCGGCCGGATCGTCTCACGTCCGCTTGCAGGATTTCGCCATTCTGGGCGAGGTGGACGAGCGGGTGGATGACGAACAGGTCAACGCCATCGGCGGCGCGATGGGCGATGGCAGCAGCATCGAACGGCTATGGCTGCAGCATCACAAGGTCGGCCTGTGGTTCGACGGCCCGATGCGCGGCATCCGCATTTCCGGCCTGCGCATCCTCGACATGACCGCCGATGGGCTGAACTTCCATCGCGGCGTGACCGATGTGGTCGTCGAACACAACTTCGTGCGCAACACCGGCGACGATGGGCTGGCCAGCTGGGCGCACAAGCAGGACAATGCCGATATCGTCTTCCGCCGCAACACGGTGATCGCGCCCGTGCTGGCGAACGGCATCGCCGTGTATGGCGGACGAAATATCGCGATAGAGGCCAATCTTGTCGCGGATACGGTTACGCAAGGCGGCGGGTTGCATGTCGGCAATCGTTTCGATGCGGTGCCGGCCAGCGGGTCGATCCGGCTTGCCGACAATCTGGTTATCCGCGCGGGAAGCTTCGATCCAAACTGGCGGTTCGGTATCGGCGCGGTGTGGTTCTATGCCCTAGATGCCCCGATGGTCGCTTCGCTGAGCGTCTTCGACACCGATATCGTTGCGCCCACGCTGGAAGCGGTGCTGCTTACCGGACAATCGATCCAGACCGTCGATTTTAAAAATCTTCGGTTGACATCCACCAGAGACCCCATGATCACGATCCGGTCGCGAGGAATCGCGACGGCCGAGTATATCGCTGGGAATACGCGAAAGGTCTCCCTGCTGGTGTGCGATCCGGCCTTCGAGTTTCGTGCTTTCGGAAATCAGAAATTTTACCGCCTTCCGGCGTCTCTATGCTTACGCGACGAGGCTTCGTTGACGCAGATTCACGAGAGTTCGATGGAAGCGAGCGCTACGAAGCCAAGCTAGGTAGGCAGCCGAATTGCTGCTTATATCGCGTCCGTCCTACAAAGCGTTCCCACATGGTGCGGAAAATGCCAACAGAGAATCTGAGCGTAATGGCGGTGAACTGCGGTCGTCGAAAAAACGTCTTTTCATTGAAGTCTATGACGAAGCGGCAAAGCCTAAGCTAGAGAAAAGTAAGGATAATATTTGAAATTACGCCCGAGGACGTGCAGAACGTCGTTAACAAACGAATGTCTGGTGGGCGATGACGGGCTCGAACCGCCGACCCTCTCGGTGTAAACGAGATGCTCTACCAACTGAGCTAATCGCCCGCCGTCCCGGCTCTAATGGACGCCAGCTTCAGGTCAAGTGGCTTCGGCGAGCATGTCTGCGACCGCGGGATCGTTCCATTCGGTCGGCCCGATCAGCCGCCACACCTCCTTGCCGTCGCTGCCGTAGAGGATGGTGGTGGGCAGCTGCACATTGCCGCCGAACGCCGTCAGCAGCACATTGTCGCTGTCGATATAAGGCTCCAGCGTGGCGAACCCCTGCTTGGCCCAGAACGGATCGACCGCCTCGCTTCCGTCGAGGTCCTGCGAGACGACGAGCACCTGCAAGGCGGCGTCGCTCCCGGCGAGTGCGTCGAGCGTGGGCATTTCGCGGATGCATGGCGCGCACCAGGTCGCCCAGAGATTGACCAGCAGCGGGCGGCCCCTGAAATCGGCCAGCCGCGCCGCGCCGCCGTCCGGACCCGTGAACTGCCCGGCCAGATAGGGCGCGCCGGCATGGGCATAGCTCAGCTCCGCCTTCATCCCGTCCGCGGTTTCCACGAGCGCGCCCTCGCCCGGCCTGGCCTCTGGCGCGGTCTGCGCCTGCTCTTGCTCCGATCCGGGCGCGGCCCTATCGCAGGCGGCCAGTCCCGGAAACAGGGCTGCGGCAAGGAGCAAAGTGTAGCGCATGAGCGATTCCAACAGCATGTGGGGCGGGCGCTTTTCGGGCGGCCCATCGGCGATCATGCGCGAGATAAACGCCTCGATCCCCTTCGACAAGCGGCTGTGGCGGCAGGATATCCGCGCGAGCAAAGTGCATGTCGCGATGCTCGCCGCGCAGGGCATCGTCAGCGAAGCCGATGCGGAGGCGATCTCCGGCGGGCTCGATACCATCGCCGCCGAATATGAGGCGGACGGGGTGCCCGAGAATCTCGATCTCGAGGATATCCACATGACCGCCGAGGCGCGGCTGACCGAACTGATCGGGCCGGTCGCCGGGCGGCTGCACACCGCGCGTTCGCGCAACGATCAGGTAGCGACCGATTGCCGGCTGTGGGTGCGCGAAGCCTGCGCGGAGGTGGACGCCGGGCTTGCCGCGTTCCAGCGCACGCTGCTGGCGCGGGCCGAGGAACATGCCGATACGGTGATGCCCGGCTTCACCCATTTGCAGGCCGCGCAGCCGGTCACGCTCGGCCACCATCTGATGGCCTATTACGAGATGGCGCGGCGCGACCGCAGCCGTTTTGCCGATGCCATGGCGCGCGCCGACGAATGCCCGCTGGGCAGCGCGGCGCTGGCGGGAACCAGCTTCGATCTCGACCGGGAGCGGACCGCTTCCGAGCTCGGCTTCGCGCGGCCCACCGCCAATTCGCTCGACGCCGTGTCGGATCGCGATTTCGCGCTCGACTATCTGATGGCGGCAACCACCGCGTCGCTTCACCTCTCGCGGCTGGCGGAGGAATTCGTGATCTGGGCGAGCCAGCCCTTCGGTTTCGTCAAGCTGTCCGACGCCTACAGCACCGGCAGCTCGATCATGCCGCAGAAGCGCAATCCCGACGCGGCCGAGCTGGTGCGCAGTCATGCGGGCCGGATCGCGGGCTGCATGCAGGCGTTGGTCATGGTGATGAAGGGCCTGCCGCTCGCCTATGCCAAGGATATGCAGGACGACAAGCCGCCCGTGTTCGAGGCGCATGACCTGCTGGCGCTTTCGATCGCGGCGATGACCGGGATGGTGGAGACCAGCGATTTTCAGACGGGGCGGCTGCGCGATCTGGCGGCGGGTGGCCACAGCACCGCGACCGATTTTGCCGACTGGCTGGTCCGCAGCCTCGACATGCCGTTTCGCGATGCGCATCATCTGACCGGTGCCGCGGTCAAGCTGGCCGAGCAGCAGGGCTGCGATATTTCGGAGCTGGATGCCGCCGCGCTGCGCGGGCTCGATCCGCGGCTGGCGGATGCCGACCTGCCCGACCTCAGCGTCGAAGGCTCGGTCGCCAGCCGCATGAGCTATGGCGGCACCGCGCCCACGCGAGTAAGGGAAGCGGTGAAGCGCGCCCGCGAGGACATGACATGACGAAATCCGCCGCCATATTACTGGCAACCGCCGCGCTGCTTTCGGCCTGCGGCAAGCTCGGCCCGCTGGAGCCCGCGCCCGGCGCGCGCCTGCCGGTGCAAAGCTATGGCCAGACCGGCAAGGTCGATCCGCAGGCGCTGCTCGAACCCTCGACGCAGGCACGGCCATCGCGCAGCGACGAGCTGCTCGAACGCTCCGAAGTGCGCTCCGCCGATCCGTTCGATCTGCCGCCCGCCGGTCGCCAGGCGGATAGCGACGATGATGAGGTAGCTCCTCCTCCGGAAAACTGATGGACCATTTCACCTATAAGGACGGCGTGCTTCACGCCGAGGACGTGCCCTTGCCCGCCATCGCCGAGGCGGTGGGCACGCCGGTTTACATATACTCCCGCGCCACGTTCGAGCGGCACGCCCGCGTGTTCCGCGACGGGCTGTCGGCGATCCCGGACAAGCACATCGCCTTTGCGATCAAGGCCAACCCCAATCTGGCGGTGCTCAATGTGCTCTCGCGCGAGGGCTATGGCGCGGACGTGGTTTCGGGCGGCGAGATGGCCCGCGCGCTGGCGGCGGGCGTTCCGGCAAAAGACATCGTTTTCTCCGGCGTCGGCAAGTCGCGCGGCGAGCTGGCGCAGGGTCTCGATGAGGGCATCGGCCAGTTCAACATTGAGCACGAGCCCGAGGGCGCAGCCTTGTCCGAAATCGCGCTGTCCAGGGGGCTGAAGGCGCCCGCGACCTTGCGCGTCAATCCGGATGTCGATGCGGGCACCCATGCCAAAATCTCGACCGGCATGAAGGAGAATAAATTCGGCGTCGGCATCGACAGCGCGCCGGACATTTACGGCCGTCTCGCAAAGCTGTCGGGACTGAACCTGCGCGGGCTGGCGGTGCATATCGGCAGCCAGCTGTTCGATCTGGCGCCGATGGAGGCCGCGTTCGAGCGGCTCGGCGCGCTGGTGAAGCAGCTACGCGATAGCGGCCACCCGATTACCCATGTCGATCTGGGCGGCGGGCTCGGCATTCCCTACAAGGCGGGCGAGGATCATCCGCCCAGCCCGGCCGATTATGGCGCGATGGTCGCGCGCGTGACCAGGGACTGGAACGTGCGCCTGCTGTTCGAGCCTGGCCGCGTGATCGCGGGCAATGCGGGCGTGTTGCTGACGCAGGTCCTCTGGGTGAAGCCCGGCGCCAGCGCGCCGTTCGTGATCGTCGACGCCGCGATGAACGATCTGGCGCGCCCGGCCATGTACGACGCCTGGCATGATTTCCAGCCGGTGCAACGGACGGGGGAGCGCATGACCGCCTCGATCGTCGGGCCGGTGTGCGAGAGCGGCGATACCTTTGCGATAGGGCGCGAGATCGAAGCCGTCGGGCCGGGCGATCTGGCGGTGTTTCGCACCGCGGGCGCCTATGGTGCGACCATGGCGAGCACCTATAACAGCCGTGCGCTGGTGCCCGAGGTGATGGTCGATGGCGACCAGTTCGCGGTGGTTGCGGACCGCATTCCGGCGGGCACGATCATGGCTGCCGAGCGCGTGCCGGACTGGCTGCGCTGAGCCCCGTGCGCCAGTTCCCGCTCTTTCTGAATCTCGAAGGGCGCACGGTGATTATCGTCGGCCATGGCCCCGCCGCCGACGCGAAACGCCGCCTCTACGAGCGCGCCGGGGCGGTGGTGACGGACAATGCGAATGCGAGTGACGCGGCGCTCGCCATCGTTGCGCATGAGGATGACGAGCTGGCCCGGATCAGCGCGCGCGATCTCAAGGCGCGCGGGCTGCTGGTGAATGTGGTCGACCGACCCGAGCTTTGCGATTTTACCACGCCCGCCATCGTCGATCGCGATCCGGTGACGGTGGCGATCGGCACCGGCGGCGCGTCGGCGGGCCTCGCCAAGGCGCTGCGCCAGCGGATCGAGGCGATGCTTCCGGCGGGGCTGGGTCAGCTGGCGACAGACCTCTATGCAGCGCGCGAGCATATCCGTGCCCACTGGCCAGACGCCGCCGACCGCCGCCGCGCGATCGATGCCGCGCTGTCCGAAGGCGGGCCGCTCGATCCGGGCGGCACAGCCCATGACGTGGCGGCGTGGCTCGTGGGCGGGAATGCGGCGGTGGAGACCGGTCTGCACGTCATCGCCCTCACCGGCCCCGATCCCGACGATCTCACGCTACGCACGGCGCGGCTGCTGGGCCAGGCGGACCGGGTCTATCATGATGCGGGCGTCGGGAACGCCGTGCTGGAACGCGCCCGCGCCGATGCCGAACGCATCGAAGGCGCGCCCCCCGAAGCGCTACTCGCCGGGCTGAGCCTGTATCTGCAGCGCGCTCCATAAAAAAACGGCGCCGATCCCGGAGGACCGACGCCGCTTGTTCCGTCAGGCCGGAACGGATCCGGCCATCGGCATCGCGATCAGAAGTGGAACACCGCCGACGCGCTCGGGCGAAAGGATTCGAAATCCTTGAACGTGTCGACGCCGAAACGCAGGCGCACGCCGCTGTTGCCGGTCAGGCCTCCCAGACCGATGTCCTTGGGGCCGACCTCGGCACCGATGCCGTAGATTACGCCGTCGCGGTCACGGATGCTGCCGTCATATTGCAGCTGGTCGCCATCGGCATCGAGCAGGACCGGATCATGCGATTCGCGGCCTTCGACCCACATATAGCCGACGCGGCCGTAGAACAGGCCGCTGTCGCCCACGCGCACGCCGAAGCGGCCCGCAGCGCCATATTCCCAGTCGATGTCGTTAAAACCCTTGGAGCCGAAACCCTCGGCGCCGACGAACAGCGGGCCGAGCGGAACGTTCGCGCCGACGATGCCGTTGATCACGGCACCTTCGGTCGAATTGACACCGAATTCATTCTGTTCGTTGGGCGTATCATAGATATCATAGCCGCCGCCGATGGCGACATACGGCTCGATACCGAAAGCGGGCGTGCCGTCGGGCGCGTCGGCGTCCTGCGCGAAAAGCGGGGCGGGGGCGAGGGAGAGGACTGCTGCGGTGAGCAGGAGACGGCTGTTCATTATATTATTCCTTGATGCATTGAAGCCGGCCGTCAGCCGGAACAGCCTCAATCGATCGCGAAACAATATGTTCCTTAAGCTGTCATAAAAATGCGACAAACCGTTTCATAGTTCCATTCATTCGTTATTAATCATTCTCGTTGCGCAATAAATAATGTATTTGCGCCGAGGCGATCAACCGCGCCAGGCGATGCGGGCACGGCAGAAATTATGGCGCAAAGCTCACCGTCACCCGCGCTTCGTTCGAATAGCCTTTGAGATAGGTGGGGAGCCGCAAGCCGAACTGCGGCGAATAGCTCAAGGCGGCGGACTTATCGTCCTCGGTGATGTTCGCCGCTTCAATCGGGTGGTCGAGTTGCTCATAAATTGCGATGCTCGAACTGGTGCAGCCGCCGATCGCATCGAACAGTGCGCCGATGGCGAAATTGCTTTCGTGACGGGCGAGCTGCCAGGACACCCGGCATTGAAGCTGCAAGTCGCCGAGCCGCCAGTCGCCTTCGCGCGAGCCTGGGCTGAGCACCCTGGCGCGGATGTAGAACGCCTTTTCCGGCCGGTTGCTGGTGACCTCCCAATCATCATCGTCGAACATCGGCAGCGCAAACCTGCCATCCGCGCCGATCGTTACGGGCACGGCCTCGCCATGGCCTTCCAGCGTCAACTCGATCGCGCTGCTGGAACCATCGTCTGCCTTGGCGCGCACTTCGAACCACAGGACGGCGTCCGGTGCGTAGCGCTCCCGGTATTTCGCAAAGGCTTTCTAGGCATCGCGCAGACGATCGATCGGAATGCGCGCGGGCTCGCGTCCTCCGATCACCACGATCTCACCAGGGTCGGACGCTTCCGGCGAGTCGGTCGATGCGGCCTGCGGAGCCGGTGATGCCAAAGCCAGTAACGCCGCGATCAGTATCATTCCCGCAGGCTATCGTTCGAATCGCGCAGAAGATAGTGCATTTGCGCCGAGGCGATCAGCCGTCCGCGCTCGGCCTGCCACGCCGCCGCCTCGACATTGGCGAGCGTCCGGCCGAGCCGGGTGATGCGGCCCACCGCGAAGGTATCATGATCGATCCCGCCGCGCATGAAATCCACCGTGACGTTGATCGGCTTGATCCGCACGTCGCGGGCGTCCGCCGTCAGGGCGCTGTGCAGCGCGACGATCGAGGCGATTTCGAGCAGGCCCGAGATCGCGCCGCCATGCAGGAAGCCGGGGCGGCCGATGACGATGTCCTGAAACGGCATCGCCAGCATCGGCACGCCGTCCTCCTCGCCCGCCGAACGGATCGACAGCGCGCGGGCATAAGCGGGCATCGCCCGGTCCAGATCGAGCCCACTCATTTGCCGAAACCCCTCATTTGCCAAAATCCTGCGTGCGGATGAAGGTGCCGGTGACATGCGCCAGCGGGTCGGCCGGATCGCCATTGTGCGCGAGGCCGCGCACGAAGCCGATCGAGCGCGTCACATGATAGCATTCGCCGCGCCCGATCACCGTCTGTCCGGGCGGCGAGGGGCGCATATAATCGACGCGCAGGTCCATCGTCGCATGCGGGCGGAACTGGCCGAGCTTCGTCCAGATCGACAGGCTGGTCGCCATGTCCATCAGCGAAATGATCGGGCCGGAGGCGAGAATCTGCGTGTCGTCGTCTCCGACCAGATCGGCGCGCCAGTCGAGCTTCAGCGAAACCCAGTCCGGCCCGTGGTCTTGATAGGCGATCCCCAGCATGCCGCCATGGCCGTATCGGCCCATGAATGCGCCGATCTGCGCGGGATCGAAGCGTTCGCCGTCGTCCATCTGTGCCGGTGCCTTGCTCATGACCATGGCCATAGCGATTTTTGCGCAGCGCACAAACGGCGGGGCGCATTGGGTGCTGGTGCCGCTTTTTCGTCATTGCGAGGAGCCGAAGGCGACGCGGCAATCCAGGGAGGATACAGCGCTGCAATGACTCTGGATCGGTTGACCTGCGGTCCGCTTCGCGTTCGGCCTGCGGCCTCGCAATGACGATTATCTTTCCACATTGCCTTGGATATAATCTTGAAATTCAAACTGACTCACTACCGGCCAGTCGGTCTTGTGCAGCTTCGGGCAAGAGCTACATGCAGGCCGTCATGGAAGAAATCCTCTCGACCAGCGTGCGTACCGCGACCGTGCTGTCGGTGCTGCAGACCGCGCTCACGCCCGCCTTTCTGCTGGTCGCGCTGGGCAGCATGCTCAACCTGTTCACCGGGCGGCTTACCCGCATCATTGACCGCGCGCGCGATCGCGAGGCGCTGTACGAGGAGACCGAGGGCGCCGAGCACGACCGGCTGGTATACGAGCTGCGGCTGCTCGAGCGGCGCATGACGGTGACCGGCCGCGCGATCTGGTTCGGCGTCGCCGCGGCGGTGGTGGTGTGCGTCATGATCGGCATGCTGTTCCTGATCGGGCTGGCCAAGGTGGAACTGGCGCTGGCGATCGCCGGCACGTTTCTCCTTGCTCTGCTGCTGATGGCCACGGCTTTGGGCTGCTTCATGTACGAAGTGCACCTGTCCACGCGCGTCCTGCATGTGCGCGCGGAATATTTGGAATATGGGGAAAAAGCGGGGCGCGGATAGGCGCGCAACGGGGCTGACGGCGGCGTGAGTCGCCGAAGATGCGCTCATGCCCCGCCCCGACGCCCGATCATGGGTGGACTCGTCTGCTTAGAGCAAAGCTCCGGCTGTTAGCTGCCGTGCTGTATCAGCTAACGGCGCCGCAGGATCGGGATCGTCACCACCGTTGCAATGTAGAGCGCCGCCACCCAAGCGGGTAAGACAGACATCCGCCACTCCGGCATGGCAAACCATAATAGGCTTACCGACGAAACGCGAAGAGCGGCATGGATCCCGAAGAGCGCGCTGCCAAAGGCCCAGCCCATCACGTAAAAGTCGAGGCAATAGGCGATGGCCATCACGAGCAGCAACGCTTCTGGAAAGATGATTGCGCACCCCACAACGATCGGAAGCATCATCGCAATTACGCTCATGTGCGTATAGCCGACCAGTTCTCCCAGCGCATTACCCTTGGTGAACGGATCAGCACCGAACAGGCGGGAGAAAACTACCGCGATTGGTAAGATGAAGAATGTGCCAACAATCCAGAGTATGCGAGCTTGGCTCAACTCAACCGTGACACCTACCACAGTGGCAGCTGTCCAGAAGACTGCGCCGGCGGCAAAAAAACCGATGTTCCACTGGCCGCGCCGGGCGGCGTCGATTCGCAACTCGTTTAGGTTGTCCGTCATCAACCTGCCCCTCCCCAACGCCGTTTGCATCCCTGCACGTCCGCTTCACAAGGCGCAAGCGTTAGGCGATTGCGACGCTATGGGATCGATGACGGACCTAAAAATATGGCGATTATGTACTTTGCAAACCCTGTCGGATGGAAATTCACAAACGGCATGGCTCCGCCTTTCTTTGTACGTCATGCCAGCGAAAGGGCACCCAACAAAGTAGTACTTTGTTGGGACCCGGAAAGCTGGCATCTCGGGCCTCATGGCGATCCCGCCCGAGACCCCAGCTTTCGCTGGGGTGACGAACAAATGAAACGGGTTTGCAAGGCACATAATCGCCAAAAATATAGGCCCGTCGAAAAAGCTGTCCTACATCCATAGTTACGGATGTGGGAAATTATCGGTCGGCGACTCGGGCCTCGCGGCCCTCACGCGCCGTCTCCGTCTCCCACCGTTTCCAGATAGCGCGGCGGGACGCGGGCGTTGCTCGCACGCTCATAGGCGTCACCGACCTGCAGCAGGAAATCGTCGGTCCAGGCCGATCCGATGAAGCTGATGCCCACCGGAAGGCCGCCCACCAGACCCATCGGTACGGTGAGATGCGGATAGCCGGCCTGGGCGGGCAGGCCGCTGGCGCTGGGGCCGGTATAGGCGTCGCCCTTGCCCAGCGTCGACAGCCATGGCGGGCTGCGCGTCGGCAGCGCCAGCACGGTGACCCTGCCCTCTGCCAGTATCCGGTCGATGCCCATCCGCCCGGCCAGCCGCTTGGCGGTATCGCGCGCCTTGAGATAGGCGGGATCATCGAGGCCCTTGGTCTCTTCGGCCTGCAGGAACAGCGCCTGATCGAAATAGGCGAGTTCGCGGTCCTTGTCGGCCTCGTTGAACGCGATCAGATCGGCCAGCGTCTTCGCCTTCACGCCCCCATCCTGCAAGTTATCCGGCAGGCTCTGCAAATAGTCGGCCATGTCCGCCTTGAACTCGCTCAGCAGCACCTGGAATTCGGCGTCGCCGACATCCTCCAGCCCCGTGCGGCTGTCCGCGATATCGACGATCGTGGCGCCTTGCGCACGCAGCAGGTCGAGCGCCTGCTCGAACTGCGCGGTCAGCGCGGCGTCGTCGCCCACGCGGTCGCGCGGCACACCGATCCGCAGGCCCTTCAGCACGCCCCGCCCCAGCAGCGCGGCATAATCGGACACCCGCCCCGCCGCACCGGCGGTCGCCGGATCGCCCGGATCGACCCCGGCCATCACACCGAGCATGATCGCCGCGTCGCGCACGGTGCGCGTGATCGGACCCGCCGTATCCTGGCTGTGGCTGATCGGCACGACGAAGCGGCGCGAGACGAGCCCGACCGTCGGCTTGAACCCCACGACCCCGTTCGATGAAGCCGGGCAGGTGATCGACCCGTCGGTCTCGGTCCCCACCGTCCCGGCGGCAAGGCTGGCGGCGGCGGCCACTGCGCTGCCGCTCGACGAGCCGCAGGCATTGCGGTCGAGCGCATAGGGGTTGCGGGTGAGCCCGCCGACCGCGCTCCAGCCGCTGGTGCTGTCGTTCGAGCGGAAATTGGCCCATTCGGACAGGTTCGCCTTGCCCAGGATCACCGCGCCCGCCGCGCGCAATTTCGCCACCAGCGGCGCGTCGCGGTCGGTGACGTTCTCGATCAGCGCATAGGAACCCGCCGTGGTCGGCACCGGACCCAGCGTCTCGATATTGTCCTTCACGATGACCGGAATTCCATGCATCGGCCCACGGATGCGCCCGGCGGCGCGTTCCCGGTCCCGCGTGCGCGCCTCGTCCAGCGCGCCGGGCAGCAACGCGATCACCGCGTTCAGCGTCGGCCCGGCATCGTCGAGCGAGGCGATGCGATCGATATAGGCTTGGGTGATCGCCGCGCTGCTCGTTTCGCCCGAAGCCATCGCCGCCTCGAGTTGGCTGATCGATTTTTCCTCGACCGGATAGTCGCCGGATGAAGCGGTCTGCGCCATCAGCGGAGCAGCGAGCAACGCGAGCGGGGCGGCAAGCCGGGCAAGCCGCATCAAGCGTCGACCAGCCGGGCGAGCTCGCCATTGCGATCGCGCGCGGCTTCGAGCACCTCGGTCAGCAAGGTCACCAGCCGCTCGTCTGCATCCAGCACGTTCAACCCTTCGCGCGTGCTGCCGCCGGGGCTCGCCACCTTGTCGGCGAGCGCGCCGGGATCGTCCTCGGCGCCCGCCGCGAGCGCCGCGGCGCCCTCGACCGTCGCCAGTGCCATGCGCGCGGCCTGGTCTTGCGGAAGCCCGAGCCGATGAGCCGCCACCGCCAGCGCGTCGGTGAAGCGGTAGACATAGGCCGGACCCGATCCCGCCAGCGCGGCGACAAGGTCCATGTCGGCTTCGCGGTCGATCCATTCGGCGGTGCCGATGGCGTTCATCCAGCGGGTCAGCGCATTGCGCTCCTCGTCGCTCAACGCATCGGAATAGAGGCCGAGCGGCGACTTGCCCAGCGCCACGCCGAGATTGGGCATCAGCCGCACGGTCTTCCCGCCCGGGAACAATCGGTCGAGCGTGGCGATCTCGATCCCCGCGAGGATCGAGATGACGACGGTGCCGGGTTTGATCGTCTTGGCGATATCATCCGTCAGATCGCTCAGCATCTGCGGTTTCACGCCGAGCAGCACGATATCGAACGGCTCGGTCGGCGGCTGACTGACATGACGCACGCCGCCCGGCACGCCGCCCGAATGCGGATCGAACGCGGTGAAGCCCGCGGGGTCGGCGCCCGCCGCGATCCAGCCCTTGAGGATGCTCCCGGCCATGTTGCCGCAGCCAAAGCTAAGGAGATTCGTCGGAAAGTCTGTCTGTTCGTTCATGGCAGCGGGTGTGGCATGGCGAGGGGCCAGCTACAAGCTTTGCCCACGGTAATCAAACAACGTCATTGCGAGCGGAGCGAAGCAATCCAGAGCAGTTGCAGCGCTGCATACGCCCTGGATTGCCGCGTCGCCTTCGGCTCCTCGCAATGACGAACTGGGAACTAAGCCTCGCCCGCGGTATCGATCAGCGCGGCGTCGATCGCCTCGCGAGGGCTTTTGCCGCCCCAGATGATGAACTGGAAGACGGGATAGAAACGTTCGCACTCGTCGATTGCCGCGTCGATCAGCATCTGCGCCTGGTCGACGCCGAGCATGCCGCCCTCGCCGAGCAGCGCGCCATGGCGCATCAGCAAAATGCCGTTGGCCGACCACAAATCGAAATGACCCAGCCAGAGCTGTTCGTTGATCAGGCCGATCGCCTCGTACATCGCAGCGCGCAGATTATCGGGCACGGTGATGTCGGGCAGCACGAGCAGTTGCACGACATTGTCATCCTCGCGCGCGATCACGCGCAGCTGGTAGCTGGTCCAGCTGCCCTTCACCTCGGCGGCGAGCTCGTCGCCGCCGGCCATCTCGCAGGGCCAGCCGCGCGCCTCGAACAGGGCGGCGAACATATCGACGGCGGGAGCGTCGCTCTCTTCCAGCCCGTTCATTTCCTCGTCATGCCGCTGCATGGCCATCCCCGGTTGATCGCGAAAGCCCATGCGAAACTGATCCCCGGCCACAGTTTCGGCAAGGATTATCGCGGCTTCGCCCCATTGCCTTGGGGACGCGCTGTGGAAAAGAACGCAGCTCAAGAGGCGCCTGGGCCATCCTTTTTCGGAGCGGCCCTGTGCGGCTTCTCCGTCGCCTCGGACGCGCCTTTGACCGGCGACGCGGGTTTCGGCTTGGCGGAGCTTCCTCTGCCCTCCATCGCATCGAGCCGGGCCTTCAGCGCCTCGACCTCCTCGCGCGCCTTGACCGCCATCGCCTTGACCGCGTCGAACTCCTCGCGGCTGACGAAATCCATGCCGCCGACGAACTCGCGCGTGCGCTCCTTGAACGAGGCCTCCGCCTCGCGGCCCATGCCGGCGACGGTGCCGGCCATGCCGTTCACGAATTTGACGAGGTCGTCGACGATGCGGTTTTCGCTCTGCATGGCGGGTCCTTGGGTTAACGCGGATGAAGGAGTGTTATATCTGGGTTCTGGCGGCGGGCGCGTAAAGGGTTTCCGCGTCCGGGTTCAACCGGTCGATCTGGAAATTCAGGATCGCGGCGAAACTCAGCCAGGCAAGATAGGGCACCATCAACCAGGCCGCGAGCGCCCGCACACGGCCGAACAGCAGCGTGGTGCCGATTGCCAGCAGCAGGATGAGCAAGATCAGGAAAAAGGCGGTCGACACCTGATGCATGCCGAAAAACAGCGGCGACCAGGCCAGGTTGCACAGGAACTGGAGCGCGAACAACCCGACGGCCGGCCAGCGCAGCCGCGCGCGCCGCGCGTTCAAAACCATCGCCAGCGCCAGCCCTTGCAGGAAATAAAGGATCGGCCAGATGATGGCGAAGGCGATACCGGGCGGCTGCGCGGCGGGTTTTTGCAACGCGGCGAACCAGACGTTGTCGTCACCCGATCCGGAAATCAGGCCCGAGAGCGGACCGAGTATCATGACCAGCGGAACGGTGAGCAGCGCCCAGCGAAGGAGCGACATGCGCAGCTGCGATTTGGATGCCAGTTCGCTCATTATGATCGGCTCTTTCGCGTCGAGAGGGTCGGGCCGAACGCCGCCTTAGCGGGGCCTTTGGCATTTATCCACAGGCCGATTGCTTTGGTTCGATGCCGGCCTGGCACGTCATGGGACGAAAGCTCACCGGGCGTTCCGCGCGCCGATCAGGAACTCGACATTGCCGCTGGGTCCAGTGATCGGGCTACGATTGGTGCCGAGCACCTGCCAGCCCATCGCCTCGAGCCAGTCCGCCACCTCGTCGCACACGCGCGCATGAACCGCTTCGTCGCGAACCACGCCGCCCCTGCCCACCTCGCCGCGCGCCGCCTCGAACTGCGGCTTGATCAGCGCCACCAGATCGGCGCCGGGTTTGGCAAAGCGCAGCGGCACCTCCAGAACCTTGGCCAGCGATATGAAGCTGGCGTCGCACACGATCAGGTCGACCGGCTCCGGAACATGCGCATCGGTCAACAGGCGCGCGCTGGTCTGCTCGTGCACGACCACGCGCCCGTCTTGCCGGATTTTCCAGGCGAGCTGGTTGGTGCCGCTGTCGACGGCATAGACGCGGCCCGCGCCGCGGCTCAGCAGCACATCGGTGAAGCCGCCGGTCGAGCTGCCGACGTCGATCGCCACCGCGCCCGCCGGATCGATCGCGAAATGATCCAGCCCGTGCGCCAGCTTGATCCCCCCACGCGAAACCCACGGATGATCGCGCCCGCGCACGTCGATCGCGGCATCCTGTGCCACCTGCTGGCCCGGCTTCAGCGCCTTGGCCTCGCCGATATAGACCAGCCCCGCCATGACCAGCGCTTGCGCCCGCGTGCGGCTTTCCACCTCGCCGCGATCGACAAGCAACTGGTCGAGACGTGTCTTTTTGGCAGCCATTGCGTCGATCGGCCTAGCCGTCCTCGACGCTCGATGCCATAAGCGCCTGCATGTCGCGCCCCTTTCCCCGACCCGCCCTGCGCGCCGTGCCGCTGACCGCCTCGATCATCGCTTTGTCCTGCTGCGTGGCGCCCGAGCGCGAGCAGTCCACCGAGCCGGCCCCGGTCGCCGCGCGTCCGGTGCCTGCGCCCGCTCCGTCACCGACCGCAGCGCCCAAGCCCGCGCCGACCGGCGAGTGGACCGAATGGCCCGCAACTGCCGGCGAATGGATCTATCGGCGTGACGAGCGCGGCAGCCTGGCGCTGTTCGGCGAACCGAACCAGGACGCGCGGCTGACCTTGCGCTGCGAGCTTCCCGCCCGGCAAATCTATCTGACGCGCGCAGGCGCCGCCAGCGCAGCGGTGCCGTTCACCATCCGCACCACCTCCGGCCTCGGCGGCTATACCGCGCAGCCGACCGGCGGCGCGCTGCCCTATGTCGGCATTGCGCTTGCGCCGACCGACATGATCCTCGACCGGATCGTGTACAGCCGCGGGCGCTTTCTTGTCGAAGGCGGCGGCGCACCGCTGGTGGTGCCGAGCTGGCCCGAGATCGCGCGCGTAGTCGAGGATTGCCGCAGCTGAAATTGGCGATCGATCCGCCTTCATCGGGCAATAAAAAAGCGCCGGAAAGTCTCCGACGCAACACCGACGATTCCTTTCGGCCCAAAAAAAAGAAATTTCAAGGCTTGTTTCCGAAGCCAATTTGAATCACCTTCCGAGTCGTGGAGGGCAAATGTCATGCACACCATAGTTCAGTTTCAACAAGCGAAAGGAGGTGATCCGATGTCTCATGGTTCAGCTAAGGGGTCGGATAATTCCGTTCGGGAGACTGCCCGCTGACGCACAGGCGATGATGCCGGGAAAACACATGCGTTAGACTAAGGCCTAATCTTCCGGCAGCGGACACTTCCGACCGCTGACCATGTTCTGGGGCCGCCGGTCGCCGAAAGGCACAGGCGGCCCCTTTTCATGTCGCCATTACGCCCCGCGCCGCTCCGTTGCGCCTTTTGTCTGTCGCCGCTCGTCGCGCGCTGATCGAAACCGGCATAGCCTTTGCCAGCGCAACGACTATGCGGCAGAATCAATCCGAACGCTGCCACTCCGCTTTCAAAGGACCACCATGAGCTTCGTCAAAGGCGCCTGGAAAATTCTCGTCGGAATCAAGGATGCGCTCGCCCTGATCCTGCTGCTGATGTTCTTCGCGCTGCTGTTCGCGATCCTGAGTTCGCGCCCCAATGCCGCCGACATCAAGGACGGCGCGCTGATGCTGAAGCTGCAGGGCACCATCGCCGAGCAGCCCGCCACGCCCGATCCGTTCGCCGCGCTGTTCGGCGACGGTCCGGTGCCACGCGAATATGCGGTGCGCGATCTCACCCGCGCGATCGAGGCGGCGAAGGACGATGCACGCGTCAAGGCCGTGGTGCTCGATCTCGACGGATTTCTGGGCGGCGGGCAGGCCTCGATCGCCACCGTCGGCCGCGCGCTCGACGACGTGAAGAAAGCGGGCAAGCCGGTCTACGCCTATGCCACGGCCTATGCCAATGACGGCTATCAGTTGGCCGCGCATTCCAGCGAGATCTGGGTCGACCCGATGGGCGGCGCGCTGGTCGCGGGCCCGGGTGGCAGCGGCCTCTATTATGGCGACGCGCTCGATAAATACGGCATCAAGGCGCATGTCTACCGCGTTGGCACCTATAAAAGCGCGGTCGAGCCGTTTACCGGCAACAAGGCGTCCGAACCGGCCAAGCAGGCGCTCACCGCCCTACTCGGGGAAGTATGGGAAGACTGGCAGGCCGAGGTCATCAAGGCACGGCCACAGGCGAAGTTGCAGGACATCATCGCGCGCCCAGCCGAGGCGGTGGAATCGGCCAACGGCAATCTCGCCGAACTGGCGCTGCGCGACGGTTTCGTCGACAAGCTCGGCACGCGCGCGCAGTTCGGCGATTATATAGCCAGGAAAGTGGGCAAGGGTCTGGACGAGGCGCCGGGCAGCTTCGCGCAGATCGATTATGACGACTGGCTGGACGCCAACGAGCCCGAGGAGACCGGCGATGCCATCGGGTTGGTGACCATCGCGGGCACCATCGTCGACGGTGAAGCCGGACCCGGCACTGCCGGCGGCGACAGCGTGTCCGAGCTGATCTACGACGCGCTCGCCAATGACGATCTCAAGGCGCTCGTCGTGCGCGTCGATTCGCCCGGCGGATCGGTCCTCGCATCCGAGCAGATTCGCCTCGCCATCCAGGCGGCCAAGGACAAGGGCCTGCCGGTGGTGATCTCGATGGCCAATCTGGCGGCGAGCGGCGGCTACTGGATTTCCACGCCCGGCGACGCGATCTTCGCCGAGCCCGAGACGATCACCGGATCGATCGGCATCTTCGCCATTCTGCCGAGCTTCGAGGAAGCGCTGGGCAAGTTCGGCGTCAGCGCCGACGGCGTGAAAACCACCCCGCTGTCGGGCGAGCCGGACATCTTCGCGGGACCGAACGAAACCTTCGATCGGGTGGCGCAGTCGACGATCGAAAACGGTTATCGCGACTTCCTGACCCGCGTCGCCAAGTCGCGCCATATGACGACGAGCCAGGTCGACGCGATCGGTCAGGGCCGTGTCTGGGCGGGCGGCACCGCGCGGCAACTGGGGCTGGTCGATCGGCTCGGCGGGCTCGACGAGGCGATCGCCGAAGCGGCGAAACGCGCCAAGCTGAAGACGGACGACTATCATGTCAGGACGATCGAGGAAGCGCCCGACCCGTTCGCGGAATTTCTGACCGAACTCAGCCGGGACGACGACCCGAAAAATGTCCGGCTGGACCTGTTCGGCCACGCCGCCATGCGTCAGCGCCAGACTATGATACAGGTCGCGGCGACCGCGCAGGAGCTGGTCGGCACCGCCGGCGCGCAGGCGCGCTGCATTGAATGCGAACTGGTGGTGCCGCGCGCCGCGCGGATCGATGCGCGCGGCGGATGGGCGGCGCTTCTCGCGAAATGGTTCTAGGCCAGGACGCAACCGCGATCAGCGGTGGTGCGCGTGGGTGATCGCCACCGCCAGCGCGTCGGCCGCGTCGGGTCCGGCGATGGCCGCGCCCGGCAGCAGTATCTTGAGCATCGCCTGAATCTGCGCCTTGTCCGCGCCGCCGGTGCCGACCACGCTCTTCTTGACCAGCCGCGCGGCATATTCGCCCACCTCCAACCCGGCTTTCGCGGCGGCCAGCAACAGGACGCCGCGGGCCTGACCGAGCTTGAGCGTCGAGCGCGGATTGGCGTTGACGAACACTTCCTCCACCGCCGCCGCTTCCGGGCGATGCTCCGCGATCACGGCCGTCAACGCGGTTTCGAGTTGAAGCAGCCGCCGCGCCAGCGGCAGGTCCGCCTTGGTCCTCACCTGTCCGTTGGCGACATGCACCAGGCGGCTGCCTTCGGCCCGGATAACGCCCCAACCAGTGGTGCCGAGCCCGGGATCGAGCCCGATGATGATCATGGCGCTCAGGCGTCCTGGCCGAGCTTTTCCATGATCTCGTCCGAGACGTCGTAATTGCCCCAAACGGTCTGCACGTCGTCATCGTCGTCGAGCGTGTCGATCAGATGCAGCAACGTAGCGGCATCGCCCTCGGCGACGTCGACCGTCAGACTGGGCTTCCAGGCGAGCTTGACCGTCTCGGCCTCGCCCAGACTTCGCTCCAGCGCACCTGCGACCTCGTGCAGATCGTCGCCCGCGGTCCAGATCGCGTGCTCTTGCCCATCCGACTGGATGTCCTCCGCGCCCGCTTCCATCGCGGCTTCGAGCATCTTGTTCTCGCCGCCGGCCGACGCCGGATAGACGATCAGGCCGAGCCGTTCGAACCCGTGCGCGACCGATCCGGACGCGCCCAGATTGCCGCCGTTCTTACTGAACGCGGTGCGGACATTGGTGGCGGTGCGGTTGCGATTGTCGGTCAACGCCTCGACGATGATGGCGACGCCGCCGGGGCCATAGCCCTCATAGCGGATTTCCTCATAATCATCGCCCTCGTTGGCACTGGCCTTATCGATCGCGCGCTGGATATTGTCCTTGGGCATCGACTGCGCCTTGGCCGCGAGCACCGCGGCGCGCAGGCGCGGGTTCATGTCCGGATCGGGCATGCCCATCTTGGCCGCGACGGTGATCTCGCGGCTGAGCTTCGAAAACATCGCCGAGCGCTTCTTGTCCTGCGCGCCCTTGCGATGCATGATGTTCTTGAATTTGCTATGGCCCGCCATTCAACTCGATCTCTTGAAATTGCGTGATGGCTCGGCTTATCCCGGCATTCGAATGAATGCAATTCAGAGACCGTTCGGGGAGGCTCGCAGATGAATATCGACGTCGATCATTTGAGAGGCCAGTTTCTCGGAGCATTGATCGAAGATGTCCAGATTGCGCGCAAACGCTTGGGCGAGAACAATCTTCAGCCAGATCGAAGAAATCTCGTTCGAGCGACATCCGCAGCGATCGAAGGAATGCTTTGGTATTTGAGGCTTGCTGCAATAGACTATTCCAACGAAATTCTTCCCCTAATCGATATCGAGGTGATGGCACTGCGAGAAATGAACTATGTCGTGAGAAACAATGGCAAGGTGGAGGAACAAATCCGTTTCGTTCCGCTGCTATCAATGGTCCGGCTACTCTCCAATATTTATAATAAAGTCCTCGGGGTAGAAACGATCGATTTTTCAAGCAGCGAATGGTCGAACTTTCAGCAAGCAGCCGAAATCCGCAACCGTATTACGCATCCCAAAAGCGCCCAAGACATTAAAATTGACCCCAACGACGTAGAGGTTTCTCAACGTGCGCTATTTTGCTTTTTCGCGATAGCCATCGAATGGATGGATAAATCGAACAAGGCATTGAAAAGCCATTCCGATGACTATCGCGCATTATTGGAGAATATGCGTGCAGGCGACCCCGATGCGCTGAATGTCTATGCCTTGGCGCTCAAGATGGAAGGTTAAGAGCCATCGCGATGCCAAATCAGACCAATCCGATGGCCGCCTTATAAGTTTCAAGCAACATTTCGCGCTCCTGCCGATCGTTTGCAGCCATCTTCCTCAACTTTATCAGTTCCCGCATAGTCTTGGTATCATAGCCTTGGCTTTTAGCTTCTGAATAGACGTCACGGATATCGTCGGCGACGCCTTTTTTCTCTTCTTCCATGCGCTCGACGCGCTCGATGAACAGGCGCAGCTGCTGGTCGGTGGTGGTGGCTTCTTCATCTGCCATGTCGACAATTTCCTTCGATTATTAAGAACCGTTCGCCCTGAGCTTGTCTAAGCCTGTCCTAAGCGACTGCTGCAAGTAGTCAGTCGAAGGGGCTGCTCTTTTTTATCGCAACATTGCGTTTGAAGAAGGACAGGGCTTCGACAGGCTCAGCCCGAACGGATGTGGTGAAATGGATTTGTTGGTCCGGGCCGAAGCCCGAATCGCGAGGCCCGTGCCTAGCCAGCGCGCGCGTTCTTCGCCACGCTTTCCTTCATCGCGGTAAGCTGCTCTTCGCTCGCGGATGTCTGATGGCGGTCCTTATATTCCGCATAGGGCATGCCGTAGACATATTCGCGCGCCTGATCCTTGGTCAGCGAACCGTCCGCCTCCATCAGCCAGTCGGCCAGGCAATTGCGGCAGAAACCGGCGGTACCCATGATCTCGACATTCTGCGCGTCGGTGCGATGACGCAGATGCGCGAGCAGGCGTTCGAAGGTGGCGGCGATGGCCGTATCGCTGGGTTGGTCGGTCATGGGAATTCATACCTGATGTTGGACAGTGCCGATAAACCGACACCCGGAATTTCTTGGGTCCGTCATGCTAAGCCGCTAAGCCTTGCGCCGCAAGCACATGACCCGCCTCCGGCGGAAGGCGGAGGAGCCAGAATGACCGACTTCACCAAACCGCGCACCCGCAAGATCCGCATCCTCGCCACGCTCGGCCCCGCCAGCGAGAGCGCCGAGGCGATCGAGGCGCTGCATCGCGCGGGCGCGGACGCCTTTCGCATCAATATGAGCCACGGCGCGCAGGAGGATAAGAAAAAGCTCTTCCAGCATATTCGCGCGCTGGAGGACAAAACCGGGCGGCCGACCACCATCCTGGCCGATCTTCAAGGGCCCAAGCTGCGCATCGGCACGTTCGCGGACGGCAAGATCGAGCTGACCGAGGGCGATGCGTTTACCCTCGACCGGCTGGACGAACCGGGCTCCGCGGCGCGGGTCAAGCTGCCGCACAAGGAGATTTTCGACGCGCTGGCGGCGGGAAACCGGCTGCTGCTCGACGACGGCAAGATCGCGCTGCGCATCACCGCAGCCGGGCCGGACCGGATCGAAACGCGCGTCGAGGTCGGCGGGGCGCTGTCGAACCGCAAGGGCGTGAACGTGCCCGATGTCGCGATCCCCATGAGCGCGCTGACCGACAAGGACCGCTCGGACCTCGCCTTTGCGCTGGAACAGGGCGCGGACTGGATCGCATTGAGCTTCGTGCAGCGGCCCGAGGATGTGGCCGAGGCGCGCCGCCTGATCGGCACCCGCGCCGCGCTGCTTGCCAAGATCGAAAAGCCCTCGGCCTGCACGCGGCTGGACGAAATTCTCGAACTGTCGGACGGCGTGATGGTCGCGCGCGGCGATCTGGGCGTCGAACTGCCGCCCGAAGCCGTGCCGACGCTGCAGAAGCGCATCGTGGCGACCGCGCGCGCCATGGGCAAGCCGGTGGTGGTCGCCACGCAGATGCTCGAATCGATGATTCTAGCGCCCACGCCGACCCGCGCCGAGGTCTCCGATGTCGCCACGGCGGTCTATGACGGGGCCGACGCGATCATGCTCTCGGCCGAGACCGCGGTGGGCGATTACGCGGTGGAGGCGGTCGCGATCATGGACCGCATCGCCACCAGCGTGGAGAGCGATCCGGGCTATGGCCGCCGTGTCCATTTCACCGAAACCCAGCCGGATGCGACCACATCGGACGCGATCGCCGCGTCATCCAACAGCATCGCCAACACCATCGCGGTGTCTGCCATCGCCTGCTTCACCAATTCGGGCTCGACCGCCCGGCGTATCGCGCGCGAGCGGCCCTCGGCGCCGCTGTTGGTGCTGACCCCGCAGCGCGAGACCGCGCGGCGCGTCGGACTGCTCTGGGGCGCCTATGCGGTGGTGACGCGCGACGTCTCCGATTTCGAGGAGATGATCGCCAAGTCCAAGCGCATGGCCCTGCGCCACGGCTTCGGCGGCGCGGGCGAACGGCTGATCCTGATCGCGGGGGTGCCGTTCGGAACGCCCGGCAGCACCAACCTGCTGCATGTGGTGACGCTGAGCGGGGACGAGTTGAAGGGGCGGTGATTAATGGTTTGGTTCTGGATGATCGCTCTTTTAGCAGTCGGCGTATATTGCCTGGTTCAGGCCGTTCGCGACTATCGGGCGAAACGATATTGGTGGGCGGCTTGTGCTGCGGTTGGTGCGGTGATTGTTTTCACGATCCCCTTCCCCACGCATTCCGTTACGATGGAACTGCCAGCACCCAAATGATTTCCAACCTCCGTTCGGGCTGAGCTTGTCGAAGCCTTGTCCTTTCTTCTCGGACATCGGCCCCGGCAGAAGGACAGTCCTTCGACAAGCTCGGGACGAGCGGGTTTTGATATACGGATGGGGCTTACAACAACCCCACCGCCTCCAGTTCCGCCTTCAGCGTCTCCGCGTCCTTAAACACATGGCCGTGCATGCCCGCCGCCTGCGCCCCGCGGACATTCTCGATGCGATCATCGATGAACAGACACGCGTCCGGGTCGACCGCAAAACGCTTGATCGCCAACGCGTAGATCGCGGCATCGGGCTTCACCAGTTTCTCGGTGCCGGAGACCAGGATGTCCTCGAATAGGTCGAAAATCGGCTGTTCCGGACGGAACATCGCCCAGAATTCATGGCCGAAATTGGTGATCGCGAACAGCGGCACCCCGCGTTCGTCCAGTTCGCGCACGATCGCGTGGCTGCCGGGCACGGGGCCGGGCACGGTCTCGGTCCAGCGCTCGGCATAGGCGCGGATCATCGCTTCGTGCGCCGGAAACAGCGCGATACGTTCTTCCAGCATGACCGCGAGCGGACGGCCCGAATCGGCTTCGAAATGCCAGTCCCCGGTGACGACATTGCCTTGGAACCAGTCCAGTTCTTCGGGATCGTCGATCAGCTTTGCGAACAGAAAGCGCGGGTCCCACTCGAACAGCACATGGCCGACGTCGAAGATGGCCGTGGTGAGGGGCATGTCGCTTACTCTCCAGCCGTTAAAAACACGTCATCCCGGACTCGACCCGGGATCCAGGGGCGGGCGGCAGTGCCGTCTCGCTCTGGATCCCGGGTCGAGCCCGGGATGACGTTATATTATTGTAGAACGGCACACGGCGCACAAGCGCCACGCCGAATCAGCCCTGGCGGGCCTTGAAGCGGCGGTTGGTCTTGTTGATGACGTAGACGCGCCCACGGCGCCGGATCACGCGATTGTCGCGATGACGGCCCTTGAGCGACTTCAGCGAGTTGCGGATCTTCATGGCTGGGTGCTTCTTCGTTTGATTGAAATGTCGAAATTCGAAGGCGCGCACCTAAGGAGGGCTCCGTACAAAGTCAAGCTTGGCAACCAACGAAAGCGCCCGCGCGTTTCCATATCATAGCCCATCCGCCCAAGCTTTTCACGCCAAGCTTTTCACGAGGAAAAAATCATGCCGCGTATCCTGGCCCCCGTCTTTCTCGCCGCCGCCGCCGCGGCCTCCTTGTCCGCTTGCATGACGCCCGCCGGCCCGGTCGAGGTCACCCGCTTCCACCGCGCCGAGACCGCGCCGGTGCCGCGCGGTACGATCTCGCTGGCGCCCTTGCCCAGCGGAACGATCGCGCCCGAGAGCATCGAGGCGCGCACCTATTACGATGCCGTCGCCGCCGAACTGTCGCGGCTCGGTTACACAGTCGTCGCTGCGGGCGGGGACTACCGCGCCGAAGTCGATGCGCAGCGCGGAACGGCGGCCGAGTTCGCGAACCGCGGCTCGGGCGTCTCGGTCGGCGCGGGCGGATCGACCGGCACCTATGGCAGCGGCGTGGGGCTCGGCGTCGGGCTCGACCTTACCCGCCTGCTGGGCGGCGATGGGGGTCCGCGGGTGATCACCGAGCTGGACGCGCGGATCCTGCGCGCTTCCGACAGTCTCGTCGTCTGGGAAGGCCGCGCGCAGCAGGAAACCGGCGCGCGCACCGAAGCCGCGCAGCTGAACGTGATTTCGCGCAAATTGGCCGGCGCGCTGTTCCAGGGCTTTCCCGGCAACAGCGGTGAGACTATCAGGGTGAAATGACACTGCAGATCACGTCCGCGTTCGACAGCGGCAACATCATCGTCGAATCCGCAAAGGGCGACAGCGCCAGGCTGCGCATCGCCAAGGACAACCACTCCGATTTCTACCAATGGTTCCATTTCCGCGTGACCTGCGAGCCGGGAACGCGGCTGGAACTGGCGATCACCGATCTGGCGGGCAGCGCCTATCCGGGCGGCTGGCAAAATTACAACGCCGCCGTGAGCGAGGACCGCGTCGAATGGCTGCGCGCGCCGAGCCGATGGGACAAGGACGCCGGGGAACTGACGATCGACTGGACCTGCGAGAGCGGCACCGCCTGGTTCGCCTATTTCGCGCCCTACAGCTATGAGCGCCACCAGAACCTCGTGGCCGAGGCCGCGGCCTGCGAGGGCGTGTCCTACCGCCAGCTTGGGCTAACCGCCGATGGTCGCCCGATCGACTGTCTGGAAATGGGTGAAGGCGAGAAACAGGTATGGCTCTATGCGCGCCAGCATCCCGGCGAATCGATGGCCGAATGGTGGATGGAGGGCGCGCTCGCCAAGCTGACCGACCCAGCCGATCCGCATGCGCGGCTGCTCCGGCAAAAGTGCCGCCTCCATGTCGTGCCGAACATGAACCCCGACGGCAGCGTTCGCGGCCATCTGCGCACCAATTCCAAGGGTGTGAACCTCAACCGCGAATGGCACGAGCCTTCGCAAGAGAAGAGCCCCGAAGTGTTGTGCGTGCGGGGTGCGATGGACGAAAGCGGCGTCGATTATGCCATGGACGTGCACGGCGACGAGGCGATTGCCGCGGTGTTTCTGGCCGGGTTCGAGGGCATCGAGAACTGGACCGAGGAGCTTGGCGGCAAATTCACCCGCTATCAGCAGCTGCTCGCCCAGCGCACGCCCGATTTTCAACATGAGCTGGGCTATCCCAAGGCCAAGCCCGGCACCGCCAATCTCTCGATGAGCACCAACCAGCTCGCCCAGCGCTTCGGTGCGGTATCGATGACGCTGGAGATGCCGTTCAAGGACAACCAGTTCCTGCCCGACGAAGCGCATGGCTGGAGCCCCGAACGCTGCGTGCGCCTGGCCGATGATTGCCTGGCCGTGCTGGCGGAAATGGTCGACGAGATTTAAAGCGCGGAGCCAAGCATGCCCAAACTCATCCTGCTGCGCCACGGCCAGTCCGAATGGAACCTGCAAAACCGCTTCACCGGCTGGTGGGACGTGGACGTGACCGAGAAGGGCATCGAGGAAGCGCGCGCGGCGGGGCGGTTGATGCGCGAGAAGGGCGTCGATCCCGACATCTGCTTCACCTCGCTCCAGACCCGCGCGATCAAGACGCTGCATCTGGCGCTGGAGGAAATGGACCGGCTCTGGCTGCCCGAATATAAGGACTGGCACCTCAACGAGCGTCATTATGGCGGGCTCACCGGGCTCGACAAGCAGGAGACGCGCGACCGGCATGGCGACGAGCAGGTGCATGTCTGGCGCCGCAGTTTCGATGTGCCGCCTCCGCAACTGGAGGCAGGTAGCGAATATGACCTGTCGTCCGATCCGCGCTATGCCGGGATCGACGTGCCGCGCACCGAAAGCCTGAAACTCACGATCGAGCGCGTGCTGCCCTATTGGAACGACGTCATCGCGCCCGAGCTGAAGGCGGGCAAGACCGTGCTGATCAGCGCGCACGGCAATTCGCTGCGCGCGCTCGTCAAACATCTCTCGGCAATCCCCGACGACGAGATCACCGGGCTGGAAATCCCGACCGGCCAGCCGATGATCTACGAGCTGGACGACGAGCTGGACGAGGTGGAGCGTTATTATCTGAAGGACCGGTGAGGGCACGCGCTCGTTCTCCCCATTGGCTTCGTCATTCCGGACTTGATCCGGAATCCATGGCGGGTGCAGCTCTGTAATGGCCCTGGATTCCGGCTTTCGCCGGAATGACGACATGCTTTAGAGACCAGGTTGAACGCCAAGCTTCCCCCATTGCCCTACCCCCTCCCCTTCGATAACAGAATTCGCTTCACGCGAACGAGTTTACGGGGTGGAGCATGAGCCAGAAATCGGGGGGCGACGGACCCATCATCGGCATCATCATGGGCAGCCAGTCCGACTGGCCGACCATGCAGTGCGCCGCCGATATCCTGCAGCAATTCGGTATCGCGCATGAGGTGCGCATCGTCTCGGCGCATCGCACGCCGCAGCGGCTCTGTGATTATGCCAAAACCGCCGAGCAGCGCGGCCTCAAAGCGATCATCGCCGGGGCTGGCGGCGCGGCGCATCTGCCGGGGATGGCGGCAGCGTTGACGCCGCTGCCGGTGCTTGGCGTGCCGGTGCAATCGAAGGCGCTCGATGGCATGGATAGCTTGCTCTCGATCGTGCAGATGCCAGGCGGCGTGCCGGTGGCCACCTTTGCGATCGGCGAGGCGGGCGCGAAGAACGCCGCTTTGTTCGCCGCCGCGATGCTGGCCACCACCAACGACGCACTGGCGCAGCGGCTCGCCGATTTTCGCGGCGCGCAGACGAGCGGCGTAGCCGAGGCGCCCGCCGAGACACCTGCATGAACGGAGCGCTCGCGCCCAGCGCGGTCATCGGAATTCTGGGCGGCGGCCAGTTGGGGCGCATGCTAGCGATGGCCGCGGCGCAAATCGGCTATCGCTGCCATATTTTCGCGCCGCAGGGCCGCGCGGTCGCCGCCGACGTCGCCGTATCGCGCACCACCGCCGCCTTCGAGGACGAACCTGCGCTCGCCCGTTTCGCCGAAGCCTGCGATGTGCTGACCTATGAGTTCGAGAATGTCCCGACCGCGCCGCTCTTGGCGCTGGGGCTGGCGGACAAGGTGCGGCCCGGGGTCAAGGCGCTCGACATCTCGCAGAGCCGCATCGCCGAAAAAAGCTTCTTCCGCGATCTCGGCGCGCGCACCGCGCCGTTCGCGTTCGTCGAGGATGCAGCCACGCTGAAGGAGGCCATCGCCGCGATCGGCGCGCCCGCCATCCTGAAGACCGACCGCATGGGCTATGACGGCAAGGGCCAGGCCCGCATCACCGACGGCGGTGACGCACCGCGCGGCTGGGAGAGCATCGGACGGCAGCCCGCGGTGATGGAAGGGTTTGTCACGTTCGAGGACGAGTTCTCGGTCATCCTCGTGCGCGCCGCCGATGGCGAAATCCGCTTCTGGGATTCGACGCGCAATGTGCATGAGGACGGCATCTTGCGGCGCTCGCTCTGGCCCGCCGGGGACGTGGTTGAGGCCCAGATCGCGGACGCGCGCGCGCTGGCGGGCAAGGCGGCCGAAGCGCTGGATGCGATCGGCGTGCTGACGTTCGAATTCTTCGCCACTGCCGACGGCCCGCTGTTCAACGAATGCGCGCCGCGCGTCCACAATAGCGGCCACTGGACGATCGAGGGCGCGGTGACGAGCCAGTTCGAAAACCATATTCGCGCCATCGCGGGCCTTCCTTTGGGCGCCTGCGCCACCGTCGGCACGCGCATCGAAATGAGCAACCTGATCGGCGAGCAAATCAACGACAGCGCGGCGATTCTGGCCGACCCCGCGGCGCACCTGCATCATTATGGCAAGGCCGATGCGCGGCCGGGCCGGAAAATGGGCCATGTCACCAAGCTATATTTTTGAATTTGGCTGGGTTAAGCGCCGGTGACAGGCTCATGAACCATCCCGAAATCATCTTCGTGCTCGCCCGGGCGGACAACGGCGTCATCGGCAAGGATGGCGACATGCCCTGGCATCTTCCCGCCGACCTCAGGCATTTCAAGCAGATCACCGGCGCCCGGCCGATGATCATGGGCCGCAAGACGTTCGAAAGCCTGCCCGTCGCCTTGCCCGGCCGACGCCATATCGTGCTCACCCGCGATGCCGACTGGGCCGACGAGGAAGCCGAGCCGGTGGGCTCGGTCGAAGCGGCGCTCGCCACCGCCAATGCGCCGCATGTGACGGTGATCGGGGGAGCCGAAATCTTCGCGCTGTTCCGCAGTCGCGCCGACCGCATCGAACTGACCGAAGTCCATGCCGCGCCCGATGGCGACACGCGCGTTCCCGCCTTCGAACCCGACGAATGGACCGAGATCGCGCGCGAATCGCACGAGCGCGATGGCGATCGCCCGGCGTTCGATTTCGTCACGCTCGTCAGGAAATAGATGCCGCGCGCTGTAGGCATGAGGGGTAGGCCATGAGCATCGCCCGTTATGGCGTCGACGAGGCCCTGCCCGAGCATATGCGCGGCGCCATCATCGCGCTCGGCAATTTCGACGGCTTCCACCGTGGCCATCAGGCGGTGGCGGGCGAGGCAATCGGCTGGGCGCGCGCGGAAGGCCGCCCGGCGATCGTCGCCACCTTCGATCCGCATCCGGCGCGGCTGTTCCAGCCCAATGCGCCGCCTTTTCGCCTGACCACGCTCGATCAGCGCCAGCAGCTGTTCGCGGACGCGGGCGCCGACGCGATGCTGGTATTCGCCTTTGACCGCGCGTTGGCCGCCACCAGCGCACAGGATTTCGTGCGCGAGCTGCTGATCGGTCGGCTGGGCGCGGCGGCCGTGGTGACGGGCGGCGACTTCACCTTTGGCAAGGGCCGCGCGGGCAAGGCGCCGATGCTCGGAACGCTCGGCGCGGACCTCGGCTTTCGCAGCCGCATCGTCGCGCCGATCGAAGGCGATGGCGGGATCATCTCGTCGACGCGCATCCGTGAGGCGCTGAAGGCGGGCGATCCGCGCGAGGCCGCGCGCCTGCTCAGCCGGCCGTTCGCCATCGAGGGTCGGGTGGTGCACGGCGCCAAGACGGGCCGGGAGCTGGGCTATCCCACCGCCAATCTGGAACTCGGCCATTATCTGCGGCCGCGCTATGGCATCTATGCGGTGCGCGGGCGGTTGCCCGACGGACGCGTCCTGGACGGCGCGGCCAATATCGGCATCCGTCCCAGTTTCGATCCGCCCGTGGAATTGCTGGAGCCTTATTTCTTCCAGTTTTCGGGCGATCTCTACGGCCAGAACATCGCCGTGGAGCTGCATGATTTCCTTCGTCCCGAGCGCAAGTTCGACGATCTGGAAGCGCTCAAGGTCCAGATGGCGGCGGACTGCCACGAAGCACGCCACCGCCTGGCAAGCGTGCCCGCCGGTTAGGCCAGCGTTCAGGCGGGGCGACGCAGGACG
The DNA here is from genome assembly GCF_965218915.1 of Novosphingopyxis sp. GTDB lineage: Bacteria > Pseudomonadota > Alphaproteobacteria > Sphingomonadales > Sphingomonadaceae > Novosphingopyxis. The sequence goes on along the minus strand of NZ_OZ244708.1, from coordinate 258,408 downwards.
GTGGACGAGTGGCCGCTTTCGTGCAATCGGGTGCCGGCAAACCAAGGTGACGGAGCTTTCGAGCGAATGACGCGCATCAAATCCTATGGCCTGATCCTGGCGGCGCTCGTCGTGTTGGTCGATCAGGCGGTGAAATATGCGATGATCGTGCCGCTCTCGCTGCAGAGCAAGGGCACCATCTATCTGCTGCCCATTTTCGACCTCACCTGGGCGGAGAATAAGGGCGTATCGATGGGCATGTTCCAGGCCGGCACGGACGCCCAGCGCTGGATGCTGGTGGGGCTGACCGCCGTGCTCGCCATCGCGGTGCTAGTTTGGATGTGGCGCGAGCGGCGCACCGGCGACGTGCTGGCGCTGGGGCTGATCCTGGGCGGCGCGATCGGCAACATCATCGATCGCGCGCGCTTCGGCTATGTCGTCGACTATGCCGATTTCCATATCGGCGGCGTGCGGCCCTTCTTCATCTTCAACCTGGCCGATGCCTGCATCACCATCGGCGTCCTGATATTGCTTGCCCGCGCGCTGCTCATGCGCAACAAGCCCGGCCAAAGAAATTCGGAGAATGTCCATGCGTAAATCGCTCGCGATCCTTGGCGGCGCGGTGCTCCTCAGCGGCCTTTCCGCCTGCGGCGGCGGCGGGCTGTTCGACCGCAACCGGCCCGACGAGTTCGCCGTTTCGCGGCAGGCGCCGTTGGTGATCCCGCCCGATTATTCGCTCGAGCCGCCGCAGCCCGGCGCCGCGCCGGTGCAGGCCGGGACCGACCAGGAGCAGGTGCTCGACGCGCTGTTCGGCGGCCCCGCCCCACGCTCGCCGGTCGAACAGGCGGTGAGCCGCGAGGCCGGCGACGACGATCTCGGCATCCGCAGCGAAGTCGGCGATCCGGCGACCAATGTGGTGAGCAAGGGTTCGGTCACGCGCGACATCATCGCCGCGCCCGAAGGCGACGGACAGGAGGCCCAGGCGGGCACCATCGTACCGAACAACAGCGCTACGCCCACGGGCGAACCGTCGGCGACGGGCGATCCATTGTCGGACGGCTCGCAGCCTTCGGTTCCCGACGGCTATGAGCCGGTGCCCAATCCCAACTGAACGCGCTTGCGGGGCACGCGCTGTTGAACTAAACTAACCAGACTAAGTCTGGTTGGAGCGGCATATGGAAACCGTCAATATACACGAGGCGAAGACCCGCCTCTCCCAACTCGTCGCCGCGGCGGTGAAGGGCCATCCGTTCATCATCGCCAAGGCGGGCAAACCGCTGGTGAAGGTGGAAGCGCTGGAGCCGGACGAAACGCCGGTGAAGAGCCGGGTGGGGTTTCTCAGCGACTATCCGCCGCCACCGGCCGATTTCGACACGATGTTCGCGGATGAAATCGCGGCGATGTTCGACGGCGACGAATGAGGCTGCTGTTTGATACGCATCTGCTGATCTGGCTCGGCACGCAGCCCGATCGATTCCCTTCAGGTCTGCTCGACGAGATCGAGAGCACCGAAACCCTGTTCAGCCCGATCAGCATTTGGGAAATCGCAATCAAGTTCGCCAAGCGACGCGACGATTTTCCTTATGATCCCACCGTGGTCGCGCAGCGACTGCTGGATGCCGGCTGGGTCGAGCTGAGCTTTGAAATACATCATGCGGTGGCGGTCGGCGCCTTGCCGGAAATCCACGGAGATCCATTTGATCGCGCGCTGGTCGCGCAGGCCCAAGTGGAAGAATTGACGCTGGTTACGGCGGATCGCCAACTCGCCGATTACCCGGCAACCATCAGGCTCCTCTAGCCGGAGGCGGCTCGCGCGCGCTGGGATCGAGTTCACGCCAGACGCGGCGGCGCAGGATCATGACCTTTTCGTCCGCTGCGTGAGATAGCGGACAAAGGCCTCGACGGTTGGATCTTCCGGCAGCACCTCCGGATCAAGGGGCGAAGGAGTTGGAAGGGACCAGCGCTCAAAATGATCCCGGCCCATGTCAGAGTAGTCGTCCGGATCGATCGAAAGATCGGACAATATATGATCGGATGGATGCGGTTTCAGATATTCTGGTAAATGAAAATCAAGCTGGCGATAGACCCAACCGCCGATCATGCGATCGCAACTCGGCGGCAGGGCGCGGACAAAATCTTCGGCTTCGAGATGGGACGGCTCCGCGCTAGGCGGCGTTCCCTTCGCCATAGAAAACCGAGACCGCTCGCGAAAAACAGCATTACGGCGGCGAAGATAACCAACATCTCCGCCATCGGCTCGGCTCAAGCCCGAACCCCCGCCTCTTCCACCTTGGTCGCGTTGTGGCGCAGCGCTTTCAGCACGGTTTCGACGATATCCGGGGCGGTGAGGCCCGCGGCTTCATATTGCCGGTCGGGTTTGTCCTGGTCCTGGAAAATATCGGGCAGACGCATGGTGCGAATCTTGAGGCCCCCCGAAGCGCTATCGGGGTCGGTCAGCCCCTCGTCGCTCGCCATGGTGAGGACATGCGCGCCGAGGCCGCCGACGGCGCCTTCCTCGATCGTGATGCACACCTCGTGGCTGGTCATCAGCTTGCGGATCAGCGCGCGGTCGAGCGGCTTGGCGAAGCGCAGGTCGGCCACCGTGGTGCTGAGGCCCTTGGCGTCGAGCGTGTCGGCGGCCTTAAGCGCTTCGGCCAGCCGCGTGCCGAGCGACAGGATCGCGACCTTCTTGCCCTCGCGCACCAGCCGCCCCTTGCCGATTGCCAACTGCTCGGGCGTTTCGGGCAGAGCAACCCCCGTGCCCGCGCCGCGCGGATAGCGAAACGCGATCGGGCCATCATCGTACAGTGCGGCGGTGTGGACCATGTGGACCAGCTCGGCCTCATCCGCGGCGGCCATCACCACGAAATTGGGCAAGGTCGCCAGATAGGTGACGTCGAACGAACCGGCATGGGTCTGGCCGTCGTCGCCGACCAGCCCGGCGCGGTCGATCGCGAAGCGCACCGGCAGATTCTGGATCGCCACGTCATGCACCACCTGGTCATAGGCGCGCTGGAGGAATGTGGAATAGATCGCGGCGAACGGCTTCATCCCCTGCGCGGCAAGCCCAGCGGCAAAGGTGACGGCATGCTGCTCGGCGATGCCCACGTCAAAACTGCGATCGGGAAAGGCGGCGGCGAATTTGTCGACGCCGGTGCCGCCGGGCATCGCGCCGGTGATCGCGCAGATGCGCTTGTCGCGGCTCGCCTCGGCGATCAGCGCGTCGGCGAAGACGCTGGTATAGCTCGGCGGCCCGCCGCCCTTGCCCTTGTCCTGCTTGCCGGTGATCACGTCGAATTTCGACACGCCGTGATATTTGTCGGCCGACGCTTCGGCGGGGCCGTAGCCCTTGCCCTTCTGCGTGACGACATGGATCAGGATCGGGCCTTCCTCGGCATCGCGGACATTTTCCAGCACCGGGATGAGGTGATCGAGATTATGGCCGTCGATCGGGCCGACATAATAGAAGCCCAGTTCCTCGAACAACGTGCCGCCGGTGACCATGCCGCGGGTATATTCCTCGGCCTTGCCCAGCGACTGGTGGACGCGGCGCGACAGCTTGCGCGCGACCTTGCTGGCGAGGCTGCGCAGGCCGAGATATTCGGAACTGGAAATCAGCCGTGCGAGATAGGCGCTGAGGCCCCCCACCGGCGGGGCGATCGACATGTCGTTGTCGTTGAGGATCACGATCAGCCGGTTGCCGGCCTGGCTCGCGTTGTTCATCGCCTCATAGGCCATGCCCGCGCTCATCGCGCCGTCGCCGATCACCGCGATCGCCTTGTCCGGCCTGGCCGCCAGCTTGTTCGCCACGGCAAAACCGAGCGCGGCCGAGATCGAAGTCGAGCTGTGCGCCGCGCCGAAAGGATCATATTCGCTTTCGGAGCGCTTGGTGAAGCCCGACAGCCCGCCGCCCTGCCGCAGGGTGCGGATGCGATTCCGCCGCCCGGTCAGGATCTTGTGCGGATAGCATTGATGGCCGACATCGAAGATCAGCCTGTCGTCCGGCGTGTTGAACACATAATGGATCGCCGCGGTCAACTCGACCACGCCGAGCCCCGCTCCCAGATGTCCGCCGGTGACCGACACCGCGTCGATCATCTCGGTGCGCAGTTCGTCGCAGAGCTGGCGCAATTGCTTGGGCTTCAGCTTGCGCAGATCGGCGGGGGTATCGACCGTGTCGAGCAGCGGCGTTTCGGGTCGCTTGGCAGGAGTTTTTTCCGTCATGTCCCAACCTTATACGCTTGGATTACCCAAGTCGATTGCACCCAGTTGAATCGTCGAAAAGTTCAATCGCAGGCGGCGCATGTGCCGTGGACTTCGATCACCGGACGCTCGGGCGTGAAGCCGCTGGCGACGGCGGTGTCGCGCACGCCGTCGGCCAACCGATCATTGTCGACATGGGTCACTTCGCCGCAGCTGTCGCAGATCATGAAGATGCAGTCGTGCACGCAGCCCGGATGGCTGTTGGCGACATAGGCGTTGGCGCTCTCGACGCGCTGGGCGAGATTGGTCTCCACGAACAGGTCGAGGATGCGGTAGACGCTGTTGGGCGCGACGCGCTTGTCCCGGCGGGCGGAGACCTTTTCGGCGATGTCGTAGGCCGAGGCGGGCGTCCTGAAGGTGGCGAGCACGTCGAAGATCAGTGCGCGCATGTCGGTCCACTGCTCGCCCGCGGCTTCCAGCGTGGTCTGCGCCTCCTGCTTCAGCGCGGGCCCGTGATGCTCGTGATGCGCATGGCTTGTCATGGCCAGGAATGTAGGCGCGGAGACAGGCGAGAGCAATGGCGCGAGCATCGGCTCCCTCGGCGCCGCGTCGGTCCCCGCAGAGGCGAGCGCCCATCTCAGCTTCCCCATCGCAGCGGGTGGCGAATCGCCTCGAACTCGCGAGCCGCGGCGCCAGCTCGGCGAACCGCGCCGAAGACCCGCCGCGATCGGAAAGTCACAAAGGACACTATACGTCCCCCCCTTGTTCGCTCCCCGCCGAACCGTTCGAGGCTCCGTGCCTGCCATCCGCAAGAGGATGGGGCGGAGGGGCGAGGATGCGAACAGGCGGGCGTGACCATCATCGGCCTCCGTGATCGGCAAACGCAGAACATAGCATGAATATGGGTGTGTAGGAAAGGCGATTGCGCGGCCGGTCGCGGGCCGGCCTGGATTTCGGCAGCGTCTCGGTTTGAATTTTCCGGTGATGGCAGCATGCGCAGAGCCGACCTATCGATGGCGCTCACGCGCCACCCACCCTCATCCAACTCCGCCTAGCCGCTGACGCGGCGAGGCTACGTATCCTTCTCCCGCCCGGGCGAGAGAAGGTAAAGGTAATCGAGCGATTTCGACTGACCCGATACCGCTTCAGTGAGTCGCGCGGAAGTTCAGGTCGTGACCGAGCGCCAGGATCGACACGCCGAGGATCGTGTAGATCACTTCCATCCCGCCATGCGGCAGGCTGAGCGCGCCGGCCATGATGCCGAGCCCGAGCGACCCGATCGCCACCGGCATGACATAGCCGTGCCGCAGCACGCCCTGGCCAAGGCCGACGGCGCCGAGCGCAATGGCGATGGCAAGGCCGAACTCGTGGACCCATTCCGCACCTAGCAGGCCGCCGATCGACGCGGCGGCGGCGATGAAAAAAGCGGTGGCGATGCAATGCACCAGACACAGGCCCGAGAGCGTCATGGCCGCCCGGTCCCAGAAGCCGTCCTTGTGCATCAACGTGGTCATGGCGGAGACTATAGGGCCGTGATCGTAAAGATACAACATCACATGACATTTTTCGCACCGAACACCGGATTCTTTCGATGAGCCGCGCTTGCGGCGCGCGTTCGCCCGCGCCATACCGCGCGCCATGACATCGATCGCCGCGACCGCTCCCGCCGCCGGAGACCGCATCCGCCCCGTCGCCATCGCCAACTGGCTGCTGGCGGTGGCCGCCCTCGTGTTCTGCATGGTCGTCGTCGGCGGGATCACCAGGCTGACCGAATCGGGGCTGTCGATCACCGAATGGCAGCCGATCGCCGGCGCCATCCCGCCGCTGTCCCCGAGCGGCTGGGCGGCCGAATTCGCCAAATACCGGGCGACCCCCGAATATCGCGAGATCACCGGTCCGGCGGGCATGACGCTGGGGCAGTTCCAATTCATCTTCTTCTGGGAGTGGGCGCATCGGCTGCTTGGGCGGCTGATCGGCATGGCTTTTGCCCTCCCGCTGCTGTTCTTCTGGCTGCGCGGCGCGATTCCCGCCGGATACAAACCGCGGCTCGTGGCGCTGCTCGCGCTGGGCGGGTTGCAGGGCGCGATCGGGTGGTGGATGGTGGTCTCCGGCCTCACCTTGCGCACCGATGTCAGCCATTACCGGCTTGCGGTGCATCTGCTCGCCGCGCTGTTCATCCTGTCCGGCCTCGTCTGGACGGCGCTCGATCTCAAGCGACTCGCCAAAGGCCATGCCGTGCCTGTCAAGCTCGGCGGCAGAAACGCATTGCTGCTCGGCGTGGTCGCGGTTCAATTGCTGCTCGGCGCCTGGGTCGCGGGCCTGGACGCGGGCTATGTCGCGAGCGACTGGCCGCTGATGAACGGGCGGTTTTTCCCGGCCGGGGTCGACTGGAGCAAGGGCGGGCTTTACGCCTTTTCGAACGATCCGTTCCTTGTCCATTTCCTCCATCGCTGGTGGGCTTGGGCCGCATTGGGGGCGGTGATGCTGCTGGCGCGCGGCGCGAAGCGAGCGCACGCGCGTCCGGCGTCGATCGCGCTGCACAGCGCCGTCGGCATCCAGATCCTGCTGGGCATAGCGACGGTGATGAGCGGCATCGCGCTGCCGCTGGCGGCGGCGCACCAGGCCGTCGGCGCGCTGCTGGTCGCCTGCGCGGTGTGGGCGGCCCACGCGGCAGGGCGGCGGCAAGTTGAGCGGGCGTAAGTTGGTATTTCGCTGAAGAGATAAGCTACCGGTATCATTATACCCGCTTCAAAAGCCGCTTCAGCCTTGACTTAGAACGCAGTCAGAGTCATTAGCCCTCATTAACCGCCGCGGGTCGCCCTGCGGCTTTCGCTTTTTCCATTCCCAAGGACGGCTATCCCCATGAAATCGCTTTCCAAGACCACCCAATCGGTGCGTCCGCAGGATGTCGAGAAGAAGTGGCACATCATCGATGCCGACGGTCTCGTCGTCGGCCGGGTGGCCAGCATCATCGCCAACATCCTTCGCGGCAAGCACAAGCCCAGCTTCACCCCGCATGTCGACTGCGGCGACCATGTCGTCGTGATCAACGCGGGCAAGGTGCGGTTCACCGGCAACAAGACCAAGCAGAAGGTCTATTACAAGCACACCGGCTATGCCGGCGGCATCAAGGGCGTGACCGCCGAAAAGGTGCTCGAAGGCCGCTTCCCCGAGCGCGTGTTGGAAAAGGCCGTCGAGCGCATGGTCCCGCGCGGCCCGCTCGGCCGCGCCCAGATGAAGGCGCTGCATCTCTATGCCGGCACCGAGCATCCGCACGAGGGCCAGCAGCCCGAGACGCTCGACATCGCCGCGCGCAACCGCAAGAACAAGGTAGGTGCCTAATGGCCGATCATCGTCAGTCGCTTTCCGACATCAAGGACATTGCCGGCGACGCCGCCGAGGCCAATGCCGAAGCCGGTGACACCGCCGCGCCGACCCAGCCCATGCAGCCGGCGATGCCGCTACGCGAGCAGAAGCTCGATCAGTACGGCCGCGCCTATGCCACCGGCCGCCGCAAGGACGCGGTGGCGCGCGTCTGGCTGAAGCCGGGGACGGGCCAGATCCTGGTCAACGGCCGCGACCAGAGCGCCTATTTCGCGCGTCCCTCGCTGCGACTCGTCATCAACCAGCCGTTCGACGTGACCGAGCGCCGCGGCCAATATGACGTGATGGTCACCGTGAAGGGCGGCGGGCTTTCGGGGCAGGCCGGCGCGGTCAAGCACGGCATCAGCCAGGCGCTGACCCGCTTCGAGCCCGCGCTGCGCGGCACGGTCAAGACCGCCGGCTTCCTCACCCGCGACAGCCGCGTGGTCGAGCGCAAGAAATACGGCCGGGCCAAGGCGCGCAAGAGCTTCCAGTTCTCCAAGCGCTGATCGCTTCGTCATCTCCCGGAAAAGGACGAGGGCGGCCTTTGGGTCGCCCTTTTTCGTTGCCGCTTGCGGTCATTGGAAAAGGCGCAACGGATTGCTTTATCGGCTGTTTACCATTCGCGTTTAAACATGCGCCCGAACCCAAGGAAAGTGTTCGGATGCGACAGCAGCTGGCAGATTTCACCCAACAAGGGAAATTTCGCTTCTACATCAACGAATTGTTTCGGATCGATGCTGCCCCGGACAGCGCGCGCCGGCTGGCGTTCATAGAGCAGCTGCGGGCCAGCAACCGAGCGCTGCGGGCGCTGATGCCGGCCACCCTGTTTCTGGGTCCGGCCTTTGCCTTCTTCTTCAGCGATCACGCCGCCGCGACGATGCTCTATGTCGGCTGCGCGCTGATTTTCCTGGCGACCATCGGTGGACTCTATCTGACCGCACCAAACCGCGCCGAACGACTGAAGCTGGCGCCCCGCAGATGGGCGCAGGGCCTGATGTTCACCGCCCTTGGCTTTGGCATCTCCTGGTCGATCGTCATCGCCAGCATCCTCGGCAGCAGCGACGCCGAGCTGACGCTGTTCGTCGTCGCGTTTCACATCGCGACGATCTTCTTCGGCGCGCTGCTCTACGTGAACCTTCCGGTCGCGTTTCTGTGCTTTTCCGGGCCGCTCTACCTGCTGTTCGCGGCGCAAGTCGTCCACTGGCAGAATATCATGGCGATCAGCTGGCTGCTGCTGCTGCTGTTCGCTTGCTATCTCGTCATGACGGTGGTCGAACAGTCGCAGCGGATCGTCCAGCTGCACCTGAAAAGCGCAGAGCTTCGCGAAACGCAACAGGCCGAAGCGCTGATGCGCGAGCGCGAGGCTGCGCGCGAACTGGCCGAAGCCCGGGATCGCGCTGCCGAGAAAGACCGCCTTACCGCAGAACGGCGTACGCATCTGCTCGCTCTGGCCGGCCAGTTCGACGGATCGGTGATCGAAACCAGTGATCAGGTCGGCGCGGCCATCGGCGATCTTACCCAATCGGCCGCGGCGCTCGCCGAAATTGCCGGCGCGACCAGTGACGACGCACGGGACATGCGCGCCCGGTCGCATGCCTCGACCGAGGCCGCGCAACATGTCGCCATCGCCGCGCAGCAGCTCGATCAGGCGGTCGGCGAAGTCGCCGTGCAGATTCAGGCCAATCTCGGTCATATTTCCGAAGTCGGCGACGCCACGCGCGAGAGCGAGGCGTCGATGACCTTGTTGGTACAGCGGACCGGCGGCATCGGCGAGATCGTCACCGCCATTTCGGATGTCGCGCGGCAGACCAACCTGCTCGCGCTCAACGCCACGATCGAGGCCGCGCGCGCCGGCGAGGCGGGCCGCGGCTTCGCCATCGTGGCGCAGGAGGTCAAGGCGCTCGCCGGGCAGACCGCGCGCATGACCGAAGATATCGCCGCGCGGCTGGGCGAGATCGACCGCTTCGTCAACGATGCCGCGCTGGCGCTCGACAAGGCCGGCGCGGAGTTGAGCCAGCTCGAAGAGCGCGGCACGATGATCGCGGCGGCAACCGACCAGCAGCGCTCGGCCAGCGAGGAAATCCGGCGCCACAGCAGCCGCGCCGCGCAGGAAAGCCAGCGCGCGCAATCGAGCATCGCCCGCGTCGCCGACGCCGCCGAACAGGCCCGCACCCACAGCGCGGGCGTACGCGAAATCGCCGAAAGCCTGGCCGAACGCTCGCGCAATTTGCGGCAGGCAACCGAGGGCTTTCTGGGCGAACTGCGCGCCTCCTGACGCTGCGAGCCGCGCGACTTAATCCATAAACCGGAAATCGACCGCGATCTTTCCGTCAGCGACGGTGATCCGGTTGTAGCTCGGCGGATGTTCGCGCACGCGCTCGGACAGCGTGCCCGCTCCGATCAGCCGGATCGAGCCGTCGCCGGTCGGTCGGTCGATATCGAACGGGTCGTGGACATGGCCGGTCAGCACCGCGTGCGCGCCCGCCCTTTGCAACGCGACCAACGCGCCGAGCCCGCCGCGCGTCGAGCCCGACGTGCGCGTGTCGGCATCGACCAGCGGGTGATGCGCGGCGACCAGGCACACGGCGTCCGGATCGCTCTTGCTCAGCGCCCCCAGCGTATCGCGCAGCGCGCCCCCGCTCACCCGCCCCTTGGACCAATTGAGCCGCCACTGCGCCCGCGCGGTGGTCTTAAGCGGTACAATCGCCACGCCGGGCAGATCGATTTCAGCCTCCACCTTGTCCTCGATCGTCGCATAGCGCCGATAGGGGCTGGTGAAGCGTTCGTAGAGGTTGAAATAGGGCAGATCGTGGTTGCCGACCTCGACCGTGACCGGCGCGCCGAGCGCGCGCATCCACTCGCCCGCCGCGGCGAATTCGCGGTGGCGTGCGCGCATGGTGAGATCGCCGGTAATGACCACCGCATCCGGCTTGGCCGTCTTCACCTCCTCGGCGAACCAGTCTAGCGCGGCGCGGTCCTCGGCGCCGAAATGGATGTCGCTGCAGTGAAACAAGATCGTCATGCGGCCGCGGCGCTCCGATCGGCGGTATAGACGAAGTCGACCGGCGAGAATTCGTGGTGGAAGCGACAGATCGCCGAGCCCGCGGCTTCCTCGCCGTCGATCAGCAGCCCGACAGGCTGTTCGTCGGCCGCGCTGATTTCGATGGCCTCGCGCTGCCCTAGCACCTCATGCGGTCCCTCGCGGAAATCGCCCTTCAGCCAGGACAGGCCGTGTGCGAACAGCTGGCCCGCGCCCTCCGCGGTGAAGCCGGTAACGCGCAGCGCGTCTGCGGCGGGCTCGATGAACAGTGCCGGATAGGCCGTCCCGCCCCCGTCCAGTCGCACTTGCGCACCGCCAAAGGTCTTGGTCCAGGCATCGGCGATCGAACCGGGCATGTCGGCCAGGTTGAAATGGCGCATGTCCTCGCGCACATCGCCCCAGGCGGTGGTCGGTCCCGCGATCACGCCGACCAGAGCGATCTCGCCCTCGCCCATTGCCACCGGCAATCTGGCGATGCGGCAGCGGCCCTCGGCGTAGCGCCGCGCGATTGTCTCGCTGTCGGCATCGCCGTGCAATGCGCGCGAGAGCAGGTTCATCGTGCCGCCGGGCAGCACCAGAATATGGCCGCCCCAGCCATCGGCTTTGCGCATCGCGCCATTGACCGTGCCGTCGCCGCCGAACACCGCCAGCGCGTCGACGCCCTGGGCCGTCAACGTGGCCGCATCGGGAAGCGCTTCATCGGGACATTCGATGAGCTTGGCCATCTCATGACCCTGCTCGACGAGCGCGCCGCTCACCCGTTCGCACAATTTTCCGTCGTAGCTGCCGCTGTTGACGTTCGCGGCGATCCATATCCTGCTCATAGCCCCTCGAACGCGTGAGCCGGCGTTTCGGTCCCGTATCGACCCGCATTGCCCGTTGATCCGTTTGATAATCGGCACTACCTCGGTCGGGAATTCCAGCATCGGAGCTAGCATGGCCACCTTTACATTGCCCAAGAACAGCAAGATCAGGAAAAAGGGCAAGGTTCACAGGGCCGAGGGCGCCGCGCGGACCAAGACGTTCAAAGTCTATCGCTACGATCCCGACAGCGGCGAAAACCCGCGCTATGACCATTTCGAGGTCGATCTCGACGAGTGCGGACCGATGGTGCTCGACGCACTCATCAAGATGAAGGGCGAACAGGACAGCTCGCTCACTTTCCGTCGCTCCTGCCGCGAGGGGATTTGCGGTTCCTGCTCGATGAATATCGACGGCAAGAACGGCCTCGCCTGCACCACCGCGATCGAGGACGTGAAGGGCGATATCCGCATCACCCCGCTGCCGCATATGGAGGTGATCAAGGACCTGGTCCCCGACTTCAAGCATTTCTACGCCCAATACGCCTCGATCCAGCCCTGGCTGAAGACGGTGACGCCCGAGCCTTCGGGCAAGGAGCGGCTGCAATCGCCCGAGGAACGCCACAAGCTGGATGGCCTGTACGAGTGCATCCTGTGCGCCTGCTGCTCGGCCGCCTGCCCCAGCTACTGGTGGAATCAGGACAAGTTCCTGGGACCCGCGATCCTGCTGCAGGCCTATCGCTGGCTGGCCGACAGCCGCGACGAGATGACCGGCGAGCGGCTCGACGATCTGGAGGACCCCTACCGGCTCTATCGCTGCCACACGATCATGAACTGCGCCAATGTCTGCCCCAAGGGCCTGTCGCCCGCCAAGGCGATCGCCGAGACCAAGAAGATGATCGCCGAACGCGCGATCTGATTTTTTTGACAAAGCTGGCAAGCGTTGATCCCCGGCGAAGGCCAGGGTCCATCACGGAACCTCACTTGCTGGACCCCGGCCTTCGCCGGGGATCAATTTGGGCACAGCGAGCGATATGAACGACCTCGACCCCCATCCCTGGTTCGATCACGGGCCGGACCCGGACAATCCGGGCTGGATGACGTGGAACGTGAAGGACGACACGCGTTTCAACGGCTTCCTGGGCTCGATCGCGATCCGCGAGGATGCGGAGGACGGTTTCGGCTGGGTGCGCATGACGCCGCAGCATCGGCACAGCAACTTCGGCGAGAACGTCCATGGCGGTACCATCCTGGGCTTTATCGACGTCTGCCTGTTCGCCGGAAGCCGCGCTATCGGCATCGACCTGGGCGGCCGCGCGGTGACGGTGGAGCTGTCGACGCAGTTCGTCGGGGCGGCGCATATCGATATCCCGCTCGACTGCAGGCTGGAAAATGTGCGCGAGACCGGCAGCCTCCTGTTCCTGCGCGGCATGCTGATGCAGCGCCCGCGTGAGGATGCCGAATGCGCCAATGTCGCGACCTTTACCGCGATCCTGCGCAAGGGCCTGCCGCGCCCGTGATCCAGCGCCGGTGAAGGTCGAAGAGCGCTATCAGGCGCTGGTCTCCGGCGGCGAGCTGAAGGCCGATGCCGATCAGGAGCGCGCGGTCGCCGCGCTCCAGCACATCCAGGACGCACTCGAGGCCCGGCCCGAACGCCCCGGTTTCTTTGCCAAGATTGTCGGCAAGCGCCGCGATCCGGTGCGCGGGCTCTATCTGTGGGGCGGGGTCGGGCGCGGCAAATCGATGCTGATGGACCTGTTCTTCGACAGCGTCGCCATCGACCATAAGCGCCGCGCGCATTTTCACGAGTTCATGATCGACATCCACCAGCGCCTCGCCGCCGAGCGCGCCAAGGAAGTCGGCGATCCGGTGGCACCGGTGGTGGACGCGCTCGCCGCCGACACGCGGCTGCTGTGTTTCGACGAGATGCACGTCACCAACACCGCCGACGCGGCGATCATGGGGCGATTGTTCGGCGGGCTGATCGAGGCCGGGGTGACGATCGTCACCACCTCCAACCGCCAGCCCAAGGACCTGTTCAAGGATGGGCTGAACCGCACGCTGATCACCGGCTTCATCGTGCTGGTGCAGCAGCGCCTCGACATCCTGCCGCTCGATGGCCCGACCGATTACCGGCGCGAGCGGCTGGGCGATGCGACCTTGTGGCACTGCCCGAATGGCGACATCGCAACGCGCGAGCTCAGCGAGGCGTTCTTCCGCCTGACCGACTATCCGCCGAGCGATGCGAAGAACGTGCCGTCGGAGGACATCGCGCTCGGCGGCGGACGGACGCTGCACGTGCCCAAGGCGCTGAAGGGCGTGGCGGTGTTTTCGTTCAAGCGATTGTGCGGGCAGCCACGCGGGGCGGCGGATTATCTCGCCATCGCGCGGCGCTATCACGCGGTCATCATCGTCGGCATTCCGGTGCTGGGGCTGGAGCATCGCAACGAGGCCGCGCGCTTCGTCATCCTGATCGACGCGCTCTACGAATATCGCGTGAAGCTGCTCGCCAGCGCCGATGCCAGCCCGGAAAATCTCTACCCCGAAGGCGATGGCGGGTTCGAGTTCGAACGCACGGTCAGCCGCCTGTCGGAGATGCGTTCGGACGCCTATCTGGCGCTGGGTCACGGCGCCGAACACTGAACGGAAGCGCGCGGTCGAGCAGGCGGCGCAGCGCCGGCTCGACCCAGGCGGCGATGGCGATCGCGGTGACGGTGATCGCCGCCAGCGCGATCAGCGCGGACGGGACATAGGCTACTCCCAGCCGCAGCAGCCCACCGATCAGGATCAGCCCCAGCGTCTGGTGGATGAGGTACAGCGGATAAGTGGCGAGCCCGAGCAGTAGCACCGGACGGCGCGGCAGGCGGCGCTCGAGCAGCGGTTGCAGGCGGGGAGCCAGCATCACGACGAGCGTGGCCGCAACGAACAGGGCCGCCGCAACGCGTCCATCGTAAGCGATGCGCATGCCGAACGCGGTATTGGCGTTGCGCGCGCCGATCGACAGCAGCGCCGGAAGCGCGAACAGTGCCAATGCAAGCAGACGCCGGATGCCGCGATGGCCCGCATGCCAACGATGCAACAGCACGCCGATGGCGAAGAAACACCCGTGCGGCAGCAGCAGCAGTTGTTCGTTGCGCAGCGAAAGCCGCGGAAGATCACCCCCCCATAGCCAAAAGGTCAGGCTGATCAAACCGAGCGCCAGCGCCAGCCATTCGATCCGGTCCCGGCCCGGACTGATACGGAGCAGCAACGCGACCAGGGCATAGAACACGCATTCAATTCCCAGCGTCCAATAGCTGTCGTCGATATAGTCGCCCCAGGGCCACAGCATCGCCGAGCGCCAATATTCGTCCAGATGCGTGGCCCGCGGATCGAACGGCCAGAGCAGAACGAAGCTGAAGCTCGCGCAGATCAGCGCGGCGGGCCACAGCCTGAGCACGCGCCGCCGCGCGAACGGCAACGCCTTCGATCCATGCGCGGAAATGGCGATGACATAGCCCGAGATAACGAAGAAGATTTCCACACCGATCCAGCCATAACCGGCATAGAGCCGCCCCGCATCGGGCAGCAGGCCCTGATCGAGGAAGCGCGCGGCGAGGCGGTGGCCGGGGCTCGCATAACCCGCGAAATAATGGAACAGCAGCACCAGCATCGCCGCGCCGAAGCGTAGGAGGTCGATCGCATAAAGCGCACCGCGCGGACGCAACCGCCGGGTCGGCCCAGCGCCCGCCGCCTTGCCTATATCTGAACCCGTCCGCTCCATGCTCCTCAGGCTAGCAGAAGCGCGCGCGTTCGCACCCTCCATTCGGCGGCCTGGAACAACCTACGGATGCGCCGTTGGAACGCCATCCGCGTCGGGCCGTTGAAATCCCGTACATCATGATCGGACCGTCTTTTTGCGACCGCTTTGCAATATCACGAATAAGCCGGATTGACGCCATTTCGGCGGTTGATCCGGTTTGTCCACAAGCGTAAGCCGCCCGGCAACACTTTCCCGCCCCCTTGTTCCAACGGGGTCCTGACTTTCGAAGGAGATTTGAATGGCCCGCAAGAAAATCGCGATGATCGGTTCCGGCATGATCGGCGGCACGCTCGCCCATCTCGCCGCGATGAAGGAACTGGGCGATATGGTGCTGTTCGACATTGCCGAGGGCATGCCCGCGGGCAAGGCGCTCGATCTCAGCCAGGCCGGGCCGGTCGCGGGCTATGACAGCGATCTGAAAGGCACCAGCGACTATGCCGACATCGCCGGCGCCGACGTGTGCATCGTCACGGCCGGTATCCCGCGCAAGCCCGGCATGAGCCGCGACGATCTGCTGGCGACCAACCTGAAAGTCATGAAGTCGGTCGGCGAGGGCATCGCCAAGCATGCGCCGGACGCCTTCGTGATCTGCATCACCAACCCGCTCGACGCGATGGTCTGGGCGCTGCGCGAATTTTCCGGGCTCGACCACAAGAAGGTCGTCGGCATGGCCGGTGTGCTGGACAGCGCGCGCTTCCGCCATTTTCTCGCCGAGGAATTCAACGTGAGCGTGGAAGACGTCACCGCCTTCGTGCTCGGCGGCCATGGCGATACGATGGTCCCGATCGCACAGTACAGCACGGTGGCGGGCATCCCGGTGCCGGACCTCATCAAGATGGGCTGGAGCACGCAGGAGAAGATCGACGCGATCATCAAGCGCACCCGCGGCGGCGGCGGCGAGATCGTCAAACTGCTCGGCAACGGCAGCGCCTTCTACGCGCCCGCCACCAGCGCCATCATGATGGCCGAAAGCTATCTCAAGGACAAGAAGCGCGTCCTGCCCGCCGCGGCGCACCTCACCGGCCAATATGGCGTCGACGATCTCTATGTAGGCGTGCCCGTGGTGATCGGCGCGAACGGCGTGGAGCGCATCGTGGAGATCGAACTGGACGACGAGGCCAAGCAGGGTTTCCAGACCAGTGTCGACGCGGTCAAGGAACTGACCGATGTCTGCAAGGCCATGGACAGCAGTCTCAGCTGATTGGAGTCGCCGCGCTCCTGCGAAGGCAGGAGCCCAGCATCGAAAATCACCGGATGGACCCCGGCCTTCGCCGGGGAACAAGAAAAGGAAACAGCGTGAGCATTCTCGTCGACAAGAACACCAAGGTCATCACCCAGGGGATGACCGGATCGACCGGCACCTTTCACACCGAGCAGGCGCTGGCGTACGGCACCCAGATGGTGGCGGGAGTGACGCCGGGCAAAGGCGGAAGCGAGCATATCGGCCTTCCGGTATACGACACGGTGGCCGAGGCGCGCGACGCGACCGGCGCCGATGCATCCGTGATCTACGTGCCGCCGAAATTCGCCGCGGCCTCGATCATCGAAGCGATCGAGGCGGAAATCCCGCTGATCGTGGCGATCACCGAGGGCATTCCGGTGCTCGACATGGTCCGCGTGAAGGGCAAGCTGGCCGGTTCCAAATCGCGCCTGATCGGCCCCAACTGCCCCGGCGTGCTGACGCCCGGCGAGTGCAAGATCGGCATCATGCCCGGCAATATCTTCAAGCAAGGCTCGGTCGGCGTCGTCAGCCGCTCGGGTACGCTGACCTATGAGGCGGTGCATCAGACCACGGCGGTCGGCCTGGGCCAGACGACAGCCGTCGGCATCGGCGGCGATCCGGTGAACGGCACCAATTTCATCGACGTGCTCGAAATGTTCCTGGCCGACGCCGCGACCCAGAGCATCGTCATGATCGGCGAAATCGGCGGCAGCGCCGAGGAAGAGGCCGCGCAGTTCCTCGCCGACGAAGCGAAGAAGGGCCGCAGGAAGCCGGTGGTCGGCTTCATCGCCGGCCGCACCGCGCCGCCGGGCCGCCGCATGGGCCATGCCGGCGCGATCGTCTCCGGCGGTCAGGGCGGCGCCGACGACAAGATCGCGGCGATGGAAGCGGCGGGCATCACGGTATCGCCGAGCCCCAGCGAGCTGGGCACGACGCTGGCGGGGCTGTTGGCGGACGCCTGACGAAAATACGCCCTGTGTGCTCCTGCGCAGGCAGGAGCCCATCAGGTGAGGTTCGATGATGGGCTCCTGCCTTCGCAGGAGCGCGAGAAAGGGAAGAAATGACCAGACCCGGCTTCGTCTACATCATGGCGAACCGGAAAAATGGGGCAACCTATCTCGGCGTGACGAGCGACCTCGTTCAGCGCGCATATCAGCACCGCGAGACACTGGTCGAAGGGCATTCCAAAGATAATGATTGCAAGCGCCTCGTCTGGTTCGAGGCGCATGACGATATCCAGGACGCCCGGGCCCGCGAATGGCAGATGAAGAAGTGGAAGCGGGCATGGAAGGTCAAGCGGATCGAGGAACGTAATCCGGAATGGAGAGATTTGTGGTTCGAGATCGTGAAGTGAGACGCACCGCCGTTATTGCGGTTCGCGATGAGAGTTTCCCTGATGGGCTCCTGCCTACGCAGGAGCACAGGAAAGAGAGTATTTTATGGGCGTAGAAGGCCAGACGTTCGATATCGGACAGGAACCGCGCGAGGGGCCGAGCTGGCAGCGCTCGAACTGGCCAGTCGACGTGACCGACGATCTGAACGCCGCGCTCGATCCCACGCGCATGGCCATCGAGGTCAAGGCGGCGGCCGAGGCGGCGGGCAAGCCGCTCGACGCGGCCCAGGTCGAGAAGGCGGCGGCGGATTCGATCAGGGCGATGATGCTGATCCGTACTTATCGCGTGCGCGGCCACCTGGCGTCCGATCTCGATCCGCTGGGGCTTTCGCACCGCGAACTTCCCGCCGACCTCACCCCCGAATATCACGGTTTTTCCGAGGCCGACCTCGACCGCGAGATTTATATCGGCGGCAATCTCGGCCTCGATTACGTCACGGTGCGCGAGCTGGTCGATATCCTGCGCGCCAATTATTGCGGGCCGGTGGGCCTCGAATATATGCACATCTCCGACATCGAGGAACGCCGCTTCCTGCAGGAGCGCCTCGAGGGCAAGGAGAACGCCATCGCCTTTACCGAGGAGGGCAAGAAGGCCATCCTCAACAAGGTGATCCAGGGCGAGCAGTTCGAAAGCTTTCTCGGCAAGAAATATGTCGGCACCAAGCGCTTCGGCCTGGACGGCGGCGAGGCGATGCTGCCCGCACTGGAAGCCGTGATCAAATATGGCGGCGCGGACGGGGTGCGCGAGCTCGTGTTCGGCATGTCGCATCGCGGCCGGCTGAACGTGCTCGCCAACGTCATGGCCAAGCCGTACCGCGTGATTTTCCACGAATTCCAGGGCGGCAGCGCCAATCCGCAGGACGTCGGCGGATCGGGCGACGTCAAATATCATCTCGGCACCAGCACCGACCGCGAGTTCGACGGTATCGCCGTACATATGTCGCTGGTCCCCAACCCGTCGCATCTGGAGGCGGTGGACCCGGTGGTGCTCGGCAAGGTGCGCGCGCAGCAGGTGATGCGGCAGGACACCGGCAAGCATGAGCAGGTGCTGCCCGTCCTCATTCACGGCGATGCCGCCTTCGCCGGTCAGGGCATCGTCTGGGAGACGCTGAGTTTTTCCGGCATCCGCGGGTACAACACCGGCGGCTGCGTCCATTTCGTGATCAACAACCAGATCGGCTTCACCACCAGCCCGCAATTCGCGCGCTCCTCCCCCTATCCGAGCGACGTGGCGAAAGGCGTGCAGGCGCCGATCTTCCACGTGAACGGCGACGATCCCGAGGCCGTCACCTATGCCTGCAAGATGGCGATCGAGTTCCGCCAGCGCTTCGGGCGCGACATCGTGATCGACATGTGGTGCTATCGCCGCTTCGGCCACAACGAGGGCGACGAACCGAGCTTCACCCAGCCCTTGATGTACAAGGCGATCAAGTCGCATCCCAAGGTCAGCGGCATCTACGGCGAGCGGCTGAAACAGGAAGGCGTGATCGACGACAAGTGGGTGGAGGGAGCCACCCGTGAATATACCGACCATCTGCAGGCCGAGTTCGACGCCGCGACCAGCTACAAGCCCAACCGGGTCGACTGGTTTGGCGGGCGCTGGTCGGGCCTTCACGTCCCGGCCGACGAGGAAACCGCGCGCCGCAACGTGCCCACCGCGATCGAGCGCAAACTGTTCGATTCGCTGGGCCGCACGCTGACCGAGGTTCCAGGCGATCTCACCATCCACAAGACGCTCGGCCGCATCCTCGAGGCCAAGAAGGCGATGTTCGATAGCGGCGAGAATTTCGACTGGGCGACCGGCGAAGCGCTGGCCTTCGGCTCGCTTTTGTCGGAAGGCTATGGCGTGCGGCTGTCGGGGCAGGATTCGGGCCGCGGCACGTTCAGCCAGCGCCACGCGGTCTGGGTCGACCAGGAAAACGAACATAAATACACGCCGCTTTCGCAGGTTCCGCACGGCCGCTTCGACGTGCTCGACAGCCCCTTGTCCGAATATGGCGTGCTCGGCTTCGAATATGGCTATGCGCTGGCCGACCCCAAGGCGCTGATCATGTGGGAGGCGCAGTTCGGCGATTTCGCCAACGGCGCGCAGATCATGATCGACCAGTTCATCGCCAGCGGCGAGGCCAAATGGCTGCGCGCCAACGGGCTCGTCATGCTGCTGCCGCATGGTTATGAAGGCCAGGGGCCGGAGCACAGCTCGGCGCGACCCGAGCGCTTCCTGCAGCTTTGCGCCGAGGACAATATGCAGGTGTGCAACATCACCACGCCGGCCAATTATTTCCACGTGCTGCGCCGCCAGATGCTGCGCAATTTCCGCAAACCGCTGATCATCATGACGCCCAAATCGCTGCTGCGGCACAAGCTTGCGGTGTCGGAGCGCGGCGAGTTTCTGGGCGAGCAGCATTTCATGCGGATCAAGTCGGACACCAGTCCGCCCGCCGACGACAAGGTCAAGCGGCTCGTGCTGTGCACCGGCAAGGTGGCGTTCGACCTGATCGAGGCGCGCGACGCGGCGGGCGACGGGACGACCTCGATCGTGCGGATCGAGCAGCTTTATCCCTTCCCCGGCGAACCGCTGTCGGTCCGCCTGAAGAAAATGCCCAATCTGGAGACGGTGGTCTGGGCGCAGGAAGAACCCAAGAACCAGGGCTATTGGAAGTTCGTCCAGCCCTATCTGGAGCATTGCCTGAGCGAGATCGATGTGGGTCCCGATCGTCCGGTCTACGCCGGACGCTGCGCTTCGGCTTCCCCCGCCACCGGCCTCGCCTCGCGCCACAAGCAGCAACAGGCGGCACTGATCGCCGAGGCGCTGGGGCATAAGAAGGAATAGGCAATTCGGCGAGCGCTGTTCCCCGGCGAAGGCCGGGGTCCAGCATCGGACATCACCTGATGGACCCCGGCCTTCGCCGGGGAACGGAAGAAGGATAAAGGACACGCTATGTCCCATGACCTAAAAGTACCCACATTGGGCGAATCGATTACCGAGGCCACGATTGGCGAATGGCTGAAACAGCCCGGCGACGCCGTGGCAGTGGACGAGCCGATCGCCAGCCTCGAGACCGACAAGGTCGCCGTCGAGGTCCCCTCCCCCGTCGCGGGCACGATCGGCGAACTCTTGGCCGAGGTCGGCGAGACGGTGCGGGTCGACGCGGTGATCGCGCGGATCGAGGACGGCGATGCGCCGTCCACCTCGCCCGCGCCCACCCAGGACGAGACGCCCAAGCCGAAAAAAGCCGATGACGACGAAGTCGAACGCGCCGAAACGCCCGACCCCGATTTCGCGGCGACGGACGATGGCGGGGACGGGGGTGGGGAGGCCAAGGACACGGATGACGGCGACACGCCGCATCTCTCTCCCTCGGTCCGCCGCCTGGTGCTCGAGCATGGCGTCGATCCGACCAGGATCAAGGGCAGCGGCAAGGACGGCCGGCTGACGCGCGAGGACGTGCTGGAAGCCGCGAAGTCAGATAAGGCGAAGAAGAGCGACGACGCTCCGGCCAAGGAAGCGGCCAAGCCCGCACCGTCGGCAGCTTCCGGCGGCGCGGGGCGCACCGAAGAGCGCCAGCGCATGACGCGCCTGCGCCAGACCATCGCCAAGCGCCTGAAATCCGCGCAGGACACCGCCGCGCTGCTCACCACCTTCAACGATGTCGACATGAGCGCGGTCATGGATACGCGCGCCAAGTACAAGGATCTGTTCGCCAGGAAGCACGACGTGCGGCTCGGCTTCATGGGCTTCTTCATCAAGGCGGCCTGCCTGGCCGCGCGCGACGTGCCCTCGGTCAACGCGCGGATCGACGGGGACGAGATCGTCTATCACGACTATGTCGACGTCTCGGTCGCGGTGTCCGCGCCCAACGGGCTGGTCGTGCCCGTGATCCGCAACGCGGAATCGCTAAGCTTCGCGGAGATAGAAAAAACCATCGGCGATTTCGGCGCGCGCGCCAAATCGGGCAAGCTGACGATGGACGAGATGCAGGGCGGCACGTTCACCATCTCGAACGGCGGTGTGTTCGGATCGCTGATGTCGACGCCGATCGTCAATCCGCCGCAGAGCGCCGTGCTCGGCCTCCACCGGATCGAGGACCGCGCGGTGGTGGTGGACGGCGAGATCGTGGTGCGCCCGATGATGTACATGGCGCTGACCTACGACCACCGGCTGGTCGACGGACGCGAGGCGGTGACCTATCTGGTGCGCATCAAGGAAGCGATCGAGGATCCGGCGCGGATGCTGATCGACTTGTAAAAACGCTAAGCGCGCTCCTGCGAAAGCAGGAGCCCAGGGTGGAGAATATGACGCGGCCGGGTTGGGTCTACATCCTTGCAAGCAGACGCAACGGAACCACCTATGTCGGTGTGACCAGCAATCTGCCGCAACGCCTTTACCAGCATCGGCAAGGGTCCGTCGCAGGGTTTGCGAAAGATAAGAATTGCTCGATTCTGGTATGGTTTGAGCGGCACGAAGACATTCACGATGCCCGGCAGCGCGAATGGCGGATGAAGAAATGGAAGCGGTCTTGGAAGCTGGAGCTGATCGAGAAGGATAATCCTCAGTGGAAGGATTTGACCGATCGGCTGGCGCTTTGAGACCCTGGGCTCCTGCTTTCGCAGGAGCGCACTAGATGGAGTTGCATATGGCAGACCAGACTTACGATTATGATGTCCTTGTTATCGGCTCCGGCCCCGGCGGTTATGTCGCGGCGATCCGCGCGGCGCAGTTGGGGCTGAAGACGGCCTGCGCGGAGAGCCGCGAGACGCTGGGCGGCACCTGCCTCAATATCGGCTGCATCCCGTCCAAGGCGCTGCTCCACGCGTCCGAATATTATGAGGAAGCCGCGTCCGGCACGCTCGCAAAATTCGGCGTCAAGATCGGCAAGACCGAGCTCGATCTGGGTCAGATGATGGCCGAGAAGACCAAGGCGGTGGACGAGCTCACCGGCGGCATCGAATATCTGTTCAAGAAGAACAAGGTGACCTGGCTGAAGGGCCGCGCCAGCTTCGAGAACGCGCACAAAATCAAAGTGGGTGACGAGACGGTCACCGCGAAATCCGTGGTCATCGCAACCGGCTCCTCGGTCATGCCGCTCCCGAATGTCGAAGTCGATAACGACGCCGGGATCGTGGTCGACTCCACCGGCGCACTGGCGCTGCCCAAAGTGCCCGAACATCTGGTGCTGATCGGCGGCGGCGTGATCGGGCTGGAGCTCGGCTCGGTCTGGCGTCGCCTGGGGGCCAAGGTCACCTGCGTCGAGTTTCTCGACCAGATCCTGCCCGGCATGGACGGCGATGTGCGCAAGGAGGCGGCCAAGCTGTTCAAGAAACAGGGCATCGAATTCAAGACCGGCACCAAGGTCACCGGCGTGACGGTGAAGGGCAAGAAGGCCAGCGTCACCGTCGAGCCCGCCAAAGGCGGTAATGCGGAGATCATCGAGGCGGACGCGGTGCTGGTGTGCATCGGGCGCAAGCCGAATACCGACGGACTGAAGCTGGAAGCCGCGGGGCTGAACACCACCGACCGCGGCATGATCGAGGTCGATGATCGTTTCGAGACCAAAGTCGACGATGTGTACGCCATCGGCGACGTCACCCCCGGCCTGATGCTCGCGCACCGCGCCGAGGACGAGGGCATCGCCGTGGCCGAGAACATCGCGGGGCAGACCGGCATCGTCAACCACGCGATCATCCCGTCGGTGGTCTATACCCATCCCGAGATCGCGGGCGTCGGCCTGACCGAGGAGGACGCCAAAAAGGCCGGCCACGAAGTCGCGATCGGCAAATTTCCCTTCATGGGCAACAGCCGCGCCAAGACCAACCGCGACACCGACGGCTTCGTCAAGATCGTCGCCGACAAGGACACCGACCGCGTGCTCGGCGTCCACATCATCTCGACGCTGGCCGGCACGATGATCGCGCAGGCCGCGACGGCGATGGAATTCGGCTCGACGTCCGAGGATATCGCCTATACCTGCCACGCGCATCCCACCCATGCCGAGGCGATGAAGGAAGCGGCGATGGCGGTGCGCGGCAAGCCAATCCATATTTGAGGATATTTTTTCATTGCGAGAACCGCAGGCTCCCGCATCCCGAGGCAGCCATGCATGGTCGGTTGGGAAATATGTGAAGAACGTCCAATCTCGCCAAGCACTGCTCGAACGGCTGTTGAACCGTCTCTACGGACAACGTCTCGTGCGCAATGTTCTGCGCGGCGAGTTGGTTGAGCAGATGATCCTCGATGCTCTCGGAGAAGACTGGATCGCCGGTAGCGATTACGGAGAATGGGATGTCGAGCATCCGCCTTCTGGAACGCGCATACAGGTCAAGCAGTCCACAGCGCTTCAAAGTTGGTCGGAAGAGGGATGCTTGGCATCGGTGCCGCGCTATATCATCAAAGCGACGCGCGCCTACTCCTATAAAACGAGGCTGTATGAGGCCGATCCCCGTCGACACGCCAACATTTACATCTTCGCTTGGCATCCGTTGGTCGATGTTGAAGCGGATCACTGCGATCCGAATCAATGGCTCTTCTATATTGTGAAAACAGATTTGCTGCCGAACCAGCAATCTATCGGTCTGAGTAGACTCGAGCGATTGTGCGAACCGGTGTTTATTTCCGAACTCGCAGATGCAATGCACCAAATCGCTGGAGTGTCCGGATGATGCCTGCCCCCGATATCATCATCGGCCCGATCTTAGCGGCGCTGGATCTGCTCGGTATCGCGGTGTTCGCCGCATCGGGCGCGCTGGCGGCGGCGCAAAAGGGGCAGACGCTGGTCACCTTCAGCTTCTTCGCGCTGATTACCGGCGTGGGCGGCGGCACGCTGCGCGATCTGTTGATCGGCGCGCCGGTGTTCTGGATCGTCGACGGCAATATCCTGATCGCGATCGCCGTCGTGGTGTTCCTGATCTGGCTCACGCCGCAGCGCTGGTGGAAGGGCGAGATGCTCGACTGGTTCGATGCGGTCGGCCTTGCGGTCTATTCGGTCTACGGCGCGGCCAAGGCGATCGAATATGGCATCAACCCGGTGCCCGCCGCGCTGATGGGCGTGATCACCGCCTGTGTCGGCGGCATATTGCGCGATGTGCTGGCGGGCGAGCCGTCGATCATCTTGCGTCCGGAAATTTATGTGACGGCCGCCGCGCTCGCCTCGGGGCTATTCGTGCTCTTGAAGCTGCTCGGCATCGACACGCCGGTGGCCGCGCTCATCGCCGCCTTGGCCGGGTTTCTCCTGCGCGGCGCGGCGATCCGCTTCGGCTGGTCGCTCCCCTCCTATCGCGGCAACGGGCCGGACCCCGCAAGCTGAACCGCAAGAAGCCGCTGGCAAGCGCGGTGCCGGGCCGCTAGGGAACAAAGCATGATCGCGAAACTCAGCGGACGGATCGATGCGGCGGGGGCCGACCATCTGGTGATCGACGTGGGCGGCGTGGGCTATCTCGTCCACGCCTCGGCGCGCACGATATCCACGCTGGGCGCGGTCGGCGAGACCGCTTCGGTCCATACCGAGATGCAGGTGAGCGAGAACGACCTGCGCCTGATCGGCTTCGCTGGCGCCGCCGAGCGCGACTGGTTCCGGCTGCTGATCGGCGTGCAGGGCGTGGGGTCCAAGGTGGCGCTCGCGATCCTCTCCGCGCTCGAACTGGAGGAGCTGAAACGCGCCTGCGGGGCCGAGGACGCGGCGATGGTGGCGCGCGCCAACGGCGTCGGCCCGAAGCTCGCCAAGCGCATCGTCACCGAATTGCGCGACAAGGCGGGCGCGGTGCCCGGCGGCAACGGCGGCGCGCCGCTGCCCGCCGGATCGAACAGCGCGGACGCGGTCAGCGCGCTGCAGAATCTCGGCTTCAAGCCCGCCGAAGCCGGCGCGGCCGTGGCCGCGGCGGCGGGCGATCTGGGCGATGACGCCGGGCTCGACGCGCTGGTACGTATGGCGCTCAAAAAGGCGGCAAAATGAGGCTATGAGCTATTCGGTCATCTGGGAATATTTCGTGCCCGAGGACAAGCGCACGGCGTTCGAGCAAGCCTATGGCGGCGAAGGCCCCTGGGTCGACCTGTTCGACGAAGCGGAGGGCTTTCTCGGTACGTGGCTGCTGCGCGACAAGGAGCAGCAGGGCCGCTATCTCAGCCACGACCGCTGGACCAACCGCGCCGCCTATGACGCGTTCAAGCGCGGTTTCGCCGAGCGCTATGAAGCGCTCGATCGCGAACTTGACGGGCTGTCCACGCGGGAAAATTACATCGGCGCTTATGACGAGGTGACCGGATGAGGACGATATCCGACGACACTTGGCGCCTCTCTGTGACCCGCGTATAAGATCGGCATGAAGGCAATGACCATCACCCTATCGGACGGTTTGGAAGATTGGATCGGACAGCGTCTGGAGGACGGCAGCTACGCCACCGCCAGCGCTTATGTTACTGATCTTGTCCGACGTGATCGGGAGCGTGCGGAAGAGGTACAGCGCATTAAGGCATTGGTCGAAGAGGGATTGGCTTCCGGTGTAATTGAAATGGATGCCAGCGAGGTCCTCGACAGCATTATCGCCGAAGACTCTCAATTGAATGCTTAGAACTCGATCTTCGAACATTGCACGATGGTTGTTACTGATTTCGGCAACTGCGCTGATATCATCACGGGCGAACGCCTGCTTGGATACCTCCGATGTTGGGCCAGTCTACCTGTTCGATGATGACCCCGAGATCGTTCCGCCAAAAGCTTTTGTCGCTAAGGTCTCATTGGTTTCACAATCCAAATGGATTTGGCCCGTACGCTTAAGGTTTCTGAGTGGACCTCATCAGTTTAGAGGCAAGATTTTTGAGGTCAGGTCACTATCCGAAAATGTGACAAGCTGTGATGCAATCGGCAGGATCGATGCGAATGCTTTTGCCAGCTTTTCGATTCAAACGGGTGCAAGCGGTAACTCGAAATTGGTCGTCCACCGCTATCGAAGAAGCTGTTGGGATCGCGTTATGAACTTCTTCGGCGTTCGCAGTTATCACGCTACTGGCACGCCGGTCGACTGAAATAAACGTTGTCCCAGCCTGATTCCCTTCTCTCCCCCGAGCGCCAACCGGATGATCCCGACGCCGCGCTGCGTCCCAAGACACTCGACGAGTTCGTCGGGCAGCGGCAGGCGCGGGAGAATCTGCGGGTGTTCATCGAGGCCGCCAAGGCCCGCGGCGAGGCGATGGACCATGTGCTGTTCTTCGGCCCGCCGGGCCTCGGCAAGACCACGCTGGCGCAGATCGTCGCGCGCGAACTGGGCGTGGGCTTTCGCGCCACCAGCGGGCCGGTGATCGCCAAATCGGGCGATCTGGCCGCATTGCTCACCAATCTCGAGGAGGGCGACGTGCTCTTCATCGACGAAATCCACCGGCTCAATCCGGTGGTGGAGGAAGTGCTCTATCCGGCGATGGAGGATCGCTGCCTCGATTTGATCATCGGCGAAGGGCCGTCGGCGCGCAGCGTGCGGATCGATCTGCCCGCCTTCACGCTGGTCGGCGCGACCACGCGGCAGGGGCTGCTGACCACGCCGCTGCGTGACCGTTTCGGCATTCCGGTGCGGCTCAATTTCTACACCGTCGAGGAATTGCAGCGCGTCGTCACCCGCGCCGCGCGGCTGCTGAACCTGCCGATCGCCGAGGACGGCGCGCACGAGATCGCCAAGCGCGCACGCGGCACGCCGCGCGTTGCCGGACGATTGCTCCGCCGGGTGCGCGATTTCGCCAATGTCCTGGGCGAGACCGAGGTCACCGCCGCCGTCGCCGACCAGTCGCTGACCCGGCTCGAGGTCGACGCGCTAGGGCTGGACGCGATGGACCGGCGCTATCTCACCATGATCGCCGACATCTACCGCGGGGGGCCGGTGGGCGTCGAGACGCTCGCCGCCGGCCTCTCCGAACCGCGCGACACGATCGAGGACGTGATCGAGCCCTATCTCATCCAGCTCGGCCTGATCGCCCGCACCGCGCGCGGCCGCTGCCTCAACGGGCGCGGCTGGACGCATCTGGGACTCGCCCCGCCGCAGGGCACCGCGACGCAAGACGGTTTGTTCGATTAGGGCTGGCGGCATGGAAGACGCCCCCTATCACGGCCGCTTCATCGGCCCCGAGCATCATTTCGCGGTGCGCGTCTATTTCGAGGACACCGATTTTTCGGGCGTCGTCTACCACGCCAATTATCTGCGCTATTTCGAGCGGGCGCGGTCCGACATGCTGCGCGTCGCCGGGATCGATCAGGCTGCCGCGCACGCCGCCGGCACCGGCGTCTACGCCGTCGCCGCGATGGACCTCAAATTCCGCGCGCCTGCCCGGTTCGACGATGCGCTACTGATCCGGAGCCGCGTCACCGGCGTGCGCGGCGCGAGCTGCGACATCGGACAGCGCGCGTTCCAAGGCAAGCGGCTCTTGTGCGAGGCGAAGGTGACCGCCGCGTTCCTTTCGCCATTGGGAAGACCGGCGCGGCAACCGAAGGATTGGCTTGCCATCTTCAAATCGCTAATGCCCGGGGCCGACCCACTGGAAGATCACTGATTTGACCGCGCTCAATATCCTCTCCGCCGCCACGACGACGGGCTTCTCGCCGATCGGGCTGTTCCTGCAGGCCGATATCGTGGTGAAAGCCGTGATCATCGGGCTGATCCTGGCCAGTATCTGGACTTGGGCGATCATCCTCTCCTTCGTCATGAAAATGGCCAGCATCCGCCGCAAGACCAAGGAATTCGAGCGCGATTTCTGGAAGGCCGACGATATCGACGGTTTCGTGCGCGACCGCGGCAAAGCCAAGTTGCCGATCGCCCATGTACTCGCCAGCGCGGTCACCGAATGGCGCCATTCAACCGGCGGCAAGGCGATCGATCGGGAGGGCACGCGCGAGCGGCTCGCGGCGACGATGAACACCACCATCGCGCACGAGATCGACAAATTGTCCGAGCGGCTGAACTTCCTCGCCACCACCGGATCGGTCGCGCCGTTCGTCGGCCTGTTCGGCACCGTGTGGGGCATCATGCGCAGCTTCACCGCGATCGCCGCCGAGCAGAACAGCACGCTCGCAGTCGTCGCGCCGGGCATCGCCGAGGCGCTGTTCGCCACCGCCATCGGCCTGTTCGCGGCCATCCCCGCGGTGATCGCCTATAACCGCTTCGCCCACCGGCTGAACCAGCACGAAGCGCAGCTCGGTCGCTTTGCCGACGGCTTTCATGCTACGCTGAGCCGCGAGCTGGAGAAAGAGGTCTAGTGGCCATGCAGCTTGGCAGCGGCCGTGGTGGATCGCGTCGTCGCGGGCGGCGCGGTGAGCGTTCGCCGGTGGCCGAGATCAACGTCACGCCGCTGGTCGATGTCATGCTGGTGCTGCTGATCATCTTCATGGTCACCGCGCCGCTGCTCGTCACCGGCGTGCCCGTCGAGCTTCCCGAAAGCCGCGCGAAGGCGATCGAACAGCCCGAGGAGCCGATCGAGATCGCGATCGACAAGGGCGGCGTCATCTATGTCGATGGCGATGCGGTGGCCTCCAGCGACCTGCCTGCCCGGCTCGAGGCATTGGCGGCGACCGGCGACGCCGGCGAACGCGCGGTGGTGCTGCGCGGCGACAAGTCGATCGATTATGGCGCGATGATGAGCGTGATGGGCGAACTGAACCGGGCCGGGCTGAATTCGATCAGCCTGGTCACCACCGGTTCAGGCGCGCAGCCATAGCGGTCGGCCGGATATGCAGAGGGCGGAACGGATCGGGCTGGGCGTAGCGCTGGTGGGGCATATCGCCCTGTTCACCGCCCTGTCGCTCGGACTGTTCTCGTCTGAAGAAACACCGCCCAAGCCCGATCCGGTGCAGGTCTCGCTGATCGGCGAGATCGCTCCGGTCTCCACCGCGCCGCAGCTTTCGGACGAAGCGCCCGCGCCTGCGCCCGCTGACGACATGGGCGATCCGCTGGACGCCATGGCCGATCCGCTGCCGCAGATGGATGCCCCTGCGCCGGTAACGCAGACGGAACCTGCGCCGCCGCGCGCCGACCCCAAACCCGTCCCGGCCCCGAAGCCGGTAGCCAAGCCCAAACCCGCTCCCAAGCCGAAAGCCAAGGCGGCGCCGAAGCCGGAGCCCAAAAAAGCCGCGCCCGAACCCAAGGCGGCCCCAAAGCCCGCACCCAAAGCGGAAGCCAAGCCGGAGCCAACCAAATCGAGCGGCGGCAGCCGGGCCAATGCCGCCCGATCGCGCAGCTTTGCGGACAATATGCGCGGGTCGATCGGCACATCTGGCAAGGCGGACAATCCTCCGGCTACGGCCTATAGCGAAACCACGCGGCGTCAGATCGACGTCAGCATCAAGGGGGAGATCGCGCCCTACTGGAAACGCAATGTGCCGAGCGGCGTGGATGTCGATCAGCTGCGCACCGTGCTGCGCATCAAGCTCAACAAGAATGGCAGCCTGGCGGGCACGCCGCAAGTGGTCAGCCAGTCGGGCAAAAGTGCCAGCAACGAGCCGCAGCAAAAGCTCCATATCGAACGCGCGATAAAATCGGTACAGCAGGCGGCGCCGTTCAAGCTCCCGGCAGAATATTATGATAACTGGAAATCATGGGACCTTACCTTCAGAAGCGACATATGAACCATTTGAACCGCAAACTTGCCGCCCTGGCGTCCCTTTTGGTCGCCGCACTCCTGCCTTCCGCCGCTTTTGCGCAGCAGAGCGAGGATATCGTTGCCGATGCCGTGCAGCGCGATACGATCATCGCGATTCCCGGTTTCGCCACCGATGCCGACCGGCCGACCGACGCCTATTCGACCGCCGATCTGGGTCGCCGCATCGGCGATGTGATTACGGCGGATCTGCGCAACAACGGCCTGTTCACGCCGCGCGGCCCCGATCAGGTCCGCTCGATCGACTACCAGGAGGTCACTGCGCCGCAATTTCCCGGCTGGAAGACCATCAACGCCGAGGTGCTGGTGCAGGGCTTCGTGCGCGCGGCCAATGCCAGCGAGATCACCGTCGGCTGCTATCTCTACGACGTCGGCCTGGGCACCGAACTTTCGCGTCAGGGCTATGTCGTGCCCGCGCGCGACTGGCGCCGCGCGGCGCATAAATGTTCGGACATCATCTATTCGCGGCTGACGGGCGAGCAGCCCTTTTTCGACAGCCGCATCGCCTATATCGCCGAGAGCGGGCCGAAGAATAATCGCCGCAAGCAGCTCGCGGTGATGGATTCGGATGGTGCCAACCACCGCATCCTGACCAGCGGCGGCGCGACTGCGCTGACCCCGCGTTTCTCGCCCAATTACCAGTCGATCCTGTATCTCAGCTATGTCGACGGCAATCCGCGCATCTACATTTACGACATCGGCACCGGGCGCCAGCGGCTGGTGACGCAGAGTTCCAACGCCACCTTTGCGCCGCGCTGGTCGCCGGACGGCAAGACCATCCTCTATTCGATGGCGGTGGGCGGCAACACCGATGTCTACAAGATTTCGGCGGGTGGCGGCACACCCGAAAAGCTGACCAACGCGCCGGGTATCGATGTCGGCGGCAGCTTCTCTCCCGACGGCCGCCAGATCGTGTTCGAGAGCGACCGATCGGGCAGCCAGCAGGTTTATGTGATGAACGCCGACGGCTCCGGCCAGAAGCGCATCAGCTTCGGCAGCGGACGCTATGCCACGCCCGAATGGAGCCCGCGCGGCGACCTCATCGCTTTCACCAAGATCGCCGGAAACCTGCGCATCGGCGTGATGCGTCCGGATGGCGGCGGCGAACGGCTGCTGACCGACAGCTGGCAGGACGAGGCACCGACCTGGGCCCCCAATGGCCGCGTGATCCAGTTTTTCCGCACCGCGCAAGGGTCGGGCGAAACCTCGATCTGGCAGGTCGACGTGGCCGGCGCGAACGAACGACGCCTGCCCACGCCGGGCAACGGGTCCGATCCCGCCTGGGGTCCGATCCGGCCGTGAATAACACCAATTCCTTCAAGGTCCCGATGCCAGTGGCGGCTCGCGGATCGATCAAAAGCCACAGGAGAACAGAGGGATGAAAACCAAGCGCAACCAGATAATCCTGCTCGCGGCCGCCGGTACGCTGGCGCTCGGCGCGTGCGGTAAAAAAGCCCCGCCCGAGCTGCCGCCCGCGCCGCTCAACGAAGGCAATGGCTATGACCAGGGCAATCAGGGCTATGATCCGAACGCCAATAACGGCGGTGCCGGTGCGATCAAGCCCGGCGGCCCCGGCAGCCAGGAAGACTTCGTCCGCAGCGTGGCGGGAGACCGCGTGTTCTTCGACACCGACGAGTATAATATCGATGCGGCTGACGCCGCGACCTTGCAGAGCCAGGTGCAGTGGCTGCAGCGTTATCCCAATGTCACGGTGGTGGTCGAAGGCCATGCCGACGAGCGCGGCACCCGCGATTACAATCTGGCGCTGGGCGAGCGGCGCGCCAATTCGGCGGCCAATTATCTCGCCTCACTGGGTGTGGCGCGCAGCCGCATCCGCACGATCAGCTATGGCAAGGAACGCCCGCAGGAACTCGGCTCCAATGCGCAGGCCTACGCCCAGAACCGCCGCGCGGTAACGGTGACGGTGCGTTAAGTCTCCGTCGCCGCTTCCAATCCATTCGTCATGCCAGCGAAAGCTGGCATCTCCGGTGTCCAGCAATGAGGCCTCAGACCCCAGCTTTCGCTGGGATGACTAACGAAAAGCGATCGAGCCCGCCAAGGGCAAGAAAAAAGGGCTGCCTCCGCGGGAGCAGCCCTTTTCGTATACCGATTGACCGAAACTCAGGCCTTGCGCTCACCGGTCAGCGGCATGTCGCCGAACGCGCCGGCCTTGACCGTACCCGTCATGCTGTCGCCATCGACGGTCGCCTTGTTGTCGAGCGTCATCGGCATCGGGCTGGTGATGTCCATCGACCAGGTCAGCGTATCGCCGTCGACCTTGCCGCTGACGTCGTTCGATCCCATCGCGCCGGACATGCTGCCGGTAAAGCTGTCGCCATCGCTCTTGACCGTCAGGTCGGACTTCTGATCGCCCATCGGCGTCTTGACCGCCACTGCCCAAGTGCCATCGACATTCGCCATCTATATTCTCCTGATAAAAGTTCGTTGCAGCAGTAGAACGAATTACTGCTCCGAGGTTTCCATGTCCTCTCCGGCGGCCTCGTCCGCGGCCGGGGCGGCGGCAGGCGCCGCAGCAGCGGGATCGAAGCCGCGATATTCCACCGGCAGGCCGATATCGGTCAGCTGGCCCTGGATCTTGGCGGCATCGCCGACGATCAGCCAGGTCAGCTGCGGCACGTTCAGCGCCGCGCGCATCGCCGCGTCGAGCTGCGGCGCGGTCAGGGCTTCGTAACGATCGGCGATCGTATCGGCATAATCCAGCGGACGGCCGTAGAGCACATCCTGCTGCATCTGGCCCAGCACCGCGCTCGACTGCTCGAAGTCGCCGGCCAGCTCCAGCGTGTTGCCGCGCACCGTGCGCTCCAACTCGTCCGGCGTGACGCCGTTCGCGCCGTTGAACGCGTTCATCTGCTCCATCAGCGCCTTGACCGACGGCCCGGTCTGGTTGGTCTGCACCGGCGCGTATACCATCAGCGGAACCTGCTCTTCGGGGCGCTGCAAGAAGGTGAACGCTCCGTAGGCCCAGCCCTTGGTTTCGCGCAGGTCCATGTTGATGCGCGATAGGAAGTCCCCGCCCAACACTTCATTGGCCGCCTGTAGCGGCAGCAGATCGTCGGTGCCTTTAACGCCGAGCACTTCGCCGGCAAGGATCAGCGACTGCGGCGAGTTGGGGCGGTTTATGACGATGATCTTGCCCCGATCGGACGCGACCGGATTGGTGAAGACCTTGTCCGGGGCCGCAGCGCCGGTCGCCTTCCACTGGCCGAAACGCTGTTCGAGCATGGGCTTGATCTCGGCCAGGCTGGTATCGCCCACCACGAAAATCTTCGCCTTGTCGGGCCGCATCCAGCGCTGGTGGAAGCTGGCGAGATCGTCGCGCGTCAGGCGCGCCACCACCTCCTCATCGCCGGTTCCGGTGAACGGCACACCGTAAGGGTGCTGCTCGCCATAGAGCATGGGTGGCAGCACGCGGAAGGCGAGGCTCTGCGGCTGCGTGCTCTCGGCCTTGATGCGCGTAATCTGCTGGATGCGCACGCGCTCAAGCTCGGCGGCGTCGAACGCCGGGTTCTTGATCACGTCGGCCATCAGATCGAGCGTCGGCGCCAGATTGGCCTTCATCGCGCGCACATCGACTTCGGTGCGATCGAGGCTGGAACTGGCCGACAGATCGGCGCCGAGCGATTCCTGCGCCTCGGCCAGCTGGATCGCGTTCAGCGATGTCGTGCCCTCGTCGAGCATCCGGGTCATCAGGCCGACGGTGCCGAGCGCGTCCTTGGGATCGGACGCGTAGCCGGCATCGAAACTGACCGCCACGCGCACCACCGGCACGGCGTCGCGCCGCGCGAAATAGACCGGGATGCCGTTGCTCAGCTGGGCGGTCTCGACCTCAGGATAATCGAGATCGGGCGTCGGCCCGGGTTCGGGGAACTGGCTGCGGTCCTGAAAGGTCAACGGCAGGTCGCTGGCCGGCGCCATCCAGTCGCCGCCCGGCGCATGGTAATAATTGGGGGCGGGCACCGAGCCGTCGGCGATGCTGCCGCCCGCCCCGGCCGAAACCTCCTCATAAGCATCGCGCTCGCCCGGATCGACCCGGATTTCCGCATAGGGCCGCGTCATCCACTTCTGCATCGCCGCGGTCACCTTGGCCGGCGTCATATTGGCGAGTCGATCGAGCTCCTTCTTGTAATATTCCGGGTCGTCCGAATAGAGCTGGCCCTGCGCCAACGCGACGGCCTTGCCGCCGAAGCCGCCCACCTGCTCCAGCCCGGCGATGCGGTTCGCCGCCTCGCTGGTGGCGACGCGCTTGACCTCTTCGGCGGTCGGGCCATTCTTGATGAAATCGGCGACGATCTGATCGAGCCGCGCATTGACCGCATCGGGGTCCTCACCCGGCTTCACATCGACCTGAATGTTCATCATCGAACCGTGGGTGAACGGCTGCAGATAGGCCGATACGGCAACCGCGCTCTGCTCCTTGCGCACGAGAATATTGTCGAGCCGCGAGCTCGACAGCCCGCCGAGTACCGAGGCGGCCACGTCGAGCGCGGTGTAGCTGGGATCGTTGAGGCCGGGCATCGCCCAGTCGCGATAGATGCGCGTGGTCGGCACCTTGTCGTGCAACACGATGGTCTTGACCGCATCGAGCGTCGGCACATCGGCGGTCACCGGCTTGACCGCCGGGCCCTTCGGAATGCCGCCGAACCATTTCTGGACCAGCGGCCTGGCCTCGGCCGCGGAGATATCGCCCGACAGCACCAGGATCGAATTGTTCGGCGCGTAATGATCGGTGAACCAGCCCTTGATGTCGCCCAGCGAGGCGTTCTCCAGGTCCGCGAGCGTGCCGATCGTCTCGTGGCCATAGGGATGATCTTCGGGGTAAAGCAGCTCGGTCTGCTTGTAGCCGACCAAGCCATAGGGCTGGTTGTCGCCCTGGCGCTTCTCGTTCGAGACCACGCCGATCTGGTTGTCGAGCTTCGCCTGATCGAGCCCGCCGAGCAGATTGCCCATCCGGTCGCTCTCCAGGAACAACGCCGATTCCAGCGCCGAGCGCGGCACCGTCTCGAAATAATTGGTGCGATCGAGCCAGGTGGTGCCGTTGAGATCGGTCGCGCCGATCTTCTTGGTGTAGGTGAAATAGTCGCCCGGCGCGTTTTCCGAGCCGTTGAACATGATATGCTCGAACAGATGGGCGTAACCGGTCTTGCCCTTGGGCTCGTTGGCCGAGCCGACATCGTACCACACCGACACCGCGACGATCGGCGCCTTGCGGTCTTCGTTGACGATGACCGTGAGCCCGTTGTCGAGCGTGAACTTGGTATAGGGAATATCGACCTGATCGACCAACTCTTGGACCGGCGCGGCCTTGGCGGCGTAAGTTTCCGACATTGCCGCATCCCTTGGCATCGCCGCATCTGGCGCCATCGCCATGTCCGGCTGGACATGGGTACAGCCTGCGGCAAGCGCGGCGGTGCAGCTGGCGAGAGCGAGCTTCGTGATCAGACGCATGGATTATTTCCTTCCCCGTGATAGCGCTGGAGCGCGCGATATTTCATCCTTAACGACTCGGTGACGACGTCGCCGACAGACCTATTGTCCCGGACGATATCGCCGTTCGCTGTGACCTTCCAGAGACTCGCGCGTAAAATAGACCGGTTTCGTTCGTTTTTCGACGAACAACGCCGCCTGATCGGCATAATGGGGCGAATTCGGCCGCGTCGTCGCCGCGCCGAATGGCTGGATCGAACGTGAGCGGACGGGGCCATCCTTGGGCCATTCGACGAACATGATGAAGCTGTCGCCATGCTTGACCAGCAGGCGGTGGTCGTCCGGGCTTTCGTCCCACAGGGTGGCCGCGCGCAGCGTGTCCGGCCCGCCGTCCATCGGCAGGTCGGTATTGCCCTGCCGCACGCGGATCACGCTGCCGAGCGGCGGATCGAGCGTGCCGTAGGTGCCGCTCAGATATCGTACCGCCTTGGTCAGCTCCTCGCGCGCATCGGGCGGCGCTTCGCTCTTGTAACTTGCCCGCATCGCCGGGCGCAGCAGGACGAGGGCCAGCGCGTCGCCCTTGCCCTTGCCGTCCATGTTCCAGTCCCAGGCGCGCAGCAACTTCTGTCCCTCGGCGATCTGCCCGTCGCCCTGCGGATCGAGCGCGAGCAGGCGCTGCATCCAGACATTGGCGTAGCTCGCATGCGAATAGGCGCGGTCATATTTGATCCGGTACAAATCCTGCCGCGATATCTGGCCCGCCGCCTCGAACAGCTCGATCGCGCGGCGCGCGCGGTTGGTCGTGCCGAGCTCCACGCCGAGCAGCGGCGAGACGGTTTTGGGATCGATCTCGTCCCCCGGCCCGGCCGCGACATAGGGGGTGTTGTTCGAATTGATGATGTAGCCCGACGCAGGATCGACATTGCGCGGCACCTTGTCCCACGGAACGAAGCCCTGCCAGATCAGGTCGCTGCGATCGCCCGGCAGCACGCCGCGCCAGTTAGCCAGCACCTTCCGGTCCGGGAACAGCGCGTTGTAGAACAGCCCGATATTACCGGCCTTGTCGGCGTAAATGAAATTGGTGGCGGGCACCCCCTGGATCGCCATCACCTGCTGCCACTCTGCAAACGTCTTGGCGCGCGTCAGCTTGTAATATTGCTCCATCATCCGCGCCTCACCGATCCCGGCATAACGGATGGCGAAGGCACCACGCTCGTTCTTGATTACCGGGCCGTGCTTCGACCGCCATACGGTCTTCATGATCGGCAAGACCAGCGGGCCGAACTTGACCGGAAGGATCACGCGCTTCTTCTCCAGCGGCAGCCATTTCCCGTCGAGCCGGTATTTCTCCCCGCTATCGTCCAGCACCAGCTTGTAGACATCGGTCAGATCGGGCCGGTTGACGGTGTTGGTCCAGCCAAGATTTTCGTTATGGCCCAGGAACAGAAACGGCGATCCCGGAAAAGTCGCGCCCGCAAAATGCATGCCCTGCCCGCTCTCGACAACCAGTTCGTACCAGGCGACCTGGCCGCGCCAGGGCTGATGCGAGTTGGAGACGAGCCGCGTGGTCTGGTCGTCGCTTCGCCCCGGCGCCACGGCAAAGGCGTTGGACCCGTTCATTGCGGCGTCCTTGCCGATCGGGGCCATCAAATTGGCGTCCGGCTTCGGGCCGCCTTCCACCGGCAAATCCTTGCCCTCGGCCAGCGCGCCGATCACATCGCCCAGCCCGAAAAAGAAGGGCGAGCGCAGCACGAAACCCGCGGCGATATCCTTGCCGTTCACCGGAAACAATTTGTCGAGCCGCACTTCGTCCGGATGCGCCTTGGCATAGGCGTTCAGCCCTGCGGCATAGGCGTCCAACATCGCCCGGGTATCGGCGGGGATCGCGGCATAGGTGCGATCCACCGTGTCGTCCACGCCGAGCAGATGATCGACATAATCGATCTGCGCGCCTTCCTGCCCCATGATCGCCCCGGCGCGTCCGCGCGTCATCGCCGCGACCTGCTCGATCGTGGAAAAGTCGTCCTCCGAATGCGCCCAGGCGACGCCATACGCCACGTCCGCGTCGGTCTTCCCGAAAATATGCGGCACGCCCCAATCGTCGCGCACGATCTCGGCGTCATAGGTGCGCGCCGGCGGCGGCGCATGGCGGTCGACCGACAGCGGCTCCCACAGCATCAGCGCGATGGCGACGAGCGCCAGCAGGATGAGTACGGCAAGCGCGATGCGCACGGATTTTCGGGCCATGGCGGCGACCATGATGGCCGTGCGCCCGCTCCGCAACCGGAAAGCCGCGCCGCTCCCTTGTGTTGCATATATGCAACATTATATCGGTGGTCGATTTCCTTACATTCCGGTTGCGGACGTGGTTCGCCGGCCGCCTCATTCGACAGGGTTTGCCATCATGAATCTCGAAAAGTTCACCGATCGCGCCAAGGGTTTTCTGCAGTCCGCGCAGACGGTCGCGATCCGCGAGCAGCATCAGCGTATTTCAACCGAGCATCTGCTCAAGGCGCTGCTCGAGGACAATGAGGGAATGGCCGCCGGGCTGATCGCGCGGGCGGGCGGCGACGCCAGGACCGCGGTGCGCGAAGTCGATGCGGCACTCGCCAAGATTCCCGTCGTTTCCGGAGGCGGGGCGCAGCAGACGCCGGGGCTCGACAACGACGCGATCCGCGTGCTCGACCAGGCCGAGCAGGTCGCGCAGAAGGCGGGCGACAGCTATGTCACGGTCGAGCGGCTGCTGCTCGCGCTCGTGCTCGCCTCGCAGACCGTGGCGGGCAAGGCGCTCGCCGCCGCCAAGGTCACCGCGCAGGGGCTGAACGGCGCGATCGAGCAGCTGCGCGGCGGGCGCACCGCCGACACGGTGGGCGCGGAGGACCGCTACGATGCGCTGAAAAAATTCGCGCGCGACCTGACCGCGGCGGCGCGCGAGGGCAAGCTCGACCCGGTAATCGGCCGCGACGAGGAAATCCGCCGTACCATCCAGATTCTCTCGCGCCGGACCAAGAACAACCCCGCGCTGATCGGCGAGCCCGGCGTCGGCAAGACCGCGATCGCCGAGGGCATGGCGCTGCGCATCGCCAATGGAGACGTACCCGACACGCTGAAGGACCGGCGTCTGCTCGCGCTCGACATGGGCAGCCTGATCGCGGGCGCCAAATATCGCGGCGAGTTCGAGGAGCGGCTGAAGGGCGTGCTCGACGAGGTCAAGCAGGCTGCGGGCGAGATCATCCTGTTCATCGACGAGATGCACACGCTGATCGGCGCGGGCAAATCCGAAGGCGCGATGGACGCGGGCAATCTGCTGAAGCCCGCCCTTGCGCGCGGCGAATTGCACTGCATCGGCGCCACCACGCTCGACGAATATCGCAAATATGTCGAAAAGGACCCCGCGCTGCAGCGGCGCTTCCAGCCGATCATCATCGGCGAACCCAATGTCGAGGACACGATCTCGATCCTGCGCGGCATCAAGGACAAATATGAGCTGCACCACGGCGTGCGGATCACCGACAGCGCGCTGGTATCCGCCGCCACGCTGTCCAACCGCTACATCACCGACCGTTTCCTGCCGGACAAGGCGATCGACCTGATGGACGAGGCGGCGAGCCGCATCCGAATGGAAGTGGAGAGCAAGCCCGAAGAGATCGAAACGCTCGACCGGCGCATCATCCAGCTCAAGATCGAGCGCGAGGCGTTATCGCGCGAGAGCGATCGGGCGTCGCGCGACCGGCTGGTGGCGCTGGAAGCCGAGCTTGCCAATCTGGAGGAGCAGACCGCCGGGCTCACCCAGCGCTGGCAGGCGGAAAAGGACAAGATCGGCGCGGAAGCGAAGTTGAAGGAGGAGCTGGATCAGGCCCGCAGCGAGCTGGAGCAAGCGCAGCGCGGCGGCGATCTCGCGCGCGCGGGCGAGCTCAGCTACGGCACTATCCCCGATCTCGAACGCAAGCTGGCCGAGGCCGGCGAAGCGACCGAAGGCGCGATGCTGCGCGAAGAAGTGACCAGCGAGGATATCGCCTCGGTGGTCGAGAAATGGACCGGCATCCCGGTCGACCGCATGCTCGAGGGCGAACGCGAGAAGCTGCTCGACATGGAAAGCGCGCTCGGCGCCAAGGTGATCGGCCAGGACCGCGCCATTGAGGCCGTGTCCAAGGCCGTGCGCCGCTCGCGTGCGGGCCTGCAGGATCCGAACCGGCCTTTGGGCTCGTTCCTATTCCTCGGGCCCACCGGTGTGGGCAAGACCGAGCTCACCAAGACGCTGGCCGAATTCCTGTTCGACGATCCCGCCGCGATGGTGCGGATCGACATGTCGGAATATATGGAAAAGCACGCGGTCGCCCGCCTGATCGGCGCGCCGCCGGGTTATGTCGGGTACGAGGAGGGCGGCGCGCTGACCGAGGCGGTGCGGCGGCGGCCCTACCAGGTGATCCTGTTCGACGAGGTCGAAAAGGCGCATGGTGACGTGTTCAACGTGCTGTTGCAGGTGCTCGACGACGGCCGCCTGACCGACGGGCAGGGCCGCACGGTCGATTTCTCCAATACGCTGATCATCCTGACCTCGAACCTCGGCAGCCAGTATCTGTCGAACATGGGTGATGACCAGGCGGTCGATGATGTCGAGCCGCAGGTGATGGAGGTGGTGCGCGATCATTTCCGGCCCGAATTCCTCAACCGGCTGGACGAAATCATCCTGTTCCAGCGCCTGCGCCAAGAGCATATGGCGCCGATCGTCGACCTGCAGGTCGCCCGCGTTCAGCGATTGCTCACCGATCGCAAAGTGACGATCGCGCTGACGGACGGCGCCAAGGCCTGGCTCGGCCGCGTCGGCTACGATCCGGTCTACGGCGCTCGCCCGCTGCGCCGCGCCGTGCAAAAATATGTCCAGGATCCGCTCGCCGACATGATCCTGCGCGGCGAGGTTCCCGACGGCTCTGCGGTGACGGTGGACGAGGGCGAAGGGGCGCTGAGCTTCAGCGTCACCGGCAGCTGACGGAGGGATTTACCGGTCATTCCATGGATATTGTGAAGTCCGGCAACAGTCGCTATGATCCAGACCTGTTTTGGAGATCGATTCCCATGAAATATTTTATTGCCCTATCGTTCGCTGCCTTGTCGCTGGCCGGGCTTTCATCCGCAAACGCTCAGGAGAAGAGCACAAACAGCGAAGCGCAAGAGACCAAGGTCCGGGTCGTCGAGGACAAAATGGCCGACAAGGAAGATATGGGCGATCAGTCGCGTATGATCTGCCGCAAGATTCAAGATACGGGAAGCCGTGTGCGGTCACGCCGGGTTTGCGCGACGGCTGCCGAATGGGCGGCGCAGAAAGCGCAGAGCCGTCAGGAGATTGAAAGATCGCAGACCCAGGGATATGGACGAGCGGGCAACTAAGGTCGCGGGTTACGCCCGTTAATCCGCTTCATAATCCATTCGTTTCACCCATGTGGCAAGCGTTGGAAATATCGGTTCCAGTTGTTCGCGATAGCGCTTCCATCGGCCGATGGCGCGATTGTAAAGCGGCTCACCCACCTGCGAGTAACTCGCTGTCTTGATCCGGCCGCGCCGCCGGGCGATGCCGCTGTTGTCGAGAAGATCCTCGCTCCAGGCGAGACCTAGCCAATCGATCAGCGGCCGCAGTTCGCATTGCGCGTCCGCGATCAGGCGCTCGTAGCGAACCCGTCGCACATCGACCGGCAATGCCGCGCTCGCATTATTCCAATTGGTGAACACGCTATCATAGGTCCGCGCCGCCTCGTCCAGCGAGGTGAAGCTGCGCATCGCCGGATTAAGCCGAAAATTGGCCATGAAGCAGCTCAGCACCGCATCGAACGGATGCCGTTCGGCCAGGATGATCTGGGCCTTGGGAAACAGGCGATGGATCAGAGGCAGTTTCGTCATCTGCAGCGGATGCTTGTCGACGATGCGTTTGCCGTCCGGTATTGCAGCCCGCTCCGCTACCAAGGCGAAATACCGCGCACGCAGCCGCACAACGTCGTCGTCGGACAGTTCGAGAACCGCCTCCGGATCGAGCCCGATCGCGGTCTGCGCCAGGACCGGCTGCTCCTCGAGCACATGGAGCGCAGGCGCGCCCATCAACATGGTGTCGAGCAAGGTCGTGCCCGACCGCGGAAAGCCCACCAGAAACACCGGATCGTCCAGATCGTCCTCGATCCGTGCCGATCCCGGCAAGCCCAGCCGTGCGTCCGTCCAGAACGCCGTCTCGCCATCGATTCGCTCGCGGTAGGTCGGTTCCTTCGGCCGCGGCCCGCTTTCTGCCAGCGCCAGCCGATTCATTCGCGTGAATTGCGCGAAGGCGAGATCGGTCTTGCCGAGGCGATCGGCGATGCCCGCGCGTAGTTGCGCGGTGCGCACAGGGTTGATCGTATCGGGAATCGCCTGGGCGAATTGCCACGCGCTTTCATGATTGCCGGTCCGCCGCAACATCCAGGCCTTGAGGAAGGCCATTTCTTCATCGGCAATGCCTGCGGCTTCGCAAGTCGCGACCAGCGTCTCCAGATCGGCGACGCGGTTGAGCGTCTCGAGCAGGATCGCCAGCTCGATATGGGCGGGCTTTATCCGGGGCGGGTGCGTAAGGGAAAAGCGATCAACCGCCCGCTGCAGCACGTCGGCGGCTTCGGCATCGCGCTCGTTCGCCGCGAGCGCGATGCCGTGCTCGGTGAGCACATCCGGATCGTCCGGCGCCTGCTTCATCGCCACGCTCGTCGTCACCAGACGCGGACCCTGCCGATCCGCCTTGGACAGGACATCGGACAGGTTGAGATAGATACCGATCTGGTTCGGAGCGATGGTAATCGCCCGTTCCAAAGCGACCACGGCACCATCCACGTCGCCGCAGCCCGCGCGAAGATTACCGAGATTGTTCCAGCTCTGCATATCTTCCGGCTTGGCCGACACCGCGCGTTCATAAGCGGCCATGGCGCCCACGTCGTCGCCATCCTCCTGCCGCAGAAAGGCTTCGAGCCGGGCAAGCGCGTGATGCGAAGAGCCCGCCGCCAGCCCCAGCGCCTCGTCCCGCGCGCCGGTCTCGGCAAGCGCGGTCGCCAGATTGGCCTTCACCGCATGATCGGACGGGGCGAGCGCATGATGCGCGCGCAGATGCGGGACGGCCCGTTCCGGACGGGCAAGCTGCAGCGCTGCCAGCGATGCGAGCGCTAGCAGCGGCTGATCGTCCGGGCGCACGGCCAGCGCCGTTTCGGCGGCCGCCAGCGCACCCGCCATGTCGCCGCCGCGAAACAGCTGCATCGCGGGAAGCATATATTCGGGCGGCGGTGGAGGCATGGGACGAAACTTTCCGGAACGTGATGGGATCAATGCGGGCGCGGTCGGGCCACATCGAAGGCCACGGTCAGCCGCTCGCCCTCGGCAAAGGGCCGCGTACCATGCCACATGGTGGAAGGGAACAGCACGAGGCGCCCGGGCTTCGGTTCGATCAACCGGATCGGGGCCAGACCGGGCGCAAGCTCGCGGCATTCGCCGAGGCTGAGCCAGCCGTCATGCGCACGCTCGCCCTCGCCGCGCCCCATGGAAGGCTCCGGCAACGCGATATAAAACGCCGAGCTGATCCAGCCTTGGCTGTGCACATGATCGACATGGAAGCCCTGCCGCGTCAGCCGAACCGACCACGACCCGGCGAACTTGAGCGGTGCGCGATGCGCCAGGAGCAGCGGATGGCCCGGATCGGGCGGCGGAAGCTGCGCCGCATAGTCCCGAACCGCCGACAATATGACCTTGCGCAACGCCGCGATCTCCGGTTCGAGTCTGGACAGCAACGGCCCGTCGGTCTGGGTGCCGCCCCGCAGCGACTGATCGAGCGGCTGTCTGTCCGCGAAATGAAGCTTGCGCAGGCACCCCGCGAGATCGGTCAACGACTCCAGACGATGGGACAGATCGTAAACGCCGACGAAGCGCCGATCGCCCTCGAGCCACTGCCAGCGGGGATCGTCCGTCAGGCGCCAGCCGAGTTCCAGATAGGGCCACAGCACACCCCCCCCGTCCCGCGCCGTCCACGCTTCTGCAATCGCCAGCGCCCGGCCCGCCCGGCCCGCCCGGATTTCATGGCGTGAGCGCCGCAGGGCTTCGTCGATATCGGCAGGCGAGCCCATGGCTTCGAACAGGCTGTCGGCCCGGGCGATTTCGCTCAGTTCGGATGCGCAAAATGCCGACCAGCTGTCGAGCCAGCGCGCGGGCGGCAGGACCGTACGCGCATCGGCGAGATGGCGGTCCGCCGCCGCGTAATCGGCGAGATCGAAGTCTGTGGCGATGAGGGCCTGATGCAGCTCCGGCACCGCCCGCGCCTGCACCAGCGCTTCGGCCAGGCTCGCGCGCGGATCGCCGAAATGTCCCAGCTGGCCGACGATTTTCGCCAGTGCCCGATGGCCGTCGATCCACAACGGATTGGCGGCAAGCAACCGCCGCAAGCCGCGTACCGATTCGTCAGACCGCCCCGCGGCGACCATGGCCGCGGCCCGGCCCAGCAACACCGCGCCATGCTGCGGCGCGAGGATCGCCGCGCGATCGAACAGGCCGACCGCGGGACGCCCCGCCTCGAGCGCCGCCTGAGCATGGCTCTGCGCGATCAGCGCGTCGTTTGGTGCCAGTTCCGCCGCCCTTGCAAAGGCTTCCAGCGCCAGCGCGCCGTCCTGTTCGAGCCGCGCGGCCAAGCCA
Source organism: Novosphingopyxis sp. (assembly GCF_965218915.1). Taxonomy (GTDB): domain Bacteria; phylum Pseudomonadota; class Alphaproteobacteria; order Sphingomonadales; family Sphingomonadaceae; genus Novosphingopyxis. Next base: position 213,848 of record NZ_OZ244708.1, on the reverse strand, counting down.
AGCAGCTGCCACAAGACCGCGTCGCGGGGATGATGTACAAGTGCGTCCCGGACGAGCGGAATGACCGGTGCGCCGATGCCGCCGCGCACCATATCCATGCCGGTTGCTATAACTTTGGCCGCGTCGCCCGGATCGATCGCCTTCAGGTACGCGGCTGTCGCATCAGCGTTCATGGCGAGTGCCATAGCAAACCACGCCGGTCGCGGCCAAAAAAAATGGCGGGCCCCGAAGGGCCCGCCAGCTTGGTTCATCCCTTGACGACGATCAGAAGTCGAGCGTCACGCCCGCATAGAAGTAACGACCAATCGCGTCGTAAACCGTCGCATAGGTGTTGCCGTTACACGGACCGGCCGGGCAGGACTGACTGCCGACCAGCGGCGGCTCCTTGTCCAGGATATTGTTGGCGCCCAGGCGGAAATTGTAATTGTCGCCAATGCGCGCCGTCAGCGCCAGATCGAAATAGCTCATCGGGTCGATATGCTCATTGGCGGGCTGCGTCGTTCCACCGATATCGGGATTCCTGGTGTCCTGATCGGACCCACCGAAATAGCGCCAGCGCACCGAAGCACCGATGCCGTCCGGCAGATCGAAGCTCAAGCGGGCCTGATGGCGCCACTCTGGATTGGTCGTGCCGCTGGTCGTGCCCGAACTACAGACCGCACCATAATAACCCGCGCAGTCAAAATCCGGTGCGCTTTCGACGCCCGTCTTGGTCGTCAAATCGATCAGATAGGTTCCGACGAAGCTGAGGCCCAGACGACCAAGCGAACCGATCTCGCGATTGTAATTGGCGACCACGTCAATACCCGAAGTGCTCAGGCCACCAATATTCTGCTGAAGATCCCGTACAAAGCCATTCGGCGTGCGCCAGATCGATCCCGAACCATCGCGATTGATCAGGCCGCAGAAGAACGGATCAGCGGTATCCGTGCAGACGCTCAAGATAGTATCCTGTCCGATACCCTGAATGGCGCCGGTAAGGTCGATCTTGAAGTAATCGACGCTGGCGGTGAAGCCCCGGAAGAAGGTCGGCGTCAGTACTACACCGGCGGTGTAGGTGTCGGCCTTTTCCGGAACCAGGTTCGGGTTGCCGCCAATCAAGCCATTATACTGACCGGCCGGGTTCGGAGCCACCGTCTGACCAACCGTCAGACCCTGCGCCAAGCAGCCGGCATCGGATGCCTGGATTACGAAGCCAGAGCAGGGATCAGTATTGCCGTTCAAAGCAACCCGTTGCGGAGCAAACAGATCCTGCAAAGTCGGTGCACGAACCGCGCGGTTGTAACCGCCACGGAAACGGATGTCCGGCGTAGGCGCAAGCTCGCCTTCGATCTTGTAGGTGTCGGTTTGATTACCGGTGCTGTAGTCGGAATAACGGTAACCGCCGGTGATGCGGGCATCGTACAGCCAGCTGTTGGTCACCAGCGGGACGCTGATCTCGGTGAAGAGTTCTTTCACGTCGAACTTCCCGTTGACCGGCAGCGTCGGTGCACCCTGGCCAGCGAGATCGCCGGTCTGAAAAGCGATATCCGAAAGGAATTCAAGCCTTTCATTGCGATATTCGGCACCGAACACCAAGCCGATACCCTCATCGGAAAATGGCGATTTGATGCCATATTCGCCAAGCGATCCGGAGAAATAGCCGGAAGCGACCTGTTCGCTCACAATGCCACGCTGAAAACCGGGGGTCTGAAGATAGTTGATAGCGCCCTGCGTTACATTGCCAGGCGCGAAAATATCATAAGGCACACAGTTGGGATCGGTGCCGTCCAGTGTCGAGCGGCAAACCGGAGTTCCGTTCGCGTTGGTAACGACATCCAAAGCACGCGTAAGACGTGTGACCGAGAAATCGTTCGTATAGGTCTCGGCAAAATTGGTTCGTCCATACTGATAGTAAGCGTCATAGGACCATGCCGGGCTCAGATCGCCGCGAAAGCCGACAACGCCGCGATAGCTGGTATGCTGCAGATCGTCAGAACGACCGCCGCCCTCTACGTTCCGGCGAAGGATCTGGGCGAACCCTCGATTGTAGTTATCACCGCTGGTTGGATCGATGAAGTCGAAGGGCGTGGTCGGAAGGAGCGGCTCGCCAATGTTCCGGGCTACGCGTGCAGCATTTTCGGCCGCTACATTGCCTACCACTGTGAAGGCATCGCCCGGGTTCGGACTAACGAGAAGATTTTCGTTGTCGCAGACCACATTGAACTGCGCCGCGCCAAGCAACGGATTGTCGCAGTTGATCGACAGCGTATTACCGAAGTCACCCGATGGAGCGATTTGCGCGACCGTCCGGTCGTCCATGAACATGAACTCGGCATAGGCAGTAAGTGCATCCGACACTTCATAATCGGCAAATGCACCGGCCGTATAACGCTCGTCCGGGCGTTGGAAATAGTTCAACGGCGCGAAGTTGTAAGGCGTGAACCCAGGCAAAAGGGTGCGGTTGGCGCCGAACTGGAACGTTGCGGAGGTGAAATTATCGTTGACACCGTCCGGTGACATTCCATCGGCCCCGCCGCCCTCGACATCGACGAACGGGTCGCTGCCGCTGTCAAAAGCGAACAGCGTGCCCGCTGCGGACGTTGGCGATCCGCCGCAGCTGAAAGGCTGGCCGTTGGCAGCGACCTGCGTGGTCGAACGGGCGGACAGCGCGCAAGAGGAATAATCACGCTTGGCCTGCGCAACGGCATTGACATTGCGATACCCGAGATAAGCGGTGACATGGCCGCGACCATCATCGAACCCGGCGCCAAAAACCGCGGTCGCGTCGATCGTGCCGCCATCCGTGTTCATATTCTTGGGATAGGGGAAGTTACGTGCGTTGATCGCATCGGTGTACTCGCTATTACCACGATTGTTGTGATTATAGACCGAATATTGCGTATCGAGGCGGAAACCTTCGAAATCGGTGTCCATGACGAAGTTGACGACGCCGGCAACGGCATCGGCACCATAGACCGACGATGCACCGCCGGTCAGCACGTCGACACGCTTGACCAGCGCCGCCGGAATGACGTTGATGTCTGCTGCCGACGTGAACGGATCGCCCGGAACAAGTCGGCGACCGTTGACAAGAACCAGCGTGCGCTCGGAACCGATGCCGCGTAGGTTCAGGGTTGCCGCGCCCGAAGCGCCGTTCGAATAGCCTGCGCCCTGGCCGGCGAAGACCTGCGGCAGCGAATTGACGAGGTCCTCGACGCGGGTCGTGCCGGTCTGCTTGAACTCCTCGGAGCTGATCACGGTGATCGGGCTCGCCGATTCCAGGTTCGGCGAGCGGATGCGCGAACCGGTGACGATGATCAGATCGCCGGGAGCGGTAGCGGCGTCGGCGGACGTGGCTTCATCGCCGATCGGCTCGGGCGAAACTTGCGCGACGGCCGGAGCCGAGATCAAGGCGATACCGAGTGCGAGCGGTGCGGCACCGAACTTCAGATGATCGAGAGTGTGTTTTTTCACGGCGAATATGTCCCTCTTTGAAAACGTAAAGGCAGAAAGCTTGGCGACCCGCCCGATCATTGGATCCTGTGGCATGAGCACGACGCCCTTCTGCAATGGGGCGCGTCTGTGCCAAAATCCGTGCGAGTTCAAAGGGAATGTGGGAGGAAAGCATGGTTTTTCGAAGCGCTGTAGCGTTTATGCAACATATGTTTTTCGGCGATCATGAGGCTTTTGCGCAGGCGCGCAATCCTCTAGGTCTCACCCGATTGTGCGAACGGGAGGACAATATGATCCGGCATTTTACAGCGGTCGCGGCCTTGGCCGGTATGGCCTTGCTCCATTCGGCCCCTGCGCCGGCGCAGGAAAACGTCCCGCTCAGGACGCCGGAGCAGTTCTCGGCCGTCATCGCCTGCCGCGCCCTTGCCGACGAGACAAAGCGCCTGGCCTGTTATGACCGCCAGGTCGCGGCGCTGGAAAGAGCCGCCGACGACAGGGACATCGTCATCGCCGATCGCGAGAGCGTGCGCGAGACGCGGCGCGGCCTGTTCGGTTTCTCGCTCCCCAAAATCAACCTGTTCGGCGGGGACGATGAGGAGGAATTCCAGGAAATCAACACGACGATCGCGAGCGCACGGCAGATCGGCTATGGCTATTATTCGATCGAACTGGAGGATGGCGCGCGCTGGGAGCAGACCGACGGCAAGCTCGTATTGTCACCCAAATCCGGGCAAAAGATCAAAATCAAGCGCGGCGCGGTGGGCACCTTCTTCGCCAATGTGAACGGGCAGCCCGGCATCCGCGTCCGCCGCGTCCAGTAAGCTTCAGCCGTTCGGGGGGCCCGCCACCAGCAGCGGGTCGATCCGGGCGTCCTTCCATTTGAGACCCCAGTGCAGATGCGGGCCGGTGGCGCGGCCGGTTTGGCCGACTTTTCCTATGGGCTGACCCTGAGTCACATGGTCGCCTTCGTTGACCAGGATTTCCGACGCGTGGAGGAAGGCGCTGTTGAGACCCATGCCGTGATCGATGATGATCAGCTTGCCCTCCAGCGTGAACTCGTCCCGCGCGGCGAGCGTCACCACGCCGTCGGCGGGCGCGACGAATGTGGTGCCGGTGGGTACGGCGATATCCGCGCCGCCATGATAGCTGCCGGGCTTGCCCTGATAGACACGCTGCGATCCGAAATAGCCTGACTGGCGGCCCTTGACCGGCCAGATGAAATCCTGCAGCCATCCCTGACTGTCGACATGCCGCGCGCGCGAAGCCACGATCTGCGTCACTTCGGGGCCGCGCCTGGCCTCGAACGCCGCGCTGCTGACCCCGGCATGATAGGGCGTGTTGATATATTCCAGCTTCCAGTCGCCGGGGGAAATCTGCAGCTTGCGCTCCACGGTGCCCCCATCGGCCAGCCGCGCCTCGAACCGCACTTCGGCGGGGGCATCGCGGTCCAGGCCGACGATGAAGAAGCCGTCCTTGCCGATCTCCACCGGCTCGCCCTGGAAGCTGAGACTGACCGCGCCGGTCGGCACGCGGCCCGTGAGCAGCGCGCCCTGGACCGGCGGCCCTTCGAACCGAAAACCGGCACGCACCGGTTCGGACTGGGTCGGTGCGGGTGTGGGCACCGGTGCCACAACAACCGGCTCCGGCGGCGCGCGCGGCGGCACGCTACCGGCCACGCAGGAGCCGAGCGCGATGCTGCCGAGCGCGGCGAATGCAAACCTGCCACTCATTGCGGCGACCCCTTCATTGCGGCGATAGCGCGCCGACCGAAATCTCGGCCGTGGCATAGGGCTCCTGCCGCTCGACGCTCCAGTACCGCAGTTCCTCGAGCGCGATCGGCGCGCCGGTCACCGCGCAGATCACGTGATCGCCGGGCGAGAGCAAGCGAAAGCCATTGGCCATATAGTGAAGCCGCGCGGGGCGGCTGGAAGCGGACATCAGCATGACTGTATCTCTAGGTTGGAATTTCTGAGGATGGCCTGAATAGCACAGGGCTGAACATCAGAAGAGCGTCTCCTGTTTCAAGTCCCGGCGCGGCTTGGGCGGGCGGGCGGGCGCTTTGCCGGGTGCGCGGTCAGTCGCGATCGCACCCAGCGCTCCGTCGGCGAACTTGACGTTGAACTGACCCGCCGCGCGGGCGGCGGCAGCGCTGGTCAGCGCGCCGCCATGCGGCGAGACGACGAGCGCATAGCCGCGCTGAAGGGGTCGCTCGGGATGAAGCTGTTCCATCAGCCGGACGCGGTTGGAGAACTGATCTGCGGCGCGCGCCAGCACGCGCTCGACCAATCGGGCGTCGAGACCAACGCGGCCGAGGCGTTCCGCCGCCACGTCAAACTGGCGTTCCAGCAAGGCGGGCCGCAAAGCACCGGCATGTTCGGCAAGCCGACGAGCCGCGCGGTCCGCCCGCGCGCCGAGCGCCTGACCGAGCCGATCGCCGAGATCGTCGATGCGCTGGCCGCGCTGTTCGACCAGCTGCGCCGGATCGGGCAGCAGCCGCCGCTGCGCTTCCAGCCGTTCCATCGCCTGCTCGACCCGGCGCGACAGAGCGGCTTGCATCCGCGCGCCCTGCTGCGCGACGAATGCGAGCAGTTCGCTGCGCACCGGCACCGCGATCTCGGCGGCGGCGGTCGGCGTGGGCGCGCGGCGGTCGGCGGCGTAATCGGCCAGCGTGGTGTCGGTCTCGTGCCCCACAGCGGAGATGACCGGGATCGCGGACGCGGCGATGGCGCGCACCACCGCCTCCTCGTTGAACGCCCACAGATCCTCGATCGACCCGCCGCCGCGCGCGACGATCAGCAGGTCGGGCCGCTCGCCCTCGGGCAGCGCGTTGAACCCGGCCAGCGCGTTCGCAACCATGCCCGCCGCGGCATCGCCCTGCACCTGTACCGGCCAGACCAGCACCTCGCTCGGAAAGCGGTCGGACAGGCGGTGGAGGATATCGCGGATCACCGCGCCGGTGGGCGAGGTGACGACGCCGATGCGGCGCGGCACGAACGGCAGCGCTTTCTTGCGCTCCTGCGCGAACAGGCCTTCCTCCGCCAGCTTGGCCTTGAGCCGTTCGAGCAACTGCATCAGCGCGCCCTCGCCGGCCAGCTCCAGCGTATCGGCGACCAGCTGATATTTGGAACGCCCGGGATAGGTGGTGAGCTTGCCGGTCGCGATCACCTCGATCCCGTCCTGCGGCGAGAAGGCGAGCTTGCCGGCGCAGCCCTTCCACACCACCGTGTCGAGACAGGCCTTGTCATCCTTCAGCGTCAGATAGCAATGGCCGGACGCGGCCCGTTTGAAACCCGAAATCTCGCCGCGCACCCGGACATGGCCGAACCGGTCCTCCACGGTGCGCCTGAGCGAGGCCGAGAGTTCGCTGACCGAGAAGGGCGGGGCGTTGTCGCCCCCCCGCACATCGGCTAGCAAGCGGCCGGTTTCATCGATTTGAGGGCTTATCGCCATGAATATCCTGCTATTGGGCGGCGGCGGGCGCGAGCATGCGCTGGCGTGGAAATTGGCACAATCGCCGAGCCTGCGCAAATTGTTCGCAGGCCCGGGCAATCCGGGCATCGCCGAATGCGCGACATGCGTGACGCTGGATGCGGGCGATCACGAGGCAGTGGCAGAGTTCTGCAAGGATCGGCAAATCGACCTCGTCGTCGTCGGACCCGAAGCGCCTTTGGTGGACGGTCTCGCCGATAGCCTGCGCGCCGAGGGAATTGCGGTGTTCGGCCCGTCCAAAGCCGCGGCGCAGCTCGAAGGATCGAAGGCGTTTACCAAGGCGCTGTGCGACCGCGCGGGTATCCCCACCGCCGCCTATGTCCGCTCCAGCAGCGAGGATGCGGCGCAGGCAGCCTTGCAAAAATTCGGTCTGCCGGTGGTGATCAAGGCCGACGGGCTGGCGGCGGGCAAGGGCGTGATCGTCGCGCAGACCCATGAGCAAGCGCGGCAAGCCGTCGCCGACATGTTCGCGGGCGGCTTCGGCGCGGCCGGGCAGGAAATCGTCATCGAGGCGTTCCTCGAGGGCGAGGAAGCGAGTTTCTTCGCGATCACCGACGGCAAGACCGTGGTGCCGTTCGGCAGCGCGCAGGACCACAAGCGCGTCGGCGACGGCGATACCGGCCCCAATACCGGCGGCATGGGCGCCTACAGCCCGGCGCCGGTGCTGACTGAAGCGCTGACCGGCCAGGTGATGAGAGAAATCGTCGAGCCCACCGTCGCGGCGATGGCGGCCGAGGGCATGCCCTATTCCGGCGTGCTCTATGCCGGGCTGATGCTCACCGCCGAGGGCCCCCAGCTGATCGAATACAACTGCCGCTTCGGCGATCCCGAATGCCAGGTGCTGATGATGCGCTTCGAGGGCGATATGGCCGCGCTGATGCTGGCTACCGCGCAAGGCCGACTGGCCGAGGCGGAGTTGCCGGTTTTCTCCGAACAGACCGCGCTCACCGTGGTGATGGCCGCCAACGGCTACCCCGCCAGCCCCGAAAAGGGCGGCGTGATCGCCGGGATCGACCGCGCAAAGGCGACCGGCGCAACGCTGTTCCACGCAGGGACCGCGCGCGACGGCGATCATCTCGTGGCCGCGGGCGGCCGCGTGCTGAACGTGGCGGCGCTGGGAACCTCCGTGACCGAAGCGAAACAGCGCACCTATGACGGCGTCGATGCGATTGCCTTCCCCGGCGGTTTCGCCCGGGGCGATATCGGCTGGCGCGAAGTGGAGCGCGAGGCGCGGCGGGGCTGACCGCGGATAGCTTCGGTGATTGATCTCCATGCGGCGGCTGGACTAAGGATCGGTCCGACATCGGATCGAGACTCGAACGGGGCCCTTCATGCTACATTTTTTTCTGGAATACGCTGTCTTCTTCGTGATCGTCATCGCGCTGATCGCGGTCGTGCTGCTGTTCACGCTCTCGCGCGGCAAGGGGCGCTCGCGGCATGTGGCCGCCGATCGCCTGCCGGACGATGCGAAACGCGCGCACCAGGCCGATAACGCGGTCCTTTCAGGCGACATGGCAGGCACGTCGGCCGCCGCCGCCGGGGCGCGGCAAGATGGGTTGACCCAGGCACACGTCACCGAGACCGAGACGGCGTTGGCCCAGGACAGCGGCGCGGTGACGGCCGAATCCGAACCAGCCGAAGCACTCGTCGTGACGCAGCCTGCGCCGGTCGAGGCTCCGGCCACTGAACCGACAGCGGCGCAGCAGCCGTCCGCCGCGCCCGTTCCGGCCGCCACCACCGGCAGCGATGAGCTGCTTCAGATGAAGGGCGTCGGTCCCAAGCTGGTCGCGCGGCTGCATGAGCTGGGCATCACCCGTTTCGATCAGATCGCGGCATGGGACGATGCCGATGTGGCGCGGATCGACGGCGAGCTGGGCAATTTCAGGGGCCGCATCCGCCGCGACGACTGGATCGACCAGGCGCGGCTGCTGGCGGCGGGCGACAGGGCGGCGTTCGAGGCGAAATATGGCTCGCTCGGCAAATGAAGGTGATTGCTTGGGTTCACTCCCAACATTTGTTCGTCACCTCAGCGAAAGCTGGGGTCTCGGGCGGAATTGCATCGATGCCCGAGATGCCAGCTTTTCGCTGGCATGACGACTAAGTTTTCAGGTGGAATCAAGACGTATTGAGCACTGAACGCTCAGCCTGCTGGTCTGCGAAAACAGCATCGCCGAAAACAGACATTTGCGCCGCACCCTCAGCCGATCATGCTGACCAGCAGCTTGTCGATCTTGCGGCCGTCCATGTCGACCACCTCGAAGCGCCAGCCCTGATCCTCGAACGCCTCGCCCTCTTCAGGCAGGCGGCGCAGGATATAGAGCGCGTGGCCCGCCGCGGTCGCGTAATCGCGGTCCTCGGGCAGGTCGATGTCGAGCCGTTCGGCCAAACTGTCGGCCGATAACGCGCCCGAGACGAGCAGACTGCCGTCCCTGCGCTCGATGATGGAGGGCGTTTCGCCCGCTTGCCGGTCGCTCTCGAACTCGCCGGCGATCGAGCTGAGTAGGTCGTTGGGGGTCACGATACCTTCGAAGTGACCATATTCGTCGTGGACCAGCACCATCGGCACCTCGGCCTTGCGCAAAATCTCCAGTGCGTCCATCGCATCGAGCTGATCGGGCACGATATCCGCGCGCCGCATCAGATCGCGCAGGTTGATCGGCATGCCGCGGAACTGCGCCGAGACGATGTCGCGCGCCTGCACCACGCCCAGGATATTGTCGATGGATTCTTCGGCCACGGGCAGCCGCGTGTGCGAGGATTCGAGCAATTTCCTGCGCACGTCCGCCGCGGTCGCGTTGACCGGCAGCCAGTCGATATCCGTGCGCGGCGTCATCACCTCGCGCACCGGCCGGTCGGCCAGTCGCACCACGCCGCTGATCACCGCGCGTTCGTGCTCCTCGATCACGCCCGACTGATGCGCCTCGGCGAAGATCATCTGCAGTTCCTCGGCCGAGAGCGCCTTTCGCGAGTCGCGGCGCAGGCCGATCATGCGAAAGATCAGCGCGCTCGAATTGTCGAGCAGCCACACGATCGGCATGGCGATCCGCGCCAGCCATTCCATCGGCAGCGCCATGATCGCGGCGAATTTTTCGGGCGCGACCAGCGCGATCTGCTTGGGCACCAGCTCGCCCACCACCAGCGAGAGATAGGTGGTGAGCCCGATCACCACGCCGAAGCCCAGGGTTTGCGCCAGCCCCGGATCGATGCCGAGCAGCGCGATGCGTTCCGCCACCGGCCCGCCCAGGCTCGCGCCCGAATAGGCGCCGGCGACGATGCCGATGAGCGTGATGCCGATCTGCACGGTGGAGAGGAACTTGCCCGGGTCCCTGCCCAGCCGTAGCGCCGCCTTGGCGCCCGCATTGCCGCGATCGGCCAGCGCGCCGAGCCGAGCCGTGCTCGCCGACACGATCGCCAGTTCGGACAGCGCGAACACGCCGTTCAACACCACCAGCGCCAGGATGATCGCCAGATCGGTCCACGGAAAAGCGGTCAGGGAGTTCATTGCGTATCTGGAACCATTATCCCGAGCTTCCGTTTCCCGCCTGCAACATTTGCTAAAAAAGCCGTGCTCACCGAACCCAAGCCGTTCGTCTCGACCGACACAATGGCCCCGGCAGATCGTTTGTCGAAGCAATTTAGGAGATCGAAGATGAAATTCACCCGTTCACACGCCCTGATCGCGACCGCTTCCGCCGCCGCGCTAACGCTTTCCGCCTGCGTTACCAACCCCAATACGGGCCAAAAGGAATTCGCCTATCGCTCCGCCATCGGCGCCGGCGTGGGCGCGCTGGGCGGTTATCTGCTCGGCGATCTCGTCGGCGGACGCAACGATCGCACCGCCAAGATCATCGGTGCCGGCCTCGGCGCGGTCGCCGGCGGGGGCGTCGGCTATTATATGGACCGCCAGGAACAGAAGCTGCGCGAGCAGACCGCCGGCACCGGCGTGGACGTGATCCGCGACGGCGACAATCTGGTGCTCGATCTGCCCAGCTCGATCACCTTTGCGGTCGACAGCTCGAACGTCGACGCGCAGTTCCGCAACACGCTGGACCAAGTCGCGACCACGCTGAACGAATATCCCAACACCTATATCGACGTGCTCGGACACACCGATTCGACCGGCACCGACCAGTATAACCAGGCGCTGTCCGAGCGCCGCGCCAGCGCGGTGGCGAACTATCTTTCCTCGCGCGGCGTCAATTCCGCCCGGATGGCGACGCTCGGCTACGGCGAGAGCCAGCCCAAGGCGAGCAACGCCACCGAGGAGGGCCGCGCCGCCAACCGCCGCGTGGAAATTCGAATCACGCCGGTGACGCAGCAGGACGTCAACGCGGTGCGTTGATCGCTTGATCGATAGACCGTATCAAACATGAAACGCCGCCCGGTCCCCCGGGCGGTGTTTTTCAGCGGCGATATCCGCCCGTTCCCTTTGCTCGTCACCCCAGCGAAAGCTGGGGGTCTCCGGCCGGATCGCTCAAACGCCTGGGATGCCAGCTTTCGCTGGCATGACGATCCAAGGAACGAGCATGGCGCGGGCGACCAGCGTTCGAACGATCAGACCGGAATGCCCTGCAGCAGCTTGGGCATCGTCCCGCTGGTGCCGCGCGCCTCGTCCATGAAAAAGCCCTGCAGCGGCCTGGCGCGCGCCACCAGTCCCATGCCGAAGCGTCGCAGCGCGGAGGCGGGACTCCCCGGAATGCCGAACAGCCGGTTCAGCCCGTCGGTCGCCATCGCCACCATCAGCGTGTCGAGCCCGCGCCAGCGTTCGTATCGGGCGAGCAGCTGCGCATCGCCCGGCTCCAGCCCCAGCCGCATCCCGTCGACCAGCACCTCGGTCAGCGCGGCGACATCGCGAAAGCCCAGATTGAGGCCCTGCCCGGCGATCGGGTGGATGCCGTGCCCGGCGTCGCCGATCAGCACCAGGCGTGTCCCGCTCACCCGCGCGCTGTGGTGGAAACCGAGCGGATAGGAACTGCGCGGCGCGGCCATGTCGATCCGCCCCAGCGTACCGCCGCTGGCTTTTTCCAGCTCTGCCGCGAAGCCGCGGTCCGACAGTTTCAGATAACCCGGCGCATCGCCGCGCGGGATCGACCAGACGATCGCCGAACGGTGCCGCCCGTCCGTATCGTCCAGCATCGGCAGCAGCGCGAACGGGCCGGTCGAATAGAAGATTTCATAGGCGACGTTTCCATGCGGCTTCTCGTGATAGACCGCGCCGACGATGGCGCTGTGATCATATTGCCAGCGCGCCGGCCGGATGCCCGCCTGTTCGCGGGTTTCGCTGCCGCGCCCCTCGGCGGCGATCAGCAGCGGCGCGGCGAGATCGGTCCCGTCCGCGAGCACGACATGCGCCGCGCCCGGATCGAACCGGCGCTCGGTGACCTCCCGCCCCATATGCAGCGTGATATGCTCGCTCGCCCTGGCGGCATCGAACAGGGTCCGGCGCAAGAGATGGTTCTCGTACATCGTGCCGAGCGCGTCGCCCGCGCGCTCGGACCGGAAATCGAGCCCGCCGGGGCGCAGATTGTCGAGCACCTTGATCGTTTCGATCGCGCAGCCCTTGCCCGCCAGCGCAGTGCCCAGTCCGATCGTTTCCAGCATCGCCATGCTGGAACTGGACACCGCCGACGTCCGCCCGTCGAACCCGTGCGTCGCCATCGCATCCGGATCGAAGCGCTCGACCACATGGGTGGCCACCCCCTGCGAAGCCAGCGCGAGCGCCTGCGTCAGGCCGATGAGCCCGCCGCCAAGGATGATCGCCGCTTGTGCCATGATGGTCTCCGATGTTTCCTTATCTCCATGTAAAGCCTGGCGCTCCAGGTGCAATTGCCGCGGTGGTTCGGTGTGAATCGGCGGCGGTCTTTTGTATCCAAACACCGGCATCGGCCAAACACCGGCATCGGATAGTGCCCCAATTTGAACTATCCCTCTCCCGCTTGCGGGAGAGGAGCGAGACTTACGAGCTTGCTCGTTAGTCGCAGCGGAGAGGGCGGTTGCGCAGAGCTAGTCCGTCGATGGCGCTTGCGCGCCACCCACCCTCTTCCAACTGCGCCCGGGATTAAATCCGGGGCTCCGTATCCTTCTCCCGCCGAGGCGGGAGAAGGCGTGGATGCGAGAACTCAAACCTCCAATCGCTGCAAACGCCTTTCCTACACAGTTATATTCATGATATGTTCTTAAGTTCGCTATGACGGAGATCTATGATGGATTGGCCCGCAGCCCCTGTTCTTGTCAGCCCTTTCCGCCCTGCACGCTCGCAGGTCCCGGGTCGCGCAATCTTTCGGCCGGGAGCGAACAGGGGGGGGGATGTATGCGGTTCTTTACGAACTTCCGATTGCAACGATGGATTTGCGCGAACGGTCGGCCCGGTCCGGAGCCTGAGTACCGCGGCGCTTGACGGGGAGTCTCCGGTTGGCGCAAAAGACGGGCTCACAAGGGGAACATCGCCATGGCGAGCCGTCCGAGCGGACAGAAGGAAGCCGAATGGCAGGCGCTGATGCGCGCCAGCATCGCGCGCTCGGCGGGGTTGATCGGCGCGGTGCTGATCGGCGCGTTCACCGCCGTCTACACCATTTCGCTCTTGACCTTTTCGGCGGCCGACCGCGCGTTCAACACCGACGCCGCGGGCGCTCCGCACAACTGGTTCGGCCAGACCGGGGCCTATGTGGCCGACGGCGCGCTGACCCTGTTCGGGCTCGCCGCGATCCTGCTCGCCCCGCTCGGCGCGGTATTGACCCGGCGGCTGTGGCGCGACGTGCCGCAACCGCATTGGCTGCGCCAGATCCTGCTCTGTCTGCTCGGCACGTTGCTTACCGCCTTTGCGATCGGTTATGCCGGACGCGCCGCCGAAGTTGGTCTGCCCGCCGGCTGGGGCGGCGTGCCCTCGCTGCTGCTGAACAACGGTGCGGAGGCTCTGATCGGCATGGCCGGCGAGGGCTGGCGGGGGTTTTTGCGGTTCCTGACGATCGCGGTCTCGCTGATCGGCGGGCTGGCGCTGGTGGTGATGTCGCTCGAACTGGGCCGGCCCCTGCTGCGCATCCCCTCGGTCAAACTACCCGTCTTGCGCCGAGGTGCGGCGAACGCAGACGATTTCGATGCTGAAGACGCAGATCGCGGGATCGTGCGGGAACAGGAGATCGAGGCGCCCAAGCCGCCGACCGCGCCCGCTCCGCCGCGCCCGCAGGTCAAACCCGACGACCGTCCGCCGCCCGAAATCGCCGACCGCAAGCTCTCGCCCGCCAAGGCCACGCTGACCAACGCGCGGCAGGGCGATTTCTTCGGCCCCTATTCGCTGCCGCCGGTCGACCTGCTCGATCCGCCGCCGCAGAGCGAGGCGCCCAAGCTCGACAAGGCGGCGCTGGAGCGCAATGCGCGGCTGCTCGAGTCCGTGCTCGAGGATTTCCGCGTGCAGGGCGAGATCAAGGCGGTGCGCCCCGGACCCGTGGTCACCATGTACGAACTGGAACCCGCGCCCGGCACCAAGGCGGCGCGCGTGGTCTCGCTCGCCGAGGATATCGCGCGCAACATGTCGGCGCTGTCGGCGCGCGTCTCGACCGTGCCCGGCCGCGCGATCCTGGGCATCGAACTGCCCAACAAGACCCGCGAGGCGGTGGTGCTGCAGGAGATGATCCAGTCCAGCGCGTTCGCCGAGCAGAGCGGCAACCTCCCGATCATCCTGGGCAAGAACATCTCGGGCGATCCGGTGGTCGCGGACCTTTCGCCGATGCCGCATCTGCTGGTCGCGGGCACCACCGGCTCGGGCAAGTCGGTCGGCCTCAACTGCATGATCCTGTCGCTGCTCTACCGGCTGACGCCGGACCAGTGCCGGATGATCATGATCGATCCCAAGATGCTGGAACTCAGCACCTACGACGATATCCCGCATCTGCTCTCGCCGGTGGTGACCGAACCCGCCAAGGCGATCCGCGCGCTGAAATGGGCGGTCGAGCAGATGGAGGACCGCTACCGCATGATGGCGAGCCTGTCGGTGCGCAATCTCGCCAATTTCAACGAAAAGGTCCGCGCCGCCAAGGGCAAGGGCAAGCCGCTCGGCCGCAAGGTGCAGATCGGCTACGACCCGGCGACCGGCCAGCCGGAATATGAGGAAGAGCAGCTCGAATATGAGGAGATGCCGCAGATCGTGATCGTGGTCGACGAGCTGGCCGACCTGATGATGACCGCGGGCAAGGAGGTCGAGTTCCTGATCCAGCGGCTGGCGCAAAAGGCGCGCGCGGCGGGCATCCACCTGATCATGGCGACGCAGCGCCCCTCGGTCGACGTCATCACCGGCGTGATCAAGGCCAATCTGCCGACGCGAATCAGCTTTCACGTCACCTCCAAGATCGATTCGCGCACGATCCTGGGCGAACAGGGCGCCGAGCAGCTGCTGGGCAAGGGCGACATGCTCTACATGGCGGGCGGCAAGCAGGTGACCCGCATCCACGGGCCGTTCGTTTCGGACGACGAGGTCCGCCGCGTCGCCGATCACTGGCGCGCGCAGGGCCAGCCCGATTATGTCCAGTCGGTCACCGAGGAGCCCGAGGACGGCGGCTTCGCGCTCGACGGCATCGGCCCGGCCGACAGCGCCGAGGACTCGCAATACCGCAAGGCCTGCCAGCTCGTGTTCGAAAGCCAGAAGGCCTCGACCAGCTGGCTGCAGCGGCAATTGCGCGTGGGCTATAACAGCGCGTCGCGGCTGATCGAGCGGATGGAGGAGGAGGGTCTCGTCTCATCGCCCAACCATGTCGGCCGCCGCGAGGTGCTGCGCGACGCGTTCGGTGCCGAGGGGTGAATGAAAGCAGAGGAGGACGATATGGACCGGGACGTGCAGCGGACTGAAGTCGATCGAAATTATGATTTTTTTTCGAGAAACCTGGCTCGGTTCCTTCCAGCCCATGAGGGCGAATACGCTCTGCTGAGGCATCAGGAGATTGTCAGTTTCTTCAGCAATGCAGGCGATGCATATGCTCAAGGTGCCAAGCAATTCCGCGACGGCATTTTCTCCATACAGGAAGTCGATCCAGAGCCCGTACATCTCGGGCTCTATTCCAATGCCAGTCATTGAATGGAAGCATGACCGTCAGCGGATTCTGTTTCCGATCTGGGTCGCTCCGCAGGCAGACGCGGCGAATTCCGCGCACTCCATTACGATAGCAGCCCTTTTGGATACTGGCGCCACCAGCTCCGGCATTCGGCAGGATATCATCGATGAATTGGATTTGCCCGTCCGGGGACGCCGAATGATCGGAACGGCAAATGGCGAACTGAGCGCCACCCAACATCTGGTGCGGCTGGGTTTCTATCCCGGCGTCTATGATCAACCGGACTATCCCGCACCGAACCAGATGCCCTATGTCATGACGGAAGATTGGATGTGCCATAGCCTGTTGCCAAATTTCACCTTCGGCATGATCGTCGGGATGAACTTGATCGGTCGGACAAACTTTTCGATCCGTACCGATGGTTCCGTTCGAATGGAGCTACCCCAAGTTTCCTTGATAAATGCGTGAACGGGAGTTGCTCCTGTAATTCAGGGCTCATTCAATGCCGGGGTCGTAATTTTTCATCAGTTTTTTTCAGGAGTTTACTTATGGTCCGCAAATCCATTGCGATCGCCGCCGCCTTGGCGATGATGCCGATGGTCGCCAGCGCGCCGTCCGCCATCGCCGCGACCAGCCAGAGCTCCGATCTCGCTCATGTCGCCGCGCATCTCAAGGCGGCGAACACGATGACCGCCGGCTTTACCCAGAGCGACCGCGACGGCCAGACGCTCACCGGCAGATTGACGCTGAAGCGTCCGGGCCGCATCCGCTTCCAGTATCAAAAGGATGTGCCGCTGCTGATCGTGGCCGACGGCAAGGCGCTGACCATGATCGATTACGAGGTCAAGCAGGTCCAGCGCTGGCCGGTCGCCAACAGCCCGCTCTCGGCGCTGCTCGATCCCGATCACAATCTCGCCAGATATGGCAAGGTGGTCAGCACCGGCAACGACAAGGTCGTGCGCGTCGACGTGCGCGATCCAAAACATCCCGAATACGGGCTGCTTAGCATGATCTTCGTGCGCAATGCGACCGCGCCCGGCGGGTTGATGCTCGATAGCTGGGTGGCGCTCGATTCGCAGAACAATCGCACCACCGTTCGGCTGCGCGACCAGAAATTCAACGCGCCGGTTTCGGACAATGCCTTTCGCTGGAAGGACCCGCGCGGCGCCTCGCGTCGATAGACCGTGCCGGGGATGCCGCGGACCGCTAAAATGGCCGGAAGCTGACGCCAATGTTCATTCTGGCGACAGGTGGACGGCGGTAGAAAGATCGAACAGGGACGGTCGATCGAGCGGGTTCCCCCCTGTTGCTCGCTCTCATATCGGCCGCTTCTGACAAAGCGTGACGAACGCAAGCTTGGCCCCCATCCCTTTTTGCCCCCGGGATGGGGGTTTTGCTTTGTTAGCCGCCGGCCGCGCGGTCGACGCGAGCATAGTTTGCGCCCTTGGGTTTTGCCGCGTCCTGACCTAAGTCGTGCGACATGCCCCGAACCATCCGCATCGCCTCCTGGAACATCAACAGCGTACGCGCGCGCATCGAAATCGTGGCGCGGTTTTTGAGCGAGCAGGCGCCGGACATCCTGTGTCTGCAAGAAACCAAGGTGGTCGACGAGCAATTTCCGGAAACCCCTTTCCGCACGCTCGGCTATAAACATCTCATGCTGCACGGACAGCCGATGCACCACGGCGTGTGCATCCTCAGCAAGATCCCGCTGACCCAGGACGACCGGCTCGACTGGCAGAATAATGGCGAGGCGCGGCATCTGGGCGTGCGTCTGCCCAATGGCTGGCGGCTGGAAAATGTCTACATTCCCGCGGGCGGCGACGTGCCGGACCGCGAGGAGAATCCGAAGTTCGGCCAGAAGCTCGATTTTCTGGAGCGGATGATCGCCTGGTCCGGCACGCTGGAACATCCCACCATCCTGACCGGCGATTTCAACGTCGCGCCGCTGGAAAGCGATGTCTGGAGCCACAAGCAGCTGCTGAACGTCGTCAGCCACACCCCGATCGAGGTCGAGACGCTGGACCGGCTACAAGCGGCCGGAGACTGGGTTGATATCGGTCGCCACTTCCACGCGGCCCCCGCGCGGCTTTACACCTGGTGGAGTTACCGCGCGCGGGACTGGGCCGCATCCGATCGCGGACGGCGGCTCGATCATATGTGGGTGACGCCCGATCTCAAGGATCATGCCGTCGGCCATGTGGTGCATGAACCGGCACGCGGCTGGCTGCGCCCGTCCGATCATATTCCGATCGTTACGGAATTCCGCCTTTGAACGGCGCGTCCGACGGCAAGCGCGCGGCCCGCGCGATCGATGCGCTGCGACGCGGTTGGCCGGTGCGGATATCGGACGACAGCGGCGGCTATGTCTGCCAGTCGGTCGAAACATTGTTCACGGACGAGGTCGATCCCGGCGCGGCTCTGCTGATCTCGGCCGAACGCGCGGCAACGCTCAAGATCGTCAACCAGCGCGAGGCGGCACATGGCGGGCTGCCCGTCCTGATCCGAGCGCCGGAACCGCTCGACGCGGCCAGCGCGATGGCGATCGCCGATCCCGCGCGCGACCTCGCCAATCCGTTCAAGGGACCGTTCAAGGCGCTGCCGCTGGGCCATGAGGCAGCCGCGCGCGCCGCGATCGACCTAGCGCGCTTCGCCGGTCTGCTGCCCGCGCTCGTCATCGGCGGCGGGGCCGAAGGTGCCGCCGAGGCCAGCGCCGCCGACATTGCCGCCTATCGCGATCCATCGCACTTGCGCATCGCCGCGCGCGCGCGGCTTCCGGTCGCGGCCGCCGAGGACAGCCACGTCGTCGTGTTCCGCGCCGAGGCCGACGCGCGCGAGCATGTCGCGCTGGTCGTCGGCACGCGCGGGAACGGCCCGCCGCTCGTGCGCCTGCACAGCGAGTGCTTGACCGGCGATGTGCTGGGCAGCCTGAAATGCGATTGCGGTCCGCAGCTCGCCGCGGCCGTGCGGCGGATGGAAAGCGCAGGCTGGGGCGTGCTCCTGTATCTGCGACAGGAGGGGCGCGGCATCGGCCTCGTCAACAAATTGCGCGCCTATGATCTGCAGGACCAGGGGTTCGATACCGTCGACGCGAACCGTCGCCTGGGTTTCGCCGACGACGCGCGCGATTACGCGGTGGCAGCGCGGATGCTGGAGCTGCTCGGGATCGACATGGTGCGGCTGCTGACCAACAATCCGGCCAAGATGGCGGGATTGGAGGCGGCGGGGATCGCGGTGACCGAGCGCCTGCCGATACGGATCGAAGCCAATCCCCATAACGCGCATTATCTCGGCACCAAGCGGGACCGCTCCGGGCATCAGCTCTAAGGTCTCGAGCGGACCGTCACGCCACCTGCCGCTCCTCGTCGAATTCGCCTTTTGCGGCTTCCAGAAGCCTGCTCTCAAGCGTTTTCAAGCGCGAGGCAGCGGTAATCTTGTCGCCGAGCAGATCGGTCACGTAAAATGTGTCGACCGCACGCTCGCCATAGGTCATGATATGCGCGCTGCGGATCGTCGCCTTGCTTCGGAACAAGGCCTGAGCGAGGCTGTTGAGCAGCGCCGGTCGGTCGCGCGCATTGACCTCGATCACGGTGAAGCGATTGGAGGCATCGTTGTCGCTCACCACGAACGGCGCGACCTCGAAGGCGGTGGCGCGGGCGAACGGAAGCGGGCGCCGTTCCAGCCGGTCGACCATGCGGGTGCGGCTCGTGAGCGCCTCGACGATCGCGCCGCGCAAGCGCTCCAATTGTACGCTGTCACGAAAGGGCCGCCCCTGCGGGTCCTGCACCAGGAAATTGTCCATCGCCATGCCGTCGGTGGTGGTGTGGACGCGCGCGTCGATGACCGAAGCGCCGGCCAGGTGGATCGCGCCGACGATACGGTAGAACAAGCCGGGATGGTCGGCGGCGTAGACCGAAACGAGCGTCGCGCCGCGTGTCGCATAGAAACAGGCGTCGATCGACAGCGGCTCGTCGCCCGCCGCCAGCAGATCGCGCGCGTTGCGCAGCACGATATCGTCGGGCTCGGCGATCCAATAGGCATCGGGGAAGCGCTTCGCCAGCTGGGCGAATTCCTGTTCGGGCAAATCGAGCGCCGCCCGCAGCTTGTCCTTACTCTGCTCGATCCGCTCGGCGCGGCCATGCTCCTTGTGGCCGAGGCGCAGCACTTCTTCGGCCGCGCTGTACAGATCGCCGAGCAGCTGCCGCTTCCAGCTGTTCCACACCCCCGGCCCCACCGCGCGGATATCGACCACGGTCAGCAGCAGCAACAGCTTCAACCGCTCGACCGACTGAACCTCGTCGGTGAAATCGGCGATCGTCTTGTAATCGGCCAGATCGCGCTTGAACGCGGTTGCGCTCATCAGGAGATGATAGCGCACCAGCCAGCTGACCAGCTCGGTTTCGGCGCTGTCCAGCCCCAGCCGGGGACATAGTTTCAGCGCGATCCCGGCACCGATCACGCTATGGTCGCCGCCGCGCCCCTTGGCGATATCGTGCAGCAAAGTCGCGACGTAAAGCACGCGGCGATGCTTCAATTTGGGCAGCATGTCGGTCGCCAGCGGATGATCCCCGGCGAGCTTGCCGCTCTCGATATCGGACAGCAGCCCGATCGCGCGGATGGTGTGCTCGTCGACGGTGTAATGATGATACATGTCGAACTGCATCTGCGCGACCACGCGGCCGAATTCAGGGACGAAGCGCCCGAACACCGTCGCTTCGTTCATCCACCGCAGGACTTTCGCGGGATCGCGCGGCGAACTCAGCACATCGAGAAACAGCGCATTGGCGTGCGCGTCCTTGCGCACCGCGCTGTCGATGCTCTTCGCATCGCGCCGCGCCGCGCGCATCGCCAGCGGGTGGATTTCATAACCGAAGCGGTCGGCAAGGGAGAACATCTCGATCATCCGCACCGGGTCCTCGCGCAGAAAGTCGTCAGCGGGAATCGCGATGCGGCCCTGGTCGAGCTGGAAACCGTTGAGCTTCTTCAGCGATTTGGGGCGGCGCGTGAAGCGATGGCGGAGCTTCTTCGCCTGCGCTTCCTCCAGATGACTGAGGAACAGCCCGGTGAGATCGCCGACCGTCTTGGCGTTGGTGAAATAGAATTTCATGAACCGCTCGACCGACGAACTGCCCGCCCGATCGGAATAGCCCATCCGCTCGGCGACTTCGCGTTGCAGATCGAAGGTCAGCCGGTCCTCGGCACGGCTGGTGATCGTGTGAAGGTGGCAGCGCACCGCCCATAGAAAATTCTCCGCGCGGCGGAACTTGCGATATTCGGCGCGGGTGAACAACCCTTCGGCGACCAGCTCGGCGGCGCGCGGCACGCGGTACATATATTTGCCGATCCAGTAGAGCGTCTGCAGATCGCGCAGCCCTCCCTTGCCCTCCTTGACGTTGGGTTCGACGACATAACGGCTGTCACCCATGCGGCGATGGCGCGCATCGCGTTCCTCGATCTTCTGCTGGATGAACAGCGGTACGGTGCCCGCCACCACCTCGTTCCAGAAGCGGTTCGCCGCCTCGTCATAGAGCGCGCGGTCGCCCCAGATGAAGCGCGCTTCGAGCAATGACGTACGGATGGTCACGTCCTCGCGCGCGAGCTTGACCATCTCGTCGAGCGAGCGGCTGGAATGGCCGACCTTCAGCCCCAGGTCCCACAGCAGATAGAGCACCGCCTCGACCACCTGCTCGGTCCAGCCGGTGCGCTTGTACGGGGTGATGAACGCCAGATCGACGTCGCTATGCGGCGCCATCTCGCCGCGGCCATAGCCGCCGAGTGCGTGGAGCGAAAGGCGTTCGCTCCTGGAGGGGTTGCTGGCGGGGTAAAGATGCTCGGTGACATAATCATGGATCAGTCGGATGATCTGGTCGACCAGATGTGCCTGTTCGGCGGCCCGGGCATGGCCCTCGGTCGGCTCGGCCTCGAGCCGGCGCGCGATCTCGGCGCGCCCCTCGGCGAGCGCGGCTTGCAGCAATTCGCGGATTTCCGGGCGCGCCGCGCGTCCGCCCCGCCCGGAGATCAGGCCATCGATCCGGCCGGCGAGTTCGCGCCGATCGATGATCGCACGCTGGTTTTCGAACTTGTCGCGGATCCCCGTCATGAAATCGATATGGGCACGGGCATCCTGCTTCTCAAACCTTCAGATAGCGGCTTGGTTCGAATTCGCCGGACCGCGGAAGGGCACAAAAGACACGATACGTCCCCCCTCCTTTCGCACCCGGCCGAAGCTGTGCGCGCTTTTGTGCCCGCCGTCCCCGAATGGCGGGGCGGGCAGCGAAAAGATGACGGGCGGATATGTTCATCGTCGCTTTCCATGATCGAGAACGCGGAACATATCATGAATATAGTCCTGTAGGAAAGGCCGATGAAGGGACCGACAACCTTCAGGCGGCCTTGCCCCCGAGCATCGCGTTATAATCGGCGCGAAGCGACTTGCGATCGATCTTCTGCGTGCCCAGCCGCGGCAAGGGCGCATCCGCCCGCCAAATATATTGCGGCACCTTGAACATGGCGAGCCGCTGCTCGAGAAACGCGCGCAGGCTGTCGGGCGTGAGCCCCGAACCTACCGATGGCAGATAGACCATGCCCACGACTTCGCCATAGCGATCGTCGGCGATGCCGAACACCGACAGTTCCACCATGTCGTCATGCTCGTAGGCTGCCGACTCCACCTCGTTGCAGGCGATGTTCTCGCCGCCGCGGATGATGATGTCCTTCTTGCGGTCGACGATATAGAGATAGCCGTCCGGATCGACATAACCGATGTCGCCGGTGCGGAAATACAGATCGTCGGTGAACGCGGCGCGCGTCGCTTCGGGATCGTTCCAATAGGCGTCGAAATTGGCGATCGAGCGGATGCACACCTCGCCGCGCGTCCCCTGCGGCACCGGATCGCCGCGATCGTCGAGAATAGCGAGATCGACCAGCGGCGGCGTCGGCGTGCCGGTGCTGTCGGGCTTGGCGATGTAATTGTCGGAAAAATTGGTGCAGCCGACGCCGTTGGTTTCGGTGAGGCCGTAGCCGAGACCCGGCCCGCCCTCCTTCATGCCTTCCTTGATCCGGGCGACATGCTCGGCCGGACGCGGCGCGCCGCCGGCGGCCATGATGGTGCAGCTCGACAGGTCGTAATCGCCGCGCCTGGCGTGGGCCGCGATCTCGATGCTCATCAGCGGTACCCCGGTAAAATAGGTGATGCGCTCCCGATCGATCAGCCGCATCGCCTCCTCGGCATCCCATTTGCGCATCAGGACGAGTTTACGCCCCATGGCGAAGCCCTGCAGCAGCATCGGCACCTCGGCGGTGACGTGGAACAGCGGCACGTTCATCAGCGTTGCGGGCGGGTATTTCGGCAATTCGCCGCGCTCGGTAGCCAGCTGCAGCAGCACCTTGGTGCCGCCGACATAGTTCATCGTCCCCTGCACCACCGCGCGGTGCGTGGACCAGGCACCTTTCGAGCGACCGGTCGAGCCCGAGGTGAACAGGATCGTCGCCTTGTCGTCGCCGGTGAGCACGGGCAAGGGCGTCTCGGCCGCCGCGCCGCCGACGATATCGGCAAAGGCATCGAGCGGCGGCAGGGCGTTGTCGTAGACCAGCAGTTCGACGCTGCCGAGATCATGCCCTTCCAGCCGCGCGGCCCGCTTCGTGTCGACCAGCACCAGCTTGCATCCGACCAGTTCGATCGCCTCGGCAAACTCGCCGCCCTGCCACCAGCCGTTGAGGAGCGTGGCGACACCGCCGGCCATGACGATCGCCATATAGGCGATCACCCAATTGGCCGAATTGCGCGCGCCGATGCCGACGCGGTCGCCCACCGCAATATCCTTGTTGGCGATCAGCCCGCCCGCCAGCACGCGCGCGGCTTCATAGGCCTCGCCAAAGGTCATCCGCCGAGCGCCGTCGACCAGGAATTCGGTGTCTTTATGCTGGTGACAGAAATGCGCGAGATATTGCGCCAGCGTCTCGGGCGCTTTGACGATATAGGGCAGCCGGACCCCGTCTTTTTCGATCGTCTGCGTTTCCAGCAGCTCCCCCGGCCCGGAAAGCTTGGCGACGGCATCGCTGATCTGGCGGTCCAGTTCTGATGGCATGGGGCAATCTCTCCTGTTGGCCTGTCCGGCTTTATCTCTATATGAAGCCGAACCCAGCGGGGGGAAAGAGCCGATGCTATCCATGCTCGCCGAGGCCGGCAGCTATCTGAACTACAGCGATCTGGGTCTCGATCCGGTTGCACTGGACCTCGGATTTTTCCAGTTGCGCTGGTATTCGCTCGCCTATCTGGCGGGCATCCTGATCGGCTACTGGTATCTTACCAGACTGGTCGATGCGCCCGGTGCGCCGATGGCGCGGCGCCATGCCGACGACATGATCTTCTACGCCACGCTCGGCATCATCCTGGGCGGGCGGATCGGCTATGTCCTGTTCTACCAGCCGAGCCTGATGGAAAACCCGATCAACGTCCTAAAGGTGTGGGAGGGCGGCATGTCGCTGCACGGCGGCGCGCTCGGCACGATTATCGCCATCTTCATTTTCTCGCGCGTCCACAAGCTGCCGTTCCTGCGCATCTGCGACTATATCGCCTGCTGCATTCCGTTCGGATTGCTGTTCGGCCGGCTCGCCAATTTCGTGAACGGCGAGTTGTGGGGCCGCGTCACCGACGTGCCTTGGGCGATCATCTTTCCGACCGGCGATGGCCTGCCGCGCCATCCCAGCCAGCTCTACGAGGCCGGGCTGGAGGGCCTGTTGCTGTTCGCGATCCTCGCCTATCTGTTCTGGCGGACGCAGGCGCGCTACAAGCCCGGTCTGCTGATGGGCGTTAGCGCCATCGTCTACGGCGCCTCGCGCTTTGTCGTGGAATATTTCCGCCAGCCCGACCGCCAGCTGCAGTGGCTGGCCGACCAGACCGGGCTCAGCATGGGGCAATGGCTCACCGTCCCGATGATCCTGCTCGGTCTGTGGCTCGTGCTGACCGCCAAGGCCCGCCGCCAGCGGATCGAGCCGATCGTCGGACAGGACAGCATTGCCTGAAGGCGAAGCGCTGGCCGAGCGGCTGCGGCGGCAGATCGCCGCGTCCGGACCGATCAGCGTCGCCGAATATATGCGCCGGTCGAACGCGGCCTATTATGCCGCCGGCGATCCGTTCGGCGCAAACGGCGATTTCGTCACCGCGCCGGAAATCAGCCAGATGTTCGGCGAGCTGATCGGTCTGTGGATGGCCGATCTATGGCTGCGCGCGCGGCGGCCCGAAGGCTGCCAGTATGTCGAGCTGGGGCCGGGGCGCGGTACGCTGGCGGCGGACATCCTCCGGTCGACCGCGACGTTCGGCTTCGCCCCATCGGTCCACTTGGTCGAAACCAGCGAGGCGCTGCGGGACATGCAATCGCAGGCGCTGCCGCAGGCGCGGTTCCATGATGAGATCGCAAGCCTGCCCGACGGCGGGCCGCTGCTGATCGTCGCCAACGAGTTTTTCGACGCACTGCCGGTGCGGCAGATGATCGCGACCGCCGAGGGCTGGCGCGAACGGGTGATCGACAATGGCCCCGATGGCGGCTTTTTCGCATCGGCCGGGCCGCGCGACGCCGATGCGCTGGTACCGGGTGCAGTCAGAGCGGCGCCCGAGGGGAGCATCATCGAGCAATGCCCGGACGGCGCGGCGATCCTCTTCGAATTGCTGCGCAGGATCGCAGCGCAGGGCGGCGCACTGCTGGTGATCGATTACGGCTATGACGCCGTAGGGGTGGGCGAGACACTGCAGGCGGTGAAGGCCCACAGGCCCGTGTCCATGTTCGAGGCGCCGGGAACGGCCGACCTGACCGCGCATGTCGATTTCCGCGAGCTCGCCAATATCGCGCGCGCCGCCGACATGGCGGTGCATGGCCCGATCGGTCAGGGTGACTGGCTACGCGCTCTGGGGATCGAGCTGCGCGCCCAGACTCTGGGGCGTCAACGCCCGGAAAAGCGTATCGAGATCGAAGTCGCGCGCGACCGGCTCATATCGCCCGTCAAGATGGGCGAATTGTTCAAGGTGCTGGCGATCACCGCGCCCGCATGGCCCATGCCCGAAGGCTTTGGCGGCTAGCCCGCGATCCAGCTTGCGACATTTTGCGCCACCTCGTTCGCGGCGGCGTTCAACGCGCTGCCCGCACTGGCGGGATCGATCACCGGCACCGGCATCGCCGCGGTGAAGCGCCGCGTTTCTACTCGGCCGCCGGGAAGCTGGCGCACCGCATCGAACGTCACGACCGCCTGGGCCTCGGCCTCGAACACGCCGAAATCGACCAGCTCTCCGGCCAGATAATCGGTGGCCTTTCCACCCGCATCGGCCTCGTTCAGCACCAATCGGCCGCGCGCGGCGATGGTCTCGGCCAGCAGACTGCGGAACAGCTGCGCGGGCTTGTCGGTCCAGTTGGCGTCGGTCAGATAGGTGATCGTGCCGCTCGCACTGGTCACCGGAATGCGCGTGACGTTGAGCTTCTGCGGCGTATTCGGTACGCTCACGATCAGCGCATTGGCCTGCTCGCCCGTCCGCGCGGCCCCCGCCTGCACCGCTTGGCCGGGTGTCAGCGAGAGCAGGAACGGCGGCGCCTTGGGGCCGAAGCTGATGCAGGCCGACAGCAGGACGACCGGCGCAAAAATGGCTAGACGACAGACTTTCATGGGCGTCCTCATTTCGGTTCATAGTCCGGCAGCGGCTGGGAGGAGAGCAGCGAACTCGCCCCACCGCTTTCAACTTGCTCGGTCAGGTTCTTGAGCGATTTGGTGGTGGCGCGCAGATCGCGAACCAGCAGATTGACCTCCGGCAAGGTCTGCTCGGAGAAATTGGTGACGCCCGGCTGCGCCGCTTTGACGGTCGTTTCCAGCGCGGCCAGGCTTTCGCGCGCCGACGCCATCGTCTTGCGCAGTTCGGCGGCGAGCTGCTGGCCATCGCTGTTGACCAGCTTGTCGGTGCTGTCGGCCAGATTGCCGATTTTCTGCGCCGCATCGCCCGCCTGGACCATCGCCAGACGTGCTTCCTTGAGCGCCGCGCTGAGCTCCGGCGCCTGATCTGCGAACGTGCCGGTGATCCGCTCGACATTGTCGAGCAGCTGCGCGAAGCTTTCCTGATTGTCCTCGGACAACAGATCGCTCAGTCTTTCGGTCAGCGTAGACAGCCGCTCGAGCAGGAGCGGCGCGTTGTTGAGCAACTCGCCCAGCGCACCGGGCTTGGTCGGGATCACCGGGACACCCTCGGGGCCGTCCTCGACGATCGGAGGTGCCCCCTTGACCGCGCCGCTCAGCTGGATTTCCGAAACGCCGGTAAAGCCGATGCCGCTGATCGTCGCCATCGTCCCCTGCAGGATCGGCACCTTGTCGTCGACCGAAACCCGCACGCGCACGAATTCGGGATCGTTCTCCCACAGCCTGATCGCCTTCACCTGACCGATCGGCACGCCCGAATAGGTTACCCCCGATCCCGTGGCGAGACCGCTGACCGAGCTTTTGAAGAAAATATCATATTCCTTGCGGTCGCCCTCGCCGAAACGGGCGAGCCAGATGATCAGCACCACCGCCGCGGTGACCAGCAGCAGCGTCACCGCGCCGACAAGTACATGATTGGATTTGGTTTCCATCGCTTTGCCTTATGCCTTGCCTTCGATGGCGGTGTCCATCGCCTTCTGATCCGCGGCGTGACCCGCATGCTTGCGCTGTGCGTCCGTCGCGGCGCGGCCGCGCGGTCCGGTGAAATATTCGGTGATCCATGGGTGATCGAGCTTGATCAGCTCGTCGATCGTGCCGGTGGCGATGACCCGCTTGTCCGCGAGCACCGCCACCCGGTCGCAGATCGCATGCAGCGTATCGAGGTCATGAGTGATCAAAAATACCGTAAAGCCCAAGGTATCCTGCAGGCTGCGGGTGAGCTCGTCGAACTTGGCCGCGCCGATCGGATCGAGCCCGGCGGTGGGTTCGTCGAGAAACAACAGGTCTGGGTCCATCGCCAGCGCCCGGGCGAGACCCGCGCGCTTCCGCATGCCGCCCGACAGTTCGGATGGGTATTTGTTGGCCGCTTCGGAAGGCAGACCGACCAGGTTGATCTTGTAGCGCGCCAGCTCGTCGAGCAGGCGCTGGGTGAAATCGGGGTAGAATTCGCGCAAGGGCACCTGGACGTTCTCGGCCACGGTCAGCGTGGAGAACAGCGCGCCGCCCTGGAACAGCACGCCCCAGCGCTTGCGCACGTCCTGCGCCTCGGTGCCCTCCTCCTGCACATCGGATTCGTCCTCGCCGAGCATGTTGTGGCCGAACACCTTGATCTCGCCGCGATCGGGGATCTGCAGCCCGATGATCGAGCGCATCAGCACCGATTTGCCGGTGCCCGACCCGCCGACGACGCCCAGGATTTCGCCGCGGCAGACGTCGAGATCCAGATCCTGATGGATCACCTGCTCGCCGAAGCTGTTCACCAGGCCGCGGACCTGGATCACCGTCTCGGGGATGCGAGAGCTCGACTTTGTCATACCCAGCCCAACGCGCTGAAGAATACGGCGAAAAAGGCATCCATCACGATGACCACGAAAATGGCCTGCACCACCGCCGCCGTTGTCTTGAGGCCGACCTGCTCGGCGTCGTTTTCTACCTGCAGGCCCTGGAAGCAGCCCGACAAGGCGACGACCGCGCCGAACACCGGCGCCTTGATCAGCGCGATGTAGAGATCGGTGATCGGCGTCACCTCGCGCAGCCGCGAGATGAAGGTCGCGGGCGGTATATCCAGACCGATCCAGCACAGCAGGCCGCCGCCGACGATCGCGACGATCGAGGCATAGACCGTGAGCAGCGGCATCATCACGATGGTGGCGATCACGCGCGGCAATACGAGCGCTTCCATCGGGGAGACGCCGATGGTGCGCATCGCGTCCACCTCCTCGGTCAGCTTCATGGTGCCGATCTGCGCGGCGAAGGCGCTGCCCGAGCGGCCCGCGACCATGATCGCGGTCATCAGCACGCCGAGCTCGCGCAAGGTAAGGCGCCCGACCAGGTTGATGGTGAAGATCTCGGCGCCAAAGGCCCGCAGCTGCACCGCGCCCTGCTGCGCGATGACGATGCCGATGAGAAAGCTCATCAGCCCGACGATGGCCAGCGCGCGCACGCCGACCACATCGAAGCGCTGGATCAGCGCGTTCCAGCGAATGCGGCCGGGATGGGCGAGCAGGTGGCCCAATGCCAGGACCGTCTGCCCGAAGAAGCCGACCAGCCCGACGACGCTGGTGACGCCGAAAATCGTCGCTTCGCCGACCTCCTCCAGCATCTTGCGGAAGGGTGGGGGTTCGGCACGTTCCAGCTCGACCGGCTCGTCGGCGCGGCGGACTTCCTCGATCAGATCGCGCGCATCCTCGTCGCCCCCGACGATCTCGGCCCCGCTGTCGCGCGACGTGCGCACGAGCAGCCAGGCCCCAACGGTGTCGAGATGCTCGATGTCGGAGATGTCGAGCACCGCGATGTCGTCGCCCACGTCGCGCAGGCGCCGGGACAGGCCGCCGATCTGCGCGATCGACAGGCTTCCGGTGAAGGCGAGCTCGCGGCCGTCCTCTCCTCGCCGTTCCTCAAAGTCCGCTTGCAGGCTCATTGTCCCCGCAATTGAACGATTAAGCGGCTCCGCACAAGCGCCAAACCGTGGCTAGGGCCCTGACCCTAGACGGCGGCGAGCGCCTGTTCGAAATCGGCGATCAGATCGTCCGCGTCCTCCACGCCGATCGAGATGCGCACCAGATTGTCGGTGATGCCGAGCGCCGCCTTGCGCTCGTCGGACACCGAAATATGCGTCATCGCCGCCGGATGGCTGGCCAGCGTCTCGGTGCCGCCGAGGCTTACCGCCAGCTTGGCGATCTTGAGATTGTCGAGAAAACGGAAGCTCTCCTCCTCGCCGCCCTTGATGAAGACGGAAAAGGTGGAGCCCGCACCCAGGCAATGGCGCTCGTAGATATCCTGCTGGCGCGGATCGTCGATGATGCCGAGATAGCCCAGCCCCTCGACCTTGGGATGTCCTTTCAGGAAAGCGCAGACTTTTGCCGCGTTCTCACCGGCGCGGGTCATGCGCAGCTCGACCGTCTCAAGGCTCCTGAGCAGCATCCAGGCGGTGTTGGGATCGGAGATGGTGCCGATGGTGTTGCGCATGGCGCGGATCGGATCGAGCCAGCGCTTGTCTCCCAGCACCGCGCCGGCGACGAGATCGCTGTGCCCACCGACGTATTTCGTGAGCGAGTAGATGACGATGTCCGCGCCGTGGTCGAGCGGCTTCTGCCACAGCGGCCCCAAAAAAGTGTTGTCGATCGCAACCGGCGGACGATCCTCGCCGTCGCCGAACACGTTGGTGCGCGCCTTGGCCACGCCTTCGATATCCACCAGCGCGTTGGTCGGGTTGGCCGGGCTCTCCAGATAGACCAGCGCCACCTTGGACCCCTTCTCGTCGGCGATGTCCCTCGCCTTTTGTAGCATCGCCTCGATGTCTTCCGGCGTCGCGCCGGCCGGGAAGTCCAAAAAGGTTATGCCGAATTTGGAGAGGATCTTGGCGATCAGCGTCTCGGTCGCCGCGTAGAGCGGCCCGCTGTGCACGATCACGTCGTTCTGCCGGACCAGCGCCAGCATGGTCGTGGCGATGGCCGACATGCCGCTGGAGAAGACCAGCGCGTCCTCGGCTTCCTCCCATACGCTCAGCCGATCCTCGACGATCTCCTGGTTGGGGTTGTTGAAGCGCGAATAGACCAGGCCTTCGGCGCCGCCCGGGCGCTTGCCGGTGATGCCTTCGAAATGGCGCTTGCCCGCCGCCGCGCTTTCGAACGCGAAGGTGGAGGTGAGGAAGATCGGCGGTTTCAGCGAGCCTTCGGACAGCTTGGGATCGAAGCCGTGGCCCATCATCAGCGTGGACGGCTTGAGTTTGCGTCCGCCGATTTCCTCGACATGGGGCTTGGGTTTGCGGCGCGGGGTCATCGCGCCGAGCGGCGGGTTCTCGTTCTGGTCGCTCATCGTGGCGAACTCCTTGGGTTGGCGGTGCCGCAAGGCCGGAGGGCCGCGGCCATGCCGCCATGTAGAGCCTGTCGCGTGCAAGGACAACGGCGGCAGCGCCGGGCCAGCTTCACACGCTTCACACTGTCCAGGGGGAGAAAAATGGCAGGGCGAATTGGGCAGGAGCGGACCATCCTTTCCGTCATTGTAAGAAAATGTTTGGTGGCGATCATGCAAGGAAGGCTGGCAGACAAAATCCTACATTTCCAGTGCTTTCCCGCCGCTTAGCGCGCGGCCAGCCCGATCAGCGATATCTGTCGCCCGTAATCGGGTTCGCCGCGATGGGTCGCGCGGCGATAGCTGAAATAACGGTCTTCGAGCCGGTAAGTGTCGCGGCCGAGGCAGGCGACCTGCCGTACCCCTGCCGCCGCCAGCCGCGCGGCGACATAGCCTTCCAAATCGAACCGGTGATGATGCTCCTTGCCGGGTGCGAAGAAGCCGTCATTCGCCTCGTCCGCCTCGCAGAAGCGGCGGTAAAAGCCCTCGTCCACCTCGTAGCTGGCCTGCGCGATGCACGGGCCGACGGCCGCCGCGATCCGCCCGCGGTCCGCGCCGAGCGCCTCCATCGCCGCGATGGCGGCATCGGTCACGCCGGTAAGCGCGCCCTTCCATCCCGCATGTGCCGCGCCGACCACGCCCGCCTCAGCATCCGCCAGCAACACCGGCGCGCAATCGGCGGTGAGGATGCCGATGAGCAGGCCAGGCGTGGCGGTGACCATCGCATCGGCGCGCAGCCGCGCGTCGGCAGGCAGCGGGCCGTCCAGCGTCACCACGTCGGCGCCGTGCACCTGGTAGACGGTCTGCAGCGGCGCGTCCGCGATGATGGCCTGCGCCGCGAGCCTGCGATTCTCGGCAATGGCGAGCGCATCGTCATCGGAACCGACGCCGACGTTGAGATCGCGGTACAGGCCGTTCGATACGCCCCCGGTGCGCCCGAGAAAGCCGTGCGGGACGGGAGTGAGAGGAGAGGCGGTTTCGATGTCGATCATATGGCCCCTTAGCGATCCAACCGCACATCCGTTCGTACTGAGCTTGTCGAAGCATTGTCCTTCTTTTTTCAAGGTTGCGAGGGAGAAAGTACAGCCCTTCGACAAGCTCAGGGCGAACGGAGGTAAATGCTGTTCGGTGAGCTAAGTCCTGAACCCCAACCCATTGGTTCTTTCAGGGCGAGACCCCCTAACGCCCCAAACTCTTCAGCACCTGCTCGCTCGTGTCCTTGGACAGCCCTTCCTTGTCCGCGATCCGTTCCAGCTCCGCCTTCATCAACCCCGAGCGTTTTTCCTCGAACCGTCGCCAGCGACCCAATGTCGGCACGAAGCGCGCCGCCAATTGCGCGTTCTGCCCATCGAGCGTCAGGATCAGATCGGCGAGCATCCGGTAGCCCTCGCCGCTTTCATCGTGGAAGCGCACCTGGTTCGCCGTGAAACTGCCGTAGAGCGAGCGGATGCGGTTGGGGTTTTTCAGCGTGAAGTCCGGATGCTGGCTGAGCGTCTTGACCGCCTCCAGCGTGTCGCCGCGCAAGGACAAGGCCTGCAGCCCGAACCATTTGTCGAGCACCAGCGCATCGCCGCGGTAGCGGTTGTAGAAAATGTCCAGCGCCGCCTCGCGCTTGTCCGATGTGCCATGCGACAGCGTGGCCAGCGCGGACAGGCGCTGGGTCATATTGTCGGCGCGCTCGAACTGCGCGAACGCCAGCTCCGCGGCGGCATCCTCGTCGGCGGCGGCGAGATAGGATAGCGCCACCGACTGCAGCCGCCGCGCGGCGCGCGCCTCCGGCTCCAGCGAAAACGGAATGACGGAGCAGGCACCATAATGCGCCTGCCAGCGGTCCTTCAGCTTCACCGCGATTCCCTGGCGCAGCTTTGCCCGCTCGTCATGGATCGCGGCGGGATCGATCACCAGCATCTGCTCGCCCAGAAAGCTTTCGGCGGGCGGCTGCACCATTTCGGCGAGGAAGGCGCGGTCGATGCCGTCCTCGTCGAGCGCGGCGGCGATCGAATCGACGATCAACTGCTCGTTGCCGCTATCGCCGTCACCCTGATCGCCGGAAACCGCGCCGACCAGATGGTCGATCATCAGCTGCTGCATCGCCTCGAACCGCGCAAACGGATCGTCGTCATGTGCCGACAAAAAGGCGAGGTCCGCCGGATCGCGGCGGTTGTCGAGGATGACCGGTGCGGAGAACCCACGGTTGATCGACAGCACCGGGGCCTGCGCGAAACCCTCGAAGCTGACCGATTTTTCGGCCGCCTCGAGCATCACCAACTCCTCGCGCACATTCTTTCCGGTCGCGCGGTCGAACAGCGCGATGCGCAGCGGGATCACCATTGCGCTCGGCTCCGGCGCCTCGGTGCCCGCGCTTTTGGTCTGCGAGAGCTGCAAGGTGGCGGTTTTGCCCTCATGGCTCAGCGTGGCGGCGACATGCGGCGTACCCGCCTCGCGGTACCAGCGGCGGAACTGGGTCAGGTCGACGTCGCCGCCGTCTTCGATGGACGTGATAAAGTCCTCGCAGGTTGCGGCCTCGCCGTCATGGCGGTCGAAATAGAGATCGGTGCCCCGGCGAAAGCGATCCGCGCCGATCATGGTCAGCATCATGCGGATGACCTCGGCGCCCTTGTTGTAGACGGTCGCGGTGTAGAAATTCGAGATTTCCATATAGCTGTCGGGGCGGATCGGATGGGCGAGCGGGCCGCCGTCCTCGGGGAACTGCGCGGCGCGCAGGATGCGCACATCCTCGATCCGCTTGACCGGCGCGGAGCCCATATCGGCGCTGAACTGCTGGTCGCGCAGCACGGTGAAGCCCTCTTTCAGGCTCAGCTGGAACCAGTCGCGGCAGGTGATGCGGTTGCCCGACCAGTTGTGGAAATATTCGTGGGCAACTACGCCCTCGATACCGTCATAATCATTGTCGGTCGCGGTGTCGGGATCGGCCAATATGTAGCGCGTGTTGAAGATGTTGAGACCCTTGTTCTCCATCGCACCCATATTGAAATCGCTGACGGCGACGATGTTGAAAATGTCGAGATCATATTCGCGGCCATAGCTCTCCTCGTCCCACTTCATCGCGTTTTTCAGCGCGGTCATCGCGTGGCCGGTGCGCTCCAGATCGCCTGCTCGGACCCAAATGCCGAGATCGACGGTACGCCCGTTCATGGTGGTGAAGCTGTCGCGGTTGGCGACGAGGTCGCCCGCCACCAGCGCGAACAGATAGCTGGGTTTCAGATGCGGATCGTTCCACACGGCATAATGGCGGCCATCGTCGGTCTCGCCTTCCTCGACCAGATCGCCATTCGACAGCAGCACGGGAAAGGCTTTCGCATCGCCCTCCATGCGCACGGTGTAGCGCGACAGCACGTCGGGACGATCGGGGTGAAAGGCGATCCGCCGAAAACCCTCCGCCTCGCACTGGGTGCACAGCATGCCACCCGAGGCATAGAGCCCCATCAGCTGCGTGTTCTCGGACGGTTTCAGCGCGGTGGTGATCGAGACGTGATGCGCGTCTGCGGGCAGCGGCAGCACGAGATCGCCGCCCTCGAGTCGCCAGTCGTTGATCCGATCGCCATCGACCAGCACTTCGACGGGTTCGATCCCATCGCCCTTCAGGCGCAGCGGCTCCTTTCCTCGATCGTCCGGGCCGCCGGCGGCGGGATTGCGCTCGACCTTGAGATTCGCGTGCACCACCGTGTCCTCGATCCCCAGATCGAAATCGAGCACGATGTCGGGGACCAGCCAGGCGGGAGGACGATAATCCTCCCGCCGGATAACGGTGGGCGCATCGGCGAAGGTTTTCTGTACGTCGGCCATGCCTGGAGATGTAGGAGAGAAGCCATTGGTTCCCAAGCGCAATCATTCGAGGTAGCCAGCGCGCATGAATATGCTCGTTTTTGGCCTCGGTTACACCGCCTCGCGCCTCGCCGAGCGCCTGCGCACCGATGGCTGGCGGATCGAGGCCACCGGCAGCGGCGGCAATCTGGATTTCGAGGGCGGGACCTCGGTGCGCGAGGCGATGGGGCGGGCGACGCACATCCTCTCCTCGGTCCCGCCCGGCAGGGACGGCGGCGATCCGGTGCTGGAGCGATACGATGAACTGCTGCGCGCCGCCCCCGCCAGATGGATCGGCTATCTCAGCTCCACCGGCGTCTACGGCGATGCCGGCGGCGCCTGGGTCGACGAAAGCGCCCCCGTCGGCGGCGGCAGGCGCGCGGCCCGCGCGGAGGCCGATGCGGCGTGGCTGGCGCTGGACGAAAGGGTTCGCGTCTTCCGCCTGCCCGGCATTTACGGCCCCGGCCGCTCGGCGCTCGACAAGGTTCGCGCGGGTGAGGCGCACCGTATCGATATGCCGGGCCAGATGTTCAGCCGTATCCATGTGGACGATATCGTCGGCGCCGTGATCGCCAGCTTCGACGCGCCCGCCGGTATCTACAATATCGGCGACGATCGGCCGGCGAGCCACAATGCCGTGACCGAATATGCTTGCCGGCTGCTGGGTATGGAACCGCCGCCGCTGCAGACGATGGACGAAGCGGGGCTCTCGCCGATGGCGCGCGGTTTCTACGCCGAGAACCGCCGGGTCGCAAACGGCAAGGCGAGACGCGTGCTGGGCTGGGCGCCGCAATATCCGGACTACAAGGCGGGGCTGCGGGCGCTGCTCAACTAAATCCTCCCCGTTCCGGGGAGGATTTGGGTTTACCCGGCGCTCACCCGCGCCGTCTTCGGCGTCCGCGCGCGCATCGCCACCAGCAGACCCAGCATCGCGATCGCCCCGCCCGCGCCCGCCAGCAGCGACCAGCGATAGCCCTCGAACAAGGTCGACAGGCCCATCGCCACCACCGGCACCATGGTGCTGTTATAGGCCGCCTTGCCCGGACCGATCGCGCGCACGATGCCGAAATAGAGCGGAAAGGTGACGACCGAGCCGAGCAGGCCGAGATAGAGGATGCCGACCATATAGGATGGCCGCGGATCGAACACCGGCATGCCCACCGTGGCGAACCCGAGGCCTGCGTTCAGCAGCACGCCGTAGATCATCGCCCAGGCGAGCAGCGTGAGCAGCGGCAGCAGCTGCACGCGCCTGGCCGCCTGCAGCACATTGGCGGCAGACGCCGAAAGGATGCCGCCGACGGTCAGCAGCACGCCGTAGAGCACGTCCAGCCCGCTCGCCGGCATTGCGCGATATTCCTGCACGAACAGCAGCGCTACCCCGACGATGGCGATGGCGGTGCCGACGAAAAAACTCGGCTCCAGCCTGCGGCCCAGAAACAGCCGTCCCAGCAGCGCGTTGGGCAGCATCAGCAGCGCGAACAGCGTGGCGACGAGGCCGGAGGTGACGAAGCGCTCGGCATTGTAGACGAAGTTGAAGTTCATCGTGAACTGGCTGAGCCCCAGACACAGCGCCCAGACATGACCCGACCGCGGGAGCAGGAGCGGCTGGCCGCGCAGTTTGGCAAGCGCCATCATGCCGATCGAGGCAATGATGAAGCGGTAGCACACCGACCAGGTCGGCGGCACGGTGCTGATCTGGTCGCGGATCACGATCCACGTGCCGCCCCAGATCAGCGCGACGATCAGGAACGGAAACAGGATGCGAGGGCTGAGGAGGGAGAGCGATCCCTCATCCTCCAAATCCGTTCGGGCTGAGCTTGTCGAAGCCTTGTCCTGTTTCGGGGGAGAAGAAGGCAGTCGTTGGTGCTGCGCACCGTCTTCGACTCCGACAGGCTCGGGACGAACGGAATTTTTCTCTTTCACAGTGCCGCGATCGCATCGGCCAGCGGCTGCACGTCCGCGGCCTCATGCTGCCAGCTCGTCACCAGCCGCGCGGCGCCCCCCTCTTCAGAAAATGGGCCCCAGTCGTAGAAATCGAACCCGCGATTCCGCAGACCCGCCGCTTCCTCAGCGCTCAGTTTCAGGAAAATCTCGTTCGCCTCGACCGGGTAGAGCAGCCGCCCGCCCGCCGCCGCGCCGAGCATCGCCGCCGCCGCATTGGCGGTGCGCGCGTTTTCAAGCCACAGATCGTCCTCCAGCATCGCCAGGATTTGCGCGGCGAGATAGCGGCCCTTGCTGAGCAGATGCCCGGCGCGCTTGCGGCGATAATCGGTGGCGGCGTAGAGATCGGTATCGAAGAAGACCAGCGCCTCGGCGCTCATCCCGCCGTTCTTGACGCAGCCGAAGCTGAGCAGATCGACGCCCTCGGTCACCGCCCGCGCATCGCCGTCGAGGCGCGCCGCCGCGTTGGCGAAGCGCGCGCCGTCCATGTGGAGCTTCAGGCCCCCTGCCTTGGCCAGCGCGGCGATGCCCGCCACCTCGTCGGCGCTATAGACCAGCCCATATTCGGTGGCGTTGGTGATCGAGATGCCCGCCGCCTGCACCTGGTGCACGTCGGGCCGGATCGCGTCGAGCCGCGCGGCGATCGTCTCCGGCGCGATCTTGGCGCCAGCGCCCGGCAGCAGCATGAGCTTGGCCCCGCCCGCGTAAAAACCCGGTGCCCCCGCCTCGTCCATCTCGATATGCGCCTCTTCATGGCAGAGGATGCCCTGATGCCCCTCGGCCATCGCGGCGCAGGCAAGCGCGTTGGCGGCGGTGCCGGTGGTGACCGCCATCGCCCGGCACTCGCGCCCGAACACCGCGCTGAATGCCGCGTCAAGCCGCGCCGACCAGCGGTCCCCGTCATAGGCGGTATCGAGGCTGTCGGCACCGCGCATCGCCTCCCAGACCTTGGGGTGCACGGGGGCGGCGTTGTCGGAGAAGAAGCGCATGGGTGGGCGCTTTAAGCTCAATAACGTTAGATCGCTAGGATGTCTTAACGCAGACGCTTGGCCGCGAA
Source organism: Novosphingopyxis sp. (assembly GCF_965218915.1). Classification (GTDB taxonomy): domain Bacteria; phylum Pseudomonadota; class Alphaproteobacteria; order Sphingomonadales; family Sphingomonadaceae; genus Novosphingopyxis. The sequence continues at coordinate 176,033 of NZ_OZ244708.1, read as the reverse complement.
TGCGCGACCGTGCTTAGGACTGGCCTGCCAGCCGAAGCCCGAAGGGCGTAGGCTGGTGCTGCTGGAGAGGATCGAACTCTCGGCCTCACCCTTACCAAGGGTGTGCTCTACCACTGAGCTACAGCAGCCCTGTTCGCGAACGCGGCCCTATGCGAGCGGCGGGGGCGCAAAGTCAAGGGCTGGCTTGGCGGAAGGCGGCGTTATTGTTAAGGTGCGCGCCATGGCGGACAAGATTCAGCAGGAGGAAAAAGCGCGGCGCCTCGCCGAACAGCTGCGCGTCAATCTGCGGCGGCGCAAGGCGCAGGGGCGAGAGCTGAAGCCGGAGGATGAGGGCGAAAAGGCCGACGACCAATCCTGATGTTTCCGTCATCCCGGGCTTGACCCGGGATCCAGGGCGAGATGGCACTGCCGCTGGGCTCTGGATCCCGGATCAAGTCCGGGATGACTTGGGATTGATTGAACCCGAAGCGCTCAACCCAACGGCGCACAGCGTCCTTCGAGCCAGCCTCGATCCGCATCGCTCAGCTGCGAGCCCACAATCTCCACCACCTTGGCGTGATAATCATCCACCCAGGCCTGCTCATCATCCGTCAGCAGCGCCGGGTCGATCAATTCGCGCTCCAGCGGGGCGAAGGTCAACGTCTCGAAGCCCAGCATCTCGCGCTCGGCGCCGGGCACGGCGCGCTCCTCGACCAGCACCAGATTCTCGATGCGGATGCCGAAATCGCCTTCCTTGTAATAGCCCGGCTCGTTGGAGCAGATCATGCCGGCCTTGAGCGGCTCGGCGAACCCCCCGAACGCGGCGATGCGTTGCGGGCCTTCGTGCACGGCGAGATAGGCGCCCACGCCGTGGCCGGTGCCATGGCCGTAATCCACGCCGTCGGCCCAGAGGAACTGCCGCGCCAGCGCGTCGAGCGCGCCGCCGGTGGTGCCCTTGGGGAAGACCGCGACGTCGAGCGCGATATGGCCCTTCAGCACCTGGGTGTAGCGCTTGACCATTTCGGCCGTGGGCTCGCCGATCGCGGCGACGCGGGTGACGTCGGTGGTGCCGTCGCGATATTGGCCGCCCGAATCACATAGGTACAGCTCGCCGACTTCCAGCTTGCGGTTGGTGTCCTCGGTCACGCTGTAATGCGGCAGCGCGCCGTGCGGGCCGGAGGCGGAGATGGTGCGGAAGCTGATGTCCTTGAGCTCGTCGTTCGCGCCCCGGAACTCGCGCAGCTTGGCGGCGGCGGCCAGCTCGTCGAGCCCCCCCTTGGGCGCGGTTTCGCTGATCCATTTGAGGTAGCGCGTCAGCGCGGCGCCGTCGCGTGCCTGCGCTGCGCGGTGACCCTCGATCTCGGCCCGGTTCTTGATCGCCTTCATCAGCACCGACGGATCGCGCTGTTCGGCGATGTTCGCCCCGGCATCGTCCAGCGCCTCGAAGATCGCGGCCGGCGCGCGTTCGGGATCGACCGCGACCGATTTGCCAGCGAGATCGGCGAGCGAGGAGGCATATTCGTCATAGCCGCGCACCGACACTTCGTTGCCCAGATGGGTGCGGACGGCGGCGGTCAGCTTGTCCTCGGCCACGAACAAAGTGGCGGTGCCGTCGGCCCGCACCAGCGCATGGGCGATGGCGACCGGCGTGTTGGCGATGTCGTGCCCACGGATATTCAGTGTCCAGGCAACCGAATCGAGCGCGGTCAGCACGGTGGCGTCATAGCCCTCGTCGTTCAGCCATTGCGCGATCTCGGCGCGCTTGTCGGCATGCGATTTGCCGGCATATTCCAGCGGCTGGACATCGAGCTTGGCATCGGGTTTTTCCGGCTGGTCGGACCACACGCTGTCGATGGCATTGCCGTCGACCGGCACCATCTCGGCGCCCTTGCGCGCGGCGGCGGCTTCGGCTTCCTTCACCCAGGCGCGGGTGTGCAGCCAGGCGTCGTAACCGATACGGTCGCCTTCCGATGCGTTGGCGCGGATCCAGTCGGTCATGCTCATGTCGGCGAGCGGGATATAGGCGAACAGTTTCTCGTCGACCTGATCGCGCACCTGCACGGTGTAGCGTCCGTCGACGAAGATCGCGGCCTTGTTCCTGAGCACGACCGCGCTGCCCGCCGAGCCCGCGAATCCGGTCAGCCAGCGCAGCCTTTGCGCATATTCGCCGACATATTCGCTCAAATGCTCGTCGGCGATCGGCACGACGAACCCGGTCAGTCCGCGCCGTCCGAGTTCCTCGCGCAGCGCTGCGAGGCGGTTTTCGTGGGTCTGCATGAGCATGGCGGCGGCCTTTCGGTGGATTGGAATTTGGAGGTAATATAGGGGATCGGGCGCGATTTCCCAAGGCTTGTAACCCTTGCATCCACCCTGTCTCCCACGCACATCGGCCGACATGAAAACACGGAACATCCCGCCGCGCGCCGAGCCGCGCCCAGTCACCACCGAACATCACGGCATCAGCAGTCAGGACGAATATGCCTGGCTGCGCGATGCCAGCTATCCCATCGTCGATGACCCGGAAATCCTCGACTATCTCAATCAGGAGAATGCCTGGTTCGAGGCGCATATGGCGCCGCAGCGGGCGCTCACCGACGCGCTGTTCAAGGAGATGCGCGGGCGGATCAAGGAAGCCGACGAGAGCGTGCCGCAAAAGGACGGCGACTGGCTCTATTGGGTGAGTTTCGAGGAAGGCGCGGAGTATCGCAAGCATTGGCGGCGCCACGTCGATGGCGGCGAGGCGCAGCTGATGATCGACGAGCCGGCGATGGCGGCGGGCAAGGACTATTTCAACCTCGGCGCGGCCTCGGTCAGCCCGGACGGCAAGCTGCTCGCCTATGCGGTCGACGAGAACGGATCGGAGCGGTTCACGGCGCGGGTGCGCGATCTGGCGACGGGCGAGGATTTGCCGGACGAAATCCCCGGCACGCTGTCCGATCTCGTCTGGACCGCCGACGGATCGGGCTTCCTCTACTGCCTCGCCAACGAACAATGGCGCACCGACAACGCCCGGCTGCACCGGCTCGGCGACGATCCCAAGCACGATATCGAGCTGTATCACGAGGCGGACGAGGGTTTCCGCGTGTCCGTGGGCGAAACCGGCTCGCGACGTTTCCTCGTGATCGCGGCGGGCGATCACGAGACCAGCGAGGTCCGGCTCATCCCGGCGGATGATCCGGCCGGACGGCAAATCCTCATCCGCCCGCGCAAGGCCGGCGTCGAATATGATGTCGAGGAACGCGAAGGGCTGCTCTACGTCCTGACCAACGACGATCACGTCAATTTCCGGCTCGCCACCGCGCCGCTGGACGATCCGGCCACCTGGACCACGCTGATCGCGGGATCGGACGATTATTATATCACCGGCATGGAGGCCTATCGCGATTTCTACGTGGTCGAGGGCCGCCGCGCCGGGCTCGATCAGATCGAGGTCCGCTATTATGACGATCCCGCGCGGATCGAGCCGGTGGCGTTTCCGGAAGCGGCCTATGTCGCGGGCCTCGGCAACAATCCCGAATTCGACCAGAGCGTGCTGCGCATCGGCTATAATTCGATGGTCACGCCCAGCACGGTCTATGATTATGACGTGGGGGGCCGCAGCCTCGAAACGCTGAAAGTGCAGGAAATCCCGAGCGGCTACGACGCCTCGCTCTACGTCACCGAGCGGCTGATGATCACAGCGCGCGACGGCGTGGAGGTGCCGGTCTCGATCGTCTATCGCAAGGACCGCCAGCCAGGAAAAGACGGAGCGCCCGGTCCGCTGCATCTCTACGGCTACGGCGCCTATGGCATGGCGATCCCGCCGGGCTTTTCGACCACGCGCCTCAGCCTGGTCGATCGCGGCTTCGCCTTTGCCATCGCCCATATTCGCGGCGGCGACGATCTGGGTCGGAACTGGTATCTGACCGGCAAGCGCGAGCACCGGATGAACGCGTTCCAAGACTTCATCGATTGCGCTCACGGGCTGATCGATCAGGGCTATACCGCCAAGGGCCGCATCTCGATCAGCGGCGGATCGGCGGGCGGCAAGCTGATGGGCGCGGTGATCAACATGGCGCCGGAGCTGTTCGGCGCGGTGGTGGCGCATGTACCGTTTGTCGATGTGCTCTCGACCATGCTCGACGCCTCGCTGCCGCTGACGCCGGGCGAGTGGCCGGAATGGGGCAATCCAGCCGCCGACAAGGCCGCGTTCGATCTCATCCGCAGCTACAGCCCCTATGACAATGTGCGCGCGCAGGATTATCCGCCGATGCTGGTGACCGCCGGGCTCAACGATCCGCGCGTGACCTATTGGGAACCGGCCAAATGGGTCGCCCGGCTGCGGGCCCGCAAGACCGACGACAATATCCTGCTGCTCAAGACCAATATGGGCGCGGGCCATGGCGGCAAATCGGGCCGCTGGGAGAGCCTCAAGGAAACCGCCGAGGAATATGCCTTCATCCTGTGGCAGATGGGCACGGAAGAACCTGCGTGAGCGCGCCGTTCGAAAAAGTCTGGACCGCGCTGCCCGAGCACATCGACGAACTTGGTCATGTCAACAACGCGGTGTGGGTGACGTGGATTCAGGACATGTCGACATCGCACTGGCGCGCGGTGGCGGATGCGGATCATGTCGCGGCCTATATCTGGGTCATCACCCGCCACGAGATCGATTATCGCGGCAATATCATGGTGGGCGAACGCGTGACCGGCCGCACCTGGGTCGACGGCACACCCCGCGGCGCGCGGTTCGACCGGCGCGTCGATTTTCTGAACGATGCAGGCAAGGTCATGGTCTCCGCCAAGACCACATGGGCGATCATCGACCGCGCGCGCGGCCGGATCGTGCGGGTGCCGGACGGGGTGGCGGCGAATTTCGTTTGAACCACCCATGCCCCAAATTCCGTAGTCCTGACTTACGGATTTGATGCAATGGTCACTCTAAATCCGTAGTCCTGAGCCTGTCGAAGGGCGTTTGTCGGTTTGGCGCTGACCTTGCCTTGGCCAGCCGGGAAATGGTTTCCCAATCACCCGCGATCAGCGCTTCTTTCTTTGGGCCGTCCCCAACCTTTGATCTGCTTCTCAGCTGCTTTGGCCTCGTGCCTTTCCGGAGGCGATTATGTGCTTTGCTAACCCGGTCGGATGGAAATTCAGAAACAGCATAGCTGCGCCTTTCTTTGTTCGTCATGCCGGCGAAAGGGCACCCAACAAAGTACTACTTTGTTGGGACCCGGAAAGCTGGCATCTCAGGCCTCATGACGATCCCGCCCGAGACCCCAGCTTTCGCTGGGGTGATGAAAAATGAAACGGGTTTGCAAGGTACATAATCGCCATTTTATTACCGTAGCCCTGAGCCTGTCGAAGGGCGGCTTTCGGATGTGAGAAGAGCGCTGTTATCGAGAAACGTCCTTCGACAAGCTCAGGACTTACGGGATTTTTTAAAGTTGCCGGAATAGGACGCGATTATGCGTCGCCGCGGCCCTCGGCGATGGTGTCGAGCCGCTCCATCAGTTCGTGGAAGGGCTGGCTTTCACCGGTCTTGGCGTCGGGCAGCGGATCGTTGCCGGCCATGATCTCTTCCAGCGCCGTGCGTGCGCGGGCGACCCGGCTCTTGACCGTACCCACCGCCACGCCGGTGATCTCGGCCGCGTCCTTGTAGGAAAACCCGCCCGCGCCGACCAGGATCAGCGATTCGCGCTGGCCCACCGGCAGTTTGGACAGCGCGCGCTGCATGTCGGCCAGTTCGATATGACGCTCCTGATGGACCGGGCTCACCAGCAGCTTTTCCGCCGCGATCTCGTTCCATTCGCCCTTGAACTTGGAGCGGCGCATTTCGGAGAGGAACAGGTTGCGCAGGATCACGAAGATCCAGGCGCGGAAATTGGTGCCGGCGCGAAAGCTCGCGCGGGCGGTCCAGGCTCTTAGTAGCGCGTCCTGAACAAGATCATCCGCGAATTCGGGCTGGCCGCTGGTCAAGGAGCGCGAAAAGGCGCGCAGTTGCGGGAGCACCTCGGTCAGATGCTCGCGAAACTGGTCGTCGGTCAGAACCTCATGTGCCTCTTTGGCGGCCATCAACTCGCTTTCAACCCAATATACCGGGCCCGCCCAGAGGCTGGCCGAACCCTCCTCAGTTGGACCTCGAAATCCACACGATGCTGAGCGCGATGATGGCGATCACCGTCGAAATCGCCAGGACATAGCGGCCGATATGCGGCGTGGAGCCGGCCCGGGCGCGATCCTGATCGAGATCGATGTCTTCGCTGCTGTTCTCGTCATTCATGGCAAATCCCTCTTTCCCGCTCCGCCTAGATAAGCGGATCGCCCCTGTCCACAAGATGCGTCGGCCCGTGCGATCAGGCGGGAACGTTCATCCCGTCGAAGAACAGCGCCTGAGCGATCGCGGTCTTCACCGTGTCGCGCTGGAACGGTTTGGTGATCAGAAAAGCCGGTTCGGGCTTCTCTCCGGTAAGCAACCGCTCGGGAAAGGCGGTGATGAAAATCACCGGGACCTGATGATCGGACAGGATGTCCTTGACCGCATCGATGCCCGAGCTGTTGTCGGCCAGTTGGATGTCGGCGAGCACGAGCGTGGGAGCGTGCTCCCTGGCCGCGGCGACGGCTTCGTCGCGGGTCGCCGCGATCGCGGCGACCTCGTGGCCGGACTCGGTGACGATCGTCTCGATATCCATCGCGATGATCGGCTCGTCCTCGATGATCAGCACGCGCGCATGGGTCTGCCGGTCGATCTCGTCGGTCGCCTCGCGCACCAGCAAACGCACCTTGTCGACATTCTCGCCGAGCAAGGTGGCGGCCTCGGTTTCGCTGAAGCCCTCCATCGTAGTGAGCAGCAGCGCGCGGCGCGATTTCGGCGTCAGGTCGGCCAGCCGCTTCTGCACGATCAGGTCATCGCCCTCGGCCGGGTCGGACCCCTGCGGCCCTGCTTCCTCGCTGGCGCGCCAGAACGTCTCGAACGTCTTGTACAGCGCGATGCGCGGTTCGAGATCGCTCGGAAACTGGTCCGGCGCATCGACGATCGATTGCAACGTCGCCCGGACGATCGTGTCGCCCGATTGCTGGCTGCCGGTCAACGCCCGTGCATAGCGGCGCACATAGGGGAGATGGGGCGCCAGTTTTTCGCCCAAGGTTTTTTCGTTCATGAGTTCCCTGAAATCCGTGTTGTTCATTGTCGCTGGCAAAGCCGTCCGCCGCCACCGGTCGTTCCGCCCCGCCATGAAACCTTTTCGCGGTCGATTGGTTTCGGTCCACGGGAACAAGGTAGCGGCGATGCCGCCGATTGGCAAACGCCCAGCGGTTTCCGAGACCTCAATTTCCGTGGAGGGAAAGATTTGACTGGCCACTACTCCATGCTAGACGCACGACCCTGAATGACGGATCGCAACAACAAGGATCGGCCGGTGGGCAAAGCGGAAAATCCGCGGCCGGGACACGGCTCCGCGCAGGGGAAAGACTCCGATCCGATCGCGCAGGCGCTGCGCAATGCTTATCAGTCGACCATCGATGAAGGCGTTCCGGACGATTTTCTCGACCTCATCAAGAAGCTTGACTGAGCGGACCGGCCATTCCGGCGGAAAATTTCCGATCGGGCGGACCGACCGAGCTCAACGGCAGCCGCATTTCGATGCACAATCCGCCATCGAGCCAATGTTCGGCCAACTCTCCGCGTAGCGCGTTGCGCACGCTGGTGGCGATCAAACGCGAACCGAAGCCGGGCTCGCCGCGCTCGTCGGTGCCGTCGCAACCGGTTTCGCGCCAGCGCAGGAACAGCTGGCGGTTCGGCTCTTCGCCGACGATGCGCCAGTGGACCGCCAGATGCCCGACCGGGCAGGACAATCCGCCATAACGCCGCGCATTGGCAGCCATTTCGTGAAGCGCCATCGACATGGCGAGCGAGGATTGCGGACCGAATTCGATATCCGGCCCCTCGATATCGATCCGGCCCGGCAAGTCGCCGCTGCCGAACTCCTGCTCCACCAGCAGTTCCAGGCCGATCGATTCCCAGTTGCGCTCGGTCAGCTTGCCGTGAATTTGCGCCAGCGCGGTCAGCCGTTCTTTCAGCACCTGCAACGCATCGTCCTTCGAACGATTCGAACGCAGTGCCTGCTCGACCAGCGCCATGACATTGGCGAGCGAATTCTTCACGCGGTGCTGCAATTCGCGCACCATATGCCGGGCGAACAGCTCGCCCCGCTCAGCCTCGGTCGCATCCTCGACGATCACGCTGACCCCGTCGACCTCGCCGTCGCGCAGAACCGGATACCAATCGATATCGAACACGCGCGCGCTGTCGCTGCGCTCGTTGATGAATCCCATCACCCGGTCGTGCCGGATCGGCACGCCGGTCTCCAGCACCCGCCGCAGCGATGCCTCGACCGTCTGCGCCATCTCCGCGGTAATCTCGGCCACGGTGCGGCCGAGATGCTCCGCGGCCGGCACGCCGTTTATTTCGGCCAGTCGCGCGTTGATCCGCTTGAAGCGACCTTCACGATCGAACGTCGCCAAACCGATCGGCGCATGATCGTAAAGCGCATCGAGTTCGGACTGGCGCAAAGCCAGTGCGGCGCGCAAATCATCGCGTTCCGCGGTGCGCTGCTTCAACTGCTTTGTTACGGCGCGCAGGCGCGCGGCAAGATTCTCGTCACCATCCGAATCCACGGCATGGGGAAGATCGCCGGCATCGCTGCCGATTTCTGGACTGCTTCGGCTCATTGGCCTGGCGTGCTCCGATGTGGCATTGCTGAAATCAATTCTCTCCACGGATTACGTTCAAGACGTTCATTTGGCCCCGCGTTTAACTAACAAAAATCAGCTTTCGGATCGCTGCAGGCAAGTCGCTGTTTTCAGCGATGTCGGCTCGGGGAACGCATCATCGGCAAGGCGGTTTCCTCACCACGCCGGTCAGGGCGCGGTTAGCGGAGAGCGCAGGTGGGCGAAGCCTTAATTTATGTCGACGACGACCTTCCCGGCATCATCCGCCAGAAGCAGGGCAAGGGCTGGTGCTATTTCGATCCTGAAGGCGGGCGTATCGCGGACCGGGACGAGATCGAGCGGTTGGGGGCCATCGCCTTTCCCCCGGCCTATCGCGACGCTTGGTTCAGCCCCGCCCCGAACGGCCATATCCTGGCGACGGGCTATGACGAAAAAGGCCGCAAGCAGTATCGCTATCATCCCGATTTCCGCGCGCGCAAGGAGGGCGAGAAGTTCGAGGCGTGCCGCGCCTTCGGGCACAAGCTTCCGCTGCTGCGCGCGCGGCTGGACGAGGATCTGACCGGTCGCAAGCTCGACCACGACCGGGTGGTGGCGGCGATGGTGCGGCTGCTCGACATCACCGCGATCCGCGTCGGCAACGAACAATATGCGACGCGCAACAAGAGCTTCGGCGCCACCACATTGCGCCGCCGCCATGCCAGCCGCACCGGCAAGACGGTGACGCTGCAGTTCAAGGCGAAATCGAACAAGCAGCGCGAGGTGGCAGTGACCGACCGGGCCCTTCTGGCGATCATCAAGAAGATGGACGATCTGCCCGGCCAGCATCTGTTTCAATATCTGGACGACGACGGCGCAGCGCATCCGGTGCTCTCCAGCGACGTCAACGGCTATATTCACGACACCATGGGCGAGGCGTTCTCGGCGAAGCATTTTCGCACCTGGTCCGCCTCGGTGCACGCGTTCGAACTGCTGGCGGACGGCGACGGGAAACTGACGCTCAAGGCGGTCATGGCCGAGGTGTCGAAAGACCTCGGCAACACGCCCACCATCGCGCGCAACAGCTATGTCCACCCCGCCGTGGTGGCGCTGACTAAGAACGGTCAGGCGGAATGGCGCAAAACGCTCGAACTGCCGCGCAAAACCAAATATTGGACGCGCTACGAACGCGGGCTGATCGATTTTCTGGATGGGTGGACGGCGAAGGACATGGTAGCGGAAGACTGAGCGGCGACCAACTCCGCCAAATCTCGTCATCCCGGGCTTGGCCCGGGATCCAGAGACCAGCGGCAGTGCCATCTCGCCCTGAATCCCGGACAAGTCCGGGGTTTACGCTTCGTCACGCTGCGCATGACGTGGCGCTCCGGAGTCTGGACCCCGGATCAAGTCCGGGGTTTACGCTTCGTCACGCTGCGCATGACGTGGCGCGTCAAAAGTCCCAGCAGATGCCTTCATGCTCCCAGTCGCCATAGCGCACGGGGCTCCGGCCCAGCTCGGCCCGGCGCTCCTCGCTGATCGGTTCGGGATCGGGCACCGGCGGGCTGGGCGGCAGCGGGTCGACCGGGTCGAGATGCGGCGGGCGCCGTCTGGCTTGGGGCCGGGCCATCGGATTGCCTTTCGCCATGGGTCTGGCTTTCAGTTGAACGAACGCGCTTATTTCATCTATCTGGCCCCATGTCTGGCCCCCATATCTGGCTATGCCGGACGCTTCGATCAAGCACGGATGCGATGAGGATGAAATGAACCAGCTCAAGCCGCTGAGGCCCGCCCGCAGCCCCCTCGATCCTGTCGGTCACGACCGCTGACCTCCACGACGCCCGTCGAAGGGCTTCCGGCCCGGCGCGCCGCTTTGCGTCTGATCGACGCCGTGCTGCGCCGAGGGGAATCGCTCGATCACGCGATGAACGGTGCGGTCAAGGGCATTGGGCGCGGCGACGACCGCGCGCTGGCGCTGGCGATCGCATCCGAAACGCTGCGCCGTCTGCCCGATCTGGATGCCATGATCGACAGCGCCACCAAGCGCCCATTACCGGACGACGCCAAGGCGCGCAGCGTGCTGCGGATCGCGCTGACCCAGGCATGGGTGCTGGGCACGCCGCAGCACGCCGCCATCGCCACCGCGCTGCCGCTGGTTGCCGGAGGGCCGCGGCGGCTGGTCCACGGCGTGTTCGGCACATTGATGCGTGGACAGGCTGAGCTGCCAGACATCCCGCGTCTTCCCCAGGAGACCCGGGCCCGATGGATGGCAAGCTGGGGGCCGGATTTCGTCGCAGCGGCTTCGCGCGCGATTGCCGCGCCGCCGCCGCTCGATCTCACCTTGAAGCCTGGGGAAGACGCTGTGGCCACGGCTGAAACACTCGGCGGCGTGTCGCTCGCGCCGCACCATGTCCGCCTCCCGCGCGGCGGCGAGCTGACCGCGTTGCCCGGCTTCGACGAGGGCGCCTGGTGGGTGCAGGACATCGCCGCCTCGCTCCCCGCGCGGTTGCTCGGCGAGGGCAATGGCCGCCGCGTGCTCGATCTGTGCGCCGCGCCCGGCGGCAAGACGATGCAGCTCGCCTCTGCGGGTTGGGCGGTCACCGCGCTCGACCAGTCGGCCAAGCGGCTCGGTCGACTGGACGAGAATCTCGCCCGCACCGGCCTCTGCGCCGAAACCGTCACCGCCGATGCGCTGCGCTGGGACGCGCCGCAGCCGTTCGACGCGGTGCTGCTCGACGCGCCCTGTTCGGCGACCGGCATCTTCCGCCGCCATCCCGATGTGCTCCACCGCATCGGCGAGCGCGACATCGCCGAACGCGCCGAACTGCAGTCCGCACTGCTGGACCGCGCGGCGCAGGCCGTCGCGCCGGGCGGAACGCTGGTCTATGCGGTGTGCGCGCTCGAACCCGAAGAGGGCGAGGCGCAGGCCGCCGCCTTCCTCGCGCGCCATGGCGATTTCGCCGTCGCGCCGATCATGGCCGAAGAGCTGCCGCAAAGCATCGCGCCGACGACGGGCGGATATTTGCGAACCGTTCCGTCGATGCTTGCCGAGCAAGGCGGGCTGGACGGCTTTTTCGTCGCGCGGTTTCAGCGGGCGGAATAAACGGCCGTCATTGCGAGGAGCCGCAGGCGACGCGGCAATCCAGGGTGGCTACAGCGCTGCAATGGCCCTGGATTGCTTCGTCGCTATGCTCCTCGCAATGACGAAAAATATGCGCGCAGGCGTTACTCTCCACTCCCTATGCACGCCTTATCCACAGACAGCCGCCCCGCAGCCGTTGCGATGTCACACGCGCGCCGCTAGGGGATCGCGATGGCGCACCCTGCCGTCCGCATCGCCCCCTCGATCCTGTCCGCCGATTTCGCGAAACTCGGCGAGGAAATCCGTGCGATCGATGAGGCGGACGCGGACTGGATCCATGTCGACGTGATGGACGGCCATTTCGTGCCCAACATCACGATCGGACCCGCCGTGGTCAAGGCGCTGCGCCCACACACGGCCAAGCCGTTCGACGTCCATCTGATGATATCACCGGTCGACCAGTATCTTGAGGCCTTTGCCGAAGCGGGCGCGGACATCATCTCCTTCCATCCGGAAGCCGGCGCGCATCCGCACCGCACCGTCCAGTCGATCAAGGCGCTGGGCAAGAAGGCCGGGGTCGTGCTCAACCCGGCCACGCCGCTGTCGGCGCTCGATTATCTGCTCGGTGACATCGATCTGGTGCTGGTGATGAGCGTCAATCCGGGTTTCGGCGGGCAGAGTTTCATCGAAACGCAGCTGGACAAGATCGCCGACATCCGCCGCCGCATCGACGCGTCGGGCCGCGATATCCGGCTGGAGGTGGATGGCGGGATCGACACCGCAACGGCGCCGCGCGCGATTGCCGCGGGCGCGGACGTGCTCGTCGCGGGCACCGCCACATTTCGCGGCGGGCCGGAAAGATATGCCGCCAACATCGCCGGTCTGAGGGGCCAATGACCGAGAACGAGCGCGAGGCTCCCATGGAGGAAGGCCGCGCGCTGATGGTGCGGGAATCCGGCCCCGCCGCCTCGCTCACCGAGCAGCTGGCCGAACTGTTCTACAAGCTCACCTGGCGCACGCCGCTGCACAAGATGCGGCTGACCGGCAAATTGCCGCCGCGCCTTTACGCCGTACCCGACGATCCGATGCCCGGCGACCGGTCGCGCGGCGACGCGCTGCGCATGGGTCGATTTCTTTATCGCGGGCTGCAATTACCGTTCGATGATGTCGAGCAAGAGCGCGACCGGTTGCCCTCCGACTTCCAGAACTACATCCACCGCTTCGCCTGGCTGCGCGATCTCGCCGCGGTGACGACGCGCGCGCAAGGGACCGAAATCGCCGAGCGGCTGATGAACGAGTGGCTCGATGTGAACGGGATGAAGGTCACCGAACCGGCCTGGCGCGCCGACAATTGCGCGTGGCGCTTCGTCAACTGGGCGTCTTATGCGCCCTTTATCCTGTCGAGCGGCGATCTCATCTATCGCAGCCGGGTGCTCAATGCGGTGGCGCGGGGCGCCCGCCATCTCGACCGCGCCGCCCAGCGCGCGCCGGAGGGACGGCACCGGCTGGTCGCCTGGGCCGGGCTGGTCGCCGCCGCGCTGCTGATCCCCGACGGCAAGGCGCGCAAGGTGGTCGGCGAGGCGGGGCTGGAAAAGGCCATCGCCAGCGCGATCTTCCCCGATGGCGGCATCGTCTCGCGCTCGCCCCTGGCGCTGGCCGAGGCCATCCACATGCTTTCGATCCTTCGCGACGCCTATCACAAGCGCAAGGAGATGGTCCCCGCGTTCATCGACCAGGCGCTCGAACGCGCGGTGCCCGCGCTCACCGGCCTGGCGCATGGCGATGGCGGCCTCGGGGCGTGGCAGGGCGCCGGCGTGTTTCCGCCCGACGAACTACAGGCCTTGGTCAAGGCCAGCGGCGTGCGCGCCCGGCCCGCGCGCCAAGCGCGCGACTGGGGCTATCAGCGCGTTTCGGCGAGCAAGTCGGTGCTGTTGCTCGACGCCGCGCCGCCGCCGCTGGCGCGCGAAAGTGCGGTCGGCTGCGCGTCCACGCTGGCGTTCGAATTCAGCCATGCGGCCGACCGGATCATCATCAATTGCGGCGGGGCCGCGCTGATCGGCAAGCATGTGCCGCTGGGCCTGTCGACCGGCCTGCGCTCGACCGCGGCGCACTCCACGCTGTGCCTGGCCGACAGCAACAGCACCTCGATCCTGCCCGGCGGCAAGCTCGGCCGCGGGGTCGAGGAAGTCGAGCTCGACCGGCGCGAGGTGGAAAACGCCACGCGGATCGAGGCGAGCCATGACGGCTATCAGCGCGCTTTCGGCTTCGTCCACCGCCGCCTGCTGATGCTGCGCGGCGACGGGATGGAGCTGCGCGGCGAGGACATGCTGCTGCCCGCCGGACCGCGCAAGAAACGAACCGGATCGACGCCGTTCGTGCTGCGCTTTCATCTTGGCGACGGGATCGAGGCGCAGGCGACCGAGAACGGCGCGGTGCTGCGCTTGCCGGGCGGCGGGATGTGGCAGTTCCGGCTGACCGGCGGCGGCCTGACCGTCGAGGACAGCCTGTGGGTCGATGCCCATGGCAAGCCGCATCCGACGGTGCAGCTGGTGGTGGCCGGGGAGGCCGAAGCCGGGGGAAGCTCGACCGGCTGGCTCCTGAAACATATGGGATAAGAGAATGAAAACGGTTGCGATCAAACGCGCGCTGCTCTCGGTTTCGGACAAGGAGGGTCTCGCCGAACTGGGCCGGGCGCTGGCGGCGCGCGGCGTCGAGCTGGTGTCGACCGGCGGCACCGCCAAGGCGCTGCGCGCGCAGGGGCTGGAGGTGCGCGATATCTCCGAACTCACCGACTTTCCCGAGATGATGGACGGGCGCGTCAAGACGCTGCACCCCAAGGTCCACGGCGCGCTGCTCGCCGTGCGCGATGATCCCGAACATCAGGCCGCGTTGAAGGCGCATAATATCTGTCCGATCGACCTGGTCGTGGTCAATCTCTATCCGTTCGCCGAGACGCTGGCGAAAGGCGCGGGCCGCGACGAGACGATCGAGAATATCGACATCGGCGGACCCAGCATGCTGCGCTCCTCCGCCAAGAACCACGCCTATGTAACGGTGGTCACCGATCCGGCCGATTACGACGCGCTGCTCGCCGAACTGGAAGAGCATGACGGCGCGGTCAGCCCGGAATTTCGTAAAAGCCAGGCGGCCAAGACATTCGCCGCCACCGCCGCCTATGACGCCATGATCGCGGGCTGGTTCGCCTTTGCCGATCAGGGCGAGCGGCTGCCGTCCAGCCTGCTGACTGGCGGCAGGAAAGCAGACGAACTGCGCTACGGCGAAAACCCGCACCAGCACGCCGCGCTCTACATTCCCGCCGCCGTCTCTGCGCGCGGCGTGGCGCAGGCGACGCAGGTTCAGGGCAAGGCGCTGAGCTATAACAATTTGAACGATGCCGACGCCGCGCTGGAGCTGGTCGGCGAATTCGCGGGCGGCCCGCCCACGGTGGTGATCGTCAAGCACGCCAACCCCTGCGGCGTGGCCAGCGCGGACAGCCTGATCGACGCCTATCGCGCCGCGCTGGAATGCGACAGCGTCTCGGCGTTCGGCGGCATCGTCGCGGTCAACCGCCCGCTCGACGGCCAGACCGCCGAGGCGATCACCGAAATCTTCACCGAAGTCGTGGCCGCGCCCGATGCCGACGACGCGGCCAAGGCGGTGTTCGCGAAGAAGAAGAACCTGCGCCTGCTCATCACCGGCGATCTGCCCGATGCCGCTCGCCCGGGCCTGATGATGAAGAGCATCACCGGCGGCATGCTGGTGCAGTCGCGCGACAATGGCCGGATCGGCGAGGCCGACCTCACCACGGTGACCAAACGCGCGCCCAGCAAGCAGGAGCTTGCCGACTGCCTGTTCGCCTGGACCGTGGCCAAGCACACCAAGTCCAATGCGATCGTCTACGTCAAGGACGGCGCGACCGCCGGGATCGGTGCGGGCCAGATGAACCGCCGCGACAGCGCGCGCATCGCCGCGGTCAAGGCGCGCGAGGCGGCGGAAACCTATGGCTGGAGCGAACCGCGCACTTCCGGATCGGCAGTCGCCTCCGACGCCTTTTTCCCTTTCGCCGATGGACTGCTGGCCGCGGTCGAAGCGGGCGCAACGGCGGTGATCCAGCCGGGCGGCTCGATCCGCGACGACGAGGTGATCGCGGCGGCGGATGAAGCCGGGCTGGCGATGGTATTTACGGGCATGCGCCATTTCCGGCACTAGCGCCTATCCCCGCCCCCAAGCCGTAAGTCCTGAGCCTGTCGAAGGACGGCTCTCGTTTGAGAGCTAGTCCTCGTCCGTGAAGCGCCCTTCGACAGGCTCAGGGCTATGGATTATGGGGAGATGGGGCAGCCCCCCAATAACGCCTCGTTAACCATCCGTTAGAGGATTTCCGTCACTTCCTTGCGTGTCACGAGACACCGCAGGGGAAGAGACCAGATGTCAGTGCAGGACGAACTCACGCGGACCGGGCCGGTCGACGTCGCGATCATCGGCGCGGGGCCGGCCGGGCTGACCGCCGCCTATCTGCTGAGCAAAAAAGGCTACAGCGTCACCGTCATCGAAAAGGACACAAAATATGTCGGCGGCATCAGCCGCACCGTCGAGGTCGACGGCTATCGCTTCGACATCGGCGGCCATCGATTCTTCTCGAAGTCCAGGGAGGTCGTCGACCTCTGGAACGAGATCCTGCCGGACGATTTCATCCAGCGCCCGCGCATGAGCCGCATCTATTACGAGGGCAAGTTCTACAGCTATCCGCTGCGCGCGTTCGAGGCGCTGTGGAATCTGGGCATCTGGCGCTCCACCTTGTGCATGGCCAGCTACGCGCGCTGGAAGCTGCTGCCCAACAAGACGGTGCGCAGCTTCGAGGACTGGGTGGTCAACCAGTTCGGCCACAAGCTCTATTCGATCTTCTTCAAGACCTACACCGAAAAGGTGTGGGGCATGCCGTGCGACGAGATGTCGGCCGACTGGGCGGCGCAGCGGATCAAGGGGCTGAGCCTGGGCGCGGCGGTGATCGACGGCCTCAAGCGCTCGCTCGGTCTCAACAAGATCAACGACGGCAGCGGCGCGCAGGCCAAGACGCTGCTCGAAACCTTTCGCTATCCGCGCCTCGGCCCCGGCATGATGTGGGACGCCGCGCGCGATTTCGTGGTCTCCAAAGGCAATGAAGTCCGCATGGGCCATGCGCTCAAACAGCTCGCACAGGATGCGGACGGCAATTGGCGCGTCACCGCGACCACCGCGGATGGCGGCGAAGCGGTCATATCGGCCAAACATGTTATCAGCTCCGCGCCGATGCGCGAGCTGGCCGCGCGCATCCATCCGCTGCCCGCGACCAGCCTCAACGCCGCAGAGCTGAAATATCGCGATTTTCTCACCGTGGCGCTGATGATCAAATCGGACGATCTGTTCCCCGACAACTGGATCTATATCCACGACAGCAAGGTGCAGGTCGGCCGCGTGCAGAATTTCCGCAGCTGGTCGCCCGAAATGGTGCCGGACGAAAATATCGCCTGCGTCGGCCTGGAATATTTCTGCTTCGAGAATGACGGCCTGTGGTCCTCTTCAGATGAAGACCTCGTCGAACTCGCCAAAAAGGAAATGGCGATTTTGGGCCTGTGCAAGCCCGAAGACGTGGTCGGCGGCGCGGTTGTGCGGCAGGAAAAGGCCTATCCGGTCTATGATGACAGCTATGCCGAGAATGTGGCTGCCATGCGCGGCGAACTGGAGGCGCGCTTCCCCACGCTGCACATGGTCGGCCGCAACGGCATGCACCGCTACAACAATCAGGACCACGCCATGATGACCGCGATGCTGACGGTCGAGAATATCGCGGCGGGCGAACGCGTCTACGACATCTGGCAGGTCAATGAGGACGCCGAATATCACGAGGCGGGCAATGAGGGCGAACGGGCCCGCATCGCCGCCGATCGCAGCGCCGCGCTGGCCTCCGAACGCGACGTGCCGCGTCGCATCGCCGCCGAAGCCGGTGCGGTCGACCGCGCCGCCTGACCGGACGAACCGACCATGCCGATGATCATGCGCCTTGCCCATGCCGGCATCCGCTTCGGCTTTCGCGTGGTGTATCTGCGCTATGTCATGGCCAGCGCCGTTGCGCTCGCCGTCGACATGGGGCTGTTCCTGCTCTTGATCGGCGCGCATGTTCCGCCCACCGCCGCCTCGGTGATCGGGTACAGCACCGGCATTCTCGTCCACTGGACGCTCTCCAGCCGCGCGGTGTTTACCGAGGCGCGCGCAAATGGGCCGAACGGGCAGCATAAGCAGCGCGTGCTGTTTCTGCTCTCCGCCCTGCTCGGCCTTGGCCTCACCGCGCTGATCGTCGGCGGCTCCCAGCGGCTCGGCATCGATCCGCGGCTGGCCAAACTGATCGCGATCGGCGTCAGCTTCCAGGCGGTGTGGCTGCTCCGGCGGCACGTCGTCTTCGCGTCATGACGCCGCTTCCCGCGCGGCGTCGGCGCTGGGATTTTGGCGCCATCCTGCTGTCGATGCTGGCGCTGACCGGCTTCTTCCTGCTGTTCCAGAACAACGGTTTTCGCGCGCTCGATTTCGCCGATCCGGACGACGCGCTTAGGCTGGTCGAGGTGCGCGACTGGATGGCGGGGCAGAGCTGGTTCGATGTCAGCCAGCACCGCATCAACCCGCCGTTCGGGGGGGAGATGCACTGGTGGCGGATGCTCGATATACCGATCGCGGCGTTCATCTGGCTGTTCGGGCTGTTCCTGAAACCGCCCGTGGCCGAACATGTCGCGCTGATCATGTGGCCGCTGCTGCTCTACGGGATATTCCTTGCCGTCCTGGCCCGCGTCCTGCGCCGGCTCGGCGGCGATGCCTTGTGCTGGCTCGGCCTGCTGATGCCGGTGTCGATGATCTTCCTGATCCGGCAGTTCTCGCCGCTCAGGATCGATCATCATGGCTGGCAGGTGGTCGCGGCGACGGCGCTGCTCGCGCTGTCGCTGGGCACGCGCAGTTCCGTCAAAGGGCTGCTCGCCGGGCTGGTCATGGCCTTTTACCTCTCGATCTCGCTCGAGGCGCTGCCCTATTTCCTGCTGCTGGGCGGACTTTACGCCTGGGCCTATTGGCGCGATCCGGCGGGCTGGCCGATGCTGCGCGGGTTCCTCATCGCCTGCGCCATCGGAACGATGGTCTCGCTACCGGCCTCGCGCGGCTGGGAGGCGCTCGCCATCACCCATTGCGACGGCCTGTCGGCACCCTATTGGAGCGCGCTCGCGGCGGCGGCGATCGCGATGCTGCTCGGCGCGCGGCTGATCGGTCACGGCACGGCGATGCGCCGGCTGGCGTTGCTCACCGTCACCGGAATCGCCGCGCTCGCCGCTTTTCTGTGGGTCGCCCCGCAATGCAGCAGCGGGCCGTTCGCCGCGCTCGATCCGCTGGTGCGGCAATATTGGTATCTCAACGTGCTCGAAGGGCTGCCGCTCACCGCGCAGGACCCCGTGACCATCCTCTACAGCATCATTCCCACGCTGATGGGTCTGCTGGGCAGCGTTCTGGCGATCCGCGGGGCCGAACAAAGCTGGCGGGCCAATTGGCGGGTGCTGCTCGTGCTGCAGATCGGCGCGGCGGCGGTTTCGATATGGGTGATGCGCGCGATGTATGTCTCGCACGCGTTCGCGGTGCCGGGCTGCGCGTTTCTGGCGCTGACCATATGGCACCGGGCGCGGCGCATCGATCGGGTTTCTCTGCGCGTGCTCGCGTCCGTGGCGGCGGTGCTGGCGGTGCCATCGATCCCGCTCGCGATCATCTCCAGGATCAGCGACACCGAAGCCGCCGATGGCGGCAACGGCCAGGGCCTGCGCATCGACCCCTGTTTCCGGATCGAGAATATCGCTCGGTTGAACCGGATCGCACCGGCGACGCTATTCGCGCCGATCGACCTCGGCCCCGCGATCCTCACCGATACGAGCCACAGCGTCATCGCCACCGGCCATCACCGCAACCAGGCGGCGATGGCAACGGTGATCGGAGCGTTTCTGGGAGACGAGGAAAAAGCGCGCCAGCTGGTGACATCGAGCCACGCCGATCTGCTGATGGTCTGTCCGGGGACCGAGGAAATGCGCGTCTACGTCAAGGCGGCGCCCAAGGGCTTTGCCGCCCGGCTAATCAAGGGCGATGTGCCGGGATGGCTCGCGCCGATCGATCCCGGCACCCTCGGACCCTACCGCGTCTATAAAATCCGCAGGTAAAGTGGATCAGGCGGGGGTGAAGTCCATCGCCACGCCGTTCATGCAATAGCGTTTGCCGGTGGGCTTGGGGCCGTCATCGAACACATGGCCGAGATGCCCGCCGCAGCGCGCGCAACTGACTTCGGTGCGGGCAAAGCCCAGACTGCGATCGGTCGAGGTCACCACCGCGCCCTCGAGCGGCGCGTAGAAGCTGGGCCAGCCGGTGCCGCTCTCGAACTTGGTCTTGCTGCTGTAGAGCTTCTTGTCGCAGGCCGCGCAGGAAAAGATACCGGCGCGATGCTCCTTGTTGAGCGGGCTGGAATAGGCGCGCTCGGTGCCGTCCTCACGAAGGATATGATATTCCGCCGGGGTCAACTGCTTCTTCCACTGCGCCGCCGTCTTGGTGACGGGAAAGCTGCGCGCCTGGGCGGGCGAAGTGCCGCAACCGGCAAAACCGATCATCGCGGTTCCGGCAAAGGCCAGGCCGCCCTTGGTCAGGATGTCGCGGCGGGAGCTGTGAAATAGGGGGGAGCTGCTGGATTGGGTCATGATAATGATACGCCTCGGAAGGATGAATGTCTTCAGTTCGGCGCCCGCGTGCAAACGGTTACCGATTTCATGACAAATTCTAGCAAAAGGTGGTTGAAGCCGCGCTGAACGCGGCGTTCAGCTACCGCGCGAAACCCTCAATAGCGGCTGAGTTCGACCTGCATCGCGCGGTAGCCGTGGACGAAGCAGGCGGCGACCCGCTCCGGCTCCCCGATCACGTTCGCGCGCAGCCGCCGCGCGCCCATCTCCTCCAGCAGGATGCGGATCTGCAGCTCGGCCAGCCGCGCGCCGACGCAGCGGTGGATGCCATAGCCGAACGCCAGATGCCGCCGCGCATTGGCGCGGTCGACGATCAGCTTGTCCGGATCGTCGAAAATGCTCTCGTCGCGATTGGCCGAGAGATACCACAGCGCGATCCGGTCACCCTGTTCGACCTTGTGGCCGAACAGCTCGGTATCCTGCGTCGCGGTGCGCTTCATATGGGCGAGCGGCGTCTGCCAGCGCAGAATTTCCTGCACCGTATTGGGGACGAGCGCAGGGTTTTGCTCGAGCTTCTCGCGCTCGTCCGGGAACCGGTCGAGTCCGTAAGCATAAGCCGACATCGAGTTGCGCGTGGTGTCGTTGCCGCCCACGATCAACAGGATCAGATTGCCCATGAAGGTCATCGGATCCATGTCGCGCATGTCCGAATGGATCATGCGCGAAAGCAGATCGGGCGCCTCGCCCGCTTCCAGCCGCTCGTTCCACAGCTTCTGGAAATAGGTCCCCATTTCATACATGTGGCCGAGCCGTTCGTCGCGGGTTTCCTTGGTCCGGAATTTCTCGACATCGCCCGCCCAGTCGGACCAGAAGGTCAGCTTGCGCCGGTCCTCCCACGGAAAATCGAACAGGATCGCGAGCATTTGCGTGGTCAGTTCGATCGAGAGCCGATCGACCCAGTCGAACGTTTTGCCGACCGGCAGACCATCCAGAATCTCGGCGGTTCGCGCCCGGATATCGCCGCTCATCCGCTCCATCTCGGACGGGGTGAACGCCGGCGCGACGACGCGGCGCTGCTCGGTATGCTTGGGCCGGTCCATCGCGATGAACATGGGCATCTCGACCTGCTCTTCTTCGGGCAGCTCCTGCGCCTCGCGGCCGACCAGGGTGATTCCCGTCGCCTCCGAGGAGAAGATATCGGGCAAGGCCTCGATATGCAGGATCGGTTTGGCGGTCGTGACGTTCCAATAGTCGCCGAAATCCGAACCGACGATCTTGTTGATCGGCGCCGTCTCGCGCATTTCCGCGAAGATCGGCTGCCAGCGATCCTCGGCATAGATTTCGGCGCGGCTGACGTCCCAGTCGTGCGGGGCGGAATGGACCACCGTTTCCTTGGGCGCGTCCTCGGCGGCGGTCGTCTTGAAGGCGGTGGCCATCGGCGTCTCCTGATCCGGCAGGCGATCGGTCGCGCCCGCTCTGATTAGGATGGGCAGCCTCGCATTGCTGACCAGAATGTCAATAGCGTTGCGATCGGCAACCTATCATGCCGGACGAGGATCGATAGCGTCCTTTGCCGCTCGCTTGCGCTTGCCCAGCAGCGCCGCCAGCGCGCCCCCGCTGGCACCCGATTTCATGACGTTGCGGCGGAACAGCATCACGCTCATCCGCACCACCAGCAGCGCGAACATGCCCTGTCCCAGCAGCGCCACCAGATGCGGCCAATATTCGGGCACCTGCGCCGCGCGCGCGATCATGGCGAAGGGCGAGGTGAACGGGATGATGCAGGCGATCA
The DNA here is from genome assembly GCF_965218915.1 of Novosphingopyxis sp. GTDB lineage: Bacteria > Pseudomonadota > Alphaproteobacteria > Sphingomonadales > Sphingomonadaceae > Novosphingopyxis. The sequence goes on along the minus strand of NZ_OZ244708.1, from coordinate 153,781 downwards.
ACTCGATCGGCTGGCCGATCTTGCTGACCGTATAAAAAGCGAAGCCGAACACGAACATCTGCAGCATCGTCACCGGCATCGACAGGGTCTGCACCTCGCGCACGGTCGACGCCATCGCGCCGATGCCGAGGAACAGGCTGCCCAGGATCAGATAGGCCATCGCGAAATAAAGGATGCCCAGAATGATGAAGGCCGGCCAGCCGACCGCGGGCACCGGCAGCTCGGGCAATCCCGGGCCCAAGAGCTGCAGCGCGGCCATGCCGGCCATGCCCCACACCGCGATGCCGACGATCGCCATCGCCAGCATGGCGAACAGCTTGCCGATGAACACCGCGTCGATCGGGATCGCGGCGGCCAGGATTTCGATGATCTTGTTCGATTTCTCCTCGACCAAGTTGGACAGCACCATGCCCGCCAGCAGCATGACCAGCAGGAACAGCAGGAACTGCCCGGCCTGCCCGGTAATCAGCTGCGCGCGCTGCTCGCCGCCCGCGCTCGAATCGACCGGATCGACGCGGATGGGCTGCAGCTTGGCGCCCTGGCCGCTGCGCGCCTGCCCGATCAGCAGGGCCAGCTCCGGCCCCATGTCCTTCGCCTGTTCGGGCGTCGCGGTCAGCACGGGATCGGCGAAGCTGCCGCTGAGCACCGCGGCCAGCTTGCCTTTTTTCTCGCCGTCGCCCGCGGCCGCTTCCTGCTCGGCTTCCTTCAGCCAGTCGGCGGGCCTCCGCGCGCTGTCCGGCAGCACGCGCAGATCGGGATAGCGCATGTCGCCGAGCGCCTCCGACAGGCCCTCGCGCGTATCGACCAGCGCCTTGGCCTCGCCCGCGGGCAGGCTGATGCCGACCACGTCGCCGCCGATATCCTCCGCCACCGAACTGCCGAGCGCGCCGAACAACACGCCCGCCGCCACCGGGAACAGCGGCCCAAGCAGGAACATCAGGAACGCCTTGGACATGACCACCGCGGTGAAGTCGCGTCGTCCGACCACCCAGGCCGCGCGGATCGTCTCGTTCATAGCGCTGCTCCCTCACTGCGTTGCCGCTCCATTTCGGCCGCCGCCGCCTCTCCGGCGATGGCGACGAAGGCGTCGTGCAGGCCGGGTCGCTCGATCGACAGCGAACGGATGCCCGCCTTGCCCTCGATCAGCGCGCCGAGCAGCGGCTCGGGGCCGCCCTCGGGCAGGGTGAAATGCCACCAATGGCCTTCGCGTGTCGTCCCCGCGGGCAAGGCGCTGCGCCAGCCGCCCTCGGTCTCGCGCGTTTCCAGATGGACCTGCGGGCGCAGCCGGTCGCGCGCCGATTCGACGCTGCCGTCGAAGCGCACCTTGCCGCCCGCGACGATCGCGACATTTTCGCAAAGCCGTTCGGCATGGGCGATGACATGCGTGGAAAAGATCACGGTGACGCCCGATTCGGCCTGATCGCGGATGAGGCGTTCGAGCTTGCCCTGGTTGATCGCGTCGAGCCCGGAAAACGGCTCGTCGAGCACGATCAGCCGAGGGCGATGGACGATGGTGCCGAGCAATTGCACGGTCTGCGCCATGCCCTTGCTGAGTTCCTTGATCTTCTTGTCCGCGGCATGGCCGAGCCCGGCCTCCTCCATCAGCACGCGGCCGCGCGCGCGGCCTTCCTCGAGCGGAAGCTGGCGCAGCGCGCCCATGAAGGCGATGGTGTCGACCGCCTTCATCGACTGATACAGCCCGCGCTCCTCGGGCAGATAGCCGACCTCGTGCGCGCGCTTCAGCGGCTTTTCGCTGCCGAGCAGGGAGCGCGTCCCCGCGTCGGGATCGATGATGCCGAGCAGCATCCGCAAAAGCGTGGTCTTGCCCGCGCCGTTCGGCCCCAGCATGCCGGTGATGCTGCCCTCAGGAACGTCGAGATCGACCCCGTCCACCGCGACGGTCGATCCGAACCGTTTGACCAGACCGCGCGCTTCGATTGCATTTTTGCCCATGCATGATCCCTAGCCTTTGCCTCCCGGCGTGGTAGCGGGGTCCGATGAACGCGCGCAAGCCTTCGATGGAAGACAGTCTGAAATCCCGCGCGCTGGCGGAAGGCTTCGCCGCCTGCGGTGTCGCGCCCGCCGCGCTCGCGCCCAAGACCGGCGCGCGGCTACGCCAATGGCTGGCGGACGGGGCGCAGGGCGACATGATCTGGATGGAGGGCCGCGCCGACCAGCGCGCGCGGCCGACCATGCTATGGCCCGAGGTGAAATCGGTGATCATGCTGGCGATGAGCTACGCGCCTGGCGACGATCTGTCGGCCTACGACCCGGCTATCAACCCCGACGCTTCGAGCAATGGCCGCATCTCGATCTACGCGCGCGGCAAAGATTATCACGATGTCGTCAAAAAGGCGCTGAAACGCGTCGCGCGCTGGCTGGTGGAGGAAAGCGGCGAGCAGGTTAAGGTGTTCGTCGACACTGCGCCGGTGATGGAAAAGCCGCTGGCCGAGGCGGCAGGCATCGGCTGGCAGGGCAAGCACACGAATGTGCTGAGCCGCGAGCTGGGCAATTTTTTCTTTTTGGGCGCGATTTACACCACGATTGAGTTGGGCGCCAATCTGACAGCGGACACGCCGGGGCAAGACCGTTGCGGCAGCTGCACCGCCTGCCAGCGCGCCTGCCCCACGGACGCCTTTCCCGCGCCCTATCAGCTCGATGCGCGGCGCTGCATCTCCTACCTCACGATCGAGAACAAAGGCCCGATCCCGCGCGACCTTCGGCCCGGCATCGGCAACCATGTCTACGGCTGCGACGATTGCCTGGCCGCCTGCCCCTGGAACAAGTTCGCCCAAGCAAGCGCGGCGAACAAGGCCTTCCTGCCGCGCGCCGAACTGGTCGCGCCGCCGCTCGCCGATTTGCTCGCGCTATCGGATGCGCAGTTTCGCGGGATTTTTTCGGGCTCGCCGATCAAGCGCTCGGGACGCGAACGTATGGTGCGAAACGCCGCGGTGGCGGCGGGCAATAGCGGCGACAAGGGGCTGGTGGCGGCGCTGTTGCCGCTGCTGGACGACGCGGCACCGACGGTGCGCGGCGCGGCGGTCTGGGCGCTGGAGCGGCTCGATCCGGATCGCTTCACGGCGGAGCGGGAACGGCGGCTGGCGGGGGAGCCGGACGAGAGCGTGCGCTGCGAATGGCATGGCGAGTGCCCGGCCGAACACAGCCTGATTGCCGATCAGCATATGTGATAATCGGATGTAAAAATCCGTAGCCCTGAGCCTGTCGAAGGGTGGCCCACAACTGCACGTCCATTCTCGATCGAGAATCGTCCTTCGACAAGCTCAGGACTTATGGTTTCATATGGCAGAAAAGTTGTCGCTCCCTCTGAATTCCCCCGAATGCACACCGGTCCGCTAACTGTCTTCCCTACACGGTTATGTTCGTGCTATGTTCTTCGACCGCCGATCATGGAGGCCAAAATGGATTCGCCCGCCTTTCGCACGCTCGCCGCCCCGCCCCGCCGTTTCCGGTGGCAGGCGCGCATGTTCGGGCCGGTTCGCGCGGAGAGTGAAAAGGGGGGGACGTATCGCGCCGTTTGCGAACTTCCGATCGCGACAAGGCGCTTCAATCCGCAAATAGCCTCGTGCGCGCGCCGAGTGCTTCCCGGCGACGAAAGCGCCCTATTTTGCCTGCAGCGCCGCCACGCAGGCCGCGCGGTCGACCGCCGCGCCGTCGCGCCGCCGCGCATCGACATGGGTCACGACCTCGCGCCCGCTCTTGTCGGCGTAGAGATAGGCATCGAGAATGCACGGCGCGCCGATGAACTGCAGCTTGTGCCCGACCGGCTCGACCACATCCAGCCGCGGCTCGCCGAACAGGCGTTTCAGCGCCTGCTCGTCCCGGCCGAGCACCGCTTCCAGTCCATGTGTGTCGCCCATCGCGTTGGCGTTCGATATGCCTGGAATGCCGACCGGCTTGGCGGGCGAGGTCGCCGGAACGGTGGCGCAGGCCGCGCACAGCAGCGACAGGGCGGCAATCGCCGGTATCTTGTTCATTGCGTCACCGTCCTGCCCGAACGCGGCCCATGGATCATGTGTGTGGCCATGGCGGCGGCAATAACCGGAACGATCAGATTGATAAAGGGTATGCCGAGCCCCGCTGCCGCAGCAAGGCCCAGCACGAAGCGCGGCACCGGCGCGATTTTCTCAGGAGGTTTGGGCCGCTCGGGCGCGTTGTCGAGCACGGCATCGTGGCGCGCGACGACCATCTGTTGCAAATCCTTGCCGATCAATAGGCCGTTGACGATCAGGAACACCATCGGCGCGCCCACCGCGGTGATCAACAGCGCAAGGTAAAGGGGCAATGCGAGCAGATTGTAGAGCACCGCCCGCAGCGCCGATCGCAGACCGATCCTCAGGCCGCGCCAGGCGGACGGCGGCACCGCGCTCGCCGCGCGCGCCGGATAATGGCGCCGCTCGACCGCCGCGACGACATCCTCGGCGAAAAAGCCGACCACCGCCAGCGCCACCGCGCGGAACATCACGAGCCCGCCGAACACGGCCAGGATCAGCGCGCCCGCCGCCGCGACCAGGCTGGTCGACGCCGCGTTCCAGCCGATCCGGGCAAGCATCCATCCGAAGCCGAAATAGACGCCGGTCCCCAGCAAGGCGAAGATCAGCAGCGTCAGCGCCACGCTCTTCAGCAGCACCGCCAGAATCGCGCGGTCGCCAAGCTGGCGGACGGACAGGGCAAGGGCACGCAGCATAACGGCTGTTCCATGACGCAGACGCCCCCTGCCGGTCAATCGCTCTTGAGACGCGCCGCCCCTTGCCTGCCGCTCCCCGCCGCTTTAGGCCGCGCGGCAATGCTTCATCCTCTCCGGAGACCCCAATGACCGACACCCCCTACGACGTCCTCGCCATCGGCAATGCCATCGTCGATGTGATATCCAGCGCCAGCGACGCCTTCATTACCGATCAAAAGCTGGTGAAGGGCGGCATGGATCTGATCGACGCCGAGCGCGCGGTCGGCCTCTATGAAGCCATGGGACCGGGCAAGCAGGTGAGCGGCGGGGCGGCGGCCAACACGCTGAGCGGGCTGGCGATGCTCGGCGCCAAATGCAGCTTCATCGGTCAGGTGGCCGATGACGAACTGGGCAAATTCTACGCGCACGACCTGCGGGCGGCGGGCGTCGACTTCGCCGTTCCCCCGGGCGCCGAGGACGCGCCGACGGGCCGCTGCCTGATCCTGGTCACGCCCGATGGCGAGCGCACGATGAACACGTTTCTGGGCGCATCGCATTATCTGCCCGCCAGCGCGATCAGCGACGATGCCGTCTCCAATGCCCGCATCCTGTTTCTGGAAGGCTATATGTGGGACCCGCCGGAGCCCCGCGCCGCCATGCGCCAGGCCATCGAGATAGCGCGCAAGGCGCGGACCGAGATAGCATTCGGCACATGCGCGGATTTTTGTGTGCGCACGCATCGCGAGGATTTCCGCAAGCTGATCGACGACAACATGATCGACATATTGTTCGCGAACGAGGAAGAGGCCGGAATCTTGGAGGACAGCGATCCCGAGGCCGCGATCGAAACGCTGGCGCGGGACGTGCCGCTGCTGGTGATCACGCGCGGGCCGCGCGGGGCGATCGCGATCCAGGACGGCAAGCGCTACGAAGTCGCGGCGCTGCCGACCAGCGTCGTCGATACCACCGGCGCGGGCGATCTGTTCGCCGCGGGCTTTCTGGCCGGGCGGGTCAAGGGCGAGAGTATCGATCGCTGCCTGCAGATGGGCGCGATCGTGGCGGCTGAAATCGTCTCGCATTTTGGCGCGCGCCCGGAAAAGAACCTGCAACGGCTGATGGACGAGTAACTGGGCTAAGAAGCTTCGCAGCCTGTCACCATATTGCTCCGTCGCTTCCGTCTGGACGGGAACGACGGAGTAGCTGATCCCCTAATTCTGCGCCTCACGCAGCGCTTTTTCTTCCTTGCTTTCGCGCTGTTCACGCTCGCCCGCCTTGCGGAACAGCGCGCGGTCGTCGTCGCCGAAGCCACGCTTCCAGATGACCACGCCATAAGCGAGCATGATCGCCGGGATACCGAGAATCAGCTCGGTCCATTCGGGCAGCATCGAGAACAGATAGAAGATCACCACCGCCGCGCCCGAGGCCCAGATCAGCGCCCAGCGCCACACGCCGACCGGCGCCTCGAGCAGCTTGGATAGAAGCCGCGCCTTGATCGCCGACATCAGCCCGAGCGCCAGCATCAGCGCCAGCGCCGGCATCGCGCCGACATAGAGCGGTGGGAAATCGAGATGCCGCGCGAGCATCAGCAATCCGACCGTCAGCACTCCCTGGAAGGCCAGCACGCTAAGCGAAATGGTGAGATTGCGGTGGCGCGCAATGTAAACCAGCGTCGCCTCGCTCACCACCGCGGGCGCGGCGGCCACCTCGGCCATCAGCAAAAAGGCGAGCGCGCCGGTGCCGCCGACGAATTCGGGCCCGATGACGCCCATCACCGCCTCGCCCGGCAGGCCCAGCGCCAAACTCACGCCCATTTGCGCGGCGATGATCCAGAAGCCGACCTGGCTGACCTGCGCGGCGATGGCGGCCTTGCGGTCTTCCTTCAGGTTGCGGGTGATGACCGGGCCCAGGATCGGATCGAAGCTGGTTTTCAGCTTCTGCGGCAGGCTCGCCACCTGCTGCGCGACATAATAGATGCCGACCACCGCGGGCGAGGCGAACAGGCCGAGGATCGCCAGATCGAGACGGCGGCTGCCCCATTCCACCCCGTCGGCGGCGGCGAGCGGAAAGTTGCGGCGGCTCATTGCGATCATCACGGACAGTTTCGGCCGCCAGTTCTTGGGCGGGCCATAGCTCCTGAAGAACGGCCACAGCGCGGTGACCAGCGCCGCCACCATCGAGATGACGTAGGAGATGACCAGCCCGTCGCGTGGGAACAGATAATAGAGCGGGAAGGCGGTGATCGACACCACCCAGGGTTCGACGATGGCGCGCGCGCGCACCGTCGCCTTGATATCGTAGCGATAGGCCAGCGCGGCCAAGGTTATTTCGGTTATCGCGATGGCGGGAATGACCAGCGGGAGCATTCGATCCAGACCATGGATCGCGGTGCTGGGATACATGATCTGCGGCACCGCGATCAAAAACCCGGCGGCCAGCAGCGACACCAGCACCGACAGCAATATGCCGTCATAGACCACCGCGCTGTGGCCCTCTTCGGTTTCGGACAATTGTTCGGCGAGGCCGCGGCGCAAGCCCATGGTGGCGAGCTGCGCTGCGAATTCGACGATCAGGATCGCGTAGGCAAACCGCCCGAGCAAATCCGGTCCGTACAGCCGCCCGGCGATGAACAGGAACGGCAGGCGCGCGGCGAGACGCAGCAGAAAGCCGAAGATGTTGGTCCGCCCGCCCTTGGCAAGCGCCGCAATGTCCCGCGCGTCGCGCGCGCTGCTGCCGTCCACCCTGGCCCTCCTGATCCGCCCGTCTAGCCGTCCCTTGGCGGACGCGCTAGCCTCGGCCTTTCGGACGACCGGCGGGACCGGGCCGTTCGGCGCGCAGCGGCCGCGCGAGCAGACCGCCGATCACCTCGTCCACGCTTTGCGTGCCGTCCAGCAAGCGGCAGACCGCCTGCACGATCGGCATGTCCACGCCCATGCTCGCCGCCTCACGCGCCAGCACCGGTGCCGTCGCCGCGCCCTCCGCCACCGTGCGGCGGCCCGACAGCAAATCGGCGGCGGGCGTACCTTCGCCCAGTCCCTTGCCGAGCGAGAAATTGCGCGAATTTTCCGAGCTGCAGGTCAGCACCAGATCGCCCAGCCCGGACAGGCCCGATAATGTTTCCGCCCGCGCGCCCTTGGCCAGACCGAAACGGGTCATTTCGGCGAACCCGCGCCCGATCAGCGCCGCGCGCGCGTTGAGACCCAGCCCGGCGCCCGCGACCACGCCGCAGCCGATGGCCAGCACGTTCTTCACCGCGCCGCCGATCTCCGCGCCGACCAGATCGTCCGAATAATAGGGCCGGAAGGCGGGCCGGGCAATGCGCGGGGAGAGATCGTCCCACAACGCCTCGCTCTCGCAGGCAAGCGTCACCGCGGCAGGCTGTCCACGCGCGACCTCGTGCGCAAAGGTCGGTCCGGAAAGGATCGCAACCTTTCGGCCGGGCGCTACCTCTCGCGCGACATCGCACATGAGCAGGCCGGTGTCCGCCTCGATGCCCTTGGCGCACAGCAGCAGCGGCGCGTCGCCATCGGGCAAAGTGCCGAGCGCCGAACGCAGATATTGTGCCGGCGTTACGATCAACAGAACCGGACAATCGGCAAGATCGGCGATGTCGCCGGTCGCCAGCACGCCGGACGACAGCGGAGTGTCGGGCAGGAAGATCCTGTTCGTGCCGGTTCCGGCGATTGCTTCCACGACCTCGCGCTCGCGCGCCCACAGGCGCACCGTGCCGCCCTCGCTCGTCAGCACCTGCGCCAAGGCGGTGCCCCAGGCGCCGGCGCCGACGATGCCGGCGATCGGGGGGTCGGCCGCGTTCACGCTTTAACGCCCGCGCCGCGGACGGCCGAAGCGGTTTCATCGAGCGGCCAGCGCGGACGCGCCGGGATGTCGAGCGGATCGTTCAGCCCGGCGGCGAAGCGCTCAGCCCCGGCCCAGGCGATCATCGCGGCATTGTCGGTGCACAGCCACAGCGGCGGCGCGACGAAGCGCATGTCGCGCTCACCCGCCAGTTCCTGCAGCATCGCGCGCACCGCGCCATTGGCGGCAACCCCGCCCGCGACGACCAGCGCGGCCAGTCTTTCGGTGCGATCGAGTATATGGTTCAGCCGGTCGCGCAGGCAATCGATCACCGCCATCTGGAACGAGGCGGCGATATCTTCCGCGCCATATTGCCCACTCTCGCTGGCGCGCAGCACGGCGCTCTTGAGGCCGGCGAAGCTGAAATGCGGTTCCTTCGACCCAGCGAGCGGACGCGGCAGCGGCACGGCGTGCGGATCGCCACTTTCCGCCGCCTTTTCCACCGCCGGACCGCCCGGAAAGCCGAGGCCGAGCAATTTGGCGGTCTTGTCAAATGCCTCGCCCGCCGCATCGTCGATCGTCGTGGCCAGCCGTTCATAGGCGCCGACGCCGTTCACCCGCAAAATCTGGCAATGGCCGCCCGAGACGAGCAGCAGCAGATAGGGGAAATCGAGATCGGGATCGACGAGTCTCGGCGACAGCGCATGGCCCTCCAGATGGTTGACCGCGATCAGCGGTTTGCCGCTCGCCAGCGCCAGCGCCTTGCCGGTGACGAGCCCGACCATCACCCCGCCGATCAGCCCCGGCCCCGCGGTCGCGGCGATCGCGTCGACGTCGGACAGCCTGGCGCCCGCCTCCGCGAACACCGCTTCGACCAGCGGCGTCATCTTCTCGGCATGCGCGCGGGCGGCGATTTCGGGTACCACGCCGCCATACGGCCGGTGGCGCTCCTCTTGACCCGCCAGCCGGTGCGCGATGATCCGCCGGTCGCTCGTCACCAGCGCCGCCGCGGTCTCGTCGCAGCTCGATTCCAGACCCAATATGACCGCCATTGCCCTTTTCCTTAGCGGGCGGCATCGCTAGCACAAGGCGCATCATGCCCGATGCCTTCTCCCCCGCTCGCCCCTTGCGCCTCGGCACGCGCCGCTCTCCGCTGGCGATGGCGCAAGCACGGTTGACCGCGCGCGCGCTGATCGAGGCGCATGGCTGGGACGAGGGGGCGATCGAACTGGTGCTGCTGCAATCGAGCGGCGACAAGGTGCAGGACCGCGCGCTTGCCGAGATCGGCGGCAAGGCCCTGTGGACGCGCGAGCTCGACGCGGCGCTGGGCGAAGGCCGGATCGACGCCGCCGTGCATTCGATGAAGGATGTCGAGACGATCCGCCCGGCCGCGATTCTCATCGCCGCGATCCTGCCGCGCGCCGATGCGCGCGACCGGCTGATCGGCGCCGCGTCGATAGATACTTTGCAACATAATGCGCGCATCGGCACCGCCAGCCCGCGCCGCGCCGCGCAACTCCTCAGCCTGCGTCCCGATCTGCGGATTCAGCTGATTCGCGGCAATGTCGGCACGCGGCTGGCCAAGATCGAACGCGGCGAGGCCGACGCGACCATGCTTGCCGCCGCCGGGCTCGACCGGCTGGGCATGGTCGGTATCGGCGTGGCGATGCCCGAAAGCGTCATGCTGCCCGCGCCGGCGCAAGGCGCGATCGGTATCGAGACGCTGGCGGCAAACGACGCCGCACATGCCGCGTTCGACGCCATTGACGACCGCGCTTGCCATGCCTGCGTGGCCGCGGAACGCGCTTTGCTCTACGCGCTGGGTGCCGATTGCCACTCACCGGTCGCAGCCCATGCCGTAATGAAAGACGAACGCATCCACATGACCGCCCAGATCCTGACCAATGACGGCAGCGAACAGGTCCGCGCCGACGCGCTGTTCGCCGATGCCGGCGGCCCTGCGCCCGCCAATCTGGCGCGCGACCTGCTCGGCGGGGCGAGCGGGAAACTGGCCGCGCTGTTCAGCGGCGCCCCGGACGGAGGCCGTGCATGAGCGCCGATCTCGTCATCATTCGCCCCGCCCCCGGCGCGGGCCGGACCGCGCGGGCCGCACGCGCCAACGGGCTTATGCCGATCGTGCACAGCTTGTTCGAGGCGAAACCGCTGCGATGGGAGCCGCCTGACCCCGCGCTCTACGATGCGCTGATCGTGTCGAGCGCCACCGCGTTGCGGCTCGGCGGGCCCGCGCTCACCGCGCTGCAGACGCTGCCCGTTCATGCGGTCGGCGCAGCCACCGCGTCCGCCGCCCGCGCGCTCGGTTTCAATGTCGCGATGGTCGGAGACGCCGGGATCGAAACGCTTGCGCACGAATTGGCCCGGCCCACGCCGCAGCGCTTCCTGCGGCTGGCGGGACGCCAGCATATCGAGCTGGTCGAGCCCGGCATGCTGATCGACACCGCCATTGTCTACGCCGTCGATCCGGTGCCGATGCCGCCCGCGCTCAGGGAGCGCCTGGCAAAGGGCGCGGTTACCGTGGCGCTGCACTCGCCGCGCGCCGCACGCCATTTCGCCGCCGAATGCGACCGGCTCGGTCTCGGCCGCAAAGACATCGCGCTTGCTGCCCTGTCGGAAAATGTCGCCGACGCGGCGGGCGGGGGCTGGCGGCACGTCGCCACTGCCGACGCACCCGAAGATGCGCGTCTGTTGTCGGCGGCGACCCATGGGGCTAGACCGTGAGACGAACCGGCGCGAAGCGTCGTTCGATAGCAGTGATACGGGGACCGAAATGAGCGATTACGAGCCGATCCGGAACAACGGCGGCAGCCCGTCCGGCCTGCGTAACGTGCTGATCGCAGTGTTGATCGCCTTCGTGGGCGGTGCTATCGCCACGGGATGGCTGCTCACGCGTTCGGACTTCGGGATGACCCCAAGCGAGCCGAAGCAGGAAGAGGCCGCGCCCGCGAATAGCGCGAGTGTGGACCGGCTGGCGCAGCGGATCGATGCGCAAGGCCGGGTTGCCGCGCCGGGCGATCCGACCGCGGACGTCGGCAGGCAGAGTGACGCGAATACGGGCTCCAGTCTCGATGCCGCGCTGTCGCGGCGCGTCGGCGATCTGGAGGACCGCCTCTCGCGGGTCAATGTGCAGGCACAGGCCGCCTCGGGCAACGCCACGCGCGCCGAGGGGCTGCTGATCGCCTTTGCCGCGCGCCGCGCGCTCGATACCGGTTCTTCGCTCGGCTATATTCGCGATCAGTTGCGGCTGCGCTTCGGCGACGCGCTGCCCAATGCGGTGCGTATCGTCATCGATGCGTCGGACGATGCGGTCACGCTAGAGCAATTGCAGAGCGAGCTAGACGAGATCGGCGACCGGCTAACGGTGGGCGGCAGAAAGCAGGCGCTGTGGCCCTCGATCAAGCGCGAGGTCAGCGAATTGTTCGTCCTTCGCAGGGAAGGCACGCCTTCGCCCGCCCCGTCGCAGCGGCTATTGCGCGCGCGCCGCTTTACCGAAGCCGGCAATATCGCCGCCGCCGTTGCCGAGGTCGAAAAACTGCCGAATCAGGACGAAGCCGCCGGCTGGCTGGCGCAGGCGCGGCGCTATGCGCAGGCCCGCGATGCGCTCGACCGGATCGAAAACGCCGCCATCCTCCAGCCGCGCCGCAGCAATGCGGCCATGGGCGACAGCGGTGCGCTGGCCGGCAACCAGACTTTCACGGTACAGCAGGCGCAGCCTAGCGCGAATGCACCGTCCTCGATGGCCCAACCCTCCGTGGCCCTGCCCGCATCGGCAGAACCGCAATATTGAAGCGGGGCCGAGATGGCTTGGATGTCCAAGAATCTTACCGGACGGCTTGCTGACCTTCACGGGCCAGGCCGGCGTTTCCCATGTCATGGTGGCTTACCCATTGCTCGCCAGATTTCGCCACATTTCGGCAGCGATCTAAATTGGTTAACTTTGAATTTCTCGACTGACTGAATATAGGCTGATCTGCGCGGTGGCTTGTCGTGCGATCGGCGAACGGGTGTGAAGGCGCAGTGGCCAAGTCTAAACCGACAATCGACGACGTCGCAGCGCTTTCCGGCGTCGGACGCGCCACCGTCTCGCGTGTTATCAACAACGGGCCCCATGTGCGCCCCGAGATGCGTCGGCGCGTAATGGAGGCGATCAGCAAACTCGGTTACACGGTCAATGTTCAGGCGCGGAATCTCGCGACCGGGCACAGCCGCCAGGTTCTCCTGATCCACGAATCCAATCACGAAACGGAACCGAACAGCTATTATTTTTCCGGCTTGGAACTCGGCGCGTTGCAGAGCTGTGCCGAGCGTGGATATCGACTGGTTGCCCAAGCGATCGATCGCGACGCACGAACCTGGAAGTCCGCGATTGTCGAACTGGTTGAAAATGGTCGCTACGACGGACTGATATTGCCCCCTCCGTTCTCGGACGATGCCGATCTCATTCGCGCAATCAAGAACGTCCCATGCGCCCTGATATGCATTTCGGCGGGGAAGGGAGTCAGGGATTTGGTCCCGTCAATCGGCATCGATGATGAGCGCGCGGGCTATGACATAGCGCGCCATCTTTTGGATCTTGGACATCGCAGGATTGCCTATATCAAAGGCATCAAAGGTCATGCATCGGCGGAGATGCGGTTCGCCGGCCTAGGGCGCGCCTTGGCCGAGCGCGGGATCGAGCCAGCCTCAGTGGTCGCTGAAAGAGGCAATTTCACGTTTAGATCGGGCATAGAGTGCGGGGAACGAATTTTGGAAAGGGAGCCGGACGTTACCGCCATCATATGCGCCAATGACGATATGGCTGCGGGCGTTCTGCTGGTCTGCCACAAGGCCGGCCTGGCGGTACCTTCGCAAATATCGGTGGCCGGCTTCGACGATACGCCGATGTCTTCCATCGTCTGGCCCCCCCTGACGACCGTCCATCAACCGATCAAGGACCTGGCGCGCCGCGCCGCTGCGATGCTGTTGAAATTGGTGGAGGACGGCGGTGCCGATGAGGATGGCTATCTCACCTGCATCGATCACGGCATCGTGATCAGGCAGTCGACTGCGCCTCCACCTCGTTAGACGCTACTCGGCGTGCATTGCATGGCTGACTTGATGCGTTCCGGACGGCTTTCTCCAATCGGCTTTTCTCTTGCACAATCTCAACCCTTGGCATAACTTGGAAGCGCTTCCAAAAGCTCGGCTCAAGACCGGCGAGAAGTCAATAACGTGATCCGGCAAACGCCGACACGAAAAGAGGGTGAGGATCTATGAGAAACGCTGCAGCATGCGCAGACCGTTTGCGACTGTCAAAATTGCTATCCCTTCGTCTTGCGGGCTCGGCCCTGGCGATTGCAGTATCGCTTCCGGCCCCCCTGTTCGCTCAAGAAGCCGCGGCGCCCGTTCCGGGAAGCGAGGATGAGGATCCGGATGGCCCGCTTCCGCCGGAGGCCGACGATTATCCGAACGAAATCGTGGTGTCCGGTATTCGGCGCGGAATCGAGGATGCGATCTCGATCAAGCGCGACGCGACCTCGATCGTCGAGGCGGTGTCCGCCGAGGATATCGGCAAGCTGCCCGATCTGTCGATCGCCGAATCGATCGCCCGGCTGCCCGGCCTGGCCGCTCAGCGCGTGAACGGACGCGCGCAGGTCATCTCGATCCGCGGACTGGCGCCGGATTTCACCACCACCCTGCTCAACGGCCGTCAGCAGGCGAGCTCGGGCGACAACCGTGCGGTGGAATTCGATCAATATCCCTCGGAGCTTTTGTCGAGCGTGGTGATCTACAAGACGCCGGACTCGGAAATCGCCGGCATGGGTCTGTCGGGCACCGCCGATCTGCGCACCGTACGGCCGTTGCTGTTCGGCAAGCAGGCGTTCGCGGTGAACCTGCGCGGCGAGAAGACCGAGGGCGAACGGCTCAACGACGATGTGCGCAATTACGGCTTTCGCGCCAGCGCCAGCTATATCGACCAGTTCGCCAACGACACGCTCGGCATCGCACTGGGCTACGCGCATCTCGATTCGCCGTCGAGCAACCGGCATTTCAAGGCGTATAATTACGAGGCGTTCGGATTTGCAGTGACGCCCGACAGCGCCGACGACGCGCTGGTCATCAACGGCCAGGAGATTTTCGTCACCTCCCGGCTCAACAAGCGCGACGCGTTCATCGGTATTCTGGAGTGGGAACCCAGCGACCGTGTCCATCTGACGTTCGACGGCTATTATTCGCATTTCTACCAGAACGAGATCACGCGCGGCGCACAATGGTTCTCCAATCCCTATGCCGACGACCTGAGATTTACCGATATCGTTACCGAGGACCGCGGCGGCACTCCGGTCGCCTTGAGCGGTGTCGCCAACCGGTTCGTGCCGATTCTGCGCAACGATAACAACCAGCGCTCCGACGATCTGTTCTCGGCCGGCCTCAACGCCGAGTTCCAGATGGACGATCGCACGCGCTTCATCGCCGATCTGTCCTATTCGCGCAACAAGCGCGACGAGCAGATTCTCGAAACCTATGCCGGCTACGGGCTCGGCGACGGCGGCGTGACGCCGGGCACGCCGAATGTCGGCCGCACCTTTGACGATGTCGCGTTCGAGACTCCCGAGGACGGCTTCCCCACCTATGGCGAGGGGCTGGACTATGCCGATGCCTCGCAAGTGTCGCTGGGAGACCGCGCACCATGGGGCGGATGGGGCCATGACGGAGCGATCCGCTTCCCGGAAGTCGAGGAAGACGTCTATTCGCTCGACCTGCGCTTGGCGCACGAGACCGAGGGCTTTTTCAGCGGCTTCGGCGCGGGCGTCAATTATACGCGCCGGGACAAGCGCAAGTTCGTCCTGGAGAACGACCTGTTTCTCAAGGACGGGCGCCAGCAGGTGCTGATCGACCCCGACTTCCTGGAAGAGCCCACCTCGCTGGGGTTCGCCGGGTTCGGCGATGTCATCAGCTACAACGCCAGCGACCTGCTTTCGACCTATTACGACCAGCAGCAGATCCGCGACGCCAATTTCTTCGACAAGAACTGGAAGGTCACCGAGGATGTGGTCACCTTCTTCGCCAAGGCGAGCATCGACTGGGGCAGCCTGCGCGGCAATGTCGGCGTCCAGGCCGTCAGCCAGACGCAGCGGTCGAGCGGCGTCATCATCAACGGGGACAATCCGATCAGCCGGGTGGTACAGGACAGCTATCTCGATATCCTGCCCAGTCTGAACCTGATCTACGATCTCGGCGGCGGCCACCGGTTGCGCTTCTCGGCATCCAAAACCCTGGCACGCCCGCGGATCGACGAACTGCGCGCCAATGTCACGCCGGGGTTCAACTCCTTGGTCTGCACGTCGCAGGGCGCGGATGTCTGTACGCCGGGCCAGACCGTGAACCCGTTTTCCGCGAGCGGCGGCAATCCCAATCTGAAGCCCTGGCGGGCGGACGCGGTGGACGCGGCCTATGAATGGTATCTCAATCCGACCAGCTACCTTTCGATCGCCGGCTTCTACAAGAAGCTGAACAGCTACATCTACCAGCGGGTCGGACTGTTCGATTTCACCGGCATTCCGCTGCCGATCGGCGCCTCGCAAATCCCTGACGACGTCATCATCAGCCGGATCGGGCAGATCACCCTGCCCGACAATGGCGAGGGCGGGCATGTCAAGGGGCTGGAGTTCAGCGGCGCGTTCAACTTCGGAACGATCACCAGCGCGCTCGACGGCTTCGGCGTTCTGGGCAGCTTGTCGCTGACCGATTCCAACCTCAATCCCGTGCCGGAAACGATCGATAATCCGGTTCCCGACGAGGCGCAGACGGTGCGAATTCCAGGGTTGTCGGGTACGGTTTACAACATCACCGGCTATTACGAACGGGACGGCTTCCAGGCTCGGATCAGCCAGCGCTACCGTTCGGGGTTCAAGGGCGAGGTGGTGCAGTTGTTCGCGACGCGCGGTTTCACCGAGATCCTGGCCGACAAACAGGTCGACGCGCAAATCGGCTACACCGTTCAGAGCGGCGCTCTGGAAGGCCTCGGCTTTCTGTTTCAGGTGAACAACCTTACCAATTCGCCCTATCGCACGCGGATCGGCCTGGACGGCGGCGGCGTGCAGACGGAAGACGGCGGCTCGCTCTTGGAAACCTACGAGGAATATGGCCGCAACTTCCTGCTTGGCATCAACTACAGGTTCTGACGAGAGGCCGCCATGGACCGGACAATGGATGGTGCCGACGGTCGACGCCTTTGGCGTTTCCTTACATTCGCGAACGAAAGACATGAGCGCATGAAGATCGGTTTTTTGAGTGCGGCGTTGCCGGTCCTGCTGGCGGGCTGTTCCGGCATCACGCCGAATGAAGTCCTGCTGCCCGCCCGGACCGCCGAGGCGGCGTCCGTCGGCGAATGGCCGCGCCATCGCAGTCCGATCGGCCTCGACGGCGCGATGGAGCAGCGGATCGGCGCGATCATCACGGGAATGACGCTGGAGCAGAAGATCGGGCAGATGACGCAGGCCGAAATCCGTTCGATCACGCCCGAGCAGGTTCGCGAATACTATATCGGTTCGATCCTGAACGGCGGCGGCGCCTGGCCGGATATGGATAAGCATGCCGGCGTTGCCGACTGGGCGGCGCTGGCGGACCGCTACTACCGAGCATCGATGGCGACCGATTTGAAGGTGAAAATTCCGGTCATCTGGGGCACGGACGCGGTCCACGGCCACAGCAATGTAGCGGGGGCGACGATCTTTCCCCATAATATCGGGCTGGGCGCCGCGCACGATCCCGATCTGGTAATGCGCATCGGCCGGGCGACCGCGAAGGCGACGCGCGCCACCGGGATCACCTGGGTGTTCGCGCCGACGCTGGCGGTGGTCCAG
This sequence comes from Novosphingopyxis sp., assembly GCF_965218915.1. GTDB lineage: Bacteria > Pseudomonadota > Alphaproteobacteria > Sphingomonadales > Sphingomonadaceae > Novosphingopyxis. Next base: position 136,444 of record NZ_OZ244708.1, on the reverse strand, counting down.
AACCAGCGCTGGGGCCGCAGCTACGAGAGCTATTCGAGCGATCCCGAATTGGTGGAGGAATATGCCGGAGCGATGGTGCGGGGTTTGCAGGACGGCCTGACCGAAGACGGCGACGTGGTCGCCACGGCCAAGCATTTCATCGGCGACGGCGGCACCTGGCGCGGCGTCGACCGCGGTGAGAACCGCTCCAGCCTGGCCGACATGATAGCGGTTCACGGCGCGGGCTATGTCGGCGCGCTCGACGCCGGCGTGCAGACGGTGATGGCGTCCTATAACAGCTGGACCGATCCGGCCGCGGGCAAGACCTACGGCAAGATGCACGGCAATCGCGAATTGCTGACCGGCGTGCTTAAGGACCGGATGGGCTTCGACGGCTTCGTCGTGTCCGACTGGAACGCCATCGAGGAGGTGCCCGGCTGCACCAAGGCGCACTGCCCGCAGGCGATCAATGCGGGCGTGGATCTCGTCATGGTGCCCGACGATTGGAAAGCGTTTATCGCGAACACGGTGGCGGACGTCCGGTCCGGCCGGATCGCCATGGACCGGATCGACGACGCCGTCCGGCGCATTTTGCGGGTGAAGATGCGTTCGGGCTTGTTCGCCAAAAATCCCGGCGACGGCATCTATGATGGCGATGCCCGCGCGATTGCGGACCCGGTGCTCGCCCGCGAGGCGGTTCGCAAAGCGGTCGTGCTGCTCAAGAACGACGGACAGGCGCTGCCGCTCGCGCGGGGAGAGAAGCTGCTCGTCGTCGGCGCGAGCGCGAACAGTTTCGCCAACCAGACGGGTGGTTGGACGCTGACCTGGCAGGGCACCGACAACGTCAATGCGGACTTCACCACCGGCCAGACGCTGCTCGGCGCCCTTCGCGCTGCGGCCGGCCCCGAGAACATCGTTTATTCGGCGGACGGCGCCGGCGTCGATCCGTCGCGGTTCGCGGCGGTGATCGCCGTGCTCGGCGAGACGCCCTATGCCGAGACCATGGGGGACGTTCCCTACCCCGCGCCGCTGCGGCACAGCGTCGGCCATCCCGAGGATCTGGCGGTATTGGAACGCGTATCCGGCAAGGGAGCCCCGGTCGTCACCGTCCTCTATTCGGGCCGCACCACCTATGCCAACGACCTCATGAACCTGTCCGATGCGTTCGTGGCGGCGTTCCTGCCGGGGACCGAGGCCGGCGGCATCGCCGATCTGCTGCTGCGCGGCGCGGACGGAACCGCCGACGATTTTACCGGCCGGCTGTCCTTCGCCTGGCCGGCCTCCGCCTGCCCGATAAGCGCGACCGGCGCGACGCGCGTACAGTTCCCAAGGCGCTATGGACTGAGCTATGCCAGACCCGAACGGACCGGCGCGCTGCCGGTCGAGGCGGTTCGCGCCGAATGCGGGACCGCCCAGCCCTGACAACGAAGCGGAGCCTGACCACCCGACCATGAGGCAGTTGAAAAAAATCCTGATCGCGGGGGGCGGGTCCGCCGGGTGGATGTCGGCGGCGCTGCTGGGCAAGCTGTTTCAGGGCCTGTACGAGATCGTGCTGGTCGAGTCCGAGGCGATCGGCACGATCGGGGTCGGCGAGGCGACCATTCCGGCGATCAAGAAATATAACGAGCTGCTCGGCCTCGACGAAGACGACTTCCTAAAGCGCACGCAGGGCAGCTTCAAGCTGGGCCTCGAATTCATCGACTGGCTGCGTCTGGGTTCTCGCTACATCCACGGGTTCGGCGTGATCGGCCAGGACCTGGGTTGGCTGCGCTGCCACCATTATTGGCTGAAAATGCGAGCGCAGGGCCGCGCCGCCGACTTTTCCCGCTATTCGATCAACACGGCCGCGGTGGACGAAAACAAGTTCATGCGCGCGAAGGAGGATAGGCCGGAATCGCCGATCGGCCACATCGCGCACGCCTTTCATTTCGACGCAGGGCTCTACGCACGTTACCTGAGCGACTATGCGCAGAAGCGCGGCGTAAAGCGGCGCGAGGGCCGGATCGCGAACGTGCAGCTGCGCGGCGACGACGGCTTCATCGAGGCGGTGACGATGGACGATGGCGAAGTGATCGCGGCGGATTTCTTCATCGACTGTTCGGGCTTTCGCGGCCTCATCATCGAACAGGCGATGAAGACCGGTTACGAGCAATGGGGCCACTGGCTGCCCTGCGACCGCGCCGTCGCGGTGGCCTCAGTGCGGACCGAGGACTTCACCCCCTATACCCGCATCACCGCGCGTGCCGCCGGCTGGCAATGGCGCATCCCGCTGCAGCACCGCACCGGCAACGGTCATGTCTATGCCAGCCGCCATATGGAGGACGACGAGGCCGAGCGCATCCTCTTGGACAATCTCGATGGCGAGCAGCGCAGCGATCCGCGGCGCATCGCGTTCGTCACCGGCAAGCGCAAGACCGTGTGGAACCGCAACTGCGTCGCGATCGGTCTGGCGGCCGGTTTCCTGGAGCCGCTCGAATCGACCAGCCTGCACCTCATCCAGTCCGCCGTCATCCGCCTGGTCCGGCTGCTGCCCGACGCGGGCTTCGACCAGGCGGGGATCGACGAGTTCAACCGCCAGACCGATTTCGAATATGAGCGCATCCGCGACTTCATCATCCTCCATTACAAAGCGACCGAGCGCGGCGACACGCCGTTCTGGCGGCATTGCCGCGACATGGAGGTGCCGGCGACGCTGCAGCGCAAGATCGACCTGTTCCGCGCGAACGGCCGGATCTTCCGCGAGGACGAGGAATTGTTCGCCGAGGAAAGCTGGATTCAGGTGTTTCTGGGCCAGGGCATCGTTCCCCGAGGCTATGATCCGCTGGTCGATATCCGCAGCGACGAGGAGATCGCTAACTATCTCGGCAATATCGAGGCGATCATCGCCAAATGCGTGGCGGTCATGCCTAGGCATGCCGATTACGTCGCCAAGACCTGTCCGGCCGACGGCTGATGCGCGGTTCAGCGCTCCGGAACGTCCTGTTCGCGCAATTTGGCGATCAGCGCGCGGCGCATCCGCGCGACGTCCCGGGGCGCATTCGCCGCCAGAATGCCGCGCGCGTCCGGCGGCAGATGCGCCGCTGGGTCTGCCCCGCTCAGGAACACATAATGATCGAACATCGCCCGCCAGGCGCGCCGCTGGTCGGGCGGCAGATTGCGCAGCGTCATCATCCCGTGCATCATCGCGTCCCAGGGCGACCCGATATCGCGGCGCGCATCGTCCCACCAATAGTTCACCAGCAGGTTTACCGCGTCCAGCGCCTCGACATGATGATACCATTGATAGGGAATGTAGAGCGCGTCGCCCGGCGCCAGTTCGGCGGTTCGCGCTTGGTCGAGCGCGGCGGCGAAGCGCGGGAAGCGTTCGAAATCGGGATCGGTCAGATGGACCATGCTGACCTGCGTTCCGGCCGGTGTCAGATGGAACGGCCCCATATAGAGATTGCCCAGCTGATCGGGCGGAAACAGGGTGAAGCGGCGCCGACCCGCCGCCACGCAGGCGACGTTCTCCAGCGGATCATGGTGGATCGCGACCTTGGCGGCATTGCCGATCCACAGCCGAGGCACGACGGAATCCGGCAGGATCGCGAGCTTGTGAGTTTCCGCGAACCTCTGGAGATGATCGGTGGCGACGAGGCCCTGCACCGCCAGCGTGTCGGGCCGCTTCCGGGCCGCCTCGGCGCCGAGCGCGGCGAGAAAGCCCGCCAGCGGTGCTGCGCCGCGCTCGAAATTGGGCGCGCGAAGATCGTCGCCATAATGCAGCCGCCCTTCGATTTCGGACGAAGCGCGGAAAAAGGGGACGGGACGGGGCGTGGCCATCGCGCTCAGATAAGCGATCGTCGCGGCGGGACCGCTCCGCCCGGTCTCGACGACCGGCCAGCCGGCGACGAGACCCTTCATGACCGCCGGCATTCCGGCCGCGCGAATGTCCTGAAATATCTTCGGCGTGACGTCTTGCCGGACGGCGATGGGTTCCATGGGACGAAGGCCTATCCGGTTGCGCCGATCGAGGCCCGCCCGGCGGGAAGCGGCAGCGATACGGCGGCGCCGACTGTTCGGGAATCCCGCCCGGTTGTCAACGCCGCCGCGCCGCACCGATGCTCGCCATGACTTCTCCCCGGATCCGTGTCGAAGCGATCGGCCGCGAGGGCGAGCCGGTGGTGATCGTCGACGGTTTTTCGCCCGAGCCGGATCGGCTGGTGGCGGAGGCGGCGGCGCTGCCCTTCGCCGTGATGGGCGCATTCTATCCCGGGGTGCGCGCCCGCGTGGCGCCGTCCTATTTCGACGGGTTGGGCGTGATTTTGGCGCCGGTGGTGCGCGACATCTTCGGCTATCGCCGACGGCTGACCTTCGACCGGGCGCTCTATTCGCTGGCCACGACGCCGCCGGACCGGCTGTCCCTGGCCCAGCGCATTCCCCATTTCGACGGGGTGGAACCGGGTCTGATCGCGATCCTCCATTATCTGACGCGTGAAGACCGGGGCGGGACCAGCTTCTACCGGCAGCAGTCGACCGGCTTCGAAACGGTCGATACGGCGCGCCGCGCGCACTATCTGGAGGCGCTGCGGGAAGATTTCGCGCGGCATGGCGAGCCGCCGCCCGCCTATGTCGCCGGCGACAGCCCGATCTTCGAACGGATCGCCACTTTCGCGCCCGCTTACAATCGCGCTTTGATATACCGGAGCAGCTTGCTCCATTGCGCCGCGCTGCCCCATGACGCGGCATTCGCGGCGAACGTGGCGGACGGGCGGCTGACGGTCGCCAGTTTTTTGTCGGCCGAGTGAGGAAAAGGGTCTGAACGGCCCGAACGCATGAGGGAGAGAGACGATGGCAAGGAACCGGGCCGATGCAGCGAACGGCTTGGCCGCGCTCCGGAAAAGCGGGCGCGCGATGGCGTTCATGCTCGCCGCGCTGCTGGCCGTGACGGGATGTGCGACGGCGGACAGACCGGCGCTTCCATCGGCAGCGGTCGGGGTGGAGGTCTGGCTGACGACGCCCGACCGGTCGGCTCTCCTCGAACCGCAATCTCCGCTGGCGCTGTCGGCCGGTTCGGCGCCGGCGCCCGCGATCGTCGTCGATCCGGCCGAGCGATTTCAGGAGATGGTGGGATTCGGCGCCGCCGTGACCGATGCCTCAGCCTATCTCATCGAGCGGCGGATGGACCCCGATCAGCGCGCGGCGCTGATGCGCAACCTGTTCGGCCCGGCGCCGGGCATCCATTTGTCCTTCACCCGGATTACGGTGGGCGCATCGGATTTCTCTCGAAGCCATTACAGCTATGACGATAGGCCCATGGGCGATACCGACCCCGAACTCGATCATTTCTCCATCGCGCCCGCGCGCGAGACGGTGCTGCCGACCGTCCGCGCGGCGCGCGCGATCAATCCCGAACTGGCGGTGATGATCTCACCCTGGAGCGCGCCGGGCTGGATGAAGACCGGCGACTCGCTGATCCAGGGCACGCTGCGGGAAACGGCCTATGCGCCGTTCGCCGACTATATGCGCCGGACCATCCAGGCCTTCGCCGCCGACGGGGTGCCGGCCGACTATCTCAGCATCCAGAACGAGCCCGATTTCGAGCCGGACAGCTATCCGGGCATGCGGCTCAGCGCGGCGCAGCGCGCGCGGATCATCGGCGATCATGTCGGGCCGGCGTTGCGGGCGGCGGGCATCGCGACCGAAATTCTCGACTGGGACCATAATTGGGATCAGCCGGAACAGCCGCTGGGCGTGCTCGCCGATCCCGCGGCGGCGCCCTATGTCGCCGGAGTGGCGTGGCACTGCTATGGCGGCGACGTCGGCGCGCAGACGATGGTGCATGAGCGTTATCCGGAGAAGGACGTGTTCTTCACCGAATGTTCGGGCGGCGAATGGTCGGCCGCCTGGCCCGACGCGTGGTCGTGGATGCTGCGCAACCTGATCGTGGGGACGACGCGCAACTGGGCGCGCGGGGTCCTGCTGTGGAACCTGGCGCTCGACGAGCGGCACGGTCCGCATCTCGGCGGCTGCGACACCTGCCGCGGCGTGGTCACGATCGACAGCGAGACCGGCGCGGTGACGCGCAATCCGGAATATTATGCGCTTGGCCATGTCAGCGCGTTCGTCCGCCGTGGTGCGCGGCGCATCGCGTCCGACAGCCCGGTCGCGGGGGTCGAGAACGTCGCCTTTCTCAATCCCGACGGATCGCGCGTCATGCTGGCGTTCAATGCCGGCGAGGCACCGGCCGATCTGACGGTTACGGCCGAGGGACGTCATTTCACCTATCGGCTGCCCGCAAAGGCCGCCGCCACCTTCCGCTGGCATGAGCCTCGATGACCGCCCGAGGGCGCGCGCCAATGATCGCGCGGCGGGCGAACGGCATCGCCTTCGCCTCGGTAACGACGCTGTTCTTCGCCTGGGGTTTCATTTCCTCCAACAACGATCCGTTGATCGTGTCGCTGCGCACGATCTTCAGCCTCAGTTACACCGAGGCGCTGGCCACCCAACTCATCTTCTTTCTGGGCTACGGTCTGATGTCGCTGCCCGCCGCGTGGATCGGCAACCGCATCGGCCCGGTCCGCACAATATTGCTCGCGCTCGGCGTCATGGCGCTGGGCTGCCTGCTGGTCTTGCCGAGCGCCGCGTTCGATGCCTATCCGCTCATTCTGATGGCGCTGTTCGTCCTCGCCTTGGGCATCACCACGCTGCAAGTCGCCGCCAACCCGCTGGCTGCGGCGATCGGCCCGCCCGAAAGCAGCCATTTCCGGCTGACCTTCGCGCAAGGCTTCAACGCACTGGGAGTGGTGATCGGCGTCCATTACGGATCGCGGATCATGCTGGACGACACGATCCTCGCCCGGCCGCTCGGCCCGATCACCAACCCGGTCGAGCGCGTCCAGGCGCTGCGGGCGGTGTCCGACGCTTTTTTCCTGATCGCGCTGATGCTGATGGCGCTGTTCCTGTTCATCTGGATCCAGCGCCGCCGCATCGACGCCGCAGCCTCGGACATGGTTGCCCTGCCGCAAGCATCGGTGCTGGCGGCGATCGGTTCGCGCTGGGCGATATTCGGCGCGATCGCGATCGGCCTCTATGTCGGCGCGGAAGTTTCGATCGGCAGCATCATGATCAACTTTCTCAGCCAGGATGACATATTGGGCCTGCGTTACGCGGAGGCGGGCCGTTATCTCGCCAATGTCTATTGGGGCGGCGCGCTCGTCGGTCGCTTCGTCGGCAGTTCACTGCTGGTAAGAATGCAGGCGGCCACGCTCCTGCTGTTCGCCGCGCTCATCGCGGCCGCCTTATGCTGCACGGTGTGGCTGAGCGACGGACCGATGGCGGGCTATGCCGCGCTGGCGGTGGGGCTGTTCAACTCGATAATGTTCCCCACGATCTTCACACTAACGCTCGAACGCTCCGGCGTCTCGCAGTCTTCGACATCGGGGCTGCTTTGCCTGGCGATCGCGGGAGGAGCGGCGCTGCCGCTGCTGGTGGGAATCCTGGCCGACGAATTGAGCCTTGGCTGGGCCTTCATCGTGCCGCTTGCAGCTTATTTGGCGATCGTCGTCTTCGCGGCATCCGCCCGGCGATCGCCGCCCAAGGTCTGGACTCAATAGGGGGATTTGCTGCTCAGCACCGAACCAGTGCCGTTCACGCTCGCTCTTTCGTGAACAGCATTCATGAGAGCAGAAGTTCTGCCGGTCCTGGGAACCACATATGACACTGAATAAAACTGAAGCGGGCGAAGAGATTCGAGCCCTCGACCCAAACTTGGCAAAGCGATAATTCTCCGCTGCCGCTTGCCCGGCGCGATGTTTCGCGCTGCTGCGCAAAGAAGCCGACCAGCGTCATGACTTCTGCCGCCCGACTGCCTCAAGGGGCTTCATGGCCAGCCACGCCGCGGACAGAAGAACGATCATACCGATCGATTTCGACCAAGTAAGTGCTTCGCTTCGGATAAAGGCACCTAACGCCACCGCTATGACGGGGGAGACGAACGCGTACATGCCTGCTCGAGATGCGCCGATGTCTCGCAACAGCCGCATGTAGACGCTGTAACCGATCAGGGAGCCGCCTATTACCAGGAACAGCCAACCGGTCCACGCCTCCAAACCCCAGTCGCCTTTCAAGGCCCGTCCGGCGCCGGGCTCGATAGCGAACGAGGTCGCGAGGAGCAGAATGCCCCCAATCAGCGTCGTGACGCCGGATATCAGCATCGTCGGATATTTGTTCAGCAATGGACGCGACAGCACCGAACCCCAGCCGTATACAAGAGCTGCCGACGCGACCGCCAACGCTCCGACGACGCGTTCCGCGGCCGCGCCGTCCGTGGATCTCCACGCAGTCATAGCGTCAGGACCGAAGAGAAATGTCAGGCCGCCGAGACCGATCGCGAGAGCAAGCAGCTTCCGGGCAGAGGCGTGTTCATCGCCTGATAGAACGGCGAAGCCCAGCAGGGCGATTGGCACGAGACCCATTTCGAGCACCGCCGCGGTGCCGCTGTCGATATAGAGCATCCCCCAGAACAGCAATCCGTAGCACAGGCCTATTAGTGCGACGGACACACTCACGATGCGAAGCCAGTCCGCCCGATCGATGCCCCTTTTCGTGCGCGATCTTTCGATAGCGATCAGCACCAACCCTGCGACCGCGAAGCGCGAGCCGGCGAGGAAGAGCGGCGGCACCGTCTCCAGGCCGGCTTTGATCCCGATCCAGGTCGATCCCCATATCAGGCAAAGCAACAGGAAGGACCACATATCACGGGCATTCGTCATCGGCACCACTCGTCTGTAACGGTATAAAAGCCATTTAACCGTTACGTTGCCCTTGCGCTACAGCTTTTCTCCGCCATGTTGTTTGGGTGTCTGATACGAGCGTCGAGACCCTGAGGCTGATTGGCGGGCATCCCGCGCTGGATTTCGTCAACACCGTCGATGCCGGAATGGACCGCCGTGGTCCGGATGTGCTCGCCACTTATGGCGATGCGATCGATTGGGCGGTGCGCGTCGAGCTCATCACTAAAGATAACGGCAAGGATTTACGTCAGCTCACCCAAAGCGGGGACGGACCGGTCGCGCTCGAGCGGCTCATCGAAGCACGCGAGAATTTATACAAGGTGCTCCTCGCAGAGGCATTGGGGCAACTCCCCGACACAGGTGCCGTTGCATTTCTGAGCCAACAGTTGCGCGAAGCATCCTCTTTTCGCACGCTGTGTTTCGACGCGGATAGCCATATTTCCAAAGATTGGATCGAATTGAATATCGATTCCATCCTGCATCGCGTCATTGCGCACGCCGTGGATCTACTGACCGATCGGAAGCGCCGACCGATCAGCTTATGCGATGGGGTCAACTGCGGTTGGCTGTTTCTGGACCGGTCACGATCCGGTCGACGCCGTTGGTGTTCCGAGGAGGGGTGCGGATCGCACGCACGGGTGCGAAAATTTCGGGCCAAGACTGATCAAATAAATCAATGATTTTTAACTAGAATAGAGTGGGCTGACCATTTCCCCGAACGATTTTGAAAGGCGAGAGCCATAACGTGAATACCATCACAGGTAAGAAAGATCTGCAAGATTTCAGCATCTCGCGGGCTTCGGACTGCGAATTGAGCCGACCGGTGCAAAGACTTCATCGCAAAGTATCGAACGAACGGTGGTGGCCGGGCCGCCACCAAACGGGTCGTGACGATCGGCCGCTTCGGGCCGCTCACCCCCGATCAGGCAAGGAAGCAGGCCAGGACGATCTTAGGAGGTGCTGCGGCCGGGAGCGATCCCGCAGGCGAACTCCAGGCGAGACGCCGCGAGATGACGATGCGCTCACTGATCGATCTTTACGAGGCGGAAGGGTGCGTCGGCCGCCTTCGCTCCGCAATCGCGGAAATCGCTGCCAGTTAGAAGTATCAAAGCGTGTATGAGGGCGATTGAATATGTTCCCTCTCTTCGATGGCAGAGGCCACTGGTTCGAATCCTGTCGGGTGCACCATTCCCGTTCAGCTTTGGGCACACGATGTGGCCGAGCTCCGGATGCGGCTCTCGCTAAGCTGGTCTTGCTTCCGGTAATGCGAATGATGTCGTCGCCTACTTCGACACGGCTAACCAAAAGATCTACATAAGCCCTGCGCAGCGGGTGGGATTTTTGACGCAGCGTATCGCTCACGAGCGCACCGAACTGTTCCAAGATTTTTGGCGTGATACCACGAGCAGGATCAGCAAGCTTGCGCTCGAGTATATCAAGGTCCGCGCAAACAGCTCTTTTCTGGGCTGCTATTTGGCCGAGTTCCTTCTCAATCTGTGGATCATCCGCTTTCATGAACCCTTTACGGACGAGTGAGATCACGTTTGCGCTCTCTCCATCGAGCATGGTGAGCCGCGAGCGGAGCACTTTGATTTCTCCGCGATCCTTATCCTCTCCAGCCGAGCTTCGTTTTAACCATACTTCAAGCAGGCTAGATAGGCGGTCTGGTTGCAGAACATGTTCCGTGATATTTTCAATTACGATGCTGTCCAGTTTTTCCATCGGGGTCCAGCGGCCCTTGCATACGGTTTTTCCCGCCTTGGTTGAGTTATGGCAAACATAATAGCGATGGCGGCCTGACCCGCCCGTTCCCGTAGTCATTCCGCCGCAGCAGCCGTCGTTTTTGCTGGTGCCGCAGACCACCTTTTTGGTGAGAAGGTTACCGTTGGTTTTATCGGCATTTTTACCCATCTTCGGGTCGCGAGATGTCATTAGCGATTGCGCCTGATAGAAAAGATCTTCGTCGATCAACGCTGGCACGGGCACTGGCACCCACTCAGATTCCGGACGAACCGCCTTGGCTTTTGAGTCCCGCTTATTGAAAAAGATTATGCCAATATAAGCAGTATTGGTCAGGATCGCGTGGACATTTGAGACGTGAAATTTTCGCCCACGAATTGTCTCGCCTCGCTCGTTAAGCAGATGCGCTAGCTTGGTAATACCTATCGGTCCGTCTTTCGTCCCATCTAAGTATGTTTGAAAAATGAACCGCGGAAGATATGCGGTTTCCTCATCGACGACGAGCTTTCTGCGATCCTTCCCCTTAGGCTGAGGGACAGCGACCGACTTGTAACCCAGTGGCGGTGTCTGGCCGTTCCAGTAGCCCTGCCGGGCATTCGCCAACATGCTGCGCTTCACGTGCTTGGCGTTTTCTTTGGAATGATATTCGTCGAATAGCGACACCATGGACAACGCTAGCTCACCGGCCGGATCATCGGAAAAGTCCTGTGTGATCGAAATCAGTTTTATGCCCACTGCCTTGAACTCGGCACGCGCCTGTAGGTAATCGAGCGCGTTGCGAAACATCCGGGACAGTGCAAAGATGGCGACAGCATCGAATTTTCCAGCTCGCGCATCCTCCAGCATCTGCTGATAAACCCGGCGAGCTGTCGTCGTCGCGCTAGCTCCAGGCTCGATATAGACCTCCCCCCTCGTCCCGCCATTATCATCGATATAGCGCTGGCTACGCTCGACTTGATCAGGAATCGAAAGATTGTTGTCGGCTTGCTCTATCGTGCTCACTCTGGCGTATGTTGCCACGATCATCCCAGTCAAACTACTCATTGCCTGTTCTCCTGCCCTGGCGTGATCGGCTCTGCCCATCGAACAGGGCTGCTATTTCTTCCCCAATAAGCCGATCCAGCATTACTGCCTCTTTAGACAAGCTGGCACATTGCGAAAATTGAACGACAACATCGCCAAGCGTGCAAGGGAGTTCAGAACAGCTGTCCCCTTTTGAATCAACGTCGTCACGATTTGTCGCACCATCCATGGATGGTTTTGAGCATCGGCGGGTAGACCAACTCTCGGCAGTTTAACAATTTTCGTTTCAAACTGCCTCGTCGTGCCGCACATTCCATCCATGCTGAGGGTCAGTTGACAAGGCACCAATAGACATAGCAAGGTTTTGGCTTGCGACAGCAGCGACAGATGCGCGCGAGGACTGTGAGAAAACTGGCTTGCGCGATGGCTGCCGCTCGCCCTGTATTTGCGTTTTCAACCGGCTTCTGGACATAGTCGATTCGATCAGCTTTCCGTTCGCAGAAAGACGATCTGAAACATCGATACCGAGAGCAGCGAATTCACTAGCAGAGACTGTCTCGTGCTGCTGATATTGCTGAATGTCATTTTCTTTCCCGTATGCTGTCCAATATCGAGGATTGTATCGTGCTGTAATCCCGAGACTATCAACAGCTGTCTTTCTTTGTGCCCGCCTTTTGCACTTCCGCACGAACTTTGCTCGGATCGCTGGAATGGGATCCTCCAGCAGATAAATGCCCGCCTCGAACGTTTGTGTTTCATCGTTTTGAAGTGCGACTTTCGTAAGCTGCTTTCTAAAAGCAGCTTCATTGGCCCCCTCGAGCCAAAACATGGCTATCCGAACGGGGGCGTTGTCTCCGCTTATAACCAAGCCCTTGTCAGCGTTTACAGCAATCTTTTTCCCTAGCTTTTGCTCACCTAACTTGGTATTATATTCTTTGACCGAACTTGCGATCTCGAATAGGCCGATGACCGGATGAGCAAGCCAATCGTGCGACCAGTAGGTCGGCGCTCCTTCAGCTCGTCCTCGGCTTCTGTCAGTTTTGCTGTTGTTTGAAATACCAGGATTGCGATCATGATGGTAGCCAAGCAGTTTGATCATTTGACCGATGGCAGGGCTGTTCTCTTTGTAAGCCAGGAAATCGACAAAGTCTGAGCCCCCGATACCTAAGTTTTCCCGAACCAATCTCGATACTTCATTACTGTGATTCTGCGCGGCGGCTTGATCGCCGCTTTCGAAATTCTCGCGCGATGGTAGCAGAGCGTGCGTTTGATAAATGGCCATCTCCCCGAGCTTTTTGACGTTTGACGGAAGCCTGTCACCAACGTTTTCAGGTTTCAAATTTTCAACAGATTTCAAAACGTTCTTCAACTTCGCGATACTCAGTTCGTCGCCATGTTCGTCGAACGTAAGGTCCATCAGAGCTGCGCTGTTCTGAGCAAGTCGCTGAAACTCCGCGAGATGAACGAGAAAGTAAAATGGCGGTAGATGACTGGCTCCCCCATTTAATTTCCATCGAGTTTGGCAAGATGCCGGCCAGGGAAGATTTTCTACCCCCGGGAACTTTTCAAAGGCCTGTCCGAACCGCTTCGTGATTAGCAAATCTGCCAGGGGGATGTTCGTGCACTGCAAGTCGCAAAGGAAATCGACGCCATCGAGCAGCGACTGGCCCAGAATGGATCGGATTATTTTATCCCGATCAGGCTCGATGCTCATCTTTTTCCAGAGGAAACAATTGACTTGAGGCGCGACTTTGGTCTCATCTAAAGCAGCCTCAGCATAGCCGGTCCTTTCTGATCGATGATCCCTCACCGATCGATGTTCCGGGTAAAGTCTCGCCAATCGCCAGAAGCCCGCATACATTTCGGATCGAGACATACCGGCATGCAAGATTTGTTGGCCGCCATCCGTAGCATTGGCGGAATCGTCGTAAAAGTTAGATATCTTGAGATGAGGAGCGCGCCAAACACCAAAGCCAGGCGGATCCATCGCGTTCGGATTGTAGGTGAAGTCCCAACCCTCAATCAGCGCTGCTTTTGCGTCGGGGCCGGCCTCGAGTTCCTTCCGTTCAAGCCGCTCACGCGTCGAAGCAATCTCAACTTTTTCCAGTTCCGTCACAATTTGTTTCCTCGGCAAATGGCGAATGAAGATCTTCGATCTGCTGAGCCAACTCTTTTCGAGAATTCTCTAAAAATAGGTCAATTTCTGCACACCACTCGGCACGGAAATCCAGAAGATGGATCAGGTTTTCCGCGAGGAGCTGCACCGCCACTGCATTTGGCGGCTTGGAGAGGTCGGCAAGTCCGGGGGCCATGCCGCGCAATAACTTCAAACTGTGATCGATCTGCCGATCTAGGTGAGCGATATTCTGGAACTCAGGTTGCTTCCCAAAAAACTCGGTCGAACGCGGCGCGAAAGGATCAGCCATCTGAATCTCCTTCGTGATCATCAGAATGTTTGATTGATGCCTCAGATTGAAGGCGCAGGTTTGCACCATGTTCTGCCAGCCAGTCGTGCGCTTCGCCGCATTTAAGACGGACCGGCTTCTCAACCTCGAGCTTCTCCGCCGTGCGCATGATCAGGAAATACTGCCGACGGGTCGCAGGCTTTTCCCGCCAGCTGCGCTCGCTGGGATTTTCCGCCTCCCACTGGCGAAAGCTTTCGCAATCGGCGAGATATTGAGCGCGCTCCTGCTCGAAATGGATACGCTTTCCCGACTTGGTCCATTCGTCATGGTTGGCTTTTACGGCCTTGTATTCGAGCTCGACAATCGTGAGCGACTGCGACGGGTCGATGACAGCCTTGATCTGCTCGAAATATGTCAGCGGATCGAGTTGCTTGAGGTAATAGAGTGCCTCCCCATCCTCACCGTCGAAGCCCACCTCTCGCAGCTGATAGGAGAGGATTGTGTTATGCCAAAGGCTATGGCGAATCTTGGAGGATAGCTTCCTTTGCGCTTCGCGCACCTGCCGCTGCACTTCGGCCATCCGTTCCTTAAGTCTGGCGGACGCTTCTTCGATCCGGCGAAGGTCCCGCTCGAGCCGCTCTTTTCCCTCATCGTATATCATTTTTGCTCTCCGGCCTGCTGTTTCGCAAAACCGGCATGAAGGATCATGTTCGCCAAAGTTTCGGCAATTTATGGATTATATTCTTTAAAACGAATGCGGCCGCTATGCGCCCCTATTCTGTTCAAAAACTCTTGGCGCCATTTTCGGCAGCAACAATGGAATCAACTGTGCTGCACCGAAGCAATAATGATCCGCGTTTGGCGGATGACGCGAATCATTGTGTCTCCAGAGTCCCGTGCCGCACATTCGCATCGAGTTTTTCAACAGAATACGCCCCAATATCGGTCGTTAGCCTAGCCGATCGGCGCTCCCCGGAAGCCGCCATTCATTCAGCTATCGTTCGTGTGCTCACCTTCCTAGAACCGGAGCGCTATGCCGGACGGCAAGCGCAGGGCCTGTTCTAAGTGTCTCAGCAGTATCCCGGCAGGAAGTGCCCTCGGCCCCAGCCGCAGATGTATCGCCTCAGGCCCGGTATTCTCGCCACGGAACGTTCGACCGCGTGCAGAAGATCGGACCAGTCGCCTTGTCGACCCTTTATTAGATTCTCCAAGATCAATCCGGTCGCTGCCTCACGGATCTTCAAAACGCTTTGCGTCGACCACAGGTGATGCAGCGCTTCGCATGCCGCATGGAGATGGGAGAGGGGTTCGGCGATCTCCCCGCCAAGGCGACCGATCAGGGCTTTAGCACGACCGTTGATACGATTGTGCTCCAAAGCGTCCATCTGCACGGCTATGGCCATCATCATGCCGGTAACTCCAAGGTGGTCCTGACCAGCGCCGATGAGGTCAGCCGTCTGTTGGGCGAAGCGTTCGCTCTCAAGACGGCCCGCGACGTGGGAATGTGTCAGGACGTCGTGCAGCCACGTTGATCGCGTCCCGCCGAGCGAGCGATGCATCGACCGCATCGAGAGGTCATCACAGACGAACATTCGGTCGGTCGTGATCGACAGGATCGTGGCGTCGAGCATGTCGGTCCATCCGGACTGGATATGGTCGCGGAGAGCAGCCGGAGCGTCGTCGTCCAGCACTATCGGACTGGCAGCGTCGTTCACCTCGATCCAGACGAGCGCAGCGTCAACATCATCCCGCAGAGAAGCCATCTGGCCGCTTGTAACCTCGGTGTGAAGGATCTTACCCTCGTGATAGGACAGGGTGCCATGTCCTCCGACCACAGACTGGTTAAACCGTTCGCGCCGCGCATGCAGTCGGTCAGCGACGCTACGCGGGACGGAAACCGCACCGCAGGTCGCGGCTACATCGTCGAGTGCGCCCAGACGCCATGCCGACCAGAACGCGTTGAGATCCAGCACGCAGCCGCGTTTCGCGTTGGCTTGGATAGCTTTGGCTGAGGCCAGCCGTTCCGCTTCGGTGCCCTCCGCGACTTTCATACGGATACCTTGTTCGGCGAGGCCGCCCGCCACGTCGATGGTGTCGCACCCGAGCCGGGCGGCGAGCATATCGATCGGCATGCCGCTGGCGAAGTGCTGCTCCTGCTCGGCCAGCACCCAGTCGTGCCGGTCCTTCAGCTGCGCGATTATCTCGTCAAGGCCGTTGGGGCTTTCCGGATTGATGCTGAAGCTCTTGAAGCCAAACACCTCAGGGAACCGAGTTTCGTAGTTCGCGAGCACGTAGTGGAAGCGCGCGACGATTTTGTGGCGCAGCTTCGTGACGCGACCCGCTCGCCCG
Source organism: Novosphingopyxis sp. (assembly GCF_965218915.1). GTDB lineage: Bacteria > Pseudomonadota > Alphaproteobacteria > Sphingomonadales > Sphingomonadaceae > Novosphingopyxis. The sequence continues at coordinate 120,177 of NZ_OZ244708.1, read as the reverse complement.
TCCGGTCCGCCGAAGCGACCGTCCACGGCAAGATCCCAGACCGCTTTGACGAGGACGTGTTCGGGTTCCCACGAATCCGGGTCCAGCTTGCGCAGATGCGCGTCCGCCTCAACAATGAAGAACGCGGTCGTGCCATCGTCGTATTCGACGTCGACGGCGATGTCCTCGGCGACGGCGTCCGCGCTCCAATCCGATCCATTACCGCGTCTGTCCTGACCTTCCCTGATCGTCATGCCAGAGAGCGTCATCCAGGCGCGCGGTTTGTCCCGGTGTTCTAGGAACAGTCGGTAGGCGAGCCGCGCCGCCCTATCGTGGTAACCGAAGTGGGTGAGCAGGCCTGCGACCCGGTATGGATCCTGTTCGCCTTTCCAGCCTAAATCTTCAATCGGGGCGTCGAGCGCGTCGAGTATCTGTCTCGTCCGGTTCAGCCTGATAAGTATCTCGAGCCGCATCAGAACGGCGCGAGGCTGTCCTGGCTTCTTCTCAAGAAACTTGTCCAACGAGTGCAGGCTGCGGTCGAGGTCGCCCGCGTTCCATGCGTGTCTGGCATCAAGCCAAAGCATCGCCGGATCATAGCGGACTGCTGGTGAGGAGGCCTTCAGTGCTTGACGGTATGCACCGTCGCGCCGGGCTTCGGCGAGCGCGGTCAAATACATCAGCGTGGCTGGCCGGGCACTCTGCAGGTCGATGTGTGGCTCGACCAGCTTGGCCGCGTCCGCCTCCAAGCCGATGTCGAGCAGAGCCTGTCCGACCAGAAAGCGGTCGATTGGTTTGTCGTTATCCGGCAGGTCCATTGCAAGCGTGAGCAAAACACCTTTCGCCTTGTCCTTGTCGAGACCTGCACACTGCTGCCGCTGGACGTCGAGCAGCCGCGCGCTGACCACGTCATCAGGATGACGGAGCATCTCGCCCACGACCCTTCCGACCACGTCGAGGTCACCGGCGGCGAGAGCGAGGTCGGCGGTTAGGCGGCGGCGGATCGAGGCGACCCGGTCATCGTCGGGTTCATTCATCGCCTCGACGCGGGCCAGTCGCTCCGCCGGCGTTGGCCCATTCTCCATCTGGATTCGCATCAGGATTGTCTCTGGCTCTGTGGCCGGATCGAGGATGGCGAGAACTTCCTCGCCACGGTCCGCGTCGATCAGAACCATCGCTAGAAGGCGCCGCAACTGTTCTTCATCGGGCATCGACTTGATGCCCTCGCGCAGCAGGGTCTCGGCATCAGTGCCGCGGTTTGCGATGCGTAGGAGAAGAGCAGCGTTGCTGACGTGCGCCATCAGATCGTGTCGGTATGTGTATCCGTTGCGGAGGCAGTGGGTCGCGTAGGCGAACATGATAGTGGCCGCCTCGTCAATTTGCTGGTCCGAGACGGTGCCGCGCCCGCCTACAATGTGAACCCGGCTGTCGACAGCTATAGACAGGACCGCGAGAGCCCTAAGCCGACCCATGTCGCGGCGGTCTTTGCCGTCCTCGCCTGGCAGGGCGAGGACGTGTGCCTCCCACCCAGGCATCCAGCGTCGCCGCATGAAGTCGGCGAGGGCGAGTTGGACGGTGGGCGATCCCTCCATGCCTTCCGGTATCAGTGTTTGGGGGTCTCCCTGCCAGTCGGACCGAACGGCCGCCTGCAGAAGCGCGCTGACGGCAAAGTCAACGCGGTCATCGCGGTCCAGGACCGACTGCGCGACCCGCATGCCCTCGTCGGGCTCGCCCTGAATGGTCCGCGCGATCGAGAGGTTACAGATGGCGTCGGGATCGTCGGGTCTGATCGCATGGGCGCGGACATAGCATTCTGCGGCTTCGGCTTCGCGGCCCTGGTCCATCAGCGCCGCAGCGATGTTGGTCTCGATGCGGTATCTTGCCCAAGGCGCATCAACCGCTTCGGGGCTGTCGCGGAGGGTAATAAGGCGCTGAGCCGCGCTGGTTGTGTCGCCCTCGCGAATGAGGTCGCGGAAGACGTCGATCCTCGCGTGGAGGCCGGGATTCTCCGACCCGATTCCTTCCGGGCCGGCTGGCTTCGGCGGCAGGGTGATGCCGACGCTGATCGCGCGCCGCTCCATCTCCTCAACCACCAAAGCGGCAACGGCAGCCGCATCCGGAACGGGCGCAGTTGATAGGTCCATTGGCCGAGTTGTCGCGGCGGATGCTGGAACAAAGACCGCGTATGCGCAGTCATGCAGTGCGATGAGTGTCTGCAACTGACCCCAGCCATATACATGGACGGTAATGTCATGCCCTTCGACCCGAAGGGTCTGCTCCACGCTCTTCGCTGCTTGGTCAGCCTTGGTGTCGTCAGGTGCGGTGGTGGCGAAGATTATCTCGCGCAACTCGAACTGCAGCGCGAGCGCCGCGCGGCAGTCCTTCAAGATTGTGGCGTGCTTCAGCGGCTTATCGACTTTGCGGCACTGCACGCCAACCGCCCGCAACGGGTCACCTTCGCGGTAGCCCAAAATATCTATGCCGCCTTGGGCTTGTCCGTTGCGCCCATATTCCTTGGCGTTGGGATCACCAAGTTCCTCACGGAACAGCACGACACAGTAACGCTGAAACGTATAGGGATCCCTCGGCTTCAGGATCTCACTCGCCAACCGGGCACCCATCGGGACCTTGTTGGTATAGGTAAGGGTCTGCTCATGCGCCGCTGTTGTTTCCGTCTCTGACATATCAGGATCATTACGGAACAAGTGAGGAACTTCAATCGTCCATCGGGCGACTTCATCACCACAGCCCCGATTAAATCCTGGCTGGTCGAGCCGTCGATTGACCGAGCCAAGCTGCTGAGCAGATCACCCTGAACGAAGCGCTACATATGAGGAAGGTCCAAAGCGGCATGAATAAGCGTCCGAAGTTGGGAGCAGTCTAGCAGGGCCTGACTGTCGCTTAGCGGGGCTTGCCGCTTCCATAACTATCGAAATGAAGGTTCGCTTTCTATGCCTGCGCAAGCCGAAATCAGACAGCCCGCTCGCGGCTCAAACTTAACCATCGATCCATAGGAGCTTGGCGTCCGCGAACGTCTTTCTGACATTAGGACCAACTTATCGGTCGCCATAACAAAGGCATAAACTGCCGAGCCATTCGCTTCGAGTGAAGTGAAACTCTCAGCGTTCAAAAATCCGACAGGACTAAGGTTTTGGGGGTGGGGACGCGAAAGAAACGTTGACCGGCGCTTCGCGCCGTCAACACCGCATCCGCTCCCGGTCCCCACCCCCCTGTCATCAAGGCAAGGCATAGGCAAATGGTGCAGATCGAAGATGCCGAAAAATGGCGCAAAGCGAACGCCGGGACCTTCGACCGGATTATGAAGAACGGTCGCACCGCAAGGCGAAAGATGTCGGGCGAGCGCACGCCATCGAAGGCGGTCGAGCGAGCCGCCAACATCAAGGCAGCAACCGCTGCGCGCGCGGATCGCGAACATGTCAGATCGGTCCGCAAGGTGATGAAGTATCTGGGATTGAGTGCGAACGCCAAGGCTTGGGGGCGCCATTTCCGCGTGCGTTCGACGAGGGCATCAGGTGGCCGGAAGAAGCGAACCAAAGAGCAGCACCTGAGGCCATCCAAACCGCGCAGCGGGATGCCAAAATATGCCAGGACCATTCGCGATACTCGCGGCCGCGTCGCTATATTTTTCCGCTATCGTTACGTCGGCTTCAAAAGCAAAAAGTGGCGCGCTGGGCTGGCCGGTGATCATGCAAATTATCTGATGCGCGAGGACGGCATCGAAGCGCCTGAGATACAGCTTTCCAAACCAATCAGCAACGTCATCAAAACGCCAGCAGAGGCCGCTGCTTTTTGGGACGCCGTAGAGGAAGTGGAAGGTGGCTACCGCGCAAATGCGCGAGTTCAAGAACGAATTATTGTCAATTTGCCGGACGGCATGACGCCGCGGCAACGCCGCCGCGCGGCCAAGAAGATCGGGGAAAATTGTTTCGGGCGCTATGGACTGCCCTATCACGCGGTGGTCCACTTACCTGATCCGAAAGGCGATGAGCGCAATTTTCACGTTCATATCGTGGCATCGCTTCGCCCGAGTGTCCGGCTTGGCGATCATGAATGGGCGTTCGCCGAAGAGAAAGTGAATGGGCTGACCACGCCCGAGGGTCTGCTGCGTATGCGCGCGGTGATTTGTGCAACGCTAAACCGTGAATGCCGAAGAGCGGGGCTGGAAAGTCGCTATGCTCATCGGACCTACCGCGACCGCGGCATTGACGCCGACAGGACCGAGCATATCGGGCCTGAACGCGTGGCCGCTTTCGAGAAGGGCGAAAAGGTCGGCGCGATCCAGCGCAACGCAGCCCAGATCGCGTTGAATACTGCCCGTGTCGAATCGCAAGCGTTGCAAGCCGAGCAAAACATTCGCGATCAGATCATGACCATCATTCGGCAGCAACTGGCCCTCGCCAAGCGCAAGGCCCGTGCAAAAAAGATAGCGCGCGAACTGGAGATCACGAAAGACAGCGTCGATACGCTTTTGGCGCGACAACGCAAGGTAGCTGGACTCAGGCGACTGAACAATGCGCGGTCGCAATTGATATCGGTGATGACCGCCGCTCGTGCAGCTCAAGCTGGCCTCGCGGTAGCGAAACTGTTCCCGGCAAACCTCCTGGACAGGCTCTTTGAAGTCAGTGCGCGGGCAGTAAATATGCAGGGTGACAGACTGAAAGTCCGTTCGCCTGCGATCGTTCAGCGTGCTGTTTTGGACGTCGCCTCTTCCGCCAAAACGATGACCGGGAATGTTCCACGACCGGTTGACGCGAATGTAATTCTGCGCATTCTCTCGATACGCGCTGGCACCTCCGAACTGATTGGATCAACGCGGGTCCGTAAGGATAGTTTGGAGCTTGGCAAGGTCCGCGAACAGCTCAAGCGGCTCGCGGCCCAAGCGCGAAGCCTCTCCAAGAAGCATTCAATCAAGTCGGCGGATCAAGTCCCGCAGCTTCGTAACGAGCTGATCAAAATCACGGCGCACTCTTCTACGACAAATCAGATGCATAGCTCGAGCCACAAAAATGTTCGGCCTTTGGCGACGACGTTGCGACCGTCGCTCGCAGCGGCCGTGCAGAGCGCCTCGGAAATGCCAGCCGCGGTGCATAGAGCAGTTGGCAAGCACAGCATCTCGGACTTGCGCAATATTTCCAGCATCGCCGGAAGCGCTCTTTTGAGCCAGCGCTCCGCGTCCAAACCATCCCTGTCGGCGGAGATGCGCAAGACGCTACAAGCAATCCGAGGATTGGCGCTGAAAATTCGTTTAGATCGATCTCCCCCCGCAAAGGTGCCGATCTCAGTCGCAGCAGCACTCAGTCTTGTGTCCGACCGCGCGCTGAAAATTCGGTTGAAAACCGGCAACTCGGCGCCGATTCTTTCCACGCCGGTGTCGGGAACGACAAAGATGGAACTGGCCACGATCGCGGCACAGGCGGTGCAATTCAGACAGTCACTGCCAGACCACAAGAAACTCGATCGGAAATTGGTCGAACGCTTGATTGCGACGGAGGTGTCCAAGTCGCGCGGGGCTGTCGCTCCCATTGTGCCGCTGGAAAATCCGTCTGCGGGTTCGGTCCGTTCAAAATCAAATAGTGAAACGTCCGATGACCAGAGTGCCGACGCGGCCAAGCGCCCTCTGGATTACCGTATCGACCGATTTGCCGCGAGCATGGGTCGCAGCCGCTGCGAACTGGTGATGGCGCAAGATTCCGTCGTCGAACCAAAGGTCGCGATCATACGGTCCTGGGACCTGACTCGGCGGGATATTGCATCGCCGCGTTGTCAGGAATTACTGCTGCGACAGTATATCCATCAGCAGATCGAAGCCGATCAACTTGAGCTGGAACTCGGCAGGCAGATAAAGACGTCACAGGAGGCATTTGGCGCGGATCTTCTCGATAGGGCGAAGCTATCGGCCCGTGCGAGGGCGACCGCCGAAGCCCATTACCGTGACGGTCTGTTCGCCGCGATCCGGTTGCGGATCGTCGAGCGGTCATTCCGAGGCAAGCATGTGCCGAGCCGGGAGGATGAACTGCGCGCCCGCGGCGTTCGAGTCGATGGGCTGTCGCCATGGTTGCCTCCACGCGATCCCTGGTCGGCGCCGCCTTATCGTCCTGGTATGGCTATCGACGGGCCAAGCCTATGATCAGATATTGGCAGCTAACTCTGATGCCTCACGCATGGAGGCACATTGGGAAAAGCGCGCAGACCTCTTTCGAGGCGGCGCAATCGAAAAGTTCCTCGTCACAGCCAAGCGTGTGAGGATGGGAGAGTGAAGGGAAAAAAGGCCTTCGCTTCGCTCGTCCTCGTCATGCAACAGCACGAGGAAATATCATGAACGAAGAACATAATATCGGCACTGCCGAAGAGGACGACCGTGTCCGATCGCTGCGGCGCGTCACCGCTCTGGATGACTGGCCGACGACCAACAATCCGGTAGCACCGGTGCGCACCATCGCCGTGTTGGATGTCGAGACCGACGGCCTGGATCCGCAATCGGATAATGTCATCGAGATCGCAATTGCGCTGGTCGACGTCGATGCGGCCGGGCGGATCGTTACCATTGGCGACCTTGCCCTGGTCCGCCAGGACCCGGGTCGGCTCATACCACCGCGGATCAGCCAGCTGACGGGGCTGACCAATGCGGATCTCGCCCGCAAAGGAGTGAACACATCGGCGCTGGCCGCCTTCATCAACCGGGCCGAGGCAATTTGTGCCCACAATAGCCGGTTCGATCGTGGTTTTTGCGAGCGAATGATGCCGGATATCAAGCCGCTGCCGTGGCTCTGTTCGATGAACGATGTGCCGTGGCAACGCCTCGGCTACGACGGAGCCAAGCTCGGTCATTTGTTGATGCAAAATGGCCTGTTCGCTCCGCGCGCACACAATGCCGGCGACGATGTCATTGCGCTGCTCAACCTGCTCTCGTGCCGCTTGCCAGGCGGTAAGACCGTGATCGGCGAGGCTATGGCGAACGCGCAGATGCGCACGGTTCGGATCGATGCTTTCCAGGCACCCTTCCGCGTGAAGGACGAGCTCAAACGCTTCGGATACCGGTTCGATTGGCGGCAAAAGGTCTGGTGGATCGAGGTAGGCCAGGACGAGGTCGAACGCGAGCTTGCCTGGCTCAAAGAGACCGCGCCCTTTGCCGAGCCGCGGCAGACCACGATCACTTGGCACGAGCGCTACCGCTGAACGGCCAGTGGGGAGCCGGGCGCTATCGCCCAGCTCCTTCCATATCATGGGAATAATGGTGAGCTGATTTTCGGGAACGGAAAAAGGCTCTGGCCAATAGGCCAATCTCCACAATCCAAGGACATATCAGATGACCAATACCACCAACCAGCCGGCCGCAGGCCGGCAGGCCCTTTTGCATGCCCTGCGCACCGAAATGGGTTTCGCTCCAGCAGGCATGAACACCGCTCCCATCGCATTTGCCGCGATCGATACACTTTGCCATGAGGGATGCATCGGCCTGATGGATTGGGTGATAGACGAGGCGCTCGATCTGATCGCAACGATCTATTCAACGCCAACGTCACCAGAACCAGAAACCTTTGGTGTCGTGCTGCGCAAACCAACCGGTGCCGATTTTGCAGAGGCCGTGCCAATCGAGATCGCGAAGGACCAGGCCCTGGTTCTCTACGCCGAGTATCTGGACGGCTATCTCAAGGCAGATCGCCACGGGGAGCTGCTGCTGATCAAGGGCATGCCGACGGCCAATCTAACTGCGGCGACCAGACGCGCAGCTGCGCGGCTTAGTAAGAAAGCCAGCACGGCTTCGCTTCCCACAACCAACTGGAATCATCTGCAGTTTTGGCGACCGCAATATGATTTTGCCGTGGTCACCAACTTCCACTGACCGTCATCTCGGTCCCATCGCAATCCACCCAGCGGGCGGCGCCACCAAGGGGCCGCCCGCTTCGCTTTTGACGAAGGAGCATGTCTCATGCGCTCTGTAATACCAGTTTCAGACAAGATGATCGCCTTTTCGGTCGTCTATCACCCCCATGTCACCGGTGAAGCCTCACCGCCGATCCATGCATTCGGCGCGCTCAAGGTGACCCGTATCGGTAAGAAAGAGGCCCAGTTCGAGCTCTTCAATCACGCCTTCCGCTCGCGATACGAGGACGTCGATGCGATCGCGGCCATGCAGTCGCTGGTCGATCCCTCTACGAACGTAATCGGCTTTGGCGGTCCGCTCGGTCCGCATCATGTTCGTCACATGATCGCGGGATCATCGACCGACATCAATCCGGCGCTGCCAATGCTGGCGGGCAAGGCGCATGCCGCAGCCTGGTTGCTGCATTGCCGCCGATCGGCGCTGGTAGAGGTTGCGGATGCCTATGGCATACCGCTTGCCGATCAGCATGCCTCGCTGACCCAGCAGGCTCGGCGGTCGATCGACCAGGCGCAGGTGATCTGGCTCAGTTGGCTCTACTCGACCGCATCGGCGAACGAGCGCCGTTATCTCAGCGCCAGCTTCCAGGCCTGGCTCACGCTCGAACGGGTGCGGCCCGTGCCGTTCTGATCGGCACCTTCCTCATCATCAACAATCAACATCATCGCATTGACCCAAGCGGCCCAATGCCCAGCACAGGAATACCTCATGAAAAGCTACACCATCCTCGATAGCGAAACCCGCTTCGATCCCTATCTCGAAGACGCTTACAAGGCGATCGATCCCAAATGCGAAAAAGCCCGCATCGCTTCGTGCAAGCTGGACGTCGTCGCCATGCTCGACGTCGATCTCGACGATGAGGGCAGGCTGTCGGTCGGACCGCTCGCCAGCTGGACGGCGGAAGATGGCGGCGAGCGTCCCTTGCTCTCCGCCGCCTTTTTCCATCTGCAGGAACGGCCGGATCGGCAACTCGTGACCTACGGCGGAAGCGCGGTCGATGCCAAGGTCATCGAACTGGCCGCGATGAGCCATGATCTTGCCCTGCCGATCCAGCTGCGTGAGCAGTTCGGGCCGCGCCGCGAGGCGCGTCATCTCGACCTGGGCCAGGCCATCAAGGGGTTCTCCAAAACCTGGCATCATCTCACTGAAATCCTGCTGCGCATGGGCGTGCCAGTTGCACTCATCGCCAACAAAGCCAAACCGATGGCGGACGATCGGAACATCGATTGGCGGTCGGCGCGCGAGCATTGCGAACTGGATACGCTGCTGACCGCCATGGCGCTGATTGCCTGGCGGCGGGTGCAGGGCGATCCTTGCCTGCATATTCCGACTGCGTCTTACGCGCTGATCAGCGGCTATCTACATCAGCGACCGGAAGGCGCGATGGCATCGCTGCTTCGCCGCGAGGCGGCACATCTCGCCGGGCTCATCGCCGCGGATATGGATTTAGCAGCCTGAGACGGGTGCATCTTGGTTTGCAGTGCTTAACGCAGATCACCGGACAGGCACCGAAGCCCCCGCATAAGGATCATAGGGTGCCAATTCTGTCGTCGGAGACGACGGCACAGATGTCGCTGATATTGGCGCAAGCTGCTCGAACGCCGCGCCTTCACGCCCCGCCAGCCCGCTCAGCCCTTGTGCGATGGCGGCGGAGCCGAACAGGATGAAGCAGCCCGCGATGAGCTGCGCCCCGCGGCGGATCGAGACGCTGCCCTGCAGCATCATGAACCCGAGCCAGGCGACCGCGATCACCGCGATGCTGGTCGCCAGCGAGCCGAGCAGCAGGCGCTGCACCCATAAAGCGGCCTCGACGATCGCGCTGTTGCGGGATGGATCGAACAGGCTTGGCTCCATCAGTCGGCGCTCCGTGCGGCCAGCTGACCGCCCAGCGTCACGGCCTCGACGAAGCGCTTGCCGCTGCGCCGGCCGAGCTGGACGAAAATGTCGATGGTGCTGCGGATATAGTGCGCGACATCCTGCCGGCTCAGCCGCGCGCCCGATTGCATCACCAGCAGCGCCATCTGCTCGACGGCGAGGCGCGGACTGTCGGCGTGAATGGTGGTCATCGATCCGGGATGGCCGCTGTTGATCGCGCGCAGGAAGGTGAACGCCTCGGGTCCGCGAATCTCGCCGAGCAATATGCGGTCGGGCCGCATCCGCAGCGCGGCGCCCAGCAGCGCCTCGGCGCTGACATCGGCTTCCGACAGCCTGCTGCGCGCGGCGATCAGCCCGATCATGTTGGCGTGGCTCTGGATCAGCTCGGGCGCGTCCTCGATCGTGATCAGCCGCTCGGCCGGCGGTATTTCCTTGAGCAGCGCGTTGAGAAACGTGGTCTTGCCCGAGGAGGTGCCGCCCGAAATGAGGATGTTCTTGCGCGCCCTGACCGCCTGCCCGAGCAGCGCGGCATATTCGCCGTCGGCGTGCAGCTGACGCAGCGACCGGGTGACGCTGCCGGTGTCTTCTGCGTCCTGCCGGACCGTGTCGAACGCGCCTTGCGATTCGTAATCGTCCAGCGTCATCCCGCGCGCGAGATGCTTGCGGATGGCGATGGCGACGGGACCCCGCGTGGCTGGCGGGAACACGATCTGCACGCGCGATCCGTCGGGAAGGCTCGCCGACAGCATAGGATGCGCGCGGCTGATGCCCTGGTGGGCGATCGCCGCGATCTGGCGCGAGAGCCGTTCGAGCGCGACCTCCGTAAGCCGCGCGTCATCGCGGCGCTCGACCGTGCCGCCCAGCGTCTCGATCCAATATTCACCCGGGGCGTTGATGTAGATGTCGGTGACGTCGGGCCGCGCCAATATGTTGGCCAGCGGTGCGAGATAGCTGTGCAGGTAGACCGGCGCATCGGCGGTATCGACGGCGAGCGCGGTCACCAGCGGCTCTCCACCGCGGCAAAATCGAGATCACGCGCAACGAACACGCTGACGCGCGCACCGGGCTTGACCTTGAGCGTGGGCGGTATGTCCTGCGACAGGCTGCTTCCTGCGGTCGCCGCCACGCTGCCGGGCAGGGCGACGATCACCGATCCGTCGCTGATGCTGCGCGAGGCGACATTGGTGCCGATATTGAGCACCGACTGCAGGATCGCCCCGCCGAAACGGGCGAAGAAATGGCTGTTGACCTTGCCCTTCACCCCCGCGCGGCCGAGCGGATCGGCGGACGGCGAATCGAGCGCGATGGTGGCGCCGTCCGGTCGCACCAGCCGGGTCCACTGGATCAGCGCGCGGTTCTGGCCCGGTTTTACGTCCGCCTGATAGTCGCCATATAAACGGCTGCCGCGCGGGATCAGAACGGATTTGCCGTCGAACCCGCGCACGTCGCGCGAGACCAGCGCGCGCGCCTGGCCAGCGCGCGTCGAATCGAGCGCGGTTTCGAGCACCGCCGGGATCAGCGTGCCCTGAGGCACGGTGGTGGTGGGGTTTTGCAGGGGCCCGGCGCGCGCGCGATCGAAAACGTCCGAAGCCTGGCGCGGATTGTCATTGCCGTCGTTGGACAGTCCGCCCGGCTGGCCTTGCGCGCCGCTGTCGCCGAACACCATCACCGGGCTGCTGGAGACACGCGGCGGCGGCTCGGGCAGCAGATTGGTGGGGCCGGTGGGCGGGCCATAATCCTGATATTGTTCGGGCGGAGCGGCCGGTGCTGGTGGCGGTGCATAGCTCGGCTGCGGCTGCGATACCGGCGCGGGCTCGGCGCGCGCAAAACGCGGCTGGACCCGCTCAAACGCCGGGGCCTCGCTGGAGGGGGGGATGAACAAGCTCGGCGCGGCCTGCGACGGCAGGACCAGATCGGACGCCGCGGGCCTGGTCGGCGGGGCGGTAAGCGCGCGCCGCCGCGCATCGAGCGCGTTGAACAGCAGCAGCGCCGCGATCAGAGCGCCGATGGCAAACAGCACCACCGGCATGCGCGAGGGTGCACCGGCGACTTCGGGACGCACATCGCGGTCGCGCACCACGTCACTGCCATGCGCCGGACGCTCGACGCCGGTCATGAGGCTTCGTCTTCGCCAGAGGGCCTGCGGGCCTGTTCCTTCGGCCGCCTTGCCACTGCCCTGTCCCTGCCGATCCGGAAGACCAGCTTGTCGAACAACCGGTCGATCACATAGGCGTCGCCGCGCACATAGCCATCGACGAGCACTTCGTCGCCGGTATCGTCGATCGCGAACACGGCGGGCTGGAGCTGCTTTTCGGCCCAATGGATATAGACGCGGGTGCCGTCGTCACCGACTTCGACCGGGCGGATTGCGCGGTCTCCGCTCAGTTTCCAATTGGTGAGCGCTGCGTAATCGAGCGTGTCGACGCTCTCGGCCGGATCGGGCAGATCTTCGCCATAACGGAATTGCAGCGCGAATGGTGAATTGCGGCCATCGGACGAGCCGGGCAGCAGCTCGAACAGATAGCTGCGCACGTCGGTGATGACGGTCATGTTGGTCGAAATGCCGCCCTGCGTCGGCTTGATGAACAGATGATCGCCGCGCGCCGTTGCGCTGACCAGCCAGATGTCGCTCGCGCCCACCGCAATATTCTGGATCCGCTCGGTCGGCGCGAAGCTGACGGTGAGCTGGTATCCGGGGCTGACCATCAGCCGCACGATCTCGTCCGGATCATAATTCACCACCTGCAGGCGTGGATCGCCGCCGTCGGAATAGGGCTGGGTCTGCGCCAGCGCCGGGACGGCGCAGCATAGCATGGTGAGCAAGGCGAACAGACGCATCACGGTTGCGGCACGGCGGCCTGATCGTCGACGACCGCTTCATCATCTTCCACGCGCTCCAACGGCGTCGCCGGGCGCGCCTCCTGCACCGCCGGAAGCGCCTCGGCATCCTTGCGGTAGCGCGTCACCTGAAAGCCGAGCGGATTCAGCATACGGTCCTCCACGCTCATCGGTTCGCCCGAATAGCGCCAGCGCACCACTGCTGCGTAAGGCTGGCGCACCTCGCCGCCGCCATTGGGGGCGGTCCGCAATGTGTCGAAGCGCACCAGCGAGACATTGTCGCCAAGCGATGACACGCTTTTAACCTCGGTGTCGATTACCGTGCGGCGCGGATAGCGGGTCAGCGGGCTATTCGGATTGCCCGCCTGCATATCCGCGATGTAGCCCGATCGCGCGCCATCGGCCGACCAGAGCGCAACCTTGCGGTAATCCTGCTGCACCGTGTCGATCGCGAAGCTTTCGCGTGCGATGACATATTGCGCCAGAAAGCTGCGCGTCAGCGCGGCGTCGGGCGTGACCAGATTGCCGTCGACGGGGGTGAGCGCCTCGACATAGCCGGTCTGCTTGTCGACCAGCAGCGTATAGGGCTCGACCGCCTTCAGTGGTGTCAGCGCAACCAGTGCGATTGCTTCCAGCACGGCAATGAAGCCGGCCCCGCCCGCGATCCACCAGGCGAGGCGGCGCGAGCGGCGGATACCGGCGGCGCGATCCTCGGCCCAGCTCCCCGCATCGCGGAAATACTCGTCCAGATCATCTTCGGCTTCGATCGGCCCCTCCCTCATGGTCCACGGTCCCGCGCGTTGCCCGCCCGTGTGGATCGCCGCATGGTGCGCTTGTAGCTTTGCCCGAGTGGGACGGCGGTTGCCATCATCTTGTCATCGCTCGCGCCCCGGTCAGCGGCGGGAAGCGCAAGGGGCCGGGCCTGGTATGCGCCGCGACCACCGCCGATGGATGCGCCCACCCATTCGGCGCGCTGGATCGATTCGATCCCCTCGGCGATGCGCTGGGCGCGCTGCGATCCCGCAAGCGCGGGCAGGCCTGTGGGCTGAGGCCTGGCGGACGCCGGTGAGCGGGACCGGTCCTTGCCAGCTGTCTCGCTTGGCGACGAAGCCCGCGCGACCCATTGCCGCACGGCGAAGCGCGTAAGAAAGGCGAGCAGCAGCAGCGAGGCCAGCGAAAAGGCCAGCGTCAGTGCGAGCAATTCGGTCGGGGCGCTGGGAGTGGCGATGTCCGACGCGCGCTGGCGCAGCGCGCTGGTAAGCCAGGGTTCTAGCACGGCAAGCTCGACCGAGAGCAGCACCGCGAACCCGGTCGAGGCGAGCATGATGCCGAACAGCGCGCTGAGCCAGCCTAGAAACAGGCTGCGGGTCGCCTCGAACAGCAGCAGCCCGGCGAAAAGGGGCCCAAGCGCCAGCAACAGTCCGGCAGCGATTCTGAGCATGATCAGCGGGACCAGCGTTCCGGCAAGGAAGGACAGCCGCGCTGTGCCCCAGCCCAGATCGTCGCTCACCGCGATCTCCTGAAAGGCTTCGTCCGGCCGCTGGCCCTGCTGCACCGGCACCGCGCCCGCAGTGAAGCGGCCCGAGCCGATCCGCGTGAGCGCCAGGATCGCATCGTCGACCCCCTGCAGACGCGCGACCATACTTTCAGTGCTGGCGGTCCCGGTGCCCGACAGCAGGGCGGCGCTGATATCGGCGGGCGCCTCCAGCACGACATCGTAGAACAGGGTTCGATAGGCCGGCCAACTGCCCAGCAGCGTCAGCACCACCCCGATTTCCAGCGCGGCGACTACCACATCGCTCAGCCCCAGACGGTCCCCCAGGATCAGCCGGATACCCAGGATCGCGATGAACAGGGTCAAAAGGCTGGTGACCGCAATGGAAAAGGCCGATCCGGGGGCGGCCAGCGACTGGAAGCCATAGCTGCCAATCGTGGCGGCCTGGCAATCGATATGCTCGATGCTGCGGCTGAGGAATCCCTGGCCGGTGGTGACCGCGCCGCACGGCATTATACGCGCTCCATCAACGGGGCCATCCAGTCGGCGGGGTCGTCGCCGGTCGCGGCACGCACATCGTCGAAAATGCGCATGATGCCTTCGCGGCCCGACAGGATGGTGAGCAGCTCCGCCTCGCCGCTCAGATCGAGCCGCGCGACCACGCTGTCCTGGCCGTGCTTGATCAGGAAACAATGCGCGCTGTCGGGCAATGTGCGGACGAGATCATATTCATGGGCCGTCAGGCCGAAGCCGTCGACATAATCCTGGGCACGCGCCTTGGGGTTGATCATGAATATCTGCGTGCCGGCCTGCTCGATGATCGCGCTCGATATCTTGCTGTCCAGCGCATCCTCGGCGCTCTGCGTGGCGAAGCCGACAATGCCATTGCGCTTGCGGATGGTCTTTTCCCAGTCCTTGATCCGCCGCACGAACACCTCGTCGTCGAGCGCCTTCCAGCCCTCGTCGACGACGATGATCGCGGGCGATCCGTCGAGCCGTTCCTCGACACGGTGGAACAAATAGAACATCGCCGGGGTGCGTGCGGTGGGATCGTCGAGGATCGCGGTCATGTCGAAGCCCACGGTGCGCGCGCTCAGATCGGTGCGGTCGTCTTCATTGTCAAACAGCCAGGCGCGTTCGCCCTGTCCCCACCAGGGTTGCAGCCGTGCGTAGAGATCGCCCGCTTGAGGACGCGCGCTCCCACGGAACAGCTCGGCGAGATGGCACAGGCGGCGGTGCTCGGGCGGTTGATCGTAATTCGCGTCGACCGCATCCTTGATCCGCGCGGTCTCGCCGATATCCGCGCCGCCCGCCAGCATACCCAGCCAGTCGATCAGAAACTGCCGGTTGCCGGGTGTATCGGGCAGCTGCAACGGATTGAGATGCGCGGGCTCGTCGGGACGGAGCCGGTCGTAGCGCCCGCCGATGGCGCGCACGAACAATTCCGCGCCGCGATCCTTGTCGAAGAAGACGATGCGCGGATCGAACTTGCGCGCCTGCGCGAGCAGGAAGTTCAGCACCACCGTCTTGCCCGAGCCCGAGGGGCCGATGACGGTGAAATTGCCCAGATCGCCGTGGTGGAAGTTGAAGAAATAGGGCCCCGCCGCGGTGGTTTCGAGCAGCGCCACGGCGTCGCCCCAGTGATTGCCGCGCGCCTTGCCGACGGGAAAATTATGCATGCTGGCGAGGCTGGAGAAATTGCGCGTCGAAACCAAGCCGCGCCGCGCAATATATTTGAAATTGCCGGGAAACTGCGCCCAGAAGGCAGGCTCCAATGCAATGTCCTCGCGCGCGCCAATGATCCCCATATCGCCGAGCTGCGCGATCACCTCGGCGACATGATCGTCGAGCGCGGCCAGCGTGTCCGCGCGCAGTGCGATCGTGGTGTGATGCTCGCCAAAGCCTGCGCGCCCCGCCGCCACATCGTCCTTGGCCTGCGCCAGCTCGTCGCGCAGCGTCAGCGCCTCGTCCTCCGCCGAGCGCATGCGCCGCAGTGACAGGTTCATGCGCGACAGCGCAGCGCCGCGCTCGACGAAGCCGAAGCTTTGCGACACCGTCATCTCGATCGGCAGCCGGTAGAGCTCGTCGAACATGCCGGGCGAGGTGATGCCGGGATAATCCTTGATCGACACCATGGCGAGGAACTGGCGCCGCGTGGCACCCGCCTGGCCCAGCTCGATCGCCTCCTGACCGAAGCTGATCCGGCGACAGGCGAGATAATTGCCGATATCCTCATGCGGCAGCGCGACGGGGCGCATGTCGCCGTTGAGCAGGCAGGACAGGAACTCCAGCGGCTCCGAACAGGGGCCGTTCGGCGTGTCGTAGATACCCAGCACCTGCGCGCCATATTGGCCGAGCGAGGCGACCAGCGCATCGCGCGCATTCATAAGCGCACGCAGTTCCTGCGCCGCGGCGGCTCCGCGCTCGCGCCCCGCGTCCGATACCCATCCGCGCAACCGGTCGGCGATGCCCATGCGGCCCTGCAGCGGGCGGCGCACCAGCGTCAGGAACAGCTCGTTGACATAGAGCTGGCGCGAGGCGAGCCGCTCTCTCCACCGCGCGTCGAGTTCTTTCGAGAAGCTGTCCTTGTAATCCGCGTCGAGCGCAAAATCGGCGCGGCGGCGCACGACATGATGGTAGAGCGCGAAACGCGACGAGCCGACCGCGCGCAGCATCGCGTCGCGCAATTCGGCGCGGTAGTTCAGTTCGTCGGTGTCGGCGGTCTCGAACAACAGGCCGCGCAGCCGGATGGTCTGCATCAGCATGCCGTCGCGGGTCTCGGTCGTCTGCCGATCGACATGGCGCGCATAGGGCAGATGCGCGCCGACCGGCTTTTCGCGCGCGACGACCTTGGGGTCGCGGGTCAGGGACGGTAGGAGTTGCATCGCCAGATCGCATGGTTGCGCACCCGCGGGCAGCGGCTGACCCTGGCGATCCACAGATCGAAGATGCGCGGCTCGCGCAGGCACATGATCACGCCGATGCCGTGGATGAGCAGCGCGATGGCCAGCACCCAGAGCGACTTGAAAATCAGGAACAGCTCGGCCGCCAGCACGCCGTTGATCACGAAGAAGCTGTAGGTGACGCCCGCGAGCATCTGTGGACGGGTTAGCGCGACGAACAGCGTGTCACGGCGAATGTCGGGCATGGCGGATCAGTTCGCCGTTTGCGCGGTCGACTGGATCCCGCCGACGATACTCGCGGCGCCGAACAGCACGAAGCAGCCCAGGATCACCACCGCACCGTGCCGCCAGTTGATCCGCCCGGTCAGCATCCCGAAGCCGACTGCGGCAACCGCAATCACCGCGACGATGGTGGCGAGCGTGCCGAGCAAAGTGCCCTGCAGCCAGGATGCGGCGGATACAATCACGCCAGAGCCCGCAGGGTCGCCGAGCTGGGCGGCGGTTGCGGCAGTAACAGGTGAAAGAGCAAGCATACTAGCCGCTCCGGACCGAACAATCGCCCGTCTAAACATGATACTCCCCACCTTCGGATCAAACTCCGAATCCATGATGCACTCGGATAGCAGCTTTGCCAACAACAGATTGCAGCAGAATAGTCAGTCTTTCCCGACTCCGCGTATTCAGAAACAGGCGGCTCGGCATCTCTAATTGGGGTGCCCCTTATCCGCGCGGGCGGCCTCTTATACTCAAAAAGCTCGAGGAGCAGAATTTTGTTGCTAAGTATTCAAAGCTGGGCGCAAGTAGCTCCACGAATAGAGTGAGTCGCGATTCGTTGAACGATGCGACTGGAGGGGGGTGTATGCTGCGTCACGAATTCACCAGTCGAACCGCGCTTGCGTTAGTTTTGGCAGCCGCCGCATCTTCGGGAGCATCGGCAGGTGAAACCATCACTTACACCTATGATGCGCAAGGCCGCCTTGTCGTGGCTCGATCATCGGGGACCGTAAACAACAATCAAGTAGCGTCCTATTGCTACGATTCGGCTGGCAACAGAGCGCTAGTGAAGGCCGACGATGCCGGCGCACTTGCTAATTGCACCAGCAACTCGCCACCCCCGCCGCCCCCACCCCCCCCCCCCGCCGCCGCCGCCGCCGTCAAACAATCCTCCAACGACGGTGAACGATACGGGATACCAAGAGCCTTGTAGCATTGGATATTACAATGTCCTGGCCAACGATACCGACCCGGAAGGCAATTATCCGCTTGCATTGGTAAGTGTGTCTGGCGCCAAATTTACAGTCTCATCTACCACCCAGCTCAAATATAATGGAGTGTTGTCCCACGGCACAACAGCTACTGCTACGTATACAGTCCGGGACTCCTTTGGGGCTACAGCGACAGGAGTTCTGGTGGTTACAGTTGGCCAGGGTGCCTGCCAGTAACAGAACTCCAGTTATTGCGCCATTTTAGAATGTAGAGTGAAGATCAGCGCCCGAAATATAGATGGCAATTGCTATATATTAGTGCAGGCCTTCTCAAATTTGAGAGCATCGATATGAGAGTTATTAGTTTTAAAATCATTGGAAATGCGGCTTGTGCCCTGCTATTCTCATTTTCGAGCGTTCTCAGTGCGCAACCAGTTCCTGCATCATCCTGCAAAGCATTCTTGAGCACTGTGTTCGATGACGGCCCCGAAATGCTCCAAGTCGTGTGCGGCAACGCTGGAACGGTATTGGGCCAGGTAGACGATTATGAGCTGGTCGAACTGCCCGATGAACAAGCTGCGGTGGTGACGACCTCATATGAGGGATCGAAGCGCGTCTGGCTGGTTATGCAAAGCGGCGATAACTCGCTGGCTCTTGAAGAGATAACCGGAACGATCGCCAGAGCTGCCGGTGTTGAAGCGAGCACGAACCTTGATGGGGTCGATCTTGATTTCGCCAAGGGTGCCACAGAACCGTTGAACATCGGTATCGCGTCGCCTGGCAATTTAATCGGCACAGTATCCAGCGATGGTGTCGATCTCTCTCAATTGGTCGATCGGGCGCGTGCGGTGCGAGCGAGCGAGCCACTGAGCGACGAAGAATAAGGGTTCGGGGGGAGTAAAATGACAAAAAAAGGCATTCGTTCGCTCTCGGGCGTATCGCTAGGCGCCATGTCGCTGCTTTTGGCTGCAGAAGCCAACGCGCAGACACAACCGCCGCCGCCGCCGCAGCCCATGAATGTGGATGAGAACAACGTCGACATTTTTACGCGCACACTCGTGCTTGGCTCAACTGACCTGAGAATAGGGCCAGACGATCACCGCGGATTGCAGCTCGATAGACAGCTGGCGACCTATGGCTGGCGTCTATCGACGACCCCGGTGATGTCGGGCAATGCGACAGATCCGATCGTTGTATTTGGCGGGGTGTCAAGCTCATTTCACTGGAACGGAACGGCTTATATTCCAGTAGTTCAAGATGGGTCAACGCTGAACAGCACCGCCACGGCATATACCGCCTCGGACGGAACAGTAATTCAATTCCGGGCCGTATCTGGTCTTTCTGAGCACACCACTGCATTCAAGGCTGCAGAGAAGATAACCTTTCCGGACGGCGTTGAGCATCAATTCTTTTATCAGACCGGTGCTTATGAAGTTGTCAGGCCGAATCCGAGCGATAATTATTTTGTAACGCAAACCAGGCTTATTTCTATCAACAGCTCGACAGGCTATCAACTCAAACTGTCCTACTATTCCAATTACAGCACGCGATCAGATTGGGGCCAGCTAACCAAAGTTACGTCGATCAACAATGCAGTGGAGTACTGCAGTCCAACGGCAGATGTATGCAGCCTTGCTGGTAACTGGCCGGAAGTGACCTATGGTGGCAACCTTTCGAACACCCCCTCGGTAACCCATCCTGAAGGCAGGACCACCTCCTATTCTTACTCCGGTAGCAAGGTCACCTCGATAACGCCGCCTGGCTCGGGCAGTTCGCCGGTTTCCTTTGTCTATAGCGGCGACAAAGTGTTGTCCGTGACGAAGGGCGGGGGAACTTGGAACTATTCAAACACTGGCACTTTTCACGTGCAGGTTTCCGATCCCAATGGCAATCCTTTGAGATACTCCTTCAATACCCAGGAGCAGCTTATTGGCATAACCAATGCAAGAAATGCTATTACCAATTTTGCGTATTGCAATCCTCCATCAAATTGTCCAGCAGGGCGCGTCACAAAAATAACAATGCCGGAGCACGACTACACCACCTTTACTTACGATACCCGCGGTAACGTCACGAGCCAGACGCATTATCCCAAATCTGGCACAGAGCTCGCTCCAATCACCCAAAGCGCAACCTTTTTAAGCTCCTGCACGAACCCGAAAATATGCAATAAACCGACGAGCGTCACCGACGCTAATGGCAACACCACCAACTTTACCTATAACGCAACGCATGGCGGGGTTAGCAAAATTGAAGCACCGGCGCCCAATGTGGGGGGTGCCCGGCCGACAACGACAATTTCTTACAGCGCGGTCCAGGCGCGGTATCTGACGTCAGCCAGCGGTTGGTCGAATTCTCCAACTATTTACGCTTTCGATTATTCGCGAGAATGCCGAACGGCGGCAACCTGCACGGGCAGCGCGAACGAGCGGATTTCTGATCTCAACTATCTCACCAGCAGCACCCCCAACAATGCATTGCCGGCCAACCTCAGCGTTAAGGCAGGCAACAACACGCTGATCCAGACGACAAATCTGACATATACCTCGTCAGGCGATGTCGCGTCGATCGATGGGCCATTGAGCGGGGCTGGCGATACAACCGTTATTTTCTACAACAAGGCGCGCCAGGAAACAGGCCGAATAGGACCGGCCGCATCCGGCTACAATCTTGCGCAGCGCACATCTTATGATGCGGCAGGCCGGGCATGGAAAGTTGAATCCGGGCATACCACTGGGCAGTCAGAAACTTCTTGGCCGTCATTTGCTGTTAATCAATCATCGACTGTAG
The DNA here is from genome assembly GCF_965218915.1 of Novosphingopyxis sp. GTDB lineage: Bacteria > Pseudomonadota > Alphaproteobacteria > Sphingomonadales > Sphingomonadaceae > Novosphingopyxis. Next base: position 99,192 of record NZ_OZ244708.1, on the reverse strand, counting down.
CGTTCGACAGCTATGGCCGACCGATCAAGCAGTCTAGTATCGGATCGAACGGCGCTGTTCAAACCTTGGTTCAGACGAGCTACGACACGGCAGGCAGGATAACCTGTGTCGCTACGCGGATGAACTCGGCGAAGTTTGGTTCGCCTCCCTCCAGCGCCTGCCAACTCGGGACACAAGGAGCCTTTGGCCCCGACCGCATCACAAAATATAGCTATGACCAACTCGACCACGTGTTCCAGGTTACCAGTGGCTATCTCACCGCAGACGCGATCAATGATTACACATTTACCTTTACACCAAATGGCCTGATCGCGACCGCCAAGGACGCCTCGAACAATCTCACCACCTATATCTATGACGGTCACGATCGCAATTATCAGATCCGCTACCCCGTCGCGGCCAAGGGCGCCAATGCCAGCTCGACTACTGATCTCGAGCAATATGGCTTCGATCCGAATGGCAATGTCACTAGCTTCGTCACGCGCCGAGGCGAAACGTTGCTCCTGACCTATGACCATCTGAACAGGCTCACCAAAAAGGTCGTGCCGCAGCGCTCCGGGCTTTCCTCAACCCATACGCGCGATGTTTATTATGATTATGACTTGTTCGGCGGTCTCACGAGCGCCCGGTTTGATAGCACGGCTGGCGAGGGCGTGACATTCGCTTTTGACGGGCTCGGGCGTCAGATCATGGAAACCATGACGATGAACGGAACCAGCCGTTCGATCGGATCCGGATACGACGTGACGAACAACCGATCGACCATGACCTTCCCGGACAATTATTCGGTAGCCTCATCCTATGACGTCCTGGGACGGCCCAATCTGACGCAATTCAATGGCGAAAATTTGCTGCAGACCACGTTCGATGACTACGGATTGCCATCAAGGCTAAACCGGTATCAACCCGGCAGCGGCTGGAATATGTATAACAACTTCGCCTACGATGTCGCGTCCAGATTGAGCGGCCTTACCCTGAACCAGGCGGGCACCACTCTCGATACGACGGCGACCCTCGCCTACAATCCAGCGGGTCAGATTGCGAGCAAGACGCAGTCGAACAACGCCTATGCCTGGGACGGGCACAAGGACGCGACGCGCGCCTACACAGCAAACGGCCTCAACCAGTATTTGGAGGCCGGCCCGGCCGATTTCACCTATGATGCCAATGGCAATCTGACCTCGGACGGCACCAGCGCTTTCACCTATGATGTCGAAAACCGCCTGGTCATCGGCAGCGTGGGCAGTTCGAGCGCGACGCTGCGTTACGATCCGCTAGGTCGCCTGTATGAGATCAACGGTAGCCAGACCGGCATTACGCGGTTTGCCTATGATGGCGATGCGATGGTTGCCGAATATAACACTTCCGGAACCATGCTGAAGCGCTACATCCACGGCGCAGCTGCCGGTGTCGACAATCCGCTGGTTATGTATGAGGGCGCCAGCGTAGCGGCCAGCGCGCGGCGCTACCTTTATGCTGACGAGCGCGGCTCGATCGTGGCGATCTCTGATGCCAACGGCAACGGGCTGACCGTCAACAGCTATGACGCTTATGGCATCCCCGGCCTAACCAACGCCGGCCGGTTCCAGTATACCGGCCAGGCCTGGATTGCCGAGCTTGGCATGTCTTATTACAAAGCGCGCATGTATTCGCCCTCGCTCGGACGGTTTCTGCAGACCGACCCGATCGGATATGGCGACGGTATGAACATGTATCGCTATGTCGGCAATGATCCGGTGAATGGCATTGATCCGTCGGGGACATCCAGTTTAAAAGGCCTGATAAGGCGGATAGATGGTTCCTATGGCCCTGCGATAGTTGTGACCGGGCGGAGAGAGCCGATTAAATCGGCGCCGGCCGGAGTCTATACCGGACTGTTTGGTGGAATCTTCGCTGGCAGCGTTGGAGGTTCGTCAGCAGACGATATAGTCGTCCAAGGAACAGCCCGGCGCAAAAATAAAAAATCTAATCCAGCGCCGCGGACCAATTTTCGAATCGACAATAGCGCTCCTCCCAGTTCTAAGCGTTGCGAAGCAGGCGGGCTGAGCTTCCGAGCTCCAGACAATTTTAATCCCACTGATATTTTTAGTGCTGGATTTAGCGGCGGCTTATTTGGTGCCAATTCGAATGTAGGCCATTACGGAACTTATGACTTTCAACGCGTCCGCACATCCTCTGGCACGGTATTCTACAGCCAGTATACCCCCGCAGCAAATTTGGCTGTAGGTTTCTATCTTGCTGGTGCTGGTCAATCTCGATCTGCCGCTAATCTAATCTCAGATTCATTTGCTTCTGCATTTTCTTCTAATGGTGCGTCTGCCGAGCAGGACAGATTTCGGAATCTCGCTTATGATATTGTGGGTGGAAAGGCCAGTATCAAATGTTTTCCTGGACAGTAATTAAACAAAGATGGTCGGTCATAGCTTTTACTTTTGTGGTGATATCGATAATATTATCGATATCACCCATCTGGATACGATGGATAATCTTGTCGTCATATATTAGCAAAGATAATCAAGGATCAGGAGGAGATGTCTTTGTTTGGTTTACATATGTTATCGTGATATTTGTAGCGCTAGTTATTACTCATATAGTTGCCTTTTTACAAAAGGATTTTATGGTTAATAGGGACAAGCTTAAAATATTACTCGTAAGTATTTTACTTTGGGTAGCTTCACTAATTTGGATAGCATTTTTATAGAAAATAGAATGATAATATATTTGAATATATTTATTGGCGGTAAAGAAGAGTTCGTGTAGGTTTATTCAAGTTATAGAGTCTTTTACGTGTCCGCCGTCAAAAAGTTTGGCACACTTGGCTGCGTAAATTAGCGGAGCGTGGGCCTCATCTGGGGTTTGTTGTTTAGGCGGCGATCCTGCGGTGCTGCAAGCGCCGATTTTCGATGGTCTTCGTTTGATCCTTTCTCGCTGTATTATGATAGGTAAGCGTGGCCTGTGAGACGCAGGTCAGGCAGCTTCGGCGATGGGTTCTTCGACCAGCGTCCGCCAGTTCCAGGGCATGAGCTCATCCTATCTCGAGGCAGGCCAGTCGGCGGCAATTCTGGCGATGACATCGGTGATATAGGCTTGCGGCTCGATGCCGTTCATTTTAGCGGTCTCGATGACGGAATAGATCGCCGCGGCGCGCTCACCGCTAGCTTGAGAGCCCGCGAACAGCCAGATGGGATGACCATTTCCGGTTGGCGAACTCACCGGTTGGAGTAGCCTTCCTTTGTGCGGTCATTTCTAGACCGCGCAGGATCGGAGGTCGGTATGGCAAGCAATTATAACGCGTATGTTGGGCTGGACGTCCACGAGGAAACGATTTCGGCGGCAATTGCGGATGCTGGCCAAGCTGGCGAGGTGCGATTGATCGGGGTGATCAAGAATGAGCCCGAAGCGATCGCCAAGCTCCAATTCGTTGATTGCATGGGCAAACGAATTTTACGGGAAGTCGCAATTCGCGGTTCAGATGATCGGCGCTTCTAACGAATTAGGTGCCCAATGTGATGGGATCTTTTAACAAACTAGGTGCCCAATGCGATCATTATTAATATCTATAGCGTTATCTCTTGTGAGCGTATATGGTTTGTCTGGTTGCAATCTTGGTAGCCATGATCCGGAGCGCTACGTGCTTACGGGCAATGACAAAAACTTGTTTGTTCATATAACAATATCAATTGATCCAAACAAAGAAGACGAAATTTCATCTTTAGTAGAGTCTTTTTCCCAAAGGCATGGAATGGACTTTCTTTCGGCTCGAAAAAGCCTTTCGTCCAGCGATTTTAATGTGTCGGCGAATGGTCCTTCGCTCAATATTAAAGCGATGCATACTGCGGCAGTGGAAGATACCGGAGTTCAAGTTTTTGCCATTGTTCCGAAGCGCCCGACGAACAAGGACAAAGCTTTGGTAAAAGAGTTTATAATGATGCTTCAAAACATTCAATAACTGCCGCGAAATGACAAGGATTCAGTTATAGTTGTTACTGCATCTGCAACAACTCTGCAGGACTCCGTCAATCACGCACGCGGCCCTGGCATATTTCATCAAACTTGAGATTGCAGAGCAGATGATCGCGTAGCGGCCTGAGCCACCACGCTGCCCGTCCTACTCAGTCCGGCAGGGTCGAGCGGTCGAGATGGACGCCCTTGCCAGCGTCAATCAGACTGGCCATCATCAAATGGCCGCGACAATCAGCTCTCATCCTGATCGCCGCTCGGTTCTCATCCAGATCGTCGCGCTACACCGTATCGATGAGAGCGCAGCCTCTATCTCAATGACACCAGCAATAGCGACGATCGCACCCGCTATGGCGGCGACGCGTTCGTAAACTGGCAGTCGGCCCGCGGCAGCCTCGATGCCTCCGCCCTGTATGTGTCCCCGGCGGCAATCAGCTGGCCCCGGCCACGCTGAGCTTCGGCCTTCCACGCTGAGCCTAGACGGAGCACTGGATGTCAGATTCACTATGTTCTTGCCGCGCGTCTCCGGAAATACCGGTCTGTTCACGCTCTCGAGCCAAGATGAGATCGGCAGCGGATGGACCGTCGGCGTGGAAGCCTGCGGCATCATCGCATCCCAGGAACAATCCGCAGCCGACACCATCATTCTGGGTTGGAAGTTCTGACCACAGTGACCCGGCGGACCTGCTGTCTCCCTGCATGAGCGGTCCGACGGGGATTTTTGATATGAGGTTGAGAACTTCGTCTGAACGCTTGAAGGCGGGGACAGATGCCGATAATCTAGAACTGCGCCGCTAAATCCACCAGAATTTCCCAGTGATTACAGTGCCCATCTCTGTCATGTCGGGTGCGCCATTTCGGTCTTAAGGCACGAACGCCTACCGCGGTTTCGTCGAGCAGGTATGGTAACGATATTCGCGCCCGACGCTGGTGGTCCCCGTTCGCAGCCTCATTGCGCGGCCGCAGCATGCGCATAAGCAGATGCCGGTGAGCAGCGTGGGGTCGCGCACCGTCATCGGCGCCATCATCGCGAGCGCGGGACCGCCTCGAACTGCGCATCGGAGACGGTCGGCAGCACTTCTATGACCGCGTGTTCACTTTCCAGCTTGGGTGTTTTCGGCTTGTGGTCGCGGGTGTTGAAGCGCTGCTGGCCGATACCAGAACGCAAGCAAATGAGCGCTTAAGGCCGCAACCAATCGGTGTGATAGCATAGAGGCAGATTGAAACGGCTAAGCATCGGCCCACAATTCCGTGTCGAAAGAGAATGCTCGATCCAGAGCATGACGACCGGCTGGCGTCACGGTGACTGCTCGCGAACTGTCGACACGACGCACCCAGTCCCTGGCGAAGAAGGTCGCCAGTAGTGCCGTGCCTACTGTACCGGCGATGTGAGGACGGCGTTCGCTCCAGTCGAGGCATGGCCGGCAGAACACCCGCTTGCGCTTTGCGCGCGGCGCAGCCCTATCGAGGTCGACTCCAATGCTGCGAAGGAACGCCTCTCCGGCTTCCGTCAAAATGCCACCATCCGACGATAGCTCGACGTGTTCGCACTTGATCATCCGATCGGCCATCGCAACGGCGATCTGCCCGGCGAGGTGATCGTAGCATGTGCGCGCGCGTCGCAAGGCGCGATCCCTTGGACCTGTCCGGGGCGGAGCCTTCGCAAGGCGGGGCGGTGTCGCGGCCACCGCCATGATACCTTCGAGCATCTGCGCGATCGTGATCGACGCGAGCCGATGATAGCGATGACGACCTTGCCGCTCGACCACGATCAGGCCAGCTTGCGTCAAGCGCGCGAGATGAGCGCTCGCGGTCTGCGGGGTGATGCCGCCCGCTCCTGCCAGTTCGGTCGCGGTTAGGGCACGTCCGTCCATCAGGGCCAAAAGCATATTGGCCCTTGCGGGATCACCGACCAGTGCGGCGGTTTCGGCAAGTCCTGAGGTGGTGAGCATCGAGTGGTTCCGAGCGTGCAGTTAGATACACGTTAGCACAGCCCTGCCTGCAATGCTTCGGCGCCGAACGAAGCATCGACCCGCTACGGCCAGCTAAATGACGGTAAGACAGACAGGAGATATGCCGATCATGCTGACATGCTTTATTCGCTACGAGATCGACCCGTTCAGGTCAGATGCTTTTGAGGAGTACGCCCGCAACTGGGGGCAGGCGATCCCGCGCTGCGGCGCTGACCTGATCGGGTATTTCGCACCACAGGAGGGCTCGGCAACCACGGCTTACGGCGTCTACAATATCGACAGTCTCGCCGCGTATGAACAATACCGGGCGCGGTTGCGCGATGACCCACTAGGCCGCGAAAATTATGAATTCGCCAAGCGCGAGCGCTTCATTCTGAAGGAGAATCGCATGTTTCTTCGACTGGCGTCTGCACCCCATTCCTTGGTGCAGCCGTGATCGCCGTAATCTTCGAAGTCGAACCGGCGCCGGGCCGCAAGCAGCAGTATCTTGATTTGGCGGCGGCATTGCGGGGAGAGCTTGAAACGATCGATGGGTTCCTGTCGATCGAGCGCTTTCAGAGCCTCACTAATCCCGAGCGAATGCTGTCCTTGTCTTATTTCCGAGATGAGGACGCGGTGCGGCAATGGCGTAACACGGCCGCCCATCGTGCGACTCAGGCACGCGGCCGCGCTGGCGTATTCTCCGATTATCGGTTGCGCGTCGCCAGCGTGCTTCGCGACTACGGCATGACGAATCGCGCCGAGGCTCCGGCTGATAGCATCGCCGCTCATGTTCAGCCGGAAAAATGATGTCAGTTTACTACGTCGGTGTCGGCGGGGCTAAGGCAACACCGGGCATCGCGCTCGTGATCGCGTCCAAAGCCCGTTCATAGGCGCGACCTTGCACCGTCCGGCCGTGCGCTGGAATGATCGCAACCGGCCTACGCTCGTGGAGCCGACGGACGATTGACCGCGACCAGACGTCGCGATCCGCAACGTAGACCAATTCGGGCCGTGCGTTGCAGCGAAAGCCCAGGCCGCTCCCAGCCAACCGCGCGATAATGCGGAGAGGAAGAATTTGGTCGTGATGCTCATTGTTGCTGAAGAGGTCGCCCATCCACCAGATGGGACCGGCCGGCGTGTCGATATCAAGTAGCGCGTCGGGCGATTTCATGCGTTCGGGACGAAGGAACGAAACGGCGCTAAATCATCACTCTCTTCTTCCAAGGAAACGAATGGCACGGAGCATTTGTCGCTTAACCGCGCGTGCGCTCCGCGCGGCGCGAGGCTCACCGCCTCGGGAAAGCGCGCGCGCCACTCCGCTTGGCCAAGATAGTGATATCCGTTCGGTGCGACCAGCCAGCGCACCGGGCCGAGGTCGGCGATTTGAGCGTATGTCTCTTCGAACGCTTTTGTCGGGGGAGAGATCACCAGGCAGCTCCCACTCGCCAGCCCAATCGCTACGCTGTTTGCCGTACCCGGCCCGAACGAATAAGTGAGCACCCGAACGTCGGGAGCCGTGGCAAGCGGCTGCCACGTGCGAGAGCCGGCCGCGGTCATCGATCGGATTCACCTTTCGAAGGGCGAGAATAGGCTTGAAGATTGTCGAGAGTTTGAGCGGTTCCAACGGCCACCCCGATCTCGAGCATACCTCTTAACGCCTCGGCATCCGGCGCGCATATCTCGATTTGAACGCGAGAACCGCCGTCGCGCGGCGCGATCGTCACCGTGCCGATTGCCGCCATCGCCTCGAATACCAGTAGGGTTGGCGGATTGATCTCGACATATCGACCTACAAACGGGGGCGCGTTGTTCCCGACCCCCACGAACCGCAGTTCGCCGCCGACGCAAAGGTTGATCGAACACGCTGCTAACGGCTTGCCGGAGGGATCCCACCATTGCTCGACATGGCGCGGCTCGGTCCATAGCGCGAATGCCTGCTCCACGGTCACGCTTAAATTTCGAGTGAGTGCTATGGTGTGACGATCCTCGTCTACGATATAGTCTTGCGCTCTGTCGGCGGTTGCCCGTGCTGGCATTCTCAATCTCCCTTTTCCGTCATTGAAGCGGCATGATCGGCCATCCGATCTGCCCGCGCGGACCACTGCCGTCCGATAGCGTCGAGCCATTCGGCGAGCGAGGCGATGGCCTCGGGCCGCAACCGGCAGAGGCGGCGCTGAGCGACTCTGCGCCGCTGAATCAGCCCGGCGCGTTCCAACACATTGAGATGGCTGGTGATCGTCGGCTGGCTCAACGCGAATGGCTGAGCGAGGTCAGATACGGAAAACTCCCCCTCGGCCAGTCGCTGAACAATCGCCACGCGGGTGGGATCGCTTAACGCCGCGAAGAGAGTTGCATACACTGCTTTCATAGAGAAACTTCTATATAGACCGGAATCGATATTAGCAAGGGCACAGAACATCGATGCGAGCGTTGCCGGGAGGGGATTGTTACATCTGCCCCCGCCCTCCAATTAACGGTCGTTTGCGAGAGACCACGACCGTGAGGAGACCGCGCACCGTATGGCGGGCGCCGCGCTCCGGTTGACGCATGAGGCAGAAGAGCCTCGCTCGACCCTCGCCGACGAGGCGCGCGGGGCCGAGGCAATCGCGTTCATCGAGCAGAACCTTGCCGAACCGCTGTCGCTCGCGGACATGGCCGGAGCCGTCGGGCTGGGGCGGTACCACTTTATCAGGCTGTTCCGGCGTGCTGTGGGTGTGACCCCTTATCAATATCTTCTCAATCGGCGTCTGACGGGCGCGGCCGAAGCGCTACGCGAGGGCAGCAACGTGTTCGACGCGGCGCTCGACAACGGATTCATGGATCTGTCCGAGTTTACTCGGCGCTTTGGAGCTAAGTTCGGCCAGTCGCCCGGAGCTTATCGACGAAACGTTGCCAGAGGGCGTGGGCAAGGTTGCAGCGGTCGGCATAATCAGGCTTTCATCCTTCGCAAGCGACGAAAGTTTGCTCGTTCAATTTGATCACAAAAGGATTCCGTCCTTCGCTACGGAGCCAGTGGCGACACGTACGTTGACGTTCAGGACCCGTGTTGCACGGTGACCATTCGTCAACCATAGGTAATGAATGATAAGCAATTCACCTACCGCGTCAGAACTTGCCGTGTTGCGCGTCTTGTGGAAACGCAAGAAGGCAACCGTCCGCGAAGTTCATGAAGAGGTCTATCATGGCACCGACACGGGCTATACGAGCGCCTTGAAAACTCTCCAAAACATGCTGGCAAAAGGACTAGTCACGCGGATCGCGGATTCACGCCAGCACATTTATGCACCCGCGGTTGCAGAGCGCTCCACGCTTAACCATGTCGTGAGCGGCTGGATCGACAGCACCTTTGCTGGATCGTCTCTAGCGCTCGCCATGCAGGCGCTCGATGCGCGTCCCGTCAGTGCCCAAGAACTCGAGCAACTGAAGGCGCTGGTCGCACGGATCGAGGCAGACGAGGGATGATCGAAGCGGCAACCGTGGCGTATGCGGTTCGCCTGGCGGCGTGGGGGCTGTTGTCCGTCTCAGTGCTGGGGGTGGCGGCGGAATTCTTCTGGCGCCTCTGGAGCCTTGGTTCTGTCGGTCGATCGGCCCGGCAGCGGCATCAGATGGCGGTTGCCCACTTGGCGGCGCTTTTGGTCGGTCCCGCGGTTATCGTCGCGGGCGTAATCGGTCTTCATTACAGTCTCGGCTCCGTCATTACCCGCGAGCCGCCGACCTCCCAGCTGCTGCCGCTTCGGTACGCCAACCCCGGGACGAGTCTGATCCTGCTGCTATGGCTGTCGGGCGTCGCGGCCATGCTTGCGCATCTCGTGGTGCAGTATCAGCGTCTGCAGACTATCAAATGTTGGCCGGCTCCTGCGTTCCTCGCCGAAGAGGTTGTCTGCCTGAGCCGGCGATTTGGCATCAAGCACGGCGTTCCTGTGTCGATCGGCGATGTCGCCAGTCCTCAAGTGACCGGTGTGTTCATGCCGCGGCTGACGGTGCCCGCCGCTCTGGTGCGGTTGACTGTTGCGGAGCGCGAGGCCGTGCTGCTCCACGAGCTGGCCCATATTGCCCGTCGCGATGTCGCCATCAATCTCGCGCAACGCGTCGCGCTCGCGCTGATCTGGTTCCAGCCGGTCGCTTGGGCAATGTACCAGCGGCTTGCTGCTGAGCGTGAGGCCTGCTGCGACCAGCTAGCCATTGACCATGGTGCGTCGCGAGCAGCGTTGGGGAGAGCCCTCCTGAGTTTCGGCGTGCCAACCGGGGCGCCAGTGATGGCGATGGCAGGCGTCGGACACGGCACGCTGGCATGGCGGCTGACGCAGCTGATCCCAACCGCAAGACGAGTAGACACGCCTGTTTTGCCGTCCGCTGTCATCGGCGCCCTGGCACTTGGCATGGCGACTTTTTGCGGCGTCCGGCTTGTGACCACTGACCCCGGCCTGACCGACTTGTATTTGGCAAGCGCCGCCGGGCCTGTGGTGGCGGTCACAGCTCGCGACCCCGCTGGTATGTTCGCGTTGAAAATAAAGCGAGGACGGGTGATCGGGGCATCTGTGGACGCCAAGCGACTGCCCGCGAGCGCCATCCTACAGCAGGCGGAGAAGGTGACACTGCTCGACGGTGTCCACCGGGAGATCGTTTCGTTCAGCGTTACCGGGGCAGGCCGGATCTCTTGGATAGCGAGGCGCCCAAGCGCACCCTACCGGTAGGCGCTTGCAATGCCTCCGGGAACCGCAACTGGCCGAGGCTCGGAGCAAGAGCGCCGGCAACGTGCGATCCGTCTGACATTTACCTGAAACCGAGTTCAATGACCGAAGTGGGAGCTGATCAAATGCTGGAGGGAGTTTGCCATTGCGGCGCCGCACGGTGGTCGCTCGAAGGCGATCTGGAATCCGTCACCGCGTGCAACTGCACCGTGTGCCAGCGCTATGCCGGCTTATGGGCGTATGATTTCGAGGGTGGGCGTATAAGCGTATCGGGTCCGACCAACACATACACATATGCCGGCAAAAAGAATCCGACCTTGGAATATCATTTCTGTCCGACCTGCGCGAACATCGTGTTTTGGCGCGGCCTTCGTATCGAGGAAGACGGACGTCGCAGGATGGCAGTGAATGTGCGGCTCGCAACGACCGCGGCGGTGGCCGACCTGCCGATTGATCATTTTGACGGACGCGACACGTTCGAGGACCTCCCTCGGGATGGCCGATGCGTCCGCGACCTTTGGTTTTAACGGCGATTGCGACAACGTCCGCGCGAAAGCGTTGCACTTGCAACGGAGCAGGCGGCGCACTCAACTACCCTTTTTGTCATTACAGCATGAACCCGCTGCGGACCCAGAGTTGGCCCCGAACAACTCCGTTTGTCATCCGCTATTGCTTCTGACGAAAGTGTTAAGTGTCGGCGGATGAAGTCGTGGGTTGACACATACGACGCGTATCGTACTTTATGCATAAACCATTGAATGGGGAGTTGAGCACAGTGAAAAATCGGATCGGCGCAGCTGTGCTCATCGCGTCGCTCGCGAGCGCGGCAGCGACGTCCCCTTCTCTTTCGCAAGCGACCAAGCTGTTCGCCGAAGCGTCCACCATCTGCGCGCGCGACGATGGGAACTTGTGGGGCCACTCGATCTGCGGCCCCGTCCTGCTTGTGGATTGGCATGATCGATCCGTGATCGCGAGTGCGGCGGATGCCGACGGCATTTTGCATCAGGATGGAGCCGTCTTTCGCGGCGTGCTGCCCGAGGATGTCGTCATCGCCAACACGCCGACCAACTGGTCGGGCACCCGGTGGACGCAACTTGTGGGGCCAACGCCCGAAGACGCTGCGGCACGTCACGTGCTGATCGCGCACGAGCTGTTCCATCGCGTTCAGCAGGGGCTGGGACTGACGCTTCCTGAAGCGCCGAACCACCATCTCGACACGCTGGAAGGGCGCTATCTTCTCCAACTCGAATGGCGCGCGCTGTCGCGTGCGATCGGCGCCCCGAACGCCACTCGCCGCAAGACCGCGATCGCCGATGCCCTGGCGTTCCGGTGGGAGCGATATCGCCTGTTCCCGACCGCCGCGGCGGAGGAAGGCGCACTCGAAATCAACGAGGGCATCGCAGAATATACCGGCGTCCGGCTCGGGCTCGAGACCGTACCGGAGCGCGTTGCCTTCGCGCGGCATGATCTCGAAGCGTTCGTTGCCGCACCCACTTTCGTACGCTCGTTCGCTTATGCGACCGGCCCCGCTTACGGCCTCCTGCTCGACAAGGCCGATCCCCACTGGCGCGCGAAGATTCGTGACCGGAGGTTCGACGAACTGCTGGGCATCGCGCTCGGCATTCGCCCTGCCGGCGCGACGGTCGCCCAAAGTGCCAAGCGATACGACGACGGCACGTTGCGGGCTTCGGAAGAGCGGCGCGAGCGCGAGCGCGTGGCGCGCCGTGCGGAATACAAGGCTCGGCTGGTCGACGGACCGGTGCTGATCCTGCCGCTTGTGCACAGCAACTACCAATTCAATCCGCAGACACTGGTACCGCTGGAAGGACAGGGTACTATTTATCCCACCATGCGGCTGGTCGACGACTGGGGTGCGCTCGAAGTCGAGAGCGGTGGCGCGCTGGTGGCGTCGAGCGCCGACCGAGCGACGGTAACGGCAATCGGTGCGAAGCTTGACAGCTTCAGGGGAGAGGGCTGGGCGCTCACGTTGAAGCCTGGATGGACGATCCGCCCTGGCTTGCGATCCGGCGACCTCGTCGTAGCGCCGGAGCCGACAAACCCGGAGGAAAGCGTGAAATCCGACAATGAACCGCTACGACATATTTGGTCTCGCGGCGATCTGTCTCATGGTTCTGACCGCAGCAAGTAATCGGACCGCTCGCCTCGACCGGCTCAATTTTTTAAGCCATCGTTGGAATGCGCTGATCCTCTACCATCTCTCACTGGGTCCGAAGAGGTTCGGCGAGATCGAAGATTGCCTTCCGACCGTCGGGCCAAAGGTGTTGACGGAGCGTATCGTCGCGCTTGAGCGCTATCGCCTCATCGAGCGGCCTACACGGTCTCGTGGCGAGCTTTATTCACTAAGTCCCCGAGGGAGCGAGCTCATGCCAATATTGAATCTGCTTGAAGTCTGATCGCGCGAATTACCGAAGTTGGCACTACCGAATTGACGTTCAAGGAGCGACGGACCCACGGTCTTTCCTGTTCCCTGTCGGCCAACGTGCGCGGTACTGCGCACTAGCCGTTCACCTGCTGACGGTCGAACCAAACCGGCCAATCGTTCCGGTTGCGAGAAAGATTGCCTCAGCCTACCGCCGGGAACCGCTGCCCTTCATATTTTCCGCGACTTCGCCCCCATGAGTCAGTGATTCAGCAGCGCGGCTAATGCAAAAAATCTCGCTAGGAAAGACGATAATCATGCGAAAAGTCATTCTCGGCGCATTCGTCAGTATGGATGGTTAGCAAGCACGAGGTTCCAGTGCCGGTCGACGGCCAGAGCCGGAAAGGGCGCATGCCCGAACAGCACAGCTTCGACTGCTTGTTTCGCCGCCGCCATATCCGGTTCGTCAAACGACCGTTCGCCGTAGACCGGGGCATAGCCGCCCGCAAGCAACAGCCGGTTGCGGTCTCGCGCAGGCATCGCCAAAGGCTCGGCGAGCCGCAACAGCAGCTCGCGACTCGGCGCAGCGCGCCCGCTCTCGATGAAGCTGAGATGTCTGCTTGAAACCTCCGCCTCGCCGGCCAGATCAAGCTGGCTGAGCCGCCGGCGCGCTCGCCAATCGCGCAAGACATCACCCACACTGATTGTTCGCGTTGCCACACCGTCATCCTACAGCCGAGCACAGCAATTTCCATTACCTTGGAGGTAATCGCGCCACGCTGCGGACAATGGCATCATTCGAATAATAGCGAATGAGGAGAAGAATGATGCGCGATCCAGACACTGTGGCACGAGACTATCTGGCCTTGTGGAACGAAGCGAATGATCTTTCCCGCCGCCATCGGCTGGACGAAGGCTGGACCGCCAACGCCCGCTGTGTCGACCCGATGATGGCGGGCGATGGCCAGAAAGGGATCGGCGACATGATCGCCGCCGCCAGAGCTCAATTCCCCGGTCACGTCTTTATGCTCAAGGGCGCGCCTGACGGGCATGGCCAGTTCGTTCGCTTTTCGTGGACGCTGGCACCCAAGGGTGGCGCGCCGGTCGCTGGCGGCACCGACGTCGTGCGGCTCGAGGAATCCTCGCGCAGGACCTCCAGCCACGCACCGATATAATCCGCATGGCGCACGGTCGGCGTGATGCCGAGCGACGCGCAGAGATAGGCCGCCGAGATTTTCGCGATGATTTCCTCGCCGGAAATCGATACCAGTTGCCGCGATCAGCGCCTCGACCTGCGGTTCGATCATCCCGGCCGGCGGCGGCGCGGTGGTCGCGATCTCGCCGGGAAGGCTAGGTATTGAAGACGGTGAAGCGCTTGAGGAACGGGATCGCGCCGGGCGTTTCGCCGGTCTCGGCGGCGCGGCGCCGTTCCCTCGCTAAGGATCGCGAGATAGCGGCTGTAGCTGAAGACGCGGCCACGTTTGCGGCCCGTGACCTCGTCGAGGATGCCGAGGCGTTGCAGATCGGCGAGCGCCGCATTCACGGTTGGAGCGGATAGCCCAGTCCGGTGAACGAGCTGGTTGGCCGTGAGATAGGGGTTTTGTTGAAAGAGATCGTGGATTCGATGCGCGGAGCCGGCACGATCGCTTTGGGCCGTGATGCGTTCGCGGTCCTGCTTGAACAGCTCGACGATCCGGGTGGCGGCGTCGAACGCCTGGTTGGCGGTGTCGGCGACGCCGGTGAGAAAGAATTCGAGCCAGGCCTCCTACGCCCCGTTCTCGCGTACCTCCTGTAGCAGCCGGTAATAATCGGCGCGGTGGGTTTTCAGATAGAGGCTCAAATAGAGCAGTGGCTTGCGCAGGACGCCGTTGACGCAGAGGTACAGCGTCACCAGCAAGCGGCCGATACGACCGTTGCCGTCCAGGAACGGGTGGATCGTTTCGAACTGGACGTGGAGGAAATCCGCTTTGATCAGCCGCCTCAACGCTCTCCGTCAGGGAATAGCTGAGAACGCGGGCGCCTTCGACTGCGCTGCGTGTCACCTCCAGCGTATCCGCCTGAGCGAATTTGGCTTGGACCGCCGTAAGAGCGTGATGCGGATTTCAAGGATGCCCAAACTGACGAAAGTCTGAATCAATAGCGTGCTGAAGTGGAGAGTGATCACGGGATCGGCGATCGGCTTGCGGATGATTTATCGGAGCAGCCTTGAGGCGATTTGCGCGCGTGAGCTCGAAACCAAGCGAAGCCTCTAGTTGCCCGGGCAAGGGGATGGAAGGCATGCAGCGCGAGAAAGTCTTACTAAGAAATCGGCGGCGGCGGCGGTGTCTGGGTGGTGTCCAGCCCGGAAACGCGGGGGTTCCGCTTTTGCGGGACCCTCATAACGCTATGATTTCCTCTGGAAAACTGGAGCGGGCGAAGGGATTCGAACCCTCGACCCCAACCTTGGCAAGGTTGTGCTCTACCCCTGAGCTACGCCCGCTCATGGCGCCCGGAATGCTTGCGTTCCGGCGGGTGAAGGCGGGCTGTTAGCAGCCGTCCGGAGACCCCGCAAGCTCTTTAGCCATGTTTATCTCGAGCCATCCGCCTTTCAGGCGCCATAGCTTCGCCATGTGGGGACAAGGGCTTGGCAAGCGCGCCCCTCTTCCCACATGATGGAGCGATGGCGCGTGTATCCACGCGAACCGACGAGGAGATTGACGACATGGCGAGCACGGCGCTGACCACCGAGGAACAGAAAGCCGTCGACCAATTTCGCAGCGATGTGATCGAACCGTCGATGAGCCAATTGATCATCCTCGATTTCTGGGCCGAATGGTGCGGGCCTTGCAAGCAGCTCGGCCCAGTGCTGGAAAAGGTTGCCGCCGAGTATGCCGACAAGGGCGTGAGGCTGGTCAAGATCGACGTCGATGCCAATGCGTTCATCGCGTCGCAATTCCAGGTCCGCTCGATCCCCACCGTCTACGCCATTTTCCAAGGCCAGCCGGTCGCCAATCTGACCGAGGCACGCACCCAAGCACAGCTTGGACAGCTGCTCGATCAGTTGCTGGATCAGCTTCCGATCGAGCCTGGCTCGGCCCGCGAGGACGTTCCGGAGGCGCACGATCCAACGCCGATGCTGGAGGAGGGAGAACGGTTGTTGGCCGCGGACGAGGGCGAGCAAGCCTATGGCGCTTTTGCATCGGTGCTGCAGCACGATCCGCAGGAGCCGCAAGCAATTGGCGGCATGCTCCGCGCGCTGATCGCCGCGGACCGCACGGAGGAGGCGCAAGCTCTGCTCGCGCAACTTCCCGGCGAGATTCAGGCCGATCCCGCGATCGAGCGTGCGCGCGCGGCGATCGCCATCGCCGCCGAAAAGCGCGATCCGGCCGAGCTTCAGACGCTGCGCGATAAGGTCGATGCCGCGCCGGACGATCACGAGGCGCGGCTCGAACTCGCCAATGCCGAGATGGCGGGCGGGAACCGCGATGCCGCCGCCGACCATCTGCTGCATATCGTTAGGGCCGACCGCGAGTGGAACGACGGCGCGGCGCGCACCAGGCTGCTCGCCCTGTTCGAAACGGTAGGGCTGGAAAATTCCTGGACCACGCGGCAGCGCCGCCGCCTGTCCGAAATCCTGTTCGGCTGATGGCGCTGCGCCCACCCATCTCCGGCGAAACGCTGCGTTTCGCCATCTTTCCGCTGCCCGGCGCGCTGCTGTTTCCGGGAATGCATCTGCCGCTGCACATCTTCGAGGACCGCTACCGCGCGATGATCAGCGACGCGATGGCGCGCGACCGGCGCATCGGCATGATCCAGCCGCGCGCTTCGGGCGATCCCGCGCCGCTTTACGAAGTCGGCTGCCTCGGCCGCATCGAGCAGATCGAGGCGCATGACGATGGGCGCTACGACATTCTGCTCGGCGGCCTGAAGCGTTTCACGCTGATCGGCGAGATCGACACGCCCACGCCCTTCCGCCGCGTGGAAGCGCAGATGTGGGAGGAAGCCGAGGAGGACGAGGTGCTGAGCAGCATCGAACGCGCCTCGCTGGAACAGGAGGCCAGGACTTTCGCCGAGGCGATGGACTATCGGGTCGACTGGGAATCGGTCGGTCGGCTGGACGATTATTCGCTGGTCAACGGCACCGCTCAGGTGGTGCCGTTCGATGCGGCGGCCAAGCAGGCACTGCTCGAAGCGCGCGGACTTTCGGAACGAGCCGCGCTGATCGTGCAGCTGCTGCAATTCTTCGGTGCACGGGATGGGCCGACCGATCCGGCGACACTGCAGTAACTCTGATCGTCATTGCGGCGAAGCGAAGCAATCCAGGCCAATTGCAGCGCTGTATCTGCCCTGGATTGCCTCGTCGCTCCAAATGAACTCGGGCCTTCTCGCAATAACGGCGTTCAGGCAAAGCTCGCCCTGAGTCCGTCGATCACGAACTGCGTCGCCAACGCCGCCAGCAGCACGCCGAGCAGCCGCGTGATCACCGCTTCGATCTTGGCGCCGAGCACGCGCATGATCGGTCCGGCGGCGAGCAGCGCGAACAGGGTCAGAAGGAGCACCGCCAGCATCGCGCCGAGCACGACAAGGGTTTCTTCGAGCCCGTTCGAACGCGCCATCAGCAGCATGACCGTGGCGATCGATCCGGGTCCAGCGATCATCGGGAGCGCCATCGGGAAGACCGACACATCCTCTACCTCGGGCGTGTCGATGATCCTTTCGGCGCGGTCCTCGCGCCGGGTCTGTCGCTTCTCGAACACCATTTCGAGCGCGATCAGGAACAGCATGATGCCGCCCGCTATGCGAAAGGCGGCCAGACTGATGCCGAGCGCCGAGAGCAGATCCTCGCCGAATACCGCGAACACTAGCAGGATCGCGAGCGACACGATAATCGCGCGGACCGCCATCGCACGCCGCTGCGCCGGAGCCGCACCGCCCGTAAGGCTGGCGTAGATCGGTGCGCAGCCGGGCGGATCTATCACCACGAAAAAGGTGATGAAGGCGGAAACGAACAGTTCGATCATGTCAGGGCGCGACGGGACCTGCGGACGATGCCGCAAAGCGATTTTCGATCAGCCTGTCATAGTCTTCGCCGTTCCACAAATCAACGGTCACGCTGCGCGATCCATCGGGCTGCACGGCCGCCTCCCAGACCAGCGTCCGGTCGTCCGACAGGCCTTGGACATAGCCGTCGCGCCGCGCGTTCGCGCCGGTGACGGTCGGCACGCCGCCGCGGCATTCGGCGACGCTGGTGCGCACGAAATCGGGTTCGGCTAGCGGCTCGGCGAGGGTATCGCCATGATCGAGCACCCATCCCCACTGCCCGTTTCGCTCGTTCGGGCGATACCAGACGGTGGTGTAATAGCCGAAGCTTCCGTCCGGACGCTGCCGGGCGCCGGTGGTTACCCCGGTCCGGCCGTCGCACGACATGATGACCCGGTGCGGCTGCCATGCCGCCGCCTCGGCTGGATCGGCGCGACCAGTAAGCCAGGTCTTGGCGTCGACCATCGCGGGCACGAAAAGAACCGCGTCGTCGGCGGCGAACCTGCGAAAGGCGGTCCATTGTCCGTCCTCGCGCGCGGCCCGTGCAAAGGCGATCTCCTCGGCGACCAGCGCGCTGGGGTTGGCGGTGCGCTCCAGTTTCTCCCCGTCGAAACCGCGCAGCACGCGCTGACCGTCGGGCGCGCGTTCGCCGCGCCGGGGTCCGGGCCCTTGCGCGCAGGCGGATAGCGCCAGCGCCGCCAACAGGAACGTTGCGCGCTTCACAAACCCTCGGGATCGGCCAGACCGGCGCGGCGATGCGCCGCGACCAGCGTGTTGCGGAGCAGGCAGGCGATGGTCATCGGCCCGACACCGCCCGGCACCGGCGTGATCGCGCCGACATGGGCCAAGGCTTCGGCGGTGGCGACATCGCCAACGAGCCGCGTCTTGCCCGCCTCCGCGTCCGATACGCGGTTGATGCCGACGTCGATCACCGTGGCGCCGGGCTTCAGCCAGCCGCCGCGGATCATCTCGGCCCGCCCCACACCCGCGACCACGATATCGGCGCGGGCCACCACGTCCTCCAGATCGCGCGTACGGCTGTGCGCCATGGTGACGGTGCAGTTTTCCCGCAGCAGCAACTGCGCCATCGGCTTGCCGACGATGTTCGAACGCCCGATCACCACCGCGTCGAGGCCCGTCAGGTCGCCCAGTCGGTCCTTCAGCAGCATGAGACAGCCCAGCGGCGTGCACGGGATCATCGCGTCCTCGCCCACCGCCAGTCGGCCCGCATTGACCACATGGAAACCGTCGACGTCCTTGGCCGGATCGATCGCGGCGATCACCGCCTTGTCGTCGATATGGTCCGGCAACGGCAGCTGGACGAGGATGCCGTCGACCGCCTCGTCCGCGCTCAGCCGCTCGACCAGCGCAATCAGTTCATCCTGCGATACCGAAGCATCAAGCCGATGTTCGAAGCTCTCCATCCCCGCCTCGTTTGTCGCCTTGCCCTTGGAGCGCACATAGACCGCGCTCGCCGGATCCTCGCCGACCAACACCACCGCCAGCCCTGGAGCACGACCGGCGACACCGCGAAAGGCGGGCACCAGCGCGCCCACTCGCGCGCGCAAGTCCGCGGCAAAGGCCTTGCCGTCAATCAGGCGTTCGTCGGTCATGAAGTTACGCCCCGGCGATCGAGCCGGCAATCCCGGACAGGATGATCATCAGCACCCGCAGCGCGAAGATCAGCACGATCGGCGAAAAATCGATCATGCCGGTATCGGGCATGATCCTGCGGATCGGCCGCAGCACCGGATCGAGGATCGCGTTCAGCGACTGGTAGATCGCGGCGACGAACTGGTTGGACATGCTGACCACGTTGAACGCGATCAGCAGGCTGAGCACGAATTGCACGATCACCACGGTGATCAGGATGTTCGACAACAGTTCGACGATCTGGATCAGGACGGACAGGAAGGTAAGCATGGCGACTCCGCTCGATTGCGCCCGCCCCTAGGCGCTAGGCGCGGCGGCATCAACTGTTTTATCGATATAATACAGCTGGCGATGCGTTCAAGCGGTGCCCGTCCGGATCAACCGTGTTGCGGTTCGAGGTCCGCAGAATAGATATGCCAGCGCAGCTGCTCGGCAGACGCGCCGGGCACGTCGTTGACGCGGCGCAGCACCACGGGACCCCGCAGCCTGTACGATCCGCCACCGTTCAATTCGCCCGTGATGGTGGTGGGCGCGGTGTAGTAGAGCGAGCCCGCCGCGCCCTCCATCGAGCCGGTCGGCATCGCCACGGTGATCGTGCGATATTTCGCGAAGCTCTCGGCATAGGCCTTTTCGCTCATGCCGCTCCTGGCGCCATCATCGCCGAACTGGGCGTAGGCGCGGGCGAAATCCTTGTGTTCCAGCGCGGCGCCCCATTCCAACAGCACGTTGCGCGCGCCTTTTTCGCCTTTTGCGGCCTCGGGCGTCGATTTCGGCGCGGAAAGATCGTCGTTCGATACTGTGCCGCCGCCGGACGGGTTGACGCGGTCGCTATCGGGCTCATGGGGCGGCTCGACGATCCGGCCGAAGTCGTCGGGCGCGCGCTGGATTTCCGGGGTGGAGTCGCTGGCAGGCATATTCTCGTCCATGGTCTCGTCCTTAGCTGGGGCGGCGGTATCGCTGGTTCCGGCCGTACCGACCGGTCCCTCGGACGCGGGACCCGGGTTGCAGGCGACCAGCGCCAGCGGGAGGGTAAGAAACAGGGCGCGCATATCGCAGAAGCCTTCCGTGTCAGCTAAGCTTACCGGGTCAACCCACGAAGGAGCGCGCCCGTTCCCTTGATGCGATCCGATCGATCCCGCGCGCCGCCCTTGCGCACCAGCGTGCCCGCGCCGGCCTGCGTGAACATCTCGATCAGCATGGCATGCGGCACGCGCCCGTCGAGGATCACCGCGGCATCGACCCCGGCGTCGACGGCCTTTACGCAGGTTTCGAGCTTGGGAATCATCCCGCCCGAGATCACCCGCTCCTCAATCAACGCGGCAATCCGCGCGGGATCGAGATCGGTGAGCAGCTTCTTGTCGCCATCGAGCACGCCCGCGACATCGGTCAGCAGGAACAGCCGCGCCGCGCCCAGCGCCCCGGCGATGGCGCCGGCCATGGTGTCGGCGTTGATATTGTAACTGTGCCCGTCCTCGCCCGCGCCGATCGGGGCGATCACCGGAATCATGCCCGCGCCGGTCAGCGTGTCGACGATCGTGCGGTCGATCCGGTGCGGCTCGCCGACGAAACCGAGATCGACCACGCGTTCGATATGGCTGTCCGGATCGCGCGTCGTGCGCTCCAGCTTGCGGGCGGTGACGAGATGCGCGTCCTTGCCCGACAGGCCGACCGCGCTGCCGCCGGCGGCGTTGATCCAGCCGACCAGCTGCTTGTTGATCGCGCCCGACAGCACCATTTCGGCGATCTCGGCGGTGGCGGCGTCGGTGACGCGCAGGCCGTCGACGAATTCGCTTTCCACGCCAGTGCGTTTCAGCATCGCGCCGATTTGCGGCCCCCCGCCATGCACCACCACCGGGTTGATGCCGACGGCCTTCAGCAGCACGACGTCCTCGGCGAAGGCGCGCGCCAAATCGGCATCGCCCATCGCATGGCCGCCATATTTCACGACGAAGGTACGTCCGGCATATTGCTGCAGATAAGGCAGCGCTTCGGCCAGGGTTTCGGCCTTTTGCAGCATGGCGGGATCGTGGGTCATCGCGCGGGCACCCTATCCAGCCACCGCCCCAGCCGGACCGCGCCGACGATCAGGAACGGCACGGCGACGATCGACAGCGTCACCTTTGCCAGCATCTGGCCGATCAGCAGCTGCCAGATCGGGAAGACGCCGATGAAGGCGATAGTGATGAACAGCAGCGTGTCGATCACTTGGCTGAGCGCGCTCGCCACCGCGCCGCGAAATGCGAGCAGGCGGCCGCCCTCGGCCCCGCGCAGCGCACTGAAAATGGTGACGTTGAGGAATTGCGATACACCATATGCGATAATCCCGGCGACCATCAGCCGCGGGCTCTGGCCGAGAATCAGTTGAAATCCAGCCAGGCGATCCGGGTCCATGTCGTGCGCCGCGGGCAGCCCGAGTACCAGCAGGATCAGCAGCATCGATCCGACCAGCGGCGCGAAGCCGATCAGCACCAGGCGGTTGGCGGCGGCGCGCCCGTGCAGCTCGGCCACCGCGCTCGACAGCACGACCAGCAGCAGGAAGCCGAAGATGCCCGCCTCGACGGCGAGCGGCCCCAGCGCCACCTGCTTGTTGCCGAGCACGCCGGACAGCACCGTCATCCCGCCGTAGAACAGCGCGTAGACGAACAGCGACGGCGGCATCTGGCGAGCGGACGTTTCCATGATACGCTGCTAGCGGCAGGAATTGCGCAAGGGCAAGAGCCACTTGCCATAACTCGTCATCCCCGCGAAAGCGGGGACCCAATTCCCGCCGTCGCCGCGACGCACGAACAGGGGTTGGATTCCCGCCTTCGCGGGAATGACAAAGGAGGTGTAAAGTGCGCATTCTCTACAGCCTGGCCGGCATCGCGCTGATCCTGCTGATCGCCTTTGCGCTCTCGTCCAACCGCCGCGCGATCCGCCCGCGCGTGGTCGGCGCCGCGTTCGCGCTGCAGGTGGGCTTCGCCGCGCTGGTGCTCTACGTCCCCTGGGGCAATGACGTGCTGCGGTTCCTGGCGGGCGGCGTCTCCAACCTGCTCGGCTATGCGCAGGCGGGCACGGCCTTCCTGTTCGGCCCGCTGGCGACGCCCGAAATCGGCGGCAACAGCTTCGCCATCGCCGCGCTGCCGGTGATCATCTTCTTCGCCTCGCTGATCTCGGTGCTCTATTATCTTCGCGTGATGCAGTTCGTGATCCGCTGGATCGGCGGGGCGCTGGAGCGGGTGACCGGGATCAGCAAGGTCGAGAGCCTGTGCGCGGCAGCGAACATCTTCGTCGGCCAGTCCGAATCGCCGCTCGTCATCCGGCCCTATCTCGCCAATCTGACGCCGCAGCAGCTGTTCACGGTGATGAGCGTGGGCATGGCGGGCGTGGCAGGCACGATCCTGGCCGCCTATGCCGCGATGGGCATCCGCATCGACTATCTGCTCGCCGCCGCCTTCATGAGCGCGCCGGGCGGCATCCTGATGGCCAAGATGATGATGCCCGACGAGGTCAAGCCGAGCCACAAGCCGATGGAACTCGACGATCCGCACCGCGAAAATTCCGAGATATCCGACGCCACCGATCTGCCTCGCGAACCCGCTCCGCCCGCCGCCGCGCCGCGCGAGGTGAAATCCGCCCCGATCGAGGAAGAGCGCGCGGAAAATATCATCATGGCCGCCAGCCAGGGCGCGCAGACCGGCGTGAAGCTCGCCGTCGCGGTCGGCGCGATGGTGCTGGCCTTCGTCGCGCTGGTCGCGCTCGCCAACGGCATCCTCGGCGGCATCGGCGGCTGGTTCGGACTGGAAGACCTGACCTTCCAGCGCATCGTCGGCTACGCCTTTGCGCCGATCATGTTCCTGATCGGCGTGCCGTGGGACGAGGCGATCCGCGCGGGCGGATTGTTCGGCGAGAAGATCGTGCTCAACGAATTCGTCGCCTTCATCAGCCTCGGCAATGCCGGCGGCCTGTCGCCCGCCACCGTCGGCATCGTCACTTTTGCGCTATGCGGCTTCGCCAATTTCAGCTCGATCGCGATCCAGATGGCGGTGACCGGCAGTCTTGCGCCCAACCAGCGACCGGTAATCGCGCGGCTGGGGATCAAGGCGCTGCTGGCCGGATCGCTCAGCAACCTGATGAGCGCGGCTTTGGCGGGGCTGTTCCTCGGCCTCGGCTAGAAACCGATCAGCCGATCTCGACGATGTGATCGGCCAGCCGCTCCACTTCCGCGCGGTCGTGGCTGACATAGAGGATCGGCAGCTTCAGGTCGTCGCGGATGCGTTCGATCACGCCCATCACCTCCTCGCGCCGCGGTCCGTCGAGCGAGACCAGCGGCTCGTCCATCAGGAGGAAGCGCGGCGCCGACAGCAATGCGCGGCCGATCGCCACGCGCTGCGCCTCGCCGCCCGACAGGCCGCGCGGCCAGCGCCCGAGCAGATGACCGATGCCGAGAAACTCCAGCACCCGGTCGAAGCCGATCCAGCGATGGTCGGGCGCGGCCAGCCGTTCGCCGTAGCGCAGATTGGTCTCCACGCGCTGGTGCGGGAACAGCCGCGCGTCCTGGAACACATAGCCCGCGCGGCGGCGCTCGGGCGGCAGGTTCGTAGCGTCGTCGAACAGCGTCTCGCCGGCCACCGCGATATGCCCCCGATCGGGCTTCAGCAGCCCGGCGACCATGTTGAGCAGGCTGCTCTTGCCCGCGCCCGAGGGGCCGAACAGCGCGGTCAGGCCCGGGCCGGTATCGAAGCGCGCCGCGACGGGGTGCGCGCCGAGCCGCCGCGCGACGTCGACGTCAAAGGACATGGCCGGTCCGATCGTCCCCCGCCCCGCGCCGCGCCAACGCCTCCGACGCTACCAGCGCGCCGAGCGACAGCAGGATCGAGACGATCGCCAGCCGCAGCACTTCGGCTTCGCCGCCGGGCACCTGCAACGCCGAATAGATGGCGAGCGGCAGCGTGCGCGTTTCGCCCGGAATGTTCGAGACGAAGGTGACGGTCGCGCCGAACTCCCCGATCGAGCGGGCGAACCCCAGGATCGTCGCGGCGAGGATGCCGGGCACGCACAGGGGCAGGCTGATCGTCCGGAAGGCGTGCCAGCGCGTCGCGCCGAGCGTGCGCGCCGCGCCCTCCAGCTTGCGGTCGACCGCTTCGATCGAGAGCCGGATCGCGCGTACCATCAAAGGCAGCGCCATCACCGCCGCGGCAATTGCCGCGCCGGTCCAGCGGAAGATCACGGTGACGCCGAACCAGCTTTGCAGCCAGCTTCCGATCGGCCCGTCCGCGCCGAACGCGATCAGCAGCAGCCAGCCGATCACCACCGGCGGCAGCACCAGCGGCAGATGCACCAGCGCGTCGAGCAGAAAGCGCCCCGGAAATCGCCCGCGCGCGAGTAGCCAGGCCAGGCCAAAAGCGATCGGCAAGGTGCACATCATTGCGGTAAGACTGACTTTCAGGGACAGCCCGATTATGCCCCATTCGTCTGCGCTCAGCATCGGCGCGTCACGAGGCGCTGAAACCGTAGCGACGGAAGATCGCCTGGCCCTCGGATGAGAGGAGAAAGGCGCGGAACGCCTCGGCCTGTAGCGATCGCGAGGTGGCCAGCGTCGCCAGCGGATAGATGATCGGCGGATGGCTGGTCTTGGGGAAGGTCGCGACCACGCGCACCTTGCCGGAAGCCTTGGCGTCGGTGGCGTAGACGATACCCGCCGCCGCCGCGCCGCGTTCGACGAACGCCAGCGCCGCGCGCACATTCTCGCCGCGCACGACCTGCGCCGAGACCGCGTCCCACTGGCCCAGACTTTCCAGCGCCGCCTTGCCATATTTGCCGGCCGGCACCGCGTCCGGATCGGCCATGGCGAGCTTCGCGTCGCCCAGCGCAGCAGCGAGATTTTGTCCGGGTGACCAGGTCAGCGCCTCACGACCCCGTGGCACGATCAGCACGATCTCGTTGGCAACCAGATCGGTACGGGTGCCGGGTTTGAGCAGGCCGCGCTGCTGGACATGATCCATCCAGTCCCGATCGGCCGACAGGAACAGATCGGCGGGCGCCTGATGATCGATCTGGCGCGCGAGCGCGGAGGTGGCGGCGAAGGAGAGCACGGGGCGCGCATGGCCCTTGGCGGCCCAGGCGTCGGCGCCGGCCTCGAGCGATTCCTGCAGGCTCGACGCGGCGAGCACCACGGGCGCCGACTCGGTGTTTGTCGACTCCGGCCTAGACCCGCTACACGCCACCGACAGCGCCAGCAGCATCAGGCTGAACAGGGCGATTAGCCGCGCTGCCAGCCCCATTCCGGGATCGCCCGTATAGGGCGTCGCCGCGTCGCCTTCCATTCTCAAATCCCATCGCTGCTATATATCGCCAGATACAGCAACCGGCGACGAAGGAAAGCGTTCAGGTGGGCGGCGTGGCGCCGAGCGCTTTACGCAGGCGGACAGCGGCGCTGCCCTTCTCGATTTCCGTCAGCTGCTCTTCGAGCGCGCGATAATCGGCGAGTACCTGCCGCCCGAGATCGCTGAGCGCGGCACCCTTGCGGCCACCCACTACCGTTTCGACCAAAGGCGTGGACCAGCAGCGGTTCATTGTGTCGACGAGCAACCAGCCGCGCCGGTAACTCATGCCCAGCTTGCGCGCGGCGGCGGAGATCGAACCAGTTTCATCGATCGCGCCGAGCAGGTCCGCCTTGCCCGGCCCGATCGCTATGGCATCGCCGCTGTAAAGCTGTGCCTTGAGTTTGAACCGTCCTGCCATGGAGCCGCGATAGGATGGCAGACTGGGCAGCGCACCCTTTTTTCGGAGCCGCTTTATCCTACCAGCGCAGCCAGCGCGACAGGCCGAAGCGTCCAATCAGCGTTGCCACGACCACGATCGAGACGTGCCAGAAAGCGGCGTGGTAGAAGCCGGGGAAATCACACTGCACCGAGAGCGAGAACGCACCCGTGCTGCCCGCGGTCATCCCGATCAGCAATCCGGCGCGCTCGGGCGAACTCGGCGCGCCGCGGCGCACCCACGCGAACAAGGCCGCCATCACGATCAGGCTCGCCCCGGTTCCGCGCAAAAGGCACACCAGCCCGAACGGATCGGCGGCATGGACCGCCGGTTCGCCCGCATGGCCGACTAGCAGGGCGATCGCCACCAGCGGCACGGTTCCGACGGCGGCCAGCGACCAGCGCCAGCCGGCATATTGGCTGCCCAGACTCGGCCGCGCCATGCGCGTCACCGTCACCGCGCCAAACGTCGCGCACAGAGCGAACAGCGCGGACACGATCGCGATGGCGGGATCGGGCGCGCCATGCGCCATGTCGGGCCGTACGCCCCATAGCATGGTCACGCCGAACAGGGTCAGCGCGAACAGCGTCAGCACGAGCAACTGGCCGCGCGCCGGCACGATCGGCCGCACCGGCTCGAGCCGGTCCGTCAGATCGTCGATCAGATCTTCATGCGCCATATCGCTCACTCACTCACTCACTCTCGATTATGCGTGCGAGGGTCTTCAGGCCCCGATGGACATTCACTTTGACGGCCGATTCGGATTGCCCGCTGATCATCGCCGTTTCGGCCACCGTGCGGCCCTCCATCTTGGTCAGCGTGATCGCCGATGCCTGTGCCTTGGGCAGCCGGTCGAGCAGGCGCTGCAGGCTGAGGCGCGCATGCACCGCCTCGCTCTCGTCCTCGACGCGGCCATGGCCTTCCGTCAGTTCGACATTCTTCGGCGCGCGCCGCAACGCATCGATCCACCGATAGCGCGCGATCACCGAGAGCCACGGCAGAAAAGCCCGCTCCGGATCATAGGAAGCGCGCTTGCGGTGCAGCGAAATCAGCGTGTCCTGCACCAGATCGTCGATCTGCCCCGGCGGTGCGCGCCTGACATAATAACGCTCCAGCCAGACGCGGCACTGGTCGAGCAGCGTGCGATAGGCCGTGCGGTCGCCCGCTTGCACGCGCCGCATCAGGCTGCGCAGCAGGTGATCGTCTATTTCCATGAGGACAGGCTTTGAACCAGCGTCTGGCCAGCGAAACAGGCGGAAAGCGCATCGTGCCAGGACGGCAGGGAATCGGCAGCCGATGGCTTGAATATCGTCTCCATCATCGCCTTCCTCTCTACCGTTCGAACGGGTTCCGCAGCCCATTGGCCCGTACCGCCCTGGCGCGGCACGGGCATATCGACAATACGCTTTCCGTGCCCTGTTCGTGCCCGTACGCCGATCGGTTACAGCGGTGAGAGCGTCATTGCTCGCTCGCCTCGCGCTTCAGTTCGTACAATCGTTCGAGCGCCTCGCGCGGGCTCAGCGCATCGATGTCGAGATCGCGCAGCGCCTCGCGCAACGTGTCGCATTGCTCCTCCTCGGCCTCGACCGCGGCGGCGAACAGCGGCAATTCGCCCAGCCCCGCCGCCACCCCGCCGGTCTCGGCGCGGCCCTTTTCCAGCTTACCGAGCACCGCCTTGGCGCGCGCCAACACCGGCGGCGGCAGCCCGGCGAGCTTGGCGACGGCGAGGCCATAGCTGCGGTCGGCGGGGCCGGGCGCGAGTTCGTGCAGCAGCACGAGTTCGCCCTTCCATTCGCGCGCGCGGACATGGCGCAGGCTGAGCGCATCTAGCGTGTCGGCGAGGCGGGTCAACTCATGATAATGGGTGGCGAACAGGCAGCGGCAGCGATTGGTCTCGTGGATCGCCTCGACCACCGACCAGGCGAGCGCGAGCCCATCATAGGTCGATGTGCCGCGCCCGACCTCGTCGAGAATCACGAAGCTGGCCTCGGTGGCCTGCGAAAGAATCGCGGCGGTCTCGACCATCTCGACCATGAAGGTGGAGCGCCCGCGCGCCAGATTGTCCGACGCGCCGACGCGGCTGAACAGCCGGTCGACGATGCCGAGCCGGGCCGAGGCGGCGGGCACGAAGCTGCCCGCCTGCGCCAGCAGCACGATGAGCGCGTTCTGCCGCAGGAAGGTCGATTTGCCGCCCATGTTCGGGCCGGAGACCAGCCACAGCCGTTCCTCCGTTCCGAGCGCGCAATCATTGGAAACGAACGGCTCTCCGCCAGCCCTGAGCGCGCTCTCGACCACCGGATGGCGGCCGCCCTCGACCTCGAAACAGGGTGTGTCGGCGAAGGCGGGACGGCACCAGCCGCTCTCGGCGGCGCGCTCGGCCAGCGCGGCGGCGACATCGAGCCGGGCCAGCGCCTCGGCGGCCGCGGCGATCCGGTCGCGGCGGGCCACCGTCTCCTCGATCAGCGTCTCGAGATGCGCCGCCTCGGCGGCCTGCGCGCGGGCGCCCGCCTCGACGATCCGCGCCGCCTGCTCGTGCAGCGCGCTGGAATTGAACCGCACCGCGCCCGCCAGCGTCTGGCGATGGGCGAAGCCGCTGTCCTCTGCCATCAGCCGGTCGCCATGCTTTGCCGGCACCTCAACGAAATAGCCGAGCACATTGTTGTGCTTTATCTTGAGCGCCGAGATCCCGGTCTTTTCGCGATAGTCCGCCTCCAGCGCGGCGATGGCGCGGCGCCCGCCGCTGGCGGTTTCGCGCAGGTCGTCGAGCCCGGCATCATAGCCCGCCGCGATATAGCCGCCCTGCGCGGTTTCGGTCGGCGGCGAGGGTACCAGCGCGCGGACCAGATGATCGGCCAGATCGCCATGCCCGCCCAAGGCCGGGATCAGCGCATCGAGCAGCGCCGGCCGCCCATCGGTCTTTTCCAGCCGGGCTTTCAGGACATGCGCGCCGTTCAGCCCGTCGCGAATCTGGCCGAGGTCTCTGGGCGATCCCCGTCCCGCCGTCACGCGGCCCAGCGCGCGGGCGATGTCGGGGAGCGCGCGGAGCGCCTCGCGCAGCGCCTGGCGGATCGACACCGTCTCATGCGCCCAATCGACCAGCCCCAGCCGCGCTTCGATATCGGCGCGGCCCGTCAGCGGCGCGGCGAGATCGCGCGCGAGCAGCCGCGCGCCCGCGCCCGTCACCGTGCGATCGACATCGTGGAGCAGGCTGCCCTTGCGCCCGCCGCCCTGCGCCGCGCTGATCTCCAGGCTTTCGCGCGTCGCCTGGTCGAGCCCGAGATGCTCGCCATCGCGCTGTGCCCGGGGCGGCGCCAGATAGGGCAGCGCCGCGCCTTGCGCGCTGTGCGTCAGATAGGCGACCAGCCCGCCCGCCGCGGCCAGTTCGGCGCGCCCGAAATCGCCGAGGCCATCGAGCGTCGCCACGCCGTAAAGCTCGCGCAGCCGCTTCGCGCCGCCCTCGCTGTCGAACGCGCGCGCATCATGGTTGATGGCACCCGGCGGCGCGGCCTCGAACCGATCCGAACAGATGATTTCGCTGGGCCCGAGCCGTGCCAGCTCGGCCTCCAGCGCGGCGGCCTCACAGGCCATCAGCTCAAAGCGGCCAGTGGAGATATCCGCCGCCGCGATCCCGATCAAACCGCCGACACCGGCCAGCGCGACCAGCATATTGTCGCTTCGCGCGTCCAGGAGGCTGTCCTCGGTCAGCGTGCCCGCGGTGACGAAGCGCACGATGTCGCGCGCCACCAGCGCCTTGGAGCCCCTGCCTTCTTCCTTGGCGCGCTGCTTGGCCTGTTCGGGCGTCTCGACCTGTTCGGCGATGGCGACACGGTGGCCTGCCTTGATGAGGCGCGCGAGATAGGCATCGGCGCTGTGCACCGGCACGCCGCACATCGGAATCGGTTCGCCGTCGCTGTTGCCGCGCGAGGTCAGCGCGATATCGAGCGTCTCGACCGCCGCCCTGGCGTCATCGAAAAACAGCTCGAAAAAATCGCCCATGCGATAGAACAGCAGGCAATCGCCCGCGCGGGCTTTGAGCGCGTGATATTGCTCCATCATCGGGGTCGGTCCGGCCATGCCCTGTGCGATAGCGGACGAAAGGAAACATCGCCAGAGAGCGGGCTCCTCGCAATGACGGTGGCGATGAGGATGGCGCATCCCCCGTTGTGCCGCCCCGCCCCAGCGTCTAGTCCCGAAGCACCACCGGAGAGAGGCACAAGATGAGCGACAGCGTAATCCAGTTTTCCGACCGCGAGGCGCTGAACTTTCATAGCCAGGGCCGCCCCGGCAAGATCGAGATCATCGCCTCCAAGCCCGTCGGCACGCAGCGCGACCTCAGCCTGGCCTATTCGCCCGGCGTCGCCGTGCCGGTGCGCGCCATCGCCGAGGATCCGGGCAAGGCGTATGAATATACCGCCAAGGGCAATCTGGTCGCGGTGATATCGAACGGCACCGCGATCCTGGGGCTCGGCAATCTCGGCGCGCTCGCCTCCAAGCCGGTCATGGAAGGCAAAGCGGTGCTGTTCAAGCGCTTCGCCGACGTCGATTCGATCGATATCGAGCTGAAGACCGAAGATGCCGACCGCTTCATCGAGGCGGTGGAGCTGATGGAACCGAGCTTCGGCGGCATCAATCTGGAAGACATCGCCGCGCCCGAATGCTTCATCATCGAGCAGACGCTGCGCGAGCGCATGAACATTCCGGTGTTCCATGACGATCAGCACGGCACCGCGATCATCGCCGCCGCCGGCCTGATCAACGCCTGCGAACTGACCGGGCGCGAGCTGAAGGACGTCAAGATCGTTTGCAACGGCGCGGGCGCGGCGGCGATCGCCTGCACCGAGCTGATCAAGGCGATGGGCGTGCCGCACGAGAACGTCATCATGTGCGACCGGCAGGGGCCGATCTATCAGGGCCGCACCGAGAATATGGACCAGTGGAAATCGGGTCATGCGGTCCGCACCGACGCGCGCAGCCTGGGCGAGGCGCTGGTGGGTGCGGACATCTTCCTGGGGCTATCGGCGGCGGGCGCGCTGAAGCCGGAGATGGTCGAGGGCATGGCGGGCGATCCGATCATCTTCGCCATGGCCAATCCCGATCCCGAGATCCTGCCCGAGCTGGCGCGGCAGGTGCGGCCCAACGCGATCATCGCGACGGGCCGCTCGGACTATCCCAATCAGGTCAACAACGTGCTCGGCTTCCCGTTCATCTTCCGCGGCGCGCTCGACGTGCGCGCGACCACGATCAACGAGGAGATGAAAATCGCCGCCGCCCGCGCGCTGGCCGCCTTGGCGCGCGAGCGCGTGCCGGAGGAAGTGGCCGACGCCTATGGCGGCACCGCGCACAAGTTCGGGCGCGATTACATCATCCCCGCCCCGTTCGATCCACGCCTGATGGAGGTGGTCGCCTCCGCCGTGGCGCAGGCGGCGATCGACAGCGGCGTCGCGCAGAAGCCGATCGAGGATATGGACGGATATCGGCGCTCGCTGCGGGCGCGGCTTAACCCGACCATCTCGGTGCTCACCCAAGTCTATGAAAAGGCGCGCAAGGAGCCCAAGCGCGTCATCTTCGCCGAGGCCGAGGAAGAGGTGGTGCTGCGTGCCGCGATCCAGTTCCGCGACGGCGGTTATGGCGTCCCCGTGCTGGTCGGCCGCGACAAGTCGGTGGTCGACATGCTCCACAAGATGGGCGTCGACAATGTCGGCAGCTTCGAGATCCACAACAGCGTCTCCAGCCCGCATGTCGAGGCAATGGCCGAGATGCTGTACGAGCGGCTGCAGCGGCGCGGCTATCTGCGCCGCGACGTGCAGCGCATGGTCAACCGCGATCGCAACATCTTCGGCGCGGCGCTGCTCAAGCTGGGGCAGGCCGATGCGATGATCACCGGCACCACCCGCACCTTCAGCCAGTCGATGCGCGAAATCCGCCGCGTGCTCGATCCGGCGCCCGAGCAATTCCCGTTCGGCATCCACGTCATGGTCGGCAAGAGCCACACCGTGTTCATCGCCGATACCACGGTCAACGAACGGCCGAGCCCCGAGGTACTCGCGCACATCGCCGATCGCACCGCCACCGTCGCCCGGCGCATGGGACAGGAACCGCGCGTCGCGTTCCTCAGCTATTCCACCTTTGGCAATCCCGAGGGCCGCTGGCTCGACAATATCCGCGCCGCCATCGCCATGCTCGACGAGCGCGGGGCGGAATATGAATATGAGGGCGAGATGCCGCCCGACGTGGCGCTGAACCCGCAGCTGATGAGGAACTATCCGTTCATGCGCCTCTCCGCGCCCGCCAATGTGCTGGTCATGCCCGGGCTGCAATCGGCCAATCTCAGCGCCAAGATCCTGCGCGAACTGGGCGGCGACCGCACCATCGGGCCGATGTTGCTGGGCATCGAGAAACCGGTGCAGATCGCCCCGATGAGCTCGACCGCATCCGAGCTGGTCACCTTCGCGATTCTGGCCGCGGCGGGGACGGTGGAATAGGCCTTTTCGATCGCGGAAGATGCGCCGGCCGCAACATCATTGTTCAAAGGCTACAAAGTCTCCGCGAAACCATTGCCGGGACGCGTAAGGATATTTTCCTACATCGGACAGGGTGCCAGCGGCCACCTCGCCTGATGGGTTCAGCAAATTCCCAACATTGCAAAAGCAAGCAAATCGGCTTGGCAAATCATTGGTTATTGTATATACGATAACCAATGCGATTGATGCGCTGCTCGGGTCCGAGCCGTTTCGGTGATCTCGGTGCGCCCGGCCAGCCGGAAGGAACGGAGCCTGTTATGACCGCCCCTAAAAAGTTTAGCAAAAAAATCAGTGATGCCGAAGAAGCCCGCATTCAGAAATTGATCGCGAGCGATCCCGATGCGCCTGAAGCCAGTGATGAACAGATTGCGGACGCCCGACCGTTCGCCGAGGCCTTCCCCGATCTTGCCGTGAAAATACGCAATAATGCAGGCGGGCGTCCGCGCTCGGCAAACCCAAAACAGCCGATTTCCATCCGCCTCGATCAGGATGTCATCGCAAAATTCAAGTCGACCGGGCCGGGCTGGCAATCGCAGATCAACGAGGCGTTGCGCCGCGTCAAGCTTCCGGGATAAGAGCCGTTCTCCCGTGGCAAGGCCTGGCCGCACAATGAACGCCCCATCGTTCACCCCTGCGGTCCGTAGCGCGCTTCATATTGGCGCAGGCATGCCCCGAGCGAGCGTTCGGCGGCGGGTTTGAACTGCTCTCCGGTGATCGCCAGCCCTACCGTGCGATCGAGGCGAAACATCCGGAAATCCTCGCGCGTCTCGCACCACGCCACTAGCGTCCAGACCTTGCCCCAGAACCACAGGCCGAGCGGATGGACGCGGCGCTGCGTCTTGGCGCCCTGCCGCTCCGCATAAGCGAAGCGCAGGATATCGCGCGCCTCGATCGCCGCTTCCACCAGATCGATCAGCGCGCGGACATCGTCCGTCAATTCCATCGGCGGCGCGAACACATTGGCGTCCGCGACCCGCCGCCGCTCGGCCTCGGGCAGCACCAGTTCGATCTTCACCAGCGCCTCGGCGGCGGCGCGGGCCATGCCGATCCCGCCCCAGCTTTTCACCATCCGGATACCGGCGACCAGCGCGACAATCTCGTCCCGCGTGAACATCAGCGGCGGCAGATCATAGCCGCTGCGCAGGACATAGCCGACACCGGCCTCCCCATCGATCGGAACACCGGTGGATTGCAGATCGGCGATGTCGCGGTAGATCGTCCGATCGGACACCTCCAGCCGTTCGGCCAAAGCCCGCGCCGTAACCAGCCGACCACCCCTGAGATATTGCACGATCTGGAAGAGGCGGTCGGCACGGCGCATCAGATTTTATATTTGAAGATGCCGAGCGAGTTGCCCTCGGTATCCCTGGCGTAAAAGAACGAGCCGATATAGATATCGATCACTTCGGACACGACTTCGCCGCCGCCTTTTTTCACGCGGTCCATCGCCTCGGTCAAATCGCCTGTCACGGCAAAATGGGAAGTCATGCCTTCTCCGTCCCTGGCCGGTTTTCCCGGATAGACATGGCCTGCAGGCGAACCGCCATCCGCATGGGGAAACATCCAGATCGGGTTGGGTCCACCCTTATCTTCGGCCAGCGGGCTCTGCAGCAGGGTCTCGTAGAATTTGCAGGCCCGTCCGGGGTCGATGGCGGGGATTTCGGTAAATACAATCTGCCCTTGAGTTGTGGTTGTCATTGGCCTGTTCCTCTCTGTGTTGAACAAGCGTCTTTTGTCACACCCCTACTGACAGCATATTGTCAGGAATGTTGCTGGGCTACGAAAAAACCGAATATGGTGCTTCGCGTCCGTTGGATTTTCGAGCGGAAAATTTGGTCGCTGATGACAACCATGGACCTGATCCGCGATCGAAACGCCGGTCAGATCAGCCCGAGCGCGGCCAGCACGAGGCCGATGCCCAACAGCGTGAATAGGCCGCCGCCGATCCGCCGGACCCAGACCAGCGGCACCGCGCGCGCCAACTGGTTGCGGAAGATCACCGCGGGCAAGCAGGCCAGAGCCAAGCCGACGAAGCCGCCCATGCCGGCTAGCACCGGCATGTCGGTGCGCGCCGCCGTGGCGCCGATCAGAAACTGGCTCTTGTCGCCCAGCATCGAGAGGAACAACGCCACAAAGCTGCCGAAGAACGCGCCGAGCTTCATCACCGGCTCGTCGACACGGCGGTGCGGCGCGAGCATGGTCAGCCCGGCGAACAGGCAGGCGAGCGCGTAGAAGAACATCAGCGCGTCCTCACTGATCCAGTCGTGGATCAGCGCGCCGAGCACGGCGGATACGGCGACGTTGACGAGGATCGCCAGCAGCAGCGCGGCGATCACCGGCCGGTCCCGGTCGAAGCGGATCGCGACCAGCGCGGCCAGAAGCTGCGTACGCCCGCCGGTCTCGGCGAGCAGCACGGCCAGCATGCCGGTCAGGAACGCATCCATATGCAGCCGGCCTTTCGCTCAACCGGTCATGCGGTAAGCGACCGACGCGAGCAGCGCTTCGGACTGGGCGGCCGAGACATCGCCGCAATCGACCGCGTCGCGCATCAGCATGGCATAATCGCGTTCGAAATGGCTGACATTGTTGGCATGGATCGCGCGGGTGAGCGCCTGTTCGCATTTCTCGGCGACCGCGACGAGCGCACCCAGGCGGCAGTGGCGCGCCTCGGTGCGCAGCTGGGTCAGCTTGATCAGGAAATAGACCGGATCGCGCTCGGCCCGGATCGCCTCCAGCTCGTCGATCAATGCGCAAAACTCGACGCGGACTGCCCAATCGCGTCCTTGCAAACCGTTCCGAAAACTGTCCCGTTCGTGAAACATGCCCCTGCCCCCTCCTCAGTCCGTGGCATCCCCGATATACGTCCTTTGCACGACCATCCGCCCATATGGTTAACGGGCGGTAAAGGCCGCGAATTCACGGCATCGCCGGCTCGCTTGTCCAAGCTCGGCCTTGACTTTCGCCTGCACACCCTTCATCGGCACCGGCTTGTCGCGGTCGGCACGCGAATCGACCATGTGCCGCCCGTCCGGACCTTCTGGAATAGGAAAAGTGCCATGGCGAAGCCCGCCACCGTGAAGATCAAGCTCGTCAGCACCGCCGACACGGGCTTTTTCTACGTCACCAAGAAAAATCCGCGCAACATCACCGAGAAGATGACGTTCCGCAAATATGATCCCGTCGCGCGCAAGCATGTCGAGTTCAAGGAAGCCAAGATCAAGTAATTAGAGGGCCGGTTTCGGCTGTCTTATCATCCGTCATTTGCTTCGCCTACGGCTCATTGCAATGCCGTTGTGCTGTGTGCGTGCAAATCCGGCTGTTAAGCCTACCGCATGGCCTCCTGCACGGCCTCCACGAATTTCAGCACGGACACCGGCTTGGAGACGTAACTCTCCGCTCCCGCCTCGCGAATGCGTTCTTCGTCGCCCTTGCCCGCATAGGCGGTGACCGCGAGGATCGGGATCGATTTCAGCTTCGCGTCCGCCTTCATCCGGCCGATCAGATCGAGCCCGCTGATGTGCGGCAGCTGGATGTCCATGATGACTAGATCGGGCTGGAATTCGCGCGCCGTGGCCAGCGCCTCGCGTCCATCGGTCAGCGGCTCCACCATAAAGGCGTGCGCGCGTAAGAGATCGGTGAACAGCTTCAGATTGAGCTCGTTGTCCTCGACGATCAGGATGCGTTTGGCCATTGCTGTCACCCTTCGCTTGGCTACCGACGCTTCACCCCCTAAGCCAAGCCGGTGCCCTCGCCAACCAACAAGACATCGACCGATCCCGCCGCGCTCGCGCTCGACGCGCTGGCGTGGATCATGAGCGACGACAATCGCGCCGTCCGGTTCCTCGATCTCACCGGCCTCACCCCCGATGCGCTGCGCGCCGGTCTGTCGGATCAGGCCACCCACCGCGCGGTGCTCGCCTTCCTTGAGGCGTATGAGCCGGACCTTGTAAGCTATGCCGAGGCACGCCAGATCGACCCCTCGCTGATCCCCGACGCCGCACGAAAGTTAGATGCATGAGCCGCCCCCTTATCGTCACCGATTGCGACGAGGTGCTGCTGCACATGGTCGTGCCCTTCGCCGAATGGCTGGATGAAGCGCATGGCGTGCATTTCGATCTCGATCGCGGCGGGTTCGCCGAAGCGCTGCGTCACAAGCATGACGGTACTGTGCTGGCGCCAGGCGACGTCTGGCCACTGCTCGACGAATTTTTCGACGGGCAGATGGACCGGCAGCAGCCGATCGACGGCGCGGTCGCGGCGATCGCAAAGCTTGCGCAGCGCGCCGATGTGGTGGTGCTCACCAACCTGCTCGATCACCGCCAGGGAGCGCGCACCGCGCAGCTCAAAGCCGTCGGCATCGATCATGAGGTGCGCTGCAACCAGGGCGGCAAGGGCACGCCACTGGCCGAAATCGTCGATCGGTTCGACCCCAGTGTGACCGTCTTCATCGACGATCTGCCCAATCATCATGAATCGGTCGCCAAGCACCGCCCCGACGTGTGGCGGCTGCACATGATCGGCGAACCGCGGCTGGCGGGCAGCATCGTACCGGCACCACACGCGCACGCAAGGATCGATCGCTGGCCGCAAGCATTGGAATGGATCGAAGCGCGCATGGCCGAGGGCCGTGCCGCAGCCGAGGGAGCCATGGCATGAATATCGACGAGAAACTCGCGGAGCTAGGCCTGACCTTGCCCGAACCGGCCGCGCCGGTAGCGTCCTATCGCCCCGCCGTCATCGCGAACGGCATGCTCTACGTCTCGGGCCAGCTCCCACTCGTCGATGGCAAAATCGTCACCGGCAAACTGGGCGATTCAGTCACGCTCGACCAGGGCGTGGCGGCGGCGCGCGCCTGCGGGATCATGCTGATCGCGCAGATCAAGGCCGCGCTGGACGGCGATCTGGACCGCGTAGGCCAAATCGTGAAGCTCGGCGGCTTCGTCGCCTCCACCCCCGATTTCACCGACCAGCCCAAGGTGGTGAACGGCGCATCCGACCTGATGGAGCAGGTATTCGGCGAGGCCGGCCGCCACGCCCGCAGCGCGGTCGCCACACCGGTGCTGCCGCTCGATGCCGCCGTCGAGGTAGACGCGGTTGTGGCGATCAGGGGCTGAGCGGGGTCGGTTGGGCGCGAGATTTGATCGGTCCTATACCCAACCACAAGTGCGCTCCTGCGAAGGCAGGAGTCCATCAGGCGAGGTTTGGTGGTGGGCTCCTGCCTACGCAGGAGCACAGCGTTGGATTAACGGCGCTTCCGGGAACGGCAGGCGCGTGAAACGTTTCACCAGCAATGCCTGACACCCCCATCACCGCCGAAATCGCCAGGGGCGTTGCACCGCTTCCCGCCGCCGAATGGGACGCCTGCAACCCCTCGGGCAACCCGTTCCTCAGCCACGCCTTTTTGTCAGCGATGGAGGATTCGGGCAGCGTCGGGCCGGGCAGCGGCTGGAGCCCCGCGCCGGTCGTCATCAGGGACGCGAACGGCAAAATCGCCGCCGCGCTGCCGTCCTATCTGAAATCGCACAGCCAGGGCGAATATGTGTTCGACCAGAGCTGGGCGCATGCGTTTGAAAGCGCGGGCGGGCGCTATTATCCCAAGCTGCAGATCGCCGCGCCCTTCTCGCCCGTGCCCGGCCCGCGCCTGTTGCTGCGCGATGACGTGCTGGCCGCGCCGCTGCTGAGCGCCGCCGAGACGCTGGCGGTGCAGAACGGGCTGAGCAGTGCGCATGCCACCTTCGTCGCGCCCGATCAGATCGCGCTGTTCGGGGATGCGGGCTGGCTGATCCGCACCGACAGCCAGTTTCACTGGAAGAACCGCGATTATGGCAGTTTCGACGATTTTCTCGGCGCGCTATCCTCGCGAAAACGAAAAAATATCCGCAAAGAGCGCGCGGCGGCGCAAAGCGCGGTGCGGATCGAACGCTTCAGCGGCGCCCACATCAGCACTGAATATTGGGACGCCTTCTGGCAATTCTATCAGGACACCGGCGCACGCAAATGGGGCACGCCCTATCTGACGCGCAGCGCCTTCGACCTGCTCGGGCAGCGGATGGGCGATGCGGTGGTGCTGGTGCTGGCGTTCGACGGGGACATGGCGATAGCGGGCGCGCTCAACCTGCTCGGCCCCGACACCATCTACGGCCGCTATTGGGGCGCGCTGACCGACGTGCCGTTCCTGCATTTCGAACTATGCTATTATCAGGCGATCGATATCGCGATCGAGCGCGGGCTCGCCACGGTGGAGGCCGGTGCACAAGGATCGCACAAGCTGGCGCGCGGCTACGAGCCGACGGCGACCTGGTCGGCGCATTTCATCGCCGACGAGGGCTTTCGCGATGCGGTGCATGATTTCCTGGAGCGCGAGCGCGAGGCGGTGGCGCAGGAGATCGAATTTCTGAACGACATGGGGCCGTTCCGGAAGGGCGGGTAGGCTTATGGTCGAGAGCGACGCACGCCCCTAAAAACTGTCGTCATCCCGGACTTGATCCGGGATCCAGAGCCCAACCGCAGTGCCGTGTCGCCCTGGATTCCGGATCAAGTCCGGAATGACGGCAGAAACGGGTTCGATCCGGAAGGCCTCAGGCCGCCCGAACTTCGGTCGAGCGCAGCCAGGACCGCGCCTCGCGCTGGGCCTCGGCAATCTCTCGCGCGGTCATGTCGTAGGCGATTTCGGCGCGGCAGGTCATGCCCGCTTCGCTGCCGTTGAGCGCGGCGAGGTTGAACCATTTATGCGCCTCGATCAGATCGACGGCGACGCCGCCCGATCCGGTCGAATAAGCGATGCCCAGATCATATAATGCGTCCGGATTGCCGGTGGCCGCATCGGCCATTCTGCTTTCGATCAGAAAGCGCGCGCTCTTCAAACTGCTGCCCATATGCCCTGTCCCTGTCCCTGTCCCTTTGCCTCCAATGGGGACAAATCACCAGAAGATGGTCAACGAAAGGTTAACGCGGGCGCGGTTATTTTGGCGTGACTTCGATATTGTCGATCAATCGGGTGCCCTCGATCCGCGCCGCGACGAACAGCCGCGCGCCTGCTTGCCAAGCCGACAAAGGTGCAAGGCTGTCCCCATCGCGCAGCTCCAGATAGTCGATCAAGGAGAAGCCCGCGGCGCGCATGCCGTCCTTCGCTTCGGCCAGCGTAGCGCCGACATTCGCGCCGCCGAGAATGGCCTCAGCCGCGGCATTCAGCGCATCGGGCAGCGCGACCGCATTTGCCCGCGCTTCCTCCGAAAGATAGGCGTTGCGCGAGGATAGCGCGAGCCCGTCGGCATCACGCACGGTCGGAATGCCGACGATCTCGACCGGGAAATCGAGGTCGCGCGCCATCCGCCGGATCACGGCCAGTTGCTGAAAATCCTTCTGCCCGAAAAAAGCGACATCCGGCCGTATTTGATTGAACAATTTGGCGACGACCAGCGCCACGCCGTCGAAATGGCCGGGCCGCGACGCGCCGTCCAGCCCCTCGCTGACCCCCGACACCCGCACCGATGTGGCAAAGCCGGGCCCGTAAACCTCGTCCGTCGAGGGGGCCCAGAGCAGGTTCACGCCCGCCGCCGCCAGCTTGGCCCGGTCCGCCTCCAAAGTGCGCGGATAGGCATCCCAATCCTCGCCCTCGCCGAACTGCGCGGGATTGACGAAGATCGACACCGCCACCGCGTCGGCCCGTTCGCGCGCGGCCTCCACCAACCGCAAATGCCCGGCGTGCAGCGCGCCCATGGTCGGCACCAGCGCCAGGCTTCCACGGGTTTTGAGGTCGGAAACCGCAGGGGCCAGCGCATCGAGGCGATTGATCAATTGCACCACCAACGTCCCTTCTGTAAACCCGGCCGCCATAGCCCCGCATGCCGGTGATCGGCAAATTCCGGGCGCAAACGCATGTCAGTCCGGGCGTTTCGCCTCAAGCCATTTGCCGGACTCAGGGGGAATTTCATGGCCGCCCACGGCCCGCACGCAATCGTTTTCGCCAATGAAAAGGGCGGCACCGGCAAATCGACCACCGCCGTTCATGTCGCCGTGGGCCTGGCGATGCAGGGCGCGCGCGTCGCCTGCATCGATCTCGATAGTCGCCAGCGCACGCTCTACCGCTATCTGGAGAATCGCAGCGACACCGCCCGGCGCCGCGACATCGATCTCGCCACGCCCCGCTTCGAGGCGTTCGAGGGATCGAGCGAGGCTGAGCTTCAGGCGCAGATCGACCGGATGGGCGAGGGCGCGGACTTCCTGCTGTTCGATACGCCGGGCCGCGACGATGTGCCTGCGCGCTACGTCGCCACGCGGTCGGACACGCTGGTCACGCCGATCAACGACAGTTTCGTCGATTTCGATCTGATCGGAAAGGTCGATCCGGAGAGTTTCGAAGTCACCAAGATCAGCTTCTATGCCGAGCTGATCTGGGAAGCGCGGACGCGGCGCGCGCGCACCGACGGGCTGTCGATCGACTGGGTGGTGCTCAGGAACCGCCTGCACAATCTGGAGGCGCGCAACCAGCAGCGCGTCGGCAGCGCGCTCGATGCGCTGGCCAAGCGCGTCGGTTTTCGCGTGATCCCCGGCCTCAGCGAGCGCGTGATCTACCGCGAGCTGTTCCCCAGCGGTCTCACGCTGCTGGATAAAGGCCAGCTCGGCCAGCTCGGCACCAGCCACATCGCCGCGCGGCAGGAGCTACGCCAGCTGATCGCCGCACTGCATCTGAAGCTGCCGGTGCCCGCATGAGCAAGCTGCTGCTCCTGGCGGTGCTGGCCGCGGTCGTCTGGTTCTGGTGGAAGGGCAAGGCCAAGCGGCTCGGCGATGCCGGCCCGGCGCGCGACGCGGCAAGGCTGCTGGGCGTGCGCGACGATGCCGGTGCCGACGATATCCGCGCGGCGTGGCGGCGCAAGGTCGCCGCGCTGCGCCCCGATGCAACGGGTGACGCCGCAACGCTGCAATCGCTGACCGAGGCGCGCGATCTGCTGCTGGCGCGTGCAACCGGGCGGCCTCTGCAATAGTTTAGGGCGCATAGACCCGCTTCGAAGGACCCATCATGCCCCACCAATTCCACTCCAGTTCCTTGCGCGAATACGACATTCGCGGAATCCTTGGAAAAACGCTGGGCGCGGCGGATGCGGACGCGATCGGGCGCGGCTTCGGTACGCTGATCACGCGCGCGGGCGGGTCGGCAGTGGCGGTCGGCTATGACGGGCGCGAGAGCTCGCCGTTGCTGGAGAAAGCCCTGGTCGCCGGGCTCACCGCCACCGGCTGCGACGTGGTGCGCGTCGGGCTCGGTCCCACGCCGATGCTCTATTATGCCGAGGCTTCGATGGACGATGTCGACGGCGGCATCATGATCACCGGCAGCCACAATCCGCCCGATTACAACGGTTTCAAGATGGTCTTCCAAGGCCGCCCCTTTTTCGGCGAGGATATCCAGAGGCTCGGCACGATGGCCGCGGCCGGCGACTGGGACGAGGGGTCAGGTTCGTCGCGCGAGCAGCCGATGCTGGACGCCTATATCGACCGCATCACGCGCGGCGCGAAGGAATTCACGCCGTTCCGCGTCGGCTGGGACGCAGGCAACGGCGCGGCCGGGCCTGCGCTGGAAGAGCTGATCACCAAGCTGCCGGGCGAGCATCACTGCCTCTACACCAAGGTCGACGGGACATTTCCGAACCATCATCCCGACCCGACCGAGCCGGAAAATCTGGAAGATTTGCAGAAGCTGGTCGCCGACGAAGGGCTGGACTTCGGCATCGCGTTCGACGGCGACGGCGACCGGATCGGTGCGATCGACGGCGCGGGCCGCATCATCTGGGGCGATCAGCTGATGCAGATTTTCGCGGCCGACGTGCTGGCCGAAGAACCGGGCGCAACGATCATCGCAGACGTCAAGGCGAGCCAGGCGCTGTACAACCGCATCGCCGAACTCGGCGGCAAGCCCCTGATGTGGAAGACCGGGCACAGCCTCATCAAATCCAAGATGAAGGAGACCGGCAGCCCGCTGGCCGGCGAAATGAGCGGACACATCTTCTTCAAGCACGATTATTACGGGTTTGACGACGCGCTCTACGCCGCGGTGCGGCTGATCAAGGCGGCGAGTGCGCTGGGCAAATCGGTAACCGAGCTGCGCTCCGAAATGCCCGAGATGATCAATACCCCCGAGCTGCGCTTCCAGGTCGACGAGGCGCGCAAGTTTGCCGCGGTCGACGAGATCGTGGCGCGCATGCGCGACGCGGGCGCGGACATGAGCGATATCGACGGCGCGCGCGTCAACACGGCGGACGGCTGGTGGCTGCTGCGCGCCTCGAACACGCAGGACGTGCTCGTCGCCCGCGCCGAGGCGAACAGCGAGGCGGGCCTGGATCGGCTGATGGCGCAGATCGACGAGCAGCTGGCGCTGTCCGGCATCGAACGCGGGGAGGCGGCGGGGCATTGAGGCCGGCCTGACGGGCATTCGACAATCTCACCGGCAAGCGGGAGCGGGCAAGAGCGTATCCTTCTCCCGCTCGGGCGGGAGAAGGATACGCAGTCTTGCTCCGCGAGGAGCTAGACGAAGTTGGATGAGGGTGGGTGGCGCGCCAGCGCCATCGATAGGTCGACGCTACCGGGCGATCTCCTCACCGGAATTCCCACAAAATACTGTTTCATGGGGGGGGGGGTAAGCCCTCACCGCTGCGACTAAGGCCGCCGCTTCGCGCCGACCAAGTCTCGCTCCTCTCCCGCAAAGCGAACCCACCGAAGTACTACTTCGGTGGGGCCCGGGCGGGAGAGGGAAGAGCAAGGACAAACTCCGGTCCCTTACAGGGATAATTTGCGCCGCCCGTCCGTTACGCCTGCGACAAATGAAACAGGAGTGCGACTATGGACTGGGGACTTGCGACGATATTGGGGCCGATCCTGCTGGTAGGAGTGATCGCCTGGGCGCTGCTGCGCAACAAGAAGG
Source organism: Novosphingopyxis sp. (assembly GCF_965218915.1). Lineage (GTDB taxonomy): Bacteria > Pseudomonadota > Alphaproteobacteria > Sphingomonadales > Sphingomonadaceae > Novosphingopyxis. Next base: position 55,357 of record NZ_OZ244708.1, on the reverse strand, counting down.
ACACCAGCGCCGCCGATCTGCGGCACACCGAGCGCGCCACCGAGGAGCTTTACGACCGCGCCGATGCCGAGGACGCCGAGGACGCGCGCAACGACCCGCTGGCCTGAGATACAAATATGACGGACGCGGTCCCGCCGTCCATCGCCGCCTGGTTCGCGGGCCGCGGCTGGAGGGTGCGGCGGCATCAGGCGGAAATGCTGGGGGCGGACCGCGCGAATGAACATGCCCTGCTGGTCGCATCCACCGGCGCGGGCAAGACGCTGGCGGGGTTCCTGCCGACTCTGGCGGATGCCGCAGAAGGCCCGGTCGAGGGGTTGCACACGCTCTATATTTCGCCGCTGAAGGCGCTGGCGGTCGATATCCAGCGCAACCTCAGGGCGCCTATCGAGGAAATCGGACTCGATCTCACCGTCGAAACGCGCACCGGGGATACCCCCTCGGACCGCAAGGCGCGCCAGCGCGCGCGACCGCCGAACATCCTGCTCACCACGCCCGAATCGCTCAGCCTGCTGCTCTCGCACGCCGACAGCTTCACCCTGTTCGCGGAGTTGAAGCGCGTGGTGATCGACGAGGTGCATGCCTTTGCCACGCAGAAACGCGGCGATCTGCTGGCGCTTTCGTTGGCACGCCTGCAACGGATCGCACCCGCGATGCGGCGCGCCGCGCTGTCCGCCACCGTCGCCGATGCCGACGGTTACCGCGCCTGGCTCGCCCCTTATGGCGATATCGACAGCGTCCGGCTGGTACTCGGAGAGAAGGGGGCGGACCCCGATATCGACATATTGCTGCCGCTCGGCCGCGTGCCCTGGGCCGGCCATTCGGGCCGCTACGCCGCGCCGCAGGTCATGGAGCTGATCGCCGCCAACCGCACCACCTTGGTCTTCTGCAACACGCGCAGCCTGGCCGAGCTGATCTTCCAGGATTTGTGGAAAGCCAATGATGCGGGCCTGCCGATCGGCATCCACCATGGCAGCCTGGCGGTCGAGGCGCGGCGCAAGGTCGAGGCGGCGATGGCGCGCGGCGATCTACGCGCGCTGGTCGCCACCGCCAGCCTCGATCTCGGCGTCGACTGGGGCGATATCGACTGCGTGGTCCAGATGGGCGCGCCCAAGGGCAGCTCGCGCCTGCTCCAGCGGATCGGGCGCGCCAACCACCGGCTGGACGAGCCGAGCAGGGCCATCCTGGTGCCCGGCAACCGCTTCGAATATCTCGAGGCACAGGCCGCGCTCGACGCGGTCGAGGCGGACGAGCGCGACCCCGACATCTTCCGCCCCGGCGGGCTCGATGTCTTGGCGCAGCATATCATGGCCATGGCCTGCGCCGCGCCGTTCGCCGAGGCGGAGCTGCTGGACGAGGCGCGGAGCGCCCTGCCCTATAGCGCGCTGACCGCCGAGGCGTTCGCGCGCATCGTCGATTTCATCCGCGACGGCGGCTATGCGCTCAAAAGCTACGATCGCTTCCGCCGGCTCGCGCCCGACGGCACCGGCGAGGGCAACGACCGGCGCTGGCGCGTCAGCCACCCGCGCTTCGTAACGCAGCATCGCATGAACGCGGGGATCATCGTCGACGCCGCCACGCTCGACGTGCGCTTCAAGAACGGCCGCAAGCTCGGCACTGTGGAAGAGTTTTTCGCCGCCTCGCTGTCGCCCGGCGACACCTTTTTCTTCTCCGGCCTCAGCCTGGAGGTCGAGCGGATCAAGGACACGGACCTGATCGTCCGCGCCACCACCCGGCCCGCGCGCATCCCCACCTATGTCGGGGCGCGCATGCCGCTCAGCACCAATCTCGCCGCGCGGGTGCGCGAACTTTTGTACGATCGCGCACAATGGGCGCGCTTCCCCGAGGACGTGCGGGAATGGCTGTCCGTCCAGTCCGAACGCTCGGTCCTGCCCGAGCCCGGCCAGCTGCTGGTCGAGACCTTTCCGCGCGAAGGGCGCCATTATATGGTCGCCTACAGCTTCGAGGGCTGGAACGCGCACCAGTCGCTCGGCATGCTCCTGACGAAACGCATGGAGACGCGCGGGCTGAAGCCGCTCGGCTTCGTCTCGAACGACTATGCGCTGGCCTGCTACGGCCTTGAGCCGGTGACCGATCCCGCCGCGCTGTTCTCCAAGGACATATTGCGCGAGGAGTTCACCGACTGGGTGCAGCAATCGGCGTTGCTCAAGCGCGCCTTCCGCGAGGTTTCGGTGATCGGTGGGCTGGTCGAGCGTCAGCATCCCGGCCGGCGCAAGACCGGCAAGCAGGTGACCTTTTCCACCGATCTGATCTACGACGTGTTGCGCAAATACGAACCCGGCCATGTGCTGTTGGAGGCCGCCTGGCACGATGCGCGCGCGCGGCTCACCGATGTCGGGCGGCTCGGCGATCTGCTGGACCGTGCCGCCGACACCATGCTGCATGTGGAACTGGAGCGGGTGAGTCCGTTGGCGGTGCCGGTGCTGGTGCTGATCGGCCGCGAAACCGTGGCCACGGGAACCGCCGACGACGCGCTGATCGCCGAGGCCGAAGCGCTGATCGCCGAGGCGATGGCGATGTGATGCGGGGAGGTGAAACCCGCTTCCGACAACCAAAAAAACCACCGTCATCCGGGCTGACCCGGGATCCAGGTCCAGCGGCAGTTCGATCTCGCCCTGAATCCCGGATCAAGTCCGGGATGACGGTGTATTTGCATTGAGAGGAACGCTCACTCCCAAACCAGCTGTCCTACTTGACCGCCTTCTGCTATCGCTACCGGGTGACCTTTCAGGCTCGCCTCGCGCTGCAGCGCTTTTCGCGACGGTTTGTCGATCATCTTGCACGTCTCACCGGAATTTCCCGTGACCATAGCGTCACCCTTGTCACCCTACGCATGCTCGTTGCGCTTATGGCGCTCTGCTCCAGCGCCGCGACCGCGCAGACCGCGCCGCTGCCCTTGCCCGCGCCTCTGGCGGCTCAGCCCATGCCGCCGCTGTTTCAGCCCTTCCGCATCGACCGCTCGAACCGCGTCGCCGTCGCGGTCGAGGTGAACGGCACCGGTCCTTATTATTTTATCGTCGACACCGGGTCGGAACGCTCGGTCATCTCCGACGAGCTGGCCCGGCAGCTGCTGCTGGAAATGGGACCGGCGCTCGGCCTCGCCACCATCGCGGGCCGCCATGTCGCGCCGTCCTTTTACGTCGACCGGCTGGAAACCGACAGCTTCGCGATCGAAAATCTGGAGGCGCCCGCACTGGCGCGCCGCAATCTGGGCGCGAACGGGCTGATCGGGCTGGACGGGCTGGACGGCCACCGCGTGGTCATGAATTTCGGCGCGGACCGCATGACGGTGGAAAAGACCGGCCGCAAACTGCAACCCGGAGTCGCGCCGGACGGCACCATCGTCGTCACCGCACGGCGGGTGCGTGGGCGCATGGTGATCCACCAGGCGACGATCAACGGCATCGCGGTCGATCTCGTGATCGATACCGGCACCCAGACCAGCATCGGCAATCTTGCCCTGCGCGACAAATTGCTGGGCAAGCGCAGCACCAAGGCGGCGACCGGATTTCTGCAGAGCGTGACGGGCGACCGGATCAAGGCGATCATCGCACTGGCCGACCGGATCGAGATCGGCGAGGCCATAGTGCGGGATCTGCCGATCAGTTTCGCCGACGCCTATGCCTTCGAGGTGCTGGGTTTGAGCGAAAAACCCGCTTTGCTGCTGGGCATGGACGTGATCGGCCTGTTCGACCGGGTCGCGATTGATTTCGACAAGCGCCAGGTACAGTTCGGCATCCCCGCCCGGCAGCGGCGGACCGGCTTCGATCGCTCCGTCGCGGCGATGTCCGGAAGGATGCTGCCGGAGGACTTGCGCGGACCGCGCCGCTCCCGCATAGCGGATTGATGGTTCCCCTTTCGTTCGCCGGTCGCCGCCTGTTCGTGGCGGGAGATGCCGCCCTGTGGTGGCCCGAGCGGCGCGCGCTGCTGCTGGCCGACCTGCATCTGGAAAAAGGCAGTTTCTATGCCGCCCACGGCCAGATGCTGCCGCCCTACGACAGCCGCGCCACGATCGAGGCGGTGGCGGCGCTGGTCGAACTGACCCGGGCCGAGCGCGTGTTGTGCCTGGGGGACAATTATCATGACGATGGCGGCGAGGCCCGGCTCGATCGCCATGCGGCCAACTCGCTGCAGCGGTTGACGGCTGCGCTCGACTGGACCTGGATTCGCGGCAATCACGACCGGGAGGTGAGCGGGCGCTGGGGCGGGCGGGCACTCGCCGAGCTGGAGGTGGACGGCGTGCTGCTGCGCCACGAAGCCAAGCCGGGCGAGAGCCGGCCCGAATTGTCCGGCCATTTCCACCCCAAATTGCGCATGACGATACGCGGCCGCCATATTGCCCGCCGCTGCTTCCTGCGCACGCCGACCAAGCTGATCCTACCCGCCTTTGGCGCGCTAACCGGCGGCCTCGACGCCGGCCATCCGGAGATCGCGCGCGCCTGCGGCGGCCGCGCCGAGGCGCTGGTGGCGCTGGCCGAACGGCTCGCCTGCTTCCCGCTGGACGCTTCAAGACCGAGGAGCCGGCGCCGTGCCTAAGCCGTTCGCGACACGCCTTTTCGCGCTCCTTTCCATAAGCCTTTTTTCTGGCCACGACGCCGCAGCTTTCGCATAAGCCAGCCAATGATCCCGCTCGATTCCCTCATGGTCAAGATCGCGCTGATCGGTGTCCTCGGCATCGGCGCGCAGTGGGTCGCCTGGCGCACGAACCTGCCGGCCATCGCCCTGATGCTGGTCGCCGGCCTGATCGCCGGTCCGGCGCTCGGCCTGATCGAGCCCGAACGCGATTTCGGCACCCTGCTCGAACCGATCGTCAAGCTGGCGGTGGCGGTGATCCTGTTCGAGGGCGGCCTCAGCCTCAATTTCCGGGAACTTCGCTACGCCGGATGGGGGGTGGCGCGGCTGGTCATCGTCGGCGTGCCGGTGGGCTGGGCGCTCGGCACCGCCGCGGTCCATTACGGAGCCGGCCTGCCGATTTCCGTCGCCGCCCTGTTCGGCGGGATCCTGGTGGTGACCGGGCCGACCGTGATCGGGCCGATGCTGCGCACGCTGCGCGTGCCCAACCGCGTGCGCGACATCCTGAAATGGGAGGGCATCGTCAACGATCCGATCGGCGCCCTGCTCGCGGTGGCGATCTACGCCTTCATCAGCTATCGCGGCGACAGCGTCGATTATGCCGGCATCGGGTTCGAGGTGGTGGGCGCCACCTTCCTCGCCGGACTGATCGGGGCGGCGCTGGGCTACGCGCTTACCTGGATGTTCCCGCGCGGCCTCGTGCCCGAATATCTGAAGGCGCCGCTGCTGCTCATCACCGTGATCTTCGGTTTCGTCGTCGCCGACATCATCATGCATGAGACCGGCCTCATCACGGTCACCATCATGGGCGTGGTCATGGCCAACAAGCCGGTCCATTCCAGCCGCGCGCTGCACCGGTTCAAGGAGGATCTGGCGGTGCTGCTGATCAGCGGGGTGTTTATCCTGCTCTCGGCCACGCTCGACTGGGAGACGATCCAGGCGTTCCAGGCGCGTTTCCTCCTGTTCCTCCTGCTGCTGCTGTTCGTGGTGCGGCCGGTCACCGTGCTCACCAGCCTGTTCCTCTCCGGCATTCCGCTGCGCGAACAGCTGTTCATCGCCTGGATCGCGCCGCGCGGCATCGTCGCCATCGCGGTGACCGGTCTGTTCGCGCTGCGCCTGGTCGATCTGGGTTATGAGGGCGCCGACGCCTTGGTGCCGCTGGTGTTCGGCGTGGTCATCGCCACCATCGTCGCGCATGGCTTCTCGGCCAGTTGGGTGGCGAGGCGCCTGGGTATCGACATGGGCAAGGGCGAGGGCGTGCTGATGGTCGGCGCCAACCGCTGGACGATCGACCTCGGCAAGTTCCTGAAGGGTCTCGGTTACCGCGTGGTGGTGTCCGACACGAGCAAGTTCGCGCTGCGCTCGGCGCGGCGGCAGGATCTCGAAATCCACCAGGGCGAGATTCTCGACGAAGCGCACGGCCATGCCGTCGACATGGGCCAGTTTCAGCATCTGATCGTGGCGACCGAGAATGACAGCTACAACCAGCTCGTCGGCACCGATCTCGGCCCCGAGGTCGGCTACGACCAGATCACGCTCGTCAATTCCGACGAGGGATCGCAGCAGCGCGTCGGCCGCGGCCGCACGCTGATGGAGAGCGGCCCGACCTTCGAGACGCTGCAGGACCGTCAGCGCGACGGCTGGATTTTTTCCAAGACGCAGATCACCGAAAAATTCAATTACGAGAGCTTCCTCGCCAATCTCGACAAGGGCGAGGAGCCGGTGGCGGTGGTGAAACCGGACAAGCGGCTGTTGTTTTTCTCCACTATCGCGCGGCCGACGATCGAAGAGGACGACATCATCATCAGCTTCGTGGCGCCCGACACGCCCGAGGAGCTGAAGGCGCAAAAGATGGAGGAGCGCGCGCGCAAGGAAGAGGCGCGGGAGAAATCGGTGGAACGCGAGACGGTGGCTAAGGGCCGCGGCAGTGGCGGGGCGCTGCCCGACCCGGCCTGAGATCAGGTGGATCAGGCGGGGCGCGGTCCGAACAATGCCGTGCCGACGCGCACCTGCGTCGCGCCCAGCATGACCGCGGTCTCGTAATCCGCCGACATGCCCATGCTGAGACGGCGCAGACCATGTTCGTCCGCCAGTTTGGCGAGCAGCGCGAAATAGGGCGCCGGCTCCACCTCCAACGGCGGGATGCACATCAGGCCGATCATATCGAGTCCGGCCTTGCGCGCCCGCTCCAGCAGCGCAGCGATGCCGCCGATCGCGCAGCCGCCCTTCTGCTCCTCCTCGCCGATGTCGACCTGCAGAAAACAGGGCGGGCAGGTTTTCCCGTCGGCGACCAGCTTGCCCAGCGCCTTGACCAGCGAGGGGCGGTCGACGGTGTGGATCACATCGAACAGCGCGGCGGCAGCCTCCGCCTTGTTCGATTGCAGCTGGCCGATCATGTGCAGCTGCGCGTCCGGATAGTCCGCGCGCAGCTCCGGCCATTTCCCTTCCGCCTCCCCGACGCGGTTCTCGCCGAAGCTGCGATGGCCCTCTTCCAGCAGCGTGCGGATATCTCCGGCGCTGCGCGTCTTCGACACCGCGATCAGCTCGATATCGCCGGTCTCGCGTCCGGCGCGCAGGGCGGCGGCGGCGATGCGGGATCGAATGTCGGTGAGGGGGCTCGCGTCGGTCATGGCCCGTGCCTATAGCCGCCGCCATGGCGAAGGGCAAAGCATCGCGCGGCAAGGCCCCGTGCATCTGGCTGATGACCGATCCGCGGCTGGGCGAGTCCTTGTACGCAAGCGCACGCGCGCTTCCCCGCGGCAGCGCGATTGTGCTGCGTCATCATGATCTCGATCCCATCGCACGACGCATATTGTTTCGGCGGCTGCGAAGGATTGCTAAACAGCGCGGGCATCGTCTTTTTCTGGCGGACGACGCCAAGACGGCGCGGCGCTGGCAGGCGGATGGCGTGCACGGTCGCACAGGCGCGAGGGAGCCCGGTGAAGCATTTCCGCGAAGCGCGCCCGTGCATGGCCGACGCGAGCTGCGCGACGCGGTGCGAAGCGGGGCGGACTGGCTGCTTGTCTCGCCGGTCTTTCCCACGCGCACGCATCCCGGCCGCAAGCCGCTCGGCGCCGCGGGATTCCGTCAGTTGGCGGGACAAGCTGCACTATTCGGCAATGTGGTAGCGCTCGGCGGGATGAGACGCGCGCGCTACGCGATGATGCGGGCGCTTCCGGTAACAGGCTGGGCCGCAATCGATTCGCTCACAAAATGACGGAAAAATGGCATCGCACCAAAGCCCGACCGATCAAAAGCGGATCAGCGTTCCGAGATAGACCGCCTGGCTGTCACGCTGTTCGTCGACGATCGGCGCTTCCTGCTCGCTCTCGACACGAACGCCCGCGGTGACATCGACACCCTTTGCGATCGAATAGCTGCCGCCAACGTCGAGCGCATATTCATTGGCGCCGCCGATCCGGCGCTGCACCGCGCGACTCGCGTTCGGCGATTCGAGCGTCACGCGGGTATTGAACTTGCTCCGCTTGGCGCTTTGTTCGTCGTCATCGAGCCGATAACCCGATCCGGCGCCGAGCTGGCCGATCGCGGGAATGTTGCTCTTGCGCGACTCGGTCGGCAGCGCAAAACTGGTCCAGCCCTTGGCCGCGCCGAGTTCATATTTGGTCGGTTTGATCGACAACCCGCTTTCGCGCGATGCGGTACGGGTGCCAGCCTCGCTCGCGGCAATGACGTTGCGTACCGAAACCGCACGCGGCGCCTCGTCGAGCGACGCACGTACCGCTACCGTCACCGTGCGACTGCGGGCCTGGCTGACGCCTGCGGGGGTAAAACGAAACTTGCCGCGACTCGCGACCGCGGCTTGCTTGAAGCGCCGCGCCGATTCGGCATCGAGGCCTGCCGGCGTGAACAGCCCGACCGAAGGGTCGAGCAGAATCCTGGAGAACTCACCGCCCGACTCGCGGGGAGCCGCGGGATAAGCAGCCACCATGCCCGTTCCGCACAGCGCCACGGCGGCGGCCACGGCACCCCCCATGATCCAAAGCTGTTTGCGTCCCGAAGACATTTTTGAAGCCCACCTGTTGGTGCTGATACGAACCGGCCTACGCCGATTCCGGTTCCGCTTAAAGCGCTCGCCATGCTGACTATTTTATTTTGTCGCGAGTCTGTGTCCTTTATCTCACAGACTCCCGTCAGCCATCCGGGGTTAACCTGCGCTGACGCACCATCCTTGCCCTTGCGGCGATTGCATCTATAGAAACGCCGTAACCCGTTTTCTCTCAGACGCCCCGAGGTTTCCCATGCGCATGACGCGCCTTCCCGTTTCCGCCATCCTGATCGCATCGACCCTGGCGCTGGGCGCCTGCGGCGGCAAGGACCGCCCGCGCGCCGATCTCGCCGCCAGCCAAGTGACGACCATCGGCGTCAACAGCTATCTATGGCGCGCCTCGCTCGATACGCTGAGCTTCATGCCGCTGCTGCAGACCGACAGCGCGGGCGGCGTGATCGTGACCGACTGGTACGTCAATCCGCAGAGCCCGAACGAACGGATGAAGATGACCGTCACCATTCTCGACCAGGATCTGCGCGCCGATGCGCTGCGCGTCGCCGCCTCGCGCCAGACCAACAATGGCGGCACCTGGGTCGATGCGCCGGTGCGCGCGGCCACGGTGCAGAAGATGGAACAGATCATCCTCGGCAAGGCGCGCGACCTGAGGCGCTCCGCCATCGCCAGCTGATCGGGCGCTGATGGCCGACCGTTTCAACCCGCACACCGCCGATGCGCGGTGGCAGAAGCGCTGGGAAGCGGATGCCAGCTTTTCCGCCGATCGCCATCCGGACCGGCCCAAATCCTATGTGCTGGAGATGTTCCCCTATCCCTCGGGGCGCATCCATATCGGCCATGTCCGCAATTACACGATGGGCGACGTGCTGGCGCGCTACAAGGCGATGACCGGCCACGCCGTGCTCCACCCGATGGGCTGGGACGCGTTCGGCATGCCGGCCGAAAACGCCGCGATGGAAAAGGGCGTGCATCCGGGGGAATGGACCCGCGCCAATATCGCGCACATGAAATCGCAGCTGAAGCGTATCGGCTTCGCGTTCGACTGGAGCCGCGAACTGGCCACCTGCGAGCCCGATTATTACGGGCACGAACAGGCGCTGTTCCTCGATCTGTTCGAGGCGGGGCTGGTCTACCGCAAGGAAAGCGCGGTCAACTGGGACCCGGTCGACCGGACCGTGCTCGCCAACGAGCAGGTGATCGACGGCAAGGGTTGGCGCTCGGGCGCGCCGGTCGAGCGGCGCAAGCTCAGCCAGTGGTTTCTCAAGATCACCGATTTCGCCGAGGAGCTGCTGGACGGTCTGGACAAGCTCGAAGACTGGCCGGACAAGGTGCGGCTGATGCAGGCCAACTGGATCGGCAAGAGCCAGGGGCTGCGGTTCAGCTTTGCGCTTTCTTCTCCCCTCCCGCTTGCGGGAGGGGCCGGGGGTGGGCCTGTTTTACCTGACACCAATCCCATCCCCCAGCCCCCCCCCGCAGGCGGGAGGGGGAGCATCGAGGTCTTCTCCACCCGCCCCGACACCATCTTCGGCGCGAGCTTCGTTGCCGTCGCCGCCGATCATCCCGTCGCGTTGGCGCTGGCCGAAGACGACCCCGCTCTCGCCGACTTCGCCGCCGAATACCGTCTCTCCGGCACCTCCGCCGCCGAGCTCGAGACCGCCGAAAAGCGCGGGTTTGATACCGGGCTGAAGGCCGCGCATCCGCTCGATCCGGACTGGCTGCTGCCGGTCTACGTCGCCAATTTCGTGCTGATGGACTATGGCACCGGCGCGGTGTTCGGCGTGCCCGCGCACGACCAGCGCGACTATGAGTTCGCGACCAAATATGGCCTGCCGATCAACCGTGTGGTCTCGGCCACCGGCGATGCGGGCGAGCCGGTCGGCGACGCGGCCTATAATGGCGAGGGCACGATCGTAAACTCGCGCTTCCTCGACGGCATGAGCATCGAAGACGCCAAGACAATGGTGATCGACCGCGCCGCCAGCGAGGGCTGGGGCGAGGCGACCACCACCTGGCGGCTGCGCGACTGGGGCGTTTCGCGCCAGCGTTACTGGGGCACGCCGATCCCGATCATCCACTGCGATGCTTGCGGCGCGGTGCCGGTGCCGAAGGACCAGCTGCCGATCATCCTGCCCGAGGACATCGACTTCGCCGCGCCCGGCAATCCGCTGGGTCGCCATCCGACTTGGAGCAAGATCGTCTGCCCCAAATGCGGCAGGCTGGCGCGGCGTGAGACCGATACGCTGGACACGTTTGTTGACAGCAGCTGGTATTTCATCCGCTTCGCCAGCCAGCCCGAGGACAAGCCGTTCGACAGGGCGGAAGCCGAAAGCTGGCTGCCCGTCGGCCAGTATATCGGCGGGGTGGAGCATGCGATTTTGCATCTGCTCTACGCGCGCTTCTGGACGCGCGCGCTGCAATCGATCGGCACGATCGATATGGCCGAGCCCTTCAAAAGCCTGTTCACGCAGGGGATGGTGACGCATCAGACCTGGCAAGCGGGCGACGGCAGCTGGCTCTCGCCCGACGAGGTCGAGCAAGACGGCGCGGACTGGATGCGCATTTCGGACGGCAGCCCGGCCACTGCGGGTCGCATCGAAAAAATGTCCAAGTCCAAGAAGAACGTCGTCGATCCCGATGCGATCGTCGATCAATATGGCGCGGACGCGGTGCGCTGGTTCATGCTGTCCGACAGCCCCCCCGAGCGCGATCTGCTGTGGTCCGAAGCCGGGATCGAGGGCGCCTGGCGCTTCGTCCAGCGCGTGTGGCGGCTGGTCGGATCGGCCGATGCTGCGCAGGGTGAGGACAAGCCGCTCAAGCGCAAGCTGCACCAGACCATCGCTGGCGTGGGCGATGATATCGAGGCGCTGTCGTTCAACAAGGCGGTGGCCAAGATTTACGCGCTGACCAACGCCACCGAAAAGGCGGGTCCCTCCGCCACGCGCGCCGAGGCGATCCGCACTCTCGTGCTGCTGGTCGCGCCGATGGCCCCGCATCTCGCCGAGGAGGCCTGGGAAAAGCTCGGCGGCGACGGGCTGATCGCCGATGCCGCCTGGCCCACGTACGATCCCGCGCTGCTGATCGAGGACGAGGTCACCGTGGCGATCCAGGTCAAGGGCAAGCTGCGCGACACGCTGACCGTGCCCAAGGGCATGGACAAGGCCGCGCTGGAAGAAGCCGCGCTGGCATCTGAAAATGTCCGGCGCAGCATGGATGGCGCGCCCGTGCGCAAGGTGATCGTGGTACCCGACCGGCTGGTGAACATCGTCATATGATGCGTCTGGCCGCCCTTGCCCTGCTCCTGATGCTGCTGCCGTCCTGCGGGCTGCGGCCGCTTTATGCCGGCGGCAGCGACGGGGCGGTGGCCAATGCGCTCGGCAGTGTCGAGGTGGAGCCGATCGCGGGCCGCGGCGGCTGGCTGGTGCGCAACGCATTGCAGGACCGGCTGCAGCCGCTCGGCGCGGGCGCGCCGCGGTACCGGCTGACGGTCAAGCTCGACGACGATATCGAGGGCTTCGGCGTGCGCAGCGACGATGCGCTGACCCGCGAACGCCGCACCTTGCGCGCGCGCTACCAGCTGACCGATCTCACCAGCGGCGACATCATCCTGGACGCGACCGAGGGCAGCGATGCGGGCATCGATGTCGTGGGATCGGAATATGCCGTGATCGCGGCGGAAAACACCGCGCTGGAAAATCTCGCCGAGCGGCTCGCCGGCCAGATCGTCACGCGCCTGTCCGCGCGGGCCCGCGCTGCGCCATGAGCAGGCCGGGCGGCAGAAAGCTTCGCGAGCGCGATCTGATCGCCGCCATCGGGAAACGCGCCGACATCCGCCTGTTCCTGCTGTTCGGGACCGATCCCTCCACGATCGAGGATGTCGCGCGCAAGCTTTCGGCCGAGATGAAGGATGCCGAGCGCATCGATATCGACGGATCGCAGCTGCGCGCCGACCCGGCCCTGCTCGCCGACGAGGCGGCATCGATCTCGCTGTTCGGCGACAAGCGCTACATCCGCCTGCGGCTGCAGCGCGACGAGGGCCTTGCCGCCATCGAGAACCTGCTCGAAGCGAACGGAGCCGACACGCCGGTGATCGCCACCACCGGCAATCTGACGCCCGCCAACAAGCTGCGCAAGCTCGGGCAATCCCATCGCGCGGTGATGATGCTCGCCTGCTACCCGCCCGGCGAGCAGGAAGCGGCGGCGCATGTCGAGGCGCTGGCGCAGGCGGCGGGCCTGCGCATGGACCGGATGATGGCCCGGCGGCTCGCCGAATCCACCGGCTTCGACCGCACGCTGGCGGCGGGCGAGATCGAGAAGATCGCGCTCTATTGCGACGCCGCGCCGGATCGTCCGGCGATCGTGGAGCCGGACATGCTGGCAAAGCTCGGCGCGGAGACGCTGGAAGAGAATATGGCCGGCCTGCTGGGTGCGGTGATGGCGGGGGACATCGCCCGCAGCGGCGCGGAGATTGCCGACGCGCGCCAACTCGGCGTCAACGAGGTGCGGATCGTGAAAGCGCTGCAGCGGCGCGTGGTGCAGCTCGCCGGCCTGCGCGCCGAAGTCGACCATGGCGCGCAGGCCGGCCCGCTGGTCGACCGCACCCGCAGCATCTTCTTCAAGGAGCAAGGCGCGTACAAGCAAGCGCTGTCGGTATGGTCGTCGGCGCGGCTGGCGCGGCTCAATGCGCGCCTGTTCGAGCTGGAGCGGCGGCTGATGAGCGGTGGATCGGAGCTGGCGGGGCCCATGCTCGCGAACGAACTGCTGCTGATCGCGCGCGCCGCCCAACCGCGCGGACGATAGCGGCGACCGCTCGCCAAACCGGGCGCGGCAAAATCATTCTCGCCCGCCGCTACAGGGAACAGCACTGGGCGATGCGCGTTTCGCCGATCATAGCTTCCCTGATGTTTTCCGCCCTGATGTTTTCCGGATGCCCGCCATGACCGAAGAAAAGACGATGACCGATGCCGACTGGCGCGAAAAGCTGGGCGACGAACGGTTCCACATCCTGCGCGAAGGCGGCACCGAGCGCGCCTTTACGGGCAAGCTGAACGGCGAGAAGCGCGACGGCACCTATTTCTGCGCCGCCTGCGGCAACGAACTGTTCGAATCCGCCGACAAGTTCGACAGCGGCTCCGGTTGGCCCAGCTTCACGCAGGCGGTCACCGAGAACGCCGTCGAGGAGGTTCGCGACACCAGTCACGGCATGGTCCGCACCGAAGCGCGCTGCGCCAGTTGCGAAAGCCATCTGGGCCATGTCTTCCCCGATGGTCCGCCGCCCACCGGCCTGCGCTACTGCATGAACAGCGCCTCGCTCGATTTCGAACCCGACGACGAGGACCGCAGCTGAGACCCCCGACTCCGCGCCATTCAGCGCCGGTAAAGCCCCGTGCCGCTTGTGAGAGCGGCAGGTTGGGAGTATCGGACCGCTTGCATGGCGAGGGCGAAATCATCGGATAGGCGGAGAGGTCCGGTCATGCGCACATTCGTGCGTCTGGCCCAGATCGGTATTGGCCTCGCTCTCATCGGACTGATCGCGCTGGTCGTGATGGTGGCGGTGGCGCGCTCGGAGTTGCCGAGCTATACCGATCTCAAGAATATCGAGCAGGGGCAGATGATCCGGGTGCGCGCTGTCGATGGCGCGATCATTCAGGAAATCGGGCCCAGCTACGGCCGCTGGCTGCCCAGCGCGGAAATCCCCGCGGTGATGAAGGACGCGATGATCTCGATCGAGGATCGGCGCTTTCGCTCGCATCTCGGCGTCGATCCCAAGGGCATGGCCCGCTCGCTCTATTTCGCCTGGCAGAACCGCGACACCGACCGGCGGCTGCAGGGCGCATCGACCATCACGCAGCAGCTTGCCCGCACCATCTTCCTCAACAACAGCTACAGCGTCGGCCGCAAAATCCGCGAGGCGATCCTGGCGATGGCGATGGAGAGCAAATTCTCCAAGGACCAGATCCTCGAGCTGTATCTCAACAAGGTCTATTTCGGCGGCGGCGCCTACGGCATCGACGCGGCCAGCCGCAAATTCTTCGACCATGGCGCGACCAATCTGGATCTCGGCGAGGCGGCGATCATCGCCGGGCTGGTCAAGGCGCCGTCCAACTACTCGCCCACCGCCGACGCGCAGGCGGCGATCGGCCGCGCCTCGGTCGTGCTGCGCGCAATGCAGGACACCGGCGTGATTTCGCCCGGACAGGCCGCCGCGACCGAGCCCGCCGATGTCGCGCTGGCGCCCGAGCCGCCGCAGAACAGCGTGCGCTATTTCACCGACTGGGCGCTGCCGCAGCTCGACACGCTGATCGACGAGACGATCCAGCCGATCGACGTGTGGACCACGGTCGACCTGTCGATGCAGCGGCTCGCCACCGCGGCGATCCAGTCCAACGTGCCGTCCGGCGCGCAGGGCGCGCTGGTGTCGATGGAGAATGACGGCGCGGTGCGCGCGATGGTCGGCGGGTCCGATTATGTCAGCTCGAACTACAACCGCGCGGTCACCGCGGTGCGCCAGCCCGGATCGAGCTGGAAGCTGTTCGTCTATCTCGCCGCGCTGGAATCGGGCTACAGCCCCGATGACGTGGTCACCGACGAGCCGGTCCAGATCGACGGCTGGACGCCGCGCAACAGCGGCGGCAGCTATGCCGGGCCGATGTCGGTGCGCAACGCCTTTGCCTTTTCCAAGAACACCGTCGCGGCGCAGATCGGCAACGAGCTCGGTTTCGGCACCGTCGCGGGCATGGCCCGGCGCTTCGGCATCACCACGCCGATCAACACCCATCCGGCGATGGTGCTCGGCACGTCCGAAGTGCGGCTGATCGACATGACCCGCGCCTTTGCCGAGGTTTCCGATGGCGGCCGCGCGATCGAGCCCTATGGCATCACCAAGGTTACGACGATCGACGACGAAGTGCTCTACCAGCGCCGCGAGCGCACGGGTGCACCGCTGGTCGACGATTATGTCGCGGCGTCGATGACCGATCTGCTCCAGACCGCGGTCAACGCCGGCACCGGCCGCGCCGCGCAGATCGGCCGGCCCGCGGCGGGCAAGACCGGCACCACGACGAGCAACAAGGACGGCACCTTTTTCGGTTTTTCCAGCGGGCTCACCACCGGCGTGTGGATGGGCCGCGACGACGCCAAGGCGGTCGGCGGGCTGCAGGGCGGCACCGCGCCCGCGCGCGCCTGGGCCGCCTTCATGAAATCCGCGGTCGCCAAGCGTCCGGTACAGAAATTCGATACCGATGTGGTGCTGCCCGACTGGCAGTTGGAAGACGAAGACGATGCCTATTTCGGCGCGCCGGAGGGCGGCGATTTCGTCGACGAATATGGCCTGCCGGTCGAGGGCAATCCACCGACCGGCGACGGCCAGCTGCCGCAACAGGATGCACCGGTGCTCGATGATAGCTGGATCGATCGCGCGCTGGGACGCGGCCAGCGCAAACCCGATCCGCAGCCGGCGCCGCGCCGCCCCGAGGCGGTTCGACCGCCGCAGCCCAAGGCCGACGAACGGCCCAGCGAGGACGGCCAGGACGAGCTGATCTACTGAGCGGCAGCTTCGTTCGCGCCGACCATGTGCAAGCCGCTGCCATGTTTCTTCAGCCAGGCGTCGCAGGCTTTGCGATCGCCCTCGAACAGGCGGTCGAGCAGCGTGTAGAAACGCGAACTGTGGTCCATGTGCGTGAGATGGGCGACCTCGTGCGCGACGACCGAGCGGCGTACGGCGGGCGGCGCCATCACCAGACGCCAGCCGAGCCGGATGTGACCGCGGCTCGAACAGCTGCCCCAGCGCGAGCGCGCGTCGCCGATCGAAAGCTTGGGCAGATCGCAGCCCGCACGGGCGCAGTAAACGGCGAGATCGTCGGCCATCCGTCGCTTCGCCTCGCGCCTGAGCCAGCGTTCGACGCGCGCGCCGACATGTTCGAGCGGTCCGCCGACGCGCAAGGTTTCGCCATCGATGGCGACGCCGCGCCGGGTGCCTGGGTCGTGGACGATCTCGAGCGGTTCGCCGCAAAAACCGATCGTCGCGCCGGGTTCCAGACGCACCGGCTCGGCCGCCGCAGCGAAGCGCTCGGCGAGCCAGGTTCGGCGCGATCCGGCAAAGGCCAGCGCCTCGGCGGCGGTGAGCCGCATGGGGCCGGTGACCTTGACCTCGCCGCGCACCGGATCGGCCCGCAAGCTCATCCGCCTGGCCCGCGCCAGCCGTTTGATCCGCAGCGGATAGACCCGCCCGCCGACCTCGAGCGTCGGCGCGTCAGTCTTCCAGAACATGGGTCTCGAGCGGCCCCGCCACGCTTTCGGAAACCGCGCGGCCGCGCATCGAGACGCCCGCCTCGTGCACGCTCTCGGCGCTGCCGCTGATCAGATAATGCCAATCGAACAGAGGCTTGCCCTCGGCGCGCAGACGATAGGCGCAGGTGGCGGGCAGCCAGGGAAAGGACGCGATCTTGGCCCGCGACAGCCGGATGCAGTCGGGGACCAGAAAGCGGCGGCGGCGATAATCGGAACAGCGCGCGGTCTCCAGATCGAGCAGGCGGCAGGCGACGTTGGTGTCGTGGATGCGCCCCGTGTCGGCGTCCTCGATCTTGTGCATGCAGCATTGGCCGCAGCCGTCGCACAGCGCCTCCCACTCGCCGCGATCGAGCGTTTCGATCGGCTGTTCCCAGAATTTCTCGCTCATACGACCCAGCGCGCCAGTTCGTCGGACACCGCCTGCGCGCTGCCCTCGTCGGTATCGGGCGTGGCCGGGTCGTCGACCGGCAGCACCGCCAGCGGCTCGCCGTCACGTCCCATCAGATAGGGCGTCTGCGAATGTGCCATCAGATAATCCTGCGGGCTCGAGCCTGCTTCCTTGCTGTAATAGACGGCGAATTGCTTGGCGACCTCGGCGATCTGCTCGGGCGTGCCGGTGAGCCCGATCAGCCGCTTGCCGAAATGGCGGACATATTCTCCCATGATCTTGGGCGTATCGCGCGCCGGATCGACGGTGATGAAGATCGGCTGGATCTGCAGCCCCAGTTTGGGATGTTCCTTGGTATAACGCCGCAGCCCCGCGCTGATCCGCTGCAGGTCGACCGGGCAGACGTCCGGGCAGTAGGTATAGCCGAAATAGACGATCCGGTATTTGCCGTCGAAATCGCTGAAGGATACCGGCTTGCCGTCGCTGCCGGTGAGCGTGAACGGCCCGCCGATGGTCGCGCCCTCCAGCGGGGGGCGCTCGGGCTGCGCGGGTGCCTGCGGCGCGGAATTGCAGGAAGCGAGCAGCAGCGCGGCGAAAAAACTGAAAAATCCGGCTTTGTTCATGACAGGCTTTCCCTTGGTCTGCTAAAACATGCCGATCAACCACCAACCGGTCCATTCCCTATGCGCCATATAGTCATTGCCGCCCTTTTCGCATCCAGTTTCGCCGTGCTGCCCGCGCCGGGCGACGTGGCAAGCGCGCAGCAGTCCGTCTCGCCCGGCTACACATTCCTCAAGGCGGTGGAAGATCGCGATGGCGACAAGGTCACCACCGCGCTGCAGGTTCCGGGCACCAATATCGTGAACGCACGCAGGGCTGACGATGGCCGCACCGCCATGCATCTGGTGGTCGAGCGGCGCGATTCGCAGTGGATCAAATTCCTGCTCGCCAACCACGCCGATCCCAATATCGGCGACAGGAACGGCGACACCCCGCTGATGCTCGCAACGCAGCTCGGCTATCTCGACGGAATGGACACGCTGCTGACCTATGGCGGGAAGGTGGACGAGACCAACCGCGCCGGCGAGACGCCGCTGATCCGCGCGGTGCAGCTGCGCGATCCCGAGACGGTGCGCCTGCTGCTGAAATACGGCGCCGATCCGGACATCGCCGATCATGTCAGCGGCCGGTCGGCGCGCGATTATGCGCGGCAGGACGGGCGCGCGCGCGAAATCCTGAACCTGCTCGAAGCAAAGGGCGAAACGAAGCCGGCCAGGCAGCAGGGCGAGCTGGATTTTTCCGGGATCAAATAGACGCGCAGCCTGCCGCTACGTTTCAGTCGATCGGCTCGACGCCCCAGGCGACTTCCGGATCGCACAGCTGGGTATGGCGCCGCATGGCGATGCGCGCCAGCCGCTGGCATTCGGTCTTGCGCCGGGCTGCCGCGAGCGGCGTGCTGACCGCCTGCCGCACGATCGCCGCGTCATAGGCGTCGGCCACGATCAGGCCGGTCCGATCGGGCGCGAACATCTCGCGCGCGAGCAGCGTCTGATCCATTTGCGGCGTCACCGCCCAATAGAAACGGTCGCAAAAGTCCAGATAATCGCGCCATTTCCGATCGCCCAGCAGGTCGGCGCGCGCGCATTTGATCTCAACGATCACCACCCGCCCCTTGGCATCCAACCCCATCAGATCGGCGCGGCGACCGTTGCGCAGCGGCACTTCCGGGATGAGAAACAACTGATGGCGCGCGAACATGCGGCGCAGCCCGCGCGTCACCGCCGCGGCGCCGGTCAGTTCGAATTGGGGAGCCGGATCAAGCATGGCGAATGCATAGAACAGGTCGTGAACAGAATAAAGGCCCCAAAAGGGGCTCCTCACTCTTCCGGTCAGATATTGCCGCCTCAGCGGTAGAAAATATGCTTGTCCACCGCGCCGATGCGCGTCAGCCGCCAACCGGGCGACACATATTTGGCGTGGAAGAACAGCGCGTCGTCCACATCGGTTTGCCAGCTGTCGTCGAGCGCGATGCGGGCGATCGCCTTGGCATGCTGCCAGGCGCGGCTGGACTTGCGGATCGACGGCATCTTGCCGCCGCGCACGAACGAGAACTGGTGCTTCTGATAGACCACGCCGCAGATCGAACTGGGCCAGCGCGGCGAAGCGGCGCGGTTCAGCACCACCTTGGCGACCGCGAGCTGTCCTTCGAGCGATTCGCCCTTGGATTCGAAATAGATGGTTCCCGCCAGGCAGCGCTGCTCCGCATCGAGCGCGGCATCGGCATTCTGCATGGAAACCAGCTGCGCGAGGCTGCTGGCGTCCGACTGCGGGATCGGCTTGGGCTCCGGCACGCTGCGCTCGGGAACGGGCATGATCACCGGGTGGCTGACGAAGACGATATCCTCGTCGCTTGCCGAGGCGCTGGCATCTGCATTCGCAGCGACCTGATCGGCCTGCAGCTGGGCGATGATGGCGGGATCGATATTGATCTCGCCGGAGATGAGCGTCGTCTGCTGCTGATCTTCGGCGGCGACGGCGGAGCTGCTGTCGGTCATCACGACCGCGGACAGCAGCAACATGGAAGCGGCCGCGGCGCCCGCGGCTTTCATATATTGGAACATGATTATCGCATATTCGTGCGGCAGACGCCCACCGAGCAGAAACCTAAAAAACCCGAACCGATAACAGCGGGTCCAATCTGCTTGGGGCTATCTTCCGACTCGCGTGTTTGCCGATTTTCGTCCCTTGGATGGAACCATTGGCCACTTGCGCTCGTTGCTGGCGGTGCATTTAACTCGGTCTCCACCCGAGTCAAACGAACTCGCCCATAATAGCGATGAACCGTTCCGCATCCGGGACATCCAGCTCTATTAACCATAAATCGCCGTCGATATGACGTCGTTGTGCAAGCGAATTATTTAGTTCTTGTTCGTTTTCAAAGGTTTGGCGCTCGATTTCCGTCCAGGTCGGCGGGCCGTCCCAGCGCAGCGCCCGGCGTAGCAGGCTGGGGAGCCCGCCGCGTTCACGATAAATGATGAGGATATCGCCCGCTGTCCGGTCGCCCTTCGCCAAAACCGTGGCGAACCCGCCTTCCCGTTCGCAAAGCCGTCGGATAGCGTCGATCTGGACATGAGCGGCGACGCGCGGCGCGATCATGCTCCGTCCGCATAACCGGGCAGCCCGGCCAGGGGGATGCGGGATCGCATGAACGTCCCGGTCCCGCGGCCTGCTTCCTCGCCATCGGCGTCGATCAGCCGCGCCTCTCCGACATAGACGCGCCTGCGTCCGCTGAGCCAGCGTCCGGTCGCACGCAAACGTCCGGGCCGCAGCGGGCGCGTGAAAAGCAGGTTGAACGCGGTGGTCAGCACGAAGCGATCGGTGACCAGGCTGTTGACCGCATAGAAGGCCGCATCATCGAGCATCTTGAAATAGGCCGTACCGTGCACCGCGCCGGCGGCATGAAGATGGCGCTCGTCGACGTCGAACCGGATATCGCACTTGCCCGGACCGGTAATTTCGATCTCGGATTCGAACAGACGGTTGATCGGCGCAGCGCGATAGAGCGATTCGAGCGCGCGAAAATGGGCCTCCTGTCCGCTTTGCGCGGGACCGGATTCAGGCGGCGTCGAACTCATATAGCCCTGCCAACAGCGCATAGATCGCCGCGGCGTCGGCGGCATCGCGCAACCGCGCCAGATTGGCCTCGCTGCGCATGGCGCGTGAAACCTCGGCCAGCACCCGCAAATGGCGCGCCCCGTCGCTGGCTGGCGAGATCAAACAGAAGATGAGATCCACCGGCCGATCGTCGATGCTGGCATAATTCAGCGGCCTTTCCAGGCGAACGAACAGCCCTACCGGCTCCTCGACTTCCGGCAGGCGCGCATGAGGGATGGCAACACCCGAGCCGAACCCGGTCGATCCCAATGTCTCGCGACGCTCCAGCCCGTTCAACACCTTGCCGGCATCCAGAGCATAGGCCGCATTGGCCCGCGCGGAGAGCAAGTCGAACAGAGCCTTCTTGCCCGGAATTGAAGACCGGGCGACCACCGCTTCCTCGCGCAAGCCGCAACTCAAATCTATAATCATAGCAACCAGACCCACGCCGGAAAGCGGCGTCAAAGATTGAACATATATGATTCATCCCGAAGTCCTTGCCCGAAGTCCTTGAATGCTCCCCGGGCGATGGCCGAATTCAGGATGCGGACTGCGGTTCAACCCATCCGATCGTGCCATCATCGCGGCGATAGACCATATTATGGCTGCCGGTGCCAGAATTTTTGAACAGCAGCGCCGGCGTGTTCCTCATATTCAGAACCATCACCGCATCGGAAACCGACACTTCGGGGATGTTGGCACGCAGTTCGGCGATGATCGGCGGAGCGTCGCTGGCCTCGAGTGACTCTTCCTCGGAATCGAACACCGTATAGGCCGCTTCCTCTTCCTTCAGCGCCTGCGCGGCCTGGCTATGGCGGTCCTGAATTCGTCGCATATAGCGGCGCAGCTGCTTTTCGATCTTGGCCAGCGCGCCCTCGAACGCATGATGGGCGTCCTGCGCCCGGTCATCGGCCTTCAGCCACAGGCCTTGCATCACATGAGTCACGATGTCGCAGGTGAAACTGTCATGCGGCCCCCGCCCAAGGATCGCCTGACCCGATATGGTTTCGGGAAAATATTTGTCCGCCAGCGCGGTCATGCGCTCCTCGACATGCTGGCGCAGCGCCTCGCCGGTGTCGACCTGATGGCCCGAAACCTGAATTTTCATGGGGTGATTCTCCTTTTTGTTGTCCCAACGTGCCGCTGGCCGAAACGGTTCAGAGCCGCGCGCGTCCGCTGCTCCACAGCGAGCCTTCGATCCCCGCGATGAACGCCCGGTGCCGTGCGAGCTCCTCGTCGGTCGGAGCGTGATGGCGGGGTGCGCGCGTTGCGCCGGTGGGCAATTGGCTCGGCGTTACGCGCGCCTCGCGGCCGGGGCTCGACGCGTCGGCACCGAGGCTCAGGCCGATCTGCCGCCCCCCGGTCAGCTCGATATAGAGCTGTGCCAGCAGTTCGGCGTCCAGCAGCGCGCCATGCTTCACGCGGTGGCTACGGTCGATCCCGTATCGCGTGCACAGCGCATCAAGCGAAGCTTTGGCGCCGGGATGCTTTTTGCGGGCCATCGCGACGGTATCGATCATGCGCACATAATCGACGACAGGATGCCCGCAGCGCCCGAATTCCATGTTGAGAAAACCGAAATCGAACATGGCATTGTGCGCGACCAGCATGTCTTCGCCGATGAATTCGATCAGTTCCAGCGCTTTGTCGGTAAAGCGCGGCTTGTCGCGAAGGAAGGCATCGCCCAGCCCGTGGATGCGCTCGGCGCCGGGGTCCATCGCGCGCTCGGGATTGAAATAGCAATGAAACGTGCGGCCGGTCATCACCCGGTCGATCATCTCGATGCAACCGATCTCGACCATCCGGTCGCCGTTTCCATGGTCGATGCCGGTGGTTTCGGTGTCAAAGACGATTTCGCGCATGGCATCCATATCGGCCCGTTCGCGCGTTCAGGCAAGGGACGGCGCGAGACGCTTCACCAGCGTTTCCACCTGGTTTCGCGTTTCGTCCAGGCTCGTGCCGGTGTCGATAACTTGATCGGCGCGCGCGCGCTTTTCGGCGTCGCTTAGCTGCAGCTTCAGGATATCGGCAAATTTGGCTTCGGTCATGCCGGGGCGGGCGAGCACGCGTTCGCGCTGCGCCGCGGCCGGCGCGCTCACCACCACGATCGCATCCACGCCGTCGCTGCCGCTCTTTTCGAACAGCAGCGGAATGTCGAACAGGATCAGCGGACGGTCGCGATTGGCATCGAGAAACGCCATGCGCCGGCCAGCGACGGCGGGATGCACGATCGCTTCCAGCCGCGCCAGCTCATCGGGCTTGCCGAACACCCGCTCGCCGAGCGCCTTGCGGTCCACGCCCTCGGCTCCGGTACTGCCCGGAAATACTTCCTCGATCACCGACAGCAGCGCGCCGCCCGGACCCTGCAACTCGCGCACAATCGCATCGGCATCGAACACAGGCACGCCCAGCTCCGCGAACATCGCGGCGACGGTGGACTTGCCCATGCCGATCGATCCGGTGAGGCCGATGACGAGCGGGCGTCCTTCGGACTTGGCCGGCGCGCTCATGCGGTCAGCTTTTCGAACAACGCATCCTGGCCCTCCTCGGGCGCGGGCTCACCGAAGAACAGCTCGAACGCCAAGGCGGCCTGCGCCACCAGCATCGAGAGGCCGTCGATCGTCTCCAGCTCGCGGTCCGCCGCCTGGCGCAGCAGCGGCGTCTCGACCGGTTTGTAGACCAGATCGTAGACCAGCGCCCCGCGCTTCAGCGGATCGAGATCGAGGTCCAATGCGTCCTGCCCGGCCATGCCGAGCGGGCTGGCGTTGACGAGCAGGTTCGCGCCCGGCAGCTTGGCGCCGAAGTCCTGCACGCCGCCTTTCAGCCCGAACTGCGCCAGCAGCCCCATGGCTTTCAGCCCGCTGCGCGCGACCATCGTCACCTCGCCGATCCCTCCCTTGGCGAGCGCGAACAGCACCGCGCGCGCTGCGCCGCCCGATCCGATTACGACGGCATGACGGCCCGTCCAGTTACGTGTCGCGATCGGCACCCAAAAGCCCGCCGCATCGGTGTTGGTGCCGATCAGCGCCCCGTCCTCGCCCCGGAACACCGTGTTGATCGCGCCGATGCTTTCCCGCACGCCGCCCGGATCGGCGACATGCTCCAGCGCCGCGAGCTTGTGCGGAATGGTGACGTTGCAGCCCATCCAGTCGGGATCGTCGGCGCGATTCGCGAAATAATCGGCGAGCCCCCCGGGCTTCACCTCGGCGATACGGTAATCCGCATCGATACCGAGTTTCCTCAGCCAGAAGCGGTGAATCATCGGCGACTTGCTGTGCCCCGCCGGATCGCCGATGACCTCGGCATAGGGCTGGCCGGTAATCTCTTTCATGACGGCATGATCTTTCGGTCGCGCAGGAAAGCGAGGAGCGGCAGCAACGGCAGGCCGAGGATCGCGAAATGGCTGCCCTGGACCCGCGAGAAGAGCTGCGCCCCCTTGCTCTCATATTCGAAACACCCGCTGGTGTGGCGGATCCTGTCCCATTCGGCCCCGACATAGGAATCGATAAACCCATCCGACAGCGCCCGCACCTGCAGCCGCGCGGTTTCGACATGCCGCCATACCGCCGCGCCGCCCTCGACGATCACCGCGGCCGAGTGCAATTCATGCACGCCTCCGGACATCATCCTGAGCTGCGTGCGCGCCGCGTCCGGGTTCTCGGGCTTGTCGAGCCGCCCGCCGCCGGCCAGTTCGAGCATCGAATCGGCACCCAGCACCAGCCGCTCGGGCGATGCCTGCGATCCGCGCAGCGCCTTGGCCTCGGCCAATGCATCGGCGAGGTCGCGCGGCGCCAGATCGGCCAGCGCCGCCTTCAGCTCGTCCTCGTCGACCGCGGGCCGCTCGACCTCGAACGGCACACCCGCCGCCGCCAGCATGGTCCGCCGGATCGCGCTGCCCGACGCCAATATGAGCGGCCCGGCGTTCACATGATGTTGCGCGCTCAAATGATATTGCCTTGGCGCTGGTGGCCCGAAAGCTCGCGATCGTTCGCCAGATTGATGATTGCCGCCGCGGTCTCCTCGATCGAACGGCGGGTAACGTCGATGACCGGCCAACCGCGGTCGGCGAAGATGCGGCGCGCGAATTTCACCTCCGCTTGCACCTTGTCGCCCTCGACATAATCGGTCTCGGGCGTCTGGTTGAGCGACAAGAGCCGGTTGCGGCGGATCTGCACCAGCCGGTCCGCGCTGGTGGTCAGTCCCACGATCAGTGGATTGCGCAGATGATAGAGCAGCTCCGGCGGTGGCGATTCGACCACCACCGGAATATTCGCGGTCTTGTACCCGCGATTGGCGAGATAGATGCTGGTCGGCGTCTTGGAGGTGCGCGACACCCCGGCTAGAATGATGTCGGCCTCCTCCCAGCCCTCCTGATGCACCCCGTCGTCATGCGCAATGGTGTACTGGATCGCCTCGACCCGCGCGAAATAGGCGGCATCGAGGCTGTGCTGGCGCCCGGGACGCGCCTTGGCTTCCTGCCCGAACATGTCGGACAACGCATCGGTCACCGCGTCGAGCGCCGGGATCGCGGGCAGACCGAGCGCACGGCAGCGCTTTTCCAGCTTGCGGCGGGTGTCCGAATTCACCACCGTGAACATCACCATGCCCGGATTTTCGGCGACATCGTTGAGAATCCGCTCCAGATGCACGTCGGAGCGCACCATCGGCCAGAAATGCTTGACGACATCGACCTCGTCGAACTGCGCGAGCGCCGCCTTGGCGATATTGTCGAGCGTCTCGCCGGTTGAATCCGACAGCAGATGAAGGTGGAAGCGTTCCATGCCCATCCTGCTTTGTTGGCACGGCGTGGATAAATCAAGGGATAGCGCCGGGGACGGTTCGACAGCTGGACAAGCGGCCATGAAAGCTACGATTCGTACATGGTCCGTCCACAGCCTGGCTTTGTTTTCCGCAGCCTGTTGAAAAAGCGGGAAGCGTCTGGCGAATCCATTGCCGAGTCCGGACTCGACCCGAGTCAATCTGTTGGCAAAGCGGGTGGATGGACCTAGACGCGGGTTTCCCACGGACCATCTCCCATCATCAATCTCTCTTTTAAATAATATATTGATTCAGGAAGCGCACATGATCGGCGGAACCGAGAAAATCCTGCTTGCCGTGCTGCGCGGGGAGCACCGCGATCCGCCGCCGATCTGGCTGATGCGCCAGGCTGGGCGCTATCTCCCCGAATATCGCGCGCTCCGGGCGGAAAAGGGCGGATTCCTCGATCTGGTCTACGATAGTGACGCGGCCGCGGACGTAACCTTGCAGCCGATCCGGCGCTTCGGCTTCGATGGCGCGATCCTGTTCTCCGATATCCTGATCGTGCCGCACGCCTTGGGGCAGGAGTTGCGCTTCGTCGCCGGCGAGGGGCCGCGCCTGTCGCCGATCCTGGCCAAACATGAGTTGAGCGAATTGGTTCCCGATCTGTCGCGCTTCGAGCCGATTTACGAGACCGTGCGGCGGGTCAAGGCGCAGCTGCCGCGCGCCACCACCATACTCGGTTTCGCCGGTAGCCCGTGGACGGTGGCGACCTATATGGTGGCCGGCGAGGGCAGCCGGGACCAGAGCGCGACACGGCGCATGGCTTATGCCGAGCCGGAGCGCTTTGCGGCGCTGGTCGATCGGCTGGTCGAGGTGACCGCGGACTATCTTTGCGGTCAGATCGGGGCGGGCGCCGATGCCGTGCAATTGTTCGACAGCTGGGCCGGATCACTCGGCCCGGCGCAGTTTGAACGCTGGGTGATCGCGCCGAACAAAGCGATCGTCCATCGGGTTAAAGCGCGGCATCCCGATATCCCTGTCATCGGGTTTCCCAAGGGCGCGGGCGGCAAGCTGGCCGCCTATGCGGCGGGAACCGGCGTCGACGCGATCGGGCTGGACGAGACGGTCGATCCGGTCTGGGCGGATGCGGTCCTTCCGCAAGGGCTGCCGGTGCAGGGCAATCTCGATCCGCTGGTGCTGATCGCGGGCGGCGAGGCGCTCGAACAGGCCGTGGCCGCGATCCGCGCCGCTTTTGCCGGCCGTCCGCATATCTTCAATCTCGGCCATGGCATCCAGCAGGACACGCCGGTGAGAAATGTCGAAAAGTTGCTTGGGCTGCTCGCCGAAAAATCCTAAACAGACCGAATGGAAACGCTCGCCGTGCTCTACCTCTGGTTGAAGGCCGCCCACCTCATTTTCGTGATCTTCTGGATCGCCGGGCTGTTCATGCTGCCGCGTCTGTTCGTCTATCATCAAGAGGCGCCGGAGGGTTCGCAGGAAGCGGCGAACTATATCGCACGCGAACGCAAGCTCTTGAAGATCATCCTGAATCCGTCGCTGGTCCTGGTCTGGGTGCTGGGCATTGCATTGATGGTCACCATCCAGGCCTGGACGATGGGCTGGTTTCACGTGAAGCTGCTGCTCGTGCTCGCGCTGTCGGGCTATCACGGCTATCTCGCCTCCTACGCCGGTAAACTGGCACGCGGCGAGCGGCCGCTGACCGGACCGAAGCTGCGCTTGGTGAACGAGGTCCCCGCGATCGCGGTGGCGATCATCGTGGTGCTGGTGATCGTCAAACCTTTCTGAGCGCGAGAATCGCAGCGTCGGCTTGCGATAAAAAGGCTGTCCTACATGCGCCAAAAAGTGGATAAGGACGGCGGCTCTTTGTCATCGTCGAACCATCCCGTCCCAGCGGTCTCCGCCCCGCTCCATTAAAGGCGTGCGGGAAAGGGGCAAGAAGGGGGGGACGTATCGAGACCTTTGCGAACTTCCGATCGCAATAAGGGCGTTTCGTTCGCAATAAGCCTGTTCGCGAGCAGTGCGTCGGTTCGCAACCCTCTCCCGCTTGCGGGAGAGGAGCGAGACTTAGTCGGCGCGTAGCGGCGGCTTAGTCGCAGCGGTGAGGGGAAACCCCACGAAGTACCACTTGGCGGGGACCCCGGTGAGGGCATCCACCGGCGCCGACCCATCGCTGGCGCTGGCGCGCCACCCACCCTCATCCAACTCCAGCTAGGCGCTCACGCGCCAAGCTTGCGTATCCTTCTCCCGGTTGGGCGGGAGAAGGCATTTCTTTCCCCCTCCCTCTCCCTCTCCCTCTTGCGCGAATTCAAACCGCTCCCGCATCCCGCCCCCGATTGACAGCGGCCCCCGCTGCGCTTAGATCGGTGGAGAACGACCCGTCCGGGTCACGATCCTCGCGCATGCCATGAGCCTTTCGGCCGCCTGCGAATTTTCCTATTTCAACCACCGCCCGTTTCCCGGGAATGGAATCATCATGCATCTTCAAGAATTGAAAGACACCGCCCCCGCCGAACTCGTCTCGATGGCAGAGGAAATGGGCGTCGAGGGCGCCAGCACGCTGCGCAAGCAGGACCTCATGTTCGCGATCCTCAAGGAATGCGCTGACGACGGCGAGGAAATTCTGGGACTGGGCACGATCGAGGTGCTGCAGGACGGCTTCGGTTTCCTGCGCAGCCCGGAGTCGAACTATCTCGCAGGGCCCGACGATATCTACGTCTCGCCCAACATGGTGCGCCAGTTCGGTCTGCGCACCGGCGATACGGTGGAGGGCGAAATCCGCGCGCCCAGGGACGGCGAGCGCTATTTCGCTTTGGTCAAGGTGATGAAGGTCAATTTCGACGATCCTGACGTGGTCCGTCACCGGGTGAACTTCGACAATCTGACGCCGCTCTACCCCGATCAGAAGCTCACGCTCGACACGCTCGATCCCACGGTGAAGGACAAATCGGCGCGGGTGATCGACATCATCTCGCCGCAGGGCAAGGGCCAGCGCGCGCTGATCGTCGCGCCGCCGCGTACCGGCAAGACCGTGCTCCTCCAGAACATCGCCAAGGCTATCACCGACAACCATCCCGAGGTCTATCTGCTCGTGCTGCTCATCGATGAGCGGCCCGAGGAGGTCACCGACATGCAACGCTCGGTGAACGGCGAGGTGATCAGCTCGACTTTCGACGAGCCCGCCAACCGCCACGTCCAGGTCGCCGAAATGGTGATCGAAAAGGCCAAGCGGCTGGTCGAGCACAAGAAGGATGTCGTCATCCTGCTCGATTCGATCACCCGTCTCGGCCGCGCCTACAACACCGTGGTGCCGAGCTCGGGCAAGGTCTTGACGGGCGGCGTCGACGCCAATGCGCTGCAGCGGCCCAAGCGCTTCTTCGGCGCGGCGCGCAATATCGAGGAGGGCGGCTCGCTCTCGATCATCGCCACCGCGCTGATCGACACCGGAAGCCGCATGGACGAGGTGATCTTCGAGGAGTTCAAGGGCACCGGCAACAGCGAGATCGTGCTCGACCGCAAAGTCGCCGACAAGCGCATCTTCCCCGCGCTCGACGTCGGCAAGTCCGGCACCCGCAAGGAGGAGCTGCTGGTCGAGAAGGACGTGCTCAGCAAAATGTGGGTGCTGCGCCGCATCCTCATGCAGATGGGCACGATCGATGCGATGGAGTTCCTGCTCGACAAGATGAAGGACAGCAAGAGCAACGAGGATTTTTTCGATTCGATGAACCAGTAGCTTTGCGAAAAAATTACTGGATTGAAAACGGAAATCCCTCGTCATTCCCGCGAAAGCGGGAAGCCAGCGCCTGCCCTCGCTTGGTTCGCAAGGTCCGGAATTGGATCCCTGCTTTCGCAGCGGTGACGAAAGGGTTAGGAACCACGCGATGCTCGATCTTCTTCTTCTAGCACAATCCGCCGGATCGGCCGGGCTCGGTTCGCCCGCCGAAATCTGGCAGCACATCGTCGACGATTTCTCGAACATCACCGAGCCCTCGCAGCTGACCGCCTTTGGACAAGTGCTGGCGATCGACCTGCTGCTCGCGGGCGACAACGCCATCGTGGTCGGTGCTCTTGCCGCCGGACTTCCCGCCGCGGACCGTAAAAAGGTAATCATGATCGGCATCGGCGCGGCGCTGGTGCTGCGCATCTTCTTCGCGCTGATCGTGACCTGGCTGTTGAGCATTACCGGCCTGGTGTTCGCGGGCGGGTTGCTGCTGGTCTGGGTCGCCTGGAAATTTTGGCGCGAGCTGCAGGAAGGCGGCAGCGCGAGCGGCGACGAAGTTGCGGTCAAGCCGGTCAGGAGCTTCGCCGCCGCCGCCTGGGCGGTCGCCGTCGCCGACGTGTCGATGAGCCTCGACAACGTCCTCGCCGTCGCCGGCGCGGCGCGCGAGCATCCCGGCATCCTCGTGGTCGGCCTGATCCTCTCGGTGATCCTGATGGGCGTGGCCGCCAATATCATCGCCAAATATATCGAGCGCCACCGCTGGCTCGGCTATCTCGGCTTGCTCGTGATCGTCTATGTCGCGGGCAAGATGATCTATGACGGGCTGGTCGGCGGGCCGGATACGATCGGGCTGCTGTCGCTTTTCGCTTAGCGCAGGAGGCCTGTAGCCGGAGCGTTTCTTGGGCTCGCGGCACTCACGACGCGGCTGAGCGGTCAGGTCGCGGCCCGTGCCCGGAAGCTTTCCGCCTGGGCCTGGCTCCACATCGCCGCATAGGAATCGCTGCTCGTTCGGGCGAGCAATTCGCCCTCACCCAAAAAATCGTAGATCTTGTCGATCGGGTTGGACCGCATATCCGAGATTCGCTCGTGCAGATGGTGCGGCCGGATTTCGCACGGATGCTGCAGCCCCATGGCGGTGACGATGGTGTGCAGCGCCTTCACCGTCTGTTTCTGAAACCGTGCGACCCGCTCCGCCTTGTCTTCAACCACCAGCCCGCGCTGGCGTGTCGGGTCCTGCGTCGCGACGCCGGTGGGGCACATGCCGGTATGGCACCGCATCGATTGCACGCAGCCGAGCGAGAACATGAACGCGCGCGCGGCATTGCACCAATCGGCGCCGAGGGCGGCGTTGGCCGCGAGACCGGCGCCGCTGTGCACCTTGCCGGATGCGGCCAGCCTGATGCGGCCCTTCAGCCCGCTCCCGACTAGCGCGTTGCGCACGATGATCAGGCCTTCGCGTAAAGGGTAGCCGACGCGGTTCGACAGCTCGACCGGCGCCGCGCCGGTGCCGCCCTCGGCGCCGTCGACGACGATATAGTCGAGCAGGATGCCGGTCTCGAGCATGGCCTTCATCACCGCCATTACCTCATGCGGCTGGCCGACGCATAATTTGATCCCGACCGGTTTGCCGCCCGACAGATCGCGCAGCCTGGCCGCCCATTCGAGCATCTCGATCGGTGTGGAAAAGGCGCTGTGCGCGGCCGGCGAGACGCAATCCTGGCCCTGCTCCACACCGCGCGCCTCGGCGATTTCGGCGGTGACCTTGGCCCCCGGCAAGACGCCGCCATGGCCCGGCTTTGCGCCTTGGCTCAGCTTGATCTCGACCATGCGCACCTGATCGCGCTGGGCGGTGTCGCGGAACATCGCTTCGTCGAAATGGCCCTTGCCGTCGTGGCAGCCGAAATAGCCGCTGCCGATTTCCCAGGTCAGATCGCCGCCATGCTTGCGATGATATTTGCTGAGACCGCCCTCGCCGGTGTCATGGTAGAAGCCGCCCTGTTTGGCACCCAGGTTCAGCGCCTCGATCGCCTTGGCACCGAGCGAACCGAAGCTCATCGCCGAAATATTGAGCACCGAAGCGTCATAGGGCATCGAGCATTGCGGCCCGCCCACCTTGACGCGCGGATGCTCGTCGGCTGCCTCGTTCGGCGCGATCGAATGTGTCAGCCATTTATATTCGGACGAATAGACGTCCAGTTCGGTGCCCATCGGATGATCATCCAGATCGCCCTTGGCGCGCGCATAGACGAGACCGCGCTCGTCTATATTATATGGTCTGCCGTCGAGATCGCTCTCGACGATATAGCTGCGCAAATATGGGCGCAGCGATTCCATGATCCAGCGGATGTGGCCGGTAACAGGGAAATTGCGCAGCAGGCTATGGGAGCGCTGAAGAAAATCCCAGATTCCCAACAGCACCAAGGGTATCGCGATCCAAAGGCCCCATCGCGCCGGCGGATAGACTGCACAGAAGATCAGACTTGCGATAACGGCGGTAGGTAAAATCAGCCGCCAACCATCGCTAAAATGATACCGTTTCACCGCGTCTTCTACCGATCAGGCGAGATGTTGGGCAAAAAATTCCGCGGTCCGCTCGTCGGCCTTGGCCGCATTCTCCTTGTCGCGGCGTTTGCCGAATTCGGTTGCGAAGCCATGGTCCATGTCTGGATAATCGTGCAGTGTGACCTTGGGATGATCGTCGAGGCCTTTGTGCATGGCTTCCTGCGTCGCTTTGGAAACGAAACCGTCTTCCTGAGGGATATGGAGCATCAACGGGTTGGCGATCGCGTCCTTCTCATCCAGCAATTCGTCCAAGCCGACGGCATAATAGCCCACCGTGGCATCGCTATCCGTGCGCGCCGCGGTCATATAAGCGAGGCGCCCGCCGAGGCAATATCCGACCGCACCGACTTTCCCGACGCCGAATTCGGCGCGGGCATATTTGATCGTCGCTTCGATATCGCGTATTCCCGCGTCCTGATCGAATTTCTCCATCAGATCCAGCGCTCGGCTCATCTCGTTCTCAATATCGGGATCCAGTTCGATGCCGCGTTCGAGCTGCCAGAACAGATCGGGCGCCAGCGCCAGGTAACCGGCCTCGGCCAGCTTGTCGGCTTTGCGCCGGATGCCGGCATTGACGCCGAATATTTCCTGAATGACCACGATCGCCGCCTCGGGAGTTCCCTCAGGCTCTGCAATATAGCAATCGAACCCGTTTTTGCCGTCCAAGGTATCGATGTTGTGCATGGCGGTCATGGGATATATTCTCCTGCTCTTTCCGAACGGCACGTCCGTACTTATCTATCGCAAGCGTAACGAGCGGCATTCATAGCCGTTCCGTAAGACAGAAGAGGCTTTTTTCATGAAGATGAACATCGAAATCGACTGTACTCCGGAGGAAGCGCGCCGCTTCATGGGTCTGCCCGACGTGACCAAGGCGAACGAAATCTACGTTGACAATGTCGCGCAAGCCATGAAGGGCGTGACCAATATGGAGCAACTGGAAAGTTTCGCAAAACAAGTCGCTCCCATGGGACAAATGGGTTTGAAACTGTTTCAAAACTTTATGGAGGGGGCGGCTGCCAGCGGCATGAAGTCAGGCCCGGCCGGGCAGAAAAAACCCAAAACCGATTAATATTCGTCAAAATTCGACTATGACCGATACCATCTTTGCGATGTCGAGCGGTGCGCTCCCGGCGGCCATTGCCATCATCCGGATCAGCGGTTCCCGAGCGATAACCACCCTGGAGCGACTTGCTGGTTCCGTACCGGCCCTACGACGCTTTTCGCATCGCACCCTGAAAACTCAGGACGGACGCCTTTTAGACCGAGCGCTCGTCGTTGCGTTTCGTGCCCCTGATACTGCCACCGGCGAAGACGTGGCTGAGCTTCACGTTCATGGCGGCCGTGCCGTTGTAGCAGCAATCATGGCCGAACTCGCGACGATGTCAGAGCTTCGCGCGGCGGATGCGGGTGAATTCACACGGCGGGCCTTTCTCAACAGTCGTATCGATCTTGGCCAGGCGGAGGCCTTGTCCGATCTGCTTGTGGCCGAAACCGAATGGCAGCGCCGGGCGGCAGCGGAAATGGCAGGAGGGCGATTTGCTCGGCAAGTGGAAGAGTGGCGGGAACGCCTTCTCGTAACGTCGGCTGCGATCGAAGCCGAATTGGATTTTTCGGACGAAGGCGACGTCGAGGCGCACTATACCGCCGACGCTCTTGCACCTCCGGCTGCCGCGATGGCACTGGGAGCGGATATCCGTACTCATTTAGCTCAACCATGCGCAGAACGGCTGCGTAACGGTGTCAGGGTCGTGCTGGCAGGACCTCCAAACAGTGGAAAGTCTAGCCTTTTTAACGCTTTGGTTGCACGCGATGCAGCGATTGTTTCTGACATTCCAGGTACGACGCGCGATGTGATCGAGGCTCCGCTGGCTTGGAACGGTATTGCGTTTGTGCTGAGCGATACGGCCGGACTGCGCCAAGCCACGGACGATATGGTCGAAACCGTGGGAGTAAAGCGAGCTTGCGACGCTATCGAACGGTCCGATATTCTCCTTTGGTTGGGCGAAGAGAATCACGGCCCAAAACATCCCCGGCTCATCGAAATCGATGCGAAAGCCGATCTTGGCCGCGCCGGCAAGACGGCCGCTGGGCTGGCCGTGTCCGCACATACCGGTTCTGGTTTGGCCAGACTGATAGCGCGCATGGTGGACGAGGCCGAAAGAATCTTGCCGGCGCCGGACGCATATGCTCTCAATCAAAGGCAAAGGACGGCCTTGGCCAAAGCGGCGATTGCCTTGGAGGCACTCGGAAGCTTAGCCGATCCGCTGCTCCAAGCGGAGCAGCTAAGATATGCACGTTCGGCGTTCGACGAACTGACGGGCCGCACCCACACCGAAGACATGCTCGACCATATATTCAACGGATTTTGCATCGGCAAATAATGTTTCACGTGAAACACAGCTCGCTTTGACCTCGTCGAATTCCCTCACTAGACAACCATGATGAGCCGATCATTTGACATCATAGTCGTAGGCGGTGGTCATGCTGGATGCGAGGCTGCTGCAGCCGCTGCCCGCATGGGCAAGAAGGTTGCGCTCGTGACACTCGATCCCGCTATGATCGGGGCAATGTCGTGCAATCCTGCCATAGGAGGACTCGGCAAGGGCCATCTGATCCGGGAGGTCGACGCGTTTGACGGTTTAATCGCACGAGCGGCCGACAAGGCGGCAATCCACTACCGAATGCTCAATCGTAGCAAGGGCGCTGCTGTCCGCGGGCCACGTGTCCAAGCGGATCGAACGCTTTTTCGATCGACCGTCAACCATATGATTGCAGCAGAAACGAACATAACAGTCGTTTCTGGCGAGGCGACCGCATTGGATTTGCGAGGCGGCCGCGTCGCCGGACTGCTCCTAGCCGATGAAAGCGCGATAACGGCAAGCGCGGCTATTCTAGCGACGGGCACCTTTTTGGGTGCGCGGCTGTTTCGCGGTGAGGAACGTTTCGAGGGCGGTCGTATCGATGAACGCAGCGCGCATCGTCTTGCCGAGCAAATGCGCGATGTCGCCCTACCCATGGCAAGGCTCAAGACCGGTACGCCGCCGCGCCTTGACGGCCGTACGATCGACTGGGGAGCGCTGGAGCAGCAGCCGAGCGACGGCGACCACTGGACTATGTCACCCATGAGTCGGCACCGCCAACTACCGCAATTGTTTTGCGCGATCACACGGACCAATTCTCGGACTCACGATATCATCCGATCGAATTTAGCCCGCTCTCCGCTCTATGGCGGGGGCATCACTGGGGCAGGGCCGCGCTATTGCCCATCCATTGAAGATAAGATTCATCGTTTCGGAGATCGTGACGGCCATCAGATTTTTCTCGAGCCAGAGGGGCTAAACAGCCATCTCATCTATCCCAACGGGATCAGCACATCGCTTCCCGTCGCCATACAGCAGAAAATGTTGCGCAGCATCAGGGGGCTCGGAAGGGTCGAGATGGCCGTACCAGGCTATGCTGTCGAATATGATCATATCGATCCCCGCGCGCTCGATCATGGATTGCAATTACGGGCAATTCCCGGGCTTTATTGTGCCGGCCAGATCAACGGGACCACCGGTTATGAGGAAGCCGCGGCGCAAGGGCTCGTCGCGGGCTTGGCGGCGGCTTGCGATCTTGACCGCAAGCCGCGCCCGGCGCTGGACCGTACGAACAGCTATATCGGGGTGATGATCGACGATCTGGTTCTGCAGGGCGTGACCGAGCCCTATCGTATGCTGACGGCACGGGCCGAATATCGATTGCGGCTCCGCGCGGACAATGCTTGGACTCGCCTCACCCCGCTCGCCATCACATCCGGATGCATCAGCAAGCATCGCAAAAAATGGTTCGTAGAACGTGCAGCGAAGAAGGTTTCTTTCACCTCACGCTTTAATGAAATCATGACGACGAAGGAAATCAAACAGTCCATTTTGCATGCTAAGGAAGATACGGATCTACTCGATGAGATAAGCCAGGATATTCTCTATGAACCATATGTTGCCCGCCAAGAGGCAGAATTGCGTGACCTTAGGGCAAACCAGAATGTAGCGCTTTCGCCAGAGCTCGATTACCGAACGGTGGCGGGGCTATCGAACGAAATGGTTGAACGACTGGCAGCGGCGCGGCCTGACGATTTAGGCGAAGCAAGTCGCGTTCGCGGGATTACGCCGGCAGCCCTGTCGGCAATTTTGATCGCTTCGCGCCGCCGCATGGTGGGCGTTTGACCGAGGATGAAGCCAAAGCTTGGATCGCCGCCCGCGGTGATGTTCCACATGAAACATTGGTGAGCATAGAGCGGTATATTGCGCTGCTACTGGGCGAAAACCAGCGTCAAAACCTAATTGCACGCTCGACGGTCGATCGAATTTGGGCGCGACATATCGTGGATAGCATACAGCTAGTGGATTATTTGAGATCGGATACGCCGAGCGGCGCTCCGGTCATCGATCTCGGCAGTGGTCCGGGATTGCCCGGGTTGGTATTGGCGATTGTTCGGGACCGCGCTTTCAAGCTAGTCGAATCGAGGAAGCGTCGTTGCGCGTTTCTAACAAACGCGACCGGAGAATTGGGCCTTAAAAACGTTTCGGTCATTTGTCATGATCTGAAAACCGTCGAGCCATTCGCCGTTAGTGCGATCATCGCTCGAGCTTTTGCGCCACTTAGCGATCTCATCGACTTGGCGCGACCTTTTTCGAACTCTGCGACACGCTGGATACTTCCACGGGGAGCCAAAGGTGTTAAGGAATGGCAGGAACTTCCGAGGCGACACAAGGCCATGTTCCACGTGGAACGAAGCATCACCGAACAGCAAGCCGTTATTTTGGTTGGAGAAGGTGCTGCATGATTACCATCGCAATCGCGAACCAAAAAGGCGGGGTTGGCAAGACAACGACGGCGATTAATCTGGCGACCGCATTGGCCGCTACGGGATTACGGGTGCTCTTGGTTGATCTCGATCCCCAAGGAAATGCCTCGACGGGTCTGGGCGTGAGCCGTGATCAGCGCGATTGGACCAGTTATGAGCTTCTCATCGGCGAAGCGTCGCTTCATCATTGCACGAGGGAAACGGGAGTGCCCGGCCTATCGATCGTGCCGGCCACGGTAGATCTTTCAGGAGCGGAAATCGAGCTGGTCAATCGAGATCGCCGATCGAATGCATTGCGCGATCAGGTGGAAAACGCCACCGGTTTCGACATGTGCCTGATCGATTGTCCGCCGTCGCTCGGATTGCTGACGGTCAACGCGCTCGTTGCCGCCGCCTCCGTGTTGGTGCCGCTTCAATGCGAGTTTTTTGCGCTCGAAGGACTAAGCCAACTTTTACAAACCGTCGAGCGTGTGCGCACCAGATTCAACGGAGACCTTTCGATCCTCGGGGTTGCACTTACTATGTATGATCGGCGGAACCGGCTGACCGATCAGGTCTCCGACGACGTTCGATCGGTCCTCGGCCCGATCGTGTTCGATACGGTCATACCGCGCAATGTACGCCTTTCCGAAGCGCCGAGCCATGGCTTGCCCGCGCTCATCTATGACCATCGTTGTGCCGGATCGGCGGCGTATATCGATCTGGCGCGTGAGCTGATCGACCGTTTACCCACAGAGGAGATAGCGGCATGAGCGCGGGCAGCGAAAAAAAGCGCGGGCTTGGCCGCGGGCTCGACAGCCTGCTGGGCGATGCCATTCGCGATCGTCCGACGACGCAGCCCGCGGCGTCCGACCATCGCACCATCCGGATGGTGCCGATCGCACAATTAGCTCCGCATCCCGATCAGCCGCGTCGGCACTTCGCACAGGGCGCGTTGGATGAGCTCGCGCAAAGCATTCGACAGCGCGGGATTATCCAGCCGATCGTGGTGCGACCCGCGCCTGGCGGAAAGGGCTATCAAATCGTCGCGGGCGAGCGACGCTGGCGGGCAGCGCAACGGGCATCGCTCCATGAGATACCCGCCATCGTCCGCGACTTCGCAGATGGAGAGGCGCTCGAGATCGCGCTGATCGAGAACGTCCAACGCGAGGATCTCAATCCGATCGAAGAGGCGGAGGCCTATCATCGGCTCACCGAGGAGTTTGGCCACAGTCAAAAGGCGCTGGCGGCCCTGGTCGACAAGTCTCGCAGCCATGTCGCCAATCTGATGCGCTTGCTCGACTTGCCGGCGCCGGTGCGCGCGATGATGCTTGAGAACCGTCTGCAAATGGGCCATGCGCGCGCCCTGATCGGCCATGACGATGCCGAAGAGCTGGCGCTGAGGATCGAACGAGACGGACTGACCGTTCGCGATGTCGAGCGCATAGTGCGACGATCGAGAAATGGGGATCAAACCGCCCCCCGCCGGTCGAAACCCTATCCGCATGGCAGCGACCCCGATATTCGAACGCTCGAAATACAGTTGGGCGACCTATTGGGGCTCGATGTCGCAATCCAAAGCGAGGGCGCGGCAGGCCGGATGGTTATTCGCTATGGCAGTCTGGATCAGCTCGATATGTTATGCCAGCGTCTTAGCGGGGGAAATTTATAGCGAGGTTTCAATACCGAAGTCGCGCAACGCAACTCTGGGCTACAGGTACAAGCGCGAATGCGGCGGCTCGCTAAAATTGGTGCGGTCGAGAAGACTCGAACTTCCACGGCCTTTCGGCCACAACGACCTCAACGTTGCGCGTCTACCATTCCGCCACGACCGCACGCCGCCTGCAGGTAGGCGGGTGCCCTAGCAAAGCGGTTTTGGGCGCGCAACCTGTAAGGTCCTTGACCTCGATCGTGCGAAAAATCTAAATAATGGCGTTTGTATAGCTTGCAAACCCATCCCTCTTTACGCGGGTCTCGGGGGATGCTCCGCCATTGGAGATACCAGCTTTCGCTAAGCATGACGAGGGATGAGATGTTCATCGGACCGGGTTTGCAAAAGATGTAATCGCAAAAAAATCGACCGAATTCGTTTAGCTCGCTTCGCGTGCCCAGCCAATTTCGAGTTCGGTAGCCGCGCGCGGTACGTCGAGCTTGGCTTCGTTGAACTCGGCCTTTCCACCTGGCGCCAGAGATCGAACCGGCGGTTTCATAGTCCAGCTGAAGACGGCA
The DNA here is from genome assembly GCF_965218915.1 of Novosphingopyxis sp. Classification (GTDB taxonomy): domain Bacteria; phylum Pseudomonadota; class Alphaproteobacteria; order Sphingomonadales; family Sphingomonadaceae; genus Novosphingopyxis. The sequence goes on along the minus strand of NZ_OZ244708.1, from coordinate 16,296 downwards.
CGTCCTTGCGCGTCTTTCAGCACCACCAGCAGAGGCGGCACGCGCTGTTCGATTGCGCTGCTGTTGATGATGGTGCCGGATGCCGCGAAATATTCGGTACCGTCGGTGAGCGTCTGTCGATCCTGTTGTCGGTCGAGCACGATTTCCAGTGCGGGCTGATCAGCTGCAAAGCCCATCCCTTCCTCGAACATTCCCGATTGCCAGATTGCGGTGCCCGCCGCACCGATGAGCAGGGCAAAGACCACCGCCGCGATCGTCCAAAGCCTCGCCGGATTGCGCCGCGGCCGGAATGGCGGTTCATGCGCGAAGCTGCTGCGGCGGGTATCGTCACGATCGCCATAACGGGCCGGGGTGATCGGTGGCGGAGCGGGTTCTTCGATGGGAATGCGCGAAGAAAAAGCGGTTGCGGGCATCGACGCCGCTTCCTCGCCATCGGCCGGATCGGGCTCGGGCGCCTGCTGATACCAGCTATGCTTGCACGAGGCGCAGCGCACCTGTCGCCCAGTCGGACCGATCGCGGCATCGGGCACGACGTAGCGCGTATTACAGGAGGGGCAAATCAGCAGCATCGGACCCCATAAACATCACGCGCGAATCAAGCGCAAGCGGCGAAGCGACCGGCAGCCTTGCCGGCGGCGCTGCGAACGTCGTGCTTTACCTATGTTCAAGCTTTTGCCATCCCCGCTGGCGATATGGAGCATGTCGTGGAATTTCAGAATGTCGGCCTGCGCTACGGCACCGGCGCCGAGACGCTGTCCGATATCAGTTTTACGCTGTTTCCGGGAAGCTTCTATTTTCTGACCGGTGCGTCGGGCGCGGGCAAGACTTCGCTGCTCAAATTGCTCTATCTCGCGCAGCGGCCGAGCCGGGGGGTCATCAAATTGTTCGGCGAGGATGCGGTCACGATGCCGCGCGGCCGGTTGCCGGGTTTCCGCCGCCGTATCGGCGTGGTGTTCCAGGATTTCAGGCTCGTGCCGCATCTCTCCGCCTTCGAGAATATCGCCTTGCCCCTTCGCGTCGCCGGCGTTCCCCAGCGCGATCTGGCGGGTCCGGTCAAGGAAATGCTGGACTGGATCGGGCTGACCGACCGTTCGAGCGCGCGTCCCGCGACGCTTTCGGGCGGCGAGCAGCAGCGCGTCGCCATCGCGCGGGCGGTGATCGGGCGGCCGGAGATCCTGGTCGCCGACGAGCCGACCGGCAATGTCGATCCGGAACTGGCGATCCGCCTGCTCAAATTGTTCAGCGCGCTCAACAAGCTCGGCACCACGGTAGTGGTGGCCACGCACGACATCCACCTGATCGGCAAGATCGGCGGCGCGCAGATGATGCAGCTCGATCGCGGTCGGCTGTCCGACCCGACCGGGTCGTTGCGCCATCCGCCAAAGCCCTTGGTCGTAGGCGCCTGAGGACGGCGATGGCGATTCGTAATGCCTTGCCCGCGCAGGACCGCCGGCTGATGCCCGAGGGGCGCCTCAGCGGACCCATGCCATGGGTGATTGCGATCATGGTTTTTCTGACCGTGCTGGCTGCGTCGGCCGGGCTGGCCCTGGCATCGGCGAGCGCCGGGATGGGGCGGCAACTCGCACGCCAGGCGACGGCGCAGATACTCGAGGCCGATCCGGTGGCGCGGGAGCGGCAGCAGCGCGCCGCCATCGCGGCATTGTCCGCCCTGCCCCAGGTTGAGAGGGCAGTGGCGGTACCTCAGCGCGAGGTCGAATCGCTGCTCGCGCCCTGGTTTGGCGGCGGCGATATCGCATCCGACATCCCGCTGCCCGGTTTGATCGATGTTGCGCTGACGGTGCCAGCCGATGGACCAGCGCTGAAATCGCTGCGCACCGCACTGCACCGCACCGCGCCGAGCGCGCGCGTCGATGCCGACGATACCTGGCTCGATCCGGTGCTTGACGCCATGCGGTCGCTGCAATGGCTCGCCGTCGCATTGATCCTTTTGCTCGCTATAGCCACCGCGGCAACCGTGGTGCTCGCGGCGCGCAGTTCGCTCGGCAATCACCGCGGAACCATTGCCATCGTCCATCTGCTCGGCGGAACCGACCTGCAGATTTCGCGCTTGTTTCAACGGCGCATGGCGCTCGACGCGGCGTTCGGCTCGCTGCTGGGCTTCACGTTGGGCATCGCGATGCTGATCCTGCTTTCCCGGCAATTGTCTGCGCTTGATACGCCCTTGGCCGGTAGCGGCCTCCTGTCGCCTTGGCTGCTGTCGAGTCTTCTCGCCATCCCGTTGCTGACCGTGCTCCTTTCGGTGTTGATGGCGCGGCTTACCATCCTCGGCGCGCTCAGGAAAATGCTGTGATTGCGCGAATTCTCTCGGTGCCGATCCTGGCTTGGTTGCTGGGCTTCGCCTGGTTCGCGCTGCTCCTTCCGGAGCCGGCAGCGGTTCGGAAGACGGACGCGGTGGTGGTGCTGACCGGCGGTGCCCATCGCATCGATCGAGGGCTCGCGGTGCTGAAGGCGGGCGAGGCACGCTACATGCTGATTTCCGGAGTCGATCCGGACGTTCGTCCGGACGACCTGGAAGCAGAATATGATTGGCCGAAAAGCCTCGAGGAATGCTGTATCGATCTCGGGTTCCGCTCGGTCGATACGCGTTCCAACGCCACCGAAACCGCGCGCTGGGCGGCGCGCCGGGATGTCCGTTCGATCCGGCTGGTGACCAGCGACTGGCATATGCGCCGCGCCGAGCTGGAACTGGCCAACGCGCTGCCGGACGGCGTCAGCCTTACCCCCGATGCGGTACCGACGCGGCCGAGTTTCGCCGAGCTGTTCCGCGAATATAACAAATACTGGCTGCGATTCGCCGCCTCGCTGCTGGGCATCTGACGATGACGCTGCGCCGCATCGTCTACGCCATAGTCTTTTACGGCGGCAGCACGGTCTATGTGCTGCTGGGCACGATCATGGCGTTCATCAGCAAGGAGCTGCTCGCGCGGATCGCGGAAAACTGGAGCTGGTATCAGCATCGTTGCATGGCCGCGATCGGCGGCGTCACCGTGCGGATCGAGGGCGAACTGCCGCGCGAGGCCTTGCTCTACGCAATCAAGCATGAAAGCTATTTCGAGACGATCGACATGCCGCGGTTGTTCGATCGGCCTGCGGTGATCGCCAAGGGCGAATTGCTTAAAATCCCGCTTTGGGGCGTGGTTGCCACGCGTTATGGCCTCATCGGGATCGACCGCGCCGGGGGCGCGAAGGAACTGCGCGCGCTGATGAAGACCGGGCGGGCAATGGCCGCCGCGGGTCGCCCGATCATTATTTTCCCCGAAGGCACCCGCGCCCGTCCGGGGGAAGCGCCGCCGCTGCGTTCGGGCTTTGCCGGACTTTACAAGCTGCTAAATATTCCCGTGGTGCCGATCGCGGTGAATAGTTCGGCCCATGTCGATCGCAACGGGCTTCCCGTCAGGAAAGGCGCGGTCACCTATCTTGTCGGCGAGACGATCCCGCCCGGCCTGCCGCGCGACGAGGCCGAGGCGCGGGTGCACGCCGCGATCAACGCGCTGAACCTGCCCGGCGCTTCAGGGTCCTGACCCTAGGCGCTCAGATAGCCCCTCAGGGCGGCCACCACGGCGCGGTTGTCTGCCTCGCTGCCGATGGTGATGCGCAGCGCGTGCGGCAGCCCTTGTCCGGGCAGATGGCGCACGGCGTAACCCGCTTCCGCCAGCGCCTCCTGCGCGCCCGCCGCGGACTTTTCGCCCTCGAACAGGACCAGCAGGAAATTGGCGTGGCTCGGCACCGCGCGCAGTCCGTGATTGCCAAGCGCGGCGATTTCCTCGCTCAGCCAGGCGCGCCATCTGCGGTTGTGCGCGCGGCTGTTCTCGACGAACTCCACGTCCTGCATCGCCGCCGCCGCCATCGTCTGCGCGCCCGAACCGATATTGAACGGCCCGCGGATCCGATTCAGCGTGGCGATGATGTCGGGATGCCCCGTCGCCCATCCGACGCGCTCGCCGGCTAGTCCGAAAATCTTCGAGAATGTGCGCGTGACCAGCACGTTCCGCGCGGTGCGGGCGAGCTCCAGGCCGCCATCCTGCTCTTCGCCCGAGAGATATTCGGCATAGGCATGGTCCAGCACCAGCAGCACCGATGGCGGCAAGGCGGCGTGCAGGCGGGCGATCTCCGCCGCGCTCGACAGCGTGCCGGTGGGATTGTTGGGATTGGCCAAGAACATAACGCGCGTTCGTTCGGTGACGGCGGCGAGCAGCGCATCGATTTCGGTGCCATAATCGCGGTCGGGCGCTTCCACCGGCACCGCGCCGCAGCGCCGTGCGACGATATCGTAAAGCGAAAAGCCGTAGCGTACGTAAAGAATTTCGTCGCCCGGCCCGGCATAGCCCTGCGCGGCCAGACCCAACAGCTCGCCCGAGCCGGTGCCGCAAACGATATTTTCCGGCTCGAGATCGCAAGCTGTGGCGATTGTACGCCGCAGATCGCCGCTATCGGGATCGGGATAGAGATTGCGCGCGTCCGGCATCGCCTCCAGCGCCTCGATCGCGCGCCGCGATGTGCCGAGCGGATTCTCGTTGGCCGAAAGCTTGACCAGCGGTCTGCCGCCCGCAGCCGTGCTCCTGCCTGGGACATAGGCGTGGATCGCCGCGATCCAGGGTTTTGGGATGGGTCCGGTCATGGTCACGGCTCTAGCGCCGCCGTGCGCGCCCGCCAAGCGCCGTCCCAGCACCATTGCAAGCTTCCCCGCGCTTGCTAAGGCGGGCCGGATGGACGAGCGTTTCGGATTGGACCGCAGGGTGCGGCTGCTGGGCCCGATCCCGCTCGATAGCGGCCGCGGCTTCGCGCCGGTCGAGATCGCCTACGAGACCTATGGCGCGCTGAACGCCGATGCGGGCAACGGGGTGCTGGTCTGCCACGCGCTGACCGGCGACCAATATTGCGCGTCCGAGCATCCGCTGACCGGCAAGCCCGGCTGGTGGGCGCGCATGGTCGGGCCGGGCAAGCCGATCGATACCGACAGATACTGCGTGATCTGCGCGAACGTGCTCGGCAGCTGCATGGGCAGTTCCGGCCCCGCCAGCGTCGATCCTGCGACGGACGCGGCCTACGGCATGGATTTTCCGGTGATCACCATCGCCGACATGGTCCGTGCGCAGGAGTTGTTGGTCGGCCATCTCGGGATCGAACGGCTGCATGCCGTCGTCGGCGGCTCGATGGGCGGCATGCAGGCGCTGGTCTGGGCCTCGCTGTTCCCGGCGCGCGTGGCGCGGGCCGTGGTGATCGCCAGCGCGGCGCGGCATTCGGCGCAGAACATCGCGTTCCACGAGGTCGGGCGGCAGGCGATCATGGCCGATCCCAAATGGCGCGGCGGTGCCTATTACGCCGAGAACGATCCGCCGGCCGCAGGCTTGTCGGTCGCGCGGATGGCCGCGCATATCACCTATCTTTCCGAAGCCGGGCTCACCGATAAATTCGGCCGCCGCCTGCAGGACCGGCCGGGCAAGCCGGGTGCCAAGAGCTTCGGCTTCGACGCCGATTTCCAGGTCGAGAGCTATTTGCGCCATCAGGGACTGAGCTTCACCGGCCGGTTCGATGCCAACAGCTATCTCTACATCACCCGGGCGATGGATTATTTCGACCTGGCAGACGCTCATGACGGGCGTCTGGCCCGCGCCTTCGCGAGCACCAAATCCCGCTTCTGCGTGGTCAGTTTCGACAGCGACTGGCTCTATCCCACCGCCGAATCGCGCCGCATCGTCCATGCGCTGAACGGCGCGCGCGCGGACGTCAGCTTCGTCGAGCTGGCCAGCCCGTTCGGCCATGACGCCTTTTTGCTCGACAATCCGGAGCTCGACCGGGTGGTGAGCGGCTTTCTGGGGGCCGCGGCATGAGCGCGCTACGGCCCGATCTGGCGATCATCGCCGATCATATCGAAGCGGGTGCGCGGGTGCTCGATATCGGTTGCGGCGACGGCGATCTGATGGCCGAACTGCGCGCGCGCAAACAGGTCGATGCGCGCGGGCTGGAGATCGATGCCGAGCGGGTGGCGGACGCGGTCGGGCGGGGCCTGCCGGTGGTGCAGGGCGATGCCGGCCGCGACCTGGCCGATTATCCGGGCGCGAGCTTCGATTACGTCGTGCTCAGCCAGGCGTTGCAGACGATGGCGCGGCCTGACGAAACGCTGGGCCAGTTGCTGCGGATCGGCAAGGCGGCGTTCGTTTCCTTCCCCAATTTCGCGCATTGGCGGGTACGCGCGAACCTCGCGTTTCGCGGACGCATGCCGGTCAATCGCACGCTCCCCGAAAGCTGGTACGAAACGCCCAATATCCACCACCTCACCATCGCCGATTTCAGGACATTGGCTCGCCGGCGCGGCTTCGGGATCGGACGGGCCTGGTATCTGACGGACGGCAAGGTCAGGGGAGAACGATCGGCCAATCTGATGGCCGATCAGGCGGTGTTCCTGCTGGCCGGCGGATCAGCGGCGGGCGGCGATACCCTCGGCGATCAGGCGGTTCGCGATCCGTGACAGCGCGGCGGGATCGCCGTCTTCGCCCCAGACGACGTAGCGCAGGCCCAGGAACACGTTCATCCCCATGATCGCCCAGGCGTGAAGTTCGCCCATGTCGGCGCGAAGTTCACCCGTTTCGGCGCCGGCGCGCAGGCGCCCCTCGATGCGGTGGGCGATGGTCTCGTAATGGCGCCGGTAGCTGGCCGGGTCGACGAACTCGGCCTCGTCGATGATGCGGTAGATTTCCTTATGTTCGCGGGCGAATTCGAGGAAGCTGCGCAGCGCTAGCCGCTCGATCGCGAGCGCGCCGGTCTCCCCGCCGATCGCCTCGGCGGCGTGATGGCCGACCCGGTGAGACATGTCGCGCACCAAGGCGCGGAAGATCGCATCCTTCGAATCGAAATAGGTATAGAAGCTGCCCAGCGCGGTGCCCGCTGCCCGGGTGATCGAGCTGATCGACGCCTCGTGGAAGCCCTTTTCGGCGAATTCCCCGGCGGCCGCGTCGAGCAGCTTGCGCTGGGTGCGCCGTCCTCGCTCGGTGCGCGGCTGCTTGGCGTCGCCGCCCGTCTCGATCTGCCCGTCCATGACTGTCCCCTCCGGTGTTTCGCGCCGTCATTAGAAGGCGGTCCTGCTGCATGATCCTTTCACACCTGCGCGGCCATGCATATCGGTAGTTGAAAGATGGTTCAACTTTCATTATTGACCATCTTACAAAGACGGGATGGGCCGTCCGACCAAATTCAGTGAGGGGATATCCGATGGCTCTATCGACAGCACCTTTTTCGACAGCTCAGTGGCGCGCTGTGTTATTCTCCGGCGCAGCATTTGCCGGCCTTTCTGCAGCGCCCGCTCTGGCGCAGACCGCCGACGAACAGGCTGTCTCCGCATCTTCCGCGCCGCAGGAAGAGGCCGAGAACGCGGTCGATCCGGGCAACGTCATCATCGTCACCGCGCGTCGCCGCGAGGAGCGGCTGCAGGACGTGCCGATCGCCATCACCGCCTATTCGGGGGAGCAGCTCGAGCAGTCCGGCGCGCTCGACATCACCGATATCGCGCAGACCACGCCCAGCGTCACGCTGGAAGCGTCGCGCGGGACCAACTCCACGCTCACCGCGTTCATCCGCGGCGTCGGCCAGCAGGACCCGGTCGCCGGGTTCGAGGCGGGCGTGGGCATCTATCTCGACGATATCTATCTCAACCGGCCGCAGGGCGCGGTGCTCGATATCTACGATGTCGAGCGGATCGAAGTGCTGCGCGGGCCGCAGGGTACGCTGTACGGTCGCAACACCATCGGCGGCGCGATCAAATATGTGACGCGGCGGCTGGGCGATACGCCGCGGCTCAGCCTGCGTGCGACCTATGGGACCTACGACCAGGCCGATATCACCGCCAGCTTCGCCATGCCGATCGGCGACAGCGGGTTCGCCATTGGCGGCGGCGGCGCGGTGCTGTCGCGCGAGGGTTTCGGCACCAACCTCACCACCGGCGAGGAGAATTACGACAAGCAGATCCGCGCCGTGCGCGGCACCATCGAATATGATCGCGGGCCGCTGTTCGTGCGCCTGTCGGGCGATTATACCGACGACAACAGCCATGCGCGCGGCGGGCACCGGCTGATCCCGGGGCTCTTCAGCGGAATCCAGCCGCTCGACGACGTTTACGATACACGCGGCGGTCTGAACGATCCCAGGCAGGACGTAACCGCATATGGCGGCTCGCTGTTTGCCGAGCTCGAGGCGAGCGACTGGCTGACGCTGCGCAGCATCACCGGCTGGCGCAAGGACGACAGCGGCACACCAATCGATTTCGACGCGCTGCCCGCGGTCGATCTCGACGTGCCGGCCTTTTACAACAACAAGCAGTTCAGCCAGGAAGCGCAGGCGCTGTTCAACGTCGGCGGTCTCAACGGCCTGATCGGCTTCTATTATCTCGATGCCAGCGCGCGCACCGTGTTCGACGTGCGCCTTCCGGGCACGGTGACGGCGCTGACCTTTGGCGATGTCGACACCGAAACCTATGCGGTGTTCGCCGATGCGACCTATGACATCACCCCGCAATTCAGCGTGTCGGTGGGCGGGCGCTACACCTGGGACGAGCGCCATTCCTTGATCAATCGCGCGGTCTATATCGGCGGCGGATCGCCCTTTTTCGGCGGCGCGGGGGCGCTGCTCGTGCAACAGACGGATTTCGACGGGACGCGCAATTTCAAGCGCTTCACCCCGCGCGCCTCGGTCAGCTTCAAACCGAGCCAAGACCATCTGTTCTACGCCAGCTATTCCAAGGGCTTCAAGGGCGGCGGCTTCGATCCGCGCGGGGTGGGCACCTCGGCGCCGGACACCAACGGAGACGGCACGCGCAGCTATGACGAAATCTACAATTTCTTCACTTTCGACCCCGAGACGGTCGACAGCTACGAAGTCGGTTACAAGGGTTCCTTCCTCGACCGCCGCATCAACGTCGGCATTGCCGCCTTCCGGTCTGATTATACCGATGTGCAAATCCCGGGATCGGTCGGGGCAACCGATCCGACGACAGGTGGGCAGACCTTTATCGGCATCACCACCAACGCCGGCCGCGCCCGCATCCAGGGCGTGGAGTTTGAGGGCAACGCCGTGATCGCGCGCGATTTCGCTGGACCGAGCAGCCGCTTCACCCTGTCGGGCACCGCCGGTTATCTCGATGCCAAATATCTGCAGTTCATCGATGCGCGCGGCATCGACGTGGCGGACGAGCGCGCCTTCCAGAACACGCCCGAATGGACCGCGAGCGGCACCGTGGCGCTATCGGTGCCGATCGGCGACGGCAATGTCGATGCCAGCGGCACCGCCGCCTATCGCAGCCGCACCCAGCAGTTCGAGCTGCGCAACGCGCTGCTCGATCAGCCGGGCTACACGCTGTTCGACGCCAATCTGGTGTGGCACGCCCCGGGCGATCGGTTCACGCTGGGCGTTCACGGGCGCAACCTGTTCGACAAGCGCTACATCGTGTCGGGCTATAATTTCCTCGCCCAGAACCCCGACACGGGCGCGTTCATCCCTAACGCCAACACGGGCAGCCCCTACACCTCCACCTTGGGCAATGAAGGCGTACTCACCGCTTATTACGGCAATCCGCGGCAGGTGTTCGTAACGGCCGGGATCAAATTCTGATCGTGCGTATCCGGGGAGCGTTGGGCCGGACCTACCGCTCCTTGGTCGCGCTGAACTTCAGGTCCGGGTTCTTCTCTTCCTGATAGCCCACGTCCCACGTCGATCTGGCCAGGAACACCGCATTGCCGTCGCGGTCGCTGGCAAGGCTGCCCTGATTGATGCGCTTGAACGCCTCGATTCTGTCCTCGTCGCCGATCAGCCAGCGCGCGGTATCGAACGGTGCGGGTTCGAGCGCGGCCTCCACCTTATATTCCGCCTCCAGCCGGGCGATGAGCACCTCGAGCTGCAATTGGCCGACGACGCCGACGATGTGGTTGGCGCCGATCTCCGGATAGAACACCTGGATCACGCCCTCCTCGGACAGATCGTCGAGCGCCTTGCGCAGCTGCTTCGTTTTCGTCGGGTCCTTCAGCTGCACGCGGCGCAGAATTTCGGGCGCGAAATTCGGCAGGCCGGTGAAGCGGATCTCGTTTTTTTCGCTGAGCGTGTCGCCCACGCGCAGCGTGCCGTGATTGGGGATGCCGATGATGTCGCCGGGCTCGGCGGTGTCGGCGATCTCGCGGTCCTGCGCGAAGAACAGGATCGGCGAATGCACCGCGATCGGCTTGCCCAGGCCCGAGGGGGTCAGTTTCATGCCGCGCCTGAACGTGCCGGAGCACAGCCGCATGAACGCGATCCGGTCGCGGTGCTGCGGGTCCATATTGGCCTGCACCTTGAAGACGAAGCCGCTGACCTCATCCGTTTCCGGGCCGATCACGCCCTGTTCGGACGGCTGCGGGCGCGGCGGCGGGGCGTAGCGGGCGATCGCCTCGATCAGCTCGGTCACGCCGAAATTTTTCAAAGCGCTTCCAAAATAGACGGGGGTCAGGTCGCCGTTGCGATAGGCCTCCAGATCAAAATCGGCATAACCAGCGGCGGCCAGCTGCGCCTCCTCGCGGAACTGTGCGGCGCGCTCGATCGTCTCGTCGAGCTTCGGATCGTCCAGCCCGGAAAACTCCGCGGCCTTGCCCTCATATTCCCTGGACGGTCCGCTCGGCATCGCCAGCCGATCGCGCTCCAGATCATAGACGCCCTCGAACAGGCCGCCCATGCCCGCCGGCCAGCTCATGGGCGTAACATCGAGCGCCAGCATGTCGGCTACCTCGTCGAGCAGCTCGAACGGATCGCGCCCCTCACGGTCCACCTTGTTGACGAAGGTGAAAATGGGAACGGAACGCAGGCGGCAGACCTCGAACAATTTGCGCGTCTGCGGCTCGATGCCCTTGGCCGCGTCGATCACCATGATCGCGGAGTCCACCGCGGTCAGCGTGCGGTAGGTGTCCTCGGAAAAATCCTCATGACCCGGCGTATCGAGCAGGTTGTAGGTGATGATATGGCCGTCCGCGTCCGGCCTCTCGAACGTCATCACCGAGCTGGTGACCGAGATGCCGCGCTGCTGCTCGATCTTCATCCAGTCGGAGCGCGCGCGCCGGGCCGCTCCGCGCGCCTTGACTTCGCCCGCCAGATGGATCGCGCCGCCCTGCAGCAGCAGCTTTTCGGTCAGCGTGGTCTTGCCGGCGTCGGGGTGCGAGATGATCGCGAACGTGCGGCGATTGGAGGTGGGGGTGGAGGTCATGATGTCCTACTCCCCTCCCGCTTGCGGGAGGGGTCGGGGGTGGGATTGATAGGTGAGCGCTATGCCCACCCCCAGCCCCTCCCGCAAGCGGGAGGGGGGTCAGCCGCGCAGTTCGCCGCCCTGCTTGGCGGCAGCGGCCACCACCTTGTCGGAGATCGCGGTCAGCTCCTCTTCGGTAAAGCTCTGCTCGCCGGGCTGCAGCATGACCTCGATCGCGAGGCTTAGCTTGCCCTCGGGCACGCCGGCACCATCGAACCGGTCGAATGCCCGCGCGGCGACGATATGCTTCTTGTCGGCGCCGCGGATGGCGCGGACGAGATCGCCCGCGGACTTGTCGGCATCGATCAGAAACGCGAAATCGCGTGTCACCGGCTGCTGCGCGGGCGGGGCGTAGGCGGCGCGCATGTGACCGGATTTGGCCTTTAGCGGGATCGCATCGAGGAACAGCTCTGCGGCGACACCCGCACCCTTCAACCCGAACGCCTTGGTCACCGCCGGGTGCAGCGTGCCATAGGCGGCGAGGATGGTCTTCGGGCCGAGGCGCAGCGTGCCCGACTGGCCGGGATGATAATGTTCTCCGGCCTCTCCCATCTCCATCAGCTTCAGCGTGTCGACGCCCGCCGCACCCAGCAGCGCCAGAACCTCGGATTTGGCATCGAACGGGTTGAAGGAGGCCGCCTTGCCCGCCTGCCAATCGCGCGGGGTGCGTTGACCGGCGAGCAGCAGGCCGAACGTGGCGCGCTCGTCGCTGGCGCCGTCAGCGCCCCGAAAGTAGCGCCGCCCAACTTCGAACAGCCGCACGCTGTCCGCCGAACGATCCATGTTGCGCTTCGCCGCCGATAGCAGGCCGGGCAACAAGGACGGCCGCATGATCTTGAGATCTTCGCTGATCGGATTGGCGACTGCCCACGCGCCGCCGCCAAACGGGGCGGCCTCGCGCTCGCTGATGAACGACCAGTTCACCGCTTCGTTCAGCCCGCGCGCGGCGGCGAGGCGTTTCAGGCGGCGTTCGAGTTTTTGGCTTGGTGAGGCGGTGGGGGCGGCGACGCCCGGCGCGCGGGGCAACGGGGTGGAGGGCAGTTGATCGAGCCCGACGATGCGCACCACCTCCTCGACGATGTCGGCCGGCCCTTCGACGTCGCGCCGCCAGCTGGGAACGGTGATGGTCACAGGCTGATGCAAATACCCGGAGGTGTTCCCTATATTTCCTGTTTCGTCATCCCCGCGGAGGCCGGGACCCATCTCCTGCCGTTCCGGTTCAGCGATATCGGGTGATGGGTTCCCGCCTTCGCGGGAATGACGAGCGATTTGGAAACCGAGGCTTTCGAGTATCTCGACTTGGCGCTGTCTATCGACCGCAATGCCGCCAAGCCGCTCGCAATAGGCCGGATCGTAGCCAATGCTACGCGCTTTCAGGGGCGGCTGCCCTGCGCGCGTCACCTCGCTCGGGCTTCCGCCGCAATGTTCGGTCACCAGCCAGGTGGCGATCGCCAGTCCCTCGTCGAGGAAGGCGGGGTCGACGCCGCGTTCGAAGCGCTGGCGCGCGTCGCTGGTGAGCGCCAGTTTCTGCCCGGTGCGCGCGATATTCTCCGGCGTGAACCAGGCGCATTCGATCAGCACATCGGTGGTGCTGTCCGACGCGCCGCTGTCCTCGCCGCCCATGATGCCGCCGATATCGTGCACGCCGCCGTCGTCGGCGATCACCGTCATCGTTTCGTCGAGCGTGTAGGTCTTGCCGTTGAGCGCGACCAGCTGTTCGCCCGGCCTGGCCTTGCGCGCCGCCAGCGGCCCGGACAGCTTGGCCGCGTCATAGACATGCAGCGGCCGCCCGAGATCGATCATCAGGAAATTGGTGATGTCGACCAGCGCCGAAATCGGCTTCTGGCCGATCGCGGCGAGCTTCTGCGCCATCCAGGCCGGGGCGCTGCCATTGGTTGCGCCGCGCACGGTACGGGCGTAGAAAGCGGGGCAGCCCTCGGGATCGTCGGTGCGCACCTCGGGGCCAGCCCCTTCGCCCGCGATACCGCCGTCCGGCATGCGGTAGACCTGACCCAGCGGGCGCAGCGTGCCCATGCCCGCCGCCGCCAGATCGCGCGCGATGCCGCGCACGCCCATGCAGTCCTGCCGGTTGGGCGTGATCGCGACGTCGATCACCGGATCGTCGAGCCCGGCATAATCGGGATAGGCGGCGCCCGTCGGCGCGTCGGCGGGCAGCTCGATGATGCCCTCATGCTCGTCCGATATCTCCAGCTCGCGCTCGGAGCACATCATGCCGAAGCTCTCAATTCCACGGATATTGGCGGCGTTCAATTCGAATCCGGCACCGGGCACATAGACGCCGGGCGGGGCGAACACGCCCTTCATCCCCGCGCGCGCATTGGGCGCGCCGCAGACGACCTGCCACGGCTCGCCGGTCCCGGCATCGACGCTGAGCAATTGCAGTTTGTCGGCATTGGGATGCGGCTTGGCCTCGACCACCTCGGCCACGCGAAAATCGCGCAGGGCCTCGGCGGGGTTTTCCACCCCCTCCAGCTCATGGCCGATGGCGGTGAGGGTGTCGGTGATGGTCTTGAGGTCGGCATCTGTGTCCAGATGCTCCTTGAGCCAGTTCAAAGTGAATTTCATGACGGATCACCATGAATCAGGACAGCGTGCTCCTGCGAAGGGCACCCACCGAAGTAATACTTCGGTGGGACCCAAGGCAGGAGCCCAGCAGGTGAGGGTCCATGATGGGCTCCTGCCTTCGCAGGAGCGCAAATAGCTGGGAAAGTCACGCGCCCACTCCCTCGCTCAGCGTGGGGATGTCGAGCGCGGAAAAGCCGTAATGTTTCAGCCAGCGCAGATCGCCGTCGAAAAAGGCGCGCAGATCGTCCATGCCATATTTGAGCATCGCCAGCCGGTCGATCCCGCAGCCGAAGGCGAAGCCCTGATATTCGTCCGGGTCGAGGCCGCAGGCGGATATCACCTTGGGATGGACCATGCCGGAGCCGAGGATTTCCAGCCAGCCGCCATCGGGGCCGGCCGGATCGCCGCCGATCACGCGCTTGCCGTTCTCCAGCGAGAAGCCGACATCGACTTCGGCCGAGGGCTCGGTGAACGGAAAGTAGCTGGGGCGCAGGCGCAGCACGATGTCGTCGCGCTCGAAAAACGCCTTCACGAAGGTTTCCAGCGTCCATTTGAGATGGCCCATATGCACGCCGCGATCGATCACCAGCCCCTCGACCTGATGGAACATCGGCGTGTGCGTCGCGTCGCTGTCCGAGCGATAGGTGCGGCCAGGCGCGATGATGCGGATCGGGGGCCTTTGCGCCATCATCGTGCGGATTTGCACCGGGCTGGTGTGCGTGCGCAACACCATCGGGCCGCCGTCGAGTCCGTTCTCGGCGGTATAGAAGGTATCGTGTTCGGCGCGGGCGGGGTGGGACTCGGGAATGTTGAGCGCGGTGAAATTATACCAGTCGGTCTCGATCTCCGGTCCGGTGGCGACGGCGAAACCGAGGTCGGCGAAGATTTCGGCCAGCTCATCCATTACCTGGCTCACCGGATGCACGCTGCCCTCGGGGCGCTCGGGCGCGGGCAGGCTCATGTCGATGCGTTCGCCGGCGAGCCGCGCGTCGAGCGCGGCGCGTTCGAGCGCTTCCTTGCGCGCTTGCATCGCGTCCGCCACCGCGGCGCGCGCGCCCTGGATGATCGGGCCTTGCGCCTGACGCTCCTCCGGCGACATTCGCCCAAGCGTCTTCAACTGCTCGCTGATCGCGCCCTTCTTGCCCAGCGCGGCCACGCGCACCGCCTCCAGCGCGTCCAGATCGGGCGCAGCCGCGGTTTCATCCAGATAGCGCTGTTTCAGCTCTTCGATGTCGCTCATGGGGTCTCGCTAAAGGAATTGCGCTCAAGAAAAAAGCGCCGAACCCGTTGGGGCGGCGCTTCCTTCTGTGTCGATAGATAGTCGATCAGTCGGCCGGAAGCGCCCCGGATCGGGTCCGGGGCAGGCTCAGACCCTTCAGTTCGGAAGGGCCTGCTTGGCCTGCTTGACGATCACGCCGAATGCTTCGGTCTCGTTCATCGCCAGATCGGCGAGCACCTTGCGGTCGAGTTCGACGCCGGACAGCTTCAGCCCGTGCATGAACTGCGAATAGGTGATGCCCTCCATGCGGACGGCCGCGTTGATGCGCTGGATCCACAGGCCGCGGAACGTGCGCTTCTTAACCTTTCGGTCGCGGTAAGCATACTGCCCGGCCTTTTCGACCGCCTGCTTGGCGATGCGGATGGTATTCTTGCGGCGGCCATAATAGCCCTTCGCCGCTTTCAATGTGCGCTTATGCTTTGCGCGCGTGGTTACGCCGCGTTTGACACGTGCCATGAATTATTCCTTCAGAAAAGTAGTGATCAGGTCGCCGGAGCTCAGTTCAGCCCGTACGGCGCCCATTTCTTGACCGTGCGCGTATCGGGATCCGAAAGGACGGTGGTGCCGCGGTTCTGGCGGATATATTTGGCGTTGTGGCTGATCAAGCGGTGGCGCTTGCCGGCCACGCCGTGCTTGATCTTGCCGGTAGCGGTGATCTTGAAGCGTTTCTTGACGCCGCTCTTGGTCTTCAGCTTGGGCATTTCGGTCTCCTCGGGTAAGGGGGAATGGCGCGAAGCTTCCAGAGCCGGCCTTTCCGTTTGCGGACGAACGTGGCAGCCCTAACCGGCCAGCCCGTCCCGTAGTCGAAGCGGCGGCGTCTAGCCGCATGGCGCGGGATTTGCAACCGTCTCGTTTGCAACCGTCTCGTTTGCAACCGTCTCGATCGCCCCTATAAGCGTGCGCTACGCAACAGGGCAGGAGTATGTGCGTATGGCCTTGCCGGGAGAAGCGTCTTGAATATGAGCGCGGTCCGCAATGCGGCGGGCAGCCGGATGCGCGGCATCTGGGCGCCCCGGTTTCTGGAAAACCGTCCGAAGCCCTGGCGGATCGCCTTCCGCGCGCTGCTCGTCCTCGCGCTGGCGCTGTTCCTGATCTGGCTGATCCTGTTCGTAACCAAGGGGCGCTTCCTGAAAGGTCCGTTCGAATCGATCGCCAG